>DASYSG010000058.1:0-197116 GCA_036003585.1 Bryobacteraceae bacterium | reverse complement strand
TGGCCCTGGAACGGACAGAAATTCAAGAAGCTTGCCAAGATCGCCCAACCCAACAAGACCTTTTACGACAAGGGCACTCTCGGCTCCGGCGCTTCTGAAATCCGCTACGGATACATTTCCGACGCCGCGCACACGGACGGCGACCTCTACGTCTACTTCCCGCAGCAGAACGTCCTGGCGGTGGGCGACGCCGCCTACGGACAAGGCTGGCCGGTGGTCGATTGGTGGACCGGAGGGTGGATCGGCGGCATTGTCGGCGGACTGCAACGCATCCAGAGCGTCGCGAATAAAGACACAAAGATCGTTCCCGCCGTGGGTCCCGCGCTCAGCCTGGCCGACATCACTGCGCAGGTGGACATGTACGGCACCATCTACGATCGCCTGAATCAGATGCTGAACAAAGGGCACAGCCCGTCGGAAGCTGTCGAAGCCAAAGTGGCGAAGGAATTCGAAGCCAAGATGGGCAACCCGGATGAATTCATTCGCCGCTCTTTCGAGAGCCTGTGGGCCTATCTTTCCCCGGATGCTTAATGACGATGCGACCTAATAAGAATTGGATTCCCATGATCGCCGCCGTCGGCCTGATTGGCGTCTTTAATTTGCCGTCCGCCAGCCAGGCGCCAGATCCGGCTGACGCCCAACTCGCCACCGTCAAGCAATACTGCCAGGGCTGCCACAACGACAAAGCCAAAACCGGCGGCGTGAGCTTTGAAGGCATTACGGCCGCGACCATCGCCCAGGATCCCGAGCGCTTCGAGAAGGCCGTGCGCAAGTTGCGCGGGCGCGTCATGCCGCCTCCGGGCGCGAAGCAGCCGGACGGCAAGGCTGTCGACTCACTGGTCGCCTGGCTCGAAGATTCGCTCGACAAGGTTCCGACACAGGCGTATATCACCGACCAAGTGGTTCTGCACCGCTTGAATCGCCAGGAATATGCAAACGCTGTCCGCGATCTGCTGCTGGTCGACGTGAACGGCGCCGAGCTGCTGCCGCAGGATGATACGGCACAGGGCTTCGACAACATCGCCTCCGCTCTGCAGGTTTCGCCATCCTTCATAGAGCAATACGTCAGTGCCGCCCGCAACGTCGCGGTCCGGGCGCTCGGTAAAGGCGATGCTCGCGCGCAAGGGTGGTCGTTCAAAGCAACCGCCGGCAATCAGCTCACGCACGTTCCCGGATTGCCTCTGGGGACGCGGGGCGGCATTCTCGCGAAAGTGGATCTCCCCGCCGACGGCGAATACCACATCAACATCGCCGACATGGCCACCCATATCTGGGGCAATGGCATGGAGTACGAGAATCCGCTGGTGGTGACGGTCGATAACAAGATCGTCTATCAAACGGTCATCGGCGGCGAAGAAGACATGAAGCTTTACGATCAGGTGCAGAGCGGCGCGCTCGATCGCGTCAATGCCCGCCTGAAGGACATCAAGTTCGAGACGACGGCCGGACCGCACAAGATCGGTGTCACGTTCCGGCGCCAGAGTTTTGCCGAATCCGACGATCAGTTGCAGATCAATGCGCCCGGCGGCGGGCAGGATCGTTCCTACCGCGTGAGCTCGTTCCAGCTTCTGGGGCCCTTCGATGTGAAGGGCGTCAGTGGGACGCCCAGCCGCGACCGCATCCTCATCTGCAACCCGGCCAAGGATAAAAGCAAAACGCCCGAAGCATGCGCCAAGGAAATTTTTTCGACTCTGGCACGGCGGGCTTATCGCCGTCCCGTGAGCAATGACGACATCGCGGAACTCATGCAGTACTACGCCGATGGCGTGAAGCAGGGTGGTTTTGAGGTGGGCATTCGCGAAGGGATCACGGGAACGCTGGCGAGCCCGTTTTTCCTGTATCGCGGCGAGCGCGTCCCCGCGGGGCTGAAGCCGGGCGAGAAGTACGCGATCACGGATCTCGAACTCGCGTCGAAACTTTCGTTCTTCCTGTGGAACTCGATTCCCGACGACGAACTGCTGGATCTCGCCATCAAGAACAAACTCAACGATACGGCCACGCTCGACAAGCAGGTTCTGCGCATGCTGGCCGATCCGCGATCGAAAACGCTGGCGAGCAATTTCGTGTTTCAGTGGCTCGACATGACCCGGCTCGATGCGGTGGTTCCGGATAACGACGTGTTCCCCTACGCTTCCGGCCGCATGGACCCGCGTCAGGATTTCCGCACCGAGCTCACGCTGTTCGCCGACAGCATCTTCCGGGAAGACCGCAGCGTCGTGGATTTGCTGCGCGCGAATCACACCTACCTGAATGAGCGCCTGGCGCTGCAGTATGGCATTACCGACGTGAAGGGCGATGAGTTCCGCCGGGTGGAGCTCAAAGATTCCACGCGCTGGGGCTTGCTGGGCAAGGGCGCCATCCTGATGGCGGCCGCTTATCCCAACCGCACATCGCCGGTTCTGCGCGGGAAGTTCATCCTGGCCAACATCCTGGGTGTCCCGCCGGCCAACCCGCCGCCCAACGTGCCAACCCTGAATGACAAGGACATCGGCACCACGAAAGCGCTCACCGTCCGCGAATTGATGGCGAAGCACCGCGCCAGCCCGACTTGCTCGTCATGCCACGCGGTGATGGATCCGCTCGGCTTCGCGCTTGAAAACTTCGATGCCACGGGAATGTGGCGGGACAAGGACCGTTTCGCCGGCGTGGCCATCGATTCCGCCGGTGAGTTGCCCGACGGCACGAAGATCAACGGACCCGACGACCTCCGCAAGGCGCTGCTGCGGCGGCCCGAGCAGTTCGTGCAGGCGTTTACGGAAAACCTTTTGATCTATGCGATGGGCCGCACGCGCGAGTATTACGACATGCCGACCGTCCGCAGGATCGTGCGCGATGCGGCGGCCAAGGATTACAAGTTTTCGGCCATCGTCCAGGACGTGGTCAGGAGCGATCAGTTCAAGATGCGCCGCGCACCGCAGCCGGTGCAGAGTGCCAGCAGATAGGGAATAAGGAGACGACCTCATGTTCATCGAGAAAAAGCACGTTCCACGCCGCGCCGTCTTAAAGGGAATCGGAGCCTCCATCGGACTGCCGCTCCTGGGAGCCATGGTTCCCGCCTCCACCGCGTGGGCGGACACTCCCGCCGGGAAAACACCGAAACGCTTCGCCTTTGTGGGCTTCCCGCACGGCGCGATCATGGATCGCTGGTCGCCGGCGGAAACCGGCACGAGCTACACCATGTCGCCGATCCTGCAGCCGCTGGAGCCGTTCCGCAAGCATATGACCATCGTCTCCGGCTTGCGCAACAAGCCCGCGGAAACGCCCGAGCCTCACGCCTATATTGAGCAAGGCTGGCTGACGTGCGTGAAGCCCGCGGAGTTCGGCAAGGCCAATCCGGAGTCCGGCGTGAGCTGCGACCAGATGGCCGTCCGCTATGTGGGACAAGACACGCGCCTGCCGTCGCTCGAACTCACCGCCGCGCAGGGCAGCGCTCGCCTCGCATGGCGCACGCCGACCCAGTCGCTGCCGCAGGAAGGCAACCCGCGAGCGGTTTTCCAGAAACTGTTCGGAGAGGGCGACACCGATAAAGAACGCGCCCAGATCCTGGCGGAAACCGGCAGTATCCTGGACCGCGTGATGGGCCAGGCGCAGCGCCTGCAGGCCAGCCTCGGCGTGCAGGACCGCATCGTCGTCAGCGATTATCTCGACTCCGTTCGTGAGATCGAGCGCCGCGTACAGATGGCTTCGAAGCCGGACGAGCGCGCGTTAACGATTCCGGACGCTCCGATCGGAACCCCGAACGATATCACGGAATATTTCAAGCTGATGTTCGACCTGATGGCCCTGGCATTCCAGGCCGACATCACGCGCGTGATTACGTTCTCCATGGATCGCGAAGCCAGCATGCGTACGTACACCAACCTGGGCATTGCCGAGGGGTTCCATCCGCTGTCGCATCATGGCAACAATCCGCAAAAGATGGACAAGCTGGTGCAGATTCAGAAGTACCACGCGGAAGTGTTCGCTGGATTCGTCAAGAAGATCGAGGCCGCGAAGGAAGGCGACGGCACGGTGCTGGATCATTCCACGATTCTGTTCGGCAGCGACATGAGCAACAGCGATCGCCACAACAACGATCCGCTGCCGTCGGCCGTCCTGGGACACGCCAACGGGAAGATCAAAGGCGGCCAGCACCTGAAGTATCCCCAGGATTCGCGTCACGGCGACCTGCTGCTGACGCTGCTCCAGCGCAATGAGATCCCGGTGAAAGCCATCGGCGACAGCGTCAACGGTCTCGCGGAGGTCTAGACATGCGCGTCTGCGCCTTAGTAGCAGTCTTGTTGGCCGGCACGGCCATGGCGGCCCCCGATGCGTCGCTGACACTGCTGGACGCGGCGGAATCCGGCGACCACGCCGCCGCCATGCGCCTGGTAAGTGCGAAGGGCGCAAACGTGAACGCTACCGCGGCGGATGGCACCACCGCCATCATGTATGCCGCGGCGAATGGCGATCTGGAACTGGTCCGCGCGCTGGTCAAAGCCGGCGCGAATGTCAAACTGAAGAGCCAGCTGGGCACGTCGGCGCTTACCGAAGCCGCGATCATCGGCTCCGCTCCGAACATCGACGCATTGCTCAAGGCCGGCGCCGATCCCAACTTCAGAAATCCTAATGGAGAAACTCCCCTGATGGCCGCCGCGCGCAGCGGCAAGGTGGACGCGGCCAGGACGCTTCTGGCTGCGGGAGCCGACATCAACGCCAAGGAAACCTGGGGCGGACAAACCGCCATCATGTGGGCCGCCGCGCAAAGCCAGACCGACATGGTGAAATTTCTCGCGTCCAAGGATGCGAACCTGAACGATCACGGCAAGGTCAATCAGTGGGAGCGCAAGATCATCCAGGAGCCTCGCCCGAAGGACATGAACAAGGGCGGATTTACCCCGCTGCACTATGCCGCGCGCGAAGGCTGCTCGGTCTGCGTCCAGAACCTGCTGGACGCCCACGCCGATCCGGACTCGGAAGATCCGGACCGTGAGACCCCGCTCCTTCTCGCACTGGAGAACCTCCATTTCGATACGGCCGCGATACTGGTTAAAGGCGGCGCCGATCTCGACAAGTGGGACCTCTTCGGCCGCTCGCCGGTGTACATGGCAGCCGACGTCAGCACGCTGCCGATGAAAGGGAACGGCGCGGTAGCCGTGCTCCCGAGCCCGGATAAGCTCACCGCCCTCGACGTCGGGCGCATGATGCTCGAGCGCGGCGCGAATCCGAACATTCAGCTGAAGCGGCGGCCGCCGTATCGCGACGTCCCGCAGGATCGCGGGGGCGACGGTATGCTGGCCCAGGGCGCCACGCCTCTACTGCGCGCGGCGCGGGGCGGGGATGACAAGTTCGTCGCGCTGCTTTTGGAGTACAAGGCGTTGGTGGATCTACCCAGCAAGGAAGGCATCACGCCGTTGATGGCAGCAGCGGGCGTCGACTTCGGCACGCGCGCCACGCGCGGACGGAATCGGACCGACGAAGGCGTGCTCGCCACGATGGATCTTCTGCTCAAAGCCGGCGCGAACGTGAATGCCCGCTCCGTGGTGGATCGCGGCGCAGCGGGTGGACGCGGGGGTGGACGTGGTGGGCCTCCGGTGGCTGCGCCGAGAGGCAGTGGCGGCGCGGACGATAGCGCTTCCGCGCGCATCGCACAGACCTTCCGTCGCGGCAGTCAGATGCCCAGCGCGAACGCTGTCCCGAACCAAACCGCTCTGCACGGCGCGGCCGAACACGGCTTCGATAAGTTCATCGAATTCCTGGTCGCTCACGGTGCCGATTTGACCGCCAAAGATGCGAATGGCCGCACGCCTCTGGACGCCGCTCGCGGCGCCGGGGGACAGCGCGGCGGTGCGGATGCATTCCCCAAGACCGTCGCACTGCTCGAATCCCTGATGAACGCCAAGGGGATCCCCGTCGCGGCAGTTTCAGGCCGCTAGAAGAAGTAAGAGAATCTTACTTCTTACCGAGGTAGTGCCGCGCGTCGCGCTCCTCGCACACGAACTCCATCAGTTCGGTGTCCGGCATGAGACGATGATTTACCCGGATGGTGAAGGGCTTGGTGTAGGCTTTCGGGTCCTCAATGGTGACGTCGATCTGCATCGAGCCGAAAGCCGGCCGGCGCCAGCGCTCCGTGATCTTTCCGCTGCTGGTCAACGGGCTGCCTTCGACATCCAGCCATACATCGTCACGGAAGCCGGTGGTCTCTACCACGAGTGTGTCGCCATCCCAGTGACCGACTGAATAGCCGTACCACCAGGGGGACGGATCGTTTTGCGGCAGCGGGCGTCCATCGGTGAGAATCTGGCGCGTATTTCCGTTGGCCTCGTACAGAATCACGATGGCCTGAGGGGTCTGGAGGATTTTCCTCGGCTGGGGGTGCATGTGCAGTTGGGTCAGGCCGAGCGGCAGGCAGTGCGCATCGGGATTGTCCTTGTTGTCATCCCCTTTGCGCTGGGCCCGAACCTGTGCGCCCCAGGGCGTCAGTGGCGGCAGACCCTCCTTAAAGCCGGCGCCGATGTTGAAGAATTGTCCCAGGGGAGGCTCGCCATTGTCCGCGGGTACGGCCGGGGGAGTGGCCGCCGCTGGAGGATTTTTTCCCTTGGCTTGCCCGCCGCCCCGTCCTGGACCACGCGCCGGTTCCCATAGACCTGTGAAATCGATTTTCCCATCGGCGGTTCGCGGCGGCGGCGCAGCGGGATCGATCTTACCTTCCTTGGTCCGCGGGCCTGCCGTAGGATAGTCCGCCCATTGGGCGACAAGCACGGCCGCACCGGACGCCAGGGCTACCGCCACCACGGCTGAACTCGTCAAGAATCTCAGGCCCACTTTCATTTGGCTGTCCTCCTGCCCGGATTCTAATCCGCCGGCTCGATCCTCAGCACGGTTCCATCGGCGTCATTGCCCCCGGACTTGCCCTCCGTGGCCACATAGATGTAGCCATCCGGACTCTGCTGGACGTCGCGAATCCGCATTTTGAGCGGGATCAGCAATCCTTCGCGCTTCTCCGCTTGCGAGGGCTGATTGAAGGCCATGCGAATCAACTGCTGCTGGGTGAGAGATCCGATGAAGAGGTTATTCTTCCATCGCGGAAACTTGTCGCCGGTGTAAAAGATGATGCTGGACGGGCTGATGGAGGGCACCCAGAAGATGCGCGGATTATCCATGCCGGGCCGCGCCCAGGGCTGGTCGGATACCAGTGAGCCGGTGTAGTTGCGCCCCATCGACACCAGCGGCCAGCCGTAGTTGTGGCCGGGCTGTAGTATGTTTACCTCATCGCCGCCCATGGGGCCGATCTCGGCCTGCCAGAGCGCGCCGGTCTCGGGATGAATCGCCAGGCCGTACCCGTTCCTGTGGCCGTAGGTGAAGATTTCAGGCTTCGCATCGGCGCGGCCCACGAACGGATTATCCGCCGGCACGCTGCCGTCGTCGCGCAGGCGCAGCGTCTTGCCGACGTGGTTGTCCAGCTTCTGCGCTTTCATCCGGAGGCTATTGTCCTCGCCGCCATTGCAGCAGATGCGGTCGCGATCGCCGATGGTCACGTAGAGCATGGCGTCCGGGCCGAAGAAGATTTTCCCCGCGAGGTTGCCCCCCGTTTCCCATGCGTCCGCGATGAAAATTTCCTTGACGTCTTCGATCTTGCTGCCGTTCAGACGCCCGCGTGCGACGGCCAGTGTGGATCCACGTTCGCCCTGCTTGGGGTAAGACACGTACACCAATCCGTTTTGGGCGAACTGCGGGTGGACAGCCACCCAGTGGAGCGCGTCACCGCCCTGGGTCGGTGGAGTGGGAGCGGTCCACACCGGATCAGGCTCCAGGACGCGATTGCGGATCATCCGCAGCCGGCCATTCTTCTCCGCGACGAGAAGACTCCCGTCAGGCAGGAACGCCAGGCTCCAGGGATGTATGAGCCCGCTGGCTATGGTCACGACCCCGATCTTCCCGCCCTGAACGTCCAAGACTTGCGGGCTTGTGTTCGGTGGAGGCTGCTGAGAGCTACCGGGCGCGGCCAAGAAGAATGACAGGATGACAACAGACAAAAGGGGTTTATCGGGGATCATTTTTAAAATCCAGCCGGTCAGTTTCCTTGCTTACCCTTACCCGCGGATGCCGTACGCTCGAAAATTTCCAAGTTCATGCCGTTCGGATCTTCGACGAAAATCGTGTGCGTGCCGCCGCCGAAGTCGACGATCTCTCCGTCTTTGGAAATGATATTCACTCCCGCTGCCTTCATCTGGCCGATGGTGGCGGTCTCATCGTTGACCTGGATGCACAGCGCGGGTGCGCCCGGATCGCGCACGCGCAGGTGAAACTTGGTGCGCGGAACGCCGCGGAACTCGGTGAACTCGACGGCAGCCGGCGGGCCGGGAATCACGCCCGACAACTTGCGAAATTCGGTGCCCGCGGGCGCGCCGACCAATTGCAGCATCGCCGGATCCTTGGAGTACGCGGCCGAGCCGGTCAGTTCGATCCCCAACTTCCCGGTGTAAAACGCGCGTGTCGCGTCGGCATTTTCCATGGTGTAGGCGAGCGAAACGCGGTGAACGTTTCCTTCCGGGGCATTAGCGGCGGGCGTTTCCTGGACCAGTTGTAGAAAGAAGCCGTCGGGGTCGCGCAGGATGATGGAGCGGGCCTTGCCCTTGGTGGTAGCGATTTCCACCGGCGCGCCGCCCGTGGTCACGATGGGCGCGTTGGCTTTCTTGGCATTCGCCACGGCTGCATCGATATCGCGGACGTAAAACACCGCACTGGCGGCCCCGGGATCGGTGTACTTCGCCTGGCCGGGTTTGCGCTCCAGACCCTTGAAATGGGTCAGCTCCAGCCGCATCCCGCCGGGCAGCGCGAGCATGGAAAGCCGCAGCGTGACTCCCGGCGCATTCGTGAGCAGAGGCACAGCAGGATTGAGGAAATCCGACGGATTTCCCTTCAGGCCGAACACGTTGTTATAGAACGCGAGCGTGGTATCGAGATCGTCCACGGCATGGATGAAATGCGAGAGAGCCTTGGTCGGGGACGTGCTCTGTGCGGTTGCAATCGCCGCTAAGAAAAGACTAATCGTGAGTTTCTTCATGTTATTTTTCGATCGCACTCTTCTGGCGATCGACGCTGGTCTCGTGTTCGGCGGGAAACATTTGCATGCAATTGGTTGGATCGTAACGAATTGGGCTGTGGTAGTCAAGTCGCATCCGGTTAGGATCGACCGGCGTCACCGCGGCAGATAATTCCGCAAGGCGGGGTACAGATTGCGAGTGAAGCTGGTAGCCACTGCCGTGGCCGCGTCGTCCTCACCGCTGGCCGACCACACGACAACCCGAACGAGCGCGGCATCGGTGCGCTTGCTTCGCAGGGCATCGGCCGCCACCCAGAATTTCTCTGCCCATTCGCTGGCGATGACCCGCCAGGGCGTCTGGTACCAATAAAGGACCACGGCACGCTGCGGGCCCTTGACCACGATATAACGGTTGACTGTGATTGCACCCCCCGCCGTGTCGACCGTCACGTAATCCGCAACTTCAGGCCTCCATCCCCACCCCGGCAAGCAAAACTTAGGCGAGTGAGGCTGGGGGGCGCCGTCGCGCTGCGTCCGGTACCACGCCACAAGCAAGCTGGCAGACGAGTTTGCAGGGCGCGCGAGATAGGTCTGGCTCACCAAGACATCGGCTTTGAGCGTTGTAATATCGACGTCGACCGGGTCCTGGTGGAGTACCTCCCACTGGCCTGCTGCGGCCGGAAAACCGGCGACAGAAGGTGGCCGAGGCGGATGCTCCCGGCCTGCCGCGGCGTGAACTAACAGAACTTGCACTGCCAGAAAAACCGGGACTGCCAGGCTCGGCCATCCCGTAAGTGCACGATCTCTAGGCCCGGGACTGGCAGGAGACATACACTTTGTTAAAAAGCTCGCGCAGCAAGATTAGGGGGGCGAGGCAGAGCGTAAATATCAACCAGCCGGAAACCGCGTGAGGAAATCCGGAATCGAGAAACGGCAGCCAACCGGCAACCGCGACTCTTACGGCGTTGGCGAGAATCGCTATCGGCACCGCTGCCGCCAGTAACGCCCATCTCATCCAGGGTTTTGAATCGGCCACGTAGGCGAATATTACAGCCATTAAGCCCAGCGCGAACAAATAGCGGATGCCGTTGCACGCCTCCGCTACATCGACCCTATGGCCGCCCACGTCGAGAATATTCCCTTCCCGGATGACTCCAATGCGGGCGAGCGTCAGGAGACCGGCGGCAATTCGGCTGGCGAGCAGTTGCAGCGGCAGAGTCACCT
The DNA here is from genome assembly GCA_036003585.1 of Bryobacteraceae bacterium. Classification (GTDB taxonomy): domain Bacteria; phylum Acidobacteriota; class Terriglobia; order Bryobacterales; family Bryobacteraceae; genus Palsa-187. The sequence goes on along the minus strand of DASYSG010000058.1, from coordinate 186,867 downwards.
GGTTATAGACAAACGCCAGTTTCGGCAGCATAAACGCAGCCAGTGCAAAGGGAAACGCTAACATTCGGAGAAAAGGGAATCCGCCCAGGCAAAGCACCGCGCCGGCGATGGAAATCATCAACGCTACCGAACCGGCGAACAGGCCCACACCGAGAACGCCTGCGAAATGCAACCCAGCGCCGGCTGCGAGAAGACCAAACCCCCACGCGCTCGGCTGACTTCGAAGGGCCCGCCAGCGATCCCGCTCCCGCCATATAACCCAGAAGATTAGGATCGGGACCACGAGGCCGTGGGACATGTCCTCTTCGTTCCACCACTGCTCGAACATCCCCCGAAGCGTCGAAGCGTAACAGGCTATAAGGAGTGCGGCGGTTAAAACCACAAGCGCTTGCCGCCGTGACATGTGCAACAACGCGGGTCAGCCTCTTCTGAACGGCCGCAGCAGCCGATCCCGCATTTGATACATTCCGAGGCACATCAAGGCTGTCGTAATCAAGATGAGCGACGAGGGGGCGGGTGTTATCGGCGGCGGGGGAGGGGAGAACCCCGGCGCGTTAACAGTATTGGTGTCCAGCGTAACTGCCCCGTTCCGCGCCAGAGCTCTTCCCTGGAGGGTTGCTCCTGTAGTGACTGTAATGGAGCTCAGGGCTAAGATGTTCCCCGCGAACGAACTAGTGGTTCCCAGAGTTGCAGAGGTTCCGACCTGCCAGAATACGTGGGAGGCTTGAGCGTTATTGATCAGAAGCACGCTGCTGCCGGATGCAGTGGTTAACGTGCTCCCGATCTGAAAGATGAACTGGGAATTGGGGTTGCCCTGACCGTCGAGCGTCACGGTGCCGGTTAGGCCCAGGCTTGAAGCAACAGTATACACTCCGGGGGTCAGCGTTAACCCTCCTATATTCGCTGGCACACCCGACGTGGACATCGCTCCGGCCGCGAGATTATAAGCGGTCGTTAGCTCACCCTGCGCCGTCGCCGCGAGACTATTCGCCGAATTAATGGAGCCGGTAACCGTTCCAGGCGGAAACCCGGTGATGGCGCTTCCAGGACTCACTCCCAGGTTTCCGGCAACCACAGAGGACCCGGTGTTCGTAACCGTGGAACCGCCCAGAACCCCAAAAGTGGCGACCGTTGGCCCCAGACTTATTTGAGCATTCAGGCAAAAAGGAAGCGTCAACCCCAAAAAAAGCGCCGCTGCCTTGTTCATAACTGGTGCGTTTCGTCTAGTCTCGGGTTTCAGTTTAGAACACTCCTAGGGCATATTATGATGGTTTTGGCTTATTTTCAATAAACCTGTTCTACTCCTGCCTTTAGGAAATTTCCGGTCTGTATATAACCAGGATTAAGGGTAACTATTTACTTAGCTAACCACGTTGTGATACACTCCAACTGACATTTTAGCAGTGGAATGTTTTAGGCGGGACGCTGGGTAAAGTTTTGGCGACCGAGCCAGCGAGAGCGCCATGGACATGACAAGTGTATCATGGCCGCTACTCTCACCGAAAAGCATTCGTCTGTACGGGCTGGCTGCGTCCGCGAAGTAGTCTGCGGACTACGCCACGATCTGTATTCGAGATTCAGTGTTGCGATGCTGAAGGCGTTCATCGACGATAGCGGAAGCGGTGGGGATTCCACATGGTACGTCCTGGCTGGCTATCTGGGAACCGTAGATGGATGGGATTCATTTGATTCCCTGTGGGCAGAGACTCTACACGCGGACCCATACATCGAATATTTTAAGGGCAGCGAGGCCGAAAGCCTTCGGCCAGATGGACAGTGGGCCGGAATCAGCAAACAGCAAAGAGATGCGAAGATCGACGCCTTGATCAAGGTCATCGGACAATGTGCCCGCCGCTCCGTTTGCGCGCGACTAAGACAGCGTGATTACGATGACCTTGTGAAGGGAAATGTCCCACCGATGTGGGACAGTCCCTACTACATTCTTTTCACCACTGTTGTAGCGGCCTGCATCAATATCGAAAGACTGGATGGAGAAAGCGACCATGTGGACTTCGTTTTCGACAGCGATCAAAGGCACGAACGACAGTTTAGTCTTATGCTGCCTCCGGTCAGCCGTATGCAGACTCTCGACGGCAAGCTTATAAACGCCGTCCGCCGCGATGAAAAGAAGTTCCTTCCCCTTCAAGCTGCCGATCTGCTTGCTTGGCAAACCCGAAGATTTTGCGAGCCGAACAACGAACCAACTCGCCCTCACTTCCTGGCCGCGCGGGATTGTCCGCCCAAGAAGAACGAATTATTCATCATGGATCGCGCCAAATTAAGCGACATGGTGCAGGATATGCGCGAAACAGCCGCTAGGCTCGCTGAATCGCTCGGTCGATCTCCCGATGTGAGAGCATGGTAACGACATGAAGACCGGTACGGCGGAAATGATCGAAGGGCCAGAAGCGTGGAATCGCTTCCGCGAAGCCGTCAAGAAAGTGCTCACCGTCCCGAAGAGCGCTGTTCCCAATCCGTTCGGGAAAACGAAGTCCAAAAAGAAAAAGCCAGCCCGCAAGGGCTAGCTCTTTCGCTTTCCGCGTTTCTGCCGCTTCAGTTCCTTCTCAGTTCGGCCACGTTTCACCTTCGTGATTCTTGCCGGTGACCTGATCCCAGGTGAGCCGCTTTCCGACAACCTGAGATGCGGCCAGCTTGAAGCGTTCCCAGTCGCTCATTTCCTTGCCGCGATTGTTGAAGCGATAAGCCTGCTCATCGAGATACCGGAACAGGTGGAATGGTTCGACGCTCACGTAGGTTCCCGCGATGGTGCGCTTCAAGAGCGACCAGTAGTTCTCAAGGCCGTTAGTGTGGACGTTGCCGCGAACGTACTCTACGGCGTGGTCTACGACCTTGTGGGCATACTCCCCGGCCAGTCCTTCGTACGAGAGAAGGAAGTCGGTATAGAGCGCGGAACCGGCCTCAACGTTCTTCCGAACCTCAGCTTGAAGGGCTGACTTCTTTCGGTTCGGCACTACTGCGGTACGGACACGGCTCTTGCCGTCCTTGCCGCGCTCCAGGATACCCATAACCGGAGTCTTATCCTTAGTGCCGGTTCCGGTGATGCGGCGCTGGCGCTGCGCAACGTGCATGTTCCGCGCCTTGCCGCCGATGAAGGTTTCGTCCGCTTCGACGTGGCCCGATAGTTTCTCAAACGATCCAGAATACAAAGCAAACCGGATGCGGTGATCCAGGAACCATGCTGACTTCTGAGTGATACCGAGATCCCGCGCCATCTCGCACGAACTGATTCCGTTCTTGCAATTCACAATCAGCCACATCGCGCAAAGCCACTTGTCCAGGCTGATGGGCGAATCCTCGAAGATGGTTCCGACCTTCAGGGAGAACTGAGCCTTCGCGTGTTTGCCGTAGCACTTATAGCGGTTCACGCTGGCGAGATAGCTCACCTTGTCCGAACCGCAGTGGGGGCATTTAACCTTGCCATCCGTCCACCGTAAGCCCGCTAGAAACTCATTGCAGTTCTTGGGTTCGGCGAAGTAGATAATCGCCTCTTGGAGAGTGGATGGTAGCGCCATGAGTTAAGTATGGGGCAAAACACATGGTTAGTCAAGTAAATAGTTACCGGATTAAGGGGTCAGTTCACGGCAACCGGAACGCGATCATCGTCTCCTGCGCGGCGATCAAGACATACTGCTTTCCATCCCTGCCCAAATACGTGATGGGATTGGCGAACGCGTCCGCCGGCAGTTTGGTCTCCCACAGGAGTTTCCCGGTCTTCGATTCGTAAGCGTGAAAGCGCTGGTCGTCGGTGGCGCCGATGAACAGCAGTCCGCTCGCCGTCGCTATGGGACCGCCGATGTTGTACGATCCTGTATTCATGACGCCGATCTTCTCCAATGACTCGACGCGTCCAAACGGGATACGCCAGGCGACATCCCCGGTGTTCACGTTGATCGCGAACAGCTCGCCCCATGGCGGCGACTGGCACGGCCAACCCGTCGCCGGATTCGTGATCGGGGCCACATTCTTGCGAACGAACGGCATCTGACTCGAATCGCCCGCTCCGCCGATCTTGGTGGGACGATCCTTGGCCGGAACCTGTGCCACCATCTTCTGGACTCCGCCCCGGTCGTGCGAGTTGATAAAGAAGTAGCCCAGCTTGGGATCGTAGCTGCCGCCGCCCCAGTTGAAGCCGCCATCCGGTCCGGGAAACACCACCGTATCGGTCATGCGCACGGGGGCATACGGACCATCATTTTGGGCGTTCTTGAACAGATCTTCGCAATACTTCTGCTGTTCCGGAGTGAACTTGGTAATCTCGTCGCGCTTCCAGGTCATGCGCGCAAGCGGCGGAGGCTTTAGCGGAAACGGCTGTGTGGGCGAATACCACTCGCCGGGAACATCGCCTTTGGGTACGGGTCGCTCCTCCATACCGTAGATGGCTTTCCCGGTACGGCGATCCAAAATAAACACCAGCCCCGACTTGGCTGTCTGGATCAGCGCCGGGATCCTCTTGCCATCTTGGATCACATCGATCAGCGTCGGCTGCGGCGGCAGGTCGGTATCCCAAAGATCGTGGTGTGTAGTTTGCAGATACCACTTCATTTTTCCCGTCATCGCATCCACGGCGACCAGCGAGTTCCCGAACAGATTCGCGCCGGGCCGGTCTCCGCCGTAGCGGTCGTCGCTGGGGCCCCCGATCGGCATCAGCAGGGTGCCGGTCTCGGCATCCACGGTAAACGTACTCCATACATTTACGCCGGACCGGTTCTTCCAACCGTCATCAAGCCAGGTCTCATGCCCGACCTCGCCCGGTTGCGGAACCGTGTGGAACGTCCAGACCAGTTTCCCGGTAGCCGCATCCCAGGCGCGGACATCGCCACGCCCGCCGTAAGACCCGTTGTCTTGCAGGTGCGTCCCGGTGAACACCAGATTCTTGTAAATCGCGGGCGCGCCGTTCAATCCGTAGGGAGCACTCTCGAGGCCGGGAGCTTTCATCCCGGGTTTCAGATCGAGCTCGCCTTCCTTGGCGAAACCCGGAACCAGCTTGCCCGTACGAGCGTTTACCCCGATCAAGAAACCGTCTTCGGTGCCGAAGAAAATCGTCGGAGGAGCGTTCTTGTTTCCAGGCCAGTAAGCGATCCCGCGGGAGGTGCGCGCAGCGTGCTGGTGATCGAACGTCCAGATTGTCTTTCCCGTTTCGGGCTCCACGGCGACCAGGCTTTGAAACGGAGTGACGAAGTAAACCACGCTGTTCACCATCAGTGGCGTGGTCTTCGACTGCGCCTGGCTCTTGGCGACCGAGGAGGCTGGGCGGGTTTCGTATTTCCAGGCCTGGACTAACGTGGATACGTTGCCCGGGTTGATCTGCGTGAGCGGCGAATAGCGCTGCGCCCCAGGGTCGCGGCCGTAGCTCGGCCAGTCATTCTGGGCAATTGCCTGGATCGCGATGGCGGCCAATCCAACGTTCAAACCTAGAAGTACAGTTCGGATTCGCATTGTTTTCCTCGGCACCGGACATTATACCCACGCTACTGTCGGGAGCAAGCGGCAGTGGTCAACTTTGCATTTGTCGCGCCTTCCACAGCGCGTTGAGATCGCGACCGCAAAATGGGCAAAAACAAATCCGAATCCCGTATCCCATCCCCTCTGCTGGGCGATATGACAAAACGAAGTAGCGCGGCGGATCGTAATGCGGAGGTTCGAACACATGCCGCCTTATGAACATTCCAGGCTCGCGACCATCGCCGTCATACAAACGTCCGAAATCTTCGCAGCAAGGGGGTAATGTTGGGTTGTCCACAAGAAATACCTTCCGACACCGGCGAACAATCCAGTCCCTATCGAACCAGGTGCTGGAGATCCTTGTTGTTGTCCGAGCAAATGAAATCGATCATCTCCGTGTCGAGCAGGGGCCGCATATGCAGAGCCACAGTCCACGGTTTGGTGAACACCTTGGAGTCATTGACGGTCACATCGACGTCGAGGCTGCCGAAGTTGGGGCGGCGGATGCGCTCCGTCACGCGAGCCTCACCGGAGAAGAAATTGCCCGTCGTGTCGAGCCAGGAATCGTCGCGATAGCCCGCCGATTCCACCACCAGCGTGTCGCCCTCCCAGTGGGCGACCGAGTAACCGTTCCAGGTCGGCACCATGTCTTCGGGGAGCTTGCGGCCGTCGAAAAACACCTGCCGGTAACTGGCGTTGAACTCGTCCAGAATGACGAGTTGGGCGGGCGTCTGGAAAATCTTTATGGTTTCGGGGAAGGCCCAGGCGCGCGGGAAATTCGGAGGCATGCAGTGCATGTGCGGGTCGATGTACGCCACGTCCTTGGAGCGGCTCTTGAACAGGTCCGCCGCCCAGGGCTGGTAGGGGAGGCCGTCCTTCATACCTGCCGCGATGTTGATGACCTGCGGCGTCAGGGGAAGTTCGGTGCACTGTACTCCGCGCTCGCTGGCGTTGCAGGGCAGGATCTCGCGCGGGATCCACATGCCGGAGAAGTCGGTTTTCCGGCCGGAAGTCCTGGGCGCGGGCGCCGAGAGGTCCGGTTTGCCATCCGGGGTCCGGGGAACTCCAGGCGTGGGCAGGTTGAGCCACTGAGCGGCAACGGGAACGCCTACAAGTACGATAAGGCTGATAGTCCGCATGGGTGTAATCATACGCCACCGTGCACTTACTTGCCGAGTAAACCTCTGCCTCTGAGCCAATTTGTCAGCAGCGTGGGCCAAAGGCTGAGCGCCGGATCTCCGAGATCCAGTCCCACCCCGTGTGGACCATTCTCGAAAATGTGCATCTCCGCTGGAACTTTGGCTTGGCGTAAAGCCAGGTAAAACCGAACAGTGTTTTCGGAAGGCACAGCCTTATCGGCGTTGGTGCTGAACAAAAATGTCGGCGGCGTTTTGGCGGTAACGTGAAGATCGGCGGATAACTCCTGAAGCAGGGCCGGGGCGGGATTTTCCCCCAGCAAGCTGCGGACGGAACCCGCGTGGGCGATGGCCGGATCGAAGGAGATCACGGGATACGCCAGGATCAGAAAGTCGGGACGGCTGCTGACGCGATCCGCTTCATCTGGAGCGCTGGCATTGCCATCGTCAAAACGCGTGCCGGCCGTCGCGGCCAGATGTCCGCCCGCGGAAAACCCCATCATGCCGACGCGATCGGGCGCCACTCCGAACTGCATGGATCGGGAGCGCACCAGGCGGATGGCCCGCTGCGCGTCGCCGAGCTCAATAGGGTGGTGATAACGCGGACCGAGCCGGTATTTCAATACGAACGCCGTGACGCCCATCGCATTGAACCACGAGGCAATCTGCCGGCCTTCTTTATCCATAGACAGATTGACGTAACCGCCGCCGGGCGCGACAATGACGGACGTTCCCCCGTTCGGACCCGCGGCTGCGCGGAAGATCGTGAGCGTGGGGCGATCCGCATCGGCATCGCCGAGCGCTCCTGGAGCGCGATTCTCCCAAAGCGGAATCGTTTCGGGCGTTTGCGCCATCGCGAGACCGGCGGCGAGCACGAAGGCGATCGTCAGGAACTTCATTGGATGGACCTCATTCGAAGGGCAGCGGCTCGCCCGTCTTTCGCACGAGCACGCGAACAGCTTGTCCGGTTGCCTTGCGGAATTGCGCTTCGTCAATGACCGCACCGGTGGCGTCCTGCGGATTGACGATGGTGACCGGGCGCGGCGCGATCGCCAACACCAAATTGCCCACATCATACTTACGCAGCACTCCCGGAATCATGATCTCCGAAATATTGCGATGCAGCGGTTGATCGAGCACCATGCGATAGCTCGCCAGCGTGTTCTCAGCTACGACGCTCCGGATGCGCGAATCCAGTGCAGCCACGTGAAGGGCCACGATGCCGAGCGGCCCGTTGCCATAGATCGCAATCCTGGAAGGATCGACGTCAGCGCGAGCAGCGAGCGAGTTTAGGGCGCGGATGGCGTCGTCGATTTGCAGCCCGACGATCGTCTTCCCTACCAGGAATGCTCTCAAGGAAAGCAGATTGAAACTTCCGAGATAGGGCGATTTCAGACCTTCCGTGCCAGGAGGTGTGGGCGCCGGCTGGATGGCGATCGCGATCCACCCGGATTTTGCTAAGCGATCGAGCTCCGGCGCGGCATGCTCCGGTGAGTCGAGCATGAGCAGTGCAGGCCTACGCCCACTGGAGTGACTGGATTCTGGCACGACCGTGGATCCAGTTACCGCTCGTATGTCCTGTAACGATGCTGGGCGCAGCGGCAGATCCGGAGCGTGAGCACGAACGATCGACGCGACCGTTTCGCCGCCGATCGAAGTGGAAACTTGCCCGGTGGGAGTAACCAGCAGATCTTTCGCCCGCTGCGGCCGTTCGGGCGTGAACGCGGCGTCGCCGGCCGGCGCGCCCTTCAAATGATGCAGAAAGAATCCCAGGATCGCCGGAGAGATCGGACCAAGATTACCGTGGCCGCCAGGACCGGTGATCCATTGAAGACTGTCTTCAGAACCATGGATTCGGTATATCCGCCGGGCCTCCTCGTAAGTTTGGCGCGCACCTTCGAACGGGAACATGTCGTTGGTCGTGGAGATAATTGCGTACGGCTTGGGCGCGAACGCCTCGACCCAGTCTCCGAAATCCAAACCTTGTTCGATGAAGCGCGGAATGCTCTGCTCGGCTTCCTGCGCGCCGGTCGCAGAGGAAAGAAGCTCCTGAAATGAAGTGATATAGCAGGCCACGCCTACGGCCTTCAGGCGATCGTCCAGCGCCGCCAGATACGCGGTCGATGTTCCGCCGCCGGAACAACCGAATGCGCCGATCCGGTTCGCGTCCACGTCCTTTCGGCCCACCAGGTAATCGATGCCTCGCATGCGGTCATTGATGAAGTAACGGGCGATATTCTCACCAACCAGCATCGCGGGAATGTTCGCTTCACCATGCTCGCCCGTGGAGCCGCCGATGGTCGACTTACCGTCGGAACCGACATACTGAAGCCGCTCGCCTTGGCCCAAGGGATCGATCGCCAGCGCCATGATCCCGTTGCGTGCGAAGTTGACGCCCCAGGAGTACTGACTCTGTTTTCCGGTCGCCTCGTGGCCCGGCGCGAGAAGCACCGCGGGAAACGGCCCAGTGTCGTTCGCGGGAACGTACAGGTTCGCCGTGACCCAGAATCCGGGCAAACTTTCGTAGGCCAGCTTTTGGATACGAAAACCGACGCCGGACAGGGTTCCGAACTGCTTCGCCGCGATCGAGCTCGGGTGCGCGGGCAGCCCCCCAATCAAAGCGAGGACTTTGCGGCGGACCAGATCCTTGCGCTTTTTCGCATCCGCGCGCGTCTGGATCTGGGCGATTGATTGTGCACGCTCCCCGAGCTGGACGTTGGCTTGGGCGTTCAGGCTCGCGATCAGTTTCTGGCGCGCCGAGTTGTCCGACTGCGCGAAGAGCAGCGTTGTGCATAAAAATGTCGCGCACAAGAATAAGCCGACGATAAGCTTCTTATTTAAGAACATAGGGTGTAACCAGAGAAGGGATTGCGTCTGGTTCCTTGGGCGGCGCAAGCGACGCCGCGTCCTCGAGTCCCGTTCCCGTCACGTTCACGACGCTGACCAGTGGTCCGGTCAAACCCGTCACGCGAATGTCGCGCAGTTCGGCATTGTGGATATTCGCCAGGCTGATGCCTTTGGCGCAATTGCCGGTAACATTCGTGAGCTCGAAGCCCTCCAGAGGTTTTCGTGAATGCACCCCGGTAACGTCGGCGACCTGAGGGCAATCGTGCAGGCGTATATTCGAAAACTTGAAGTTCCGGACGGCCGGGATGCCCTCGTCGCCGCTCACCGGAACTTCGTCCTGAAGGCCGCTCGAAAGCACATTGCATCGCAGGAATCCGCCCACCGTTCCGGAAACATCGAGATCGCTGGCGGAAATGTCCTCTATGAAGGCGCCCCGGCCCACCCGGCTTTTTATGTAAATTGCGAAGGTCTGTGCGTGAGTGATTTTACAGCTCTCAATGTGTACATTGCGGATTCCGCCCGACGTCTCGCTGCCGATTCCGATGCAGGCGAAAATCGAATCCGCAAAAGTACAGTTGGTAATCTGGATATCCTCGCAGGTCTGCATTAGCGAGTAAGCTTCGCTCCCGCGGCCGCTCTTAATGGCGATGCAGTCATCGCCTGTTGCGATATCGCAGCCGTCGATGCGCACGTGTTTGCAGGAATCGATATCGATTCCGTCGCCGTTCCCGCCGGTCGTGCGGATGGTCAGGTTCCGAATCGAGATGTTTTCACAGTTGGTGGGGTGGATACACCACATCAGCCGGTACTCCGCTGAGAAACCGTCCAGGCTCACATCGCGGCAGCGGATAAATTCGATCAGTGCCGGATGACGAAGCGGGTTCTGAGCGGTCGGTCTCCCACCGAGCGCGGGGTTTCCTATAATCTTTCCCGGACCAGCGATCCCGATTTGATTCGCGTCGATCGCATAGATCAGCCCGGCATATCCCGGAATCCACTTTCCTTCCCAACGGACCTGGGTCACGGGATAATCGGCGAAATCCGAAGACCCGGCGATGGTGGCGTTCCCGGCGAGCCGCAACGTGGTATTGGAGCGCAGCGCGATCGCTCCGGATAGATAGGTTCCAGGCGGGAACAGAACTGCTCCGCCGCCCAGCACGCCACAGCGGTCGACCGCTTTCTGTATGGCGGCAGTGTCCTTGGTTGCTCCATCGCCGGTGGCTCCGAAATCGCGGACGTTCAAGATCGGCCGTGCGGCGCCCGAGGTTCCCTGCGCAAGGCCACGCTTCGTCACCAGCTCCGCCAGTGGAACCGCGAATAATCCGCTCAAGAAGTTGCGTCGCGCCAGCATGAATCGTCGACTAAAAAGTATAGCTCCGGGCTCAATTGGGCGTAGAATGGCTGAGATGCGCCAAACCTCGGTCATCGCGGTCTTCGGGCTTTGTATGGCCGCCATGCAAGGCGCATCGCTTTGCGACGTCACCTCGTACGGTGCGAAAAACGATGCAAGCGCCCGCAGCACTGCCGCTATTCGCGCCGCGATTCAGGCCTGCGGGAAGGCTGGCGGCGGCACAGTCTATTTTCCGGCCGGAACCTACGAGACCGGCGCGATTGAACTGGCCAGCAACATCGTGCTGAATATAGACGCCGGCGCGACGCTGCGTTTCCACACCGATCTCTCCGAGTATCCTCTGGTTCCGGGGCGGTCCGAGGGCACCGAAGGCATCACACCGGCTCCGCTGATAGGCGGCCGCAATCTCCAGAACGTGACGATCACTGGCCGCGGGACGCTGACCACGGATAACGCGGCTTGGGTCCGGGCGATGAGTAATCCGGATGCGCGCGCCATGTGGACCAGCATCCAGAATCGGCTCGAAAACAAAGAAAAGGTTCCGGAGGAGGATTATCGCAAAGCTGCGTTGAGTTTGCGTCCTTCTTTTATCCGGCCCATGGACAGTAAGAACATCCTCATCGAGGGGATTCATATTATCGGGTCTTCCATGTGGGTGATTCATCTCTTGTATTGCGAGCACGTGGTGGTGCGCAACGTCACAGTAGAAACCTATCCCAGCGCCAATGGGGATGGAATCGACATCGATTCCAGCAGTGACGTGCGCGTTTCGGATTCATACTTCGATACGGGCGACGACGCCATCGTGCTGAAGTCCGGCAAGGGTGTGGACGGAAGGCGGGTGGGCCGTCCCACGGAAAACGTGACGATCACAAACTCCACGTTTCACCGGGCCCACGGCGCGGTAGTGATCGGCAGCGAGACCGCGGGCGGCGTGCGCAATGTGGTGGCGAGCAACATCGTTTCGACGGGTACTGAAATCGGCATCCGCATTAAGAGCGGCCGCAGCCGCGGGGGCCTGGTGGAGAATATCCGTTTCGACAACTGGGTGATCGATCAGCCGCTCAAAGACGGTATTCTCGTGACCAACTATTACGTCAGGATTCCCCAGGAGCCGGTTTCCGAGCGAACCCCAATTTTCCGCAATATCGCCATGAGCAACGTGACCGTCAGCGGGGCGCCCGTGGTCGTGGATATACAAGGGCTCCCGGAAATGCCGATCGCGGACCTCCGCATCAGTGATCTGACGGGATCCGGCAAGCGCGGGGTTCAGGCGTTCAATACCAAGGGGCTTGAGTTGCACGGCGTGAGGGTCGACGCGGCCGAAGGCCCCGCGTTTCTGATTCGAGATTCGTCGGATCTTGAGCTGGATCGTGCCGAGACGGCTAAGGCGCTCCCGTCAGTGCCCGTGATTCGGCTGGACCGTGTCGCGCGCGCGCAAGTCCAGGGCGGCCCCGAGTCCCCCGGCACGGGGACGTTTCTTTCTACCGGGCCATCATCCATTGATTTCTGGCAGGGCATCGACAGTCCGGATCGGGAGCGGAAATGAAAGCTTTCTCGTACGTTTGGATTTTGTACCTCGCCGCGGGTCTGGCGTCAGGACAAGCCGTCCGAGGAGACCGCCGGAGCGTGGAGACCGTCGACGGCAAGAAGCTGGAAGGGCGCGTGCTCAACGAGAGTTCCTTCGACCTTCAACTGCGCACGGACGACCAGAAGATTCATCTGCTGCGGCCAGTCTCGGGCCGTTATCGCGAAGTGACGTCTCAGACCGAATGGCCCTCCTACAACGGAGGTCTGGACGGCAATCGCTTCACGCGGTTGTCGCAAATCACGAAGAATAACGTCTCGCGGCTCGCGCCCAAGTGGATGTTTACGATGCCCGGCGTAGCGCGGGCGGAAACTACGCCCGTGGTCGTCGACGGCGTCATGTATGTGACCAGCGCCAACGAGTGCTGGGCGCTGGACGCGGGCACTGGGCGGCAGCTGTGGCACTTCCAGCGGTCGAAAACACAGGGATTGATCGGCAACGCGGCAGGCGGATTTAATCGCGGCGTCGCGCTGGCGGGCGATCGTGTGTTCATGGTCACGGACAACGCGCATATCCTCGCACTGAACCGCTTCACCGGCGATCTGGCGTGGGAAACGACGATGGCTGACTGGCGCCAGAACTACAATGCGACCTCGGCTCCTCTGACGGTGGGGAATCTGGTGATCACCGGAACCGCCGGCGGCGAGCAGGGAGCGCGCGGATTTGTCGCCGCCTACGATCAAGTGAGCGGCAAAGAGGTGTGGCGCTTCTGGACGGTGCCGGCTGCGGGCGAGCCGGGATCCGACACCTGGAAGGGGAAGGGAATCGAGCACCCGTCCGCGGTTGCATGGTTTACCGGTAGCTACGATCCGGAACTGGGTTTGGTGTATTGGCCGACGGGGAATCCCGGACCCGATTATAACGACGCCGAGCGCCAAGGCGACAATCTCTATTCATGTTCCATCCTGGCGCTGGATGCCAAGACCGGGAAACTTCAGTGGCACTATCAATTCACTCCGCACGACGTGTTCGATTGGGATGCGACCGAGCCGCCTGTCCTGGCGGACATGGACTGGCAAGGGCAGCCTCGAAAGGTACTGCTCCAGGCCAACCGTAACGGTTTCTTCTACGTGCTGGATCGCACAAATGGGAAACTGCTGCTGGCCAAACCGTTCGTCAAGAAAATCACTTGGGCCAAGGAAATCGGGGCGGACGGACGTCCGGTGCTGAATCCGCTGCCGGTTACCGCCGATGGATTCACGCGGGTTTGTCCCGCTCAGGCAGGCGGGACGAACTGGTATTCGACGGCCTGGGATGCGTCGTCGGGACTGTATTACCTGCAAACGGTGGAGCACTGCGGATTGTATTCCAAGCAGGCGATCGAATGGGAGGCCGGCAAGGCGTACCTTGGGGGATCCCAGCGATCCGCGCCAGAGGATCCGCCGCAGAAGGTCCTCCGCGCAATTAACGTCCGAACCGGGGATATCGCGTGGGAGTTTCCGCAAATCGGACCGGGGACCAGCTGGGGAGGCGTGCTGGCGACCGCCAGTGGACTGGTCTTCCTCTGCGAGGACGGAGGCGGCTTCGTCGCCGTGGATAGCTCGAATGGAAAGCCGTTGTGGCGTTTCCAAACGAACCAGCGCTGGAACGCATCACCGATGGCGTATCAGTTTGACGGGCAGCAGTACGTGAGCGTTGCGGCCGGAGGAAATATTCTGGCGTTTGCACTCGGCGAGTAGGAGTACCGCGCGGTGCTGGAATCGCTGGAGGAACTGACCGGAACCCGCTTCGAAGAGATTCGCGTGATCGGCGGCGGCTCGAAAAATCGCCTGCTGAACCAGTTCACCGCAGATGCCACCGGCCGGACAGTGATCGCCGGCCCCGCGGAGGGGACCGCTCTTGGCAACCTTGCCATGCAAATGCTAGCCTCCGGCGCCGCGTCTTCGTTAGCCGAAGCGAGGAATATTATCGCCCGATCCTTTGCCCCGGAGCGCTTTGAACCGCGCGAGATGGATCGCTGGGACGCACACTACCCGCGTTTCCGGGATTATATCGGCGCTTGATAAGCTGCTGATATACTCTGACGGTCACCCCAGGGGGCACTATGAAGATTCGGATGATTCTCACGACGACGTCGGCTGCCTGCGGCGTGGTGATTTTGCTCACGCAGCTTGTGCTGGGACAGCAGCGTCCGGCCGGACCATACACGCAGGAGCAGGCCGCGGCAGGGCGTGCGATCTACCAGACCAGTTGCGCCTCGTGTCATTCGGCCGATCTCAGCGGGAAAGAAGGGCCGCAATTGGCCGGCGCCAACTTCCTGGCTCAATGGGGAGATCGTTCTGTGAGTGAAATGATCAACTTCATGCAATCGACCATGCCTCCAGGCGGAGCCAATCTTCCCGGCGATTCGTACCTGAACCTGGCGGCGTTTATTCTGGACGCCAACGGTGCGCGGCCAGGGGCCCAGGCGCTCACGGCAGCGTCGAGCGTGACCACTCGGAGCGTCGCGTCGGGTCAACGGGCCTCGCAAGAAAACGCCAAAGAAGCTAAACAAGCTAAGCAGGCGAAACAGGAAAAGCAGCTACCGCGCGGAATCACCGTCGAGGGCGAAGTGAAAAACTACGTCCCGGTTACCGATGCGATGCTGCGCAATCCGGATCCGGCCGACTGGCTGATGATCCGTCGCGACTACAAGGCCGGCTCCTTCAGCCCGCTGAATCAGATCACCACGCAGAACGTCGGTGATCTGCGGCAGGTGTGGAGTTGGGCCATGCAGGATGGAAACCCTCTGGGCAACGATCCGGCGCCCATCGTACACAACGGCGTGCTGTATGTGAACAACGCTGCTCAGGTATTGCAAGCCCTCGACGCCAGAACCGGCGAACTGATTTGGGAGAATCGCTACGGAACCAACGCGGGTGCCCCGGCGATGCGCGGCATCACGATCTACGGCGATAACGTCTACGTGACCAGCAGCGAAGCGCACCTGATCGCGTTCGACGCGCGCAGCGGCAAGGTCGTTTGGGATACCACCATCGGCGACCGATCCAAGAATCAGCACTCCACCACCAGCGGACCCATTGCCGTAAAAGGAAAGTTGATCCAGGGTCTGAGCGGTTGCCAGCAGTACGGCGGGGAGAAATGCTTCATCAGCGCTTACGACGCCAGGACCGGCAAAGAGGTTTGGCGCTTCTACACCATTGCGCTGACGGGACAGCCGGGAGGCGATACCTGGGGAGGTCTCCCCGACGCCTCTCGCGTGGGCGCGGAAACCTGGATTACCGGCAGCTATGATCCCGACTTGAACCTCACCTACTGGGGAACGGCCCAGGCGAAGCCCTGGATGCGCGCGAGCCGCGGATCGGGTAACGGGGCGACTCTGTACGCCAACTCGACGCTGGCGCTGAATGCGGATACCGGAAAACTCGCCTGGTATTACGATCACGCCCCCGGCGAGACTCTGGATTTGGATGAAGTCTTCGAGCGAGTCTTAGTAGACGATCAAGGCCAGAGTTTCGTCTTCAGCGCCGGCAAAACCGGCATTCTGTGGAAGCTGGACCGCAAGACGGGAAAGTATCTGGGTCACAAAGAAATGGTGTTCCAGAATGTGTACGACTCTATCAATCCCACCACCGGCGAGCCGCACTACCGCAACGATATCGTGGAACAGCGCATCGGCGAAGGGGTGCTGGGATGTCCTTCCACCGAAGGCGGCAAGAACTGGCCCGCGATGTCGTACTATCCGCCGGGCAATCGGCTGATCGTGCCGTTGAGCCAGAGCTGCCTCGAATTCACCGCGCAGGCGGTGGATAAAACGGAAGGCGCAGGGGCGGGGGGCGGCGCGCGCTCGCGCTACTTTGAGATGCCTGGATCGAACGGAAACGTCGGCAAGCTCGCGGCCTACGATGCGCGGACGCTGCGCGAGCTCTGGAAATACGAGCAGCGTGCGCCATTCCTCACCGGCGTTTTGTCGACCGCGGGCGGCATCGTGTTCGCGGGCGACCTGAATCGCATGTTCCGCGCGTTCGACGCCAATACCGGCAAGATCCTGTGGGAGACGCGGCTTCCGGCCGCCGTGCAGGGATTCCCTCTGACGTTCTCTGTGG
This sequence comes from Bryobacteraceae bacterium, assembly GCA_036003585.1. Classification (GTDB taxonomy): domain Bacteria; phylum Acidobacteriota; class Terriglobia; order Bryobacterales; family Bryobacteraceae; genus Palsa-187. Next base: position 170,436 of record DASYSG010000058.1, on the reverse strand, counting down.
GCGGCAAACAGTACGTCGCCGTGACCACCGCCAATGGTGGAGGCAGCCCCCGCAACGTGCCGAGCTTAGTGGCTCCGGACGTCCACAGTCCCGCCACCGGTAACGCGTTATATGTCTTCGCGCTGCCGGATCGAAGATAACGAATCTTTCGGTCGCTTAGCCACGCCTATGGTGAAGTCCCGTTCCGGCCGGAAGAGACCCTTCGTCTTGCTTCGAAGTAGACATTGCAGACGGAGAAGATGATCGTGTTCTGGTCCTTTACGAGTATGGAGTCTCCAGGTATGTCGATTGTTCCCCCCGTGATACTTGCGGGAGGATGATGAATCAGGATTTGGACGACTTGTGGTTTTCTTATCCCCAATTGCTCGAAAGTTACCTGTGAGTCGTATGCACCTCCGCCAGAATGTTCGTCATGAAATTGTTGGGCAGCAATGGTCGTTGCTTCCGTGACGGGATTCTTCGTGACGGTCTGGTGCCACCTAAAGGCCTCAGGTGAGTACTCTAACTCGGTGCCGATTACTCCGCCAGCCTCTTTCTTCCCCCAACACGAGATTGCCCTCGTGGGCAGCACGCGTTTGACGATCCACTTACCCCATACGATGCTCGGAATAGGCTGCGCATGCGCAGTCCAACTGAGGCTGAAGAATAAGATCGAGACATAGAGTCCTTTCATTCTTTAACCCCTTCTTCGATTGTGCACCAACGCGGCGCCGCGAGTTAGGCAGATCTGAACTTCTCGCGTTTGACGATCCTCAATGCCTCCTCAAATCGCGGCAACTGCGTGTTCTGTAAGAGTCGTTCCCAGTGGACCCGGCCATAGACGACTTTCGTATCATCGTCCGCCAGGTTGACCTCCCCAGCCCAGATGCGGTGGTGGAAATCCGGGAACGCCGGCACAGGCTCAGTCCAGTCCACTGGCTTGCTCTTCGAACCCAGCCAGAGAAAGGCCGCGCCGTAGAACATGTGGGCGACCTGCTGCATGAGGAAGTATCGCGCCCGCTGGTACTCATCCGGTGTTTGTCCGAAGTACTCCTGAAGATAAACCCGCTCCTCCGCCTCATTGGTGACGACTAAATTCGCATACACGGCCAGGTCGGCATAGCGGTCGTTCAGGAAAGCCGCTTCCCAGTCCACCAGCCATACGCGGTTTCCGTCGAACAGGACATTGTCCGGCTTGAACAAATCGTTGTGGCTCGAGACCATGTCGATTTCCTGCCGCGGGTAAACCGCGAGCAGCCGGGCGTGCCAGTCGAGCAGTTCCTCGAACTCACCTTCAGAGAAAACGTTCGCTGTCCGAAGGGTCTGGATGAATCCGTCCAGGGCGGGCCCTTGGTTCAGCAGGAACATGCATGACGTGTTGAGGTGATCCGCCCGTCTGGGAAACGGCGGTAGCGCATGCAGGGTCCGCAGCGTAGTGGGCATCCGGATGAGCGCTTCAGCCCTGGCAAAAGGTACGGCGTCCACAAAATCGGTAATCGAAATCCGGTCTTCGATGCTGGTGTAGTGGATAAGCGGGGCCAGACCCGCGTCCGCTGCCGCCTTCATGCAGGCGAAGTGTTGTGGGAGCGTGGGATCTTGTGTACGCGTGATTATCCGCAACAGGTAGGGAGATCCTCGCACGACCATGCGGTAGACCAAGGCTCCGCTCTGCCCTTTGGTCAGCATGTAGATGTCTTCGAACTCTTCTACGCCGAACGCTTCGCGCAAGCCGTGAGTCACTCCCGCGCTCTTGTCTTCTGGGATCACGTCCACATTCCTTTCCATTCGACCTTGAGCGGGCAGAGTTCTACAACGAGCGGACGTCAGCCGTGTATCAGCCGGCTAGCGGCTTTATTTAGGGACCCCAGTGTGTCCGCGCCGGTCTGAAGTCTTACTTCGGCAGCGGGACCGGGAACAGACGGAAGGGACCCTTATCGGCGTCGGGGTTCTTGGCGTCGCGCTGCTGGAGCTTGCCTTCCATGGTCCAGCCCATGCCCTTCGTGACGGTGACGGCGGGAGTACCGCCTTCCATGCCGCCTTCCTTAAGTGTCGTGATCGCGATGCTGTCGCCTTCAGGGACGCCCATGGCGGTGCGGCCCTTCCCCTCGGCGATGATCAGGCGCTTGCCGTCGATGGGGCGCATTCCGTCGGGACCCAGGAGCGGGCGCGATTGTTTGAGCTCGGTGATCTTGGTCACCTTGCCATCCTTGCCGAGATCGAGACGCAGAAGTTTGCTGCTGGTGACGGTGTTGACGTAGAGTTTGTCGGGATCGCTTAAGAACGCCAGGCCATCGGCCCCGGCCAGCAGCGGGTCGGAAGCGACTTCGACACCCGTCGCCGCAAAGGGCGTAGTCGAGCCCTTGGCGAACATGAAGACCTTGGCTCCCACGGTGTCGGTGACGAAGAGGGACCCGTCATCGCGTACCGCGAGATCATTGCAAAAGGGATTCGCGGTGGGGATGGTGAGCTCTTCTTTAGGGGCTCCGGTTTTGAGGTCGAAGGTTTTGACTCCGGCTTGACAGACGAGCAGGCGGCCGGATTTCTCATCGGCCAGCACGCCCAGCAAGGGCCCTTTGTTCTTGCTTGCGTCGATCCACTGGGACGCGTTGTTTTCACCGGGAGGGATTCGCCAGATGGTGCTGGTGCCGAAGCTGCCGATGATGATGGCTCCGTCGGTGGTGGAGGTGATGCTTTCGGGAAAAAGATTCTTGCTGGCGATCGTGATCACGGCCGGGTCAGCGGCGAAAAGCACGCAGGCGGCGAGGAGAAGGTTAGCCCCGGCGGCCCATTTCATCCATGTTTTGGTGAGGCGTTTGGTAAGGGGTTTGCTGAGTTGCATGATTTCTATGCTATTCCACCCCGAACGCCAGCACCACGTTCCCCTGCGAGCCTTGCTGGATTCCGACGTAGCCCGATGCCACGTACACCATCCCGTTAACGATCACCGCGCCGGCCGGGCCAAATGAGCCGCCATTGGCGATCACGCCGTTCACGGTCTGAAAATCCTGCTTGGCATCGAAGCTCCAGATCACTTTCCCGGCTGCATCCACGGCGCGCAAAATACCGTCCCAGCCGCCGGTGAAGACCACTCCGGGAATCGCGGTGGCCGGACCAGCCTGGCCCCGGCGATCCGCGTTGATGGGCGCGTTCCAATCCACTTTGCCGGTCGTGAGCTGGAGGGCTTTCAGTCCGCCGCCGGCTTGCTGCAACGGGTAGTAAACGCGCTGCCCATCCGACGCTCCGCCCCAAACCACCAGACCCGAAGCGGACGGCGCCTGCGTCTCCCACAACTGGGTTCGCCAAACCAGCTTTCCATCGGCGTCCGGATCGAGCCCGATCGCCACGCCGCCCTTGCCTGCCGCGACCAGAATATCCTTGCCGTTCACGGTTTGCAGAATCGCCGAGGAGCCGCCGAAATCGTAGTCCGGTCCCAGCTTTTCAGGGCAATTCGTATCCGCGGCATTCGCCGGGCGGCAGCCGCTCATGAACGAATCACCTGCAAACTCCTGATGGTGCCACACCATCTTTCCGTCTTCCATGCGCAGCGCCAGGATCGAATCGCTGGTGGATGCCGCGATCCGGCCGAAGCTGTTCCCGGTCCCTACGTATATGAGCTTGCGCTTCGCGTCAATGGTAGGCGTGTTCCACACCGACGCTCCCGCCGGGCCCCACATCTGCTTCCCATGCGAATTCTCGCCAATGTTACGCAGCGGCTCCTGAATGCTCTGCGCGCGCCACAGAACCTTGCCGGTGTTGGCATCCATCGCGACGACGGTCCCGCGCGACTTGCAGCATTCGTAATCGAGATTCGATCCGGTGAGCGTCTCGGTACCCGACAGGGGCACGTACAGCCGGCCGTCATAATAGGCGGCTGTGGCGCTCAGGTTGTTCAGCCCGTCCTTCACTTCCGTGTTCTTCCAGAGGAGCTTTCCGTCGTGCGCGTCGATCGCATAGGCCGTCGACGAGCGCGTCACGAAAAACACGGCGTAGGGCGTGCCGGAATGTCCGGAAATAGGCGCAACGATGGGTGCGAACCGGCCGAACATATCGGAGCGGTAAGCCCAGTAGACGCATCCGGATTTGGCATTCATCGAATAGACAACGCCGTCGTCGTTGCCCACGAATACTCGGCCGAAGGCGACTGCGGGCTGAGAATACAGGCTCGATCCGCCCGGTAACCCAAACGCCCATTTGAGCTTGAGCCGGGGCACATCGGACGCCGTCAGCCCGGCGGCGCGCGCCGTCTGAAACCGGGCATTCGTCGTTCCACCCCAACCCGACCACTCGGGTGATGCATTGACATCGCCTAATGCGGGATTCGAGGCGCAGCGATTCGTCATCTTGGTCACATCGCCCGCGGCGGGGTCGTTAAGCGGACGCTTGCCCAGAAATTCGGCCACCACGCGGCGCTCACGGCTGGTCATCGACGCCGCCTGCTCCTTCATCTTGCCGGTCATCAATGCTTCGAAGATGCTTTCGGTCGGCATGGCATTGAGCGCCGGCAGCGCGGGCGCACCGCCTTGGGCCGAATGGCAGCTCGCGCATTTGCTCTGAAACATCGACTGCCCGGGTGGCTGGGGTTGGGCGTCAAGCAAGCCGGCAAAGAGCAAGCCGGCGCAGAAGGCTATGGAAAGTGTGATTTGTCGCACGATGTCGTCCCCGGCGTATAGTATAACGATGAAGCACTCGTTTTTCAGCGCCGTGATCTTTGCCGCGGTCCTCCACGGCCAGGCCAATGTGATCGATCTTCCGCGCGCTCCCTTGGGTGACGGTCCGTTCATTTTCGATACAGCCGAGCAGCACAAGATCAAGGTCACCGTCATCACCAAGGCTCTCGACCGCCCCTTCGGCATGGTTTTTCTCCCCGGCGGCAATATTCTGGTGAGCGAGCGCGGGCCCGGCAAGCTGCGCATCGTTCGCGATGGGGTGCTCGATCCGCAACCCATCGGTGGAGTCCCTAAGGTCAACTCTCGCGCGAACGCCGGCCTGTACGATTTCGTCCTGCATCCCAAGTACGCTCAGAATCAGTGGATTTATTTCGCCTTCAGCAAGCCCGGCGAGGGCATGCTATCTGCTACCGTTCTCGCCCGCGCCAAACTCCAAGGCAACTCGCTCACGCAGGTTCAGGAGCTCTACAGCACAGAGCAGGGAACCAACGTTGGCGGCTCGCGTCTGGCCTTTGCCCTCGACGGCACGATTCTGATGACCACGCCCGCCGCCGGCGAAATTCAAAAAGCGCAGGATCCCATGAGCGCCTATGGCAAGATTCTTCGCTTGAATGACGACGGCACGATTCCCCGCGACAATCCTTTTGTCGGCAAGCCAGGCTATCGCCCGGAGATTTACACGCTCGGCCACCGCGATCATCTGGGCTTGGTCGTGCATTCCTCCGGCACGATCTTCAACGCCGAACACGGACCCAATGGCGGCGATGAAGTGAACCTGATCAAACCCGGCGCCAACTACGGCTGGCCGGTGATCAGCTTCGGACGACAGTACGACGGCTCGCGTATTCTTCCTTACAAGGAAGGCATGGAGATCCCGCAGATCGTGTGGGTGCCTTCCATTGGGCCCTCGGGAATCATGTTTTACACGGGCGACAAGTTCCCGGCTTGGAAGAATAACTTGTTCGTCGGCAGCGCGCGCTATGGCGAAATACGAGGTTTCGGTCATCTGGAGCGCGTGGTATTGAACGACAAGTTCGAAGACATCCGCCGGGAAAGGCTTCTCGACGATCTGCATCAGCGCTTCCGCGACGTCCGGCAAGGCCCGGATGGGAACATCTACGCGCTGACAGATCAGGAAGTGGGCGCGCTGCTGAGAATTGAGCCGGCGCAATAGACGGGTCCCGTCTCGCTAAGGCATAGTGCAGGCAGACAAACCAATCCAGCCGATTCTGAGCTTCTGCGGCGAGTCTCGGACGGAGTTGCTGGAACGGCTTCAGGCGACTCCGGCCGGACTGACTTCCGAAGAAGCCCAGCGGCGGTTGGGTGTCTACGGCCCGAACAGCATGGCGAGGGAATCGCGTTTTGCGACCCTGATGAACCTGCTGCGCTTTCTGATCAATCCCCTGGTCATCATTCTTCTGGTGGCGAGCGGCATATCTCTCGCCTTGGGCGACTCGGTTGGCGGGCTGATCATCATCTCCATGGTCCTGCTCAGCGTGCTGCTGAACTTCTTCATGGAGTTTCAAGCGCAACATGCGGTGGAAGAGATTCGGAAGCAGGTTGCCACTACTGCCGCGGTGATGCGCGACGGACGCGAGCAGGAGTTGCCCGTGGCGGATTTGGTGCCCGGGGACGTCATCCGGCTGAACGCGGGGGATCTGGTGCCGGCGGATGCCCGTCTCCTCGAAGTCAAAGACCTGCAAGTGCGCGAGTCCGCACTTACCGGCGAGTCGCTGTGCGTCGAGAAGAACTGCGGCGATTTGCCGCCGGGGAAACACGGAGTCGCGGACGCCAGCAACTGCGTCTTCATGGGCACCGCCGTCCAGACCGGAATCGGCACCGCCGTGGTTGCCTGCACCGGCCGAAAAACCGTTTTTGGCGGGATCGCCCAGCGCCTGGCCACGCGGCCGCCCGAAACCGAGTTTGGCCGGGGCATACGGCACTTCGGGCACATGATCACCCTGGTGATCATGCTGTTGGTGCTTTTTGTCCTGCTGGTGAATATTGCGTTCCACCGCCCGATCCTGGAGTCGTTCCTTTTCTCGGTGGCGCTGGCCGTGGGAATGACGCCCGAGATGATGCCGATGATCATCACGGTTACGCTGGCCCAGGGAGCCCGCCGCATGACGAAGAAGAAAGTGCTGGTCAAGCAACTTGCCGCCATCGAGGACTTCGGAAGCATTGAGATCCTGTGCAGCGATAAGACCGGTACGCTGACGGAGGGCGAAATCGCGCTCGACCGGCACGTCGACATCCAAGGGAAAGACAACGACGATGTCCTGCGGTTCATCTACCTGAACAGTTTCTTTCAGGCGGGCATCAAGAGTCCTTTGGACGACGCGGTTTTGAAGCACGAGCGTCCCAAGGTCGTCGAATACCGGAAGCTGGACGAGATTCCCTTCGACTTCAACCGCAAGCGTCTCTCCGTAGTGGTCCAGCATGGCGATGAATGTCTGCTGGTCACGAAAGGCGAAGCCGAAAGTATTTTCAGCGTCTGTCAGACCGTGAGCGTAAATGGATCTCCACAGCCGTTCGGCGAGAACCAGCGAGCTCAGGCCGCGGATACTTTCCAGAAGCTGAGCGCCGGCGGATTCCGGGTTCTGGGAGTCGCGGTTGCGCAGGTCGATAAACAGGATGCCTATACGGTTGCTGCTGAAAAGGACATGACGCTGGCCGGCTTCGCGGCCTTTCTGGATCCGCCCAAAGAAGGAATCCCTGCCGTCCTTGAGGCGCTCAAGCAGAACGGCGTCTCCGTGGTCATCATGACCGGCGACAACCAGTATGTGACCCAGAAGATCGCCCAGGACGTCGGGCTGCAGACTGGCCGCAGCGTCTCGGGCGACCAGGTGGACACCATGGATGACGCCGCTCTGGCTTACCAGGCCGAGAATGGCGCCATCTTCGCCCGTGTGTCGCCGGAGCAGAAGAACCGCGTCATCATCGCGCTTAAAGCACGCGGGCATGTGGTCGGGTACATTGGCGACGGGATCAACGATGCTCCCTCGCTGCACACCGCGGACGTCGGCATTTCCGTGATGAATGGCGTGGAAGTTGCCAAGGACGCCGCGAAGATCATTCTCCTCGAAAAGGACTTGGCCGTCCTGAACGACGGGATCATCGAGGGGCGGCGCTGCTTCGCCAACATCATGAAGTACATCGTCATGGGCACCAGCTCGAACTTCGGGAATATGTTCAGCATGGCGGCGGCATCCCTGTTCCTGCCGTTCCTTCCCATGCTGCCAACGCAAATCCTGCTGAATAATTTTCTTTACGACGTTTCGCAGATCAGCATTCCCAGCGACAACGTGGATCCCGCTCTGCTGCATCGGCCCAAGCGTTGGCAGATCGGATTCATTCGCCAGTTCATGACGATCATCGGACCCATCAGCTCGATCTATGACTTCCTCACGTTTGGAGTGCTCCTGTGGGTGTTTCACGCGTCGGCGAATGCGCCCCTATTTCACACCGGCTGGTTCGTCGAATCGCTGGCAACGCAAACGCTGGTCGTATTTGTGATCCGGACGGCGGGCAATCCACTGAAAAGCCGGCCCAGTCGGGCGCTCCTGGCCGCTGTGTTCGCGATTGTCGCAATTGCCGTGGTGCTGCCCTACACGGCCTTGGGCAGAGTGCTCCAGTTCACTCCGCTACCTCTGTCGCTCTTGGGGGCGATTGGCTTCCTGGCCGTGACGTATCTTTTGCTGGTCCAAGTCGTCAAGTCCTGGTTCTATCGCCGGCACGCGCTACTGTGAACACACAGTGCTTGACAAGGCTCCGGTTGCTTGGGACGATCACCAAATGCGGGGTATCGCGGGCCTTTTGCTGATTGCGTCAGCCACGGCGTGTCTCGTGATCGCTCAGACCGACAATACTCAGACCGGCACTTCTCAGACAAGTGCTCAGCGCCGGACTGTCTGGGACGGTGTGTACACGGAGGCTCAAGCCGCCCGAGGCATGACGGCCTTCGGGCAAAGCTGCGCGGGTTGTCATGCCCTGGCGGCGCAAGGCAAGGCGCCGCTGGTGGGCGACGCATTCTGGAAGAGTTTCGCGCAGAAATCCGTGGGCGATGTGCTCGAGTTCGTCAGCACTTACATGCCGAACGGCAACCCCGGTTCCCTCAGCGAGCCTACCTACCGGGATATCGTCGCGCTGATGCTGAAATCCAATGGCTTTCCTGCCGGAACCACCGAGCTTGGGCCCGATACCATTGCCGGCGTGCAGATTGTCCCCAAGGACGGAAGCACAGAGCTCCCGGCCAACGCCCTCGCTCGCGTCGTCGGCTGTTTAACGAAGAGCGGAGCGGACTGGGTGGTCACGAGCGCGACAACTCCTGAGCGGGCGGAGCGTCCTGCTCAGGCCGCGGAAGACGCCGTGAGGCCCCTCGGCAGCCGTACGATGGCGCTGAAGTTCGTCGTGACCAAGCTGGACGCGCTCGCCGGTTCGCGTGTCGCGGTGAGCGGCCTTCTGATCGGCGAAGGCGGCGTGGACGGCATCAACGTGACGACGGTGACCCGCGTCGCCCCGAAGTGCCCATAACAGCTCAAGCTGCACTTGAGGGACAATTGGAGCATGCAAGAAGCGATCGTGCGCGACCCCGAAGTGATGCACGGAACGCCTGTGTTTCGAGGGACTCGTGTCCCGGTGCAGACGCTGTTCGACTATCTCGAGAACGGCGAGTCCTTGGACGAGTTTCTGGACGGTTTCCCCACGGTCGGCCGTGAACTTGCGATTCAGGTGCTTGAGGAATCAAAGGCACTTCGCCTCGCCCGCGTTTGATGTTCATCCTGATCGACGAATGTGTTGACCAAGCTGGATGCGTTGGCCGGTTCGCTCGTCGCGGTGAGCGGGCTACTGATCGGCGAAGGCGGCGTGGACGGCATCAACGTGACGACGGTGACCCGCGTTGCCCAGAAGTGGTCCCTAACGGCTTAGAACCAAACGTAACACCTCTGCTGCAGCAGCAGGCGTTCAGGAATTCCAAAGGGAGGTGTTCTAACGACGTCTGCGAAACGATTCTGCAGGTTTGAATTGCGATAGCGGCGAAGCGGCCGAAGTGCGCTCGAGGAGGCTGTCGATACGCGCTGCGACCGTCCGTACGCTGGGTGCGCGCGAGCCACTGAACGGCCCGAAGATGAAGTTCCGCTTGCTCGTACTGCTGAAGCGAAAGCCAGTATCAGCAAGCTTCTTCAAGCGATCCCATAACCGAGCATTAGAGGCAGATGGAGGCTCGAAGTACCGGCCCATGTCGATCATCGGACCTGCACACTGCGGGCAAACAGAAGATCCCAGCTCCGGATGCTTGCGGAACATCTTCCTACACGGAAAGCACACCCAGTGATTCGAGCTTGTTGAACGCGCCCTGTGCGGGATCGTCGTTCTGCCGATATCGAATTGCACGGAGATCGTCCCCGCCTAGTCCTTGCCTAGAGATCAACTCGACCCGTACTCGCCCCGAGCTTATCGATCTCCGCGCCGCTCAGGTGCCCGATGGCCAGCAGCAGGTTCGCCGTTGGCGTATCTTTCGCGACGATGTGACGGTTGCCTTTGAGCCGCCCCTGCGCGCCGCCTACGAGAACGGCGGGGGGATTGTTCCGGTCGTGAGCGTTGCCGTTGCTCATGCCGCTGCCCCAATACAGAACCGAGTGATCCAGGATGTTCCCGTCGCCCTCTTTGGTGGCCTTCAGCTTGTCCAGGAAATCCGCGAACTTTTGGATTTGATAGGTGGCGATCTTGGCGTACTTCGCCAGCTTCTCCGGATCGTTGCCGTGATGCGAGATGGTGTGGTGCTGCTCGGGAATTCCGATGTGCCCGTACGCGCGGTCGCTGGCTTCATGACCGGTCATGAAGGTGAAGACGCGGCTGATGTCGCCCTGATACGCCAGGTGCATCAGGTTATAGGTAATGTTCATGTGATCGTCGAACGCGTCCGGCAAGCCGATGGGAGCTTCCGGATTCCCGGTGATCGTGTTGAGGCGGCTCTCCATGCGTTCGAGCTGTTTCTCGACGTCGCGAATGTTGCCCATGTACTCGTCGAGGATGGCGCGATCGGACGCGCCCAGCGAGCGTTCCAGTTTCGCGGTTTCCTCGGTCACCGAGTCCAGCAGGCTCTGCTTTTCCTTCAGGCGGGCGAAGCGCCGCTCGGTCGAATCCGTCTCGCCGAACATGCGCTCGAAGGTAACGCGCGGATTGATCCCCACCGGCAGCGGACTCTCATCGTCGCGCCAGGACAGCGTATTGAAGAATGTGCAGGCGAAGCCGTCGCAGGCTCCGACGGCGGTGCCCATGTCCTCGGTGCCGACTTCAATCGACCGCAGCGGTGTATCGCCGGCTACGTGATCGGCGATGAACTGGTCGACGGTCTTCTTAGATTCGATCTTTCCGAAAGAGTCGCCTCTCCCGTCGCGGCGGACGGCCGGCCCGACGCCGTTCAGGAACGCCGAGCTGGCCCCCAGGTGGACCGATTCGCCCCACGGCGCTTTCATCTTGCTGACCGTCACCAGTTGATTGCGGAATTGCTCCAGCGGCTGCATCACCGGCTTGAACGCGAAGTTGCTCCCCTCGGCCTCGGGATGCCAGGTGTCGGGCCATACGCCGCACGGGAAGTAGACCGCGCCGAAGCGGAACGGCGACGTGGGCGCCGCGGAGAGCGCAGGAATCATGGCGTCCAGGAATGGCAATGCGACCGCAGCGCCCATAGTGCCCCGCATGAACGTGCGTCGCGAAAGGTGCTTCTTCGTAATGAACATAGCTGCTCCTTACTTATCTGATCGTACAACTTTTGCGGTAGTGGCCGGCGCCTTGCCGATCTCCACTTCTTCCAATTTGGTGCGCATCTGGAAAGGCGCGCTCTCAACAATTCCCATGACGATCGAAGAGAGCCGGTAATCATTCTGCGCGGCTTTCTTCACAATCCGGCGAACCACCGGCATATCGCTTGGCTCCAGGCCCCTGCCCAGCGCGTAGGTCAGCATCTTTTCGGTGACGACAGTCACGAAGGCGTCAGGCCGGCTCAGAATCGCGTCCCGCAGCGCCACCGGGCCGTTGACCGGGGATCCGTCCGCAAGCACTCCCGCGACGTCCAGCGGTGCGCCGTCGGGATCTTTGTCGCGCCACCGCCCCACCGAATCGAAGTTCTCGAGAGCAAACCCCGGAGGATCGATCACCCGATGGCAGCCCGCGCAGGGCTGGTTTTTGCGGTGCAATTCCAGCTGCGCGCGCACAGTCTTCGGAACCGTCGATGCTCCCTTGATGCTTTCGTCCAGCGTGGGGACATTCGGCGGAGCGGGAGGAGGCGGCGTGTTGAGGAAGGTGTTCAGCACATACTTCCCGCGGAACACCGGGGAGGTTCTGGTCGCGACGGAAGTCATCGACAGGATGCTCCCTTGCCCCAGCAGACCGCGGCGATTGGGATCCGTGAGCTTCACGCGCCGGAACTGCGGGCCGTAAACGCCCTTCATGCCGTAGTTTCTGGCAAGCCGCTCGTCGACGAACGTGTAGTCCGCGTTCAAAAGTTCCAGAGTGCTGCGGTCGTCGCGCAAAATATACCCGAAGAAGAGTTCGGTCTCCTTGCGGAATCCTTTACGCGTGTTGTCGTCGAAATCGGGGAACAGCAGCAGGTCGGGAGCGACCTTGGCCTCCAGATTACGAAGCTGCAGCCACTGGCCCGTGAAGTTTTCGACCAGCGCGTCGCTGCGCTCGTCCCCGAGCATGCGGTGCACCTGCTCGGCAAACACTGCCGGCTCCCGCAGTTTCCCGGCCGCCGCCAGGTCCAGGAGTTTTTCGTCGGGGATGCTGCTCCACAAAAAGAATGACAGGCGCGAGGCGAGCTCGATATCGCTCACCGGGTGCGCTGCGCCGGCGCGGATGCCAGCCGGATCCTTCTCGATGCGATACAGGAAGTACGGACTCGATAGAACGCGGGCTACTCCAGCGCGAATTCCATCGTCGAAATTGCCTTTGTTCTCCCGCGACTTCTTGTAGAAGGACATGGGCGCATCGAGGTCCGCGGCGGTCACGGGACGCCGGTACGCGTGGCGTGCCAGATTCGAGAGAATTTTGGTCGCGCAGGCCCTCTCGTCCAGAGTCGCGGTAGGATGACACACAAAGAGCCGTGCCCGGCTGGGACCTTCGCCGACGCCGCGCACGTTGTACGGGCCGTCGATCGACACCGACCTGAGCTTCGGCAAGCCCGCCACCATGTGGACTTCCTGGCTATCGCGCCGCGATGGCTCCCACACGTCCTGCAACTGCGACGGACGCTCCTTCCATGTGAACCCGACATCGTGAGGACCGGCCGTGACCCGCACGCGTCCCGTCATCCTTTTGTCGATAATGGGCTGCGCCGCGGCCAGATCGGCCGCCTGCATCTCGTCGTCCTTGGGACCGCCAATCGGCGCCGTATACACTTCGGTGCCATCCACGGTGATCACGAAGGTGTACGGCGTGTCATTGCCCTCAACGCCGGCGTAGCCTTCCTGTACGCCGCGGACCAGCCGGCCCGACAGTTTATACTCGGCGTCGGCTGGGAACACCTGACGGACCACTGTGCCGCCCACGGTTCCGAGCGGCAGGCCGTCGATATATCCGTTCTGGCTGAATTCGCGGCTGATGGAATGCTCGGTGGTCCCGGGCTTCACCTGGGGATCGCCCACCGCCATCGCGGCCACGCGCTGGGCGGCTGTCACGTATCCCTCCAATAGCAGCGGCGACGTCTTGAGCGATGTCGCAATATTGTCGAAGCCGAACTCTGCGCCGTCGGTCGGCAGCAGATCGGACACGTCCAGGTCGACGGCGAGCAGATCGCGGATCGCGTTGGCATACTCGGCTCGATTCAGACGATGGACCACGAATCGGCCCGGCGTGCTCTTACCTTCCCAGGCGTGGTCGAGCGACGTGGCCAGCCAGCCCGTAAAGCCCGCGTACTCGGCCTCTGTCGGACGCGGCATGCCGGGAGGCGGCATCGCCCGCACACTCAGCTTCCGGAGGACTCGCTCCCAGGTTTTGGCATGGCCCAGCAGATCGTCGAAAGCCGGACCTTCGAGGTTGACCGGATCCGCCGGATTCGCGGTGTGGTCGTTGTGACACGAGAGGCAGTATCTATTTACCAACGCACGATACTTGGCTGCATCCGCAGCGGCGTTCGGCGGAGTGGTGTTCGGCGCAGTGGTGTTGACCTTCGGCGCACCGGTTTGGGCTACCAGCAGCGCGGTCAGGCCAAAGCAGACCAAAGTCCCCGCGATTGCGATGTTCCGCGCCATGCTCTTGGGGATCTTCATGGAGCGCTTGTCACCGCCGGAACTTTGGGACTGTCTTTCTTTTCCTTATCGTCAGTCACTTTTTTATCGTCAGTCGCTTTTTTGTCGGCTTCCTTCGGAAGCGGCGGGGGCTGCGGAGCCGGATCGTTGGGACCAAGGTGCATCAGCTCCCGCAGGGCCGCGACGATCTCCTCTTTCGAATTGCGCTTCGGCTTGTACACGTCCAAGTCGCCCATGTCGGCGGGGTTGGGCTTTTTAGGCGCCTCGGCCAGAAGCAGGGGAGTCAGATTGTCCTTGTTGACGGCGTCCAGCTTTCCACCGGCGGCTGCCAGCGCACGAATCATCCCTACGTGCTCCTCCTGCACGGCCTGGTGGAGCGGCGTCGAACCATCGCCCGCTTTAGCGTTAGGATTGGCCCCGGCGGCCAGCAGCAAATTAAGAGCTTCAAGGGGATCGCGGCTGCCGGGCTCGCGGAAGACCGGCGGACCGATGCGAGTGAAACCGGGCCCGCCCGCGATCGGCGCGCCCTGGCCACCTTTTATGGCCGCCATCAGGGGCGTGCGTCCGGCGTTGGGATTCGGCCGCGCAGGACCTTTGCCGTCCTTAGGCTTGACTTCGGCCGGGCTCCACTCGACCTGCGCGCCTTTCGCAAGCAGCAGCTTCAGAACTTCGACGTCGGCCGCCGTAGCAGCGCGATAAAACGGCGAGCTGTTGATCGCCGCGCCGCAGCACAGCGTGGTCGAATGTAACGCGCCGACGAACGGCTTGTTCACGTCCGCGCCGACGTCGAGAAGCACCTTAACCAGACCCAGAGCGGTCAGATTGTTCGGGTGGTTAGGCTGCAGCCTCGAGCCGTCGTGCGCGCGCATATCGGTGGTGGCGTCGTGCATGTCCACGGCGAAGAACAAGGATCCGTCGTTGGGGTCCGCGCCCAGGTCAATTAACTCTTTGGCCAGATCGAAGCGGTCATTGACGATAGCGACGATGGTCGCGGTGGCGCCATCGGCATTGGTCAGCTTCGGATCGGCGCCGCCGGCGATCAGCGCCTTGGCAACCTCCTCGTGTCCGTTGCGAACGGCGAACATGAGAGCAGTAAAACCACCGGAAGGATGATCCGCGTTTTTGCGCGTGGTGATGGTGGAGACATGCGCCTTTTGGTTCGGATCCGCGCCCGCGGCCAGCAGCGCCTTTACCACTTCCACATGACCTTCGGCGGACGCCCACATGAGCGCGGTCTCTTCCTGAAACGGATCCGCGGCATTGACGAACGAGCCTTTAGAAAGCAGTAATTTAACGGCATCCACGCGGCCGGTGCGCGACGCGGCCATCAGCGGCGTCTCACCCTCCGCATGCCAACGCGTCGGCTCCGCTCCCGCATCGAGCAACGCGCCGATGATCTCGGCGTCTCCATTGCGGCTCGCCTGCAGAAGAGGGGTGACGCCGTAATGGTTCGCTGCATCCACTGCCGCTCCGGCCGCGAGAAGCGCCTTGGTCATTTCCGCGTTCGAGTGGTAGGCCGCCCACAGGAGCGCCGAGGAGCCGTCGTTGGCGGGCGTATTCACATCCGCGTGCTCCTTGATCAGTTTGCGCACCGCAGGCAGATCATCAGCCTTGGCGGCGTCCGCTACCGCGGGTGTGTTGGAAGCTGCATGCAAGACGTTGGGCCGCATGAAGGCCAACCCCAGCAGCAGCGCCAGGCACCACCATTTGCGCCCAACGTGTTTTGCAGTCGCTCTTCTCGCCGATTGCATGCTCGCCCTCCCGATTCACTTGCATAATAAAGATATATCGCCGCGATGAGCAGTGCAAGGCCCCCCGCTTGGGTCCAGCCGGACGCTTCCCACCCTGCTCCTGGACGGGTTTAACGCCAGAAAAGTGGGCCGGCGCCCGCCTGTCGTGCTATCCTGATTAGCGAGTTCTGGTAGAGGAGCGAGGGCCATCAGTAACTCGGCGCGCATTTCCGTGGATCCGGAACGCCGGGTGAAAGGGGCAGCCTCGCCGAAATCGATGCGCCGGATCCGTGGCGCTGCGGTTGGTGAACAAGGCTAATACCTGTTCACTGTCATTCGACTTGGTTTTTCCGGGCCGGATGGAGCGCTATCGGGAAGTGGTCACAGCCCCTCCTGGCTGTCTCTCAGAGGCAGCGCGTCTCCTGAAAAAGCCCTGACTTATATGGACCCGTTTCAGCTCACGCGCGCACTTGTCGATATCGATTCGGTCACGCCGAACGAGGAGCAGGTCGGACGGTTTCTGTTCGATCACCTTGGTGGGATCGCCGCGCGAACCGGTGGACAGGTCGAGAGGCTTGAGGTCGAGCCGCATCGCTACAACGTCTTCGCTCATTGGGGAGATCCGATCGTCACCCTCTCGACCCACATGGATACCGTGCCGCCATTCTACGCGTCACGCGAGGACGGCGACTTTATCTGGGGCCGCGGCGCGTGCGATACCAAAGGCATCATTGCGGCCATGATTCATGCCGTCGAGGCGTTGGTGACGAGTGGTGTCCGGGGGATCGCGCTGCTGTTCGTCGTCGGCGAGGAACGCAACAGCGCCGGCGCGTATGCCGCCGCCAAGAGCCCCCGCGGCAGCCGCTACCTGATCAACGGCGAGCCTAGCGAGAACAAACTCGCGCTTGGATCCAAAGGTGCTTTGAGATACGAGATCATCGCGCAAGGCCGGATGGCTCACTCCGCTTATCCGCACCTGGGCGAATCGGCCATCGAGAAACTCCTGGATGCACTTGAGAAGATTCGCCGCATTCCCATGCCGGCCGATTCCATCCTTGGCGCGAGCACGATGAACATCGGCACCATTCAGGGCGGCCGCGCCCCCAACGTCATCCCGGATCACGCGCGCGCGGAAATCTTTTTCCGCCTGGTGGATTCTGGCGACAGCATCCGCGCCGCTGTGGCCGAGGCGTCGAAGGATTTAGTCGATGCGAAAGAGGTTCTGTTCATTCCGGCCGTGCATCTGGGCTCGGTGGACGGACTGGAGACCACAGTGGTCTCGTATACCACGGACATCCCCGCATTCAACGGGACTTGGGGGCAGCCGTTTCTTTTCGGTCCCGGCAGCATCCACTTTGCACACACCGACGAAGAACGGATCCCGAAAGCGGAGCTTCTCGAGTCGATCGGAATCTACCAGAAATTAGTGAGGCAATTACTACAGCCATGAGCACATCGGTGAAGAAAGACTATCGAGTAGCGATCGCGGGAGCCACCGGAGCCGTGGGCGTGGAGTTCCTGCGGTGCCTGGAACAGCGGTGCTTTCCGATCGGCAGCTTGCGCCTGCTGGCGTCGGCGCGGTCCCGCGGCAAGAAGATGACGTTTGCCGGCAAAGAAATCGAAGTGGAGGAGTTGACCGAGAATAGCTTCGCCGATGTCGACATCGCGTTCTTCAGTGCCGGCGGCTCCATCTCGAAGAAGTTCGGACCCATCGCCGCGAAGGCGGGCGCCGTGGTCATCGACAATTCTTCGGCGTTTCGCATGGACCCGGCCGTGCCTCTGGTGATTCCCGAGGTTAATCCGCAAGCCATGTGCGTGCACCAGGGAATCATCGCGAACCCCAACTGCTCGACCATCATCGGCATCACGCCGCTTTGGCCTGTTCATAAGGTCAACCGCATCCGGCGTTTGATCGCGTCCACCTATCAAGCTGCTTCCGGAGCCGGCGCGGCGGCCATGGAGGAACTGACCGAGTCCACGCGCGCGTACCTCGCCAACCAGCCGTACCAGAACACGGTGCTGCCGCATCCCTACGCTTTTAATCTGTTCAGCCACAATACCAAGATCGATCCCGTGACCGGCTACAACGAAGAAGAAACCAAGATGGCGCGCGAAACGCAGAAGATCTTCGGCGATTCCGAGATCCGCGTGAGCGCCACATGTGTGCGCGTGCCGGTGCTTCGTGCCCATTCCGAAGCCCTGACGATCGAATGCGAGCGGCCCATTACTCCGAAAGAGGTGACCGCGCTCCTGGCGAATGCGCCTGGGGTACAGATCGTGGACGATCCCGAAAAGAATTATTTCCCGATGCCTCGCGACGCATCCGGGCAGGATGACATTCTCGTGGGCCGCATTAGGCAGGATACAAGTGATCCTTCCGGCAAGTCGATCGCCCTGTTTGTTGCGGGCGATCAGTTGCTGAAGGGTGCGGCTCTTAATGCTGTGCAGATCGCCGAGGTGCTGATCCAGCAGGGGGGAGTACACGGAGCACTTGGAGTAACAAGATGATCGTCATGAAGTTCGGCGGGACCTCAGTCGAGTCCGCCGAGGCCATCCATCGAGTCGCCGGAATCGTTCGCAGCCAAAGCGCCCGTAAGCCCGTGGTCGTCGTGTCCGCGATGGGCAAAACCACCAACAAGCTGCTGGCGATCGCTGCCGATGCGGTGGCCGGCGAGTTGCAGCCGGCGCTCGCGAAACTTGCGGAGCTGCGCGAGTTCCATTTGCGCGAATCGGCCGGACTGGAAACGGATGGCATTGTCGAGGCGCATTTTCAGGATCTGGACGCTCTGGTGCGCGGCCTTGCGGTGATGCGTGAGCTGACTCCGCGCGCCACCGACGCGATTTCGGCATACGGGGAACGCATTTCCAGCGTGATCGTCGCCGCGCATCTTCGCCGCTGCGGCATGAACACGGCTCACGTGGACTCATGCTCCGTCATCGTAACCGACCGGCGTCACACCCAGGCCGCTCCGCTGTTCGACGAGACCAACCGCCGGCTTCGGGATACGCTACTCCCGATGCTGGACCACTTCGTGGTCGTGATGGGTGGATTCATCGCATCCAACGAAGACGGCGTTACGACCACCCTGGGCCGCGGCGGATCGGACTACACCGCTTCGATCGTCGGCGCCGCAATCGGCGCGGAGGAAATCCAGATATGGACCGACGTGGACGGCATGCTCACGGCCGATCCCACTGTTTTGGCCGGCGCGCATCGCGTGAAAGTCTGCTCGTTCACCGAAGCCGCCGAGCTGGCGTATTTCGGCGCCAAGGTGCTGCATCCCGCGACCGTTCTTCCGGCGATCGAGAGGAACATTCCGGTGCGGATCCTGAACTCCCGCCGGCCTGAAGTGGAAGGTACCCTCATCGTTTCCGATCCGCCGCCGTGCTCTACGCCGATCCGGTCCATCGCCTGCAAACGCAACATCACGCTGTTGAATATCGTCTCCACGCGCATGCTGATGGCCCACGGATTCCTGCGCCGCATCTTCGAAGTGTTCGACCGCTACGAAACGTCGGTAGACATGCTCGCGACCTCCGAAGTCAGCGTCTCCTTAACCATCGACAACACCCGCTCGCTAGCCGCGATCCGGGCCGAGCTGGAGGCGTTCGCCGAAGTCTCCATCGAGGAGAATCAGGCGATTGTCTGCATGGTGGGCGAGAATATCCGCCGTTGCGATAACGTCTCCGCGCGTGCGTTTGCGGCCTTGGACGGCATCCGGCCGCGCATGGTGTCGCAGGGAGCGTCGCAGTTGAACCTGAGCATGGTGGTGGCCGCACCCGACCTGCGGCGCGCGGTAGAATCGCTCCACCGGGAGTTCTTTCGAACGCCCGATCCGGCGTCATTTGAATAGGAGATGGCTACGAAACTCGCAATCGTCGGCTACGGAAAAATGGGCAAGCTGATCGAGCAGCTCGCGCCGGAGTACGGCTTCACCATACATGCGCGCGTCGATGTCGGCTACGATCCGGCGTCATTAAAAGGTTCCGACGTGGCGATCGAGTTCAGCACTCCGGACGCCGCGCTCGGAAATATCGAAACGCTGGCCGCGCTGGGTATCCCGGCCGTAGTCGGAACCACGGGCTGGCTGGAACACATGGATCGGGTGCGAACCGCGGTCGGCAAGGGCGGCGCAGGCTTAGTCTGGGGAGGGAATTTTTCCATCGGCGCGAACGTTTTCCTGCGCGCCGTGCACGAGACCGCGCGATTATTGGCCAACGAGCCGGCTTACGGTGCGTGGGCCTGGGAAATCCACCACAACACCAAAAAGGATCCCCGTTCGGGGACCCTGCTCGCCTTGGTGAAAGAGATGAAGGCGGCAGGATATGAGCGGAACATCGATATCAGCTCGAATCGCGCCGGAGCGCATCCCGGAACGCATGAGATCGGATTCGATTCCGCGGCCGATACCATCACGCTCCGTCATACCGCGCGCAGCCGGGAAGGGTTTGCTCGCGGCGCGTTGAAAGCGGCGCAATGGATTCCCGGCAAGAAGGGCGTGTTCGAGTTTAAGGAGATCTTATGACTACGTTTACCGGATGCGGCACCGCGTTGGTGACTCCGTTTCGTAAGGACCAGTCGCTTGACGAAGAAACTCTCCGCAAGCTGGTCCGGCGGCAGATCCAGGCCGGCATTAATTTCCTGGTTCCTTGCGGCACCACCGGCGAGAGTCCGACGCTGACCCACCAAGAGCATCTGCGCGTGGTCGAGATAACTATCCAAGAGGCTAAGAGAGACGAAGCCAAGGGCAAAGTTCCCGTTCTGGCGGGCGCCGGCGGATACAATACCGCCGAAGTTATCGAGCTCGCCAAGGAGTTGAGCCACATGGGCGCCGATGGCATCCTCTCGGTCACGCCGTATTACAACAAGCCCACGCAGGAAGGCCTCGTCCAGCATTTCAAGGCGATCGCCAAAGCCGTTCCCTTGCCGATCATCGTATATAGCATTCAGGGCCGCACCGGAGTGAATGTCGAGCCTGCTACTCTCAAGCGCCTGGCGGAAATCGACAATATCGTCGGCGTCAAGGAAGCTTCGGGAAACATCGGGCAGATGGCCACGGTACTTCATCTTCTTCCGGAGAAATTCACGGTACTGAGCGGCGATGACGCCATCACCATTCCGCTGATCGCGCTGGGCGGACGCGGTGTGATCTCGGTAGTCGCGAACGAAATTCCGGCGGAGTTCAGCAAGCTCACGCAGCTCGCTCTGGCGGGCGACTTTGCCGGCGCACGCGCCCTCCAGCGGCAATGGTTCCCGCTGATGGAAGTGAATTTCTGCGAGGTGAACCCAGGGCCGGTGAAAGCCGCGATGGCCATGATGGGCTTACTGGAGCCTGTCTTCCGATTGCCGATGGTGCCGCCGTCGGAGGCCAATCGCGCGAAGATCGAAGCCGTACTCGAGTCGGCTGGCTTGCTCGCCGCGGCGCGGAGCTCGCATGCAGACTGAGATTGAGCAGCTATTCGACCATCCCCCAGCGGCTTATCACGAAGATCATTTCATGCTGTTTGCGCGTCTCAAAGAGGCGCTCAACACGGGTGCCGTGCGCGCAGCCGAGCCGGATCCCTCCACGAATACCGGCTGGCGCGTCAATGCGTGGGTTAAGAAAGGCATCCTGCTGGGATTTCGCATCGGCGGAATCGTCGACATGTCGGTGGATGCCACCCGCCAGCCGTTTTTCGATAAAGCCACCTGGCCGGTGAAGCGATTCACGGTTTCGAGCGGCGTTCGCATTGTGCCGGGCGGCTCCAGCATCCGCGACGGGTGCTACATCGGAAAGAGCGTGACGTGCATGCCTCCGATGTACATCAACGCGGGCGCATGGGTCGGCGACGGGACCATGGTCGATTCGCACGCCCTGGTGGGAAGCTGCGCCCAGATCGGCAGGAACTGTCATATTTCGGCGGCGGCGCAGATCGGCGGCGTGCTCGAGCCCGTGGGCGCGCTGCCGGTGATCATCGAAGATGAAGTTCTGGTCGGCGGGAATTGCGGCGTTTACGAAGGCACGGTGGTCAAGCGCCGCGTGGTGCTGGGCAGTGGCGTGATCCTGACGCGCTCGACGCCGGTCTACGACGTGGCGCGCGGCGCGGTTGTTTCGGCACAGGGCGACGAACCCCTGGTGATTCCGGAAGGCGCCGTTGTGGTCGCGGGATCGCGCGCCATTACCAGCGGAAAGGGCAAAGACTGGGGCGTATCGCTGTACACGCCGGTGATCGTGAAATACCGGGATGAAAAAACGGACTCGCGCGTCCAACTGGAGGAGCTTCTGCGATGAAGACCATCACTTTTATTTTGCTGGCTGTGCTTGCCGCCGGAGCCGATCCCGAGTTTAATAAGGGCGGCGAGCTGGTGCGACCCAAGAATTACCGCGAATGGATCTTTCTGAGTTCGGGCGTCGGCATGAGCTACGGCGCCGGCAACGATCCGTTCACCAACGTGTTCGTCGAACCGTCGGCTTATCGCAAGTTTGTCGAAACGGGGCGATGGCCCGAGAAATCCATCTTCGCTCTCGAGCTTCGAAAACCTGCCACGGAAGGCTCCATCAACAAGGGCGGCCAATATCAGACCGACTTCATCGCGGTGGAGTTTTCGGTAAAGGACACGCCGCGCTTTTCCGACGGATGGGGATATTTCGGATTTAACGGCAACGCGTCGACGGCCAAGGTATTGGGCGCATCGGCCGGCTGCAACGCGTGCCACAGCAAGAATGCCGCTGTGGAGCACACCTTCGTGCAGTTCTATCCGACGCTCCTCGAAATCGCAAAGGCCAAAGGCACGTTGAACCCGTCGTACAAGCCTTAAGCCGCATCCAGTAATGCCGCGAGCGTTTGCTCCGCGCAGCGCGCCCATGTGAACGGCCTCGCCCGTTCGCGGCCCGCCTGGGCCAGCCGCTCCTGCAATTGCCCATCATTCATGACCCGATCGATCGCCGATGCGATATCGTCTTCATTCAGCTGATCGAAGAACAGTGCGGCATCGCCGGCCACCTCGCGCAGCGGCGGAATATCGGAACAGGCGACCGGAATTCCAGCGGCCATCGCTTCCAACACTGGCATCCCGAAGCCTTCGAACAGCGACGGATACACAAACGCTCGCGCGCGTTCGTACAGTGAGTAGAGTTCCTCGCGGGGCACCCATCCGGTGATCTGCACTGAATCCCGCAAATTCATTTCCTGAATCAGACGCTCGATCGCTCCCGCGTGGAAGCCGCGCAGACCCGCCAGAATCAATCGGAAGTCGCGCTTCTTGCGACCGTAGGCCCGGATGAGCCGCGGCAGATTCTTATGCGGGTGCAAAGTGGAAACGCACAACAAACAGGATTCCGTGTGCGACCTGTCCAGGCGCGAAAAGGCCGGTTCCACGCCGTGCGCGATCACCGCAATACGCTCCTTCGGGATGCCGTAGAAACGCAGAAGATCGGAGCGCGTGGCCTCCGATACGGCGATCAGACGGTCCGACCGGTGCGCCGACGCCCACAGCAGGAATCTCCAGAACGGCAGATCGAACCAGCGAAAATATTCCGGATGGCGTTTGTGCTGGAGGTCGTGGAACACCGTCACCTGCCGGCACGGCGAAAATACGGGCCCAGTGAATCCCGGATTAAACATCACATCCAGCCGATAACGCGCCGCCTCGACTGGCAGCACGATTTGCTCCCATAAGATTCGAGCGGGACGAAAGTGTGCGTGAACGGCCTGCGGCTTCCAGTGAAAATTCGGCTGCTTGGGAACCAGGTCGGATTGAGTCTCGAGATTGGTAAAGATCAGATACTCATTGATCGGATCGACCTCCGCCAGCGCGCGGAGCAGCTCGCGCAAATAGATTTCGGTGCCGCCGACGCCCCCGGGGATCAGATACAGGGCATTGATGCCAATGCGGACGCCGGCGCGCGCCATGCTGCTACCGGCTCACCTGAGTCAGCGCCTCCCGTGCGTCCGAATTATAAGGATTGAGCGCCAGGACCCGCTTATATTGCTCTGCCGCGGCCGGATTGTTTCCGGTCGCCTGATAGATCTTGCCGCGATACACGTAAGTCATCTCAAAGTTCGGATCGAGCGCCTGAGCCTGATCCAGCGCCGCCAGCGCCTCATCCCACTTGTTGTGTTTCGCGTACACCATGCCGATCTGCGACTGAATATGCGCGCTCGGCTGGAGCGCTTCTGCCTGCTGCAGCTTGACCAAAGCTTGCTGCCAGTCGCCGGTGCAATCCAGAGCCAAGCCCCAGTCCACCAACAGGTCGAAGGCGGGCTGTTCCAACTTGGATGCTGCCTCAAAAGCTCGCGCGGCATCGCCGCAATTGCTGGATTCATATAGCGCCGAGGCGAGCTGGAAATGCGGCCGCCATTTTCGCGGAGACTTGTTCGCCGCGTCCTGCCACAACGCGACGGGAGTGGCCCATACAGCGCTACGCTGATACGTCAGCACCGCGCATATCGCCAGGATGGCGGCTCC
Source organism: Bryobacteraceae bacterium (assembly GCA_036003585.1). Classification (GTDB taxonomy): domain Bacteria; phylum Acidobacteriota; class Terriglobia; order Bryobacterales; family Bryobacteraceae; genus Palsa-187. The sequence continues at coordinate 146,360 of DASYSG010000058.1, read as the reverse complement.
CGCCCAGGCCGCTTGCGAGATTTTCAACCGCCGTAGAAACTCCAGGCATACCAGTGCCAGGCCCAGGAAAGGGAGATACATCCGACGTTCCGCCGAAACATCGGCAATCGGGATGAAGGACGAGGTCGGCGTGAGCAGCAGCAGAAACATGAATATTCCGAATGCCGCAAGGGGCCATCGCTTGCGATAAATCCAGGCCGCGGCGACCAGGGCCACCAGGGCTGCCAGTCCGAAAATCGCCCCGTGGTCCAGCAGGCTGTGCGATACCGCAACGTCCGGATCCACATTCTGTCCAAAGGGCAGGAAGAACATTCTCACATACGTCCAGATCACCCGGCATTGCGTGAAAAAGTAAGTCGCGGGAGTAAGCCCCGGTACGTTGAATCCAGCGGTTGGCGCGTCTTTCAATTCGCGCCAGATCACCAATGCGCCGGCGATCCCAGCCGCTGCCAGCATGCCGTAGAGCAACCCGTTCTTGCGCACTCCTCCCAGTCCCCAGTAATAGTCAGTGAGCAGCAGCAGCGCTACGAGCGTCAGAGTGTGCTCCTTGGTGCTGACGGCTGCCGCGAACAGCACCAGGATTGCGGCGGCCCTCAGAATCGTCATCGACGCGGTGCGCCGGTACAGGAAGACCGCGAAAGCCGAAAAATAGAGAAGCACGCTCAGGACTTCCGAGCGGCTGGCGACATAAGCGACCGACTCGGTCTGCAGCGGATGCAGCAGGAAAAGCCCGCCCGCGATCGCGCCGAGAATGACTCGCGCCCGCCCGGTCGTTCCAGCGAGTTCCAGCAGTCGCGCCGCAACCAGCGCGATCACCAGCGATCCGGCGAAATGCAGCAACACATTGGTCAGGTGATACGCTTCGGGTTCGATTCCGCTCGACTGGAAATTTAGCCAGTAACTGAAGAACAGCAGCGGCCGCATACCGGTGATCCAGGTGCGCAGACTCATCTGCGCAGCGTTAGGATCCATGAATGCCAGGTAGCGGTCGTCCAGAACGAACGCGCCACTCAGCGCCGGGCCATATACCTCGAGCACGATAATAAGGCTCGCCACTGCCGCAGCCCACGGCCACCACACTCGCTTCGGCTTGGGCGAGTCGGCCGCGGTGGATTTATCGACGCGCGGCTGGCGTTTGGATTTCTTCATTTACAGCTTCTCTTTTTCACTCAAGGCATCCAGCCGAAATTCGAGAATCGCGACTTGCTGCGCCAGCGTGATACTGGAATCTTTCAGGCCCGAGATTCGGAGCGACTGACGGTACAGCACCACCAGAAACGCGGCTCCCGCGATGATCGCCAGGGCAATGAAGCTGTCCGAAATTCCCAGCGCTGCCGCCATCCAGTCATCCAGCGTCCTCCACCGCGCCAGTATCAGCAGGACCGCGGCCGCAAGCAGCCAGCTCACGGAATACTCGACGCGAATATGAGCGCGCCGAACCGAACTGAGCACCCACACGATCAGCACCAGGCTGAAGACCGCGACCAAGTCAAAAAGCCGATCCATATTTTCTCCCGTTCACTTTCTCCGGCCCTCGAATTTCAGAACGTTTACGAACACACCCAGCAGGACATAAATGATGTAGTACAGCGATTTCACCGCCGTAATGGTGCTGCGGCCCGTTCGGCGCGGGCGAAAGCGGCAGGGCACTTCCGTGAACCGGAAACGCTTGCGCTGCAGCACCACCAGAGCTTCGATTTCCGGATATTCCAGAGGGAACGTCGCGGAAAACAATTCGAGTGCCGTGCGATTGACTCCCACGTATCCCGATGTCGGATCGCGCACGGGCTTCCCCAGAATTGGACGCAGCACGGCGCGAAAGAATACGATTCCGGCCGCGCGCAACCAACTGGTATGGGTCCCCTGGTCGTCCACAAAACGCGACCCGATCACCATTTCGCAATCGCCCCTTTCCAGCGCTTCGAGGACGGTGGGAATATCGCGAGGATCGTGCTGCCCGTCGCCGTCGACGCGGATCACGTAATCGAAACCGAGCTCATATGCCAGACGATATCCCGCTTGTACGCAGCCGCCCAGGCCGAGATGATGCGGCATGGCGAGTACTTGTGCCCCGGCACTGCGCGCCCGGCTGCGGGTGGCGTCTCTGGAACAATCGTCCACCACCAGAATAGGCGTTCCAGGAACGGTGGAGCGCACTTCCTCCACGACTCCCGCTACCGCGCCTTCTTCGTTGAACGCCGGTATCAGGACTAGCAGCCGCTTGGCACATTGATTTACGGCCTGACTCACAGCGCGGCCACCTGCCGGACGGTGATCGAGTGGCGCTCGAGCAATGTCCGAAACTCCTTCGGCGAGATCCGCCGTGCGGCCAGGATGCGCCGGCGGGCTGCCAGCAAAGCAGGCAAACGAAACAAGGCCGCGAGATTCGCGCGGATCGCCAGCCACGGCAGCATCGCCGCCGAATGGCCGTCGTCAAGGTATTCCGCTGCTTTGCCGTGTCCGGAGATCAGTGCGGCCAAGTGCCAGAAGTAGCGGGCGATCGAGGCGAACGGCGCGACCCACAACATGCGCGCAGGGAAGTTCTTGACGATCGTGTACAGACGGTTGCGCTCCACATAGTAAGCCTTCAGCGGCGACGCGCGCCCGGCCGTGTGCGAATAACGATGTTCCACGATGGCCCCAGCCACATAGCGGCAGCCCCAGCCGGCCCACTGCGCCCGCAGGCCCAGGTCGGTGTCCTCGCAGTACAGGAAAAAACTTTCGTCGAACAGTCCGATGTCCTCGAGCATCGCCCGGCGATAGAGTGCTGCCGAGCCACTTGGTAGTAGAGCGTCCGCGTCTGCCGAAAGCGCCGGAGGCGCCTGTTTGCTGGATCCATCGGCCGCGATTAACATGCCCGCTGAATCCAGAGCCTCGGTCCCGGCCAGCCGCACTTCCGAGGCGAACATCCCGATGCGCGGATGCGTTTCCGCGTCCCCCAGCAGTGTTTCGAGCCAGCGCGGATTGGCCATCGCGTCGTCATTGAGCGTTGCCAGGTACGGAGCATTCGACGCGCGAAACGCCTGGTTTACCGCAGCACCGAAGCCCACGTTATGATCGTTCGCGATCACACGGACGCGCGGACTGGAGGTTTGTAAGCAACGGGTCCCGCTGTTGTCGATCACCACCACCTCGAACTCACTCACAGTTTGCGATTCCAGCGCCCGCAGGCACTCCTCCAGCACCTCGCCGGCGGCCAGTGTCGGCACGGCTACGGTAACCTTCGCGATAGGCAAGAAATGATTTTAACGTACAACCACGAGTGGATTCGTCTCTTCAGGCGCTTCCACCGGTCCGTCGTCAGGAAGATACCGGGTGTCCAGAAGGCGGTCCGTCTGAATGTTTCCCATTGCCGAAAGCAGCGATTCTTTCAGACGCGGATGCTCTTTCTCCAGCTCGCCCAAAATATCGCGCAGCGATCGGCGAACGGTCCCGGTTTTTTGGGAACACCCGCAGGGAATCACCGGCGCACCCAGCGATTCGGCGTAACGCGTGGTGATGTCCTCGGTCACGAACACCAGCGGCCGGATGAGCCTGAAATCCTTCTTGCTCGACCAGGTCACGGGCGGCAGCGCGCTGATGCGGCCCGTAAATAGGGCGTTACGCAGAAAAGATTCGCACAAATCGTCGGCTGTGTGGCCGAAAGCGATCACGTTGGCGCCCAGCTCGCGCGCGATCTGGTAGACCGCCCTGCGCCGAAAGCGGCTGCACAGGTCGCACCCGTGATCCGGCTGCTCGTCGATCAACCGGATGGAAGGATTGTCGCGATGCAGCGTCCAATCGATTCCGCGACCCTTGAGATATTCGCCCATCGGCTGGATCGGACGCAGGAATTTGCCCTGTTCGACTGTGAACGCGCAGACCGTAAACTGGACCGGCGCCCGGTCCCGCAGCAGGATCAGCGCTTCGAGCATGGTAAGCGAATCCTTGCCGCCCGATAGCGCCACGGCCACGCGATCGCCGTCGCGAATCATCTTGAAACGCGTGACGGCCTCGCCGACCTTGCGCAGAAGTGTTTTTTCGAGGTCCAACTTCTAGTATAAGGGCGGTTCGGAAAGGGGACAGGCCACAGCCCCCTCCAGTTTTATTGGCTGGGCGCGGATTAGGGCCAGTCCCCTTTCCGCCTACCGTTCCCAGAGCTCCGAGACCACTAACGCGCCGCGCGAATGAGTCGCTTTTATGAGCCGGAATCCACGAGCCTGCATGCTGGGCCGATGATCGACCAGCTTGCGGGTCTTCAGGCCGGTTGTGATGCCGAAAAACAGGTATAACGCGCTCACCAGCAGCCGGGCAGGGATGTTATCGGCACGAAACTCCGAGACGATCCACTGCGCCCCCGGCTTGGCTGCGCCCGCGACTCGCGCGATTAACGTTTCCAGTTCACTGGGCCCGAAGCAATCGAAGAAGAAATGCGTTGCGATCAGATCGTACTCTTCGATTGCGAATTGCGCCGTCAGCGCGTCAGCCCGCTGGTAGTTCACACGTTTAGAGCCGGCCTTCCCCCGAGCCAATTCCAGCATGCGGCCGCTCAAGTCCACGTAGTCCGCGCACACCACCGGATTCCGCCGCAACAGCTCCCGCAAAAACCGCCCATCGCCGTCGCCCAGCACCAATGCCCGCCGCGCCTGCTCGATCTCCGGTAGAAAACAACGGCGCCGCCGCTCCAGCGCGCGTCCCATGCCGAGCCTCTCGATCCACCAGTAGTGCGGCGCGATTAGATCGCAATTCATAAGTGCATTCCGACTACGGGAAGAAACACTATAGGCGTCAGCAACACCACGTCCGCCAGCACGCGTAGCGCATCTGCCGAATATCGCCGCTGCAAGCGGTCGAGCAGAACCAGGCCCAGCGCGCCCGCCGTTTCCGCTCCGCCCAGAATAGGCCTGTGACTCTGCAACACGCACGCGGCGGTCAACGCGACCAGTCCCGCGGCGGCGATTACGGAGGGCCGCAGCTCACGCCCGTGTTCCCAGTCGTCGATGGCCGAACAGTTCATCCAGCACAGGCATGAGAACAGCAGGATCGCCAGAACGTCGCTGGTCGTTTGCACGCCGGGCCACGCTGCCAGCGACGCTCCTAATCCGAACAGCACGGCCACCATGGATTCCTTGGAGCCGGCGCGCCGCAATAATCCGGGCGCCAGATGAACCGCCGCCAGGTATAGCGCCGTGACGGAAGCGACCGCCGCACCTTCCGCGAAGAGCGGCCGAGGCAGTCGGCTCCACGCCAGCCACGCCCCCGCGGCAAGCGTGGCGATCCAGATGGGGAGCACGGCACGCCAGTGACGCCCGTAAAACTCATGGCGGGGCTGCTCTGTCAATCCACGCCACGCGTCGAGCGTACGGTCCGCTACATAAATAAGCCAGACAGCGATCGCCAGCAGCGCCGCGGGAAGCGTCCCCAGGCTGCCATGAAAACAGCGGACGAACAGGAGCTGCCAGAGCAGCGCTACGATCGGCGCGTCCAGGCTTAAAAGGTTCGGCCACAGCCACGGCCGGGAGTGCATACCTTTATTATGAAACGGCGAATCCGGGAACTAAATATCGCTTCCCGCGTCTCTCTCTCATGAAACGCATCCTCGCGGTATTTATAGCGTGTCTTTCGGGAGCCTTCGCCCAGGCTCCCGGGACTGCGGCGAACCTGCCGGATTTGGTCCAGACGTACTGCGTCACCTGCCACAGCCGGAACGACCCGGAAGCGGGCATCTCATTCGAGCAGTTGAATCCAAGCCAGGTGTCTGCGGATGCCGGCTCCTGGGAAAAGGTGTTGCGGCAGCTCCGTGCGCGCACCATGCCACCGGTGGGCGGGCCCCGGCCGAATCCGGCCGCGTACGAATCGGCCCTTTCGTCGCTGGGGAGGGCTCTCGACCGCGGATCCCCACGGAGACCGCAGCCCTCCGATACGGAAATCGCCTCTCGCCTCGCGGAGTTGTTGTGGAGCGGTCCTCCCGACCAGTCCCTTCTCGATGCAGCCAAATCGGGCCGCCTGAAAGATCCGGCGGTGCTCGAGCAGCAAGTCCGGCGGATGCTGGCGGATCCTAAGTCGAAAGCGTTGATCACGGGTTTCTTCGATCCGTGGCTGGAACTCGATCGCCTGGCAGCGGTAAAACCGGACACCACGGTTTTCCCGGATTTTGACGAGCCTCTGCGCGAAGCTCTCCGGCGAGAAACCGAGCTCTTTGTCGAAAGTCAGTTGCGCGACGATCGCGATCCGCTCGAACTCTGGTCCGCAAACTATACCTTCGTCAATGAACGGCTCGCACGTCACTACGGCATCCCAAATATATCGGGAGCGGAATTTCGCAGAGTCACGTTTTCAGGACCGGAGCGGGCGGGCTTGCTGGGTCAGGGGAGTATCCTCACCATCAACGCTCACACCGACACCAGCCGTGTCATGGGCGCGCCGGCCGCGTCTCCGGCATCTCGAGGGAAATGGATTCGGCAGCATTTCCTCGGTGTGAATCCACCTCCTCCTTTCCCGAACACCTTTTCACGCCAGGAAGGAATGCCTCTCAGCAAGCAGACCCGAGCACTTCCCGCGTCGCCCTGCACAACCTGTCATCGAAATTTCTTTCCGCTGGGTTATGGCCTCGAGAACTTTGATCCGCTGGGGCGGTGGCGAACCGTGGATGGCGCGGATCCAATCGATGCTTCCGGCGCGATGGTGGATGGCACCCCGTTCAACGGGGCCGCCGAGCTTCGTAAGGCGTTGCTCGAACGCAGCGATGCTTTCCGCACCACGATTACCGAACGGCTCCTCGCATACGCCCTTAAGGGTCAGCCCGACATGCCGGCCGTTCGAGCCGTACTGCGCGAAGCGGAACCGAAGAATTACCGGTGGTCTGCCTTGATCGCGGGGATTGTAACCAAGTAATCTTACGACGAGGTCTGGTTCCACAGGCGAATCACGCGCGTTTCGCGCTCATACCCGAGCACGCTGAGCGATGCGGTAGAGAGCGCCAGCAGCCGTCCGGCAGCAGGCTCGAGGCCGACCCAGCGCGCCCCCAGCACTCGCAACAGGTGGCCGTGTCCGAACAAAGCGACGTCGCCGTTTGCGGCTAAGGCGCGCGCGATCACACGGTCTGCCCGCGCGGCGACTTGCGCCATTGTTTCGCCGTTGGGCACCGCACCGGTGAAGATGGTCCACCCTGGAGCGCTCTTCTGGATCTCGGCCGTCGTTAGGCCTTCGTAGTCGCCGTAATTCCACTCCAGCAAGTCATCACTAATCTGCGGTGTTAGGCCCACCAGCCGGCAGGTTTCAACCGCGCGCTGCATGGGACTCGACAGAACCAGCGCGAACGAATGGCCCCCCACCATCCGCTTCAGGTTCTCGGCTTGCCGTTCGCCTTCCGGCGTCAGCGGCAGGTCCGTCCGAGACGTATGTTGTCCCGAACGGCTCCATTCCGTCTCTCCGTGGCGCACCAGCCAGATTTCCGAAGGCATCTAAATACTCTAGCCGGTTAAGATGGGAACTTGACTCCCGCGTTAATCGAATTTGAAAATGTCTCTATCATGCGAGGCGAAACCCTCGCCTTGAAAGATGTATCGCTGCGTATAGGGCTCGGCGAGCACGTTGCCATCCTGGGGCCCAACGGCTGCGGCAAATCCACGCTCATCAAGACCATCACCCGCGAATGTTATCCGCTGGTCCGTGAAGGCTCGTCCGTGCGGATTATGGGCCGCGACCGATGGAACGTCTTCGAGCTGCGCCAACTCCTCGGCATCGTTTCGAGCGATCTGATGACCAGTTGTACCCGCGACGTCACCGGCCGCGACATCGCCCTGTCCGGGTTTTTTTCGAGCATCGGCATCTGGCCGCACCAGCAGGTCACGGCCGATATGCACAAAAAGGCCGAAGGCGCGCTGGCGATGCTCGAAGTCTCGCATCTGGCGGACCGGTTTACGGATGAAATGTCGTCGGGGGAAGCTCGCCGCGTCCTGCTGGCACGCGCACTCGTCCACGATCCACATGCGCTGATCCTGGACGAACCGTCCACCGCGCTCGACTTGTTCGCCCAGCACGAACTGCGTCTCATTTTCCGCAAGCTCGCCCAGGCCGGCATCGGACTCGTCATGGTGACGCATCATCTTTCCGATCTCATTCCCGAAATCGACCGGGTGGTGCTGATCGACCGTGGCCGCATCGTCGCCGACGGGCCGAAGTCGGAGATTCTTGTGGCTGCGCGCCTCTCCGAGCTGTTTGGCTTGCCTCTGGATTTGACGGAACGCGACGGCTATTACAACTTGTGGTGAAGCGCGTTTATTTGCGGCCCTTCGGTAAATCGGGCGAGGCATGCCTCGCCCCTACGGCTTGGTAGGGGTCGGGCACGCCCGACCCTCCATTACTGCGGCATCATCGTCTGGACGACGCGCAAGAGATTCTCGCGCTCCTCAGCATCGAGTTTGCCGTCGTGGTTGCGATCGAATAGCGCCAGCCCCATCCGCAACCGCATCGCCATCGCCGGCGGGATCTCTTCAGGCAGGTCATTCACATTTTCCGTGAGCCGCACGAAATCTTCCACGTATTGCAGCACCACAGCGCGCTGGAACGGCTGGACATCCTCGGGCGATGGAAGCACCAGGCCCAGGAACGCCAGCGCCATTTCGTCCTTGGTCTGTTCTCCGAACCGCACCCGCACCGGCGGATTCGAAGGGTTGTGCGGATTCCCGGAGGAGTTGTCGTAGACATACTCCAGCTCGATCTTGGTCCCCTTCGGCAGCTTTATCGGCTCCTTGTAACGATACTGTCCCTGCCAGTTGAAATCCCAATCCTTTATCCGGATCAATGGTGTTACCGAGCCGTCCGGCAAACGCGCGTCGACCTTCATGTCGGTCGCCAGATAATGCGCATGCGGCGTGATGCCCCACAACTCGGCATCCTGCGGCACGATAACCGATCCCTTCACCACATAGTGCGATTCACCCGCCGGAATATCCAGGTAGCGATTCATCACCAGCAGCAGCGCCCGGCCCTTGGTGGGTGGACCCGAAAACTTCAAGCCGATTGAAGACTGATCCTGCTCCGCTTTCCCCGAAGGATGATAGTGAATCTGGATCACCACGTCCGTTCCGGGCCGCACCGGCTGGGAGAGCGCTGGTTCGGCGGGCAGCGGAGTGTACCCTGGAGCCCAGCCCACAAGTAAGCCTGCGCCTGTGAATCCCGGCCCGCCAAAGCATGGATAGCCTCCGCCACCCGATGCTGCCGCCAGCTTTCGCGCGGTACCCGTGGAATCCAGAAAGATCAATGCATGATGGACCACCTTCGGATTTCCGGGACGAAACTCGGCCCCGCTGACGTACGATTCCTTCGCGAGGTTCATCGGCAGCACGAAGCATCGGAATTGGTCCCGTCCGTCCGCCGCCACTTTGTATGGCTCGGAGAATTTCAGCACCTGATCCGGCTCGCCCGCCTGCCAGCCGCTGGGAAATGTCGGGACCGCCGGCTTTTCGGCCGCGTCGCCTTCCTGCGCGCCTGTAGCGGCCCATTCCTGTATCCGGCCGATTTGCTCGTCGGTCAGCCTCCGCACATGGTCGAAATTTCCGTACCCCGGCTCGGGCTTCCACGGCGGCATGTAGCGTTTCTTGGTGACGGTGGCGATCAGCCCCGAGCGCTTGGCGGCGTCCTGATAAGTGAGCAGCGAAAAGGGAGCCACTTCGCCGGGCCTGTGGCACGTCGCGCAGTTCTCATACAGAATTGGAGCGATGTCTTTGTTGAACGTCGGAGCGGCAACCGCGACCGTGCTCACCAACATCAATAAGAACTTCATTTACTCTCCAGATTGATAGAGCACCCAACGGCCCGCGTTTTGGCCTCCTTGGGAGCTTTCCCTGCCAGCAGGGCATCCAAAGCATTACGAAGCTCCGGCTCGGTGGCGGCGTATCGAGGATGCGTCAGATCCTCCACTTTATTATCGATGCGTCCCAGGTACAAAACCTCGCCCGTGGGCGAAAGCACCGCCACTTCGGGAGTCACTTTCGCTCCGGTCAGACGCGCCAGGGTTAGTTGTGAGTCGTTCAGCATCGGGAAGGTATAGCCGAACTCCTGCGCGTACTCCTTCACTGCGGCGTCCGAGGCCGTGTTGTCCGCCTGCACCGCGTAAAACACGACCCCGCGCGCCTCGTACGCGGCTCGCATCCGATTCATTTCCGGCACGTATCCGTTGGCCAGGGGACAATCCGTCATGGTGAAGAACAGGACCACGGCTTTCTTGGCGCGCCACTCCTCGGCCGTGTGCCGCGTGCCGTTGGCGTCTCGCAGATCAAACCGCACGGGCGCGGCCGCGTAAAGCGCCCCAGAGCTCAGCGCCAGGATTATGAGAATTCTTGCCATCCGTCCCAGTCTCATTATACGGCTCTTGGCAACCCTGTGTTCTATAAGTAGTTAGCTGCCTCTAATTGCTAAACTTGACAATCCTGCACTAAGATTGCATAATGGTTCCAGGCTAAATGATAGCTGCAAACTTCTTGAGAGGAAGTGCCACATAATGAGCAAGATCATTGGGATTGACCTGGGAACAACCAACTCCGTCGTTGCGGTCATGGAGGCTGGCACGCCGGTCGTGATACCGAACCAGGAGGGGGGCCGGACAACGCCCTCGGTCGTCGGGTTTGCCAAGAGCGGCGAGCGCCTGGTGGGCCAGGTCGCCAAGCGCCAATCCGTCACCAACCCGGAAAATACCATTTACTCCATCAAGCGTTTCATGGGACGGCGCTTTGACGAAGTCTCCGAAGAGATGAAGCTGGTCCCCTACAAGGTCGTCCCGGGCGAAAACGGCGATGTGCGTATCGACGCAGGCGGCAAGAAGCAGTCGCCGCCCGAGATCTCCGCGATGATCCTCGCCAAGCTGAAGGAAGCGGCTGAGGCTTATCTGGGCGAGAAGGTCACCCAGGCGGTGATCACCGTCCCGGCGTACTTCAATGACGCGCAGCGCCAGGCCACCAAGGACGCCGGCAAGATCGCGGGTCTGGAAGTGATGCGCATCATCAATGAGCCGACCGCAGCCGCATTGGCTTACGGGCTCGACCGCAAGAAGAACGAGACCATCGCGGTCTACGACTTCGGCGGTGGCACGTTCGACATTTCTATTCTCGAAGTCGGCGACGGCGTGGTTGAAGTAAAATCGACCAACGGCGACACCCACCTGGGCGGCGACAACATCGATCACCTGATCATTGACTGGCTGATCCAGGAGTTCAAGCGGGACCAGGGCATTGATGTTTCCAAAGATCAGATGGCTCTGCAGCGGCTGAAGGAAGCGGGTGAAAAAGCCAAGATCGAGCTTTCGACGCTGCTCGAAACCGAGATCAATCTGCCCTTCCTGACCGCGGACGCCAGCGGCCCCAAGCATTTGGCCGTGAAGCTGACCCGGGCGCGCCTGGAGCAGATGATGGCAGCCATCCTGGAGCGCACCGTGGAGCCCTGCAAAAAGGCCCTCGCGGACGCCGGGATGCAACCTTCCAATATCGACGAAGTCGTGATGGTGGGTGGCTCGACTCGCATCCCGAAGGTTTTGGAGATCGTAAAGAACCTGTTCGGCAAGGAACCCAATCGCAGCGTGAATCCCGACGAAGTGGTCGCGGTGGGCGCGGCGGTCCAGGGCGGCGTGCTGGGCGGCGAGGTCAAAGACGTCCTGCTGCTCGACGTTACGCCTCTATCGCTGGGCATCGAGACGCTGGGCGGAGTGTTCACCAAGCTCATCGAGCGGAACACGACCATTCCGACGCGCAAAAGCGAAGTGTTCTCGACGGCGGCCGACAGCCAGACCTCGGTCGAGATCAAGGTCTTCCAGGGCGAGCGCTCCATGGCCAAGGACAATCGACTGCTGGGGGTGTTCCAGTTGGTCGGCATCCCGCCGGCTCCACGCGGTATCCCGCAGGTGGAAGTGACGTTCGATATCGACGCGAACGGCATCCTGAACGTCACCGCCAAGGACAAGGCCACCAACAACGAACAGAAGATCACCATTACGTCGTCTTCGGGCTTGAGCAAGGACGAAATCGACAAGATGGCTCGCGACGCCGAATCCCACGCGTCCGAAGATCAAAAACGCAAGGACGAAATCGACGCCCGCAACAAGGCGGACGCGACACTCTACCAGGTCGAAAAGCTCCTCAAGGATCATCGCGACAAGATCAGCGATGCGGATGCGAAGACGGTCGAGGAAGCGCTCGAAAACACTCGCAAGAAGATCGCCGAAGGCAGCGTCGAAGAGATCAACAAGGCCGTCGACGCGCTGACCCAGGCCAGCCACAAGCTGGCGGAGGCGATGTACAAGTCCGCCAGCGCAACTCCGCCTCCTCCGGGAGATGGAGCCAAACCTGCGGATTCTTCAGAGAAGCCGAAGGATAAAGACAATGTGGTCGACGCGGAATTCGTCGACGTAGACGACAAGAAGTAACAATTTGTAGGGGGCGGGCAAGCCCGCCCCTGCCGAAAGCCGTTATGGACTTCTATGAGACGCTGGGCGTGAAGCGGGATGCCGCCGCGGACGATATCCGCAAGGCTTACCGTAAGCTTGCGCGCAAGCACCATCCCGACCTCAATCCCGGCGACAAGACCGCCGAGGATCGTTTCAAGAAGGTCCAGGAAGCCTACGACGTTCTCAGCGACCCGAAGAAGAAGCAGATGTACGACCAGGTCGGCTACTATTCGGAAAACGGCGCACCGGGCGGAGGCGCCCCCGGTGGAGGCGGCAGCGGTCCAAACATGGGCTTCGGAGGCTTCGATTTCTCGGATGTGTTCTCACGCGCCGGTACGCGTCCTGCTGGCGGAGCGCCTCCCTCAGGCTCCGCTGGTGGAGCAGGAAATTTCCAGGACATCTTTAACCAGTGGTTCAGCCGCTCGGAAGGCTCGCCGCAGAAGACTCCGCAAAAAGGCACCGATCTCGAGTACGGGTTGGACATCGATTTCTGGCAGGCGATCCGCGGCACACAAGTTCGCCTGAGCGTCACGCGCCAGGAAGCCTGCGCGGCTTGCAACGGAACCGGAGCACGCGCCGGAGCCAACGCGGTGTGTCCGGAATGCAATGGCAGCGGTAACGTGACCCAGGTGGCCGGGGCCATGCGCTTCAGCCTTACTTGCCCCAAGTGTGAAGGCTCGGGACGATTGGGGAATCGCTGCGCGGACTGCCAGGGCGACGGCCGCATCTCGAAAACCGAGATCGTCGATGTGCGGATTCCTCCGGGCGCCCAGCAAGGTTCCCGCCTGCGCGTAGCGGGGAAGGGCAATGCCGGGACTTTCGGGGCTCCCGCGGGCGATCTTTATATCACCGTCAGAGTGGAGCCGCATCCATTCTTCAGGCGCGATGGCGACGACATCGAGATTACGGTTCCGATCCGCATCGACGAAGCCGGCTTGGGCACGAAAATCGAAGTTCCCACCATTGACGGCCGGGCGCTGCTCAAGATCCCTCAAGGAACCAAGAACGGCCAGAAATTCCGTCTCCGCGAGAAGGGCGTGCTCAACGCGCGCAGCGGAACCCGCGGCGATCAACTGGTGGAAGTGACCGTCCAGGCGCCAGTGGTCCAGGATGAGCGCACCAAGGAACTGCTGCGTGAATACGCGGGTCTGCATCCCGACGATCCGCGCGCTGAGATTTGGAGTAAGGTATGAGCGCAAAAAGAGAATCACGTAAGGCTGCGTTCATGATCTCGGCGGTCGCGGAGCAGTATCAGCTTCATCCGCAAACGCTGCGACTCTACGAGCGCGAAGGATTGCTCAAGCCGTCGCGCAGCGAAGGCAATACGCGGCTTTACACGGAGGAGGATCTGGAGCGCCTGGACGTGATCCTCAAGCTGACGCGCGACCTGGGTGTGAACCTGGCCGGCGTCGAGATTATCCTGAACATGCGCGAGAAGATGTCTGAGATGCAACGGCAAATCGAAGCCTTCGTATCCAGCCTCAACACGGAAATGTCGCACCGGAGCCGTCCTTCCGGGTCGTCGCAGCCTTCGAATTCCCTGATCCCGGTGATCCAGGTCCGGCGTCCGAAAAAAGCAGGCTGACGCCGCCTATTCCTTCCCGACCATTTGCCCCGTGCCTGCGTCGACGAATACCGTCGATTGCGCGGATCCCGCTGTTTCGCCCCACATCACGCGCCACACCGCGCCTGGAAAGCGAGGCGTGGATTCCAGCAGAAAGTTCACGGCAGGCTTGTCGCCGGGCTTGTCCAGATAAGCTTTGTTCCCGGCAATGGCGGCTTCCAGGGCGGCCGGAGTATCGATGTGAAAGGCGCTCGCCTCGAAGGGCTTCTCCTGGCCGCTGGAGCTCCAGGCTTGAGCCTTCCCGGCAAACACGTCCTTGTGTAACGTTTCCGAGGCCTCAATGGCCGACCACGTATAAATCCTGGCTTGCTGCTGCGCCGGCGAGACGTAGACGATCTCCCAAGCGCCCGCTTTGCCGGGTTCCGCCGGCACGTCGGTCAAATGGATGCTGCGGATGCGCAGGGGCAGGGAATCGCCCGCCCACGCCCGGGCGGCCGGATAGGTGTAGCGGAACGCCTGTTGCGCCGTGATCGGAGCAGGCGGTTTTTCGGGCTCTTTCGTCTTGGTTTCGGTCGGCTTCTCGGAACAGGCGGAAAGTAGAAGGATCAGACTCAGGACAGCAAAAACTCTCATCTACTTCTACTGTCCGACGCCGTGCCCTGGGGTGTCAACTTTTTGCACAATGAAGTGATGCCCAAGCCTTTGCAAGGCCCGCCATTACAAGGAAAGATTGCGATCGTAACCGGGGCCAGCCGTGGGATCGGCCGCGCGATCGCTTTGCGCCTGGCCGCAGCGGGTTCGAGCGTCGTCCTAACCGCCCGCGATCAGGCGCTTCTCGATGCGGCCGCGGCAGAGATCCGCGACGCCGGTGGAATCGCCGAGACCATCGCATTGGACCTGCGCGAGCCTCATTCAGGCACACGCGCCGCGGAGTTCGCCATCGAACGATTCGGGCGAATTGACATCGTAGTCAACAACGCAGGAGCCACCAAGCGCGGCGAGTTCCTGGAGCTGACCGACGACGATTTCGCCGACGGCTTCGCGCTGAAGTACTTCGGATCGGTCCGGCTGTCGCGGGCTTGTTGGACCCACCTCAAAGCCGCGTCCGGATCTCTTGTCTTCATCTCCGGCGCGGGTGGCCGGACGCCCGGGGCGCAGTTCACCATCGGTGGATCGGTCAATGCGGCGCTGCTTTCGCTTACGAAGGCCCTGGCCGATTTGGGCTTGAGAGATGGCGTGCAAGTCAACACCATCAACCCAGGTACAATCCGGACTGCACGTTATACGGGGCGCTTGAACGCGCTTGCCAAAGAGCGCGGGCTCGATCCCGCGGCCGCCGAGCGCGAGTACATCAAGCATGCCGCCATCGCCCGCATCGGCGAGCCGCAGGAAATCGCCGCGATGGTCGAGCTCATCGTTGGTCCCGAAGGCAGGATGTTCCATGGCGCGCTGATCGACATGGACGCGGGTTCCACCAAGACGATTTGAGCTATTTGCTCTTGGTCAGGCTCTTGTACGCCGACTCGACGAAGGTGTCCGCGTTCGCGCCATATTGCGGATCGTAATCGCGCGTCGGCCGAGCGGCTTTTACCTGCGCGAGCGTCATGCCCTTGCGGATCATGTCCTGGATGCGATCGCGAATGATGGTCACCATGTCGCGGTATTCCAGCACGTCGAACTCGTCAGCGATGCGCCCGCGCCCCGGGATAATGAGCGTCCCGCCTTCCTCGTGGTGCTCCGGAATCGCCAGGTCCAGCAGGCGATTCAATCCGTCGATGATTCCCTGCAAGCTGCCGCCGTTCGCGAGGTCAATCACGGGATAACTGTCGGTGACGTAAATATCGCCGGCGCTGATCACGTCGGATCGGCGGAAATACACCATCGTGTCGCCGTCGGTGTGCGCGGCGGGCTGATGGAGCAACTGGATCGACTCACCATTAAAGTAGAGATCCTTGCTGCCGCCGAAATAGGTATCGCCAGGCTGCGAAATGAAGGGGACCTCGGGCTGACCGGGCGCGAGATTGACCATGCGCTGGAGCACGTTATCGTGCGCCAGGATCTTCACGATCTGGCCCTCCAGATCGCCCGGCGTGTTGCGGATGTTGCGCTCGTCCTCAGCGCCGCCGAAGCGTGCCAGCGCTTCATTGCCTCCGGTATGGGCAGGATCGAGGGCGGTGTTAATGATGTAGCGGAGCGGTTTATCGGAAAGCTTGCGGATGGCCGCCAGAACTTTCTCCGATAGCGCCGCGGTTCCGGTGTCCACCAGAACTACTCCCATCGAGCCAGTCTGCACGGTGATATTACCGCTGCGGGTCGCGATCAGGTAGATGTTGCCCTGTACCGGAAGCACTTCGATTTCTGGAGTCTCTGCCGGACGTACCGGAACCGTTCGATCGCCGCTCGCAGGCGCAGGCGGACCGCCCGGAGCTTTCAGCTTCGCCATGTATTCCGGATACATGGTCTCCGCACCGCCGCGAGTCGCTTGTTGGGAAACCTTGAAGTGATCCGAGAACTCGTTCAAGTACGGATTCGCGCCGGGCAAATAATGCGGCACATCGGTCTTCTTGCGATTGGTGATTTCTTCCACAGGCTCGCAGGGCCACAGCCAGGATCCCTGGTCGAGTTCGTCGAGCTGGAAATCTTCGGACTTGATCAGGGGTTCGGTCGTGTAAACAGGATCGGTGACCACGCTCACGTGCGTGAGAATATTGCCGTGCCGGATGAAGTGCTCGACCATGGTCGCCAGGTCGCTTTGCACGAGCCCGTTGCGACGGACGAAGCCCTGCTTGATGTGGGTGGTCCTGACGGTCAGGATGTCGCCCTGCCACTCGCCTGTGGAGAATCCCATGAAAGTGTGCGGAGCGTACTCGGAAGGATGCGGACGGCCGTCCATCCAGATGGTGCGGGTCTGCTCGTAGGTGCTTATGTAGTTCTTGATGGCGACCAATTGCTGAGTCTTCGGATCTTTTTCCTCCCAGATGCGCAGATGATTGGGGCCGCGATAAATATAAGTGACGCTGTGAACGCGGCACTGCTGCTCGGGCAGCGTCATGCGGGAGGCGCTCCAGCTATCGGCACGAAGACGCGCGGCGTCGTTGATGGGGAGGCCCAGATAATCGCCCAGCTCGGGACCCTGCCCGCGTTCGGCTTGGTCCTCGTGGCGTAAGGGGGTCCAGTTTCCGGCTAAGTAAGCCTGGGAGAAGGCCGGAACGGCGAGCAGCGCGGATGCGAGAAGAGTCAGAGCGCGCATAGCAACCTTGTGGAGAGCATACCAGAAGCCGCCGAAAAGCGATGGAGATGTTTCGTTCCTTGACTTTGCGATGCAAAGCGATATATACTTTTCAGTACAAAGTAGTTTACAAGAGACGCGCAAGGAGATCGCTGTGAAGCTGTTGATTTTACTGACCGCGCTGGCGGGTGCGCTGCTGGCGCAAACGATCGAGGGTACCTGGCAGGGAACCCTCGTCCCTCCCAACCAGAATGACGGAATCCGGCTGGCCTTGAAGATCGACAAGAACGGGAACGCCTATCAAGGAACTTTCTATAACCTTGCGAACGGCCGCCAGCTAAACCTCGGGGCCATCACGCTCCTGGGGAACGCCGTTAAGATCGCGATTCCCGGGAATGGCATGAACTACGAGGGTAAGTTTGAAGCTGACGGAAACTCGATCACTGGCACGTTGTTAACCCAGGGAAACCAGGCGACGAATCTGCCGTTGAAACGCGCCACATCCGAGACCGCTTGGGAACTTCCGCCGCCTCCTGCCGCTCCCAAACCACTGCCCGAAGGCACGAACCCGGAATTCGAGGTCGCCACCATTAAACCTGCCGGGGTATCGCCGGGCCTGGGCCTGAACGTAACCGCTACCGAATTGCGCGCCCGGAGTATCAGCCTCGCGGGCCTCATTACCTTCACATTCGAACTCCACCTGACGCAGATCTCGGGGCTGCCGGGTTGGGCCGAAACGGAGGGGTATGAAATCGTCGCCAAGCTTCCTCAGGGAGGCGAGCCGAACGATGTCCAGATCCGTTCGATGCTGAAGAATCTGATGCAGAGCCGATTCGGCCTTTCCTTCCATACGGAGAAACGTGAACTGTCCGTGTACACCATCGGCATCGGAAAAAATGGACCGGCCGGCATCAAGATGGTGAAGAATACCACCAACGGACAGAGGGCCGGCGCGCAAGGTTTGGGAAGAACGGTGTTCAGTGGCATCACCATGGCTGACTTCGCAGGCCAACTGCAACTGCGCGTGCTCGACCGCCCCGTCATCGATCGAACCGGTCTTACGGACCGCTACGATTTCACGCTCAACTGGAGGCCCGACGAATTCCAGTTTCCGCGTGCTTCCGCGGCCCAGCGCGCCTCCGCTGTGGCGGGCGGAGCGGACGGCCTGCCGGATCTGTTCACCGCAGTCCAGGAACAACTCGGTTTGAAGCTGGACGCGACGAAGGCGCCCGTGGATGTGCTGGTGATCGACAAGGTGTCGAAGCCGTCGGAGAACTAATGTCGAAGAGCCGAATTCCTACATGGGTTTCGCTGGTCCTCTTGGGTGTGGGACTGCTGGCAGTGGGGATTCCGGGACTGTGGGTGTACATGAGCATCACAGCGACGAAAGTGCATCCCGACCCCCAGAACATTCCCTCTGTGACGAACTCCCTGTTGCTCCCAAAGTGGGCCGGAGCCGCGGAGCAGTCACGCCACATCGTGCGCGCGAGCATGTCCGAGAACAACCTGGCCGGGCTTTCTGTCGCCGTCGGTATCGATGGCGAGATCGTGTGGGCGGAGGGCTTTGGATTTGCCGACATCGAAAGCAGCTTGCCGGTTACACCCAATCACCGGTTCCGCACCGGAACCGCTTCCATCGTATTCACTTCGGCCGCTATCGGCTTGCTCTTGGACGAAGACCGGTTGAAGTTGGATGACGAGATTCAGCGCTACGTTCCGGAGTTTCCGGCGAAGCAGTGGCCTGTCACCGTCCGTCAGGCGATGGGGGATGTGGCAGGCTTCAAGGGGGAAGACCCCGACGACGGCGTCCTGACCTCTAGTCACTGCGAGCGTCCGGCGGACGCGGTGGCGCTTTTTGCGAAGGAACCATTGCTGTTTCAGCCGGGCACCCAATATCGCGATTCGACGTTCGGCTGGGTGCTTTTGAGCGCCGTCGTGGAAGCTGCTGCGGATACACCGTTTGCAACGTTTCTCAACGAAAGCATATTTCGTCCGCTCGGCATGCTGGACACTTTCAAGGAATCGGTGACGAACCCACCGCCCGATGCGGCGACTTCGTACAATCCGAGATTCGCTGCGAATCCTGTGTACGGCATCAAGCCATTGCCCAAATTCGATTATTCCTGCCACGCGGGATCCAACGGGTTCCTGTCCACGCCGTCGGACCTGGTGCGTTTCGGGATGGCGATCAACCGCGGCAAGCTGCTGCGTCCCCAGACGGTTCAGACGTTGCAAACGCCCCAGCGCCTGACATCAGGAAAGTCTTCGGGCCAACAGACGAGCTACGGGCTAGGCTGGGATCTCAAGACCGTAACGCTAGCGGGTCAACAGGTTCAGGCGGCTGGTCACAATGGCCATTTTTGGGTAGAAGAAGTGGCGTCCTTGCTCACGTTCCCGGAACGCGGGCTGGCGGTTGCAGTCATGTCGAACGTCTCGTTCGCGGGCACACCTTCTGTGGCGGAGAGAATCGCGCAGACATTCGCGGAACAGGAGAGGAGTCCGGCAGGCAAGTGATACCGACCGCAGTCAATCGGCAGGGTGTTTGTTGGAGCCGGTGACCGCCCGGCGAACCGGCCAGTGCGATAGCGTTGGTCTAAATGTCACCGAGTGTGATATTTTGACTGCCGGAACTATGAAAATCATCCTCGCAGCATCCGCATGTTTTGCAGCCGCAGCATTCTCGCAGACGTCGCCCGCCCCTGCGCCCCCGGCCCCGAACATGGAGCAGTTCTACAAACTGGCTCCGGATGCGATGCCGCAGGAAGGCGTTCCGAAAGGCCGGATCCAGGGTCCTTTCACGCTGCCCAGTCAGGCGTATCCGGGCACGCAGCATACCTATTGGGTCTACGTGCCCGCGCAATACGATCGGGCCACACCCGCCAGCCTGATGATCTACCAGGACGGCCAGGCGTTCATGGCTCCCGAGGGCGATATGCGCGCGCAGATCGTCATGGACAACCTGATTTATCGCCGCGAAATTCCCGTGATGATCGGAGTCTTCATTAATCCGGGCCGCCGTCCCGATCAGCCAGAGCCGACCCCCGCCAACTGGGGCGATCGCGATACGAATCGTCCGACGGAGTACAACACACTCGACGATAAGTACGCCCGGGTCATCGTCGACGAGTTAATGCCGGTACTGTACAAGGACTACAACATCTCGAAAGACCCCGAGCGCCACGGGATCGGTGGATCGAGTTCGGGAGCGATCGCCGCGTTCACGGTCGCGTGGCAGCGGCCCGACCAGTTCCGCAAGATCTTAAGTAATGTCGGGAGCTTTACGAATATTCGCGGCGGAAATAAGTATCCGGATATTATTCGCGCCAGCGAGAAGAAGCCGTTGCGAGTATTCCTGGTGGACGGACGCAATGACAATCGTTCGCTCGCAGCCGACGGAAAGTACGATCCGGATCGCGACTGGTTCTATCAGAACGTTCGGATGCAGCAGGCGCTCACGGAAAAAGGCTACGACGTGAATTACTCCTGGGGCATGCAGAGGCATGGCCAGAAGATGCTGCAGACTGTCTTTCCCGAGATGATGCGGTGGCTGTGGCGCGATCACGGCGTGTCGACGGATCCGCACGACGCGGCGGAGCGGTCGTTCAACGGCGCCCGCTAGGCCGTCATTCACCGGTGGCACAAGGGAGTCCACCGAAATTCCAGTGCTTTTCGCACGCGCGTTGCGATACAGTCGACGGTGGAAGGATTGACATGCAACCCAACCCGCCCAACGCACCTCGTCAGTTCGCCCCGCTGCAGCGCCGGTCTTCCGGTAACACGGGCATCGTCTTCGGAATCCTCGCTTTGCTGGCCTTCATCTACCTGGTGGATCATGGCAGCAAAGGGGAAGCGGCTGTGTTCGGCGGCGTGGACCGCCACATCGCGGCACAGGACTTCCATGAGGCGCAATGCACCGCGGTCTTCGGAGGCTGCAAGATCGACCTGCGTGACGCCCAGATCCAGGGCAGTGAGGCGGTTTTGGCGACGTACGCTATCTTCGGAGGCGTCGAAATCCGGGTGCCCGACGATTGGGAGGTCGTGAACCGTACTACCAGCATCTTCGGCGGTGTCAACGACCATACGAGGCAGTCCTCCCGGGGGCTCAGCACAAAGACTTTGATTCTCGACGGAGTGACTATTTTCGGCGGGACCGAGATCAAGAACTGAGGGCCTAAGCGCTGGCTTCCACTTCGGCGGAAAGGCTTTCCCACTCGGCTACACGGGTCTCCAGTTCCTTGCGGCGCGCGGTCACCAAATCGTTAAGTCGCAGGGTTTCCTCAACGCTCTTGAAATCGGCCAGCGAAGCCTCATGCGTCGCGATTTCGCTCTCGAGCGCGGCCACCTGTTGTTCTACCTGCCTAAGGCGGTCCTGGGCTTTCTTGAGTTTCATCGGATTGACGCGTTTGGCCACTCCCTGGCGGTCGTGGTTCGGTGCGGACGCAGGTGCAGCGATCGTTTGAGTGATGGCTTCCGGGCCGCCCTGCTTGCGCCATAAGTAATCTTCGTAATTGCCCGGGAAAACGTGCACGTGGCCGTCTTCGATCTCGAAGATGCGGGTGGCCAGGTTGTCGATGAAGTAGCGGTCGTGCGAGACCAGCACCACGGTTCCGTTGTACTTGCTCAGCGCGTCGAGCAGGACGTCTTTCGCGCGCATGTCGAGGTGATTGGTGGGCTCGTCGAGTAGCAGGAAATTCGACGGCGCCAGCAGCATGCGCGCCAGCGCGTAGCGATTGCGCTCGCCGCCCGAGAGCACGCCGATACGCTTGAACGCGTCGTCGTCGCTGAACAGAAACGAGCCCAGCAAGGATCGCAGCTCCGTCTGCGTGGAACTTTTTGCGGCGCTGGACAGATCATCGATCAGGCGCGCGTCCACGTCGAGCTCCTTATACTGATCCTGCGCGAAATAATCCGGGGTCGCGTTGTGGCCCAGCGTGTAACTGCCTGAGGTGAGTGGCTCGGTGCCCGCCAGAAGCTTGATGAGCGTCGACTTGCCTGCGCCGTTCACGCCCACCAGGGCGATGCGGTCGCCGCGTTCGATGATAAAGCTCGCGCCGCTGAAGACGTGCTTCGGACCGTAGCTTTTCGAAACATCCTTGAACTCGGCCACAATTCGTCCACTGGGCCTGGGTTGCGGGAACGTGAAGTGGATGGTCTGCTCGTCGGGCGGGATCTCGATGCGCTCGATCTTGTCGAGTTCTTTGATGCGGCTCTGAACCTGCTTGGCCTTGGTCGCCTGATAGCGGAAGCGGTTGATGAAGGCTTCCAGTTGCTCGATGCGTTCCCGCTGGTTGCGGTAGGCGGCTTCGAGCTGGGCTTTGCGCTCGGCCTTCTGGTTCAGATATTTCTCGTAGTTGCCGCTGTAGAAATTGACCTTCTTGTTCCAGATCTCGACCGTGCGGTTGACCGTCACATCCAGAAAGTAGCGATCGTGCGAAATCAGGATGCAGGCGTTGGGAAAATCGGCGAGATACGATTCCAGCCAGTTGCGAGCTTCCAGATCCAGGTGATTGGTGGGCTCGTCGAGAAGCAGCAGATTCGGTTTCTCGAGCAGGAGCTTGGCCAGCGCCAGGCGCATCTGCCAGCCGCCGGAAAACTCTTCCGTGCGGCGCGACCAGTCCTCCTTGCGAAAGCCCAAGCCGTTGAGCACGGTGCCGACCTGCGCCTCGATTGCGTATCCGTCGCGATTGCGAAATTCCGAATCGATGTGATGCAGGCGGTCGGATGCGGCGGCGTATTCGGGCCCTGCTGGATCCATCTCAGCCAGTTTGACGTGCAGGGTTTCCATCTCCTGCTCCATCTCGCGCAGGTCGGCAAACACGCTCATGCACTCGGCGAAGACGGTGCGGCCGGTGAGCGACAAGCCATCCTGCGGCAGATAACCCTGGCTGATCCCTTTGGCGAAGCTGATGGTCCCGTAATCGAGCGTTTCCATGCCGCACAGGATCTTGAGCAGCGTGGATTTGCCGGTGCCGTTCGCGCCTACCAGGCCCGTGCGCTCCTTGGGCGTGATGAGCCAGTCGCAATCTTCAAACAGGAGTTTGTGGCCGAAACGCTTTCCGGCGCCTTGCAGTTGAATCATTTAATCGCAAAAAAATCGGAGCGAGCGGGCGATGTACGCCTTCATGTCCGAGCGTTTGACCACGGCGTCGAGGAATCCGTGTTCCAACAGGAACTCGCTGCGCTGAAAACCTTCGGGAAGCTTCTGGCGGATGGTTTGCTCGATCACGCGCGGGCCCGCGAAGCCGATGAGCGCGCCCGGCTCGCCGATGTTGAGGTCGCCCAGCATGGCGAAGCTGGCGGTGACGCCGCCCGAGGTCGGGTCGGTCAGCACGCTGATGTAGGGGACTTTCGCTTCATCGAGGCGCATCAACGCCGCCGATATCTTGGCGAGTTGCATCAGGCTGATGGTGCCTTCCTGCATGCGCGCGCCGCCCGAGGCGGAGATGATGACCAGAGGGGTGCGAGTGTCGACCGAACGTTCCACGGCGCGGGTGATTTTTTCGCCCACCACCGCGCCCATGCTGCCGCCCATGAATTTCCACTCCATGGCGCAGATGTTCACGCGCCGGCTATCGAGCGCGCCCGAGGCCGAGAGCAGCGCGTCGGAAAGCCGGGTGTTTTCCCGTGCGGTGGCGAGTTTGGCGCCGTAGGCTTCGTCGAGGTGGAGCGGATCGCAGGACGTCATTCCGGTGTCGAATTCCTCAAAGTCGCCGTCGAAGAGCATCCCCAGGCGCGTGCGGGCATCGACACGAAAATGAAATTCGCATTTGGGGCAGCACTGGAGGTTTTCGTCGAGGGCTTTTTTCCAGATGATCTGGCCGCAGCTCTCGCACTTCAGCCATAAGCCCTCGGTGCGGAGGCGTTTTTCGCCCTCGCTCAGGCCTTCGTCCATGCCGGTTTTTTCACGGGTAAACCACGCCATACGATACTTCTTCTAGCGTAGCAGGCAGGGATTCGAATCCCTACTTCATCTCCCAGACGTAGGCCGCGAAGTCGCGGCGATTCACGAACCCCATGCGCTCGTAAAGCTGAATCGCCGATGTGTTGGACGTGGTCACAGTCAGACTTGCGGTCCGGCAGCCATGATCCGCGAGAGCCACCAGGCTCCGGCGAAGCAGCTCGTAGCCGAGCCCAGTGCCGCGAAAGGCGGGCGATACGCAGACCTGGGTGATATGGCCGACGTCGTGCGCCACCAGGCTGGTGAGGCAGATCCCGTAGAGCCCGCGTCCGGTCGCCGGTATCGCCACGCAGGCAGCCGGTGCGAAAAAGGTTCCGCAGCCCGGATATTGCACAATATTGGTGAGAAAGCGTCGCGCGCCGCCGGGCGACCGGTATTGATCGTTGATGTGGCTATCCACGTGGCCGGAATAGGCAGCGGCAATCAACCGCGCGGCATCATCCTGGCGGCCTTCCGACCAAGGCGCGATGGCGACTTTGGGCTCGCGCGGGGGCAGGGAACGGATCGCGTCCAGGGACACTTCGAAAAATTTGCGCGGGAACGCCCGGAACCAGTGGGGATTCGGCATAGTCCGGTTCAGCGGCGAGCTCAGCATCATGAGCTGCGCCTCCACGCGGCGCGTGCCCGGTATCCGCCACATGGAATCCAGGATGGCGTTCAGCAGCGTATTTTCATTCTCAATGGTTCGGTAACGGCGTCCCACATATAGCCCGCCGATCAGGCCTTTGCCGTCCTCGCAGACGTAGTATCCGTAGCCGGCTATCTCCTTCTCGCCGGGCAGCGTGAAGCCCGTGAGCGCCCGCATATCGACGAACCGGCGGACCAGGTCGGCCGAAGGGCGGTAATCCCAGTTCAACTCGGTGCGCCACTCTTCGGTTTCTTCGTAGAGCAGCGGTTCCAGCTGGGCGGAGGTGACGTCGCGCAGGTCCCCCAGGGGGTTCGGGTACTGATCGAAAAGCGCGGCCACGACCTGATATTAGCGCATAGCCTCGACTGGACGCATAAAATGAAGCATGCGAGCAGACATCGTACCAGGCGCTCTTTTCCCCGACTATGAACTGACCGATCACGCGGGCAAACGCCGCAAACTTTCGGACCTGCAAGGCCCCGATCCCGTGATTCTGGTGCTCAGCCGCGGCAGCTTCTGCCCGAAAGACCGGAGGCAGGCCGAGGGGCTGGTCCAGCTTCATCGCGAAATGGAAGTCGGGTATTGCCGCCTGGTGACGATCAGCACGGACAATCTGCTCGAAACCAATGAGAACCGGACGGCCGTCGACGCGCACTGGCCGTTCTTGTCGGACGCGGGGCGGGTGGTGCAAAAAGATCTGGACATTGCCGAGTACACCGATCCGGGCCACAATCCGATGATCCCGCACACCATCGTCCTGGAGCCGGGGCTGATCGTGTTCAAGATCTACAACGGCTACTGGTTCTTCGGCCGCCCGACGGTCGAGGAGCTTCGGCAAGACCTGCGGGCGGTGTTGCAGAAATGCCGCCCGGATTGGGACATCACCAGTCCCGAGATTAAGGCGGCTTGGGCGCGGGGGGAAAAGAACCGCTTTTATCCTTACGGGAAGAGCCTGGCGAAAGTGTTCAGCGAGCAGGACTAGCAGGCGTGCGAACCAGGATCACCGAACCGGCGATTCCCGCGGTCAGCGACGCGACAAGGATGCCGAGCTTCGCAGCCGTGAGGTGAGCGTCGCCGGTAAAAGCCAAACCTGTCATAAAAAGGGACATGGTGAACCCGATCCCGGCCAGCCAGCCCGCGCCGTGGATGTGCCACCACGAGACATTCGCGGGAAGCGACGCCAGGCCTGAGCGAACAGCCAGCCACGCGGCCAGCGTCACGCCGATGGGCTTCCCCAGCACCAGCCCGAGCATGACACCGAGCGTGATCGGCTCAGCGATTGCCTGGCGCAGGCCGCCTGAGAAGGACACCCCCGCGTTTGCCAAAGCAAACAGCGGCATGATCAGAAAGGTCACCCATGGGTGCAGCGCGTGCTCCAAGCGGCGAAGCGGCGGTTGCACCTTCTCGCAAGCATCCTCAAGAGCGTCCACGGCGACCTGCTGTTCGATGTCGCTGAGGATTTCGAAGGGTTCCGTTTGCCCGGACCGTTCAATGTGGTCCAGTAGCGCACGGCCGTGTTGAACGAAGTCGCGTTGATTGACAGCGGTGCGGCACGGAATCATGAAGGCCAGAAGCACGCCGGCGATGGTCGTGTGAATTCCGGACAACAGCACCGTCACCCACAGCCCCAGGCCAATCAAAACGTAGGGAAGGGGATGGCGCACGCCTAGCCGATTCGCTCCCAGGGCCGCCAGAAGGCACAAGGCCGCGATTCCGAGTGCATGCCATTGCAGATCCGCTGTGTAGAAAACGGCGATAACGAGAACGGCCGCAATGTCATCGGCGATGGCCAGTGCCGTCAGAAAAACCTTCAGGCCAAGAGGAACGCGATCGCCGAGGAGAGCCATTACGCCAATGGCGAATGCGATGTCCGTGGCCATCGGAATACCCCATCCGCTCGCGCCAGGCCCGTTGGCATTCAGGGCGCTGTAAAGCAGAGCCGGAACTACGACACCGCCCAGAGCGGCCAGAATCGGAAGTGCGGCTTGGCGAGCGGAGGCTAGCTCCCCGGCCAACAGCTCGCGTTTAATTTCCAGGCCGACCACAAAGAAGAACACGGCCATGAGCGCATCGTTCACCCAGAAGTGAAGCTCCCTGCTCAAATTGAATCCGGCCAGACCGATGCTAAAACGGATCTGCCACAGCGCCGTGTAGGATTGCTCCCAAGGCGAGTTGGCCCAGACAAGCGCCACCAGCGTACAGGCCAACAGCACGACGCCGCCGGAGGTTTCCCGGCCGGCGAACTTCTGGAAGGGACGCACGAGGGCCGCGATCGGCGTGTCCTCCGGCGGAATGCGTTGGGTCTCGATCACTGGAACCATCTTGGCAGACGGCTCCATGCGCGTTAGATTATTTTGTCCCTTTAGGAAACCACTTGAGGATTAAGTTTCCTAGCTTCAGAAAATCCTCATATTTCGAGGGCTTGGAGAAATAGGCGTCCGCTCCGCTCATCATGACGGCCTCACGATCTTTCTCGGCATTCGAGGTCGAAACCACAATGACGCGAGCTTTCCGGCACCGACGGCTCCTGCGCAGGTGCTGAAGTACCTCAACGCCCTGTTTCTTGGGCAGGTTAATATCCAGGATCACCAAGGCAGGACAGGGTGCGGATTCGTCGTGGTCCACATCATCGAAGAAGCGCGTGGCCGCTTCGCCATCTTTCACAACGTGGACCGGGATCCTGAGTCCCGTGGCTGCGATCGCTTCCCGAATGAGGAAAACGTCCGCCGGGTTATCTTCAACGATCAGTATATGAGAATTACCCGCGGCCGTCCCTGGATCAAGGGATGGTGAAGCGGAAGGTAGATCCTCGTCCGGGTTCGGATTCGACCCAGATCCGGCCATGGTATTGGTCGACGATTCGTTGGCAGATGGCGAGCCCGATGCCGGTGCCGGAATACTCGTCACTGGTGTGCAGACGCTTAAAGAGGCCAAACACTCTCTCCTTATATTCCGGTGCGATGCCGATGCCGTTGTCGATGACGGCGAACGTCCATCCTCCGCCTCGGCGTTCCGCGGCGACGTGGATCTCGCACGTTCGTTCCGGACTGCGGTACTTGATCGCATTTCCGATCAGGTTCTGAAATAACTGTTGAAGTTGCACGCCATGCATCGGGATCGTCGGCAACGGATCGGAGGTGATGCGCGCGCCGCTTGCCAGAATCGAGCCCGACATGCCTTCCAGGACAGCCGCCAAAGATGCATTTCCATCGGCAAATTCGGAGCCTTCTACGCGCTTCGAGACCCGGGTGTAAGTGAGCAGGTCGCTTACCAGCAGTTCCAGCCGCGTAGCGCCGGCTCCCAAGTACTCGAGGAATTCCAGAGCCTGCCCGTCCAGTTTGCTGCTGTAGCGCTGGGTCAGAAGTTCGCTGTAAATTTTGACGCTGCGCAGCGGCTCCTGAAGATCGTGGCTCACGGAAAAAGCGAACTGCTCAAGATCCTGATTCGCGCGGCGGATTTCGGCCTCGGCGCGCTGGCGCTCAGTGATGTCCCGGGCGATTTTAGAGGCGCCGACAATTTGGCCCTGCTCGTCCCTCACCGGAGAAATGGTCAGGGAGATATCCAGCAGCGTACCGTCTTTCCTGCGGCGGAGCGTCTCAAAATGATCGACACGCTCGCCAGCCTTCAGCCGGGCGATGATTTGCGGCTCTTCATCCTGGCGATCCGGAGGAATCAGCAGGGTGACCGGCTTGCCGATAATCTCCTCGGCGGTGTAGCCGAACAGCCGCTCCGCGCTCTTGTTCCAGCTGGTGATTGTCCCGTTCAAATCCTTGCTGACGATCGCATCGTCCGAAGAATCGACAATCGCGCTGAGCAAGCGGGACTCGCGCTGGGCCGTCCTTTGAGCGAGCTTCCGGCCCGTGATATCCACCAGCAGGTTGATCCCGCCAGTGATTCTCCCCTCCGCATCGCGCAAGACCGCAGGATAGGGTGTAAACCAGAAGCGGCTCCCGTCCGGCCGTTCCGCGAGGCATTCGGTCCCTTCAGCGATATCACCGCCTTGGAGCGCGATGGCCATGGGGCATTGGTGGTGAGGCAAGGGGCTGCCGTCCGCCCGGAAGATTTTCCAGGTGACGCACCACTGGTCGACTCCGAGTTGCGGCGTGCGGCCGGAGAGCTTGGTCGCGGCGGCGTTAAAGTACGTCAGTCGGCCTTCCGCATCGGTAATATATAGCGCTATAGGAAGGGCGTCGAGAATTTCGCGGCCCACGCGGTCGAGTCCATGGCCGAGGTCCACAATGGCCCGTAACCCCTGTGCCGTCATAATTGGCCTCCCGCTTTTCCGTGGCCAAGCGGTGTTTCACGCCCCTCGCCAGTGGAAGGGTTGAGCACGTTGCGTACCACTGCGCCCAGTTGGGACAGTTCTTCGAGCGTCGAGGGCTTGCGGAGGTAAAACATCGCCCGATTCTTCATAGCCTGCTCCTCCCGCAAGGTAGTGGACTCGGCCGTCATCACAATGACCGGCGTCTGCGCATAATGCTTAGTGGAGCGAAGGCGTTTCAGGATGTCCTCGCCATCGTGTTTCGGGAGGTGCATGTCGAGAATAACCAGGTCGACCCGTGGCGTCTTCGGATCGTTGTCGAGACTCTCGAGGTGAGTCAAAGCTTGTTCCCCGTCGCGGAGAACGTGCAGCACGCAGTTTATGCCGTGCATGTTTAGCGCTTCGCGCACCAGGGCCACATCGGCGGGATTGTCTTCGGCTATAAGAATCTCGAAGGGCTGGTTCATACATCATCCTTATAGCTGGCAATATTGGCGTGATTCTTAGGGTTACGTGGAGCGGATCGCCCTAATATATTAGCTCAGGCGTTCAGCATTTTCTTAATCCCCGCTGTCGCTTGGCGAGTCCGTTGCGGATTCTCGATCAGTGCAAACCTCACGTGGCCTTCGCCCATGGGCCCGAAGCCGATACCGGGCGAGACAGCCACCAGCGCGGTCTCCAGCATCATCTTCGAGAACTCGAGCGATGTCAGGTGCTTATGCTTTTCCGGCAGTGGGGCCCACACAAACATGGTCCCCTTGGGAGGCTCCACCGGCCAGCCCGCGTCATGCAGCCCTTTGATCAGGACGTCGCGGCGCTTCTGATACATAGCGCAGATCTTCTTGGTATCTTCTTCGCACTCGCGCAGCGCGATAATCGACGCGATCTGGATCGGCTGGAACACGCCATAGTCCAGATAACTTTTGATGCGCGCCAGTGCGCCGATCATCTTCGGGTTGCCCAGGCAAAAGCCCACCCGCCAGCCGGCCATGTTGTAGCTTTTCGACATCGAGAAAATCTCAACGCCGACTTCCTTCGCCCCCTCGACCTGCATCATGCTGGGCGGCTTGTAGCCATCGAAGCCGAGATCGGCGTAGGCAAAATCGTGCACCACCATGGTTCCGTGATGCGCGGCGAGCCGGACAATCTCTTTGAAGAAATCCAGATCCACGCACTGCGTCGTCGGATTGTGCGGGAACGAAATCAGGATCATCTTCGGCGGCTTGGACGACTTCTTGTATAGGTCGTTGAGCGACTGAAGGAAATCCGCGGGCGTAGGCATCGCGAGCAGGCAAGCGTGCCCTTCGGCCATGATGACGCCGTACTGATGGATGGGATAGCAGGGGTTCGGCGAGACCACGGCGTCTCCGGGTCCGATCACCGCGAACAGCAGGTGCGCCAGGGCGTCCTTCGCGCCGATGGTGACGATAGCTTCCTTCTCGGAATCGAACGTGACCCCGTAGTTCTTCTCGTAGCGCTTGACGATCTCCTGGCGCAGGTGCGGGATGCCCTTGGACATCGAATAGCGATGATTGCGCTGGTTGCGCGAGGCTTCCACCAGCTTGCTGACGATGGCGCGGGGCGTGGCGCCGTCGGGGTTTCCCATCCCCAAATCCACTACATCGAGCCCTGCCGCGCGTGATTTTGCCTTCATCTCATTGATGACGGCGAACACGTAGGGCGGCAGCTTCTGGATGCGGTAGAACTCCTCGTTTGGGTGCATTAAATCCATTCTACGGCAGCGGCCCGTGCACCCGCCGTGGGATCATGGAATTTGGTCCGCTCGCCGCTGCTCGCCATTTTCCTGATTGTCGCCGTGGACGTCCTCGGTCTGACCATCATGATCCCCCTACTTCCGTTTTATGCGGAAAAACTGGGCGCGAGCCCCACCGAGGTCGGCTGGCTGATCGGGATTTACGCAGCCTGTCAGTTATTTTCCGGTCCACTGCTGGGCCGGCTATCGGACCACACCGGCCGCAAGCCGCTGCTGCTGGTGAGCCAGGCGGGAACCTTCGTCGGATTCCTGATCACGGCGTTTGCGCCGTCGCTATGGATCTTATTTCTGGCGCGCGCCATCGACGGATGCACCGCCGGGAACCTTTCGCTGGCGCAAGCGTATATATCGGATGTCACGGAGCCGAAGGATCGCGCGAAATCGTTCGGTATTATCGGCATTGCGTTCGGACTCGGCTTCCTGATCGGACCGGCCGTTTCCGGATTGCTCGCCAAGTACGACTATCGTTATCCGATCTTCGCCGCCGCGGCGCTGTCGGCTACCAGCATCCTGACAACCTATCTTCTGCTGCCGGCCGTGCAGCCGGCCGGGGCAGGGAAGGGCATCTCCGGACCTGGCGGTAAGAGGCTGTCTCTGGTCCAATGGGGCGCTTATGCGGTGTATTTCCGGGAACCGGCGCTGGCGGCGAAGCTGTATCAGTTCTTCGCTTTTGCGTTCGCCTTTGCCATGTTCATCGCGGGCATGCCGCTGGTTCTCGAACGCCGGCTGACGTGGGCTGGCAAGCCTTTTGGCCCCGAACAGGTCGGCTACACCTGGGCCTTCGCCGGGTTGATGGGGATTTTTTTGCAGGGCCCCGCGTTGGGGCGATTGGTGAAGCGCTTCGGAGAACGCGCGTTGAACCGCACGGGATTTATGGGCTACGTGTGCGGATACGCTTTGCTGGGATTCTGCCACTCGATCCCCGTGCTTGCGCTGGCGACGTTTGTCACCTCCATCGGCGGTTTGGTGCGGCCCACCCTCACCAGCCTGATCACGCAGGCGACCCCGCGCGAGGAACAGGGCGTAGTACTGGGCTTGACGCAATCGCTCAATTCAGCGGCGCTGATCATTGCGCCTCCTCTGGGTGGATACCTGATCGAACACGGGTGGCTCACGGTCTGGGGACTCGTGGCGTCGGCGGTGGCTTTCATCGGCCTGATGCTGGCGTCCGGATCGCCGGACGAGCTGCGCGAAAATCGCCCGGCGGTGAACGCGACCGCTCCCTGATGGCCGCGCGCCTCGACGGTGCGCCACATTTCCAACGGCTTACGCCTAATCGACACTTAGTACCTATCTGCGTCCCCTTGACGCGACGATTTACAAGCAAAGGCAAAACCTATTGAGCCGTATCTCTGTATTCGCGTGTGAATCGCACCCCATCGTTCTCGAGGGGTTGGCCAAGGTGCTGTCTGACCGGGAGGACTTCGATTACGTCGGATCGGCGCCCGCGCTCGGCGATACCTTTGCCGCTCTGCGGGAAAGCCAGCCCGATATCGTGCTGCTGGACCACTCCGCGGGACTCAAGGCGGTGTTCGAGTTCATCGGCGACGTGAAGAACGTTGCGGTGAGATGTCAGCCGGTTCTGTGGGTCCACGACCTGGCGGACGTGGACTGCTTCCGTGCTTTGCGCTGTGGGGCGCGAGGCATTTTGAAGAAGAGCTTGCCGGTCGCGGCGCTGCTCGAATGCCTTCGTGCGGTGGCCAGCGGAAACGTATGGATCGAGGGCTCCCCGGATCAGTCTCCCGACGGGGCCGACCGACGGTCAACCCCGCGCCTCACCCCCCGGGAGAAGCAGATCGTACACCAGATTTGCGAAGGCCAGAAGAATAAGGAAATCGCCGAGGCGCTTTCGATTACGGCCGGAACCGTGAAAGTGCATCTAATGCATATTTTCGAGAAAACCGGTGTAAAAGACCGCTTCGAGCTGGCGATTCAGGGCCGTAAGCTGCTCGGTCTGGATACCTCCGCGGTCCCCCTCACGATCGCCAAATTCGGCCCCGGTTCCGAAGATGGCGCGCTCTCGGCGCTAAAGTACACGCACGTCCAGGGCGAATAACTAGGGAGTGATCCCGACGCAAACCATACCGGCCGCAGCCCCGGCCGTGCGCAACTCCGGCCAATTCGCCATTCCGCTCTATGCCGTGCTGGCCGTGCTGGCATTCTGCGCCTTCTGGATCCTGCTGGGATCGATGGTGGTCTCCGGCGCCCGCCTGCACGACTTCCTGAATCTGTACACCGGGGCTTCTTTGGCGCGCGATGGAAACTTCGCGACGATGCATGCGCCCGAGG
The DNA here is from genome assembly GCA_036003585.1 of Bryobacteraceae bacterium. Lineage (GTDB taxonomy): Bacteria > Acidobacteriota > Terriglobia > Bryobacterales > Bryobacteraceae > Palsa-187. Next base: position 113,239 of record DASYSG010000058.1, on the reverse strand, counting down.
TCCAACTCCAGCGCGAGCGGGAATTCGCGCCGCAGCTTCCCGAACTGGTTCCCTTCGTCCGGCCGCCGTTCTATGCGCTGCTCCTGACCCCGCTGGCGTGGCTGCCGTTTGGAGCCGCGTTCTGGGCGTGGCTGGGCACCCAAACCGCCGTGCTCGTTGGAACCTGGGCCTGGGCCTTCCGGCGTTGGGGAGCCGACGCGCTGCTTTTCGGCTCGATGTATCTTCCCACCGCATTGGGCATTGCGCACGGCCAGGACTGTGTGTTGATTCTGGCGGTGGTGTTGGGTGTCTACGCCCTCGCACACCGCGAGCAACACTTCTTAAGCGGCCTGATGCTCGGCGCGGGCCTGATCAAGTTCCACCTGTTTCTGTTGTGGCCGGTGATGCTTTTGATCCAGCGGCGCTGGAGGATGCTGGCGGGAGCCTGCGCGGCGGTCACCGCCGAGTTACTGATATCGCTGCTCTTGGCCCGGCCCAGCGGGATGGTGAAATACGCCGCGCTCCTGCGGATGTCGGACCTGCGCCATTTGAGTCCGTCGCCGGAGTTGATGATCAACGCGCGCAGCATCGCTCTGAATGTGTTTGCGGATAACATCGCCGTCAGCGGATTGTTGACCGCGCTTGCCGTTTTTCTGACCGTGGCCGCCTGCTGGGGCGCACCGCTGTGGCGCGCTGTTTCCGCCGCCAGCGCCGGATCATTACTGGTAGCCCCGCACGTCTACGGGTACGACGCCGGACTTTTACTCGTGGGCCTGTGGCTGACGATGTTTGAGAGCAATACACCCGGGCCTCGCATCCTGGCGACTGTTCTCATTACGCCGCTCCCGATGCTGCTGGCCCTGGCCGGATCGCCGTGGTCTGCGGCCGCGCCGCTCGCGCTGCTGGCGTTTCTCGCCAGTCTGGCGTGGATGAGCCGATCGGTCACGCCAGAAAAGACGCAGGAGAGCATCGCATGACGCCCCCCCAAACGCTTACTGGCATCCGTCCCTCTGTGCCGCGGATGGAAACGGTTCTCGCCAGCCGCTGGGCGCGCTTGCTGATCCCGTCATTATCCGACCTGTTCTTCCTCGCGGTTCTGGTCTGGCTGTTCATGAGCTCGGGCGCCGCGGGCTGGCAGGGTTTGTTAGCGGACGCCGACGTCGGCTGGCACATCCGGACGGGCGATTACATTCTGGATCACCATGCCGTGCCGTACCACGACCTGTACTCGTTTTCGAAACCGGGCGCCACCTGGTACGCCTGGGAGTGGCTCACCGATGTGCTCGACAGCGGCTTGCACCGGGTCGCCGGACTCAAGGGAATCGTACTGTTCGCCGCCGTCCTGATCGCGCTGTTCTCGGTGACGCTGGTCCGCCGGATGATCGCCCGCCAGGTGCATCCGTTCGTGGCGCTGGGCATCGCCCTCCTCGGCGTGGGCGGAGCCAGCATCCATTTTCTGGCGCGTCCGCACCTGCTGACCTTGCTGCTGCTCTCGATTTCGGTGTGGATGATCGAAGAGGACCGTAAGCGTCCCAGCTCATGGATCTGGTGGCTGGTCCCGCTGACCGTGGTCTGGACCAACCTGCACGGAGGGTTCCTTGCCCTTATCGTGGTGCTGGGTCTGGCCACCGTGGGAACCGGTATTGAGGCCTGGTTCAACTTCCAGGGGACCATTCGCGATGCCCTGCGTTATGCCAAGCTCACCCTGGCGTGCGCGGCCGCCTCGCTGGTGAATCCCTACGGCTGGAACCTCCACCGGCACGTGCTCGAATACCTGCGCTCGGATTGGATCCGCAACGTGATTCAGGAGTTCCAGTCTCCCGTGTTCCGCTCGGAGAACATGCTTCAGTTCGAAGCTCTGCTGCTGATCGGACTGATCGTCGCGGGGGCGCAGTTCCGGCGCTGGAAAATTGTGGAAGGACTCTGGATCGTGGTCTGGGCGCATATGGCGCTGGGCAGCGTGCGCCACGCACCGGTCTTTATCGCGGTGACCGCGCCGCTGATCGCCTCGCAGTTGAGCGACTGGTGGAATCAATGGACCGCGCACGTCAAGAAGAGCTCGATTCCCGGGATTCTGAACCTGATGGGAGCCGATGCACTCAAGGGCTTCACGCGAACCAGCGTCTGGCCTGCCGCGGCGGTCGTCGCGCTGGCTCTCATGGGTCCTCCCATTAAGTGGCCTCAGGACTTCCCCGAATTCGTGTTTCCGGTGACGATCGTGCGCGCCCACAGCGATCTCATCCTGCAATCCCGCGTGCTGACCACGGACCAGTGGGCCGACTATCTGATCTACGTCAATCCGGCGCAGAAGGTGTTCATGGACGGCCGTAGCGATTTCTACGGACCGGAGGTCGGTAACGATTACCTCCGTATCACGAGCGGGGCCTGGGACTGGCGGAAATTGATGAGCAAATACGGTTTCAACCTGGCCCTGCTGCCGGTCGATTCGGCGCTGACGCAAATCCTGAAAATGGCTCCCGACTGGCGCGTGATCCAGGACGACGGTAAGCGAATCCTCTTAGTTCGTAACCCTTCGTAAGTAACCCGTTCGGGCCAAGATCCCGCGAAACCAACGTTCTACGCACTATAGGCCGGTTGGCAGGTGGGGGCTAATGAAAAGCCCCGACTCCGCCGAATGAGTATCCAGTAGGAGCGACAAGCGGAAATGGCGGAGAAGGGTGCGGAGGGGCGGAGTGCCGGTATAGATCGACGTCTACGCTCGACGCGGATTCCTCGGATCCCGATGGAGTGGATGGATCCGATGAGTTGGCGGCTTCCGTCGGGGAAAGACCTGGCGGAGTTCGCGCTGCAGTCGGGTTTTCTCGCGCCGATGATGCTGGAGCGCCCGAATTTGAAGCGCCGCAAGGCGCCTGTGCCGGCTCCGGTGAGCCCGGCGGTGGAAAGAAAAGCGGGGGAGGTGCCGGAGCATTCCGGCAGCTTTCGAGGGATCTAGTGAACGTTCAAGTGTGGATCGCAATTCTGGTGGGACTGGCGGCGATGATCGATGATCTCAAGCGCCGGCAGATCGCCAATTGGATCCCGCTCTGTGCCTTGGCCGCCGGTTTCGGCTGGCAGATCGGACAGAGCGGACTGAACGGTTTGTTGTACGCGGTCATCGGAACGGTGACCGGTTTTTCCGTGTTCCTGATTTTTTATCTGTTGGGCGGCATGGGCGGGGGCGACGTGAAACTGATGGCGGGCTTCGGAGCCCTGTTGGGTTTTCATCAGTTGCTTTGGGCAGCGTTTTTTGCTGCGGGTGTAGGCGGCATCATCGCCGTGGGAGTTTTGGGCGTGCGCGCAGTGCGGCGTGCGCTGCGGAGCACCGGGGGTGCTGCGCCGAAGGAAGATGTGGGCCAGGATTCGATTCCTTACGCCCCGGCCATCGCGCTGGGAGTCTGGTTATCGATGGCGGCAAAAATCTAGCGGGTCGAACGCCTGTGCGTTAACGGGCGAGAGGGAAGAGGAGAACAAGTATGGATCGCAGGTTTCTGACGGTATTGGGCGTCAGTCTGATGTTCGCGCTGGTGGTGTCTAGCGTCTTCTACCAGATGACCTCGAAGGGCAAGTCTCCGGGGCCGTCCGCCCCTTCCGAAAAAAAGGACATGGTGGTTGCCACGCGTCCGCTGGGCATCGGCGTAATGGTGAAGCCGGCCGACGTCAAGTTGATGCAGGTCCCTATCGATGCATTCCCCAAGGGAGCGTTCGCGAAGGTGGAGGAAGTCCTGGATCGGCCCGTAATCTCCAATATCCTGCTGGATGAGCCGCTGCTCGAAGGCCGCCTGGCGGTTAAGGGAAGCGGTCTGGGCCTGGCGCCGACTATTCCCGTAGGAATGCGAGCGGTCACAGTCCGCGTGAATGACGTTGCGGGCGCGGCCGGATTCGTTCTGCCCGGCCTGCGCGTGGACGTGCTGGTGACCGGTCATCCGCCCAGCCAGGAAAGCAATATGACGACCACAGTTCTGCAGAATGTCCTGGTCTTATCCGCCGGACAAGCCATGCAGTCGGACGCGCGGGGAACTCCGGTATCCGTTTCCACCGTGACTTTGCTGGTGACGCCGTCCGACGCGGAAACACTGACACTGGCCAACGGCGAAGGACGCATCCAGCTGGTCCTGCGCAATTCCAGCGATCAGGGCACCGAGAAGACGCCTGGACGCTACGTCGCCGAGCTGTATTCAGGGGCCATCAAGCCGGTAGCCCGTCCGGTCCGGCCGGCCGCTCCGGCCAGCAAGCCAGTGGTGATGGTGGCGCCGCCCGTCACTGTGCCCCTTACGCCTCCTCCACCGCCTCCTCCGGACCAGATCGTGGTTATCCGCGGAGACAAGAAGACCGTGGAAGTGATTCCGAGAGGCAACTGAAAGCCCCAGACCCATTCGACATAAGGAAACCACTATGACTTCCATTCGCGTGTTTGACCATGCCGTTACCGGCCGAATCCGGCGGATCGCAATCACGGCCGCGCTGCTGGGGCTGGCGGCGGGACCCTTCCTGGCGCAAAGCGCCGAGGATTTACGGATCACCGTCGGCAAGAGCATCGTGATCGACTATCCTGGCGACATCCGCCAGATCTCCACCAGCAACCCGGACGTGGTGGATGCCAGCCCGGTGACCACTCGGGAAATCCTCATGTCGGGCAAGGGGCTGGGATCCGCCACCATGGTGGTGTGGAGCAAAACCGACCAGCGGATGTTCTACAACGTGACGGTGGAGCTCAATATCGAGCCGCTGCGCCGCATTCTGATGGATACGTTTCCTGACGAGAAAATCGAGATCCACAGCTCGCGCGATTCGATTACGCTGAACGGAACGGTTTCGAGCAAAGACGTTGCGGACCGCGCGGTGGCGGTGTCGACGGGCTTCGCGAAAACCGTGGTCAACAACCTGCAGCTGGCCCCCGGTCCGATCGAAAAACAGATCCTGCTGCGCGTCAAATTCGCCGAGCTGGATCGCTCCCGGGCGCAACAATTTGGCGTGAACCTGTTCTCGACCGGTGCCCTCAACACCATCGGGACCTTAACCACGGGCCAATTCAACTCGGGACAGGTTGTTCCGGGCGGGAAAGGCGCTCCCACCACCGTGACCATTACAGACGCCCTCAACTTTTTCGCCTTCCGTCCGGACTTGAATATCGGTGCGTTCGTCAAGGCCCTGGAGCAGGACAACGTCCTCCAGATTCTCGCCGAGCCGAACCTGGTGACCACCAACGGAAAAGAAGCCAATTTCCTGGTGGGCGGCGAATTCCCGGTGCCCATCTTGCAGGGCGTCGGAGCTGCCGGAGCCGTCACCGTTCAGTTCAAGGAGTTTGGAATCCGGTTGCTGTTTACTCCCAATATCACCGGGAACAAGACCATCAAACTGGCCCTGCGCCAGGAAGTATCGACCATCGATTACGCCAACGCGGTCACGCTGCAGGGATTCCTGATTCCCGCGCTCGCTACACGCCGCGCGGAAACCAACGTGGAACTGGCCGAGGGCCAGACGTTTGTGGTGGCCGGGCTGATGGATAACCGGGAAACGGACGCGTTTTCAAAGATCCCCGTGATCAGCAGCATTCCGGTCCTGGGTTCGCTGTTCAAGAGCAAGATCGAGAACAAAAACAATACCGAGCTGGTCATGCTGGTCACGCCCGAGGTGACCGAAGCCCTGGGTCCCAACGATCCGAAGCCGCAGCCGTACTTCCCGCGGGATTTCCTGAAGAGGATCGATCCCAAGGATGTTACGCCGGCCAAATCCGGCGGCAAGAAGTAGAGGAAGATCATCGGCGGGGAATGGGATGCAGGAGCTGTTCTGGTGAGCCAGTTACTACAAAACGGGCCGGAAATCACGGCGCTGCTGATCGCGCCGGATCGCGAACTCGCGCAAAAGTTTCTGGAGACAATTCCGCAGACGCGCGGTTTTCAGATCCTGGCGGACCTCAAGAGCTATCCGCCTAACCAGACCCTGGAGATCCGCGTCCGGCAGCTCAAGCCCCAGGTGGTGTTGCTGGACTTGGGATCCGACCCGGCCGCATCGGTCGACCTGGTGCGGTATATGGCCGGGCTGACCCCTCCGGTCCGCGTGATTGGTCTGCATTCGCACAATGACTCCCCGATGATTTTGCAGTGCCTGCGCGCGGGAGCGGTCGAGTTCCTGTACGCTCCTTTCGATCTGGCCATCCAGCGGGACGCAATCTCGCGGCTGCGCCGGATGGTGACGCCGGAAAGCGTGCAGCGCACCGAAGCCGGCCATGCGGTCGCTTTCAGCAGCTGCAAGCCAGGCTCGGGAGCCTCGACGGTCGCCACCCAAACAGCTTTTTCCCTGCACCGGCTGACCGGAAAGAAAATTCTGCTGGTGGATTGCGATCTGACCGGGGGCACCATCGGGTTCTATCTGAAGCTAAGCCATAACTATTCGCTGGTGGACGCGCTGCAGCACGTGGAGCACCTGGATGCCGCGCTGTGGAATTCGCTGGCGGTGAATTACGGCGGCGTCGATATTCTTCCGGCGCCCGCTCTTCCTTACGCGGACCCGGTGGACGGCGCGCGCCTGCGCATGCTGGTGGAGCAGGCCCGCAACATTTACGACTGGGTAGTGCTGGATGTTCCCACGATTTTCAGTCCGACCAGTTTGATGGCGACCGCGGAATGCGAACGGGCTTTCCTGGTTTCAACCGCGGATCTTCCCAGCCTGCATCTGGCTCGCAAGGCGCTGACCATGCTCGGCCATCTGGGGTTTCCGGGAGAGCGCTTTCACATACTGTTGAACCGCCTGGACCGGCGCGAAGAGATCGGGATCGGTGACATGGAAAAACTATTCGGCCGCAGCGTGCACGCCAGCCTGCCCAATGATTATTTTGCACTGCATCGTGTGGTGACGCTGGGCCAGCCTCTGGGCGCCGAAAACGATCTGGGCCGGGCCATTGAGAATGTCGCGCAGCGGCTGTGCGGGGCCAGCGGAAAACCGCCGTCGCCCGGCGCGCGTGAGTTGAGGCCGGCGCTGTCGCAGGTGTAGAGAATCCAGGTTTAGAAAATCCTTATGTTCACGTCCTTAGAAAATGGAAACAAGAACAACCAGCAGATCTCCTGGGAACAGAGACTGTTGAAGAACGCGGGCCGCCAGAAAACCAACCTGAAGCCCGAATACCAGGAGCTCAAGTTCACCCTGCACCGCAAGCTGGTGGACAAGATCAACCTGGAGGCGCTGGCGACCATCGATAACCAGCGGGTGCGAGCCGAAGTCCGCCAAGCGGTCATTCAACTGATCGACGCCGAGCCCACGCTGCTCAGTTCGCTCGAAAAGCAGCAGATCAGCGATGAGGTGCTGGACGAAGTATTCGGTCTGGGGCCGCTTGAGCCGCTATTGCAGGATCCCGGCATCTCGGACATCCTGGTGAACACTTTCCGTCAGGTCTATATCGAAAAGAAAGGTCTGCTGGAGCTGACCAACGTCACCTTCCGCGACGACCAGCACCTGTTGCGGATCATCGACAAAATCGTCAGCCAGGTGGGCCGCCGCATCGACGAATCGACGCCCATGGTGGACGCCCGCCTGAGCGACGGATCGCGCGTCAACGCCATCATCCCGCCGCTGGCGGTGGATGGCCCGCTGCTCTCGATCCGCCGTTTTTCGACCGACAAGCTGATGCCGCCGGACCTGGTGGACCGCAAGGCGCTTTCGCCCGGCATGATGGAGCTGCTCGAAGCCGCGGTGAAGGCCCGGCTGAACATCATCATCGCCGGCGGAACTGGTTCCGGTAAAACCACGCTGCTGAACGCACTATCCTGCTTCATCAACGGGAAAGAGCGCATCGTGACCATCGAAGACGCCGCGGAATTGCAGTTGAAGCAGCCGCACGTGGCGCGTCTCGAAACCCGCCCAGCCAACCTGGAGGGCTCGGGCGCCGTGCGCCAGCGCGAATTGCTGGTGAACAGCTTGCGTATGCGGCCCGACCGCATCGTCGTCGGCGAAGTCCGTGGCGAGGAAGCCCTGGACATGTTGCAGGCCATGAACACCGGTCACGACGGCTCGCTCACCACCGTCCACGCCAACACTCCGCGTGACGCGGTCGCCCGTCTGGAGGTCATGGTGTCGTTGGCCAACGCGAATATGCAGATGGTCTCGATCCGCCAGCAGATCGCCAGCGCCGTGAACGTGCTGGTGCAGGCATCGCGCATGAGCGACGGTTCGCGCCGCGTGATTTCCGTCACCGAGGTCACCGGCATGGAAGGCGATGTGGTCACGCTGCAGGATCTGTTCGTGTTCGATAAACGCGGGCTGGATCCGGATGGAAAAGTATTAGGCCGGTTCGCGGCCACCGGTATCCGTCCCAAATTTTACGAGAAGCTGTTGAGCGCCGGCATCCGCTTGCGGCCGGATCTGTTCGACGAAGTGGTGGAGGTCTGACGTCATGGGATTCCTGCCTCTGGCAATCTTGGTCTGGCTGGTCGCGGTCGCGGCCTGGTACTTCATCTCCAAATATTACAAGAGCTCGGACGCCGATAAGATCAAACAGCGCCTGACCGGCATCGGGAAAGCCCGCCAGAAGACGAAGGAGACCAAAGGCGGCGAGCAGTCCATCATTCAAACCCAGCAGGGCGGCAACAAATTCGCCCAGGTGCTGGTGGAAAAGTATCAACTCGGTCCCAAGATGCAGTTGCTGCTGGAGCAGGCCGGATTGCGCTGGACGCCCGCCCGCCTGGTGCATCTGAGCATCATGGCGTTCGGCGCCGGATTCATAATCGGCTGGGTGGCGCTTCCGATCCCGATGGCGCTGGATTTGCTGGTGGGCCTGGCGGTCGCGCCGCTACCCTTCGTATACGTCTTTTATCAGCGCAAAGGCCGGCTGAAGAAGTTCGAAGCGATCTTCCCGGAGACTCTGGAGTTCATCTCCCGCTCCATGCGCGCCGGCCACGCATTTTCTGTGTCGCTCGAAATGATCTATCGCGAGTTCGCCGAACCCGTGTCGGGCGAATTCCGCCGCACCTTCGAGGAACACAACCTGGGGCTTCCTATCGAAGTAGCGCTGCAGGGCTTAGCCAAGCGCGTTCCTTCGCTGGACGTGCACTTCTTTGTATCCGCGGTGCTGCTGCAAAAGCGCACCGGCGGCAACCTGGCCGAGATCCTGGACAAGCTGGCGTACGTCATCCGCGAGCGCTTCAAGCTGCGCGGGCGCATCCGCGCGGTCAGCGCGCACGGGAAGATGACCGCGACTTCGCTGAGCTGCATCCCGATTGCCGTGGCGGTCCTGATGTTCTACACCAATCCCGACTATGTGAAGTTCTTCTTCACCGATGACGTCGGCAACATCATGCTGGCCGTGGGTGTGGCGCTGCAAATATTCGGATACCTGGTCATGAAGAAAATCGTGAACATCGAGGTCTAGCCATGTTTCTGCTCACAGTTCTGATCTTTGTTGCGATGGTGGCCATGGTGTCGGCCATCGGCATGAAGTTGTATGTCCGGCCGAAGGAAGCCATGGAACGCGTGGTGGGCGTGACGGGACCCGCCGATGTTCAAGCCGAGCATCCCAGCCTGGCGTTTCATGAGATCATCAAGCGCCTCGGCAACTTTGTTCCGCAGTCCCCCAAGGACGTGACGGTCATGCAGCGCCGGCTCATCCGCGCTGGCATCCGCAAAGAAGGCGCTCTCAAGGTACTCTATGGGGCTAAGGTTGCTACCGGAATAATCTTCCCCCTTCTAATCCTGAGTGTAATGGCGGGGGTTTCCACCGATTCGGGGAACAGGATCGCCGTAACCCTGGCAGCCGCCGCAGTGGGCTTCTTCGGCCCTAACGAATATGTGCGCCGGATGGCCGGCCGCCGTCAGCATCAGATCGCCCGCGGATTGCCGAATGCCCTCGATCTCCTGGTGGTCTGCGTCGAAAGCGGATTGGGTCTGGACCAAGCCATCTTGCAGGTTTCCAAGGAGTTGGAACACGCTCACCCGGAGATCAGCGAGGAGTTCGGCTTTGTCAACCTGGAGCTGAAGGCGGGCAAACGGCGCGTAGAGGCGCTGCGGAACCTGGCCGAGCGCACAGGAGTGGACGATCTCAAAAAGCTGGTAGCGGTTTTGATCCAGGCGGACCGTTTTGGAACAGGCGTTGCCCAGAGCCTTCGGGCCCACGCCGATTTCATGCGGGTCCAAGCCCGGCAGGTAGCCGAGGAAAAGGCGGCCAAACTGGGCGTTAAGCTGATTTTCCCCATTTTCTTTTGCATTTTGCCGTCGCTGTTCATCGTGACGGTGGGGCCGGTCGCCATGAAGATTGTCCGCGAACTGGTACCCATGATGAAGAATATGTAGTACTCGCCTAAAGGTAGAGGCTAATGGGGTCGAATTAATTCTTGTCAGGAAAGGAGAAAGACCGATGTTGGACGCTTCCACAGTTCGAGTCGTTTGCGCTGTTCTGGCGGTCCTGTTTTTAGGGATCATCGTGCTTCGCCGCAAAAAGAACGCTGAGTAACGCGCCGGAAGAGCGCGAGTTTTGGCCATATTTCGGGCTCGATGAACCTGAATCGGCCCGTGCGGGGGCACCGCAGAAAAGCCGGGGTAGCTGGTCGCCCAGTTCTCCTCTAGAACGGCAAGAGCGGATATCGCATGGCTGGCACGCCGCGCTCCTCACTCACATCGAGTGAAGCGCGGCGGCCGCGAAAGTAGTTCATTTCAGGGAGAGGGATGGAGTCAGGATGCTTCGAAAGCTTTGTTTGCCGGCAATTTTGAGCGCGTTCCTGCTGGGCCATTCGGCCCTCGCGGGGACCTTCGGGAGCGTTGTATCCATCGGAGGCCACGCCGCTGACGTTGCGCTCGATGAAGCCCGGGGCGTGTTGTACGTCGCCAATTTCACGGCCAACCGCATCGAAGTCATGTCGCTGGCGACGAATACGATCCAGACCTCCATTAACGTACTGCCGCAGCCGTATTCGATTTCCATTTCTCCGGACGGACATTGGCTGCTGGTGGCGCACTACGGCAATCTGGCCCAACCCGATGCGCCTGCCAATGCCCTGACCCTAATCGACCTCCGCAACAACTTCGCCAAGCAGACTCTGGCGCTGACGGATCCGCCGCTGGGGCTGGCGTTTGGACTCGATAATCTCGCGTTGGTGGTGACCACGGCAAACTTCCTGATCTTTGATCCAGGGTCGGTGACCACACAATTACTCATTTCCATTCCGGACCAGGCGGCCAAGAGCATACCGCAGGCTCCCCAGAGTTTTCCGCCCAACATCGTCGCGGCGTCGGTGGGAGCGTCCCGGGACGGGAGCTGGATTTACGGATTCGGAGACACCCTGGAATTCCGTTACGACGTAAGAAATCATTTGCTCTTTAGCGGCAGTTATAGCGCCAGTCCGGCCCTGGGGCCGCGTGCCATCAGTGTGTCCGATGACGGCGTGTACGCTGCTACGGGCTGGTCCATGACGGACCTGAGAGGCGTGGATTTCGCCGAATTTCCAAGCCCCAGTGGATCTCTGAACGTGGGCGGCCACGCGATCGATTCCGTAAACGGGCTGATCTATTCCGAGGTGCCCGCGCATATTACCGATCCGCCCGTCCTCACCATACGGGATACGGATAACCTGACCCTGCGCGAAAGTCTCCAGTTGCCGGAACACCTCGCTGGCCGCGGGGTTCTCTCGAGCGATCGCAACACGGTGTATGCGACCTCGGATTCCGGGGTTTTGATTCTGCCGGTGGGTAATCTCAATCTGACGCCGCGTTTGAAGGCCTCTGTGGAAGATCTGCTGTTCCTCGGAAACTTCTGCGATCGCGCTCTGGCTACCCAGACTTTCCTGCTCTCCGATCCGGGAGGCGCCAATGTTCCCTTCAGCATCACATCTTCCAATCCCGCTGTGACGGTCTCACCCAAGTCGGGAACAACTCCCGCCGTAATCACGGTGCGGGTCGACCCCAATGCGTTCGCCGGGCAGAAGGGCACAACCGCGGTGCAGCTGAGCTTCGCGTCGGACGTGGCGGCGAATCTTCCGCAGAACGTCCGGGTCCTGGTGAACTCCCACGAGCCGAATCAGCGTGGCTCGATTATTAATGTTCCCGGAAAGCTGGTGGACATGATTTCCCACCCGTCCAAGGACGAGTTCTACGTGCTTCGCCAGGATCTCAATCAAGTCCTGGTCTTCAACGGGACTAACAATACGCAGACGGCGATTCTGCGAACCTGCACCAAGCCGATGTCGCTGGCGATTACCTACGATCAGACCAAGCTTTTAGTGGGTTGCGACAACAGCCAGATTATCAGCGTGTTCGATCTTGCGACGCTGCAGCCGCTCGCGCCTGTGGTTACGACCGGAAGCTACGTGCAATCCCTCGCGGCGTCCTCCAAGGCGACGCTGGCGCTGATGCGCGATGGCGGCGGCGGAAGTCCGAACATCCAGGGCCTCGACTTGAACCAGCGCACGGTGGTCGACTACTCCCGGCTGGGTGTGTATCAGAATAAGCTGCCGCTGAATACCGTGCTGGCGCCGGCGCCTAACGGCTCCTCCATCATGATGGCGTCCAGCGACGGCAGCGTGATGCTGTACGACGCCAAAGTGGATACTTTCACGATCTCCCGTAAGGATTTCACTTCGCTCGGTGGAGCGTACGTTGCGTCGTCTTTTGGCAAGTACGTCATCGGCAACAAGATTCTCGATTCTTCGCTGGTACAGACGTCGGCGATTCAGCCCACTACGGGACTCTCTTCCGGTTTTGTTTTCGTGGACCAGAGTGGCCTCTTCATCTCGGCTCCCGATGCGGCCAGTCCCGGTGTGCTCGAACGCGTGAATCTTCTGAACGGGACGGCCACACTGCCGACCGGTGTGGTGGAAGCGCCGCTGCTCGGCTCGACTTCGGCGGCGTTCACCAGAACCCTGTTGATGGTTCCCAGCCGAAGCGAGATCGTGGCCCTGACCACGTCCGGGATCACCATTCTGCCGCCCAATTATGACGCCCCCGTGGTGGCGCCCTTTATCAGCCGCGCGGTGAGCGCCGCGGACCTGAGCTCGCCGGTCGCCCCGGGCGGGCTGATGGCGGTATTGGGAACCAATCTGAGCGACACCAATCAGGCTACCGGCGATGTGCCCCTGCCTACTACGCTTAACGGCAGCTGTCTCACGGTCAATGGAACACCGGCGCACGTGCTGCTGGTCTCTCCGACGCAGGTCAATGCGGAGCTGCCCTCGGCTGCAGCCGGCAACGTCACGCTGGTGATGCACACCGCGGGTGGCGTGAGCAATCCTTTCGTCTTGGCGGTGGCCTCCGGCGCGCCCGCGGTCTTCCTGATGACGCTCGACGGAGTGCCGAACGTGCCGGCGATCGTCCGCTGGAACAATAATCTGGTAGTCACCGCCACCAATCCGGTGCACCGCGGCGACATCCTCACGATCTATCTGACCGGCCTGGGCGCCGTGAATCCCCCGGTGAACGATGGAGATGCCGGGCTGGTCGACCCGCTGTCGCGAACGGTAACCGATCCGGTGGTCAAGATCGGAGGCATCAATGCCGACATTCTGTTCTCGGGCCTGGTTCCGGGAATGCCGGGAGCGTATGTGATCAACGTGGGTGTTTCCGCCTCAACGCCGCAAGGCCTGAGCGTGCCGCTCACCATTGCACAGGACGGCTTTACCTACTCGACGAATGTCCGGGTGGTACAAAAATAACGGCCTGGAAGGAAAAGGCCCGGAAATATAGGCGGCGCAGACCGCGGGACTTAAGGTGAGGATCAGGAAAGAGGAGAGTATGAAACTGGTTCGTTTGTTCGCAGCGTGTTTCGCGGCAGCGGTGCTGCCGGCGGCAATGGCTCAGACATGGGAGTTCGGCGTGGGCGCGGGAGCAGGTTTCTATCCTCCGCAGCAGATAAGCCTGGGCTCCACTTCGGTCGATGCCAAGCTAAAAACCAACGTCGCCGTGAGCACGTGGGTCGGCCAGAACATGGGTAACCGCTGGGGCGGCGAACTCCGCTACAGCTATCAGCTCGGCGACGCCCAGCTGAAACAGAACTCCACCGAAGCCGTGTTCGGCGCCGAAACGCACACCATCGACTATAGCTTTCTCATGTACGCTAAACCTTCGGAATCCACGGTGCGCCCGTTTGTTTCCGCTGGCGCGGGCATTAAGTTCTATCGGGGGACGGGCACGGAAACCGTTGTCCAGCCCCTCAGCCAATACGCGCTGCTCACGCAGGCGAGCGACCTGACGGGTGTGTTCAGCGTGGGCGGAGGCGTGAAGATGAAGCTCGGATCGCATGCCTGGCTGCGCCTGGATGTCCACGACTATATGTCGCCCTTTCCCAAGCAGCTGATCACGCCGAACGCCGGCGCCAACGTCGAAGGCTGGCTGCACGATATCGTGCCGATGGTGGCCATCAGCTTCGGAAATTGATCTTAAGGTCCTGTTCTGCGCGCCGGTTTGCCGAGTCCTACACAGACGAGGCTGAGGCCGAGCCCGTGCGTCATCGTTGGGGCGTGATGTCGGGCATTTTACGGTCTCAGCCGTCTAAAGACAGCTCACCGGACCTGCCGATAGATGACTGACTGCACCTATGTACTTCAACGCCACCCCCACGAACATGACGGAACTGCTGGTGGTCAGCCTGGCCGTGGTCGGCGTGATCATGCTGCTGCGCAAGCGTTATGACAGCAACATACCGCTGCTGTTCTATTCCCTGGCGGTGATGTTCGCCAACGGCGCCGATCGCCCGATCCACCCGGCCATCCTGTACGGCGGGTTGGCGTTCTGCCTGCTGCTGCGTTTCGAATTCATGGGCTCGGGTTTTTCGAAGTTCGTGGCATTTCTCGCCAATGCCGGACTGGTCCTCATGATCTGGGTCATGATGTCGGACGTCCTGGCGTAGTCCGCTCCCGCGATTCCTTCTATGCTGTTTAGATGGAGGGGATCCTCGTGCGCTCACCATCCACCATCGTAAATATCGCTGCTGTCGCTTTCGTTCTGATTGCCCTGCCGGTGTCCGCGCAGTGGCCCCAGGTCAAGACCAGACGCGTGCCACTGACGCGCGACGGCAAGCCGAACCTCGCCGCCCCGGCGCCCAAATTCGCCGATGGCAAGACGCCGGATCTGTCCGGCATCTGGAGCGCCATCAGGGTTCCGTGCGAGGGCTCCCCCGCGGAACGCACGTTCGGATGCAATGATGTCCCCCTCGGAATCCCCGTCGCCGTGATGGACGTTACCGCCACGGGATCGCGCGATGGGCAGGCCGGTACCACCGTGCCTCTTCCCTATCAGCCCTGGGCCGAGGCGCAGGTGAGGCAAAACCTGGCCGACATCCGCAAGGATGACCCCACCACGCGCTGCCTCCCGATATCACCCGTGCGGCAGTGGGCGGATTTCTTCCCCATGAAGATCATCCAGACGGAGGATACCGTGGTCGTGCTCAGCGAATACATGGTGCAATACCGGCAGATCTTTCTGGACGGCCGTCCTCTGCCTAAAGATCCGGTTCCCAGTTTCAAGGGTTATTCCGTGGGTCACTGGGAAGGCGATGCTCTGGTGGTGGAGACCACTGGTTACAAAAATGGTCTGTGGCTCGATCTCAAGGGGGATCCCCTCACCGAAGAAGGACGGACGACCGAGCGAATCCGGCGTCCAGCCTATGGCCGATTGGAGGTTCAAGTTACGGTGAACGATCCCAAAGCCTACACCCGGCCCTGGTCGGCGACACGCTATTTGACGCTGGCGATCAACACCGAGCTCATCGAGGACGTCTGCAATGAGAACAACAAGAATCCGCCGCACATGGTCGGCAAGTAAGGCCGGCTACTCCAGCTTCTTTCGATACTCCGGATACATCGTTTCGGCCCCGCCCATTGCCGCAGCCACCGGTACCTTGTGGCGATCGGCGAACTCGGAGACAAACGGATTTTCTCCTGGCATGTAGCTGGGCACCTTGTCGAGGGAGCGTCCCGGAATCTCCTCGACATACTCGCAGGGATACAGCCAGCCACCCGTGATTCCGCCGGCGCCAATCCCCGCCTCGCTGATGGTCAGCGTAAAATCCTGGCTCTTGATCAGCGGCTCCGTGAGGTAGTCGGGATCGGTGACCACGGTGACATGGGTCAGATGATCGTCATGCCGGATGAAGTGCTCCACCAGCGTGATCCGGTCGCTGGAGGGCAGGCCGTTGCGGCGATGCCAGCCCTGCTTGATGTGCGTGGTGGTCACCGTCAGGATGTTTCCCTCCCACTTACCGGTGGAAAAACCCATCCAGGTGTGCGCCGCGTACGCAGGAGGATGCGGCCGTCCATCCATGTAGATGGTCCGGTTCTGTTCGTAGTTGCTGATGTACTGCCGGATGGCGATCAGTTGCTGGGTCTGGGGATCGCGCTCTTCCCAGATGCGCAGCAGCAGCGGCCCGCGATACATATATGCGACCGTGTGAACCTGGCACTGATGTTCGGGAAGCGTCAGCCGCGAGGGGTCCCATGCCAGCGCCCACTGCCGAGCCGCGTCGTTGATCGGCAGGCCGAGATAGTCGACCAGCTCCGGCCCAGGGATGCGCTCCGGCTGATCCTCGTGGAACACCGGACTCCAGATGCCGGTGAGGTCGAGCTGGGCGAATGCGGGACTGCCCAGGAGCAGGCCCATCCCCAACATCAACCTTTTAGACACTAGGGTTTCTCTATCGGGAGATTCGCCGCATTCCACGCCCGCCATCCCCCGTCGAGCGAAATCGCGTTCTGATAACCCATCTTCTGGAGCGCATCCGCGACCAGCGCAGAGCGAAATCCGCCGCCGCAATATAGCACCATGGTGGTGGATTTGTCGGGAACTTCGGCTTCAATGTCGCGCTCGATAATGCCCTTACTCAGATGAATCGCGCCGGCCGCATGGCCCTCGGCCCATTCGCGGTCTTCGCGGGTGTCGATCAGCACGTGACCGTCGGCGGGCATCTTCTTGTACTGCTCGATGTCCACTTGCTTCACCCGTGCCTTGGCGTCGTGCACCAGCTTCAGGAACCCCGGGTTGTGATGCTTGTGCGGTGTGCTCAACTGTTTAGTCTCCGGACGCGAGCGCCCACGCCCGCGAGCTTCGATTCGATTTTCTCATAGCCCCGGTCGATGTGATAGACGCGGTCAATCACAGTTTCGCCGCGCGCGGCTAATCCCGCCAGAACCAGCGAAGCGCTGGCCCGCAAGTCGCTGGCGATCACCTGCGCTCCTGAAAGCGGCGTCGGTCCGGCGACGATCGCCTGTCGGCCTTCGAGACGAATGTTTGCCCCCATGCGCGCCAGCTCCTGGGCGTGCATGAAGCGGTTCTCGAAAATCGTTTCGGTGATGAAGGAGATCCCCGCGGCCTGCGTCATCAGCGCCATGAATTGCGCCTGAAGATCGGTGGCGAAGCCGGGATGCTCCTCGGTGGTGATGTCCACATTCTTCAACTTCCCAGGCACCCGCACGCGCAGCGTGTCCGGTGCAGGCTCGGTCACGTCTACACCCGCTTGCTGCAGCTTCGCGATCAAAGCCCGCAGATGCTCGGGAACGCATCCTTTCACGGTGAGATCGCCGCCGGTGAGCGCGCCGCCGATCAGGAACGTCCCCGCTTCGATGCGGTCGGGAATGATGGTGTGTTCCGCGCCGCCCAGCTGGGCAACACCCTGGACGCGAATCGTGGACGTGCCCGCGCCTTCAATCTTCGCGCCCATCTTGATTAGTAGAGCCGCGAGATCGGCCACTTCCGGCTCGCGCGCCGCGTTCTCGATAACGGTTTCGCCGCGGGCGAGCACTGCCGCCATGAGCAGGTCCTCCGTGCCCGTCACTGAAATGCGATCGAATTGCACATTTGCGCCTTGAAGACCGCGGGGAGCAATCGCTTCGATGTAGCCGTGTTCCTGGCGAATTTCCGCGCCCAATCGCTCGAGCCCGGCGACGTGCAGATTGATGGGACGCGCGCCGATGGCGCAACCACCCGGCAGCGAGACGCGCGCTCGTCCGCAGCGGCCGACTAGAGGTCCCAGCACCAGGCTCGACGCGCGCATCGTCTTGACCAGCTCGTAAGGCGCCTCCGGATGCTCGATCTTTCCGGCGCAGATCGTGACGCGGCCGCCTTCGGTCGTGACTTGTGCGCCGATGTGCTTAATCAGGTCGAGCATCGTCCCGATGTCGCGCACCTGAGGAATCCGATCCAGTGTGACTGGTTCGCCTGTTAGCAGGCACGCCGCCAGCGCCGGGAGCGCCGCGTTCTTGGAGCCGCTGACCGGGATTTCGCCCGCCAGGGGGACGCCGCCTTCGATCACTAACTTATCCAAGCTCTAAAGCCTCCCGAATCCTGCCCTTCGCGTGCAGCAGCAGAGTCTCGGCCGCGTCGCGCGAAATTTGCTTCTTCTGCATGACGATCGCGACTCGCACGCTGCGCCCCGCCAGTTCCAGAAGCTCTGCGGCCCGATCGTAAGCCACGCCGGTGGCCGCTTGAATGATACGACGCGCCCGATCCTCCAACTTCTGGTTGGTAGGCTGTACATTCACCATCAGATTGTCATACACATGACCCAGCTTCACCATCACGGCGGTGCTGATCATATTAAGGGTCAGTTTCGTCGCGGTTCCCGCACGAAGCCTGGTGGAGCCGGTTAGAATCTCCGGGCCCGGGACGGGTTCTATCGGGTATTGGACCAGGCGCGACAGCTCCGAGTCCCGGACGCAGCTGATCCCGCAGGTTACGGCGTTCATCTCGCGAGCTTTGCGGACGGCACCCAGCACATAAGGAGTCCGGCCGCTGGCGGCGATTCCCACCAGGACGTCCTTGGCACCGAAGCCGGCTTCCTTCAAGTCGCGCGCACCGGCTGCGGGGTCGTCTTCAACTCCTTCCAGGGAATGGACCAAGGCGCGCTCCCCGCCGGCCATGATCCCGCGAACGAGACCGGGGGGTATGCCGAAGGTCGGAGGGCACTCGGCTGCGTCCAGCACGCCCAGTCGTCCGCTGGTGCCTGCTCCGATGTAGATGAGGGATCCACCTGCGTCGAGTGCGCTGGCGATCGCCTCCGCAGCCGCTGCAATGCGTGGAATCTCCTGGGCCACCGCGGCAGCGACTTGGGCATCCGCGGCATTCATGACCTGGAGCAGCCGAACCGTGGAAAACTCGTCCAGATGACGGGAGTCGGGATTAGCTTGCTCGGTGATGAGCCGTTCGAGCATGGAACCTGTATTGTACATTGACAGGGTTCGGAACTAAGCACCTACACCGAATGCTTCCGAGCGAGTACCAGGACTTACATACACAGATTCAAAACAGTACTAGGACAAGAACGATGCGGCGGGCGAGCGTGTCGTATAAGTTTAAGGAAAATAAGGACTAATTCAAATAGGACAGCATTTAGTCGAACTCGGATGGGCCTCGAAAAAGCTTGACTGTTGTAAGACGGAAACCTTATACTTGCGAGGTATATCAGTTCGCCAGGACGCAGTAAAGAGTTTAAAAATCGGAGGAGGATACATATGAAGAAAGTCTTGTTTGGCATCGCGCCGTTGCTATTAGGCGCGATCGCATTGGCGCCTTCGGCTTCTGCAACAGCCGCGTGCGTCAACGGCACGTATGACAGTTACACCGTGGGAACAGGCATTACATGCACCATTGATGGCCTGACCTTTAGCAACTTTACTTTTGGTAGCAGTGGTACGACGGTTCTCGGTTCGTCGACCGTTTCCGTCAAGGTTATTAACGGACCAACATTCGGATTCGAATTCGATACGTCGATGAGCGCAGGCGCTAACCAGACGGAAGACATCCTCGTCTCGTTTGTGGTCAGCGGCATCATCAGTGACCTGCATGCGAGTTTCAATGGTGCTTTCACAGGTACCGGGACGTCCAGCGATACAGAAACCTACTGTCAGAATGGAACTGTCCTTCCTCCGGCTAGCAACTGCTCGGGGCAGAATCAGGTCTTAGGCCAAGTGAAGCTGACCAATCCTCCTTTCGTGTTGACGATTCCCCCGGTGAATTTCTCGCCGTCCCTTTCCTCAGTGGCCATCTCGAAGGATATAAACGTCACTGGCGGCTCCGAGGGAACTGCAACGATTTCGCAGATCACGGATACCTTCTCGACTCCGGTTCCTGAACCGATGACGCTCTCGCTGATGGGCGTTGGCCTCCTGGGTCTCGGTCTTCTGCGGAAGAAGGTCGGCCGTAGCTAAGCAGCGCCTTACTTCCATTCTCCTCACGGGCCGGCGAAAGCCGGCCCGTTTTATATTTTGGCAACAAAAAAGGGCGCCCCTTTCGGGGCGCCCTTTCTTACTCGAGGACTCTTGGGTGCGCTTAGGCGCTGAAGGAGCTTCCGCAGCCGCAGGTGGACTTTACATTCGGATTGTTGAACTTGAATCCGGAGCCTTCCAGGCTCTCCACGTAATCCACTTCCGCGCCATCCAGGTACAACAGGCTGGCTTGGTCGACGAACACTTTGAGGTCGTCGAACTTGTAAGTCTTATCGAGCATACCGGGGCTGTTCTCGAACGCCATCGAGTAGCTGAAGCCTGAACATCCGCCCCCGACCACGGCAATGCGCAGTCCGGCCGGTTTGGGCTCCTGGGACTCAAGAATCTCTCTCACTTTGCCAATCGCGGTTTCGGTTAACTGGACCATTCGGCGTATTTCGCTCCTCAAAAGCATTATACTATAGGCGACCATACCGGTCCAGTTTATCCGAGGATATGCATGCGACTGGCGATGGTCAGCTATCCTTAGGAAAACCGAATGAAACCGGGCCCCGCCGGGCTGCGTCGGATCAGATAGATATGGGTACTCTGATCGGGGCGTTGCAATTCCCGGCGATTGGATCGAAAGCACGAGCCAAGACGCGAGTGGACCACAGGAAAGGCGAAGAGGCGGCGCTGGTCCGGCGAGTGCAAGCCGGCGATGAGCTGGCATTCCGCGAGCTGGTCGAGCGTTTCCAGGCCAAGATTTTCTCCATTATCTACGGCATCCTGCGCAATCATAATGACGCCGAAGATATCGCCCAGCAAGTTTTCAGCAAGGTTTATTTCTCCATCCGCAACTTTGATTTCCGCAGCTCGCTGCTCACCTGGATTTACAAGATCACGGTGAACGAGTGCTACGATTACCTGCGCAAAAAGCGGGTCCGGCGCTTGGTGTATGAAAGCGATTTCAGCCAGGAGGAATCGCAGCGGATGGAAGCCTCCGATCCGGCTGTCGATCCGGCGGTACCGGCGGATGAAAGGCTCGCCCAGCGGGATTTCGCCGTGAAGCTCCTGTCCAAGGTTTCCGAAGAGGATCGCAGCCTGATCCTGCTCAAAGAAGTGGAAGGCCATTCCGTGGAAGAACTGGCCCAAATGACGGGCATGAACGAGAATACAATTAAGGTAAAATTGTTCCGCACGCGCCAGAAGCTGCTCAAGGCGGCGCAACGTCTGGGACGAGGCCGGGCAGGCGTTAAGTAGATCTGAGAGCGGGCACCAGACCCGCAACTGAATTTAGTGGCATGTGACCGAGGGAAGAAAATGATGCATCGAATCATTCGGGACCATCTCGAACAGGTTCTGGCGGGACACAGCTCTTTTTCGGAGCATCCCGCCGGGAAGCACCTTGCGGAATGCGAGGAATGCCGGGAAGCGGTGGCGGCCATGCGCGAGCAGGCTGCGCTGTTGCAGAACTTGCGTACGCCCGCGGTGGAAGCAGAGCCGCGCCCAGGTTTCTACGCGCGCGTTCTGGAGCGGATTGAGGCGCAAACTTCCAGGTCGGTCTACGAGCTGTTCTTCGATTCCTTGTTTGCCCGGCGGATCGCCATGGCTTCGCTGGCCCTGGCGTTGTTGCTCGGCGTTTATGTGATTTCCTCGGAACAGATGGCTGAGCCGCAGATCGCAAACGTGGACACGCGGCCCCTGGCGACGCTCGTTTCCGACCGCGTTTCCTCCCTTCCGCAGGATGATCTTCCAGACATGTTTTCCGGCAGCGTTTTCTCCGACAATCCTCAGCCCAGGTTGGCGGCAAGTGCACCCGACCAGGACGCTGTTCTTGTGAATCTGGTCACCTATCGTGAGCAATAGTCCTTCCATCGGAAACCCCCGCATCGCCTCGACCTTGCTGCTGGTGTTTCTGGCCGGCGCCGCCGTCGGGATGCTGGGAATGAAATATGGATTGCACGACCGGCTCCATCGTGTAGCCGCAGCCGCGCCGGCCCGGGAATCCAGCCACGATGCCATGCTCCAGGACTTCAAAACCAAACTGGACCTTTCCGCCGAGCAGACCGATCAGATCTCCGTGGTGTTGCAGGATTACAGCCACTATTACGAGAGCCTCCAGGATCAGCTCGACGATCTGCGATCCACCGGCTTGAGCCGGATTCTCCAGATCCTGCAGCCCGGCCAGCGCGAGAAATTCCAGAAAATGCGGGCCGAGCTGGTTCCTCAGTTGGGCAGCGAACCAAAAAAGTAGCGGTGGGGCAGGTGATCTTGTCACCTGCCGTATATTGGGAACTTGAATCTCCTGATCACGGGTCCTCCTGCGTCCGGCAAGTCCCATGTCGCGCTGGAGCGGTTTCGGTCCCAAGCCGACCGGCTCCTCATTGTCCCCACGGCGACCATGGTGGAGCACATCCGCCATGCACTAGCCCGGTCGGGGTTCCCCGTTCGGCCGCGCGAGATCCGCACGTTAGCGCATTGCCTGGAGGAATGGTCCCCTCAAGGGCCTGCGCCTGCGCCATTTCTGGACCTGTTGATAGAGCAGGTGCTGGAAAAACTGCGCCCGGACCGTTTCGCGGCGGTGGCTGGATTCCCGGGATTTCGCCGCGCGCTGGCGGAGCTATTTCAAGAAGCACCTCCAGCCGCTCTGCCAGCTGATCTGGCGAGCATCGCGGAAGAGATTGAGCGGAATCTGAGGGCGCGCGCGCTGGGATTGCGCCACTCGCGCTTGAGGAGCGCAGCACCGGCAGTCTTGCCGGCGAACGTCATTCTCGACGGGTTCTTCACTCTTTCCGCCGCGGAAACCGAGCTGATCTTGGCCCTGGGCACGCGCGCCGACGTGACGATCACCCTGCCGGACTGGCCGGGATCGCAAACGGTTCGCAAGATACTTCTGGCGGCCGGGTTTGCCGAGCAGAGGCTCATTTCCGGACTCCGCGCGCCGGACCGGACCGGATTCTCCGCGCCCACCATCGAACGCGAGGTGGAAGAGATCGCCCGCCGCATCCTCGAATACGATCAACGGGGAACCGCATTCCGGGAGATGGGAATTGTTCTGCGCTCGCGCGATCCTTACGCGGGAGTGGTCGAAACCACTCTGGCGCGCTTCAAAATTCCGGCGAGGTTCTATTTTCAACATCCGCTCGGCTCTCATCCCGCGTTGCTGTATTTCTCGGGCGTGATCCAGGCCATGCTCGCGGGATGGGATCACGCGATGCTATCGGCTGCGGTTCGCATGCCGATCTCCGGACTGGGCGCAACGCGTCTTGGAGACGAGCTGGACTTCGCTTGGAGAGACAAGCTCCCGGCTTTTGGATTGCCCTTGCCTGCGGGACTGGAGCAGCTTGCCGATCTCGACAGGTGGCGTCGCGAGCGTCTGGAGCCGCGGGAATGGGCGGCGCGCCTGAAGACGCTGCGCACGCTGCTGCCGGCGCCGGGCGTTACCGGCGACGCCGATCGCGACCACATCCTGGCACTGCGATCGACCTCCGCTGCGCTGGCTGCGTTCGACGAAATCCTCGATGGCGCGGCCGCGGCACTCGACGGTATCGGACGGTGTGCGCTGCCGGCCTTCTGGAAGCAGGTGGAAACCGCACTGTCACTGGAGCCGCTGCGCGTGCCGGATGCGCGCCGGAACGTGGTCCATGTGATGGACGCGTATGAGGCCAGGCAGTGGGAACTCCCGGTGGTTTTCGTATGCGGGCTTATCGAGCGGCACTTTCCGCAGTATCATCGCGAGGATCCAATTCTGGGCGACGCCGGCCGCCGCCAGGCGGGCCTGGATACATCCGCGGACCGGCAGATGGAAGAACGGTTTCTATTTGAGCTGGCGACCTCACGCGCGGCGAAGGAAACCGTCCTCAGTTATCCGCGCTTCGATGAGCAGGGGGAGGAAACCCTGCCGTCGTTTTTCTTGGACGACGAGTTGAAGGCTGTCGCCGGAAGGCCGATCGTGCCACGGGTACAGCCGGACGTGGACGTCCGGCGCGGGCCTGGAGACCTGCCCCACTTTGAACACAAGACCCTGAGTCCCACAGGGATTGAGAGCTTTCTGCAGTGTCCGTTCCAGTTTTTCGCGAGCAGGACCCTGCGATTGCGGCGGCGTCCGGCTGTGCCTCGCGACAGGTTGGATCTGCTGCTTCAGGGCAGCATTCTGCATCGTGCGCTGGCCGAATGGACCCGCGCGCCGCTGCTCGGTTCCGCGATTCTCGATGAGATCTTCGAAGAAGAATGCGCCCGCGCGCGGGTGCCCGAAGGATACCGGACCGAGGCCGTGCGCCTGGAGCTGATGCGCCACTTTCGAGGTTTCCTCGACGACACACAGTACGCGCTCAGCGGCTGGGGGACTCGCGTCGAAGAGAAGTTCAGCTATGCGCTCAATCCGCTGGTGAGCATCACGGGCCGGATCGATCGCCTGGATATCGGCCCCGCGAACCAGGCAGTGGTGATCGATTACAAGTACAGCGCGGGGAACAAGATTAAAGAACGGGTGGACGACACTGGCGCGGGGCACCTGGTGCAAGGCGGCTTGTACCTGGCAGCTGCCGCGCGAACGTTCGGGCTCGACCCTGTCGCGATGCTGTTCTGCGGTCTGAAAAAGGATGTGACCTGGAATGGGTGGCACGTGAGCATTCCGGGCCTCGAATCGCTGGGTACGTCGTCGACCCGGGAGCACATACGGACCTTGATTGACGACGCCGAACGCGGCGCGGTGCGGGTGCATGAAGAGGTTACGCTCGGGAACATCGCTGTCGATCCGAGAGATCCGCTTAAATGCCGGTGGTGCGACTATTGCGACATTTGCCGGGTGGAATCAGCCACGCGTGTGCAGGTAGCGTCGTGATTCTTTCGGATGACCAGCGCCGCGCGGTCGAGCGTATCGGGCAGGACGTGTGCGTCGTCGCCGGACCGGGTTCGGGGAAGACCCGCGTGCTCACTGAACGCTTCGCCTGGCTGGTGGAAACGCACGACGTGGATCCGGAGGCTATTCTGGCGATCACGTTCACGGAGAAAGCCGCCAACGAGATCAAGAGCCGCCTGATCCGGCGATTCGCCGGCCGGCCCCAATCGCGTGAGACACGTGAAAGCATCGAGCGCGCGTGGGTGTCCACCATTCATGGCTTCTGCGCTCGCGTGCTTCAGGAGAACGCGATTCGCGCGGGCCTGCCGCCCGATTTCAAGGTGCTCGATCAGGCTGCTGCGGACCGGCTGGAGCGTGAAGCCGCCGAGGCCACGCTCGATGCAATGTATCGCGAGCAGCCTGAGCGGATGCGCAGCCTGCTGGAGGCGTTGGATCTTTCGACCCAGGACGACGGCCGCCAGCCGGATCTGGCCGAGAGTCTGGTGATGCTGTACGAATCCATGCGCTCTTCGGGCATGCGCGAAATTCCGGCTCCCACCCCGGGACCGGATTGCTCGGATATCGCCAGAGAGCTGGCAAATTCCCTGGTGACCGGGCCGATGCCGAAGGGGGCGGAAGGGCCGCGGCTGCGTGAATGGGCCGCTCAGTTTTTGGCGCACCCGAACCTCGAGACCCTGGGGCGATTCGATTTCAACCTCAATAAAGTCGGCAAGAATGCGGCGGCCAGCCGGCTGAAAAACGAGATCCTGCCTACCTTGCAGGCGCAATGGGTGGGTGAGTGGTATGCGGATCTGCGCGATCTCTTATGCGCCGCGATTGGGCGCATCGAAGCAACGTATCGCGCGAAAAAGCGGCTACAATCCGCGCTGGATTTCGCGGATCTGGAGGAGTTTGCCGTCGCGCTGCTCGAGTCGGATGAAGCGGTTCAACTCGAGGTCGCCGGACGGTTCGAGCACGTGCTGATGGACGAACTGCAGGATACCAATCGCCTGCAATGGCGCCTGATTAACCTGCTGCGGACCAGCTTTTTCGGCGTGGGCGATATTAACCAATCCATCTACGGCTTTCGTCACGCCGATCCGGAGGTGTTCGCCGAGTATCGCGACGAGCTAAGATCGAGCGGCGCGGAAATCGATGAGCTGAGGGAAAACTATCGCAGCCGTGCGGAGATTCTGGCGGCGGTTTCGTCGATGCTCGACAGCGAGCCGGGAATTGAGCCGCGCCCGTTGGCGGCGCACGCCGTCTTCTCGCCTGCAAACACTGGTCAGGTGGTCGAGCGTCTCGTCGGACGCGGGGAAGATGCCGCCGATGCGGAAGCAGCTTTGGTCGCTGCAAGAATTCGACAGTTCGTGGACAACGGGGAGTTCGACTACCGCGACATAGCCGTTCTGGTGCGCACGCTCGGTTCTACCGCGCCGTTCGAGATGGCTTTCGATCGCCTCAATATTCCGTTTCTCGTCACCGGCGGCCGGACGTTCCTGGAAGCTCGCGAAACCCGCGATTTGCTGGCGTTTATCGCCGCCCTGGTGAATCCTCTGGACGAGATCCCGCTGATCGGCGTGCTGCGCGGGCCGCTCGTCGGCTTAAGTGATTACCAGATTTTTCAAATGACCCGCGAAGGCTGGCGGACTGAGTTTGAAAGAAGGTTCGGGCGAGTTCGTGAACTCGCTGGATTCATGGCCCCCGACCGCTTGATCGCGATGGCACTGGATCAGTGCGGCTATACCACTGGGTTACGCGATCGCGAGCGCGCCAATGTCGAAAAGCTGCTCGCGTGGCTAAGACGCGAGTTCCGCGATCGTCCACGACACCTTGCTGAATTACTTCACGACTTGGAAGCCTTGCGCTGGACGCAAAGCGTGGCCGAAGCTCCCCCGCAGGAGGCTGGCGACGTGGTTCGCATGATGACCATCCATGCGGCCAAGGGTCTCGAATTCCCGGTGGTTTTCGCGAGCGCGCTGCATCGCAGGCCGGATCGGAGAAAGCCGGTGATCGCGATATCGCGCGGCGCGGGGCTGGGAATCAAGTGGCGCAACCCGGTGACCGGCGAAGGATGCTCCGATCCCGTCCACCGGTTGATCGTCGAGGAGATGGATAAGAAGGAGGCGGCGGAGGAAAACCGGCTGCTGTACGTCGCGATGACGCGGGCGCAAAATCGGCTGATTCTGTCTCATGCCGAGACCAAGAGATCGTCGCCCTGGCAGAAGCTTGCCGAGCGCGTGGTCCCGGAATCGGCCGCGCCGCCGGAGCCGATGGCGACAGAATCGGCAGCCGCCGGGATCGGGGAGGATATGCTCGACCCGCCGGCGGTCTCGGGCCAGTACGATTCCGCCGTGGCGGTTACCTCGGTCGCGATGTTTCAGGCGTGCCCTCGCCGATACTTTCTGAGCCGGTACTTGGGCTTGGAGCCGGCGCCGGATCGGTCTGGTACCGGCGCGATCGAGCTCGGCTTGAGCGTCCACAGCACCTTGGCCGGTGAGGAGATCGAGTCCACGGAAGCCCAGGAACTCGCGGCGAGATTTCGTTCGAGCGATCTCGGGCGTCGAGCGGAAGCAGCCACGCGCGTCGAACGGGAATTCGATTTTTTGTTTGAAACAGACGATGTCATCGTGCGGGGCCAGATCGATTTGTGGTTTGAGGAGGGCGGGGAAATCGTGATCGTGGATTACAAGACGGATCGCGATGAGTCCGCTTCAGAAAGCTACGCGCTGCAATTGCGCCTTTACGCGCTGGCCTTGGAACGCTATGCGGGCCGCCGGCCGGATCGTGCCGTGCTGTATTATCTGCGCCCGGACCGGATTGTCGAAATCAGCTTGACCGAGACCGATCTGGATTCCGCGCGAAACGCCGTGCGTGAGCTAAAGCAGGCCCAGGAGCAGCTTCAGTTTCCGTTGAACGTCGGGGAACAGTGCAGGAAGTGTCTGTTTTGGGGAGGGGTCTGTCCGGCGGGGAGGGAGGAAGGAGGGGGTCAGGCTTGAGGCTGTTTCTTGGCTGCCATTTTTTTCTCCAGGGCTTGCCATAATCGGGTCCTTACGTCATCCGGGAGAGTTTGCGCCTCCATGCCCTTGTACACCTGCAAGGTCTTCTTCGTCGTATCTACAATGACGAAGCAGTTGGGGCATGCGTTCACATGATCCTGCCAATGCTTCTTCGTTTCCGGGTCCACCGTCTCGTCAAGATAGGCGTTCAATTCTTGAAGGAACTGTTTACAGGTAACCAAGCAGGTTCTCTCCCTTCCGTTTGAACTGACGGGTCAAGCGCTCCCGCAACGCCAGACGGGCTCGGAGGAGCCTGCTCTTGACGGCCGGGACCGAAATTCCGAGGGTTTCAGCGGTCTCCTCGGTGCTCAATTCTTCGATGTCGCGCAACACGAAAACGGTGCGAAAATCCGGTTTCAGGCTGTCGACAGCCTCATCCAGGATCTTCCGCCATTCTTCTTGCGAATACTGCTGTTCGGGGTTGTCTTCCCAGACGGCGATTTCCCTTTGCACCGTTTCTTCGCCCAGCTCCACGGGCTCGTCCAGGGGCACGCTCCGGTCGGTTTTCCGCTTGCGAAGCCGCATCAGGGCTTCATTCACCGCGATCCGCACGATCCAGGTATAGAATTTCGAATCGCCCTTGAAATTGTCAAGGTGCGTGTAGGCCTTCAGGAAGGCGTCCTGGAGGACATCCTCGGCATCTTCGTCGTTGCGCGTGATGTTCTTCGCCAGGCGGTAGATCTTCCGCTCATAGCGATTCACCAGTTCGGCGAAGGCGTTCTGATCCCCCGCCTTGGCCTGGGCCACCAGTGCGGATTCATCGAATCCGGCGGGCGCGCTGGTGGTAGGGGTCACGGGCGTTTGGAACCTCCTCTTCACTATATCAGGGGTTTGTTAATCTGAGATTTACCCATGGACAACATACAGGTCACCCTTCCGGACGGCAGTGTCAAGAGCGTCCCGGCGGGAACTGCTCCGTTGGATATAGCCCGTTCCCTCGGCCAGCGGCTGGCAGACGACGCCATCGTCGCGCGCGTCGACGGCAACTTGTGGGATCTGAACCGGCCGTTCGAGAATAACGCCCAGCTCCAGATCCTGACGACCAAGAATCCGGAGGCGCTCGAAGTGTACCGGCATTCTACCGCGCACCTGCTGGCCGCGGCTGTTCTGGAACTGTTCCCGGAAACCAAGCTCGGCATCGGTCCGCCCATCGAGACGGGCTTCTACTACGATTTCCAGCGTGACACGCCGTTCACGCCCGAGGATCTGGAAAAGATCGAGAAGAAGATGTGGGAGATCCAGGCGCGCGACCTGCCCTACGAACGCAAGTACACCGAGAAGAATGAGGGCTTGAAGCTCTATGCCGACCAGCCCATGAAGGTGGAACTGATCACCGAACGCGCCGGCGACGTTTTCTCCGAGTACACGCTGGGTCCGCAGTTCATCGATTTCTGCCGCGGCCCGCACGTTCCGTCCACCAAAAAGATCAAGGCGTTCAAGCTGCTTTCGATCGCGGGAGCGTACTGGAAAGGCAACGAAAAGAACGCTCAGCTTCAGCGGATCTACGGGACGGCCTTCTTTAACAAGAAGGATCTCGACGAATACCTCGCGAAGCTGGAAGAAGCCAAGAAGCGCGATCATCGCAAGCTGGGCCAGGAGCTGGATCTGTTCAGTATCCAGGAGCTGGCCGGTCCAGGGCTGATCTTCTACCATCCCAAGGGCGGGATCATTCGCAAACTGATCGAGGATTGGATGCGCGACCAGTATCTGAAGCGCGGCTATTCGCTGGTCTACACGCCCCACGTGATGCGCGCGGATCTGTGGCGGGTCTCAGGGCACCTGGGCCATTACGCCGAGAATATGTTCGCCGGCATGGAGCTGGACGACGCCGAATATCGCCTGAAGCCCATGAACTGCCCGGGTCACATTCTGATTTATCGCGACAAGCAGCGCAGCTATCGCGAGCTGCCGGTGCGGCTGGGCGAGTTGGGCACGGTGTATCGCTACGAACGCAGCGGAACGATGCATGGGCTGCTGCGCGTCCGGGGATTCACGCAGGATGACGCGCATATCTTCTGCGCGCCCGAGCAAATCGAGGATGAGGTGGTGAACTGCCTCGAATTCGCGCTGGACGTGTTGAAGACTTTCGGTTTCGAGCAATACGACGCCGAGATATCGACCTGGGACGGCGGGGCCAGCGGGGCCAGCGGAAAATACGACGGCGAGCCGCAGGAATGGGCTCTGGCGGAAGACGCGCTCAAGCGGGCTGTCGAGCGCCTGAAGATCAAAGCTCCCGTGATTCCGGATGAGGCGGCCTTCTATGGACCGAAGATCGACATGAAGCTGCTGGATGCGTTAGGCCGCAAATGGCAGCTTTCCACCGTGCAGTTCGACTTCACCTTGCCGCGCCGGTTCGAGCTGGAATATGTCGCCGAGGATGGCAAGAAACATCGGCCGCTGATGGTGCATCGGGCGCTGTACGGCAGTGTCGAGCGGTTCTTCGGCACGCTGATCGAGCACTATGCCGGCGCGTTTCCGGTGTGGCTCGCGCCGGTACAAGTGGTGGTGATGCCGATCACCGACCGGCAGCAGGAATACGCGAAGACCGTGCACGCGAAGCTCGACGCGGCGGGGTTTCGCTCGCATCTGGACGATCGCAAGGAGAAGGTCAATCTCAAAATTCGGGAAGCCCAGTTGCAGAAGGTGCCGTACATGCTGGTGGTGGGCGATCGCGAAGCCGAGGCGGGCACGGTCTCGGTGCGCCATCGCAAGCACGCCGATATGGGCGTGAAGCCGCTGGATCAGTTTATTGCGGACGTGTCGCAACTGATCGCGTCGAAATCCGCCACGGAGTAGGGTCAGAGCGTTCTGTCGAGGCAGGTGTCTATTAGGTTTGCTACAATTAAAATAATAAGAAACCTATTATGCGAGCGGCGATTAAAGCTACGAAGACGTTTTCCCTGGATCGGGACATTCTGGCGAGCGTAAAGCGGACGAAAGGAACGGCCTCGGAGAGCGAGCGCGTGAATCAGCTCCTACGCACCGCCCTGGATCTGGAGATGAAGAAGGCCCATGACCGTGAAGCCGCCGACTTCTTCTCTGATGCGCCCAAGGACCGGAAGGAGCGACAGTCGTTCCAGAAGGCGGCCCTGAACGCGCTGGCTCGCGAATGACGTATCGGCGGATGTCCGCACCATCCGGGTGGTTCCCCCGGCGCGGAGAAATCTGTCTGGCAGCCTTGGACAAGGAACGTCCAGTTTTGATCGTGTCTTCGAACGCGCTCAATGGTCATTCACTCGACGTGTGTGTCGTTCCAGTTTCCACGGCTGAGCATAAAGCCTTCAGCTTGCGTCCAAGGCTACGCGCCGGTGAGGGCGGATTAGCTCGCGATTCATGGGTGAAGTGCGATCAGGTTATTACGATCGAGAAGACCGTGATCTGTTATCCCCCGCTCGGCGTGATCGGCCCGGAATCGCTCGGCCGAGTGGAAGTGGCGATAAAGCAAGCGCTCGACCTGCCGTGACCAGTATGAGCGGTCGGATTGAAGGTAACGAAATTATCTCCTATAACCCCGCTACAGGAGCCGAGCTGGGCCGCGTCCCGCTGGCCTCCGCAGCGGAGTACGAATCGGTGCTCGCAAAGACGTCGGAGACCTTCGAGCGCTGGCGGATGGTGCCTGCGCCCCAACGCGGTGAAATCGTGCGCGAAATCGGCGACGAGCTAAGGAAAGCCAAACAGGAGCTCGGCCGGATGGTTACACTCGAGGCGGGCAAGATCGTCGCCGAAGGCCAGGGCGAAGTGCAGGAGATGATCGACGTGGCCGATTTCGCCTGCGGCCTGTCGCGCCAGCTTTACGGGCTCTCGATGCACAGCGAGCGGCCCGGCCACCGGATGTACGAGCAGTGGCATCCCCTGGGCGTGGTGGGCGTCGTCAGCGCGTTCAACTTTCCGGTCGCCGTGTGGAGCTGGAATGCGCTGATCGCGATGGTATGCGGCGATACGGTCCTATGGAAGCCGTCGCTCAAAGTTCCGCTATGCGCCGTCGCGGTGCAGGAGATTTGCGATCGTGTTCTGGATCGTCATGGCTGGAACGGCATCCTGAACCTGGTGATCGGAGCCGACGATGTGATCGGCGAACGCATGATCCGCGATAAGCGCGTTCCGCTCATCAGTGCAACGGGTTCCACGCGCATGGGCCGGCACGTCGCGCAAGTGGTGGCCGAACGGCTGGGCCGGAGCCTTCTCGAACTCGGCGGCAATAACGCCGTCGTCGTGATGGACGATGCCGACCCGGACCTGGTGGTGCGCGCAGTATTGTTCGGCGCGGTAGGGACCGCAGGTCAGCGCTGTACGTCGATCCGCAGACTGTTTCTGCAAAAAGGCATTGCACGGAAAGTCACGGACAGACTGCTCGCGGCATACCAGCAAATCCGCATCGGCGACCCCAGCGAGCCGGCCACGCTGATGGGTCCGCTGATCGACGAAGAAGCCGTCGACAACATGATTCGCGGGCTTACGAACATCCAGGAAGAGGGTGGGAAGATCCTGACCGGCGGAAAGCGTCTGCAAGGGAATTTTGTCGATCCTGCCATCGTCCAGGCGAATCCCGGAATGGCGATGCTGAAAGAAGAGCTGTTCGCTCCGGTCCTGTACCTGATCGAATTCGATACTTTGGATCAGGCGATCTCCTGGCACAACGACGTTCCCCAGGGACTCTCGTCGGCGATCTTTACCGCGAACCTGACGTCCGCGGAAGTTTTTCTCAGCGCGCGCGGCAGCGACTGTGGAATCGCCAATGTGAACATCGGCACCAGCGGAGCGGAAATTGGCGGAGCCTTCGGCGGGGAGAAAGATACGGGCGGCGGGCGCGAATCGGGCAGCGATGCCTGGAAAGCTTATATGCGGCGGCAGACGGTGACGGTGAACTGGTCCGGCGAACTGCCGCTCTCGCAGGGAATCAAGTTCGACGTCACCTGAAACTCGACCGAAGGTCGAGCCGCTATTGCTTCAACAAAGCTTCTATGAGCAGCCGGGTGTTCTTCTCTTCGTTCTTGAAGAAATCGTCTTTCCCTGCGTACTGAAACCGGACCGTGCCCTTCTTGTCGACGAACATGTACATCGGCACGAACGGGCTATCGTCCCGCTTGAAATCGAACACCTGCATGGTCGTGGTCTGATCCAGGTAGCCGACCGGAAGTCCGATCTGGAGGCGTATGAAACCCGGGAGCGACTCCTGGGCGCCGTCGTTCGCGGCGATGCCCAGCGCCTGGAAGCCCTTGGGGCCGTACTCCTGCTGAAGCTTGCTCAGCATTTGCAGGGAACTGATGCAATGGTCGCAGGTGGTCGAAACCAGGGCCACTACCATTACCTTGCCGCGGTATTGCGTCAGGCGGATCTTTTTCCCGTCGGGCATGGGAACGGTAACGTCGGCCAGCGCCCGAGGCGTTGAAGCGCCTTCGGCCGACAGCAGCAGACAGAGAGACACAAGAATAGCTTTCAGCATGGGGACTCGAGAATCAGGGTTCAAAAACTTATCTTACTTGATTCTCGACTTCTTCCAGCCAGTCGGGACGCTTTAGAACGTCGCGCGGGCGGCTGCCGTCGGGCGGTCCGATGATGCCGTCGCGCTGCATCATATCCAGAATGCGGGCGGCGCGGCCATAGCCCAGGCGCAGCCGGCGCTGTAATGTCGACGTGGACGCCTTGCCCATCTCGCATACCACGCGGACCGCGTCCTGGTACAAAGGATCCTCGTCGCCGTCGATTTCCTGAGGATCGCCCTCCTCGTCGTCCGAAGGCGGCGCGATCAGGAAGGTCTGATCGTATTCGGGCTGAGCCTGCTGCTTCCAGAAGTCGACCACGCGGCTGGTTTCCGCCTCGCTCACGAAGGAACCGTGCACGCGCGTCAGGCGCGACGAACCGGGCGGCAGATACAGCATGTCGCCTTTGCCCAGCAGATGTTCGGCGCCCATGACGTCCAACACCGTGCGGGAATCGACGCGGGTGGCCACGCGGAAACTGATCCGCGAGGGGAAATTCGCCTTGATCAAGCCGGTGATCACGTCCACGCTGGGCCGCTGCGTGGCGAGCACCAGGTGCATGCCCACGGCGCGCGCCATCTGGGCGAGCCGAGTGACACTCTCTTCCACATTGGCGCGTTCGAGCATCATCAGGTCGGCCAACTCGTCGATCACGATCAGCACGTAGGGAAGATGCTCCAGGGCCTCTTCTTCAAGTTCGTCCTCGAACAGGTTGCGGGGCTGGGATTCCAGTCGCCGCACCTTCTTGTTGAACTGCTCGATATTACGCACGCCTTGGCCGGCCAATAGTTTCAGCCGGCGTTCCATCTCGAGGACCGCATTGCGCAGCGCGATGGTGGCTTTGCGGGCGTCGGTGATCACCGGCGTCAGCAGGTGCGGAATGCCCTCATACGGTCCGAATTCCAGGCGCTTGGGATCCACCATGATCATCCGAACCTCGTGCGGCGTGGCCTTGTAGAGGATCGACATGATCAGCGTGTTGAGCATCACGCTCTTGCCCGATCCCGTGGATCCGGCGATCAACAAGTGGGGCATGGATTCGAGCGCGGCGACTTTAATCCGCCCGTTGATGTCTTTGCCTAATGCGACGGTTAGCTTGGACGCGGAACTCAGGAATTCGTCGGACTCCAGAATCTGGCGCAGGCTGATGGTCTCGCGCTTGGTGTTGGGAACCTCGATGCCGACGGTCGGCTTGCCGGGAATGCGCTCGATGAGAATCGATTCGGCTTGCAAGCCGAGGCACAGATCTTCGCTCAGGGTGGTGATGCGGGTATACTTCACGCCGGCTTCGGGCTTGAACTCGAAGGTGGTCACCACGGGCCCGGGATTGATCTGGACCACCGAGCCGCGCACATTAAATTCCTCGAACTTGGATTTGATCTGGGCGGCCGTCTCTTTCAACTCCTGGCTGTCGAATGCGGAACGTGCGATGGGTTCCTGCAGAAGCTCCGTGGAGGGAAGCTGGAAAACGAAACGAGGCCTCAGGGGCGGTAGATCCCGCTTGGACGCGGCATGGACTTTCGCCAGTTCTTTTTCGAGCTGCCCAGGAGGCGGTTCGATGAACGTGCTTCCCCGCAGAGGCGGTTCGGGCTGCGATTCCAAATCGCGGATCGGGATGTCTTCGAATATCTCCGGCGGCGGTTCAGGCGCGCGTGGAGGACGCGGTGCGGGCGAGCCGCCCTGAGCCGAACGAGCAACCGGCTGCAAAGGATCGACGATTTCGGGATTGTCGGGCGCGGGAACAGTTTCCGGAACCGCGACCGCCGCCTCGCTGGCAGCTTGCTGCGCGGCCCTCTTTTCGGCTCGTTGCTGGGCTTTTTGCTGGGCCCGTTGTTGAGAGTGCTCGATCCATTTTGCGCGCCAAGCGGCCAGGCGTTCCCAGAATCGCATCACGATCCGAATCGGCGCCGCGAACCACGCGGGCAGACGCGACATCTCGAAGGTCGAAATCAGGTACAGCGAAAGAATCCATACTGTGCCGGTGACGAGAACCGCGCCGGTCAGATTCATCTTCGATACCATGTAATCCGCGGCCGCGGCACCGATCAGTCCGCCGGCTGGAACTGCTCCCGCGATCGGGTGCCAATCCCTGAAGAGGCCCAGGGCTGTACACGTGGACCCGACCCAGGCCAACCCGCCCGCCAGCCGCGCCCAGGGTGCCGCGATGGCCGACCCGCGAAGCCATCGCCAGGCCAGCATCAAGACCAGCAGCGGGAGCACATAAGCGCCCAAGCCGAAGCCCTGCAATAAAAGATCGGATAGAGAGGCTCCCACTAAGCCGGTCAGGTTCACGGGTTTAGCAATTGAAGTGGACGTGTTCCAGGAAGGGTCCAGGGGATAGTAGGAGACCAGACTGAAGAACAGGAACAGTCCCGCGAGCAGAAACGCCACTGCGCCGGCTTCGTTCAGCCGTGCGTGGCGAGTAGGTCCTAAAAATCTCATCCCCCGTGGTAGCGGAAGAAGGTGGCCAGAGCGATTACTATTATGCCAAAAATCACCCGGTACCACACGAAGAAGCTTAGGGACCGCCGCCGGAGGAAGTTGAGGAAGAACTGGATGGTGAGCGCGCCGGTGATGGCGCTGACGATGACGCCGACCAGCAGGGCCATTCGCAGATCGTGCGGAATCCCCGCCATCCCGCCGCCGTGACGCATCAGATCCCAGGCGTCCTTGGCGGCTGCGCCAGCGATGGCGGGGGTCGCGAGCAGGAAGGAGAATCGGGCGGCCGTTTCGCGGTCGAGATTCCGCAGCAGGCCGGCGCAGATGGTGATGCCGCTGCGCGACACGCCGGGGACCAGCGCCAGGGCCTGCGCCGCGCCAATGCTCAGCGAATCGGTAGCAGAGACGTTCCCCAGATCCTTCCTGCGGGATCCCTGACGGTCGGCCCACCACATGAACAGGCCCACCAGGATGAGCATGCTGCCGATCAGGTATTGGTTGTTGCGCCAGACGTTCTCGGCCAGGTCCTTGACCAGCAACCCGGCGATCCCGGCGGGAATCGACCCCAGCACCAGCAGCCACAGGAGCTTCGGATTCCGGCGAATCGCCGGGTCGGAACCGATGCTTATGCCGAACCCTTCGGCGATGACCTGGATCCAGTCGCGGAAGAAGTATACGATCACCGCCAGCACCGTTCCCACGTGCAGGGCGATATCGAAGCTCAGGCCCTGGTCGTTCCACCCGAGCAGCCACGGGATGAGCGCCAGGTGCGCGGAACTGCTGACAGGCAGGAACTCGGTCAGTCCCTGAATAATCCCGAGAATGATTGCATGTAACAGAGGCACAAGACCTTAGGGTACCCCAACCTGGATGGTTTTGGGTAGTTAACTCATGGGTGTAATGGTAGAATAATGGTGTACGAGGTGTAATGTGGCGCTGAACATCAAGAATCCCGAGGTCGAGCGGCTGGCGACGGAAGTGGCTCAGATGGCTAGGGAGACAAAAACGGAAGCGATTCGTCGGGCGCTTGAGGAACGGAAGGCGCGATTGAAGGTCGGTCCGAGTCGCGAGGAAAAATATCGGAGGACCATGGAATACCTGCAGCGGGAAGTATGGCCTCACATTCCGCCGGAAGACCGGGGGAAGGTCATGACGAAACAGGAGCGCGAGGAAATTCTCGGCATCGGTCCAAACGGATATCCGGAGTAGTCCATGGTCGTGGATTCTTCAGCTTTGGTAGCGATCCTGCGGGAGGAACCCGGACACGAGCCATTCTTGCAGAAAGCACTCAGCTCGGATCGGACCATGGTTGGGGCCACCGTGGCGTTTGAAACGGCGATGGTATTGTCTGGACGGTGGCATAGAGACGCTCGGTCTACGCTGCATGGACTTCTGCGGACTATCGGTGCGGAAATCGTTCCGTTCACTGAAGAGCATTACGAAGCCGCCGTTTCCGCCTTTCTCCGCTACGGCAAAGGCCGCCACCCTGCAGGGCTCAATTTCGGCGATTGCATGTCGTATGCATTTGCTCGAGTAAGCGGACTGCCCCTGCTTTTTATCGGCGACGATTTTTCCAAGACCGATATTACGCCCGCATGATCCCGACGATCGTCCTGCTTGCCTTGCTCGCGGGGGCGCTGGTGTTTTCGGCGCTGACGGTGATCGCGGCGTTGCGCTATCTGACGGTGCGGCCACCCGATTTGCGCGCCGCGGAGCCAGTCAGCATTCTGAAGCCACTGGCGGGGCTCGATGCGGACCTCGAATCGAACCTGCGAACTTTCTTCGAGCAGGATTACCCGTCCTTCGAAATTCTATTCGCCGTTCGGGACGCGGACGATCCCGCGGTTCCAGTGGTCGAGAAGCTACGGCAGGAGTATCCGAATGTAACGTCGCGCCTGCTGATCACCGGTGAACCGCCCTATCCGAATGCGAAGGTGTTCAGCCTGGATCGCATGCTGCATGCCAGCGCGCACGATCTTGTCGTCATGAGCGATAGCGATATTCGCGTGACGCCGGCCATGTTACAGACAGTTGCCGCGGAGTTTCAGGATCCCAAGCTGGGGGTGGCAACGTGCCCCTATCGCGCCATAGCTGGGGGCTCTTTAGAGAAGACCAGTTTCTGGTCGCGCCTCGAAGCGATCGGCATGAATACCGATTTCCTGGCGGGCATTCTGGTCGCACGGATGCTGGAAGGGATGCGCTTCGCGGTGGGGCCGACCATCGCCGCACGCCGCCGGGCGCTCGAATCCATCGGCGGCTTCGACCGGTTGAAAGATTACCTGGCCGAAGATTTCGTGATGGGGAAATTCGCCGCCGAAGCCGGCCACGGCGTGAGCTTGTCATCGTATGTGATCGAGCATCACATCGGCAGCAGCTCGGATTTCCGGCACAACGCGGCGCACCGGATTCGATGGACGCGCAGCACGCGCCGGTCGCGTCCCGCCGGTTACCTGGGGCAGCTATTCACGATGCCTCTGCCACTGGCGCTGCTGGTGATCGCCTGGAATCCGCTGTGGTGGCCGGTATTGCCGGTGACCTTGGCGATCCGCGGCATAGCGGCGTGGACCGTCGCCGAACTGGTGCTGCGCGCACGGCTCAACTGGCTGCTGCTGCCGTTCGAAGACATCGCCGGATTCTGCTTTTGGATCGCGGGATTCTTCGGCAACACCATCGTGTGGCGGGGCCGCCGCTACCGGCTGGAATCCGACGGCCGATTCACGCTTATTTCTTCTTCGACTGTGTAAACGCCAGGTTGTTCGCGAAGAACGGGAGCACTTTCAGCTCCCAGCGATCCTTCACGTGGTTGGTATGATCGCCTTCGTAGGTCTCATAGTTATGCGGCACTCCCAGGCGGGTGAGCGATTCGTCCAGCTCCTTGTTGGAACCCTGGAGAGTGTCCTGTAGTCCGCAATCCATCATGAAGGCCTTGTACTTTTTGAGATTCGACGAGTATTGATCGACCATCGCCAGCGGCGAATTGGCCAGGTATTTAGCGGCGACGGACGGAACCACCTGGCCGTCCTTGGTAGGCAGGTCGAAGAATTGCGGCGGATTCATGGGATTCGGAGCCCAGGCCGCGGCCTGCGCGAAACCGACGTTTGCGAAGCCGCCTCCGCGTCCGCCCTTGGCCTTGGCATCGCCTTGTTTCGGAGCGGGCGCCGGTCCGCGGCCCGTGGCGAAAGGATTATTCATCAGGCAGCACGAGCTCATCGGGTAAATGGCGGCGTACAATTCCGGATATTTCATGGCGAGGCGCAGCGTTCCGTAGCCACCCATGGAGTGGCCTGCGAGGCCCCGGCTCTCGCGGCTGGCAATCGTTCGGTAGTGGCTATCGATGTAGCTGACCAGGTCCTCGGTCAGGAAGGTTTCCCAGTTGCCAGTGGTAGGCGAATTCGAGTACATGCTGCCGTCATAGCGGGTGTAGGAATCCGGGAAGACCACGATCATTTCCTTGGCGCTTCCGGAGGCCGCGTCGCGGTCTGCCGCATCCGATGCCCACAGGGCGTTCATATATGCCTCGGCTCCGAGGCCGTAGCCATGCAGGAAATACACCACTGGATAGCGCTGGTTCCGATTCTTGGCGTAGCTCAGTGGGAGGTAGACGAAGACGTCGCGATCCGGAGAATCGCCCTCCAGATTCCCTTCGAGAGACTTGCCGTGGACGCTGATTTTCTCGACCGAACCGGGCCGTTCGGGAGCCTTCTGTTTGGCGAAGCTTTTTGCTTGCGGCTGGTCGCCTTTTTGCTGCGGCTGCCCGCCGCTTTGCGAGAACATTAAGCCCGCGGCGGCGCCCAGGAGTGTCAACGTGAGCGCGGAGTTGAAGAGGAACGAGTATCGCGTGGATTTCATAAGTAGCCCCTCATGGCCTCCACGCCAGCATACCTCACCTTAAGGGAGGCGGCTCCTTCTTCGGCTTATTCACCAGTCCGTCGACTTGGCGATTCCGCTCACTCATGCGGGAATTCCGGCGATCGAGACGCGACTCCGCCGAGCCATCTTTATCAGGGGCTTCTTTCTTGGCAGGCTCGGCGCTCTTCTTTTGATCCTTCGTCTGGGACTTGTTTTGATCCTGCTTCTGTGGCGGATCGACGGCGAGGAGCGTCAGCGTTCCGGCGCTCAGGCTGAGTAGCAGAGCGAACCTGGCAAAGCGTAGCATGTGGTTCACCTCTACTCATCGGATGATTGCCGGAAAGCTTTGTTTCATTTAATTGGCAGGCCGTTTATGGCAAACGGCTAAACTAGTACTATGCGAACGATCGTTCTGGGCGTGCTATGCGCCTTGGCGCTTGGCAATCCGGCCCTGTTTGCGCAGAAGCAGCCGTTCACTGTGGATACGATGCTGAAGCTGGCGCGGATCGGCGAACCGGTGCTTTCGCCCGACGGTGCTCAGGTCGCCTTTACGGTACAGCAGGCGGATCTCGATAAGAACACGAAGCCTTCGCAGGTTTACGTGGTGCCGGTGTTGGGCGGCGCGCCGCGGCAGCTCACCCATGAAGGAAGCAAAGACGGTGACACGAATGAGCGCCCGCGCTGGTCTCCCGATTCCAAGCAGATTTTCTTCACTTCAAACCGGGGCGGTTCTTCTCAAATCTGGGCCATGAATGCCGACGGATCGAACGCGCGCCAGATCACCAGGTTTGCGGCCGAGGCCGGCGGCATTCTGGTTTCGCCCGACGGCAAGAAGATCGTGTTCCTGTCGAACGTCTATCCGGATTGCGGCGCCGATGACGCCTGCAACCAGCGCAAGATCGACGAAGACTCGAAGAACAAAGTTAAAGCCCGCATCTACACTTCACTTTTGTTCCGGCACTGGAACCAGTGGCAGGGAGCTCGCCGGCAGCACCTGATGGTGGTCGACTCGGATGGCTCTAACCTCAAAGAGCTCACGCCGGGACCCAATGACGTTCCGCCCTTTTCGCTCGGCGGTCAGGACGACTACGCGATTTCGCCCGATTCGAACGAAGTTGCGTTCGTCATGAACGTGGACCCGGATCCGGCCACCAGCACGAACTCGGACATTTATGTCGTGCCGATCGCCGGCGGCGACGTCAAGAAAATCACTACCGGACCCGGCGCGGACAATACGCCGCTCTACTCGCCGGACGGGAAATTCCTGGCCTTCCGGTCGCAGGCGCGAGCGGGATATGAAAGCGACCGCTGGCGTCTGATGGAGCTCGACCGCGCCACGGGCCGTGCAGTCAGCCTGACGGAAAATCTGGACCGCTGGGTAGGCAGCGTCACCTGGTCGCCCGATTCCACGCGGTTATTCTTCACGGTTGAGGATCGCGGCCGCACCGGCCTGCAAATGATTCAAGCGTCCGGCGGCGGTTCGCGCAACATCATCGCGGGCGCGTCGACGCTCGACGACGTCCAGTTCGCCTCCGACGGGCGAACCATGATTTACACCGAAGTCAGCGGCTCGCACCCGGCGGAGATTTATCGCGCGACGTCGAGCGGCGGCGCAGGAGTGCCGCTCACCCACCTGAACGATGCTGTCTTGTTCAACACCGCGCTGACACCGCTGGAAGAGATGTACGCCGATAGCTCGGACAAGGCTCGCATACACGCTTTTGTCGTGAAGCCGCCCGATTTCTCACCCACGAAGAAATATCCCGTGCTGTTCCTGATTCACGGCGGCCCGCAAGGATCGTGGGGCGAATCCTGGACCTACCGCTGGAACGCCCAGGTGTTCGCGGGCGCCGGATATCTGGTGGTGATGCCCAATCCCCGCGGGTCCACTGGTTATGGGCAGAAATATACGGAGGACATCAGCGGCGATTGGGGCGGCAAGGCGTACGACGACATAATGGCGGTGGTGGATAGCGTCGCGGCATTGCCTTACGCCGATCCGGCTCGCATGGCGGCCGCCGGGGGCTCCTATGGCGGATACATGATCGATTGGATGCTCGGGCATACCGATCGGTTTAAAGCTTTCGTGACCCATGACGGTGTGTTCGATCTGCGCAGCATGGCTGCCTCGACCGAGGAGCTATGGTTCGTCCAGTGGGAGTTCAAGGGCATGCCGTGGGACAACCCGGAGCTGTATGCCAAGTGGTCGCCGAGCTCTTTCGTCAAGGAGTTCAAGACGCCGACCTTGGTGATCCACGGCGAGCAGGATTACCGTGTCCCCGTGGACCAAGGCATTCAGTTGTTCACCGCCTTGCAGTTGCAGAAGGTACCGTCAAAGCTGCTGCTGTTTCCCGACGAAGGCCACTGGGTGCTGAAGCCGCGGAACACAATGCTGTGGTATTCGCAGTTTCTGGATTGGATCGGCCAGTGGACCAAGGCCCGGTAGGCGCCATCCTTCTGGTTGCCTTGCTGCTCGCCGGATGCGGATCTTCTGAAGCACGGCTGCGCAAGACGCTTGCCACTCAGACCACGGGCGTCATCCGGCTGCCGCGCGGCGAGGTCGAAATCTCCTCGGAACTGACGCTCGCTCCCGGCGCGCACGATCTGGAAATTGTCGGAAATGAAACTCGCCTGAAAGCGGCGGATAATTTCAAAGGCCGGGCGATCCTGGTCCTCGAAAACGTGGAGCGGATCCATCTGCACTACCTGGAGATCGATGGCAATCGTCAGAAATTGGCCAAGCCGCTCGAAATGGCCCCGCCTGAGAACGTGTTCCGCGTCTGGTATCCCGACAATGGTCTGCTGGTGAATAGCGTGTCGGGTCTCCAGATTGAGCGGCTGCACTTGAGCGATATTGTCAACTTCCCGATTCTAGTGAGCCAGTCGAGCAAGGTGCGCGTTTGGGGATCGACCGTCGAAAATTCCGGCTCCAGGAACGCGCGCGGCCGCAATAACCTGAGCGGCGGAATTTTGTTCGAAGAAGGATCTTCCACCTTCGAGGTGACTGCCTCGACGTTCCATGGAATTCTTGGCAATGCCCTTTGGACACACTCCTTATTTCGCGCGCCCCGCCAGCAGGACGGCTCGTTCACGTCAAATAGTTTCGATACGATCGGGCGGGACGCCATCCAGGTGGGCCATGCCACGCGCGTACGCGTGCAAGGAAACACCGGCGTCAACATCGGCTTTCCCGTGGACGCCGTCGATATCGAAAACCAGGGTGTTCCTATCGGCATTGACACGGCCGGCAACGTGGATCGCTCGGAATATATCGGCAACACCTTTGACGAGATCGACGGCCAGTGCATCGACCTGGACGGTTTCCACGATGGATCGGTACGCGATAACCGCTGCACCAATCGGAAAACCGCCGCGGACTACCCGTTCGGCAGCTTTGCAATGGCGATGAACAACACTCATCCCGATACGCATTCCTCGAATATCGAGATCAGCGGAAACGTAGTCGAAGGATCCAAGTTCGGCGGGCTCTTCGTGATGGGCAGCGGCAATCGCGTTCTCGACAACGTGTTTCTGGGCTTGAACCTCGCCCGTGGCGACGAACCGGAAATCCTCACGAGCGGCGTTTATTTGGGCCGCGGTGTGGCTCGCCTGGAGGAAACCACCGGAAACGTAATCCGCGGAAATCGAATCATGGGCTACAAGATGAAAGCCCGGTGCATCGTGTTTGGCCCAGGAGTGTCTCGCACTGCGAACACCGTTGAGAACAACACCTGCTCCGACGACCCACCTGGCCGGTGACGTATCCTGATTCTTAATGTCGCTCGAGTTTAGGAACGCGGTCCTCGCGCCGCTCAGTGGGATCTCCGTGGTCGCTCCAGCCGGGGTCATCATCGGAGTGATTGGCGAAAAGGGTTCGGGTGTTACCGAGCTGCTAAAACTTGCAGGCGGCTCCGCGCAGCCGGAAAGCGGAGAAGTTCGCGCGGGTCCCGAGCGCCGATACGTGGCCTTGGGCGACTCATTGAACCTCGCGCCGGCGGCGGTGGTCGCATTGGATCAGGCGCTGGCGACGCAGGACGCGGTGGTTCGAGCGAGAACGCTCACGGGTCTCGACCGGCTGCGTCGCGGCGGCGCGACCATCCTGCTGGCTTCCCACGAAGACGGCTTGCTGGAGCTGATGTGCGATGAGGTGTGGTGGCTGGACGCCGGAAGGATCGCGGCCAAGGGCGATACCAGGGAGACGCTGGCTAAATATCGTAGACACGTGGCCGAGCGCGTCCGCAGTTGGGGCGAAACGCTTCCGTCTCGCCTAGCCCCGGTGTTCCGGCACGGCGACGGCCGGGCTGAGTTGATGTCGATCGAGACATTGGGTGCGGAAGGCAAGCCGACCATCGTCTGGAAAAGCGGCGAGATGGCTACTGTCCGAGCCACGGTGCGCTACAACGCGGCCGTCGACGATCCCGTCATCGGGTTGCTGATCCGCACGCAGGTGGGCTTCGAAGTTTACGGCACCAATACCGAGATCGAGCGGATCAAGCTGGGCCCGCGCGCCACGGGAGACACCGTTACCGTGACATTTTCGTTCCTGTGCGATCTATGCCCGCGAGCTTATACGCTGACGCTGGCTTCGCACGATCCCGATGGAACGGTTCACGATTGGCTCGACGACGCCGTCGCGGTTATGGTGACGGATGAGCGGCCCACGGCAGGCGTCGCGAATCTGCGCGCGAAAGTGACCGTAGAAACAGAACCGCGACAGTGATGGAGCGGTCCTACTTTCCTTCGAGCAGGAACGTCGGCGCGAGACCGGTGAGCGTCGAAAATCCGGACGCCTCGGCCACGCTCAGCCAGCTCGACGCGCCGTACACCTTGCCCAGGAACGCATGCGGGTGGAGGTGCACCACCATGTCCTTCATGATCAGGCTGCCGTACTGCATCAAGGGGAATACGGCGTGCGTCGGATCCACCGCTTCCTGGACCACGAACGGATTCCGCATGGCCTGCCGCAGCGCTTTCTCCCACCCGGCCTCATCCACTTCGGCCCCGCGCACGGGATGCAGGTCCATGGAATCGTCGTTGGGCTTGAGCACCAGCTTGTTGCGATGCTTCATCACGAACTCGGGCAGGTCCACGGTGCGGCCGTTGTAGGTGGTCTTGGCCGCCTGCACCAGCCGCGTCCAAGGCACGAATTCCTTGATCGCGCGCTTCTCGGCCGCGGGAAACTTGCCGGTGATCTTC
Source organism: Bryobacteraceae bacterium (assembly GCA_036003585.1). GTDB lineage: Bacteria > Acidobacteriota > Terriglobia > Bryobacterales > Bryobacteraceae > Palsa-187. The sequence continues at coordinate 68,286 of DASYSG010000058.1, read as the reverse complement.
TCGTCCGTCAATAAGTCGAATATGACCCGTTTGGAGCCGATATCGGCGCGGAAGCTGTTCACCATGCACACGGCGTGCTCTTTATAAGCGCGCACCAGGGCATGGTTGAGATCGAACCGCACCAGGAACTCCTGCACCTTTATGCGCCGGTAGAGGATGTCGATATTGAAATCGCCGCGCCGCAAGACATTATTGCGATACTCCAACTGCTCCGGCGAAACTACTTCGGCGGGATATCCTTCGCGCGCGAAGAATTCCGCCAGCAACGCGTGATCGCTGGAGGCGGCCGCGAAGGGCGCCTTAAATTCGACAATCGCGATGTTCGGTTTCTTTTGTTTTCCGCCGAATTCCTTGTAGGCTTTCAGCAGGCCCCCCAGCAGGTGTTTAGCGCCGCCCAGTTTTTGGAGCTTGTATTTCTTGCGAAATTGTTTGACCGGAGGAGCTTCGTAATACAGATCCGACAAAGCGTCTCCGTAAAGCACTCCCGCCGGCGCCTCTGAATTGAAGCCGGTAAAGCGAATCGAGCCGTCGTGGATCGCCGCATCCAGCAGCGCCGTGATTCCGACCGTCGAATATCCCGGATCCACCGCCGCCAGCATTTTTTCAGCCGGCAATAGCTGCATCCGCGCCAGCAGCGCGGGCGTGTCCAGGGCCAGCCGCTCCACGCGGGCGATCGCCGAGAGCAACGTCTCGGACGCCCGCACCAGCGCGGCGTAGTCCTTCTGCGTGATCAAGTGCGGCCGCAACACCGGCGAAACAGGCCTGCCGTCCAGTTTTTCGGACTTGATGCGCTCTTGCAGCGCATGGGCCCATGCCAGATCGATGTAGGGTTCGCTCTCGATGAGTTTGTGATACCGGGCGATTGCCTCGCTCACCAGAGTCATCGTGTTTATCGACGCTAGTATCGCACTGCCCGGGGCATTTGCAAAATCCAGGAACGTCAATAATATTACTTAAGACACTGACAGTAAAGGACTTTTAGATAAAACAAAATACTCTACCGTTGATTTGATTTGAGCACTTTTTTGCGCAGGCGGATGGACTGGGGCGTCACCTCGACCAGTTCGTCGTCGCGGATGAACTCGATGGCCTGTTCCAGGTTCAGCAGGCGCGGGGGCACCAGCCGGATGGCTTCGTCGGCCGAGGAGGCGCGCATGTTGGTGAGTTTCTTTTCCTTGACGATGTTCACGTCCAGGTCGGTATCGCGCGCGTTCTCGCCCACGATCATGCCTTCGTAGACTTCGGTCGCCGGAGACACGAACATCTCTCCGCGCTCCTGCAAGTTGAAAATCGCGTAACCGGTGGTTTTGCCGGCACGGTCGGCGATCAATGATCCGGTAGGCCGCGAAGGGATGTCGCCCTGCCACTCGATATAGCCCTCGAACAGCGAATTCATGATCGCCGTGCCCTTGGTGTCCGTGAGCATCTCACTGCGCAGGCCGATCAGGCCGCGCGACGGTACGAAAAACTCCAGGCGTACGCGGCCCGAGCCGTGGTTGACCATCTTCTGCATCTTGCCCTTGCGCGTGCCCATCTTCTCCATCACCACGCCGGTGAAAGACTCGGGACAATCGATGACCAGCAGCTCCAGCGGCTCGTTCAGCTTGCCGCCGATGGTTTTGGTCAGGATCTCGGGCTTGCCGACTCCCAGCTCGAAGCCTTCGCGCCGCATCATTTCGATCAGGATGGCCAGTTGCAGTTCGCCGCGGCCCATCACTTTAAAAGCATCCGGACCGCCGGCTTCCTCCACGCGAATCGAAACGTTGGTCAGCAGCTCTTTGTCCAGGCGATCGCGCAAGTTGCGCGAGGTCACGTAAGTCCCTTCGCGGCCCGAAAATGGCGACGTGTTGATGGTGAACGTCATGGCGATGGTCGGCTCATCGATCAGGATATGCGGCAGCGGCTTGGGCGTATCCACATGCGTGATGGTTTCGCCGATGGTGATCCCCTCCACCCCCGCGATGGCCAGAATATCGCCCGGCGTTCCCACCGTTTCATCCACACGCTTCAAGCCTTCGAAGGAGTACAGCTTGGTGATTTTGGTCTTCTGGAACGAGCCATCCAGCTTGGCGATGGACACCTCGTCACCCAGATTCAGGGTTCCATTGAACACGCGTCCGATGGCCAGCCGCCCCAGATACTCGCTGTAATCTAAATTGGCTACCAGCATCTGCAGGATCCCTTCGGGATCCCCCTTGGGCGCGGGGATAGTTTCCAGGATCGTGTCGAAGAGTATGCGCAGGTCGCTGGTTTCCTGGGCCGGATCCAGTTTGGCGACTCCGGTTTTCGCGTTGGTGTATATCACCGGGAAATCGAGCTGATCCTCGGCGGCGTCCAGATCGATGAACAGATCGTAGACTTCGTTCAGCACTTCCTGAATGCGCGCGTCCGGGCGGTCGATTTTATTGATCACCACGATCGGAGTCAGCCGCGCCTCCAGCGCCTTCATCAGCACATAGCGGGTCTGCGGCAAGGGACCCTCGCTCGCATCCACCAGCAGCATCACGCCGTCCACGATCTTGAGCGCGCGCTCCACTTCACCGCCGAAGTCGCTGTGGCCGGGTGTATCGACGATGTTGATCTTGATGTCGTGGTAGCGCAGGCCGGTGGCCTTGGCCAGGATGGTGATGCCGCGCTCGCGCTCCAGCTCGTTCGAATCCATCATGCGCTCCACCACCGCCTCATTGGCCCGAAAAAGGCCGCTTTGGCGTAGCATTGCGTCTACCAGTGTGGTTTTGCCGTGGTCGACGTGGGCGATGATCGCCACGTTACGAATCTTCTCATTTGCAGTCATTGGAACTTTCATGGTCGCACGGCGGGTGCAAAAAACCGTAATCTCCCGTGAAAAAGGGGACAGCGCAGAGGGATGAAGCTGACCCGGAAGAATGAAAATGCCCCGACCACCATCCGAAGGAAAAAAGGGGACAGCCGCCACGGCTCATGAATGACGACACAGTTCGCAGGTTGGACGGCTGTCCCCTTTTTCAGTGCGATGATTGAAGTACGTGTCCGCACAGCCTTCCGTAGTCATCGTTGGCCGTCCCAACGTCGGTAAGTCGACCCTGTTCAACGCCATCCTGCGTTCGCGCCGCTCTATTGTCGGCGACGAGCCCGGTATCACGCGCGATCGCATCTATGGCCAGGCCGAGCATCGCGCCCGCAAGTTCGACCTGATCGATACCGGCGGCATCATCCAGGGCGACGATGCGCTGATCCCCAGCGAGATCCTGCGCCAGGCACGTGTTGCGCTTGAAAGCGCCGACCACATCATCTTTCTGATCGACGGCCGCAGCGAGCTGACGGGTGCGGATCGCGATCTCGCCAAGATGCTCCGCAAGCTGGGCAAGCCGGTCGCGCTGGCGGTCAACAAAATCGATAGCCCGCGGCGCGCCGACCTCGCTCACGAATTTCACGAACTGGGCTTCGAACACCTCTACCCGGTTTCGGCCGAACACCACCTGGGAATCGACGAGCTGCTGGAGCACGTGACCGCGGACTTCCCGGTCTCGGCTCCGGAGCCCAATGAGCCTGCGAACCGGATCAAGGTCGCGATCCTGGGCCGCCCCAACGTGGGAAAATCCACGCTGCTGAACGCGCTGGTGGGATCCGACCGCGCCATCGTTTCCCCCATCGCAGGGACCACGCGCGATGCCGTGGACGAATCCATCACCCGCGACGGCGTCGAGTACGTGTTCGTCGACACCGCGGGCATCCGGCGCAAGGGCAAGACCCATCTGATGGCCGAAAAGCTGAGCGTCGTGATGGCGCGCCGCCACCTGCGCATGTGCCACGTCGCTCTGCTGGTGATGGATGCCACCGAAGGCGTGCTCTCGGGCGACGCAACTATCGCCGGATACGCACATGAAGAAGGCCGCTCCATTATCCTGTGCGTAAACAAGTGGGACGCACTCAAGGAACGCAACCGGAAGAAGTTCCTGGAACAGATCCAGGAGCGCCTGAAATTCCTGGATTACGCACCGGTGGTGTTTATGTCTGCGCTCAAGGCGCAGGGAACCGCGGCGCTCTTTCCCCTGATCCGCAAGGGCTTCGAGGCGGCTTCTCATCGGGTTGGAACGGGCGAGCTGAACCGCTTCGTGGATACGCTCCGCTGGGAGTTTCGGCCCAAGATCAAGTACCTGACACAGGCGTCCATCCGGCCGCCCACTTTCGTCATTTTTACCGACCGCACGGGCACCGGAAAGCTGCATTTTTCAGCCGAGCGGCATCTGGCGAACCGTTTGCGGGAGAAATTCGACTTCGCGGGCACTCCTGTGGTGGTAAAAACCAAGCGCGCCGAATAAATCCTAAAGCTGCGGCGGGTTTCGTCGATACGTAAGGCGTGGAAGTGTTTGTCGCCCGCCAACCCATTTTCGACCGCAATCGCAAGGTTTGGGCCTACGAATTGCTATTCCGGTCTGACGCCAACGCCACACGGTGCGAGGGGATCGAGGCCAGCTCGGCCACCCGGCAAGTGATTTCCAACGGTATGCTGTCCATCGGCTGGGACAAGCTGCTGCGAGGAAAGCACGCCTGCATAAATTTTGGCCGGGACATGCTTATGCAGGATATTTATTCCAGCCTTCCCAGCAAGCAGACGGTTATCGAGCTGACCGAGGATATCGAGCCCGATGCCGAGGTCGTGGAGGCCGTCCGCGCGATTCGCGCCCGGGGATATCGGATCGCGCTGGACGATTTCCAGCCCAGCCCGCGCATGGCTCCTTTCATCGAGCTGGCCAACATGATCAAGGTGGAAATGTGCACTCCCAAGCCGCAGCAGGAAGTCATGCTCCGGGAATTCCACTCCAGGGGCATCCACATGCTCTCCGAGAAGGTGGAAACCGACGCGGATTATCGCTGGGCGCTGCGAGCGGGATATGACTATTTTCAGGGCCACTTCTTCGCCCGCCCCGCGGTGATGCAGGGTACTCAGATCCCGGCTGTCAAAATCCACTGTCTGCGGCTGATTCAGGAAGCGCACCGCCCCGAGCTGGACTTCAACCGGCTGTCGACCTTGATCTCCCAGGACGTATCGTTCTCCTATAAGCTGATGCGCTACGCCAACTCCGCGCGCTTTGGGCGGCAAACCAAGATCCACTCGATTCGCCGGGCGCTGGTGGTTCTGGGAGAGTACGGCATACGCAAATGGATCGCGATCGCCGCGCTCCACACCATCGCTGACGACAAGCCCGGCGAGCTGATCACACAGTCCCTGGTTCGCGGAAGATTCTGCGAGCTGCTGGCGGTAGCCAGCGGACAGAGTATCGAGGATCAGGCTTTTCTGGTCGGATTGTTTTCCATGTTGGACGCCCTTCTGGACCGTCCCCTGGGCGACGTCATCCGGGACCTTGGACTGGCGCCCGCGCTGGACTCGGTTCTCCGCGGGAAGGCGCCCGAGGACAATGTCCTGAACAGGATTTATACAATGGTTCGCCAGTACGAGCTGGGCGATTGGGATACCGTGGAGCGCCTGGCAGGCCATCTCAGCATCCCTTCGGAGCTGGTCGGAGCCGCCTATCGTGAGGCGCTCCCCTGGGCCGATGAAATGCTCCAGGCGTAAGGGCGCAGCCCGATCCTCAGATGTACTCGTAGAAACTTCGCTTCAACTTCCCGAAGACCAGTAGTCCCACTGCGAGAGCCAAAGACGCGGCGATCACCATGTTCACCAGCAGCGTCATCGGCGGAGGCTGGTGGTCGAGGAGAATGTTGCGCATCGCCAGGACCAGCGCCGCAACCGGGTTGAAACGATACACCGCGGCATACCGGGGCGGAATGATTTCGAACGAATAGAAGATCGGAACCAGATAGAAGAGCACCAGGTTGAAGGATTCAACCAGGTACTGCGTATCGCGGATGAATACGCTGACCGCGCTCGAAATGAGGGAAATGCCGCACACAAACACCACGTACAGCAGCCACAACGGCACCATCCAGATCCAGAAACGATTGACTCCCAACCCGTAGGCCAGCGTGAGCCCCAGCAACAGCGCCACCTGAATCAGCAGGTGAATGCAGTTGGAAAACACGGCGGCGATGGTCACCATTTCGCGGGGTACCGGCACGCGTTTCACCAACTGGGCACTCCCGGTAATCGACGTGGTCCCGCTGAGGAAGGCGCCGGTGAAGAAGTTGAAGGGAACCAGGCCGCAGAGGACGAAAAGCGGGAAGGTCGGCTGGTCTTGTTTGCCGAACACCCGCCCGAAGACAAAGGTCAGCACGGCCATCATCACCAGGGGGTTGATCACCGACCACAGGATGCCCAGGCTCATGTTCCGGTAGCGAATCCGGAAATCCTTGAGCACCAGGTTTTGAAGGAGGTAAAGGTAGTCTCCTTTCCACTTTTGTTGGCTCATTCGAGCCTCAGTATACCGTGCGATCGGCGATCGCGAAGTGGCCTTGACCTGGCGGCTCAAAAATGAGAGACACTGTTCGTTAGGCCCTATCCAGCATGAAAGTTCAAAACGCCCATCCCTCGCCTCTGGATGCCGCGGAACAGCCGGGGAGGAAGCAGGCGGCTCGCGCCGGCGCCGGCTCTACGCGCGACGATGTCCATCTTTCCGAACTGGTCAGAAGTCTGCGCTCGCTGGTGCCGGATTCCCCGGAGCGGCAGGAAAGAATCGAGCAGATCGCCCGCGCCTACGCCAACGGGACCTACCAGGTGGACGCCGGGGCCACCGCTTCGAAGATTATTGACGACTCGCTACAGTATCCGTAGGCACAGTAGCGCGGGCCACGCGAAACGCGGCCCAGATCGCATGATGATCCGAGAAGGAAATCGGCTCGGTGGTTGAGCTCAACGGTTCCAGCCCGTTCACGAACAGCCAATCCAGATGCTGGTGAGCGATCGGCAGGGTGACCAGCTGATCCTGAAAGGGCGTCTGGAATCCAAGCTTCGCCATCGCGCGGCGCACGGTAGAGCGGTATCCGCCTCGCGGAAACGGCAGGGTGTGCTCGATCCAATAAAAATCGTTGGTATTGAAATCCCCGCCGATCAGGCGCGGACCCGTCAGTTTAGCGGCTTCATCCATCACCGGTTGCAGCTGCTTGAGCCGCTGATCGGGATTGATGCGGGTATCCAGGTGAGCGTTCCAGATGCGGAGCTCGCCTGAGGGGACCCGCAGTTTCACCGCCAGCGCAAAGCGGTGGCGCGTTTTGAATACCAGGTTATACGGCGTCAGCCATTCGACCTTGGATTCCTCAATGGGAAACCGGCTGACCACGGCCAGCCCGCGATCGAAGACTTTCGGCCCTTCCGGCGCGAACGCTACTTGATAGCCCAGACGGTCGGCCAGCTGGCCGGCGATGCTGGGGCCGCCTTCGACGTTCGAGACTTCCTGCAAAAGAATGATGTCCGCGTGGCTCACGCGCGGCGCGGCTTCCACGTCATGCAGGACCTTCTCGAAACTCGTCTGGTGGTCGAGGTTGAGCGAAGCGATCGATATCGTGTCGGCGACGGGAGCGCCGTCCAGGTTCGGAAGATTCGGGAGATTCGGCGGGGTAGCCGTAAGAACCAGAACCGCCAGCAACGTCAGGGAGCCGACGGGTAACCACAACTTCATACTCTAAAGCTACCAAATAACAGCGAGAGGCTTTTCGATCTGATATAAACACTGCATGTTCGAAGCCGTGGGCGAGCGCCGCAACGTCCTCAGCGACTGGATGTTCCGCGGCGCGATCGCTCTGGTCTTCGTCCTCGAAGGAACCGAGAAGTTCTCTTCCGATCCGCATTCGTCCTGGGTCAGGCTATTTCAGCAGATCGGCTGGGGGCAATGGTTCAGGTATTTGACCGGAGCGGTTGAAGTCCTGGGCAGCGTGCTCGTGTTGATCCCGTGGACGGTGACAGCAGGTCTGGCGCTTCTGGCTTGCACCATGGCGGCAGCCACGCTGATCGTCTTATTCGTGATCGGCCGCCCTGCGGACAGTGTGTTCCCCGGGATCTTCTTCCTCGGTCTGGCAGCCTTTTACTGGAGCCGCCGGCGACGCTGATTAAGCCCTGGCCAGAGATAGAATCTGCTCTACCGCCGGGCCGAACGCGCCTTCTCCCGCCCGCACGGTCTGGCAGCCGGCGTCCGCTCCAGCCTGCATGTCGTCGTTCGAATCGCCCACCATGAAGGTTTGCTCCGCTGCGACCCCGAAGTCACGCATCGCCCGAACGATCATGCCGGTCGCGGGCTTGCGGCACGAGCATTGTTCTCCCAGCGAATGTGGGCAGAAGTAGATCTTCGAAATGCGGATCCCGTGTGCGCCCAGCTCGCGTAGCAAACGCTGGTTCACGGCGATGAAATCCTGGGCTGAGTAGTAACCCAGGCCGATGCCCTGCTGGTTGGTCACGATCGCCAGCCGCAGGCCCGCAGCTTGAAGCTTCAGCAGTCCTTCGATCACTCCCGGCAGGATCTCGACCTTCCCCGGATCGTGCAGGAAAGGCACGTCGCGGATCAGCGTGCCGTCGCGATCGAGCAGCACTAATCCTCCAGCACCCTGGTTCACAGCCGCGTCCGGCGCCGCGTGTGCCGCCAGCAGCTCGACCCGTTCGATGATTTTCGAACTGCTGGTGGAAAAACCCGAGCGGATGACCTCGACCTTGCCGCCATACTCCCGCACCGCGTCGCCCGAGCGAAGCGCTCCTTCCGAATAATCCCCGCCCTTGATGTACAGATCGGGCTTCCAGCGGAGCAGCAGAGACAACGGACGGTCGTCCTCCATCAGCGTCACCACATCCACCGCTGCCAGGCCCGCGACCACATACAGCCGTTCGCGTTCGGGGTTCACTGGGCGCAGCGGACTCTTATATCGGGATATGGACGCGTCCGAGTTGACTGCCACGATCAGGCGATCGCAGAGCTCGCGCGCTTTTGCCAAATATTCGACATGGCCCGCGTGCAGCAGGTCGAAACTGCCGCAAGTGAAGCCGATCCGGCGGCCGGCAGCCTTCTCGGCGGCGACCCAGCGGTCCATCTCTTCCAATGTCAGGATTTTTTCCAATGCCTCTATGTTAGAGTAAGCCCGAGTGGGGCTTCCCGACATTCTCAAGCTGTTCCCCGGACAGCGGATTCTGGTCCTGGGGGACGTGATTCTCGACTGGTATTGGTGGGGGCAAGCCTCGCGCTTATCGCCCGAAGCGCCCGTTCCCGTGGTCCGGAAACAGCGCACGACGCTTCAACCGGGCGGGGCAGGGAATACCGCGGCGAATCTGGCGGCCCTGGGCGCGCGCGTGAATCTTTTTGGCGTGACGGGACGGGATTCTCATGCCGATGAGCTGAAGGCCGCGCTGAAGGCCTACGGCGTCGAAACCAGCGGCCTGATCGCCGACCCCAGCCGTCCGACCACCACCAAGACCCGCGTGATCGCCGCCCACCAGCAAGTGGTCCGCGTAGACGAGGAAGCGACCGGACCAATTTCTGAGGCCATCGTTGCAGATGTCCTGAAAGCCGTCTGGAACGACATCGCCAACGCCGGAGCCGTCGTGATCTCCGATTATGCCAAGGGGTTCCTAACCCATCCTCTTCTGGATGCGGTGATCGGCGAGGCCCGGCGCGTGGGGAAGCATGTCTTTGCCGATCCCAAGGGCTCCGACGCGGCCCGTTACCGTGGAGCGTTCCTGCTGAAGCCCAATCGTCTGGAACTGAGCCTGTTAACGGGACTGCCGGCCGATACGCATGAAGAGGTTTTGGCCGCCGGAACGCGCCTGGCCGCGAGCATGCCCGGGACGAATATCCTGGTCACGGAAGGCTCCGAAGGGATGACGCTCTTTGCTGATTCCCAGCCGCCGGAGTACCTTGCGTCCACCCCTCGCCAGGTGTTCGATGTCACCGGCGCGGGCGACACCGTGCTCGCCGTTACGGCCATGGCGGTCACTGCGGGCGCTTCCTGGAACGAGGCCATGCGGCTGGCTTCCGAAGCCGCGGGCATTGCGATCGGGCGGATGGGCAGCGTCGCCGTCAGCCTGAGCGATCTGCAAACGAATCTGTGAGATTCTTAGCGGCCTCGCACGACTAATTCAGCGTGCTGAAGATCATTCTGTTGTTGATGCTGGCGATATCGTGCGCGCCCGTCCAGACGGCCCTTGCCCAAACGAAGCCGCCAACGAAAGCCAAAGCGCCCCCGCCTCAGGGCACCACGGCTCCGCAAGACGTCCAGATCGAAAAGGATATCCAGGCCCGGCTGGCCAAGTCCGTGATCGGCAAGGACGGGCTCACCGTGCGCGTGCAAGGCGGCGTCGCCTATTGGGAAGGAACCACGAATGTGGTCCAGCACAAGGGAGCAGCCACCCGGATGGCCAAATCGGCGGGCGCGAAAAAAGTCGTGAACAACATCAAGGTCGGGGACGATGCCAGGCAGAAGGCCGCCGGCAATCTCGAACAGGGACGCCGCCGCGCCCAGGTCAAACGCAGCGAACCCCGCTAGCGTCCTTCATCGATCCAGCAAAATGTCATCGGTCTGCTTTTTCGACATGTAGGAGTCCAGCCACTGGAGCGCCTCCTCCTGATTTGAAAACGCCCCGTCCGCCTGCGCCTCATAAGCCGCCGCCGTTACTTCGCCGATGTGCTTCCCGGGCTGATCGCCAAAGTACGGCATGACGTGCCGTCCTAGAATCAGGGGCGCCTGCGGACCGTGATCGACGGCTTGTGCCTCCGCCATCTCTCGAATCCGGATTGCGCCCTCCGGTAGCCCGGTAGGAAGTGGCGGCCGGCCGGAGTAATCCGCCTCGATCAGCCGCAGCAGGTCGGTGATCGTCGCCGGCGCCAGACGCATCGCCAGGCGTCGAACCGCACGAGGCGTGGCTTCGCGGCCGATACTCGAGCTCGCCAGGTGGTTTTCGACCATCGGGACCACTCGATCGACGATCGCGCTCTTGATTCCGATGCGTTCGAGGAAGCCCCGCGCCATCGGCCCACCATCGGCTTCATGCCCCCAGGACGTCCAGCGCATTTTGCCCTCGCGTTCGCGGAGCAGCGTAGTGGTGGCTTTGGCGAAATCGTGGGCGAGCGCCGCGAATATAAATACCGCCCGATCGTCGCCCTCCAGCTTCTCGCGCTCAGCGATCCGCCCGGCCGCGTCGACGACCAGCATGGTGTGGGTGCCCACGTCGCCCTCCGGGTGCCAGCCGGGATCCTGCGGAACACCCGCCAGGCGTGCGATCTCGGGAAAATGCACCTCCCAGCCCGATGCCGCCAGGTACTCGGCGATTCGGCCGGGACGGGAGCTTTTCACCGCCCACTTCATGAACTCGTCCGCAACACGTTCTCTTGCGATCGTCGGGTAGTGATCCACAATGGTCCGGCACATGGCGGCAGTCTCAGGATCGAGTGTGAGATCGAAGCGGCAGGCGAACTGCATCCCGCGCAGGACGCGCAAAGGGTCTTCGGCGAAGGCCCCGCTGGTCGCGCGCAGGACTCGATTCTTCAAGTCCTCTGCGCCGCCAAAGAAATCCAGGATCTCGTCCGCCACGGGATCGTAGGCGATGGCATTGATGGTGAAGTCGCGCCGGCTGGCGGCTTCGCGCGGCGAAATGTCGTTGTCAAACGTGGTCTGAAAATCGCGATGACCGAGACCGAATTTGCTGTCGCGGCGGGGGACGCTGAAATCGTACTCGTGGCCGCTCGAGTTTAACTTGACCACGCCGAAACTCTTGCCCACCAAATCGACGCGGCCGTGCCGGGCCAGGATCGCGGCCAGGCGATCGTAGGCAATGCCGTAGACCTCGATATCGAAATCCTTGGGCTGGCCTCCGAGTAACGCATCCCTTACCGCGCCGCCCACCACCACCGCCCGGTAGCCCGCAGCGTGCAGTTCGCGAACGATCTGATCCAGCAATGGGGGAAGCTCCAGCCTCATCGTTTACCATCATCACTCATTCACCCGCGATTTTTTGCCGTTTGCTGGGCGGATAGAGCTACTTGCTGGATACCAGACCAGTTCGGTCCGGTTTAGTGTATAGTGAGAGTGTGGTCGAAGACCAGTTGCAACTAGCTATCAAATCCTGGTGCTCCAAGAGTTTGACTTTGCAGTGTTTCCAGATGGATACTTGGTTCGAGATGCAAACGGGTGTCAAGAAGATTCGCGCCTCTAAACACAGCGCGAAACACAACCCGAAGGCCACCAACCTCATGGAATTGAAACCTGGGGAGTCGGGAATTCTGGATCGCCTGGACTTGCCCGAGGACGACGCGCGACGGCTGATGGAACTCGGGTTTCTGCCGGGTCATGCGGTCACGCCGGGCCATTCTGCTCCAGGCGGCGACCCGCGGGTGTTTCGAGTGGACGGGTCCGAGGTTGCCCTGCGTCGCGAGACGGCGCGAAAGCTGATTCTGCGGCACGATGGCAGCAAACCCAATGCCGCAAAGGAGTCGTGATCTAGGTTTATGAGCGATTGCCACGGTTGCTCTGTCGCAACCCTTCCCCCTCCGCCCGCGATACCAACTCGCCGGCACATCGTGGCGATCGTGGGGCCGCCCAACTCCGGAAAATCCACGCTGTTCAACCGGCTCACCGGCCTGCGCCAGAAAGTGGCGAATTTCCCGGGCGTTACGGTGGAACATCGCATGGGCAAGGTGAAGGTGGAAGGCGGACGCGAAGTTTTCGCCGTCGATCTGCCCGGCGTCTACAGCCTGGAACCACGCACGGAAGACGAGCGCGTCACGCACGACGTCCTGCTCGGCCAGATGAAGGATCTGCCCAAACCGGATGCGGTCCTGCTGATTTTAGATTCAACCAACCTGGCTCGCCACTTGGTGCTGGCGGCGCCGGTGCTCAGCTTGGGTTTGCCGACGCTGGTGATCCTCAACATGGCCGACGATTTGAAGAGTCGCGGCGGCGGCGTGGATGTAGCCGAGTTGAGCATGCAGCTCGGATCTCCGGTGGCTCTGGTTAGCGCATCGCGCGGCGAAGGATTCGACAAGGTTTTCCAGTTTCTTGCCGGGGCGACCCACACCGCGCCGCGCGCCGCGCCACTGATGCAGCTGCCGGTGATCCAGGACATCCCCAAGTGCCGCGCCTGGGCCGCGAATGTCGGAACCAAGGGTAAGTATCAGGCGCCCGCTCCCCCGCACTGGACCCGCCGTCTGGACGCAGTCTTCCTGCATCCCGTGGCGGGACCGCTGATCTTTATCGTCGTGGTCATCGCGGTGTTCCAGTCGATCTTCTCCTGGGCCAAGCCAGTGATGGACCTGCTGCAAGGCGCCATCTTGTCGTTAGGAGCATGGGTGGGCTCGATGATTCCCAACCCGACTCTGCATTCGCTGGTGGTCGACGGAATCTTTAACGGTGTCGGCAGCGTGGTCGTGTTCCTGCCCCAGATCCTGCTGCTGTTCCTGTTCATCGGAATCCTGGAGGATTCCGGCTACCTGGCCCGGGCCGCGCTGATCGCCGACCGCACGATGGCGCGCTTCGGCCTTCAGGGTAAGAGCTTCATTCCGCTGCTTTCGGCGTATGCCTGCGCCGTCCCGGCCATCATGGCGACGCGCACCATCGAGAGCAAGCGGGACCGCATCGCGACGATTCTGATCGCGCCCTTCATGACCTGTTCGGCGCGGCTGCCGGTTTACATCCTGATAGTGGCAGCCTTCATCCCGGATCGTCGGTTGTTGGGCGGCTTCCTGAGCACGCAGACGGCGGCGTACCTCGGACTCTACGTGTTGGGACTCGCGGCCGCTGTTGGGACGGCCCGGCTCCTCAAATCCACGGTCCTCAAGAGCAGCCGATCGTCCTTCATGCTGGAGATGCCTCCCTATCGCTGGCCCACTCTCCGAGGGTTAGCCTTGAGGCTGATCGATCGGGCGAAAGTTTTCTTGCGCCGCGCGGGCACTGTGATCCTGGCGGTGGCGCTGATCATCTGGGTTTTGGCGAACCTGCCCGTGCATGACGGCAAACCTCCGGAAATCGGGCAGAGCATCGTGGGGATGATCGGGCACGCGGTGGAGCCCGCGATCAGGCCGCTGGGCTTCAACTGGAAGATCGGGATCGGATTGATCACGTCGCTCGCGGCGCGCGAGGTGATTGTCGGCACGCTGGGAACGATCTACGGGATCGAGGATCCCTCAGCCAAGTCCGCAGGCCTGCAGCACGCTCTGCAGCAGGATCTGACTATGGGCGGCGCGATCGCCTTGCTGGTATTTTTCGCTTTCGCCATGCAGTGCATGTCGACGCTGGCCGTGGTGAAGCGGGAAACCGGCGGCTGGAAGTGGCCCATCATCCAGTTCGCCTACATGACCGGAATGGCCTACGTGTGCGCGTTCCTGGTGAACCAGGCGATCACGGCGTGGTTTTAGATCGCTTCTTCCGCGGCTTTCTCCACAATAAGTACCACAACGCCGCGATCGCGATGATCGCGATAGAGGCATAGGCCACATACTGGTGCACGAGTTCCGCCACCGGCCGCCATTTGTCTCCCAGAAAGTAACCCAGTGTCAGAAATGTTGCAACCCAGAGCGCCCCGCCGGTCCACGCATAGGCGATAAAGGTGGGGTATTCGAGCTTCGACATGCCGGCCACGATTGCGGTGAAATGCCGAACACCGATGATGTAATACCCCACCACCAGCATCCAGTGGCCGATGCGGTCGAACCAGCGGTGCACGTATGCCAACCGATCCTCCGTGAAGTGAATGTATTTCCCGAAGCGGTGAATAACACCGACGCCTAGTGTCCGTCCCAGCAGATAGCTCCCGCTGATGCCGGTCCACGCTCCTGCCACTGCGGCGGCGAAAGCTCCCACGGGATGCAAAGTACCCCGGCCAATCAGGTAGCCGGTGAAAACCAGCAGCGTTTCATCGGGGATGGGAAGTCCCACCACACCCAGCGCCAGAAGCAGGTACAACGCTCCATAGCCGTGTTCGCTGACCCAGGTGAAGACCCCGTCCATGGTCTCTACGATAGCGTTACCGGTGTATCCTTGTGAGTAGGCTATTGCCTACGCGATGCGATACTTATTCCTCACTGCCACCGGGATTCTCGCGGTTTTCTCAGCCACTTTTGCCTTCCAGCAAACCAACCCAGCCGCCGAGCAGCGAGCGATGCTCGACAAGTACTGCGTCACCTGCCATAACCAGAAGCTGCGCACCGCCGGGTTGACGCTCGATACGATGAACCTCGACCGCGTCTCCGATAACGCAGAAACGTGGGAAAAAGTTCTGCGAAAACTGCATGGAGGCATGATGCCTCCCCAGGGCATGCCGCGTCCCGACGACGCCACGGTGACCAAGTTCACCGGTTGGCTCGAAACTTCGCTCGACCGCGCCGCCGCGAGCCACCCTGAACCCGGGCGATCCACGTTGCACCGGTTGAATCGGACTGAGTATGGCAATGCCATCCACGATCTGCTGGACCTGGACATCGACGCCGCCTCGTTTCTTCCCGCCGACGACGAAGCCAACGGGTTCGACAATATCGCCGATGTGCTGCGCTTCTCTCCGTCTCTACTGGAGCAATACCTGTCGGCGTCCGACAAGATCTCGAGCCTGGCGGTGGGCGATCCCACCATCACGCCGATCAGCCTGGTATTTCAAGCGCCGCCGGATCTCGATCAGGAGCATCACATTGAAGGTTTGCCCCTGGGCACACGCGGCGGCATCCTGATCCACTACAACTTTCCGCTGGATGGCGAGTACGATTTCCGCGTGTTTCTGCTGCAGAACATCGTGGGCTACCTGACTGGCCTGGAGTATCCGCACCAGCTCGAAATCAGCATCGACGGCAAGCGCGTGTTTCTGGCGCAAGTGGGCGGCGAGGAAGACAACAAGATGTCGGACGCCAACCTGGGCGTCGCCAAGGATACGATTGACGCGCGCTTGCGGACGCGCATCCCGGTCAAGGCGGGTCCTCGAACCGTGGTGGTGACCTTCCTGCGGCGCAATTCCGCGCCGTCTGACGAGCCGCTGCAGCCCTTCACCCGCGATCACGATCTGCAGAACATGAACGGCATTCCGCTGATCGAACGGATGCAGATTACCGGGCCGTTCAACCCCACGGGTCCGGGCGATACGCCCAGCCGCCATCGCGTTTTTTCCTGCCATCCGGCGAATGCCGCGGCCGAACTTCCGTGTGCCCGCACGATTCTCACGAATCTCGCGCGCCGGGCGTATCGGCGGCCAGTGACCGGGGCGGATCTCGAGAACCTGCTCAGCTTTTATCAGTCCGGCCGCAACAAGAAGAATTTCGAAGCCGGGATTCAGAACGCCCTGCGGCTGATTCTGGCCGATCCGAAGTTTCTGTTTCGCATGGAGACCGATCCGGCCGGCGCTGCACCCGGTTCCATGCATCCGGTCAGCGATCTGGAACTCGCGTCGCGCCTGTCGTTCTTTCTGTGGAGCTCGATTCCCGACGATCAGCTCATTACGGTCGCCTCACAGGGAAAGCTGAAGGACCCGGCGATTCTGGAACAACAGGTCAAGCGCATGCTGGCCGACGACCGTTCCGAAGCCTTGGTGAAGAATTTCGCCGGGCAGTGGCTGCTGCTGCGCAATCTGCCTAACGTGCAGCCGGATCCCAACGAATTCCCCAATTTCGACGACAACCTGCGGCAGGCTTTCCGGCGCGAAACCGAAATGTTCTTCGAGAGCATCATGCGCGAGGATCGGAATGTCCTCGATCTGCTGACAGCCGATTACACCTTCGTCAACGAGCGCCTGGCCACGCACTACGGTATCGAAGGCGTCTATGGCAGCCAGTTTCGTCGAGTGAAGGTTACGAACGAAGAACGACGGGGGCTGCTCGGGCAGGGCAGTATCCTGACGGTGACGTCGGAAGCCAATCGGACGTCTCCGGTCAAACGAGGCAAGTTCATTCTGGAAGCGATCCTGGGAACGCCGCCTCCTTCACCGCCCCCGAACGTCCCGCCGCTCAAGGAAAACGAAGGTGCGCAGGTGATGTCGGTACGCGCTCGCCTGGAACTGCATCGCAAGAATCCGCCCTGCTCGGGGTGCCACGCAGTGATGGACCCGCTGGGATTTTCGCTCGAGAATTTCGATGGCATCGGCGAGTGGCGTACAAAGGAACCCGGCGGAGCGGTGGACCCGTCGGGTCAGCTCGCGGACGGCACGAAGATAGACGGTCCCGTAGCATTACGCAACGCGATCATGAGGCACCCCGAGCAGTTCGTGCGCACGCTCACCGAAAAGATGCTGACCTACGGCCTGGGCCGGGGCCTCGAGTACTACGACATGCCGACGGTCCGCGGCATCGCCCGCGACGCCTCGCGTAACGACTACAAGTTCTCGTCGATTGTGCTGGGGATCGTGAAGAGCACGCCGTTCCAGATGCGCCGGGTCCAGGACGCCCCCGTCACCGCCCGAGCGCAATAGTACATTCATCGGAAACCCCCAATACGTCGCGCACGTCCAGGCGGATGTGATCAAAACCTGCCAAACAGCAGTGCTCGTTTTCAGCCTCGCCGGGGCTGTTTACGCCCAACCACTCGCCCGCCAGTTTAGCGTCAGCATGGGTACTGGCGGCGCGATTCCGCGCGAAGACCTCGCGTTGTTCATGACCACTTCGCCCCTGCTCCGGGTCGGATTCGGATACCGGCCCTTCAAGTACCTGCAAGCGGACGTTGGCCTGGACGCGGTTTTTCAAGCCGCGGGCGTTCGCGATTTTCAAGACACGATCATCGGGCGTATCAACATTCGCGATAACGAAATCACGGTCCCGTTGGGTGCGCGTGCAATTTTGCCGGTAGGCCCGCGAGTCGAACTGTTTGGCGGGGGCGGCGCCGTCTATTTGAATTACAGCGAATCCGTCAGCGTTCCCAACTCGGACGGCGACGGCGGCTTCAACTGCCAGACGTGCAAGTCTCGCGGGGGATGGGGCAGCTACGCAGTCGCGGGCGTCAACGTCGCTGTCGAACGAAGCCACCGCTTCTGGGTAGGCGTGGAGTCGCGGTTGTTCCACGGAACGACCAACGGCGATCCGCTGGGCTCGGTTCCTCCGCTCCAGACCCAAGACACCTGGATCAACACTGCCGCCGTCTTCACGTTCCGGTTTCCCTGAAACCATTGAAAACGTGAGAAAATGGGGTCGAGGTGTTCCATGCTGATCACGAAGAAGCACCTGCCGCGCCGCACGTTCCTTCGCGGGGTGGGGGTCACTCTGGCGCTCCCTCTGCTCGATTCCATGATTCCGGCGCAAACCTTGACCCGGAAAACCGCCGCCGCGCCGACGCCTCGATTGGGATTCGTTTACGTGCCACATGGCGCGATCATGGACAGGTGGACGCCCGCCACTGAGGGCGCCGGCTTCGAGTTTTCGCCGATCCTGAAGCCGCTGGAGCCGTTCCGCGACCGCCTGACCATCGTCAGCGGCTGCGGACATCGCGCGGCCGACTCCACCGCCGTCCATTCACTCAGCCCGACCACCTGGTTGAGCGGCGTCCGGCCCAAGCCCACGCAGGGAACCGATGCGTACGCCGGCGTCACCGCGGATCAGATCGCCGCGCAAGCCATTGGGCAGGACAATATTCTGCCGTCGATGGAGCTCGCCATAGAAGATCACTCCGGTCTGATCGGAGCCTGCGACCGCGATTACGGCTGCATTTACATGAACACGCTCTCCTGGCGCACGCACACCACACCGCTGCCCATGGAGATCAATCCGAGAAAAGTGTTCGAGCGAATGTTCGGCCAAGGCGGCAGCGCCGAAGACCGGCTCGCGCGAATAGAAGGCGACCGCAGCATCCTCGACGCGGTGATGAAGGAAGCCACCGGCCTGCAGGCCAAGCTGGGACCGCAGGATCGCCTCAAAATCAGCGAGTATCTGGAAAACGTTCGCGAAATCGAGCGGCGCATCCAGAAGGCCAGCGAACAGGTGGATCCCAACATGAAACTGCCGGAGCAGCCGGCGGGCATTCCGTTCTCCTACGAAGAGCACGTCGGGATCATGTACGATCTTCTGGCGCTTGCTTATCAGGCCAATATCAGCCGCGTGTTCACCTTCATGATGGCGCGCGAGGTCAGCAATCGCACCTATCCGCAGGTAGGCGTGCACGACGGACATCACGCTACGTCGCATCACCAGAACCGCGCGGACAAGATCGAAAAGCTGGTGAAGATCCAGAATTATCACCTCACGCTGTTCACGAAGTTCGTGGAGAAGCTGAACACCACCAGGGATGGCGACGGCTCGCTGCTGGACCATTCGCTGATCCTCTACGGCAGCAATATGAGCAACAGCAACGCGCATAACCATTTCCCCTTGCCGACGCTGGTGCTGGGCGGCGGAGCGGGCTCCATGAAGGGCGGCTATCACATCAAGCAGCCCGATCACACTCCCATGACGAACGTGCTGCTGACTATGCTCCACAAAGCCGGGGTCGAGATCGAAAGCCTGGGCGACAGCACGGGCGTTATCGAAACCGCGTAAGGGACCCTTATGCGTGTACTTGGATCACTTCTACTGTTCGCGGTCGCATGCGTTGCCGCCGATATCAATGCGCCCGAAGCCGACGGGACGACGCCGCTGCACTGGGCGGTTCGCGCGGACGACCTGGCCAAGGTAAACAAGCTTCTGTCCGCGGGCGCCGACGTGAAGGCTGCGAATCGCTACGGCGTCACACCGCTGTTTCTGGCGTGCCAGAACGCGAACCCGGCGATGATCGAAAGGCTGCTCAAGGCTGGCGCCGATCCGGACTCCGTATCCACCGAAGGGGAGACCGCTTTGATGACGGTCGCGCGCACGGGAGTTGTCGAGGCCGCGAAGGTACTGCTCGACCACGGCGCGAAAGTGGATGCCCGTGAAGAATGGCACGGGCAAACGGCGCTGATGTGGGCCGTGGATGAAAAGCATCCCGCGATGATGAAAGAGCTGATCGCGCACGGCGCGGACGTGAACGCGGTTTCGAACATCAACAAGTGGGAGCGCCAGAACACCTCCGAACCCCGCGAGAAATGGCTGCCGCAGGGCGGCCTGACGCCACTCTTGTTCGCCGCGCGCCAGGGATGCGTGGAATGCGAACAAGTGCTGCTCGACGCGGGCGCTAAGATCAACACGGCCGATCCGGACGGGATCACTCCCGTGCTGATCGCGATCATCAATGGGCACTACGACGCGGCCGCGTTTCTGCTCAACCACGGGGCGGATCCGAATCTTGCCGACGATACCGGCCGCACGGCACTGTTCTCGGCGGTCGATTTCAACACCATGCCGGCGTCGAACCGGCCTCCGCCCAAGGTGATCGACAACCAAGTCTCAAGCCTCGACTTGATTAAGCTGCTCCTTGACAAAGGCGCGAACGTCAACGCGCAGCTCAAGAAGCAGCAGCCGTATCGCGCCAAGCTCGATCGCGGCCAGGACACCATGCTCACCACCGGCACCACTCCGCTGCTGCGTGCCGCGAAAGCCGCCGACTTGCCTGCCATGCGCCTGCTGCTGGCCAAGGGCGCGGACGCGAAGCTCGCAACGCGCGCGGGAATCAATCCGCTGATGGCCGCCGCGGGATTGGGATCGAAAGAGGAAGACGCTACCGGCCGCTTCAAGACGGAAGCGGAAGCGATCGAAGCGATTCAGTTGTGTTTGGACGCGGGCGCCGACATCAACGCCGCCAACGGACAAGGGCAAACCGCGCTGCACGCCGCCGCTCTTAAAGGCTATGACCAGGTGGTGCAGTTCCTGGCCGATCACGGCGCGAACTTGAACGCGAAAGACAAGCAGGGCAAGACGCCACTCGATGCCGCGCTGGGCCTGGCGGGTGGCAGCGGCGGATTCGACGGCAGCCGCCGCGATGTGCACGAGAGCACGGCCGAGCTGCTCAAGAAGCTGATGGCGAAATCGCAGTAAGCCTGTTTTTAGACCTGCGATTCAGCCGGCCGCTGGGTGACGATCTTCACCTTGGCGATGCGGTTGCGATCCATTTCCTGAACGATGAAGGTGTGCGATTCGTGGGTGACGGAATCGCCCGGCGCCGGAATGTAACCCAGGCGGAAGAGCAGGAATCCCGCCAGCGTCTCGAACCCGGCGTCGCCCGGAAGCTCGATCTCATACTTCGACGCCAGATCGCGGATGCTGGTGCCGCCGTCCACTTCGATCACCAAGCCTGCGGAAGCTGGCACTGCGCGCCGAACATCGTGCTCGTCGCCGATTTCGCCGAAAACCTGTTCCAGCACGTCCTCCAGGGTCACCATCCCGGTGATGGTCCCAAACTCGTCCACCACCATGGCCAGATGCGTGTGGTGATCGCGGAATTCGTCCACCAGCTGGTTGAGCGGCTTGGTTTCGGGCACCACCAGCACCTGGCGCAGGTAGCGCCTCAGACGGAACGGAATGGCAGGCTGGCGGCGATCGGTGGCATTCTTGCGTTCGCGCCAGACGCGCACCAGATCCTTGTAATGCACGAATCCGATGATGTGCTCGGGCTTGTCCTCGTAGACCGGAATGCGCGAGTACTTGTGTTCGAGCGTGACACGAAGAAGTTCGTCCAGACTTGCGTCGGCGGAAACCGAAACGATGCCGATGCGCGGCGTCATAATCTCGCGCGCGTAAATTTCCTTCAGCCCCAGCAGTTTCTGGATCGCGTCTTCCTCGAACGTTTCCAGATGTCCGGCGCGGCGGCTGGATTCCAGAATAAACTTGAGCTCCTCGGCCGAATGCCCCCCGCCCCCATGCCCTTTGAGACCCAGGGCCCGCGAGAGGCCGGCGGAAGTGCGTTCCACCACGAAGACGAACGGAGCGGAAATGCGATAGAAAATCAGAAGTACGGGCGCGACCAGAAGCGCCAGCCGGTCGGCCTTATCGAGCGCCAGGTTCTTGGGCACGACTTCGCCGATGACGACGTGAACGAAGCTGATCGCCAGGAAGGCGACCGTGAAACAAGCGCCGTGCAGATACACTTCCCGCGCAGGCGAGAGCGAAATCGTAAAAAGGCCCAGGATGGCGTTGTACAGGGTCTGCTCGCCGGCCCAGCCGAGCCCCAGACTCGCCAGCGTGACGCCGACCTGGGTGACGCTCAGCAGCCGTTCGGGATTCGCTAGCAGCTCCAGCGCGGCGCGCGCCGAAACGTTGCCTTGAGCGGCCAGTTCGGCGAGCCGGGAACGCCGCACGGACACCAGCGCGACTTCGGCAGCGGCGAAGAAGCCGTTCAGGGCGACGATGGCCAGCAGTAATGTGAAGCGGAGAGACATTTTAGTCCGCTAGAATTGGAGTTTGCTATTCAACACGCCGCTGTTACGGGCGATCAATCTGAGCATAGCGGTTTTGCTGGTTGCACTTGCAGGTGCTGCTTACTGGTTCGCCTGGCGGCCCCTCCCGCAGACCTCGGGAGAAATCGCCGCACCCATTGCAGCGCGCGCCACCGTGAGTCGCGATGCCCTGGGAGTGCCGCACATCAGCGCGGCGTCCTGGGAGGACGCGATCTTCCTGCAAGGCTACGTCACCGCGCAGGATCGGATGTGGCAGATGGACGCGCTCCGCCGCCTGGCCGCGGGTGAACTGGCCGAAGTTATCGGTCCCTCGGCGCTCGATCAGGACCGGGAATCGCGCAGGCTGCGTCTCTCGCGGATCGCCGAGGCGCAGGCGAACAACCTGACGCCGGAAACCAAGGTTGTCTTCGCGGCTTATGCCCGCGGCGTGAACTACTATCTGGAAACCCATCGCAACCAGTTGCCTCTGGAGTTCACGCTGTTGAACTACAGCCCGCGCCCCTGGCGAATGGAGGACACGCTGCTGGCCGCGCTGCAAATGTTTCGCATGCTGACCACGTCCTGGCCCGAGGAAATCCGCAAGCTGCACATGCTCGAAAAAGGCGACCAGGGAAAGGTGGAGTTCCTTTATCCGGCTCGCACGGGAACGGAAGTCGCTCCGGGTTCGAATGCCTGGGCGATTTCCGGCGCGCACACCGCCAGCGGCAAGCCGATTCTGGCGGGCGATCCGCATCTGGAATGGTCCATCCCGTCGCCCTGGTACCTGGTCCATCTGAAGGGTGGCGATCTGGATGTGACCGGCGCGTCCCTTCCCGGGATTCCGGCCGTGATCGTGGGTCACAACCAACGGGTCGCGTGGAGCGTGACCAATCTCGAATTCGACGTGCAGGATTTGTATCGGGAACAAATCGACGCGGGAAACGGCCGCTATGTGATCAGCGGCCAGCCGCGGCAGGCGGCGCTGGAGCGCGATTGGATCGGTGTGAAGGGGCAGAAGCCCTTG
Organism: Bryobacteraceae bacterium; assembly: GCA_036003585.1. Taxonomy (GTDB): domain Bacteria; phylum Acidobacteriota; class Terriglobia; order Bryobacterales; family Bryobacteraceae; genus Palsa-187. Next base: position 45,166 of record DASYSG010000058.1, on the reverse strand, counting down.
CAGGCGGACACATGGATCACCGCACATGGACCGGTCTTCTTGAACGATGAAGGACGCAATTACTCGCTGCGCTGGACCGCGGCCGATGCCATGACCATGGAGTTTCCCTTCCTGGCCTTGGATCGCGCGCGAAATTGGGACGAGTTCAATCAGACTCTGCGGCACTACTCCGGCCCGGCGCAAAACTTCGTTTATGCGGATGTAGATGGCAACATCGGGTATCACGCGGCGGGCGTGCTGCCGAATCGCCAGGGATGCCGCGGAGATGTTCCGGCCGACGGCGCAAGCAACAGCTGCCAATGGGCCGGAGCGATCCCTTACGACGATCTGCCTCAGGTTTACAATCCCCCGTCCGGGATCATCGCTTCCGCGAATCAGGATCCTTTTCCGGACAACTATCGATATGCGGTGAACGGCGGTTTTGCGCCTCCCTACCGCGCGCGGGAAATCCGCACGCTGCTTTCGCGGCACGACAAATGGAAGCCCGAGGAGATTCTGGGCGTCCAGAAAGACGTGTATTCGAGCTATCTAAACTTTCTGGCGCACCAGGCCGTTCAGGCTTGGGACAAGCATCCGAACGCGGGCGCCCAGATGCGCGCTGCAGTGGAGACGCTGCGAAACTGGAACGGACAGACAGAGAAGAAAACTGCCGCGCCGATGGTCGCGACGCTGCTGGATGCCGAGCTGCGGAAGGCCGCCGCAAACGCAGCCTCTCCGGGCGCTGAAGGCGAATACGCGGCGCGGATGGCTCCGGTCGTGATCGAAAAACTACTGCGCGAACGCCCGGCGGGCTGGTTCAAGGATTACGACGATCTCATAGTGAATTCGCTGTCCGCGGCCGTCAGCGCCGGAGAAAAAATCCAGGGATCGAACGTTGCCGAATGGGATTACGGGCAAACCATCGAGCTGCGCCTGGTTCATCCGGTGGGCGGCCAACTGCCCCTGGCCGGCCGATACTTCAACATCGGCCCGGTACCGATGAGCGGATCGTCTACCAGCATCAAACAGACCGCACAGCGTCTGGGCCCGTCCCTGCGCATGGTGATCGACCTCGCGAATCTGGATCAATCCCAGGCCAACATCGTCACCGGAGAATCGGGGCACTTTTTGTCACGGCACTACAAGGACCAGTGGGGCGCCTATTACGGCGGGACCAGCTTCCCGATGCAGTTCGACAAGGTGGACGCCAGGGATACGCTGGTCGTCAATCCGTTATAACGCGCTTCTATTTCTTCCCCGGTAAGTGCGCAGTGTCCTTTTCGTTTTCGTAGCAGATGTGCTCGAACACATCGGTGTCGGGAAGGAGCTGCTCGACGAAGCTGATGGTGATCGGCTTGGTGAACGTCTTCGGATCGGTGACCGTCGCGGTGACTTCCATGTGGCCGAAATCGCGGCGGTGGAAGCGCTCCTCGACGCGCATGTCCTCGCTGTGCCCGGTGCCGCGGGCATCCAGCCAGCTCATATCGTTGAATCCCGTGGTGTCGACCACCAGGGTGTCGCCATCCCACTTGCCGATCGAATATCCCAGCCAGGCGGGCGACGGATCGGCAGGATGCTTGCGTCCATCGGTGAAGATCTGGCGGAAGATCGTCTCCACTTCATAGAGAAACAGGATTTCGCCCGGCGTCTGAATAATCTTGAATGGCTCCGGCAGCAGATCCGCATGAGGCACTCCGTCGGGCATGCAGCGGAGGTTGGGACCGACCACGCCCGGCTGGCTGTGCAGGCGGATAAGTTCCCGGCCCGCCGGTGTGAGTGGCTCCTCGCCCGCCTTGAAATCCGACAGGATGTTCCGGAAGTATTTCGAGTTGGGAGACTCGCCTAACCCGTACAGACCCGGACCGCGGGGCTCGGCCTCGGCCTGCCAGATCCCCGAAAGGTCGGGCTTCCCGTTGACGCGCGGAGCGGGCCCGTTCATATCCACCTTGCCATCCGCCGTGCGGGGAGCGCCCGGCGCCGGGTTGTTCAGCCACTGGGCTTGCGCGCATAATCCTGCGCCTGCGAAAACCATGCAGATCCGAAAGTGAAGTCGCATATTCTTATTTATCCTATACCCGCTTTGATATGATTGCCCCGATGAGATTCACTCTGTTGCTAACACCGATCGTCCTCACCGGGCTTGCGTACGCCCAGAACCTTCAGGAATATAGTTCCGAAACCCGCTTCCAGCTCGATCTTAAAGTTCCCGACGCGGCGCTGGCATCGTATCTGCCGAAGGGCTGGACCCCCAACGTAGCGGCTCAAGGCGCGGCCAAGGACTGCAATCTGCGCGCGGTCTTTATCGACCGCGTCACCATCAACGGACCCGACGGCAAGCCGGTCGGCAAGGGCTCGAACCGGCTGGTGTACCTGGTGGCTCCGGTGAAGGATCCCTCTGGCGCGAACGTGCAACTCGTCATCGGCGGCTTGACCGAGGACCCGGTTGACGCGCCCGGGCCGTTCGGCAACTATCTGCTGGCGACTACCCACGATTTTAAGAGTCTGGTCGAGTCTTTCGGCGTTCCGTCGGTCGCAACGCAGGACTGGGTGTTTCAGGCTGCCACGGGCGAGCACCTGGAACTGCACATCACATTTGCTCCGGGCGCGGCCAACAAAGCCAATCCTGCCGAGGTCAAATTCTATTCGGCGAAAAATCCAAGCTTCTTCCAGATCTCCAAGCAGGAGCAGGTTCTGGATATCCTGCGGAATGTCACCACGAATCCTCCAGATCGTGTGACGAAGTTTTCGTTCAAAGGCTCGGGCGGGACGTTCGCGAAGTTGTTCGACGGAACGGAGAAGGTGCTGAGCTGGGATAACATTGTCTGGATCAACCGATCGGTGATGCTGCCGTAAATGTGTGGAAGAATCTTTGCCAGGGGGTCAACATGCGCCGATTGTCGACACTGTTGTTATTCGCGCTTTCTGCGTTCGCGCAAGCGCCGCCCACTGCCGCGAAGCAGGCTCCTGCCGGTCCTCCTAAACCCGCTCCGCGCCTTGCCGGCGGCCGTGTCGATTTCTCGGGACTCTGGCGGCCCGCCGATATCTTCCTGATCGAGGACATTTCGCTCGGCCTCAAGCCGGGAGAGACTGTTCCCGTAAACGCCTGGGCCCAGGAAACGATGAAGAAGCATCTCTCGAAAGAGGATCCCGAGGCGAGCTGCCTGCCGACCGGGGTCCCGCGCCAGGCTCCTTATCCCTGGAAGTTCGTCGAATCGCCGCCCTACGTCTATATGCTGTTCGAGGGCAACATCCACAGCTACCGCCAGGTCTTTATGGACGGCCGCGCGCATCCCGCCGATCCGAATCCCACCTGGTACGGCCACTCCATCGGCCACTGGGACAAGGACACGCTCATCATCGACACAGTCGGATTCAATGACCGTTTCTGGTTCGATTTCGTCGGGCATCCGCACACCGAGCAGCTCCACACGGTCGAGCGCTATACCCGCCCCGAACTCGCCATCATCAACGAAGAAGTGACCATCACCGATCCCGGCGCCTACACGCGGCCTTTCACCATTAATTCCAAGCACCGCCTGCTGCCGGGCGATGAGCTGCTCGAATACATCTGCCAGGAGAACCAGCGCGACACGCCACACTTGATCGGCCCCGCCGGAAGACCCTAATGCGAAACTTGCTTTTCTTAATTACTGTCGTGATCGGATGTGTCGTGCCGCTTTCGGCGCAGTGGTTCGATTACCCCAGCAAGGGAATCCCGCGCACGGCCGACGGCAAAGCTAATATGACCGCGCCCGTTCCCAAAACACCCGACGGCAAGCCCGATCTTTCGGGAGTCTGGCTGGGCGATCAGTGGTCGCCCGCGGGCCGTCGTCCGAATCCTCCTGGAGGCGGCGGACGCGGCGGTGGTGCACCCGAGATGCTGCCCTGGGCGCAAACAGTTTTCAACGACCGCCGCGCGACATCCCTTCGTGACGATCCCGAAGCGCGCTGCATGCCTCAGGGTGTTCCCAAGGCCAGCACGCTGCCGTACCCGTTTGAGATCGTGAACGCCAGCAACAAGACTCTGATCCTTTTCGAAATGTATTCCCTGCGCCGGCAGATCTTCACTGACGGCCGCGAGCTTCCCAAGGATCCGAAGGACTACGCGCAGCCCAGCTGGATGGGCTACTCGGTCGGCAAGTGGGACGGCGACGACTTTGTCGTCACCACCGCGGGCGTCAACGATCAGGTCTGGAACATCGACCTGGCCGGGCATCCGCATTCCGACGCCTTGCGCATCACCGAGCGCTACCATCGCGTCGACTTCGGGCACATGGATGTTAACGTGACCATCGACGATTCGAAGACCTACGTCCAGCCGTGGAATATGCCGGTGATGCGCTACACTTTGCTGCCGGATACGGACCTGTTCGAATTCGTCTGCGAGAAGAATATCGATCCGCAACATATGGGGCCGAAATGAAACACTTCCTGATTTTCATCCTGGCGACAGTTCCTCTTCTGGCCCATCATTCGTTTGCAGCAGAGTTCGATAACAAAAAGCCCGTCGAGCTCAAAGGCACGCTGGTTGATCTGGAGTGGGTGAATCCTCACGCCTGGATTCACATGGAAGTGACCGACGCGAACGGCAAAGTCACCAAGTGGGATTGCGAACTCGGCAGCCCGAATCTCCTCATGAGGAACGGCTGGCGCAGGGATTCGCTCAAGAAGGGTGACATCATCATCGTCAACGGCTCGCAGGCCAAGGACGGATCGAACCTGGCCAACGCCAAAACAGTCAGCTTCGCCGATGGCAAGCGAGTCTTCAACGCAGGCTCCTCCGGCGATCCCGGCACCCCCGGCGCGCTGACGCAATAAGGCCGTCTAATACTTGGGACTTGTACCCCAATCCCATTCAAAGCGGCTCTTCAGGACTACGCCCGGCCCGTTGCTTCCAAGATCGAAGCCGGTGCCCAGGTTTACGCTGAACCCCGGCCGCAGTTGCCAGTCGCCTCCTAAGAACAGTTGATGCACTTCCGGCTGACCACGCGGCGGAACATTGATGCTCTCAATCTCTCCGTAATACTCCAGCGACGGCGAGAACGTTTTGCGCTTCCATCGCACGAGCCCCGCCGGTTCGAAGTTCCATCCGTGCTGCGTGCCCGGCCCTGTCAACGCGCGCTCAAAAACCGGATTGAACACCAACTGCCATCGCTCAAACTCGCGGTCCAAGATTGGACGCAGCTCAACCCGGTGCGAGTTCTCCTCGTAGCGCGTATTTTGAAACGAGAATTCCGCGACGAATCCGACTCGCACCGGCAGATTCCACGACTCCGGTGCATAAAAATGCGGAAGCACTCGCCATCCAGCGAACTGCGGCGAATAGCCCGGTTGCCAGGCATTCAGAAACATGAACCCGACTGCGAACTCTGGCGAGACGCCAAAGGTCGGCTCCAGCGTCAAATGCGTCTGGTGCCGCGTGGGGAGCAAGGTTCCATCTCGAGTCGACGTTCCCTGAGGGTCGAAGTTCAAATGCGCTTCTAGGCTGTATTGGTGCAGCGAGAGCGGCTCATATTCGTAAACATGAATTTCAAAGGGATCTTGTGCCCACGCCGTCAGCGCACACAATGTACACACAAAGACAACCAGCAGCAACCGCAGTTCTACGTGTCTCCCCATACCTGCCGTGCCGTTTTCGCCACCAGACCGAGCTTGCTCCACTGCTCGTCTTCCGTCAGCAGATTCCCATCCATGGTCGACGCGAATCCGCATTGCGGACTGACCGCTAGATTCTCCAGAGGCACGTATTTCGTCGCTTCTTCGATCCGTCGCACCACTTGATTCTGTGGCTCCATCTGCGGAAGCTTGCTGCTGATCAGGCCCAGCACGACGGTCTTGCCGCGCGGCACGAAGCGCAGAGGTTCGAACGTGCCCGCCCGTTCCGATTCGTATTCCAGCAGAAACGCGTCCACGTCGAGCTGGCTGAAAACCTTCTCGGCGATCGGATCGTAGCCGCCCTGGGCGTACCACTGGCTGCGATTGTTGCCGCGGCAAAGGTGAATCGCGAGCACCACACCTTCACGCCGCGCGCCCTCTAAACATGCGTTATCGGCGCGAATGGCCTCGCTCAGCGCGTCGTCAGGATTCACGCCCATCTCGTCATGCACGTACTGCCGCCATTTGGGATCGATGAAGTAGCTGTAGCGCGGCGCATCGATCTGGATATACTTGACGCCGTCCTTGAGCAGCGCCTGAATCTCCGATTTAATGATCGGCACGATGTCCCACAGCAGCGCTGAGTGCGTGGGATAGACTTTGTCGCTGATCCCCTTGCGATAGGAGATCGCCGGGAACTGGTTCGCGCTGGGCAGCGTAATCTTGATGTCGCCGGGACTGTGGCGCTTCAGGAATTCAACCTCGTGCGAGGTCATCCGCTTGGTCTGCCGGATCTTGTCGACCACGACGCCTGCTACCGGACGCGAAGTCGGCGTGGCGGCCGCAGCGCTTCCACCCGCGCCTGCAGTCTGCCAGTTGCGATCGATGGCGCTTTCCATGTCGAGTCCGGAGACCGACTCGTGGAAGTCGCTCATAAATCCGCGGCGGCGAAACTCGCCATCGGAGAAAATCTTAAAGCCGAGATCTTTCTGGCGCCCCAGAACACGGAGGATTTGCTGGTCTTCCAACTCATCAAGTTTCTCGGCGGCGACACCGCTCCGAATCGCTTCCAGCAGGTCTTTCGGCCGCAGGAGGCTGCCGACCTGGTCGGCTTTGTATTTGAAGGCCATGGTCTTCTATTCTAAATGTCTGCCGTAGCTACGCAATGCTGGGACGCTTTTTGCCAAAGCCCGTCGCCTGCTCGAACGCGTGCGCCATTTGCAGTACGCTGAAGTCTTCTTTGTTTCGCCCGACGATCTGCACTCCGACCGGTAGTCCCTCCGGCGTGAATCCGCCCGGCACCGAAGCCGCTGGATTGCCCGTTGCCGAGATGTACCAGCAGGACTTCATCCAGTCGATATAGTTGTCGAACTTCACGCCCGCGATCTCGGTCGGGTACGGCGTGTTTACGTCGAATGCCGGCAACTGCGCCGTGGGCAGCACGAAGTATTCGTATTTTTCGAGAAACGCCTGAAACCGGCGCCAAAGCTGGCCGTGAGCCGTCTCCGCGCGCGCGACCTCCATGCCGGTCAGTCGCAGCCCTTCCTCGATCTCACCCGTCAGCGTATCCTTGAACGCCTCCGGATGCTCACGCAGCCGGGCACCGTAAGTATTCGCCGAATTCCACGCGCGCAGCACGCGGAACGCGATTTCCGCCAGAGCGAATTCCGGCTCCGCCTGCTCGACGATGCAGCCCAGAGACTCGAATGTCTTGCGATGCGCATCCACCACCGCCCGCACGCGCGGATCGAACGGCACCCCGCCCAGATCCTTGAACCAAGCCACGCGCGTACCTTTGAAACCGCGGTCGAGCGGGCGCGCGAAGCGCTCTCCCGGTTCATTAATCGAAAGTGGCGCGCGGGAATCCGGCCCCGCAATCGTGCTCAACGCGAGTGCCAGGTCGGCCACCGAACGCCCGAGGCATCCCGAGGTGCTCAGCGTCGACCACGCCAACGCCGCGTTGGGATTCGGTACGCGGCCGATGGAAGGCCGGAAGCCGACCACGTTGCAGAATGCTGCGGGATTGCGCAGGGAGCCGCCGGTATCGGTGCCCGTAGCGACGGGCGTCATTCCGCAGGCCAGCGCGACCGCGGCACCGCCCGAGGACCCGCCGCAGGTCTTCGTCAGATCGTACGGATTCAGCGTCGCGCTGAAGACCTTGTTGAACGTCTGCGATCCCGAGCCAAATTCCGGCGTGTTGGTCTTGCCGATGGTGATCGCTCCCGCGCGGCGCATTCGTTCGACCACGATATCGTCTACCGTCGGAATGTAGTCCTTGTAAAGTGGTGACCCAAAGGTCGTGCGGATGCCCTTGGTTTCAAGCAAATCCTTGTGCGCGACCGGCAGACCGTGCAGCGGACCTAGCGTCTCTTTGCGAGCCTGCATTTCGTCCGCTTTCGTCGCCGCTGCGGCGGCCATTTCCGGCACCAGCGTCACAATCGAGTTGACTTTCGGATTTACACGCTCGATCTGCTTGAGGTGCTCGGCCAGCGCCTCCCGTGCCGAAAGTTTCTTCGCTCGGATGAGCCGGGCCATCTCGACCGCGCTCATAAAACAAATGGAGGAGGAGGCAGCCTGCGCCTCCAGTGCGTCCTGGAGGAGAGGGGCGGCGGCGATTCCCAGCAGAATGTCGCGGCGGGTCGCGTTGTTCTCATTCATGTGTTCTCACTCATGGATGAGAGTCTATCATCGCCCACGCAGGCTCGCGGGGCTGTAGAATTGGTCAAGTGAACGAGGTGATTCGGATGCGAAACATGCTCCTATTTCTGATGGCTTCCACCATTCCTGCCTGGGCCCACCACTCTTTTGCGGCCCAGTTCGACCAGAACAAAGTCGTCATCCTTCAGGGGACCGTAACCAAAATGGAGTGGGTTAATCCGCACGCCTTCATTCACATCGCGGTCAAGAATCCCGACGGCACGGCGACCAACTGGGCCATCGAAGGCAACACGCCCAATAGCCTGCTGCGCGTGGGCATCACCAAGAACGCTCTGGCCGAGGGCACAGAAATCGCCGTACGCGGCTACATGTCCAAGAGCGGCGAGAACATCGCAAGCGGCAGCTCCATCATCTTCAAGAGCGGCAAGAAGCTTTCGCTCGGATCGGAGCACAGCGGCGTTAGCCACCAGGAGGCCGTCCTGGAATGGATCTCCTCGGATGAGGATCTCTGGAAGAGGCAGATCGAGGCCTTGAAACTCGATCACAGCGATTAACGGGGCATTTCATGAAACGAACCTTACTGTTGGCTCTGTGTGCCGCCGGAATCGTCGCCGCGCAAGCGCCTAAACCGAAAGCCTACGTGCCGCCCAAGACTCCCTGGGGCGATCCCGACCTCCAAGGTCTGTGGCCTGGCAGCGTTAACATCCCTCTGCAACGGCCCGAGAACATGGGCGACCGGGACGTTCTCACCGAGCAGGAAGTAAAGGCTCGCGACACCGCGTCGAAACAGCGCGTCGCTACCGGCACGTGGATCGAATACTATCCCGCCAGTGCGCAAGCCTCGCTGGTGGTGGACCCGAAGAACGGCCGGCTTCCTCCCATGACGGCGGAAGCGGAAGCCCGCAACAAAGCCGTGCGCGGCGGCCTGGGTCCGCCCACCCTTTCGAGTCCCGAGCAGCGCGCCGACTCCGTCGAAGACTTCGATCTGTGGGGCCGCTGTATCACCAAAGGTCTCATCGGCTCGATGCTGCCTGGCAACCTCTACAACAAGGGCAATCGTATTATCCAGGCGCCGGGCGTGTTCGTGATCCAGAACGAAATGGTGCATGAGACGCGCATCGTCCCTACCGACGGGAGCCCGCACCGGGGCCAGAACATTCGCACCTACATGGGCGACGGACGCGGCCACTGGGAGGGCAACACCATGGTGGTCGAGACCACGAATTTCGTGAAGGACATCGCCATGAACGGTATCAACTTCGCGCTGCTCACCGATCAGTTGAAGATCGTCGAGCGCTTCACGCGCATCGCTCCGGATAAACTCAGCTACGATGCAACCGTCGAAGATCCCGGCACATGGGCGCGGCCCTGGACCATGCACGTGACGTTTCCGCTCGATCCAAACTATGAATTGTTCGAGTATGCCTGCCACGAGGCGAACTACGGCATGGCCGACATCCTGAAAGGCGCTCGCAAAGAAGAAGAAAAACAAGCCGAGCAGAGGAGAGCAAAACAATGAAGGCTGCCGCAATCGTCGCCGGAGTTCTGGCAACCGTGCCTGCGTGGGCGCACCATTCGTTCGCCGCGGAGTTCGACCGCAACAAGGTAGTGAATCTCGAAGGCACCATTGTCAAGATGGAGTGGGTGAATCCGCACGCCTGGATCCATGTAGCCGTGAAGAACCCCGATGGCACCAGCACCACCTGGATGGTGGAAGCGAACACGCCCAACGGGCTCCTGCGCCGCGGCTTCACCAAGAAGTCGCTGGAGGAGGGAACTGAGGTTCTCGTTAAAGGCTATCAGGCCAAGAGCGGCGACAACAAAATCAACGGCAGTTCGATGACGTTCAAGGATGGGAAGAAGCTGTTTCTGGGCTCGTCCAGCGGCGATGAAGATCCGGCAGACAAGACTGACAAGAAGTGATCGGCGCCAGGTAGCTCCTATACTTGAAGTCCTTCATCTTGAGATCGGTCGCGGTCTTTGCCCGGCGACGGCCGACGTCGATAGGAACGACGGTATCAAGAGCGAGCGCATCGCGGCGCGGGGTCAGCCTGTGCGGTTTCCTTGCGCGAGGTTATGAAACAGGTTTCCCTCGTTGGCCTTCACTTCGGGATCGTTCTCATCTTCATGAAGGACGAAGAAGTGGATTCGATTTCCTCGGATAACGCCGTCGACAGTCTACTTGCCTGAAACCGGGTAGTCCTGCCACACATATGCCAGCGCTTGCGGCAGCGTCTGATGGATCACTTTCGCATCGACGTGACCCGCGTTCTTGGCATACACGAACTGGTAGTGATAGCCTTTGGCTTTCAACACGCCTGCAAGGCGCTGGTTCGCAATCACCCAATTGCGCCGCTCGGCCGAGGCGGTTGTTGCGCCTATATCGTTTTCAGAAACATGCATCCAGATGCGGAGCGGCTTCACCGGGTTATCGGGAAAGAAATGTTCCGGGAACTCATAAGCTCCATGCGGCGCCTCGGGGCCCTCGCGCAGATCGACGAAAGTGCCGGAGTACGACAACACGCGATGGTAACGCTCGGTGCGGAGCCAGGCCATGGTGAGCGCCATCGCGCCTCCGGAACTGCCGCCGTAGGTCATGCGGCCTTCGGGGTCGTTGGTTAGCTTGACACCGGTTTCCTTCTCTACACGAGGCAAAATCTCGGTTTCCACAAAATCAGCGAAGACGGGCGACACCGTATCATATTCGAGGCTCCGCTCTGGGCCGCCGTTGGCGACCATCACGGCTACCATCACAGGCAAGCGGCGATCCGCAATCATGTTGTCGAGGATGTTCGCCATTTGGCGGTCGCGTAGGCCGTAGGAGTCCGCCGAGAAGATGAACGGAGCAGGCCTTCCCGGAACATATTGGGCCGGAATATAGACCGAGACCAGCCGCTCAAACGGGCCGTTAATGCCGGGAAACACCTTGCTGCTGGCGGAGTTCATAAAGAACTCGATCAACTTGCCGTGCGGAATGCCCACGCGCTGCGTTTCTTCGGGCGCGGGCGTATAGTCGGGACCGATCGAATAATCCCCGTCGCCGGCGCCCTTGACCCAGGCCGGCAAATTCGGGAGTTTTGCGATATCGGCGAGATCTTCGGGAGTCGCGGGGCTGCCCGGGCGTTGGCCGCCCTTTGGGGCACCCTTTCCGGCAGCTGCGGGTTGTACCGGTGCTTGCGCAAGAATGCCGCCGACCGAAGCGATCAGGAAGCACGTTATAACTCTGGCCAGGAATCGTCGATTCATTATGACCTCCGTGGGATTGAGAACCGCCCTCGTGCAGGGCTCGATGCCATTTGGCAGTCTACCAGAGATGGGGATGGTATTGAACCCTTGAGAGCTTATTGCAGATGCAGGAGTGACTCCCGTGGTTAATCGACCTTCATGCGACCGCCGTCGATCTTGACGGCGACCCAATGAATATCCCTGGCTCCTACCTGTCAGGGTTGCGATCATCATATCCATACTGACAATCTGTCCAACGACAAATGTTCTTCCTGAACTGCCACGACGTCCCACGACCTTTCGAGGCATGCAAGTATGACCCCAAGCAAATTCTGGAACTTCCCAGCTTATCGCTTTCGGATAGTTGAAAGTGGTCTGAGCGAACTTGTTCCGAATGTCCCGTGATGTCGCTTGACTGCCAACTCGACTTGCTACTGATCAAATCAGTCCAAGCGCAGAAGGTGCCATGCGTCTCGGTATTGTTCTAACCAACCCGCAGGATAGGGATTGTTTATTTTTCCGAAATGTCGTTCGTGGTCGGGGAGGAGTCGTCGCATGACCGTGTCCTTGTGCGGTTGTCCCTTCTTTCCCGGTGCGGCCAGCCACGCTTGGTGCGATTGTTTAACCACGGTTGCTACCTTCTCGCTGGGGATGACGTGGACGGTTGGTCTTGCGGTCACGTCCTTGCCGAAATCGACGAAGCAGTAGAAGAGCTGTTCTCCGGTGATGCCTTCGTGCTTGTCTTTCATGTGCCATCCGCCGTCCGAACCCTTGTCCCGGCGGGTCTTGACCTGTATCGAGCAGAGGCGTAATCCTTTAAAGTCCGAGACAACAATGTCAGCGTTGGGTGCGCCGCGTGGCGCGAGCGCGGCAATATAATTGCGACGCAGCAATTCTGCCATGACGTGGTGTTCCCCAGCCGCGCCAACCAACATGGTCTGGGAGCGAGGAGCTTTCTCGTCGATCCTTGCTTGTTTCTTCATGAAGCCATTTTCCTACTTGGCCTTACGGCCTCTTCTGGCCGAAGGCGCAAGCGTAGGTTTCTGTACCGCCTTTCGGCGGGCTTGCTCTTTGGCACGCACCTGCCGGAAATGCTCGGGGCACTTAGCGACGTGCTGCTGGAAGTGCTTGACCTTCTTTTTGCAGTACGGACAAGGGCGTTTTCCCGTTGGAGAAAGTGCAGAGGGGTTCAGCCTCATGACGGAAACTGGAACCCGCTTGAGGACTTCGACTGTTTCGCAGGCAAGCAATCGGCCCAGTCCCGGAATATCGGTGCGAGTGGCAACCATACGCACCACGCTTCCGGAGCCGAGCACAGTGTTGCGCACATCAGCATAGACAGGATACTGCACGCGTGCCTCCACGACGACGACCAGTTCCGTCGTACGATTCTTCAGGAACTCGGTGGCGTTCTGTCGCACCTGAGGCGGCACGCCACGGAGCCGTTGGAACATCCCCCGTTCCCGGATTTCACTGATGCGCCCACGCAGATCAACCCTATTGCCATTCCTCGTGTACGAACCGACAAATGCCGGCGCTGGTTTCTGCGCAGCGCGCGGCGATGACTTCCCGGTCTCAAGCAGCAAGGCGTAGCATTCATGCACTTCCCACTCCGGGCCAATAGGAAGGTCAAGGTATACAAAGTCTCCGTTGCCCTGCGTATGCGCGAGGACAGGCTTTTTGCAATTAGGGCATTTCGTCGCGAAATTCTGCTTTTGACCCGTGCGCTTCAAACAGGACGACAATACCGAATGCGACAACCCCAACGCAAGCATCCAGGGCCTTGACCGAGACATCACGACCGGAATTTCAACGCGGATAAGCAAAGGGTCAGCTAAAAAGCCCTAAATAGAGGCCATTTAGCCCTACACTGTCACAATGGCAGACAGAGGAGCAACGCACTTGGAACTGTTCCGCAAGCGCCGCTGGAAAGTGGCCGGGTCCAACGAACGCATTCCGTTCTTCACGTGCGCGCGACCAGGACGATCACTAAGCAGCACGGGCCCCGTCCCGGACGCGATCGTCCACAAATGGGTGAAGGGGCAACCCGGGCCCAACACGACCATCGTTTCGCTGCTCGGAAAGAAACCCACTAACGAGATGAGCGAATTCTCCTTTTACAGCTTCCACGGACAACTCGACACAAACACACGCCGCAAACCCTCGTGGCAAGCATGGCTCGACAAACACCACAAGGACCGCAACATCCACGTAGTCGAGCATCCCACCATCGACTTCCAGCCGATCCCGGCAGCAAAACTCGCCCGGATTGCCGAGGATATCACGCGCCTCCTCGCAGAACGCACCATCGTCCTCGTCGACTCCGGCGGACAAACACGCACCGGCACCGTCTGCGCCCACCTCAGCCTCACCGAAGACACAAGAAGCTAAAGGAACAAAAAACCGCGAATGGAGTCTTCTGGAGTCCCGACGAGAACGAGGCGATTGAGGGATTGCCCCTAACAACCACTAAGAGCAAGGGTTGTTGGAGCGGGAGACCGGGGTCGAACCGGCGACGTCCAGCTTGGGAATTTACTCAGCGATTGGAAATAGACAACATATGCGACCAAGGCGCTGGATCTCGACCATCAAAAACCAAGGTAATCCCGGCTTCTGCGATCTGCGGACATCTTAACGCAGTAATCGCAGTAAGGAAATGAGGGCCCGTGGAACTTCCAGCCGACGTCCAGCAACCCAGATTGGACGTCACTAAAGACGTCATTCTCTTCTGGGATACCAAAACACCGGGATACGGGATACGCGAAATCAAAATCGCTTTCCGCTCAGCATTACCTAGTGTTTCGAAAAAGCTGTGGAGGGCGTATCTCCATGCTTAATGATTCGATTCATTTGCGGTGCCCGCTGAATTGGCGGGGACGGGTGAGATCCCGGCAGGTACGGAAATGGTTCAAAAAGTTGGAAGAAGGGCAGGGCCTGCTTAGTTCCTCCGATCCGGGGCCTGGCCCGCTGGAGCTGTCCATACGCCTTCCACGCGGGGCGCTAAAACGGGTCGCCGTTCTCAGAAGAACATCGGGAACGGCGCTCCTGCGACGCCTAATTGCCGCTTACGTCGAACCTCGGGAGTATCCGCCACCAAGAGCGGCAACGGATGTCCGTTCAAGCTTTGTTTCGGCCTCTACGGTGCATGGGAACGCAGACCCCGCCAGGACTCAACGGCCAACACCGGCATTTGGATCCGTTCCGGCACGCTCAGAGGCGGCCCCTGCGAAGCCGTTAACGATCCTGACAACGGTCGAGTGCTACCGGAGTCTGGAAGAGATTGGGCGGGAAATCCAGCAGGGCGGGGGAATCACATCCGAGGAATTGATCCGATGGCAAGCCGTATACGGCCGCAAGTAGGGCACAATACCGCAAAGCTCCGGGCCCTGGAGGCGCTCGCGCGTGATCCCCGGCGCTGGTGGACAGCGGCGGAATGGTCGCGTGCCGCCCGCATCGTTCCCAAACGGCGGATGTACACCTACGCGCTACGGCTTGAAGAGTACGCTTTGGTAGATCGGGGCGTCATTGAAGGCCAGCTGGTGTATCGGATAAGGCCGGAGGGCCTGAAGCGATTGACGTGGCTTCGAGCCCAGCTACCCGCAGAGATCGGGAACCCACTGGTAAGAATTCTCAGAAAAATCGGTCTTTAATGACTGCCACCAGCTTACCGGCGATGTTAAGTAGTAGAAATCAGCGTATACCGATTCAGTAGAGACGCCTACCGACGCGCTAATGGAACGGCCTGGGAACATTTGGGCTGTTCTCACCTCGCCGATGTTCCCGCATCGTTCCCGCCATTCCGCCTCCCGTACCGATCCTTTATCTTTGTCCTTGTTAAGCTAACACGATGAGCTCCTACAAACGCGCGAAGCTGGGTGTAGTGAAGTTCGTAGCGCACAGTCGAACGGTGCTGTCCATCGCCATGCAATACGGGTGGCGATCAGGAGCTCGCTATACAAACCTGAGAGACGTCCGTCATTTGGCAAGCCTTGGATTCTTGGACATCGATTGGCGGAACTACTCGTTCAGTCGCCATTTCGAAGCAGTTCAGATGCTTCGTCCATCTATGACGGTGGCGCGCGATGTCACAAAGCGAAAGGACCTTGATTCCATCCTGCATGAGGCTTCGTTATTGGCAAAACATAGTGAGCACGTTGTTGTGGTCCCTAAAGATCCCATTCTTGCGCCGCACCTTAAGAAGTTGATCCCCCCAGAGTACGTGCTTGGATACAGCGTTCCGACGCGGTACGGCGGAACTGTTATCCGTCCAGGGGCGTTCAAAGGGCGAGTTCATCTCTTAGGCGGAAGACCGGACATTCAGCGAAACCTTGCCGAGGTAATGAATGTGATCAGCGTAGACTGTAATCGTTTTACGCTAGATGCGGCGTTTGGCGACTATTTCGATGGTGAGACCTTTCGACCTCATCCGATTGGTGGATATGAACGCTGTGTCAGGGAATCCATCGTTAACATCAATCGACTTTGGGAAGCCTAGTCCTACAGCAAGGAGTTGAATATGGACAGTTCCGACCGCGTTGATACAAAAGGGAGCAATCCCAAGAGACCTGAATTTCTGCTGCACATGTACGATCAAATGTTCAACGACATCAATACGCACATTTTGGTCGTATGGCAATCCGTAAGTGTTCTCGTGGGTGCCTTCGCAATCCTAGCTCTTACCGAGAAACAGGTGATCACGCTTGATGTGGCTACTGCGCTGATAATTCTAATTGCGGCCTGGCTGATTGGTCACTTGTACGACGCCTCTTATTGGTACAACCGTAACCTGGTTATCATCGCGAATATAGAACGTCAATTTCTTGAGACATCGGACCTGGTACAGATCCACTACTATTTTGGCAAGCACCGTAAAAAAGGGACGATGATTACTCATCTAAGGATCCAGTACTGTCTTTCTCTGGGAATCGGTCTAGTCGTTCTCTCTTTTCACTTTTTCACTCGTGTCCTGCCCGGCTTCTCTCTGCCCATAAGCGGATTCGAGCCCGTTCGGACGCTGCCATATCTGATCTTGATCCCGGCGCTGTGGGCTCTTAGATCGCTGAAGCGTCAGCGGGATCAGGCCTATGCTGAGTTCGTTGGTAATTCGCCTGGCAAGGTGATAGATACTGAGGGCATCACCTTTGGAGTGGGCCATCCCTCGGACGCCCAACAAAAAACCTAGCTTCGCGGATCATTCAAGTACGGAACACGTCGGGATTCACCGGAGCCGGTGGCAAAGCGGAGGGAGGCTTAGTCGGAAAAGTAAGCGCCTTCAACTTGAAGAGGATCAATACCTAGCTGGCGTTTATGCGCGATGATGAGTTCTTTGTAGTTTCGTCGTTCCTTCTCGCCTAGTGTCGGTCCTAGGTCGTTTGCCATTTGGCGCACGCTAAGAAGTGGGCCCTCGATTTCTGCAAAGTGTCCTAGCGTCGGAATCTCATCCAAGGCAACCACGATCTGAGACGCCGGTTTCGTAAATTCTAAACGGCGCTTCTCGAGAACCCACGTTCGCGAAAGACCTCTTCGGCTGAGTTCCTTTCGTACATCAGCCTCCACCGCAGGAAGTTCAAATTCAAGGCGGGAATAATCACGATCGCTCGTGAAGAAGCGGGGGCCCTTGAAAGCCCAGATTACCGCCTCATCCTCTATCCGCAACCGAACGACATAGTCGAGCTCGGCAAGCGATCGGTCTGAGGTGTCGTAGTATTCATCTCGTTGCGTCTTACGTCTGGTCCGGACAAAGCCACATTCACTCAGGCGACTCATGAGTGCCTCGGCGTTCGGGACCCTGTATTTCGCCTCAGTTTCAACAATTGCGGGCGTTGTTTCCGGAAGTTCTCTAGGTAGTGGAACACTGTAGCAGAGGTCCCGGAGATTCTTTCCACCATGGAGCCAGCGGTTCCAATTGAGGTAGCGAGTCGCATGTCCAAAACGATCAATGTGCATCCACTTAGCGCGGACTTGGTCAGGTTGTGCCTTCCCAGCTTCGAAGAGCAGAACCTTTCCATTGTGGGCATAACCCTCGGTATACAGATCACCTCTGCTGTCGACCAGGATTACCGAGTTTGGCGTGGAATTTGTGTCCGTACACCGGATGTCCAGTTTGTGTTTGGATTCTTCGTTGTCCTTGAATAACCTAAGCAGAGTTTCTTGGAGCTTGGTGCCGCCAGGAAGGATCCCTCTCGCGCGACCACCCTTTTTTCTCGCCGCTTGCTCTCGTCGACGCGCAAGCCCTCCTTCGACAGCGATGTGCAGGACCCAGTTTCTAACGCCCATGCTCCCCAACGTCGTCCTCAATTGACTGAGAATGTGCGCGTGCTGGTTCACCCGGCTTATGACCGTTTGAACGGTTACCGCCAGACCTTCGTCTAGGCACCGTTGAATGGTTCTCGCCGCGTTGGCTCCCGAGCTTTTTTCGTGTTTGACGTAAGTTGTATTAATGGGGCGAAGTATGTCGTTCACTTGCCCGACAGCGTCCCAGGAGACTCTCACATGGACGGCATGTTCTTTGAGGAGCGGCAAGAGTGAATCGAGATCTCCTACGCCACTCGTGTCCAGTACCAGAGACTTCTGGCGGGCGAGCTTGGAGATAAGGTGCGCCGCTCGATGTGGTCGGGTAAGTGGATCACCACCAGTGATCACTGCGACCATTGCTGGGAACATACTCGTCGTCGCGATCACGTTGTCCAAGTCAGTCGTGTCCAAGGTCTCCGGTTCCGTGGACCGAAAGGAAATCATCAGGTCGTCTGCGTGGCAGTATTGACACTTTAGCGGACAGTGGGCTGTACTAAAGCAGTTGACTACCAAAGGTTCAGTGATCGATGGGATCTCCTCAAACTGACCAACGAAGGATGGCAGAGCGTAAGAGAGTTCAGCCGTTGGAGGGTCCGTTTCACAGATCCCAAGCTTTGCGAGCGCAACATAGGTCGACTCCCATTCTGGAGCTACCTGAGTCCATTCATCTTTAAGGCCGGCGACAATCCTGAAAACCGGCTTGTCCAGAGCGAAAAAATCATCGCGGCGGGAAACGTAGCATATTCCGCCGAAGTCATCGGAACGTAGTCTAGTGCGGGCCGCAGCCTTCGCTCTCACTTGTCCTCAGATCTTTTCAAAAGCTAGCCACCACTCCCGTTGTGCCAATCCGTAAACAGTCGCGGGTGATGCTCTTCTCATCATTCCAACGTGGTGACGAACCACCTTCTGGTGCTTGCCCACCTGCCTAAAACCGCTGGCTTTCAAAGCCGACTCTACAAGTCTTCCAACTTCTAGCAAAAAGTCTTTTCTGGTCGTATCACGCACGAATACTAGCATGCGCCCACGACGCCGGACCTTGTCCCCGATATTTTGGAGAGCGTCCGAGAGATTCAAAGCGTAGTTAGCGAAAAAAGGGTAGTAGTATCGCTCACTGGCGGCAGTCTTATCCTTACGAATCGAATCCAACGTTCTCCGTATGAAGGTCGGAAGTTGTGCTACTCGATCATCTTCGGGCCATTTTGAATGAACTACAGTCGTCCCTATTTGATCTCTCTTGATTGAGTCCGGGTCGAAGTCAAGCATTGCGCCTAATAGCTGAAGTTCCGGCGCCCACATTCTTGTGTAATCAAGTCTGTTCGCGTACGGGGGCGACGTGATCACGAGATCAACCTGAGGGCAGGGCCCAAAGCGATGGCGCTCGGGGTTCATGGGTGCAATGTGGAGGCGAAACTTGCGCGGTCGCTTAAGGGCGGCACCAGCGGCAAAATCAATCCATTGGTCAACCGCGTGGAGCAGTGGTTCTCGGACCGAGGGATAGTGCTGCAAGCCACCCTTCTTGAACCAGGTCACGTTATCGCTTTCGGTATAACAAATCACCTCTCGAGCGGCGAGAACCGCGAGGCCGATCGCGAGGCGAACTCTGGCTGGTGCGCGCCACACTGCACTTAGATTGTTCACGTCGAACGCAGCTGAATAGTTGCTCAGTTCTGAACGGGAACATTCGGAGAGCCAATCCTCGGAATATGACGCATCAGCTCCACGCGACCGCCCCGGAAAGATACAAGAAAGCTTGTCCAAGTACCATTCCTTGAATTCTTGGGCTCTCCCAATGAGTTTCGGATCGCGGAGGGTCGCAAGTAACAACGGCCCTGGGTTGATATCGCCGAGCCACACATCGCTAGCTTCGGGAAGGCCCTGCGATAAGAAAAAGCCTTGCCCCGCCATTGGGTCCAGGACCGTTGCATCATACAAATCCGCACTATGATCCGCGATGAAACGAATCTGATCTGCGGAGTAGCCTCCGTAGGTTCTCGAGAAAAATGGAGACTTGCTCGTTTGCATGATGCGTGTTCAGAAGTACCAGCGAGCTATCTGGTCAGTGAGAGATTCAACGATGGCGTGGGGCTCGCTAATTCTTTTGAGATCGTCTACTGATTCAATGTCCGCTCCACCTAGGTTAATCGGTCCCCGAGTCCCGCTTAACAAACGGGGAAGCCGCAAGCAACCATTCAACGCCCATGGCAGCAACCGCCCAGAGGAACTCCATTGCGGTCGCTCCGACGCCTCTTCAAGGGCAAGTCTTATATCCTCTTTGCTATTCCAATCCAGGTGAGTCCCCGGGCGGGCCATGTGAACTGCGCGATCCTGGTCGCCGTCAGCGGGTTCGGTTAGTTGGGGTGCGTAGAGGTGCCCTACAGGCGCAGAAAATGGGGAGCACTCTCGCCATGCGTCCCACAGGGGACGCTCGTCGTACCCTCCAAGAGTAATAATCCTCCCATCCTTGTTTTCCTCAATGATCTGGACGAGCCCCGTCCACACCAGAGGGGGAGTAAGCAACGGTCGCGGTTTCTTCTCGAGAAGTCTCGCAAATTCCGATGCATCACCTCCTCTAGACCATAGCTTAGTGATTGATAGCACGTCGTTGAGGTTGTAGCCCTGTCTGGCGAACCACCCACGCATCAATTCCCAAGCTGATTTCGCCCGCTCGTCGGTCATCAGCTCGCTGAAAGTTCGAATTTCCAGAATGGGATTTCCGCCATTGACTTTTTTTAGCCAGCCGCGGACGACTCTTTCGAAGTCTGGCACTGAGCAAGTGACATTCCCCAGATCATCCAGGAATAGAACGACTCTGGCGTTACATTGAAGAAGGCCGCATACTGCATAGGTCTGAAGTACGTGAATCGGAGTGGGACGCCGCAAACGAACGGGCCAATACACAGTGGTCTGATCGTTTGTAGCAGCCTCTGAACTACCCCTCTCCCATCTGAATGCGAAAGCACCCTCGAGTACGCTGATATACTCCGAGAAGTCGTTGAACGAGAGGTTGACGGAAGACGCCTTCGATGTAACTTTTTGCTTTCGGGTAACTCGACCCTCCGATTGACCTTTTGACCCTGCATTCCTTCTGGCAGGTATCGAACCAGTGCCACGCTCTGAGTCTTTTTTGGCAGCTGAAAGGTTCTTTGGTGGTCAGGGTCGCGCGGGAAGACCCTAGGATCGGTGGTCCATATCGGACGCGGATCGTCTTCGTAACGAATGGGGAATATGGTAAGGCGATCGTCCTCCAAGCTAGCGTAGATCGCTCGATTTGGCCATTCGCGTGTGTCATATGCCGCTCCGGCTGCACAACAGAATAGTTCACCTTCGGGCGACGCAGCTGATTCGACTTTCGTGTCGTGCAAATGCCCCCGAAGCAAAATGTGTACTGCATCGTCCAGTTCCGCCTGGATATTGGAGCTCTCTTTAGGGCTTAGCCAATTTACGGGGTGATGTATGAGAGCTATGTTCAGCTCAGCCTTGATGCGTTTTAGCTCAACGATCGCCTGATCTAAGCAACGGCGACCGACCCACAGTTTGCCGTGATCGTTGTCGTCCTGGCAGAATAAACCGCTGTTGATCGGAAGGATACCCAGCTGTCGCCCGTGGACCTTGACCAATTCTACGGGACCGCAAGTCGACGTTTCAGTAAGCGTGCGAACGCCATCAAAGTAACGGTTGTACCACGCACGGAAAGCCCCCATCTTCAAGTTGAGGTGGGGTTTCCCACGTTCCGGGTTAAAGTATTTGTCAGCCTCCTCACGGGATCCGAGCGTTCTCGCTAGTCCCACGCCAAGGTCACGGTCCACATCGTGGTTGCCTGGAATCAGAAACAAATGGCGTTTGTCCAGCTCTAATGCCCTCAGGAGATCGTCAAAAAATTTCTCCGCGAGTTCATATTCCTGGGGCTTACCGGAGTACACAATGTCCCCGGTGGCAAAGATGAGATCCGGCACGCGCCCCATACGTCGATAGTCGGCAACAGACTTGACGAGCGCTCCGAGAACAACATCACGATCATACGGGTCCCCGGTGCGGACGTGAAAGTCCGAGATATGCAGCCAAGTTACACTCACGTGTTATCGGATATCCCCTGAATTTGTTGTGACAGGAAGCTTGCAGGCAATCTTATCAGTATACTTGGCAATAACTTGCGGCTGCTGCCCCGTAGCTTGGAAATAGACCGGGTTCTCCACTGGGCTAGTCTTTGTCCCTAAGTAACGACGGCGCAACTTCGATTTCCCAAACAAGCGCTTTCTGAAGATCGGCGATCAGTCTGTCCCTCTGTTTCCTAAGCGCGTCGCCGCTGTGTTCTTTTCCGCACGGGCAAACGGCGTCGAAACAGGCTGCGAGTTCCTCTTCGGGGAGTAGCTCAAGGCCAAGGCTTAAGCCGAGTTCGAAAACCGCAGCATGATCCAGGTCGATTTTCACTTTTGGTTTCCATGTTGGATTAGCTTGCCGCTCGTCAAAATCTTTCATGGTATCGGAAACTCGCTTCATCGCCTTAACATCGAAAGACCTTGCCTTGAGTCCGTCTTGCCACAACGGAATTCGAAAGCGATTCCAGTGAAGCCAACACAGCAAGCCCACCGCGCGGTCGGTTGGATTCAAAGGCCATCCGTCGGGTGGTTTTGCGTAGATTAGATCCGCCGCTGTTGGTGCCCCATCGGCGCGTGTGGGGAATTGCTGCTGGATCCTTTCGAAATCGGCGAAGAACGCTGCGGCTCCACTTGGATCGCCGCTTCGCTGCTTGAGCAGGGCAGACTTCATGGCTAGCGCTGCCTGTTTGAAGAGCGGCTGGACTATATCACCCCAATCGGAACTTTGACGGGCTGTGAGGCGTGGTTTGCCCACATGAGAGAGCTTATCATCGTCGCCCTCTGGTCCCGAGGTGATGAGTCCTATGCTGTGTGTTTTGAGCACTTTCAGGGCGGACGTCAAATGCGATTTGATGTCCGTGAGTTCGCGAAAAGGAGAGAGCATACTGGGGCATGTTCAGGCCCCCACCAAACGTCCAAAGACACTCCACGGGACGGTCGCTGGGAAATCACATGGGCCAGCGGAGTGCGGTTCGAACCAAGACCGGGCAGACGGTTGCCAACTCCGTTCCGGGCGTGGCAGTAGGACCAACACCTCCAGCGAGAACCGGTCTAAAACCGGTCGCTGGTCCTCCAAGTCTAGAAGTCACCCCAAATAGCCACGCTAAAAGTTGGCAGGGGCTTGGGGACGGAGTCCCCAAGGGTGGAGGCGGCGAAGCCGCCGACACCTCTTACTTTACTTGTGATCAACGAATAACTGTATGAAACCGACAGCCGTACAGCAACGAAAAAACCAGTACGAGGACGATAACGCTGAGGCTGCGTTGATTATCTTGACTAGCCCGGACGAGGTCGAGCCAGCGCGCACAGACTGGGCGCACATGGTCGCCAATCGACTCCTGACGACTTACCCAGGCCGTTACCCGGCTCTAGAGCGCGCATATGCCCGGACGGCCTGTGAGCTCGCCTATCGAAGCGTGGACCCAAATCGGGAGACGATGTCCCAGGCCGATAGCGATGAACTGGCGGACCTCCGGGCCTGGCATCGGCGGTGAGTATGGCGGCTTCCCTTGCAATCGCAGAACTTCTCCCAGTCGATTTACCGACCTGGGTCGAATCGCCCTCCTGCGTTGAGGCTACGGCGGACCGTGACGAGCAAATCGATTCCGAGGTTGCTTTTGACCTGCCCAGCTTTGCGCCGTCACATGAGCGGGGACTGCCGCAGAATCCGTTCGAAGTGGCGGGCATTGCAGGAGCCCCGCTCGACCAGATACGCAAAGCCGAAGAGATGAAGCGGAATGGCCTGGATGCCGCTGCTCGGCGGCAGGCCCTCTGCGGCGTGCTAGGAATGCGACAAGACTGTTCGAGCTCGTCCTGCGGACAGAGGCTATATACTCCTTTCCGTTGCAAATGCCGGTACTGTTTAACGTGCGCGGGGGTGGTCTACAGTCAGCTCTTCAAGAAATACGTCGCGCTGCGCCCTGTTGCTGAGCGGCTGGGCTCGGGGTCGCGCGGGCGCGTTGTGGCGAAGCTGGACTTCACCACCCGTAACCTTGGCCGGATGCCTACGCGGGATGAAGTGCGGGTTTTCAATTCCTGTATCAAACGGTTCCTTCGCATTATGGAGCGTGAGCTCGGCATTACGCGGAAGGAATACGGCCTGGTCTACTGTGATGAATTCGGGGGCGGTAACAATACTAACCTCCACGCCCACGCGGTCTACGTGGGGCCAAGGCTTCCCCGTCCCAAGGTCAAAGGGACCAAGACCCTAGGACAGCTGGCGCTCTTGTGGAAAAAAGCGTGCGAGGGGACGGTCTACCACGGGTCCTACATCATCAGCGTTAAGGCCGCCAAGAGCTTCGAAGGTGGCCTAGCCCATGCCCTCAAGTATGCCGGCAAATTTCTCAGTAAGGACCCGGCGAGGTTAGCGGAGCTTGAACTGGCGTTCCACGGAGTACGCCGCGTTCATACGTTAGGCGCGTTCTACAACGCGGTCCCCAAAACCAAAGCGGCAGAAGATAAACCCGCCCCGGTATGTCCCGATTGTGGATCGGCGCTATTGAGGGTCGGGCCCTGGCTCCCATTATGTGTTCTGAAGCGCGAGGGCCGCCGTGACCTAGATGAGCTTCGACGGGCGGCAGGCCGAACTAGAGTTCTTGGAGGTTTTCCAGATGGCTAATTCGTTCAGGTTTTCGAAAGCGCGTAAGTCTTCAAAAAGAGTCAATGATCTTGACTCACACGGCAGAAGTGCGTCCATTACGGTTCATATGTTCAATTACGACCTGCCCGTCGAGGCTTCCGGCCTGCGGGAAACGGTTGGGTGGTGCTTCGCAGCGTTTCCTCCGGACCAGGCGGTGCGCGATTGGAGCCAAGTGACGTGTCAGGCCTGTCTGATGAAGAAAAGAAATCGTGAGAAATCTCGTTCCGGGGGCTACCGTGGGGCCTAATAGAAATAAGTGTGCGGAAGAGCTGTCGGGGCAGGGAGACTCTGAACCGGTATTGCCGCTCCGATCCACAGGCCGGTCGCGCGGCTCTGAAGCTGACACCGAACCGAAAGTGCTGAACCTGGAGCAAGTGGCGAGCATACTTCAATGCTCGAAGTCCCATGTCCAAAACCTCGTCCATGGTCAGGTCCTAGGCGTTCCGCCGTTGCCGCATATCCCGATTGGCCGCCGCATCATGATTCTCCGGGCCTCTCTTGAACGATGGTTGGAAGCAGTCGAAACCCATGGAGATAGGACGGCGTGATAGTATCGCCTCCATGTCGGGATTCAACGCCCTTGGCGCAGGAAAGAGAAACAATGCGCCGAAGGCGATTTCAACGTGGAGGTTTATCACAACGCAAAAGAAATGGTCGGCTGTACTGGTATCTCCAGTGGAGAGAAGACGGCAGATCAAGGTCCAAGGAATTGGGGCCGTGCTCGGAGATCAAGCGGGCACAGGCCGAGGTCATGCGGACGGCGATCATGGAACCCCTCAACAAGGGAGTCCTGAATCCCACCAAGCCCGTTTATACGCTCGGGCAGTTTATAGAGGCGATCTACTTACCGGTCAGTCGCCGAAGGTGGAAAGTATCTACGGCTATGACTACTGAAGCGACAATCAACGCCCACTTAGTACCCGCGTTCGGGCAAAGGCTGCTTGAGGAGCTGACGCGGGAGGACCTGCAAGGATTGCTGGATCGCACGGCGACGGCGGGCTTGAGTGTTAGTGTGGTTGCTCATCTCCGGTGGCACATGAGTGCGATTTTTCGGTTAGCGATGGCTGAGGGTGTAATCGCTAGAAATCCCACCCTAAGTTTATCCGTACCGAAGAACGCCGCTGCGCCAAGAGAGAAGCGGGAACTTTCCTTCCAGGATGTTCACCGGGCTCTCCAGGTGCTGCCGATTAGGGAACGTCTGATATTTCGCCTGGGCACCATCGAGGGGATGCGGCCAGGCGAGATCTTGGGTTTACAACTTCACGATTTCCAGGGTCAGTCGGTCAGGGTCAGTCGGCGCGTTTATCGCAACGATGTAGATTCGCCGAAGACGGGCCGGGCGCGTGAAGTTGCCCTGAGTCCGGCAACTAGTTCCTTGTGGTCCGAATGGATCACGCTTTTGGCCGATCAGCGGCCCGAAGCGTGGGTGTTCCAATCGGAGAATAAAAGCAAGCCGCTGATGCGCGATAACGTTCAGCGGCGATTCATTCAGCCGAAGCTCGTTACCATCGGGCTGGGCTGGGTGACGTTCCAGGTGATGCGTCGGACGAACGCTAGCCTATCGCACAAGCGCGGTATCGATCCCAAGGTGGCCGCTGATCAGCGGGGCCATGGTATTGGGGTCTCATTGGATGTGTACACTCGGGCCGATTTGGCGCAAAAATTAGAGGCGGTCCGGGTTCTGGATTCACCAGTGGTTCAGTAGGGAAATTGGCTTAACGCAGTAATCGCAGTAAGCTCGGATTTTTTGGTGCTTGTAAGTTCCTGAAAATGGAGCGGGAGACCGGGGTCGAACCGGCGACGTCCAGCTTGGGAAGCTGGCATTCTACCACTGAATTACTCCCGCTTGAAGTCAAGAAGCTCAGCTGAGTTCAGCCACAATATACCACAGCATATTGAGATCGCGGGTTCGGACCTTCGTGATCCCCCTAACTTTTTGGAATCTCGATGTGAAACGCCGGGTCCCTCGGCGGCTGAATCAATTTCGACACGGCCTTGTTTCCGAGCACCGCCGCGACGAACGCCGCGCGCCGCGCTACCGGAATCGAGCTAGGCGCCACATCGAAGGTGTAATGCGTGTCGCTCATGTGCATCGAGACGCTTTCGGGGCCGATCTCCAGGATCTTTTCCGTCATGAGCTGAATCACCGCGGCGCGCGGCTGGTCGTGATTCGCCGCGAACACCTCCACCACCCGGTCGCCGGCCACGCAATACAGCGCCTCGTTATACGCCGCGCCTTTCGAAACGCAATTCTCGTACATGACGCGTGCCTGCTCGGCGGGTGTGCGGTGGGCACTGGTGACCACGGCCATCGCGAGCCCGGCGTCTTTCAGGATGTCCCTCAGAATGTCGGCCGCTGGCCCGGGGAGGGGCACTCCTTGAATTTCAGGTGGTTCTGGTAACGTCATGGTCGATCGAATACTCCCCCTATTGGGGATTATGTATGACAGGCTGCTCCAGGCCCGCTCGGGTCGCTTTGTATGTGATTGAAGCCACAAGGGCTTTCATCGATTGGAAGTTCGTGTGCCGCGAATCCGGCGGCCAGTGATAAACTCGAAGTGAAGTTATGAGTTCACTCTCTCCCAGATTGCAGGTAAGGGTCCAGCAGAAACAAATTCTGACGCCCGGTCTGGTGCAGATGGTCAGTCTGCTGCAATTAAACCGCCTGGAACTGAAGGACATGATTCAGGCGGAGATTTCGCAGAATCCGGTCCTCGAAGAGTCTGGAGAAGGCGGCGAGGAGCTCACCCCCGAAGAATTGCAGCCCTTGCTCGAAGCCGAGCGCATGGCCGATCCAGCCGACCAGTCGATTCTGGATGTGACCTCCGGTCCCGTGGAAGTCGATGCGTCGGATGGCGCCTATACCACCGAAGGTGTCGACTCGGCAGGCGTTTCCGCCGCCGGATTAGTAGAGTTCGAAACCCCTGCGAGCCCCTCCGCCGATGTAGCCATCGATGCAACCGCAAGCGCCACAGCCGAGATTCCCGAAGCGCCCGCGCCAGCCGATCCCTTTGACGAAATCGATTTCGGCTCCTACTTCGATGACTATCTCGATCCAGGCTACAAGAGCCCGGCTGCCGAGAACGTCGAGAAACCGTCGTTCGAAACATTTCTTTCTTCCCCGGTCACTCTTTCGGATCATCTCCACTCGCAGCTCGCCCTGGTAGCCCTCAGCGAAGAGGTGCGCGATGCGGCCGATGGAGTGGTCGGAAATCTGGACGAAAATGGCTATCTTCTCTCGAGCCCAGAGGAAATGGCGGCCGAGGGCGGTCACACGGTGGAGGAAGTCAAAGAAGCCATCCGCGTGGTCCAGACGCTCGACCCGGCGGGTGTAGCCGCTTCCGATCTGCGCGAGTGCCTGCTGCTACAGCTTGAAAGCCGCGGCGCCAAAGATGGCGTGGCCTGGCAGATCGTGTTCGATCACCTGAAGATGGTGGAGACGCGGCAGCCCAAAGAACTCGTCCGGCTGCTGCGGCGTCCGATGGAACACATTCAGACCGCGCTCGACGTCATCAAGCATTTGGACCCGCGGCCCGGCCTGCGTTATTCCGGTCCCGGGGCGCGCCAGGTGGAGCCGGACGTCTACATTTCCAAGGACGGCGAGGATTATCTCATCCAGATCAGCGACGACGATATTCCGCAGCTTCGCCTGAACCCGCAATACCGCCGCATGCTCGATCGCGAGCAGGAGCCTAACCGGGACGTCCGAAGTTATATCAAGGAACGCTACGCTTCGGCCATCCAACTCATGAAGAACATCGAGCAGCGCAAGCAGACCATCCTCAAAGTCTGCCAATCGGTAGTGCGCCGCCAGTTGGATTTCCTGGAGCACGGGATCGATCAGTTGAAGCCCATGATGATCAAGGAAATCGCCGAAGAGATCGGAGTGCATCCTTCCACCGTCAGCCGGGCCGTTTCGAACAAATACGCGCATACGCCCCAGGGCGTTTTCGAACTGCGATACTTTTTCTCCGAGGCCGTGCAAGGCCCCGGCGGGGGCGCCACGCCGCTGCTGATTCTGAAACGCAGGGTCAAAAAGATGATTGAGGAAGAAGATCCCATGCATCCGTTGACCGACGAGCAGATTACCGAACGTCTGCAGGCGGAAGGAATCGAAGTCACTCGCCGCACGGTCGCCAAATACCGCGAGGATATGCGGATCCCCTCCACTCATCAGCGCCGAGTGCGTTCCTAAGGAAAGCCGAGTCTATGAAAGTCACTTACAAGGGAATGCCCCAAGCATTGCCGCCCAAGGTGCAGCAGAAGCTGGACGGCAAGTTTGCGAAAATCGCAAAGCTGCTGGACGGACGTGGGGAGCGCGAAGCCCACGTGATCGTGACCCAGGAGCGGCGGATGTGCTGCGCTGAAATCACCCTGCAGTTTCACGATCACAAGCTGATCGGCAAGGGCTCGGACACCGATTTATTTACGGCGCTCTCGATGGCGCTCGAAAAGCTGGATAGCCAGGCCGTGAAGCAGCGCACCAAATGGCGCGCGGCACATCGGCATAAGGACGACGGCATGAGACGCTCGGCCGAGGCCGAAGCGCCTGTCAAGGTTCCCGCCAGCCCCGCCCCGCAGGGTGCCAGCGAGGCACAGGAGAAACGCATTTTCCGCGTGAACGGCGCCGGCCGGCGCAAGCCCATGACGCTCGACGAAGCAATTCTCGAAATGGACGAAACCCGCGACTACCTGGTGTATCGTGATGCCGATCGCGATGCGCAGCGTCAGGGCCTCTCCATACTGGTACGGCGCCGCGATGGGCACTTCGACCTGATAGAATCCTGAACAGCTGGTCCTGAACAATGCCGGCCTCCTCTCCGCGACCTCGCCCACCAGTTGCCGGTCAGGCGGATAAGACCGAGCTGGTGATCATCACCGGCTTAAGCGGTTCCGGCAAAGGCACCGTGCTCAAATCCCTGGAGGATCTGGGCTACTATTCGGTGGATAACCTGCCCATCGACCTGATCCCGAAATTCGGCGAGCTGGTCAAGAACGCCGCCAACATTCGCCGGGCGGCCCTGGTTGTGGACATTCGCGAAGGCACCGCGCTCGAGAAGTTTCCCGCCTTATTCAATCGTATCCGCCGCCAGGTTCCCACCACGTTGCTGTTCCTTGAAGCCGACGATTCCGCTTTGATTCGCCGTTTCAGCGAAACCCGGCGTCCGCATCCGCTGGGCACGGGGCAAAGTGTGGCCGCCAGCATTCGGCGGGAGCGGGAACGCCTCAAGCCCATTCGCGCTCTCGCCAAGCCCATCATCAATACCAGCAAGTTCAACGTGCATGAACTGCGCGAGACCATTCACTCCACCTTTGGCGGCCAGCGCGCAGCGCAAACCGGCATCCTGGTGCATATCACAAGTTTCGGGTATCGCCACGGGGTTCCGTCGGACAGCGACCTGGTGTTTGACGTCCGTTTTCTGCCCAATCCCAACTACATTCCGGCGTTCAAGAAGCTCACCGGCAAGAATCCCAGCGTGGCTCGCTACATCCGGTCCTTTCCGCAGACCCAGGAGTTTATCGAGCGCATCTCGGAGCTGCTGATCTATCTTCTGCCGCACTACATTGAGGAAGGCAAGAGCTATCTCACCATTTCATTTGGCTGCACCGGCGGCCATCATCGCAGTGTGATGATCGCTCACGAGCTTCGCAAGCGGCTGAGCCAGGCAGGATATCGCGTCAAGGAAACGCATCGCGACGTTACCAAAAAGATCTGAACCCGCTGGTTTGAATCGCACCATGGAGTGGCTGGAGACCAATGGTACCGGCGCGTTCGCCATGGGTACGGTCGCCGGACTCAATACCAGGCGCTATCACGCATTGCTGGTGGCTTCCCTAAGACCCCCGACCGAACGTTATGTGCTGCTTTCGCGCTTCGAAGAAGAAGCGGTCGTAAAGGGTCGTACGTCCGCACTTTATTGCTGCCAGTATCCGGGCAAACTCGTGGACCAGGGCGGGGAACTGCTCGAAGACTTTCACCATGAACCTTGCGCCACCTGGCGCTACAACTTTCACGGCGTCACGCTCGAACGCCAGGTCTATCTCGTTCCGGGGCGCCAGGCCGTGGTCGTTCGCTATCGCAGTGACACCGCTCTGACGCTGCGAATCCGGCCCTTTCTGGCATACCGCGACTATCATTCGCTCCGGCATGCCGATTCGTCGCCCTATGCCGGCTTGCCGCAGCTCGAATTTCGGTCGCAGGCTATTTTCGTAGCCGATCCGAAGTGGTATTACAACATCGAGTATCTGACCGAACTCGATCGCGGCCTCGATTTCCGCGAGGATCAGTTCACCCCCGGCGTGTTGACGGTCGATTTGAAACCCGGAGCATGGACTCCCGTTTGCGCCTCGATTGACGGAACCGACGCTACCGAACCTCCCTCCCGAAAACGCGATCCCTTCATCGTTCGCCGGGCCGACGGCAAGCCCACCATTATCGCGGGCTATCCCTGGTTCACGGACTGGGGCCGCGACACGATGATCAGCCTCCCTGGGCTGTTAATCGCCCCAGGTTGTTTAGATGTCGCCCGCGAGATCATCGAAGGCTTCCTCCAGTTCCGCGAGCAAGGAATCATTCCCAATCGTTTCCCCGATTCCGGCGAACCCCCTGAGTACAATACAAGCGACGCGACTCTGTGGATGTTCCAGGCCGTGCGAGCGTGGTTACAGGCTGGCGGCGACATCGCGTTTCTGCGCGACGTGTTCTACCCGGTGGCCAAGGAGATCGTCGAGTGGCACCGGCGCGGCACGTGGAACAACATCGCGGTCGATCCTGAGGACCATCTATTGGCTGCGGGTTCGCAAAACACGCAGCTAACATGGATGGACACGAAGTACACCCCCCGCAGTGGCAAACCAGTCGAGATCAATGCGCTGTGGCACGCGGCACTCTGTCTCATGGCCGAGTGGGGAAAAACACTGGACGATCCGGCTGCGGAAGAGTATCGCGCCGAAGCGGACCGCGTCCGTGACAGTTTTCGGGCGGACTTCTGGAATCCCCAGCGCCAGTGCCTGTATGACGTGCTGACGCCTGAAGGTCCGGACGCAAAGCTCCGCCCGAATCAGATCTTCGCCGTCAGTCTGCCTTTCGATGTCCTGGAGCGTGACCGCCAGCGGTCCGTCGTGCAGATCGTTCAGCGCGAGCTGCTCACGCCTGTCGGCCTGCGGACGCTCGAACGCGACGATCCCGATTACAAACCGCGCTACCAGGGTTCGCCGGCCGAGCGCGATGCCGCCTATCATCAAGGCACCGTGTGGCCCTGGCTGCTAGGCCCATTCGTGGACGCGTATCTCACTGTCTTCGGAAGAACCCCGGAGAATCTGGCGTATTGCCACGGATTCATCGCGAATCTGGAAGCGGAATCGGCCCAACACGGCTGTGTCGGGAGCATCGCTGAGATTTACGATGCGGAACAGCCCCGTTTCCCGCGCGGTTGCCCCGCCCAGGCCTGGAGTGTTGCGGAAGTCGCGCGCGTCAAATCGGATTACGGCTGGGGTTCCTGATCGCCGCAAGCGATACATTCGGTAGTCCAGGGCGTCTCAGTCAGCGCCTCCGGCTCAATGCGACCGCCACAGAACAGGCACCGTCCATAAGTGCCTTGATCCAGCCGATAGAGCGCGTCGGAAATGCTCTCGAAATGGTCAAACTCCTGGCTGCTCACCTCGAACGACTGCACCTTAACGCTTCCGCCCAGGCCTTTCAGCGGTTCGACGTGAGTGCGGGGCTCTTTTCTAAGGCGAAGTGTTTCCACAGCCTGGGACAAGTGCACCAGCAGCCGTTCTCGAGGCGGGTTGGCACGGCGGACAGACATTAAGCCAGTATGTGCACCTTCGCCGGCGAATAGATACTAGGCGAACCCCTAGACCGATCATTTTGCCGCGATTTTGACTGCGGGAACTACCCGGCGGCGATCCCGTGGTCGATGGCGTAGCGCGTCAACCCCGCCGGCGTATGGATATCCAGTTCGTTCATGATGCGAGTTTTATGAAATTCCACAGTCTTCACCGAGATCCTGAGCAGTTGCGCGATTTCCTTGTTTTGATTGCCTTCCGCCACCAGCCGCAAGATTTCCAGCTGGCGGAGAGTAAGGTGCTTGGCGTCGCGGGAATTCTCGACCGTATCGGGCCCCACCAAAGGACTCAGATAGTCGCGTCCTTCCAAAACTTGCTTGATCGCCGTAAGCAGTTCCGCTGCCGCCGCGCGCTTCGAAACGAAACCTTTGACCCCCACCCGAAACGCCTCGCGAGCGTACGCCTGGTCGGAATGCACGGACAAGACGATAAACTTGGCGGAGGGCACGGTCTTGCGGATGATTTGCGCCGCTGCCAGCCCGTTCATCTCAGGCATGGAGATATCTACCACGATGATGTCCGGCTGAAGCTGTTGCGCGGCGGCGACCAGGGCCTTGCCATCGGCCACCGTTCCTACAACGTCGTACTTGCTTTCGAGAAGGCGGCGAACGCCCTCGAGAAACAAAGGATGATCATCCGCCAGCAGAAGTCGGGAGCGGCGCGTCATTTGGCCTTTCGCAGTATGGAGTGTCTCTAGGATTCTAGCGCCTTCGCGCTCCGATTTCGAGGCGCCAGCGGTATACGAATGTCGATGCGTGCGCCTTCCCCGGGGGATGACTTGATCGTGAAGGTGCCTCCGGCCTCGCGAACCCGTTCCTCCATGCTGATCAGACCGAGCCCGCGCTTTTTAACTCGGGAAGTGTCGAACCCGCGGCCGGAATCCTTGATGGTCAGAAGAATGGCGCCGTTCTTGCCGGCAATCGAAACCGCGGCCTGGCGCGTCCCGGAATGTTTGGCGACATTGCGCAACGCCTCCTGGACCACCCGGTAAAGAGTCAAGCCCAGGCGAGGATGAATCGTTCGCGGCAGGTTCCGGTTGGTGTAGTGCATCTCCACGCCATTCTGTTTGCCGAACTCCGTGCAGAACGACTTCAGAGCAACGGACAATCCTAGATGATCGAGAGAAGAAGGATGCAGGCGGTAGGCGGTTTGCTCCACGTCGCGCAGGATGCCCCGCAACCGATGAACCAGCTTGGTCATTTCGCTGCGCAACTGGCCCTCCTGCCCCGATTGTTTACGCAGCGCGCTTTCGGCCTCCAGATTAAGCGCCGCCAGTTTCTGGCTGATGTCGTCATGCAGTTCCCGGGCAACCCGCGCGCGTTCTTCTTCCTGCGTCGCAAGCAGGCCCGCGGCCAGCCCTTGCAGTTGCATCTGGCTCTGCCGGAGCGCGGCTTCGCTGGCTTTGAGCGCGGTCTCGATTTCGCGGCGCTCGGTGATGTCCGTCCCGATGCGGACCACGTGACGCGGATGTCCGGCGGCATCGCGTATCGACGCGCTGTTCCAGGAGATCAGCCGCTTGGATCCATTCTTTCCCACCCAGCTCGTTTCATGTTGGATCGAAGCGCTGCCGCTTGCGAGCTTCCGGTAAACGCTTCGCACGCGGTCGATTTCTTCCTGGGAGGCCAGTGTCGTCTCCCATATGATTTTCCC
Source organism: Bryobacteraceae bacterium (assembly GCA_036003585.1). Taxonomy (GTDB): domain Bacteria; phylum Acidobacteriota; class Terriglobia; order Bryobacterales; family Bryobacteraceae; genus Palsa-187. Next base: position 11,179 of record DASYSG010000058.1, on the reverse strand, counting down.
GGCGACTTCCTTTAGCGTGTACCCGCTCACGATCTGGCACGCGCGATTGAAGGCTCCGATGTGGCCCTCCATGTCGGTCACCAGTACCAGGGCACCCGACGATTCCATGATCGCCGCGGAGAAGTTGCTTTGCTCCCGCAAAGCCTCCTGAGCCGTCTTTAGCGCATGAACGTCGACATAAATCATCAGCACGCCGTCGATCCGGTTGTCCGCGGTGCGGTACGGCCGCATCCGCATCACGTACCACCGCCCGTCGCGATCCTGAAGTTCCACTTCCTTCTGGACGACCTCGTCGACCACCTGCGTGATCAGCTTTTCCACGTCGGGAATCCTTACGTTCGGACGTATGTTGCCGATCAGCCGGCCGATGTCGGTCGGGATTAGGTTGAGCAGCTTCTCGGCTGGTGCCGTGAATCTTCGGATCCTCCGGTCCTTGCCCAGCATGACAATCGGAATGTTCAGACCGGCGAGGAGGTTGGCCCAGTCGTCGCTGAGATGGCTCAGTTCCTGGTTGCGGTTCTGAAGCTGCTCATTGATGGTTACCAGCTCTTCGTTGCTGGATTGCAGCTCTTCCTGCGTGGTTTCCAGCTCTTCGTTGGTGCTTTGCAGCTCCTCGTTGCTTGAAAGGACTTCCTCGTTGGCGGACTTCAGCTCTTCGTTGGTGGCCTCATGTTCCTCGATGATGGATTGCAGATGCCCCTTGGTAGTCTGCAATTCCCGCTGGAGCCGGGTCACCTCCAGCCCGCCGTGGCGGGAGGATTTCGCCTTCCAGGCCGGCAACGCCGATTCTTCTGAATCCGGAACGCGGTTCTCGTGAAACAGCACCAGGAAGAACCGCTCGTCCGACTGTCCCTTGAAGGGCACTACTTCCAGGTTTACTTCGTTGAGCTGGCCATTCCGCTTGATGAGGATACCTTCTTTGCGGACGGGAACGTCCTGTTTTCCGGCCCGGTGTATGGCGGTTCGCAGCTCCACCGCGAACTCCGGCCGGACCATTTTGAGCAGGCTGAGGCTGGCCTGGCCGGGCGAAGGCGAAAGATAGGGCGCAACATTCCCGCGGAAGTGCAGGATCTGGAGATCGCTGCCCGCCACCAGGCCCGCGGGCGCGTAGTGGTTCATCACGATGCGGTCCGCTTCCTTCTGAGGGTCGAACCGCGCAGGTGGATCCGGTGTCTCGGAAGCTTCCGCCGGTGCGTGCTGGGGGTGCGCCCCGGCCAAATTGAGCGCCTGGCGATCGACCGAAGATTTTTTGGAATAGATTTTGTGCTTGCGTCCCACGGGCGTAAACAACTCCGAAAAACCGCTGATCGATTCGGACTTTCCCAACATCAGGAATCCGTGCGGTTTCAGCGCGTAGTGCAGGACCGTCATGACCTTCTTCTGCAGCACGGGTTCCATGTAGATCAGTACATTCCGGCAGGTCAAGAGGTCCAGGCGCGAATACGGGGGGTCCTTGGTCAGATCCTGGCGTGCAAAAACACACATTTCGCGAACCCGCTTTGTGATCTGGTACCCGCCGTCGGCGCGGACGAAGAATTCGCGCGTGCGCGCCGCGGAGACGGCCGACATCGCGCTTTCCGAATAGATTCCCGCCCGGGCTTGTTCGAGGACCGCCTCGCTGACGTCCGTCCCGAAGATTTGAATCGGTACGGAGCTTTTGTGTTGCTGCAAATACTCCAGCACCGTGATGGCGACCGAGTACACTTCCTCGCCCGTGGAGCAGCCTGCCACCCAAACGCGCAGCGGTTCGCTCTTCGCCTTGCTGCGAAGAACCCTGGGCAAAACCGTTTCCTTCAGCGCGCGGAAGGCGTCCGGCTCGCGAAAGAAGCTGGTGACATGGATCAGGAGGTCCTCGCAAAGGGCCACGACCTCGGTCCGATTCTCGTGCAGATGCTTGAGATATTGGCGGAGGCTTGCAATCTTATGCAGCACCATGCGGCGGGCGATTCGCCGGTTGATAGTGGAGCGTTTGTAGTTGCTGAAGTCGACGTCCGTGGCATTACGCAGGAGCGCGAAAACCCTGAGCAAGTCTTCGCCATGCTGGCCCTTCCCGGCCGCCGAATCATCCGGCGTACGCAGGTAGGGGTGCAGACTGATGCGCTTGATCTCCCGCGCGATGCCTTCCGGCGGCAGGATGAAATCCACGCATCCGGCGGCGATCGCGCTGCGCGGCATGCCGTCGTACTTCGCCGTTCTAGAGTCCTGAGCGAACGTAATTCCACCCGCGGCTTTGATGGCGGCGAGACCCAGAGTGCCGTCGCTAGCTACGCCAGAAAGGATCACACCGATCGCCCGGTCGCCCTCGTTTTCAGCCAGAGACCGAAAAAAGGAATCGACCGGCATATGCGTGCGGTCTTGCCTTCTGCGCGCCAGCAGATGCAGCATCCCGTTGCGGATTCCCAATGCTTTATTGGGCGGGATTACATAAACATGATCCGGCTGGACGGCGACGCCTTCAGTGACCTCCGTTACCGGCATTCGGGTGGCGTGGGAAAGCAGCCGGGTGAGCAGGCTCTCGTGCTCCGGGTCCAGATGTTGGACCAGCACAAAGGCCATCCCGGTTCTCGCCGGCAAGGCCTCCAACAGGCTGCGGAAGGCTTCCAGTCCTCCGGCCGACGCTCCTACTCCGACGATGGGAAAGGTTCGCCGGGAAGGGGCGACAATCTTTTTCCGCGGCATGTGTGTTATTCAGTCAACGTTAACAGATTCAGATGCGATGGAAGCTCTTGAGTATGTCGCGGGTCGCATAGCGCAAAGCGATCGGACGGCCGTGCGGGCAGCTCATCGGGCAGGAAGTTGCCGCCAGGGCCCGCAACAACCAGTCGATTTTAGCCGGCTCCAGTCGCATGTTGATCTTGATGGCGGCGCGGCAGGCAATGGAGGCCGCCATGGACCGGCGAACGTCGTCGAGCGAGGCGCGCCGCAGTTCCCGTTCGGAGATCTCGAGAATCTCAAACAGCACTTTTTCGATCTCGTTTGCGGGGACGCCCGCCGGCGCCGCTTTCACCGCGACGGTGCGGTTGCCGAACGGTTCGGTCTCGAACCCCAGGGCGTCCAGTTCCTCCGCGATGCGCGCGTATTCGATCTGCTGCGCCGCGCTCAAGCTGATCACCAGGGGAATCAGCAGCCGCTGGCTCTCGGTCTCGCCCCGGGCGCGCTGGGCTAACACTTGCTCGAACAGAATGCGTTCATGAGCGACGTGCTGGTCGATGATCCACAATCCATCGCGCCCCGCGGCGATGATGAAGCTGTCGTGAATCTGCCCGAGCGGGCGCAGATCGGTAAGGGCATCCAGACTCTCTGGGTTCAGGATCTCGGCACCCGGGAAGAGCGGTCCATGCGTATCGGGAATGGCCAGCTTCTGGCCTGGCGGTGCAGGTTCGAACCCGGCGACGTCAGGAGCCGAAGACTCAAACATGAATCGGGGTTCGGGCGAAATGGGACGCCGCAGAACAAACTCCGGGAGAGTTCCTGTGTCGACTGTCGCCGCTGCGGCGCTGACGGACGGGAAATTCATGCTCTCGATCCGCTGGCTGAATTCCGAATACGGCAGCCCCGCACCCGGCTGCGGAGGCGTGGGCGCCGGAATATTCGACGCCGGACGCTGGGCGATCAGAATGTCGCGCACCGTATCGCGCACGAAATCATGCACCACCGATCCGTGCCGGAATCGCACTTCCGTTTTCGAAGGATGAACGTTTACGTCGACCTCTTCGGCATCGCAATCCAGAAACAGCAGCGCGAAGGGATAACACGCCGCCGGCATCAGGTTGTGATATGCGGCCGAAATCGCGTGCAGCAGGAGACGGTCTCGTATCAACCGTCCGTTCACGAACAGGTAAATGGAATTGCGGTTGAGCTTTTGCACCTGGGGGCCGCTGACGAATCCCCGCAGACGGAAGCGGCGGGTGAACTGCGGCTCATCCGGCGACACGTCCTGTTCGCGAGGCATATTCAGATTTCGATCGCGGTCGCCAAGATCCACCAGGTCGTCCAGAATCTGGCTGCCGAACACCTGAAACACGCGCTCCCGCAACGTGGCTACCGGGGTTACACCAAGGAGTTCCGCGTTGTTGTGGCGCAGCAGAAACGTTTTTCCGGGATGCGCCAGACTGTAGTGCGTGACCAGCGAGGCGATGTGGGCGATCTCAGTCTGCTCCGACCGCAGGAATTTCTTGCGGGCCGGGACATTGAAGAACAGATCCCGAATGGTGATGGTGGTGCCGGCCCCCAGCGCGGCTTCGTCGCATCGCAGAAGTTTTCCTCCGGCGAATTCGACTGCCGTTCCCGATTGTTCCTCGGGCGACCGCGTTTCGAGCAGCAGCCGCGACACGGAGGCGATGGACGGGAGCGCCTCGCCGCGGAATCCCAGCGTGGCGATGGACAGCAGATCCTTGACGTCGGCCAGTTTGCTGGTGGCGTGGCGCTCGAAAGCCAGCAGCGCGTCGTCGCGCAGCATGCCGGATCCATCGTCGGCCAGGCGGATCAGCCTGCGCCCGCCTGCCTCGATGTCGATGCGGAACTCGTTCGCCCCGGCGTCCAGGGAATTCTCGAGTAGCTCCTTGACTACGCTGGCCGGCCGCTCCACGACCTCGCCTGCCGCGATCTTGTTCGCGACGGTGTCGGAAAGGATGCGGATACGGCCCATAGGGGCATTATGGCATCCGCCTCAAGTGCTTGACGGCGACGGCTCGCGGGTGTAAAGTTACTTCCCAGTAGCTGTTTACAGGGATCGTATCCTTGTTTACTCACCAAGGGGGTTAGGTCATGAGGGTTCTGTCCGTTTCCATTTGCAGTCTCATGCTCGCGGTGTGCGCGTTCGCCCAGAGCGACCGCGGAACGATCACCGGCACCGTATCCGATCCGGCGGGAGCGGTAGTCGCCAACGCGCCGATTCAGGCCAAGAACGTCGACACCGGCGTGGTATACGAAGGGGCAACTTCGGCCACTGGAAACTACACGCTGGTACAGCTCCCGGCTGGTAATTACGACGTCACGGTAACCGTTTCCGGCTTCAAGAAATACACTCGTTCAGGCCTGACGGTTCAGGTGGCGCAAACTTTACGCATCGACGTCGTCCTGGAAGTTGGCGCCACTTCCGATTCCGTCACCGTCAGCGAAGCGGCCACGTTGTTGAAGACGGAAAGCGGTGAACTGAGTCATAATGTGGTGGCTAAGAGCCTGGATGAGCTTCCGATATTGGGAATTGGCGGCACGCTCTCCGGAAGCGCCGGCATTCGCAATCCGTACTCAGTCGTGCAATTGATTCCAGGAACTACGTTCATACCCAATTCGCTGGTCCGAATCAACGGCACTCCCGGAAACTCGCAGTCCTTCCGCATCGAGGGCCAGGACGCTTCCAACACCGGCACGCCCGGTGTTCCGGCGCAAACCCAGCCGGGTGTGGACGCCATCCAGGAAGTCGCAGTTCAGACCAGCAATTTCGCCGCGGAATATGGTCAGGTGGGCGGCGGCGTCTTCAACGTAACCATGAAATCCGGCACGAATCAGTTCCATGGTTCGGCCTACGACTATTTCGTTAATGAGGTTTTTAACGCTGGGAATCCGTTCACCAACAATCCTGCCGGAAATCCCCGCCCTCGTGCCCGCCGGAACGACTACGGCTTTACGGGCGGCGGTCCGGTGTGGATCCCCAAGATCTATAACGGAAAGGACAAGACATTCTTTTTCTTCAGCTGGGAGCAATTCCGCGAGACCACGGAAGTCAACAATCAGTTTCAGACCATTCCGACCGCAGCGTATCGCCTGGGTGATTTTACGTGTGCGATTCCGAGCAACTGCATCCCCGGAGCAGTTACTCATGTCATCGGCACGGACCCGCTAAGCCGGCAAGTGCTCGAAGGCATGATTTTCGACCCTGCGTCAAACACCACGGCAGCCAACGGTCAGGTATATCGTAACCAGTTCCCCAACAACAAGATTCCGGCAAGCAGCTTCGATCAAGTCGCCGCCAAGATCCAGGCTCTCTTCCCGTCGCCGAGCGGACCCACACCGAACGGGCTGATCAAGAACTACCTGGAGGCATATGGAACCCACAGGACTACCGAAGTCCCATCCATCAAGGTTGATCAGACGATCGGGGCAAAGGGGAAACTGTCGTTTTTCTATCAGCGCACAAAGACCTCGAATCCGGATGGAAATACGATCTTTGGCCGGTCCGATGGATTTCCAGATCCGATTACCGAAGCCCTCGGCACGTTTCAAAATGCGCCGCTCTACCGTCTGAATTACGACCACTCTTTGTCCCCCACATTGCTGTTGCACGTGGGAGGCGGCTATCGCAGTAATTACTTCCTGGTTCCCTCCGTGACCAGAACCGGCGAAATCACGAATTACGATGCGGAAGCCCAGCTCGGCTTGCATGGCGGTATGTCGCATACGTGGTTTCCAACAATCACCGGCTTGTTCCAGGGTGCGACCCTGGCCAATCCTACTGGGAACGGGACCGGAGGTATCAAGACCATCGGCTCGGAGGCGGGGACCAACCAGATTACACAGAATCCCACGTTTAACGCCAACTTAACTTCGGTCCGGAACAACCATACCTTTAAGTTCGGCTCAGAGTTCCAGACGCAGGGATATCCTCCCAAAGTGAATGGGAACACTCTGGGCACATATGCCTTCAGTCCCTCCGAGACCGGCCAGCCTTTCCAGACCGTTCCGGTCGGCGGATTTCTATCCGGATTCAGCTACGCGAGCTTCCTGCTTGGCCAGGTGGACACGATCAGTATTTCCCGGCTGACCACTCCGCGAATGGGCAAAAAGCAGTTGGGGTTGTACGCTCAGGACACCTGGAAAGTGACACGCAAGCTAACGTTAGATTACGGTCTACGTTACGACTACTCGACCTATCTTCGAGAGCAGTACGGCCGCGCCCCGGAGTTTTCGCCGACAACTCCGAATCCCGCCGTGGGCGGCAGATTGGGTGCCGCAATTTATGACGGCTCTTCGGGGCCCGGGCGGTGCAACTGCGATATCGCGCACAATTATCCTTTCGCGTTTGGTCCTCGCCTCGGTGTCGCTTATCAGATCAATGCCAAGACCGTATTGCGCGCGGGATTCGGCATTGTCTACGGCGGCACAGCGACGAATAACAATGCGGCCTCGGGCTTGGCTGGATCGTCCGCGACCACTCCCCCGTCGACCTTCGGCTTCCCCGTGACCACCTTAGCAGCGGGTTTCCCCACATCCGCGTACCCGCCAGATTGGCCCAACACAAGTGCGGGCCAATTCCCGACTTCCGCTCCGAATCCGGGCGTTTTTGGTGGTGCGTTCATGGATCAGAACTCCGGCCGGCCGGCCCGTCAATATCAGTGGAGCGCCGGTCTGCAACGTGAGATCTTCCGGGACATGGTAGTCGAGGCTGCCTATGTCGCCAATCGAGGAATATGGTGGCAGTCCCCCGGCTTGCTTAATCTGAATGCAAATACTCCGAGCAGCCTGGCGGCTTATGGTCTTGATATTAACAGCCAGGCCGACCGGACTTTATTGAGTTCCCAAATCGGTTCATCCGCCGTGGCCGCGAAGGGCTTCAAGTTGCCTTATGCAGGCTTCCCGAGCACTCAGCTTCTGGCTCAGGCGTTGCGTCCGTTCCCTCAGTTCACTACCATCCCTGTGTATTGGGATCCGCTCGGCAAGAGCTGGTTTGACTCGCTCCAGATCAAGGCTACCAAGCGCTTCTCGCACGGGCTGTCCTTCCTAAGCACCTTCACCTGGTCGAAATCGCTCGACATCGGTTCCGAGATCGGCGAGCCGAATCCGGGAACCACCGGGAATGCGGTCTTCAACGACGTATTCAATCGGAACAGCAACAAGTACCTCTCAAGGTATGATCAGCCATACCTATTCAACGTCTCCTTGAACTACACCACGCCGGGCATCAACGGTAATAAGCTATTGTCGTTTGCGGTGCGTGACTGGACGTTTGGCGCCTTCCTGCAATATTCGAGCGGCACGCCCATCCCGGTGCCCTCGGCGAACAGCAGCCTCAACAATTACTTGTTCCAGGGCTCCAGCTTCGCCAACCGGGTGCCTGGGCAGCCTCTGACCACGGTGGACCTCAACTGCCACTGTTACGACCCGAACGCCACATTTGTCCTGAATCCGAAGGCATGGGTGGATCCGGCGCCCGGCCAGTTTGGCTCGTCGGCTGCTTACTACAATGATTACCGCACGCAGCGCCGTCCAATCGAAAACATGAATCTGGGGCGGACCTTCCGGGTCAAAGAGAACATCACATTCAACATCCGGATGGAACTGACCAACGTATTCAACCGGGCGTTCTGGAGCGACCCGGCCGCTAGTAACGCAAATTCAACTCAGACCAGGCTGGCGAACGGCAACACGTCCTCTGGCTTCGGTCAAATCAATACCACCACACCGACCGCTTTCGGCAGCGTGGCGAACCTCCTGCCGCGACAGGGTGTGGTCGTCGGACGGTTTACCTTCTAATTCCTTAACCCGCAAAATGGAAAAGGGCAGGCGCGAGATCGCCTGCCCTTTTTCTTTTGATGAATCGCCGTAACCCTTGGCTCGGCTCGATGTATTAAGAACGGCACGTTATGTCATCACTTGGGCAGAACTTGCGATACGCTGTCCGGACGCTGCGCGGCAGCCCCGGATTCAGTGCCGTCGCGATTTTGACCCTGGCTCTGGGCATCGGCGCGAACACCGCGATCTTCAGCTTTGTCGATGGCGTGCTGCTTAAGCCGCTGCCTTATCCCGAGCCCGACCGCATCGTTCGGGTGCTCGAGAAACCTCCCCAGGGCGAGCGAAATGGAATTTCGACCCTCAACTTTCTGGACTGGCAGAAGGACAATTCCGTTTTCGAATATATGTCGGCCATGACGGGCACCCTCGTGACCCTGGGCGGCATCGCCGAGCCCGTCCAGTTGCGACTCGGACGCGTTTCGGCGCCTTATTTCGATATCTACGGCATCAAAGCAGCTCTGGGCCGCACGTTTCTTCCGGGGGAAGACCAGCTCGGCAAGAATAAAGTGGTCGTACTCACCAATGCTCTGTGGGTAACCCAATTCGGCGCCCGGAAGGACATCGTGGGCAAAACGATCCTGCTGGATAATGAGGCCCACACGGTCGTAGGAGTTTTGCCGGCGGGCGGCGCCTTCGACCGGGCGGCCACCCAGATCTGGCGCCCTCTCGCATTTGAGCCATCCAACATGACGCGCAATTTCCACTGGATGTCTTCGTTTGCGAGGCTCAAGCCCGGTGTAAGTCTTCAGCAGGCTAAAACCAATATGGACGCGATCGGGAAGCGCATTGAACACGATTTCCCGGATTCCAACAAAGGGTGGGGCGTGGTTGTCGAACGCTATGCGGATACGCTGATCGCGCCCGATCTTCGCTCGGCGCTGCTCGTGTTGTTAATCGCCACTGGATTGGTGTTGCTGATCGGGTGCGCGAATCTGGCAAATCTGGCGCTGGTGAGGGGAGTCTCACGCGAGCGCGAGGTCGCGGTTCGGGCTTCGCTAGGGGCCCGACGGTGGCAGTTGATTCGCCAGTTCCTGACGGAGACCGTGTTGCTTTCGATGGCCGGCGGCCTGGCGGGCATCGCTGTCGGTTACGGCCTGCTGCGATGGCTGCAAACGCAAATTCCGCCTTTCTCCTTCGCTCGGGAAGTAGCCGTCACCATGGATCTTCGCGCGCTCCTTTTCGCGATGGCGATCGCGGTATTCACAGGTGTTCTGTTCGGACTGGCTCCCGCCATGCAAGTGACCTCGCCGAATCTGGCGAATGCGATGAAGGACGGCGGCCGCGGAGCAAGCTCGGGAGGCTCCCGGCGGCGCCTGCGCGACATCCTGGTGGTAGTCGAGGTATCGCTGGCGTTCATCCTGCTGGTCGGCTCCGGATTGATGATGCGCACTTTCTTCGGCCTGATGAACGCCGAGAGCGGATTTGACGCGACCAATACCGTCACGGTAGGGATGCCGATGTCTCAAAAACGATTTCCCGATCCTCTCCTGCTCAACGCGTATCTCCGCGAGATTCGGGCAGCTGTAGAGGCCGTTCCGGGCGTAGTCGAAACGGCGCTCTCGTGCTCTCCTCCCATGGGGGGATCTTGCTATGGCATGCCGATGATGGTTGCCGGCAGAGCGATGGTGGACCGATCAAGCCGCGATGGGGGATTCTACAAGATCGTAAGCCCGTCCTACTTCACCGCCATGCGGTTGAAGCTGCTTAAGGGCCGGGCGCTGTCGGATCGGGATACCCAAGGCTCCGCGCCGGTTCTGGTGATCAACGATCGGCTTGCGAAGAGATACTTCCCGGACCAAGAGCCAATCGGCCAGCACATTCTGATACAGGAGATCGTCCCGGGCAAGACCGCGCTGGGCAATGAAATCTCCTGGGAAGTGGTGGGCGTGGTGGCCAGCGAGAAGATCGGCGGGCCTCGCGACGACCAAAGTGCGGGAGTGTACGTTTCGAACGAGCAGACCCCGGCTTACGGGATGACGCTAATCGTGCGTGCGAAGCTTGACCCGCTATCGCTCGCCAATGCGATCAGTGCCGCCGTCCACAGCGTCAATAAGGATCAGGCGCTGGGAGATTTTCGGACGGTCGACCAGATTAAGGAGCAGGCCTTGGCGGGGAACCGGCTGCAAGCGACGCTCATGGGAATATTCGCGAGTGTCGCGCTGCTGTTGGCCGCGCTGGGCATCTACGGCGTGATCTCCTATTCGGTGGAGCAGCGCACCCACGAACTGGGAATTCGCGCGGCTCTGGGAGCATCCAAACAGAATCTGCTGGGCTTAGTATTGCTGCGCGGATTGGCACTCACCGGAATCGGATTGGCGATCGGGCTGGCGGGGTCGCTGGCGGTGACCCGGCAAATGAAGAGTATCTTGTTCGGTGTGGGCGCGCAGGACCCGGCGACCATGATCGGGGTCGCGGCAATCCTGTCGGCAGTAGCGGTCACGGCCTGCTACATTCCCTCGCGCCGCGCGACCAAAGCGGATCCGATGGTCGCCCTGCGATACGAATAAGGCGGTATCAGCCGCTCATTGCGGACAAGAACTGCTGGTTGCTGCCGGTCTTCGACAGCTTGTCGATCAGCAGTTCCATGCTTTCGACCGGCGACAGCGGGTTGAGCACCTTGCGCAGCACCCACACGCGATTCAATTCCTCGCGCGGCAGCAGCAGCTCT
>DASYSG010000057.1:0-24751 GCA_036003585.1 Bryobacteraceae bacterium | reverse complement strand
CACGTCCAGAGGATCCGACGCGATGATGTCGTACTTGTTGGTGGTGGTCATCACGTAATGCCGGGCGTCGTCATACACAATGTGGGTCTTCGGATTGTTCATGACCTCGTAGTTCTGCTTGCCGAAGAAGCGCGTGGAGGTCGGCGGGATCACCGGCTCGATTTCGCAGATGGTGATGTGCTCGATGCCCGGGTAACGCGTAAATGTTCCCGCGGAAACGCCCGCGCCAAAGCCGATTCCGAGAACCGATTTCGGGTTCGGATGCAGCAGGCCAGGCAAATGGCCCACCATCCTCTGGAGCTTCATGTCGTAAATCTCGGTAGTGGCTTCCACGTGACCGTTGACGTTGATATAGATTTCACCGCTGTTCCAGCGCGAAATCGCCACCGACGAATTGCGTCCCTCGGCGGTATAGAGAATCGTGGATTGGCCCACGTTGATCGGCATCCGCCGTCCGTAAGCGATCAATTCGCCGGGAACCGCGGGGAGGCCGACCAGCAAAACCATCGCCAGCACCATCGACGCTGCCAGCAATCCGGAAATTCCCACCGATTTCTGGTCGCGCACGTACGGCATGAGAGCGGTGAATGCACTGATAGCGGCAATCGCCAGCAGCACGCGTTGCGCCTGTTGCGTCCCGGCCATGGGCACTAAAATCAGACTGACGCCCAGCGCTCCGACGATCGCGCCCAGGGTGTTGGCGGCATACACCCGTCCCACCACTTTCGCCGGATCCTGACCGGGGCCGGCGACCGCCGCCAGCGCCAGCGGGAAACTCGCACCCCACAGGATCGCCGGCGGCAGTATCGCCCACAGGCAGCGCGCCATGTCGAGCTGGAAGGTGTACCAGGGGCTGCTCGAAAGCAGCGGATCGACGGGCCAATAAGGCAGCGAGACAGCGATCATGTAGGCAGTCCACGCGATGCCGAGGGTCAGCAGAATCTGGCACCATCCCAGGGCCAGACGCGGCCGCACCGTCCGCGAAATCCATGCGCCCACGGTGGAGCCTATTGCCAGGCCGATCAAGAAGACAGCGAGAATGATCGAAAAGACGTACACCGTGGAGCCCAGCATCATACCCATCAGGCGCGTCCACACGACTTCGGCCCCCAAGGCGCTGGCGCCGGAAAGCCCGATTGTCACGTAGATGGAGCCCCGGCCGCCTTCGTCTGCCGTAGTTTCGGCGGCGTCAGGAACGTGGTTCTGTTCCGGCGAGTGTGCGGCGAGCGCGAGGCTGATCCCCGCCACCACCAGGTTGATGCCGGCTGCCGCCAGCGTGGCGGCTCCCACGCCATACATCCTGAGCAGATAGAAGCCTGCCAGAAGAGATCCGAATACCGCGCCGATGGTGTTGGCGCCGTAGAGCAATCCCCACCAGGAAACGCCGCTGCGCGTGGATGCGATCCAGCGGGCCGCCGCGGGCAATGACGCGCCCATCAGCGCGGTGGGCGGCAGCAGGCAGATCGCGGCCACCAGCGCTCGCAGCAGCATGTTGGGCAGTCCCATGCCGTTAGCGGCGATGTACACGCGATCGATCAGCGGAATCCCCGCCCAGACCAGCAACCCGAACAGGGCGATGCCGGCCTCGATCAAGGCGTACATTTTCAGCGGGTGCATCCGGGTTTTCAGGCGGGGCAGTCCGATACTGCCGATGCACAGGCCGCCCATGAACGCCGCCAGCAGTACGCCCACCGAAATCGTGGTCGAGCCGATGGCCAGTTCCAGCATCTGGTACCAGACCACCTCGTAGATCAGCGCGGCGCAGCCGCTTCCGAAAAACAAGACCAGCAGGACCGGCAGAAAAGGTGACGAGGGCGCGTTTTCAGACGGATGTTCGGCGAGTGGGGCCGGGAGAGGTTGAGACATAAGGGAAACTCGTGCGGTTTACGAGTATCCCACACATCTTACCGGCAACAAAACGGCCGCCCCGGGCTACTTCGGCCCGAGCCCGTTCTTACCCAGGAACTCCCGGATCGTCAGGTAGATACGATCGCGCTCCGCAGGTGTGAAGCCGCCGTGCTTGCCTCCGGGAATCGTGATCAACTGATTGGGAACGTTCAGCTTGGTGAGCGCCGCGTGCAACCGCACCGACTGCTGGTAGGGAACCGTGGTATCGGCGTCGCCATGGACGCTCAGGATCGGCGGCAGACCCGCCCGCAAGTAGGTGATCGGCGAAACCCGTATGGCGATCTCCATGCGGTTAGGAAGACTGCCGAACCAGCGCACCGCAGCCGCGGCGCGATGCGGACCATCGATCACATCCGGCACGTCGCTGATGCCGAACCAGTTGAGCACCGCCGCGACTTTGGGCATGGGGGTGTTGGCGGCGCATTCCCGGTCGAATCCCTCGCTCTCTGGAATGATTCCCAATGCCAGCGCCAGGTGACCGCCGGCCGATTCCCCTGTGACCACGATCCGATTCACGTCGACGTTGTACATCATGGCTTGCTGAGCGACGTAGCGCAGCGCGCAGAAGCAATCCTCCAAGGCTCCGGGCGCGAGCGTGTTGGGACCCAGCCGGTATTCGACGTTGACCACGTTCCAGCCCATCTCCATCCACGGCAGCACGTTCAGGATGGCGGCTTCCTTGTTGCCTGCGACCCAGAATCCGCCGTGCATGTAGATGATGGTGGGCTGCGGAGTGGTCGCCGCGCGGCGGCGATAGATGTCCATTTTGAGCTGGGTATCGCCCATGGTCAGATAGGTCACGTTGGGGTACATCTGATATTCGTTGGCGACGTGCGTGGCCCAGGCTGCTGTGGGCGAGAGTTGCTGGGCAAAACTGGGCGCAGCGAGCGCCAGGGGCAGAATAGCATGCAGGATCTTACGCATCAGCGCGAGTATACACCAGTGTTCTGCGCGCGGGCTTCGATCGCCTTGCGTTCCGCGAGCGCGTCGCGATGTTCCACCTCACGGCCGTTCAGGTTTGCATCGATGCACATCAGGATGGCCCGCAACGCGCCGGCGATCAGGGCCTCCGCGGCCGCCCGATCCACAGCGAGCGAAGGCTTCACCGCCGCGGACGCTTGGACGCAGAGTTCCAACCCTTCAATAGCGGCGCGCGCAGCCTTCATGGGAGCCTCGATGGCCTGGCGCAGTGCGGCCGCATCGCGAGATTGCATATACGCCATCACAGCGCCGATATCGTCGTCCGCGGCGCCGCGCAGGCGCGCTCTCTCGCTGCGGGCGGCGGCTACCAGCTCGTCATGACCGCCGGTGATGGACATCACCTTGATCATAAGACTCAATCCGAGCTCGGCGGTCACTGCGGCCGCGGTGACGCCCGCAGGCGCCGGACGCGTCGCGGCCACTGCATCGGAAAACGATCCCAGGGATTCAGACCAGATAGAATGCGCCATTCTTCTCCACGATACTTCACGAATGTACCGCGATCCTGACCGGGCTTGGCCCCAGGTATCCGTGGGATAATGACGGCTTCCATGGCAACGACCTCACCTTCACGACTCGATCGGATCACCACGCCCTACGACCGCGAACGTCTGGAAGACGTCGGGTTTATGACCTGCATGACCCTCGTGTTGCTGGGAAATTATTCCCAGACAGGACACTTCGGCGGTCCGCTGGCGTATACCCCGTACAACGTCGCGATTCACCTCGCCGGGCCGGAACTCGGTGGGCTGCGCTACGATTATCGCCGTCCCAAGCATCCTTATTGCGATAAGTTCATGCTCGCGGGTGGGCACTGCATCCCTACGTGCTACGCCCTGTGGATGATCATGGGCCAAGCGCTTGCCCGCAAGTACGAAGCTACGGGCGATAAGCGCTACTTTGCCGATCCCCACGCCGCGATTCTGCCGATCGACGCGCTCGGGTTCCGCCGCGGCGCGGGCGCGACGAAGACGCTGCTCGAGGAAAATGGACTCTCCGATAATCCGCTGTTTCATCAAGCCAAGCTCCGCGGTATTAAAGCGCTGGCCGGCCACGCCGAAACCACCGACGTGACGAATGATGTGAACGGCGGCCCATCCGGCATCGGCATCGCCACGGCGGCTGGCAAAGCCGCGTTCTGGGACGTGGCCGGCGCGTCGATCGATGCGCCCAAAGTGATCGCCTTCGAGGGCGAGTTCGCCATGACCGAAGGCCACGCCCAGGAGCTCAAGACTCAGGCCCTGGCGCTCAAAGTCGGCAAGCGCCTGCGCGTGATGATCTCCGACAACAACGCCGGAATCGACGATTCGCTCCTCGGCGGAGTGGTTGACTCAAAGTTCGGAGCCTACAACCTGATCGACCAGTGGACCTCGTATGGGTGGAACGTCTTCGCTGTGGAGAACGGCAACGACTATGACCAGGTCATGGCCGCTCTCAAGACCATGGAGGACTGGGACGGCAAAGATCGCCGGCCTATTGTCGTGGTGGGTAAGACTGCGAAGGGCTATTGGCCCGCGGCCATGAACGGCCAGATCCCCGAGGCGGGGCAGCAACTGCTGGGCTTCCCCAGCCATCCCTACGCCTTCAAGATGAATTCGGAGTATTTCCTCGCCCTGGCCCAGACCTTCGAGAAGCGTTACGGCGTCACCTTTCAGGGGATTCGCGGCGGCGCGACCAAGGACACACCCGAGCGCCTGATCCAGTACAAGACCAACATCGATATCGCGATGTCCGTGCTCGACAAGAACGGGCTGGGCGACTGGCTGGCCGACAAGCTGGTCGAGATCGGCGACACGCTCAAGGACGACGTTCCTCTTCGCATCCCTGTGGATCACGATCCGTTTCTCGATGAGCGCCTGCGCGTGAAGAATCTTCCCGAAGAGCCGCAGAAGGTCTCGGTCAAGAACGAAGTTTCGGGGGCGGAGAAAAGCGTTAGCATCACGCTGTTCCGCAAGCCGGGCGAAGTGGCCGGCACGCGTCGCGGCATCTCGGAAATCGTCAAGTGGGTGAACTACGTCACCGGAAACCGCTTCCTGACCATCGCGGCCGATCTTTCCGAATCCATCAACCTGGAGCACGGCAGCCTGTGGGGGCACTACGATCCGGACACAAACCCTCTCGGAACGCGCTTAAAAGCCGCGATTCAGGAAGCCGGCAACGTATCGACCGCCATCGGTCTGACGGGGCAGAACGCGTCGCTCGATCCCGATAAATTCGCGGGCGTGTGGGCCATCAGCGGTACGTATGGCGCATTCACGCCGCTCATGTACACTCCGGCGCGCGTGTGGAGCCAGCAGAATCAGGACAGCAAGTTCCGCATGGGCGTGCTGCATATCTTAGTCGCGCATTCCGGTCCCGAGACGGCCGCCGACGGGCGTACGCACTTCGGCATCTTCGCGCCGCAGGTCTGGAAGCTGTTCCCGCGCGGGCAGACCATTCACCTGAATTTCTGGGATTACAATGACGTCGCTCCCGCCTATTTTGCGGCGGCCGAGATCGCCGCCCGCGAGGCAAAAGTCGGCATCATCACGCTCGAAGTCGCGCGTCCGGATTTCCCGGTGGCCGACCGCAGCAAGTTTGCCGATACCGATCTGCGGGCCGCGGCCAAAGGTTTCTACGTGATCCGCGATTTCGCGCCCGATAAGCCACGCCACGGCTACGTCGTGACGCAAGGGTCGAGCTCCACGGTGAACCTTGTGAGCACTCTTCCGAAGCTTGAAGAAGCCGGGATCAATGTGAAGGTGATCGCTGCGATCAGCGAAGAGCTGTTCGACCGCCAATCTCAGTCATATCGGGAAAGTGTCCTGCCGCCCGAAGCGTACTACGATCTGATGGTGGTCAGCACCGGCACCCGTCGCGTGTGGCCCTTGCGCGATGTGGGCCCGCTGACCGACGAGTATTCGCTGACGTCGGACTGGGATAATCAGTGGCTCACTGGCGGTCTCGAAGCCGAAGTGATCGCCGAGGCGCACCTGGATCCGAAGTCGATCTTCAACGGGATCCAGCGGTTCGCCACCGAGCGCGAGAAGCGGATGAGTCGGCAGAAGAACGCGTTATCCGATTAACGCCTCCGCCGACATCGCCAGATTACCGGCTGCGTCTTTCGCCCATAGAGCGATCGTCTTACCGTCCGGCTTCCCGCAAACCATGAACGGAGCGATATCAAACAGCGGACTCACCGCCCGAAAGCTGAATCGCGCGACGTTCGCCGCAGGCTGATTTCGCCGTAACAAATCCATCAACAGTGTTGCGATCAAAGGTCCGTGCACCACCAAACCCGGATATCCTTCGACCTCGGCAGCATACCGCCGGTCATAGTGGATGCGATGGCCGTTGAACGTCAGCGCCGAGTAGCGGAACAGCAGCACGTCGTCGGGCTGAATACTCCGTTCCCACGCCGCATCGGCCGGCGCCGGCTGTAAGGGCGTCGCAGCACCATGGTCCCTATACACGATATCGTGCTCTTCGTTGATCGCTAACCCCGCGGCGTTCGAAATCTCGTGCCGAACTACGACGAACACCAGTGGTCCGCTGCGGCCCGACTTTTGCTTGATATCGATCACGCGAGTCTC
Source organism: Bryobacteraceae bacterium (assembly GCA_036003585.1). Lineage (GTDB taxonomy): Bacteria > Acidobacteriota > Terriglobia > Bryobacterales > Bryobacteraceae > Palsa-187. The sequence continues at coordinate 18,290 of DASYSG010000057.1, read as the reverse complement.
TCGCTTGATCTGATCCCCGATCCGAAGAGGATGATGAAATTCGAACCGGCTCCCTGCCCACATGCGCCGCGGCAGAGGAATCGGCGGCAGTAATCCGCCGCGCCTCGCGTGACCATCGGGTCCCAGCTCCGAAGCCCGGTGACGATCCAGGAAAAACAACCAGTGCCACAGCGGCGGCAGGGGATCGCCCGGCTGCGGCTCCGGATCCTCGCGATCGAGCGTGGCCGATAAAGCGACTACCTGCCCCGCTGTCACGATATCTGACCTGACTTCCGTTTTCCCGATCCAATCGCTAAAGCTCATGCTAGACTGGCCGGGACCGTGATGAATCGCTCTGCTCCAGGCTGGCGCATGTGGGTGGCGCCGTCCACGATGATGTTGTGCACCCTGCTAGGGTACATCGACCGGCAGGTGCTAGCGGCGCTTTCGCCCACTATCCTCGCGGAAACCGGGATGACCGCGGCCGACTACGGCTGGGCGGTTTCGGCATTTTCGATCATCTACATGATCATGAACCCGGTGTTCGGGTCGTTCCTCGATTACATCGGTTTGCGGCGCGGCATGGCGATCGCAGTGCTTATCTGGACCGTCGCCAGCGTATCTCATGCCGGATTAAATGGATTGATCGGGTTCGCGCTGGCCCGCGCCTTGCTCGGTTTCGGCGAGGGTGCGGCATTTCCTGGCGCTTTGCGGACCGCCGCCGAGGCGCTGCCGGTGAACAGGCAATCGCGCGGCATGGCTCTCGGCTACAGCGGTGCGTCCCTGGGCGCGCTGATCACTCCGCCGATCATCATTCCCCTCGCAGGCCGATACGGATGGCGATTTGCATTTCTGCTCACCGGTTTCCTGGGTGTGCTGTGGCTGATTCTGTGGTGGCGCGTCGCTCGCCCGCCGTTCCTGCCGAAACCAGCAGAAGACCGCGGCCCTCTGAAAATTCAATGGCCTGATCTGCGCGAACGCCGCCTTTGGATCATCGTATCGAGCTTCGGATTAGGCGGACTGGCGCTGGGGGTCGCAGCCTACCTGAGCCCGCTGTATCTGAATCGCGCGCTGGGTCTCTCGCAGGCGCAACTGGCCAACGTCTTGTGGATCCCCATGGTCGGCTGGGAAATCGGATACTTCTTCTGGGGCTGGGTGGCCGATCGTTTCGCCGCCAACCAGGATCGTCCGGTCCGCATCTTTGTCCTGCTGACGATTCTCTCCCTGCCCACGGCGTTCATGACGCTGACCAGCTCCTGGGTGATCGCGATCGCCCTGTTCACCTGGTCGACATTTATCGCCGACGGTTTCGTCGTCATGTCCCTGCGCGTCGGCTCGCGCATCTTTCCCGCGGATCGCATCGGAATGGTCGCGGGAATTGGATCCGGGTCCTGGGGAGCGGTCCAGGCTGTCATCCAACCGGTATACGGAGCGTGGTTCGACCGGCATTGGTACGCCGCCACGTTCATTTCGATGAGCCTGCTGCCTCTGGTCGGAACCCTGATCTGGCTGTGGCTGAGCAGGCCCCGGCCCGCTAGCGCTTCCGCTGATACATCTTCAACTGCTCGAGCTGTCCGCGGATGACGCCGTTATTGGGATCGAGCTCCACGGCTTTTTCGTAGTAGGTGATGGCGTCAGGGTCGTCCAGCTTACGTGTGTAGGCGAACCCGATCGCCGCATACGTCTTGGCCGACTGCGGATAATACTCCAAATTCAGGCTGAGCAGCGCGATCGCGTCGTCGGGCTTTCCGGACGCCAGCGGCTGCGCCACGCCGATCAGTGTATCCTCGCCGAAATCGTAAGCGGCTCGCCCGTAAAAGCGCTGATGCAGATCGCGATACTGCGCCGCTGCCGTGGCCACGCCCTTCTCGCGCAGCGTCTGCATGACGATCTCGGATAGCTGCTTGGGAATCGGCACGCCATGATGGCAGGTAATGCACTTGACCTGGGTCGCTTCGGCGGCTGATTTGCCGGTGGCGGTCTGAACACGAGCATTCAGATCCCGCGTCATTGCGATCATCTGCCTCGCAATGTCTTTCTTAGGCTCCGGTTGCCCGCTGCCGCGCGGCGCCGAGTGGCAGTATTCGCACTGCACTCCCAGCCCCTGCACGATTTCCTGCATGAGCGGCATGATGTCCTGCGGCGGCGTCTGCGCCGCCAGACACCCGGCAGCGGCCAAAAGAGTAAAAAGGCTGCTTCGCGTCATTACTCAATAATCGACTGCATCACCATGTTTTCGAAATCCAGGTTCACTTCCTGATTCGAAGTCTGGACCATGAAAACCGCGACCAATTGTTCCTTCGGATCCACGAAGAAGTGCGTTCCGTACGCGCCCGACCAGCCGAAGCTGCCGTCCGAAAGCAGGGTGCCCCGCTTGGCATGATCGTTTACTACGCGCACGCTGAGCCCATAACCTTCGCCGGGCTGGCGGCCGGGGAGCGTGTCGGATACATGCACCGCGCGCATCATCTCCACGGTCTTGGGACTGAGCAGGCGCTTGCCGTTCAACTGCCCGCCGTTGGCCAGCATCACGCCGAACGGAATGTAGTCTTCCGCCGTCGTGATCAGCCCGCCCGAGCCCATAAAGTAGACCTGGCTGGACATGCCGTTCGGATTCTGGTTCTTCTGCAAGCCGTTCGCCCCGCGGGTGTAAACGCTCGCCACGCGCGGCCACTGCTGTTCGGACGGCCAGAAGGAGATTTCCTTCATGCCCAGCGGATCAAAAATGCGCTGCCGGAAGAACTGGTCGAGCGGCATGCCCGAGGCGATCTCGACGATCCGACCAAGCGTGTCGAAGCCCGCCTGCGCGCTATACGCCCAGCGCGATCCCGGCTGGAATTCGAGCGCGGAATTGCCCAGGCGCGGAATGTAGTCCGCCAGTTTATCGGTCGGCTTCCTGGCGATCGACGGGGCCTGGATCGAGCTGTTGCTCATCGCGCCGCTTGCGAGCCCCGATACGTGGGTCAGCAGGTCTTTCACGGTGATTTCCCGATCGGCGGGAACCGTGTAGAAATTCGGAGCGGCTCCCCGTCCTCCGGGAGCGGTAGGAGCGGGTGCAGCGCCTCTTCCGGCTGCGGCTGGCTGCGCGATCGCCACTTTCAAATTCTTGAACTCGGGAATATAGCGCGAGACCGGATCGTTCAGCCGGACTTTGCCTTCTTCGATCATCATCATGATCGCCAGGCCAGTAACGGGCTTGGTCATCGAAGCCACGCGGAACATAGTGTCCTTGGCCATGGGCTTCTTCGTGTCCAGATCCATCACGCCCTGAGCTTCCAGGTGAACGATCTTGCCCTTGCGCGCCACGATGGCTACCGCTCCGGTCATTTCACCCGCGGCGATACGGCGCTGGATCATCTGGCTGACCCGCTGCAATCGTTCTGAGGAGACGCCGACGTCTTCCGGTTTGGCCGTGGGTACCGACGAGGCCGCAGCCAACGGCACGGCCAGCAGTGCGAAGGCTAGAACTTGTTTCTTCATGGAAAAGGCGCCTCCCGCGCATTCAACAACCGGCAACATCATATCGTAATTTGGTCAGTCTTTAAGATTGATCGTGTTCCGGCAGTTCTTCGAACCGCAGTGGCAGGGGGTGGTTTCCTCATTCTTGGAGAAATGGTAATCCACCGTCAGTTCCTCGCCCTTACGAATCCTGCGCAGGCTCATGTAGAGGATATGGCCCTTCATGATGCGCGAGATCAGATTGGGGCCGCAGCTGTGGTTGATCAGCTCGGCGCCGCTGCCACCCACCGAACCATCCAGCACCCAATAGCGGTCGAGAGAAAAATAATAGGTGCAATCCCCGTGTCCGCGCTTCTCGCAGGCGATCGCGCTGATGCGCTCTCCCGTGTATTCGATCACTTTACGATTCGCGGGAATCGCTTGAGCCGCGTAAACTCCTCTGCCATGAATGCCAGACTGGCGAATTTCCATGCGATAGACCACTGCAGGATTTGTTTTAGGATCTAGCAAGATTGCTTTATGCTTCACTTTCATTAGTTGGTTAGGGGGTCCACGTCCAGCCGTGCGACGATGCCTTCGAGGCCGGGCTTGGCCGCGGGGTAGCGCGTCAGAACCAATGGATCGTGCCCCGGAATCACGTGCCGCGGCGATTCCGCCAGTCTGCGCACCGTGTGGAAGCCCTCCAGCATTTCGCCGACGTTAAATAAGATCGGATATGGACGCCCTTGTTCCATATTCGCGTAAAAGTGGCTCGCATCGGAAGCGACCACCACATATCCGCGGCGGGTTCGAACGCGCACCACCTGCAAGCCCATGGAGTGCCCGCCGATGTGGTGCAGCGTGACTCCCGGCGCCAGCTCGTCATCGCCGTCATGGAACGCCACGCGGCCTTCGAAGATCCGTTCGACCATGGACGTCACGTCGCTAGCTTCGAACGGAAATCGCGTCACCCCGTGGCACATGTGCCGACCGGTGCAGAAGGCCATTTCGCGATCCTGCACATGGTATCGCGCGGCCGGGAATTCGTCCAGGCAGCCCGCGTGGTCGTAATGCATGTGCGTGACGATGACGTCCTGCACCTTGGCCGGCTCGATGCCGATCATCTTCAGCCCTTCCGCGGGCGTGCGCAGCAGCTCGCGTTTCCGTTTGCGGGCCATGTCGGCGTTGAATCCGGTGTCGACCACGAAGGTGCGATTTTCGCCCACAATCGCCCACACGAAGAAGTCGATGGGCATGGGTCCATCGTGCGGATCGCCGCCCAGAAAATTCTCGCTGGCGCGCCTGGGATGGTGCGCGTAGCGGATCGCGTAGATCTCGTAAGTGTCGGGTATTGACATAGACGCTTCTGTCTATTGTAGGCTGACCTAATGGACCAAAAACTGTTTGAAGCTGGACTGGAAGTACGCAAGGCGACGCTCGGCAAGGAGTTCGTCGAAAACGCCATCGCGAGCGCGGACGATTTCAACCGCCCGCTGCAGGAGTTCGTCACCGAATACTGCTGGGGAGCCTGCTGGACCCGTCCGGGCCTGCCGCGCAAGACGCGCAGCATGCTGAACCTGGCGATGCTGACCGCGCTCAACCGCCCGCACGAGCTCAAGATGCACATCAAGGGCGCGCTCACCAATGGCGTGACCCGCGACGAGATCCGCGAGATCCTGCTGCAAACCGGCGTGTACTGCGGCGTGCCGGCGGCAGTGGATGCGTTCCGCTCGGCCAAGGAAGTGTTCGCCGATTTGGATAAGAAAGAGTCGGACAAGAAGTAAATGGCGAAAGAGCGGCTTGGATTCATCGGGGTCGGCCGCATGGGCGACCCCATGGCTCGCAATCTCCTCACGGCGGGATTCGAGCTGACGATTTACGACACCAGCGCGGCGGCCATCGAACCGCTGAAGGCGCTGGGGGCGCAGGTGGCGAAGTCGCCCCTCGAAGTGGCCAACGCCGCCGAGGTGGTTCTGGTCAGCCTGCCGACGCCGGACGTCGTGAAGAAGGTGGCCACCGAGGTCGCCTCCGGATCGCGCGTCAAGATTTTCGTTGATGTGTCGACAACGGGTCCGAAGATGGCTGCCGAAGTGGCTGCGATCCTCGCGGCGAAGGGGATCACCGCAGTCGACGCCCCGGTGACCGGCGGCGTAGGCGGCGCGAAGAAGGGCACGCTGGCCGTGATGCTCGCCTGCCCGCGCGATCTGGTGGAGCGCGTGCGTCCGGTGCTCGAGCCGATCGGCAAGGTATTCTTCCTGGGCGAACGTCCCGGGTCCGGCCAGTTGATGAAGCTGGCGAACAATCTCCTGTCGGCAGCGGCGCTGGCGGTGACATCGGAAGTGATGGTGATGGGGGTGAAGGGCGGGCTGGATCCCCAGGTGATGCTGGACGTGATCAACTCGGGGACCGGCCGTAACAGCGCTTCGGTGGACAAGTTCCCCAGGGCGATCCTGCCGCGCACGTTCGACTTCGGCTTCGCCATCGGGCTGCTGCTGAAGGATGTGAAGCTGTGTACCGATGAGGCCGCGACGCTGGGCGTCCCGATGCTCTGCGGCAATGCGATCCGCGAGCTGCTGGCGATCACCGCGCTGCGCCAGGGCGCGGACGCGGACTTCACGACCATCGTGAAAACCGTGGAAGAATGGGCCGGCGTTCAGGTTGAAGGAGGGCGGTCTTGAGCCCCGCATTTTGACTGAGAGCGGTCTTGTTCTCCGGGCACTATTCAAGGTGAGAAAGTATCGCCGCCGTCTCCCGCACCTGGATATTCCGGGATCGCCCGTTTTTGTCACGTGGCGATTGTGGGGAAGCCTCCCGCAGGATCACGCTTTCTCGCGCGAGGAGGTTGCTTCGGGCGAGGCCTTCGCCGCTCTTGATCGGCTGCTCGACACGGCCCGAAGCGGCCCCGTCTATCTGCGCCGGCCGGAAATCGCAGACCTGGTGTCGCAACAGCTGCGCGTAGCATGCTCAAAGGGCCTGTGTTCCCTTCATGCTTACGTCGTAATGCCGAATCACGTTCACGTCTTGTGGACACCCGAGGTTTCTCTTCCCGCTCTGGTTCGTAGAGTGAAGGGGCCGACGGCACGCTCGGCAAATCAGCTTTTGGGACGCGCTGGAAAACCCTTCTGGCAGGAAGAATACTTCGACCGCATCGTCCGAACCGAGACGGAATTCTGTCAAATTCTGCGTTACATCGAGTGGAATCCTGTAAGAGCAGCGCTCGTTTCAGATCCGGAAGAATTTCCTTGGTCGAGCGCGTTCGCGGGACTCAAATCCCGCGCGGGCTAAAGCTCGCCCCCCAGCTACGGGCGTGCAGGACTCGAGTTCGCCGCATTGCCGCGGCGCACCGCCATCGCTTTATCCAGATCCACGTCCGGCGGGACTACCACACCGACCCAGGCGAAGATCATCTCATCCCAGCTCTGATCGCCCCACTTAATGGTCGCCTGGGGATCCGGATTCATACGATTGTTCGCCGAATTATCCCAGTGCGCGTCGAGCTTGATCTTCGTGCCCTTGGGCAACTGCAGGGGCTTGTCTTCGTAATAAACCAGCTGCCAGTTGAAGTCGAAATGCGGGACGCTGACCAACATTTGCGACTCGCCGGTCGGATATTCCAGGTGAATATCCATATCCTTGCCGCGCAGATGCATATGCGGCTGCGAATACACCAGTTCCACCGGCTGGTCGAATTCCGCTTCGGCATGCCCCGCATGATTCGGATCGCCAGGCGGGATGGTGAAGCTCATGTCCGCCACCGGAACCGTCAGCAGCCGCTTCTCCGGCGCGCCTTTTGCCAGCACGAAGCCGACCTTGGTCTGGTCGATCCCGGCAGCCTTGCCGTTGGCCGTGTAATGCATCTCGAACACCAGGTCGGATCCGGCCGGAATCAGCTTGGCCGCTCGATGATCCTTGTCGAAATACTCGCCATGGACTCCCGGAACGTACCCCAATAACCACTCATTGCTCTGATTGCCCGCGGGCGGCGGCGCGCCCGGCGCGCTGTGCGGAGGAACGTAGGGCTCGCCCGGCTTGGCGTCCTTCATCCATTGCGATCCCGGAGGACGCACGTGAACGCTGGCGTGATGCACCACGCTGCGATTGCTGGGCCGCACCTCGCCGTCGATCACCCAGGTGTCCTTGGTGAATCCACTGGGAACCACGAAGTAGGTGTACTCGATCGTGCCTGTAGCCGGTACGGTGTAGGGTTTCGGAATTGCGAACACCACGTCTGGCTGGATGTTCCAGCCTTCGTGCCACTGGACCGGAGCCGGCTTGTCCTTCGAGTCGCCTTCCGGGGCGCCCGCGTCGGCCCAGGCAGAAAGCGTACTCACGTTCGCGTCGCTCAGGCGGCGGTCGTTGGCGAAATGGCCGTATTGGGGATCGGCGAACCAGGGCGGCATCTTGCGCGTCACCACTGCCGTTTTGATGGCCTTGGCCCACGGGCGGGTGCTGTCGTAGGTGAGAAACGACGACGGCCCGATTTCGCCCGGCCGATGGCAGCTCTGGCAATTCTTCTGCAGGATGGGGAGTACATCCTTGTTAAAGGTGACGTCCGCCGCCAGCGCGGCGCTCCCCGCCAAAATCCCGGCGATCAGGTACCGAAACATGCCCGCATCTTAGCACGCAAATCGTCGGAGAAAAATGCCCCATCCGAGCCACAACATTGCGTGGAGATATATCCCGCTTATCTTCACTAAATCTTAATGAAAATCGTAACGATAGAGGATTCGGATTTCTACCGCAAGCTATACCGAAGTCTTCTGGAGAAGGTGTATGGTCCCGAACTTGAGATTTTCGAGGAATCGGATGCTGCCGGCGGCCTGAGAACCTGCCGTGCGGTACAGCCCGATTGTGTGCTGCTCGATTACAATCTCCCGGATATGTCCGGCTTGCAGTTTCTGGCCCAGATGAAGTCCGGCGGTTCTCCCGAACGCTCGTTCCCGGTGGTGCTGCTCACCGGTATGAATAGCGACGAGCTGCATACGGAGGCGGCTGGATCCGGCGCTCAGGAATATCTTCTCAAGGACCGTCTCAACGGCCAGCGGCTGGCTTTGGCGATTCAGAAGGCCACCCAGAAAGCCGGCCGCATTCGTGAGCTCGAAAAGGAAGTATTGCTCAAGGAGCTCCACCATCGCGTCAAGAATAACCTGCAGGTCATCGTCAGCTTGCTGCGTATGCAGGCCAATGCCTCCGCCGATGAGACCGTCACGGCTGTATTGCGGGAATGCCAGCACCGCGTGGAAGCGATCGCCATGATCCACGACCAGCTCTGCCAATCGGCCGAACTCCGCCATGTGTATCTGGCGCAACAGGCGAACCTTCTGATGGCGAATCTGTTCAGCGCCTTCGGCGTGGATCCGGCGTGCATCACCGGCGAGGTAACCGTCTGCCCACGGCCCGACGGCACTCCGCTGGTTCTGGGCGTCGAGCGGGCCATTCCCGTCGGATTGATTCTCAACGAGCTGATTTCCAATTCGCTCAAGCACGCGTTTCCCAACGACCGCTCCGGCTCGATCCGCGTCGAGGCCCAAAGCCGGGACGGCAGAGTAGAACTGGCGGTGATCGACAACGGCGTCGGCGTGCCGGAGGACCTGGCCACCCGGAAGAGCAAGTCGCTGGGGCTGCAGATCGTCGAAATCCTGGTCCGGCAATTTGGCGGATCGTGGGAATTGAGCCGGCAGGCGGGGACCGCGTTTCGTTTGTCCTTTCCCGAAAGGTAGGAGCCCGAAAGGTAGAAGCATGCAGGCTGCGAACGCTTACAGAGTGCTGGTAGTTGAAGACGAGGGTCTGATTGCGCACGATATCGCCTCCCGCCTGGAAGCTCTCGGGCACCGGGTGGTGGGGACGGTTTCGACCGCCGACGAAGCCCTGGAGCAAGCCGCGGGAGCCGACCTGGTCCTGATGGACATTCGCATCGACGGCCAGCGCGACGGCATCGCCGCGGCGCAGGAGGTTCGTGCGCGCCACCATGTGCCGGTGGTGTTTCTGACGGCGCATGCCGACCGGGCGACGCTCGAGCGAGCCAAGGCCGCCGATCCTTTCGGCTACATCACCAAGCCGCTGGGCCCGGCTTCGCTGCACACCTCCATCGAAATGGCGATTTACAAACATCGCATGGAACGCCAGCTCGAAGAGCAGGAGGCCTGGTATCGAACCACGCTCGCTTCGGTGGCGGAAGCCATTGTGGTGGCCGATCCACTGGGGCGGATCCGCACTCTCAACCGCGCGGCCGAGGCTTTCAGCGGGTGGACGGCCGCAAACGCCATCGGCCAGCGCCTGGAAACCGTAATCCGGCTGGTGGAAGAAGAATCCGGCGACGAACTGGGCGATCCCGCGCCCCTGGCGATCCTGTGCGGAGGGGCCGTGCCTTTGGATCACGGACTGCGCCTCATGGCTCGGGGGGGACGCGAGATGGCCGTGGAGGGCACCGTCGCGCCGGTGCGCTCCTCCGCGGAGAGCCTGCTGGGCGTGGTGCTCACCCTGCGCGACGTGAGCGCGAGGCGCTGGGAAGAGCGCCAGCTCCGGCAGGCTCAGCGCGTCGAAGCCGCGGGCCGCCTGGCAGCCCGGATCGCCTCCGAATACGCCAGCCTGGTTCAGATTATTCGCACCCGGACCGGCCTGCTGGCCCGACAGTTGGGGGATTATTCCCCGGCCCAGGCCGCGCTTGCGGAAATCCGCGAAGCCGCCCTGGCAGCCGAGCAGGTCACCGAGAAACTGGCGGGCTTAGGCGCGCGCCAGGTAGCGCAGCCGGAGATCGTCAGCCTCAATACCATCCTTCGCCGCATGTCGAAGACCATCGAAATGGCGGCCGGCGGGCGCGTCGTCACGGCCGCCCAGCCGGACCCCGAGGCGGGACGTATTAAGGCGGATCCGGCCCAGATCGAGCAGGTCATCATGAACCTGGTGGTACATGCATGCGCGATGATCCCCCCGGGCGGCCGTCTCTTAATCCAGACCGGACGTACGGAGGTGCCGCAGCACGGCGCCATGGCCAGTTTCGCCGCTTTCCGCATGAGCTACGCCGCCGTCGAGCCCGATCTGGACCGTTTGTTCGATCCCGCCGGCAGCGGCCAGAATGGACTGGCGTTGTCGGTGGCTCATTCCATCGCCGCCGAGCATGGCGGCTATCTCACCGCGCGCGCGGTGACCGACGGCACCCGAATTGAACTCCTGTTGCCGCGCGTCAACGAAGAAGCGCTTATCTCCGACGCCGCGGCCGGAGCGGGACAAGCCCGTACTGTTCTGCTGGTCGACGGCCGGGATCGCGTTCGCGCGCAACTGCACAAATTCTTCGAATCCGCCGGCTACAATTTGCTCGAGGCATCCGATGGCGAAGAGGCCTTGGCCCTCGGCCAGGTTCACGAAGGACCTCTCGACGTGCTGATTGCCGAGACAGCCCACCGCGATGCAATCTTAAGCGCGCTTCGTCCCAAGCACCCTGACCTGGACTGCCTGACCATGGTCGATCTTCCGGAGACGTCCCCTCTCGAAATCCGGCGGCCGTTTACACAGAAGGAGCTTCTGGACCGCACCGCGGCGCTTTTCGCGCGCAAGGAAGCTTTGCGGATCTCCGCGCCTGCGCAGGTTCAAAGTGAATAGAAGCTGGCTTAGGGAGATGCCGTTAGTCCGCACAGCTTTCTCAGCTGCGCGATGTCGCCTGGGCCAGGATCGGGATCGGCAGGCGTCGCCGTCAGCGCCAATCGGTCGAGTCGCATCTTCAAGTACTCGGGATCGTTGCAGACGCTCTTCTGGACTCGGGTCATCGACAGAGCGGATGGCCCTCCGAGATGGAGCACAGCATCGAAATCCTGTTCGAGCGGCGTACCCGCGGCGCTAAGTTCGGTGCCGACAGTCGTGCCCTTGACCATGATCAGACTTGGAACCGGCCAGGCTGCGCCCGGCTGGAACCGTGATAGTTCGGGATAGCCGTTGGAAATTGTGAAAATGCGAGCTTTGGGCTCGCGTTGCAGAATTGCGACGAGCGTGTTCGCGCCTAAGGGTTCACTACTGAGCAGGTGGCCCTCACCGTATACGACCAGCGCCCGATGGTTCTTATTCAGCACTTCCTCCCTAATAACCATTGCCGCGTGCGAATCTCGCTGCGGGTAATAGGCGTTGATCTGGTCGGCGCCATGGATCGACGCCCAATCGATGGGCGGGTCCCCCAGTACCACTCGAATGTGCGAGCCGTTGGCGCGGTTGACATCTCGAATCGTCGCAAAGAACTCGTAATAAATCGGCGAATCCCAGAGGGTCCCTGGGATTGTCGTGTTCTCCCACACCTGCCGCAACTCTCGGTACGGGACGTCCGCTCCAGCGGTGAATCGGTCCATCACCGCTTGATACCGGGAATTGCCGAATTCGACCACAACGTCGTTGACGAGCCGGCCGAATCTAGGATCACGCACCAGCGCCAAGCGGAAGTCATGTCCCTTCTGGTTATTGTGCGGCCCCTCAGACAAGGCGACGATCGAGTATTGCTCGAATAGATCGAGCACTGCCGGAACCGCTTCGCGAGGAACGGGGCCGACGCGGGCGGACTGCCCGTGCGCGGCGACTGACAGCAGGACCGCGCCGACACACGTACCAGCCCTACAAAGCGAGACCGATCGCATCGTTTTCGTAAGATTCATGCCTGGCCCTCAATGTGGATTATCCTCAATAATGTTCTGCTGCCCGCTCCGGGTTGGTAAGACGCTTAGGCCACATCGGCATTATGGCTTGGCCAGATACACCAACGCAGGGCGACTCTTTTTTGCCCTCTTCAGAACCTTATTTCCTGCGCGGCGGATCGGGCTTTGCGTCGGGACCCGGAATCGCGAACAGGTTGTCCGCCAGTTCCTGATTCACAGTCACCGATTCCGAAAAGATCTCATAGACCTTCTCGCCGTTTCTCTCGCGATGAATCTGCTGGGGCCACTGAACTCCACTCGTCATCCGATAACGGGAATAGCGCGTAACTTCTTCCTCCCGCTCCCTGGTTTGCGGATCGCGCCATACCCAGCTTTGCTGGACCGGAAGCTTGGTGGTCTGGTGGAAATACGCCCGCACCACGCGATTTTGCGAATCCGTAATGTCGACGATATTCACCGGCTGGTTCTCGATCACGTCGGACCCTTGCGATTCGAAAATGATCCCCGGCTCGTGCAGCCGCTGGCGCAGGATGTAGAGCACATCGTTCAGAGTGGTGTCGCGGTTGCGCTGGATCCGGTCTTTTTCCAGTTCCTTGGGTCCGCGAAAGGTAACTTCCCAGGCGCCCTCCTCGCGAAACAGCACATAGTAGTCTTCGTTTTTGCCGAAGGCTTCGCGCTCCTGAATGCCCAGGTCGATTCCCGTCCGGTCCGGCGCCACGTAGATGTAGCGCGTGTAGATCTTGGCGATGGCGAGCCCGCTGACCTGGTCGTGAAAGAACGAATAGGCACGGCCTTTCTCGATGCGGTCCTGCATGCTCAGGAATTTCTGCCCGCCCAGCGCCGCGATCGCGTCGTCGATCACCTTCTTCCCGCGCGTTTCGGCATCCTGCGCGCTGGCCAGCGCGGCTGCCGCGACCAATAAATACAGAGCCCGCTTCATGGCCGTTTGCTCAACTCCGCTGCGTTCAGTCCGCTGTTGATTTTGTATTCGGAAACAGTGGCTTCCAGCATCTTCATCCCGTTCTCCAGTTGGATCGCCTTGTGAGGCAACTTTACGCCGCCGACCTCGCGCCAGTCCGAATAGATCTCCGTGGTCTCCGCCGGAGCGCCGGTGACACCAGCCTCCGTGTAAGTCTCCCGGGCGGGCAAACCTGTGGCGGGGTCAAACTCGATCTTCACCTTGAGGCCCCCGTTGGCGGCCGCCACCTCGACGGCATTCTCCCCCACGGCGTTCACGATGCGCGCAGGATCGCGATCGGAAAGCAGCAGGGCATACGGCTCGCGGAACAGCTCGCCTTGCGCCTGTTTCAGGGCCTCCGCCGGCATAGGCTGAACGCCTTGCGGTGTCGACAGGAATCCCGATTTACCGTCCGAGTACTCGATGATCTTCGCGCCCGGAAGCTCCTGCTCCTGACGCAGCTGATCGGGCGCCAGGTACATGTTGACCAGCTTCAGCCTGATCCCGCCGGCGGCAGCCTCCAAAGCGATGTCCGCCGTGTAGGTTGCGTCTTTGACCCCGGCGAGTTTCTCGGCTCCGCCCATGGCCTGCTGGGCCCGCTCGAGCAATTGCTTGCCGCGCGCCAGGCTCCCGGCGTCCGCTTTCGAAAGCTCCTGTTTCGGCTCGGGGATGGTCAGATCGAGCTCGGTGACTTTTCCCAGGGTGGCCAGCGGCTTGCCGAATTCCTTCGGATTTCCGACCGTGACGATGGCCAGCTCATCGGGACGAATGTGCTGTTTTGCCACTCGCAGCACGTCCGCGCGGGTCACCGCGGCGATGGCTTTCTGATACTGAAACAGGAAATCCTTGGGATAGCCGAAATACTCGTAGCGCATCACGCGATTGAGTGTCTTTGCCGGGCTGTCGAAGTTGAACACGAAGCTATTGAGCACCGCCTGCTTGGCCTCGTCCAGCTCCTTCTCGGTCACCTCTGCGGTCCGAAGCTTTTCGACTTCTTCCCGGATCGCCTGCACGGTCTCCACCGTGGTCATGGATTTGGTGCTGCCGCTGATGCGGAATGTTCCCGGAAAGTTATAATTCGCCGCCCAGCTCGCGCCGATGCTGTAGGCATAGCCGAGCTGCGTCCGGATCCGCGAAACCAGGCGGCTGCTGAAGCCCTCACCCAGAATGTTGGTGGCGACTTCAAGCGCGGGATAATCCGGATCGCGCAGCGTTCCGCCCAGTTCGCCGATCGAGAAAAATGTCTGGGTCACGTCCTCTTTCGGCGCGAAGTAAATGCCCGGCGCCGGCTTGGCGGTAAGCGCGGGGAACGGCGGCGCCGCGGGCTGCTCCACTTTCCACTCCGCGAACAGTTTCTCCAGCTTGTCTTTCATCTCCGCCGCGTTGAAATCGCCGTACACTGCCAGCATGATGTTTTTGGGGAAATAGTAGCGCTGATAGAACGCCAGCAAATCTTCGCGATGAATACGAGCCAGGTCCGCATATTCAGGCTGCCAGCCGTAGGGGGTGTCTTTGCCGTACAGGATACGCGTCAGCTCGCGGCCGGGAATGTCGCTCGCGTCATCATTGCGGCGGGCGATGGCGCTGCGGTACTGCGTGAGCGTCAGATCCAGTTTGTCCTGGCGGAACTCCGGATTCGTGAGCACGTCCTTAAAGACGGCCAGCACCCGATCGGTGGTTTCCTTCAACCCCGAGAAGCTCACGTTCGCGCTGGTTTCATCCATGCCGGCTTCCACCGTGCCTGCGATGTTCTCCAGTTCCTCGTCGATCTGATCGCCGGTCTTCGACTTGGTGCCGCCCGAACGCAGCACGTCCGCCATCACCTGCGAAAGGCCGCGCTGATCGCTTGGATCGAGCAGGTTTCCGGTACGAACCAATGCCAAACCCCGGATCAGCGGCAGCTCATGATCCTCCAGCATCAGCAGGCGCATGCCGTTTGAGAGCGTAGCTTCCACCGGCTCCGGAATCTTGACCTGGGGAAGGGGCGGGTACTTCAGCGACTTGTAAGAGGGAGGACCAGAGACCGGCTTAGGCGCCTCCTGGGCGACAACAATTCCGGCGGTGAGAATCGCAAGAAATAACGCGAGCCGTTTCATTTTGCGTCTCCCTTCGCGCCTTCTTTAGATGGAGTATAAGTGTAGACCACTGTACGCGTGCTCTCCAGCAGATACTTCTGCGCGACGCGCTGCACGTCCTCCGCGGTCACCTGGTTGTACTCATCGAGCTCGGTGAACAGCTTGCGCCAGTCCCCGTATCCAGCCTGATAAGCGCACAGCTCGGCCGCGAGGCCTGCGTTGTTATCCAGCTTCTGGATCAGCGAGGCGCGCAGATTGATCTTCACGCGTTGCAGCGCCTCAGCGTCGGGTTTCTCCTTCTTGACGCGATCGACGATCTCGTACACCGATTTCTCCATCTCATCGACCGTGTGGCCGCTGTTGGGAACCACGAAAAACAGGAACAGCGAAGGATACTTGCCACCCGGATAGGTCGCGTAACTCGCGGCGCCCAGCGCGATTTTTTTGTCCCGCACCATTTCCTTATAGATGATGCTGGTGCGTCCTCCGGAGAGAATCTGCTCCAGCACGTCCAGCGCGGCATTGTCTTTCGAGTACTGATCCGGCCGCTTATAAGCGATGACCAGGAAAGGCTGGGCCGGCGACGCTACCATCACGCGCTTTTCCCCGTTCTGCGGAGGCTCTACCGTATCCACCAGAGGCGGCGCGGGCCGCGCCGGAATCCGCCCGAAATATTTCTCGGCGAGCTTTTTCGCCTCCGCGGGATTCACGTCGCCGGCGATGCCGATGGTCAGGTTCGACGGCCCGTAGTAGCGTTTATAAAACGCTTCCGCATCGGTCGCGCGAAGGCTTTCGATATCGCTGGCCCATCCCGCCGGGCTGTTCTTGTAAGGGTGCGCCGCGAACGCGGTCGAGTCCAGCGCCTCTACCAACTGCCCCTGCGGGCTCGATTCGATACGCATGCGCCGCTCTTCGCGCACCACGTCGCGTTCCTTATAAAACTCGCGAAACACCGGATGCAGGAAGCGCTCCGATTCGAGCAGAAACCACAGTTCGATCCGATTTGCGGGGAAGCTGTAGAAGTACGTAGTCTGATCCTCGGCCGTGCCGGCATTCATGCCGACGCCGCCGTTCGATTCCACGATCCGATCATACTCGTTAGATTCGACGTAACTGTCGGCCTTGGCGATGGCGGCCTTCAACTCGGCTTCCAGCGCCTCGATTTTCTTCGGATCCGCCCGGAAAGCCTTGTTGCGCTCCGCGTCCAGGCGATTGTAGACGGCCTCGATTGCGTCCAGAGCCCGCTTCTCCGAGGTCCAGTCCTTGCTGCCGATGTTCGGGGTGCCCTTGAAGGCCATATGTTCGAACATATGCGCCAGGCCGGTGCGACCCGTGGGATCGTCCACCGCGCCCACGTTGGCGTAGGTGTGGAAGGACACCACCGGGGCGTCATGGCGCTCGATCACCAGGAACGTCATTCCGTTGGCGAGCGTGAATTGGGTGACTTTCTTTTCGAAATCCGGGAGGCTCTGAGCGGCCAAAAGGCCGGGGAGCAATACGTAGAGGAGGACGCGAAACCGCATGCAACGCATGCATCCAGAGTATCAAGCGCCCCCGCCCTTACAGGCTGGACTCGGCCAAAATCGGAAAGAGCCCCGCCCGTCCAGGGCCGGGGCACCTCTACTTCAATTCCAAGATCTCTTTCTCTTTGGCCTTCGACGCCGCGTCGACCTTACTGATGTAGACGTCGGTCATCTTCTGTGTCTCGTCCAATGCGCGGCGCTCTTCGTCCTCGCTGAGAGCCTTGTCCTTCAGCAGTTTCTTCAAATGCTCATTGGCGTCGCGACGGACGTTGCGCAGCGCCACGCGATGCTCCTCCGCCACGTGATGCAGCCGTTTGACGATCTCCTTGCGCCGTTCCTCCGTTAGCGGAGGAATCGGCACGCGGATCATCTTGCCATCGTTGGCCGGATTCAACCCCAGGTCGGAAACCCGGATAGCCTTCTCGATGGCGCCGATCTGCGATACGTCCCAAGGTGTGATGGTGATCAGCGAAGGCTCGGGCACGTGCAGGTTAGCGACCTGATTGATCGGTGTAGGCGAGCCGTAGTAGTCCACGCGAATGTTGTCGAAAACGCTCACCGAGGCGCGGCCCGTGCGAATGCCCGCAATGGTGTGCTGCATATCGGCGATGGACTTGTCCATGCGCGCCTTTGCAGCGTTCTCCACGTCCTTGACGTTCTTGAAAGTGTGCCCCGCAGGGGCGGCAGTTGGTTCGGCCATAATTTTAGTTAATTAGCGTGCCGATGGATTCTCCCATCGCCATACGCATTATATTGCCCCGGACGTTCAAATTGAAAACCACAATCGGCATATGGTTGTCGCGGCACATGGCGACGGCCGAAGCATCCAGCACCCGCAGGTTGCGCGACAGCACGTCGGAATAGCCGATCTCCGGGAAACGCACGGCATCCGTATGCTTTAAGGGGTCTTTATCGTAGACGCCGTCGACACGCGTGGCTTTCGCTACCACCTCAGCATGGATTTCGAGACCCCGCAACGTGGCCGCCGTATCGGTAGAAAAATACGGGTTCGAGGTGCCCGCGGCGAAAATCACCAGGCGGCCCTTTTCCAAGTGCCGGATAGCCCGCCGACGGATGTAGGGCTCCGCCACCGAGCGCATTTCGATAGCGGTCATCACGCGGGTCGGCGCACCGGCTTTTTCCAGGGCGTCCTGCAAGGCCAGAGCATTGATCACAGTCGCCAGCATACCCATGTGGTCGGCGGTTACCCGCTCCATCTTCTGCGCGGCCGCCGCAACGCCGCGAAAGAAATTCCCGCCGCCCACGACCAGTCCGATCTGCACTCCGGATTGGGCCACTTCCGCGACCTCCGCGGCCAGGGCTTTCACCCGCTCCGGATCGATACCAAAGGAAGCTTCCCCGGCGAGAACCTCACCGCTGAGCTTCAAAAGGATGCGACCGTAGCGAGGCACAGGCTACTCGGCCGCAGGTGTTTCTGATCCGGGTGTTTCAGATCCGGATGTGTCGGCCGATACGGCATCGCCGACTTTGAACCGCACGAAGCGCGACACGGTGATATTCTCGCCCAGCTTGGCGATCTTCGCTTTGATCACATCGGCGATGGACGTGGTGTTTTCCTTGATGAAGGGCTGCTCGTAGAGGCACACCTCTTCGTAGTACTTGTTCATCCGGCCCTCGACGATCTTATCGACCATCTTCTCGGGCTTGCCTTCGCCGAGCGCCC
>DASYSG010000056.1:0-3580 GCA_036003585.1 Bryobacteraceae bacterium | reverse complement strand
GGAGAATGGGCTGTGAGCGGTCGAGCGCCTGAATTTGGCTCTTCTCATCAACGCTCAAAACGATCGCCTTGTCCGGCGGATTCATATAGAGGCCCACAATGTCACGCACCTTCGCGGCAAACTGCGGATCGTTGCTGAACTTGAACGACTCTACCCGATGCGGCTGTAGTTTGTGTTTCTTCCAGATTCGTTGCACGGTTGCGGAGCTGACCTTCTGCGCTGCGGCCATGGCGCGCACGCTCCAGTGTGTGGCGTCCTTCGGGGTGCTCTTCATCGTGGCCTCTACGATGGCACTCTCCCGTTTCTCGGAGATGGTCTTCGGGCGCCCACTCCGTGGCCGGTCTTCGAGAATCCCGCTCAGGCCGTCGCTTTCATATCGCTTCCGCCACAGCAGCACGGTCGGTACCGATGTGCACAGTCTTCGCGCCAGAACCCGGTTGGCTATCCCCTCAGCCGCGCCAAGCACGATGTTGATGCGCAGGACGATGCTACGCGGCGTACTGCGATGACGACTGATCGCTTTTAACTGTTGGCCGTCTGCAGCGCTCAAGGCCAGACCGGCTGCGGCGGGAAGCGGCATATCCCACTCCCAGTATGCGGCCAAATCCTTTATTAGTAAAGCTATTTTAGATACAGGAGACTAGCCCTTCGCCCCTTCGTTTTTCAGATCACCTGTCCGCCTCCACACACGACTGTCCCACCAGAGAACATTGTGGTTCACGTAAATTCCGCATCCCGCTTTTCACGGAGCCGGCTTTGAATTGCTGTGAGCCGGAATCGATGCGTTTGATCAGCATTAACCCGATGATCGACGAAAAGTGAAAATCCCCAGCAAGTTTCGGCGGTTTTTTTTTGGACGAGAGAAACTGCGCTGATGAGACGCGACGACCAGTTCGGAGTCGGGTCGAAACGAGCGCACCACTACTCAAGGGAATGTGTAGAGTGCCTTCCAGATGTTTAAGCGGCCCGACGTTCATAGCGATGATGAAGTCCACCGACCTCAGGGATCGCCACAATCTTACCCGCACTCGCCGGTTGGATCGGACGTTTGTCCGGCGTATCCTTCTGAAGGCTCAAGTGCGTGCGAGTCCGATGATAATAATCGCTGAACGCGAGTAGATTGCGGCGAAGGCTACTCTCATTGAACACGACGACGTGATCGAGGCATTCGCGGCGGATGGTCCCGATCAATCGTTCTACGTAGGCACGCTGTCTGGGTGCATTCGGTGTGGATAATACTTGCTGGATGCCCATCGCCTCCAGCTGCCGCACAAACTCCTGCCCAAAAATACTGTCGCGATCGCGCAACAGAAAGCGCGGCGCCGTGTCCCAAGGAAAGGCCTCGCGTAGCTGGTGTGCGGTCCATTCGGCCGTCGGATGTTGCGTCACGGCGAAGTGCACAATGCGCCGGCGTTCATGCGCCATTACCAGAAAGACATAAAGGATCTGGAAGCGAACCGTGGGAACGGTGAAAAAGTCCGCGGATATCAAACTCTTCACGTGGTTCTCTAAAAACGTTCTCCACGATTGAGACGGTGATCCTTTGCGGCGTACCAGATATTTACTCACGCTGGTTTCGCTGATATCGAAGCCGAGTTTGAGGAACTCGCCGTGGATCTTCGGTGCTCCCCAGAGTGGATTCTCCCGGCTCATGCGGCGAATGAGTTGGCGAACTTCCAAGCAGACAGCCGGCCGTCCAGGCCGACCATGACGACATTTCCAAGTCCAGAACAGCCGGAAGCCTTTGTGGTGCCAACCGATGACGGTTGCCGGTTTTAGGAGTTTGAAAGCGGCTCGCCAAGCAGGCCAGTTACGAGATAAACGCACCCAAAGCCAGCGGTCCACCGCGCTCAAGCGCGGGCGTTTGACAGAGCGCTGAAGCACGTTGAATTGATGGCGGAGAGCAAGAATCTCGATTTGCATGCCGACTCGGCTGCGCAGGGAGGCGGCGAGAAACGCCCAGAAGGCAGACAAAACCGCGGTTGGAGAGAACCTGCTCAAGTTTCCCATTTTCAGCTTCATCCGAGTTTACGGGATGCACAGAGTCAAGGCGGGGGCAAAGAGGCCACGAGAGGGTAAGCATGTTGTTCGGTCTCAAACGCGGATCAGCAGGCCACCCGGAAGACCATTTGCTCTGCGACTTGCTCAGCGCGGCCAATCTAGCAAGCTAATGTCCGGGCCCGGAAAGGAGGAAGCGCACCTTGTGCCAACGCCACCCGAATAGCCCTGCGAGTCCCAGCAGGATGAGTGGAGACGTGCTCGCCTCGGGCACGCTGGTAGGGACAACTGTTTCGTGCAGAGGGTCGGTGATAACGTCCACCCCGAACGGGTCGCCAATGAAAGCATCGTAGCCGCGTTCGAAGCCATGTGTTGTGCCCTCCGCCGTGAGTGTATAGACCCAGGACATCGTGTCCCCGGGGTGCATCACACCGGCAACATCGATAAAGGATACGGAACCAATGGAATAACTCGGGTTGAAATTGTCGCCGTTGAACTTCACTCAGATGTCCGGTGCGAAGTTGTGCCCGATAAATTTCACGTCCGCTACGTTCAGGAGGTCACTGCCAGAGGGAATTTGCCTTTCAAATTCACGCAAGCCGAATTCGAAGACGGTCTTTTCCCCGCTGCCATCCGGATGCGTGACTACCGCGTCCACCCTGGCACTGGCCTCGGCCGTTTCGGTTGCACTTGGGCCGCTGCGTCTCGGCGGCACGCCTATCAGCCCCACCTGTAGCGCCGGAATGTGCAGATTCAGTCTAAGTTGCGCTATGGGGCCGTTGTAGAGAAAGGTGTCCGTCCATAAAGATTGCGCGACCAACTGTCTGACGCCCTGGCCTGACCCGCCCGGGCTGCCGAAGATCAACTGGCTCACGCCCACGCCGCCATTGCCGTCCGACTCCGCGAGGGACGATGCGAATGCGCTGGAAATGTTGGTCGAGCGCCCCGAGCCGTTGACGCCCGTTGCGCTGAGATGCAAAAGTTCCGCGCTCTGTTTCGGGTCGGGGGTGGTGTCAAACAGCGGCTTGGCATCGTGAAACACGGTGCCGCCTGGCAGAAGGGACTCCCTCACATTGGCCGAGAGGTCGACCGTGCCGACAAGGCTGTCGGCATACAAGGTTCCATGGGAAAACACTGAAATGGGCGCAGCGATAAGAGCGGCGAGCACGTGGCGATGGATCAGCATTCTAGTCACCTCATCCCGTCTGGAAATGCCCGCAGCACGGGAACATGCAATTGGCGTACCAGCGGTCAACAGTACATAGGCTAATCCGAGGCGAAACGGCTCATCCTTTTCACGAGGGTCGGGGGCGACTATGGCGACGTTTGCTCGCGATGAACAACGAGTTGCAGAACGGCATGCTCCTACTCCAGGATCATCGGCCTTCCGGAAGTGATCCAGTTTGACGGGTGGTCGGCGGGTCGGAGATTGAAGGTTAGCCCGTTACTCGTCACCTTGCGTTGCATGCCACCCATTTTTTTTGAAGTACCAGTCTGAACCAAGACAAGTGTTCAGGAGCCTTGTTTGCGCTAGCTTCGGCGTTTGGTGCGCGGGGGCCTGTAATGGAACCGAATCAGATAA
>DASYSG010000055.1:0-6512 GCA_036003585.1 Bryobacteraceae bacterium | reverse complement strand
GTTCATATCCTACGCGTTTTCCGGGAAACCAGCGGTGTTGTGAGCGCGGCGGCGGCTCGTCTGGGGATGCCGCGAACCACCTTGAACGCGATGATGAAGAAGCTGGGTATTTCTCGCGACGATCTTTAGGCGCCTTCGCGGTCCCGGTAAACGACCGCACAGCGTCAAGTGACCATATACGGTTACTTTCGAGGGTCGTCTTCAACCCTGTTCCAGCCAGCCTCCTGCGAATCACCGTCAAAGGGTGATTGTATTCACCACTTGATGGAGTCGGTGACGCACGTGCCTTAGCTAAGGAAGTCGTGAGCACGCCTTACGGCGAAAGAGGTGAGCAAAATGAAACTGATTCTAGCGGCAACCGCAATCGTGGCGATCACGCCGCTCATGGCAAAAGACAACGAGCCTGCAAAGCGCCTGGAGTCGGCCGCGGCCGTATTCTCCGAAATCATGGGAACGCCGGACAAGGGCATCCCTCAGGAGATGCTAGAGCACGCCCACTGTATTGTGATCGTGCCGGATCTCAAGACGGGAGCCTTCATTGTCGGCGGGAAATACGGCAAGGGAGTCCTTTCCTGCCGGAACAAAGTAGGGCCAGGCTGGTCCGCGCCGGGAACCGTCCGTATTGAAGGTGGCAGTTTCGGCTTTCAGATCGGCGGCTCATCGACGGATCTGATCATGCTGGTGATGAACGAACGCGGAGCGGACAAGCTACTTTCGAGCAAGTTCACGCTAGGAGCCGAAGGATCGGTCGCGGCCGGCCCCGTGGGGCGCACTGCGACGGCTCAGACGGACGCGCAACTGCACGCGGAGGTTCTTTCGTGGTCGCGCTCGCAGGGCTTGTTCGCGGGAGTCGCGCTCGAAGGAGCCACCTTGCGGCAGGATCTGGACGATAACGCAGCCATCTACGGGAAAAAGCTGGAGAATCGCGCCATCGTTATGCAGAAACGGCGAGTGCCCGCAGTCGCCGCGAAGCTCGTAAATCTATTGAACAAGTATTCAGCCCGCGAAGAAAAAAGCGGAGCGGGCCAATAAGCCATGAAGAAGAACACTCAGGGAACACATATGAAAACAATCGCCATCGCTCTTCTGCTGGGATGCACTACTCTCTCGGCCCAGACGGCCCAAGAAAAAAAGGAGAATGCGAACCGCGCGGCGCAAGGGCAGGCGCCTATCTATCGCGTCACGGTGACGGAGCGCACCGCGAAGGCGATCAGCTACCAGCATCGCAGCGGCGCCACCAAGATCGACTTCGACGGCACCGCGCTTATGCCGAAGGCCCACGGTCAGGCGAAAGTCGAGAGCAAGAAGGGGTATATCGAAATCGAAGTGGAGTTCCGCGATATGACGGACGCCACGCAATTCGGCGCGGAGTATCTCACCTATGTTCTGTGGGCCATTACCCCGGAGGGCCGTACGTCCAACCTGGGCGAAATCCTCCGCGGCGATGGAACCAGCGGCAAGCTGGATGTGACCACCGAACTGCAGGTGTTCGGACTGCTGGTGACGGCGGAACCGTACTTCGCGGTAACCCGGCCGAGCGACGTGGTGGTGATGGAAAACGTGTTCCGCGCGGATACCGCCGGGAAAATCGAGCCCATCGACGCCAAGTATGAGCTGCTGCAAAGAGGCCAGTATGAGCACCTGGCGAACGTGCTCGACCTGAAGGTCAACAGCAAGACGCCACTGGAGCTCTACGAAGCTCGCAATGCGGTCAATATCGCGCGCAAGAGCGGCGCGGACCGTTTTGCCACAGACACGTTTCAGAAGGCCGAAAGCAACCTGAAGCAAGCGGAGGCCTATAAGGCGCGCAACGCGGGATCTAAGCCAGTGACCATGACGGCACGCCAGGCCGTGCAAATCGCCGAGGACTCACGCGCGATCGCGGTGAAGCGCCAGGACGACGATCTGCTGGCCGCCGAGCGCCAGGCCGGCGCGGATCGGGAAGCGAGTGCCCGGAACGCTACCGTTCGTGCCGAAAATGCCACCACCGACGCACAATCGGAAACAGCACGTGTAGCGCGACTGGCAGCAACCGCACGCCTAAGTGCCGAGGCTGAAGCCGAACGCCTGAAACGCGATAACGATGCGAAGACCGGGGCTGCCCTGGCGGAAGCGGATCGCCTCAGGCGGGAGAATGACCTGCGGGCCGCCAACGCGCAGTCCACGGCTGACCGTTTGAGACAGGACAACGATGCCAAGCTGGCCGCCGCCCAGTCGGAAGCCGATGGCTTGAGACGCGAAAACGACGCGCAGAAGTCTGCTGCCCAAGCCGATCTGGACCGCCTGGCGAGAGAGAAAGGTCAACTAGAGACCGACAAGTCGGAACTGCGAGCCCAGCTGTTATTGCAGTTCAACACGATTCTCCAGACTCGTGATACGGCTCGCGGTTTGATCGTGAATATGTCGGATGTGCTCTTCGACACCGGAAAGTTCACGCTGAGGCCGGAAGCTCGCGAGAAGCTGGCCAAAGTGGCTGGGATTGTCGCGGGACACCCGGGGCTGCGTCTGGATGTGGAAGGTCATACAGACAGCGTCGGGGGCGACGACTATAACCAGCAGCTTTCGGAACAACGCGGCGGCTCAGTTCGCGACTACCTCGTTCAACAGGGAATGGTCGGTACGTCGGTTTCGTCCAAGGGCTTTGGGAAAACCCAGCCGGTGGCCTCGAATGAAACCGCATCGGGCCGGCAACAGAATCGGCGCGTGGAACTAGTGATCTCCGGAGACATCATCGGTCAGGCGATCGGCGTGCCGATCGCGTCGAGATAACTGGGATTAGGAGCACTATCCGGGCGCGGCCGCGGAATTTTGCGAGCTGCGCCTGCCTGAAGCCGGTGATCCACGTTCTTCATGGAAGGCGACGTTGAGTTCGGGGGTTCCATGCGAGACACTGTGTCCTGGGGGTCTTCGATAACCTTGCCGAAGCCGGCCGCCGTGCACCTTGTGGTCGCACGCTACTATTCCTTCGGCGGCAGGGAACACTCGGCCGGCAAAACCTAATCAGCGCAGGAGGGGCCGACTGCGACCCCTCCTGCACGAGCCCGTGATGCCAGAAACTTCCGCTTTGCCAAAACTGTCCGCAACATCCAACTGGCGGCAGATGGCCCAGCTTTTACAGCCGCACTGGAAAGCCATGAGCCTGGCTTTGTTGGCAGTGCTCGGCGAAACCGTCACCGATCTTCTCGACCCGTGGCCGCTGAAAATCATCGTCGACAACCTGCTCCAGTCAAAACCTTTGCCGCCGTGGCTGGCCGGGATCGTCAGCCATCTCGGCCAGAACAAGCTGGCGGTGTTGAACTTCGCGGTACTGGCAATCGCGATCATCGCCATTGTGGGAGCGATCAGCTCTTACTTGGAAAAATATCTGACGACCAGCGTCGGCCAATGGGTGATGCACGATCTGCGGCGCACGCTCTACCAGCATATCCACCACCTATCCTTGGCGGAACACGATGAAAAAAGGACGGGAGACCTGATCAGCCGGGTCACCAGCGACATCGAGGCTGTTCAGGATTTCATCACCTCGGCAATGCTGGGCATGCTGGTGAACGCGCTCACGCTGGCAGGCATGGTCGCCGTGATGTTCTATTACAACTGGCGATTTGCCTTAATCGCGCTCTCCATCGCCCCGGCGCTGTTTCTGGTGGTGTGGATCTTTACCAAGCGGATCAAGAAAGCCTCGCGCGCCATGCGGCAGAAGGAAGGCGAGCTGGCGAACATCGTCCAGGAGGTTTTCACCTCCATCCGCGTGGTCAAGGCGTTCGCCCGTGAGGACTACGAACAAGACCGCTTCGAAAAGCAGAGCCTGGAGAACGTGGACACCGCGCTGCAAGCCCGGTCCATCAAGGCCAAACTGTCTCCGATGGTGGAGGTGCTGGCGGCAGTGGGCACCTGCCTGGTCCTGGGATACGGCGCCCGCCTGGCCCTGGCTGGCCAACTGAGCGTGGGCGATCTGATCATCTTCCTGGCCTATCTAAACAAGATGTACAAGCCCATGCGCGACCTGTCCAAGATGGGGGACACGGTTTCCAAGGCGACGGTAAGCTACGAACGCATCCAGGAGGTACTGAATTCCGTCAGCCGTGTGCGCGATCTGCCCCGAGCGCGTCGAGCGCCGCCATTCAAAGGAAAAATGGAATTCGATCGCGTGTCTTTCGGCTACGATCCGGATCGTCCGATTTTGAAGGAAATGAGTTTTCAGATCGAGCCGGGACAGGTGGCCGCGATCGTCGGTCCCAGCGGGGCCGGAAAATCCACCATCATCAGCCTGATTCCCCGCTTCTACGATCCTACTTCCGGGCAAGTGAAGATAGACGGGACCGACGTTCGCCAGTACACCCTTAAATCCCTGCGCGAGCAGATGAGCTTCGTGCTGCAGGATACCGTGCTGTTCCACGTACCTATTTGGCAGAATATCGCTTACGGCAAACCGGACGCCCAGCGCGCGGAAATCGTCCGGGCCGCGAAACAGGCGAATGCCCATGAATTCATCGAAAAGATGCCGGAAGGATACGACACCATGGTGGGCGAACGGGGAGTGTCGCTTTCCGGCGGCCAGCGCCAGCGCATCGCGATCGCGCGCGCCGTCATCCGCAACACCCCGATTCTGTTGCTGGATGAGCCGACTTCAGGCCTCGATGCCGAATCCGAGCTCGCGGTTTTCGAGGCGCTTGGCCGCTTGATGGAAGGCAAGACCTGTATTGTCATCGCCCACCATTTGGCAACCATCCAGAAAGCCAGTGTCATTTTCGTGATTAAGGATTTTCAACTAGCCGAACACGGGACCCACGAGGAACTGCTGGCGGCCGGCGGCCTGTATTCCGAACTCTATAGAATTCAGGCGGCACCGCCATTGGACGACGACAAGGCGCCTGGAGTCACAGCCGATTCAAATCCTTGATGCGCCCCTGGACCACCTGGGCAAACCCGGCCACTTCGCCCCTGGAGTACCCGGCAGCGCGAAAACAATCCCGAATCTGCTCCGTCGAGAGCTGCCCGAGCAACTGACCCAGCCATTTGGCGTGGGTCCGGGAAATGTGTTTGGCGATGCTTTGCATTTTGGTCCGGGTGACATAGTTGGGGACGTCCACTGCGGTTAGAAAGAACGGACGGCTACTGAGGAAGAAGTCGACTTCTTCCGGTTTCACCTTTTGAATGAACTTTGTCCGGCGATAGTCCCGCAGGTTGTTCTTGGAGCGGACCAGGGGATTGCCCGTGCGGCCAAAGGTCGCACCCAGGTCGCTGATGACGTAGCGAGGCTGTTCACCCTGTTCCTGATAGATGGCGTTGTTGACCTCCTTCAGGTCCCAATTGTTCATGAGCGCCATCATGATCTTCAGACCGTCCAGCTCTTTGGTCCCCACGTAGGGGTTCTTGAACCAGCTCCAGTTTCCGGCCTTCTTCTGCCCTTCCACCTTGCGCTCCAGCCGGACGCCGTGGACCACTCCGCCCTTCGACACATACTCGCGGCCTCGGTTGAGCCTGGGCAGCTTCGCTACGCGCAACTCGGGCAGATAGTAGTCCTCATCGGTAAAGTAACCCGCCGCCCACACCAGGCGTGTAGCGGCCGTTTCCGACCTGGTCTCCTCCCCGAGTTTTGCTTTCCAGTGGACTCCTTGCTCGTCCACGATTTCAAACTTCGGAGAAGTGCCTTCCTGGTCCTCTTTGACGAAAGTAAACTTTCCGGCCGGCTGGTGCTCTTTGCCGCCAGGCCCATAGAAGAGATTGAGGGATCGAATGTTCCCCGGGTCGCGGCGCAGGCCTCCGGACCGAACAGGCGCGCTGGCCGGCGCTTCACTGGCAGACTGCACTTGGGCCGGACGATTCGCGCAGCCGGGAACGGACAGCGCAAGTGCGATCACCAGAACACACGCGTTCCACTGTTTTTTGCTGCTAGAACACATTCAACGCCCTGATTCGTTCCTTGACCATCGCGGCATTGCTCTCCACGTCCTCGGGCGAATACCCGGCGGCGCGAAAACAATCGCGGATCTGCTCATCCGATAGCGGCTCGAGCAACTTGCCCAGCCATTTGGCGTCCGCTACGGGAATGTCTTTCACAATGTCCTGCATATGCGTGCGGGAAGCATAGTTGGGAAGATCGATGGCCGTGATAAACAGTGGCCGGCTGCTCAAGGTGAAATCCACGTGCTGTGCAGTCACTTTTTGAATGAACTTCGAATCGCTATAATCGCCCGGATTGTTCTTCGAGCGCGTAACGGTGTTTCCTGTTTCGCCAAAGGTCGCCCCAAGATCGCTGACTACGTAGCGAGGGCCGCCGGCCTTCTCGTCATAGATGGCGTTGTTGATCTCCTTTAGATCCCAATTATTGATGAGCGCCATCATGACCCTCAAGCCGTTTAGTTCTTTTGTTCCCGTGAAGGGATTCTTGAACCAGCTCCAATTCCCATTTTTCTTTTGTCCCTTGACGCTACGCTTAAGCCGGGCGCCGCGGACGACGCCGTCGGCCGAGACAAACTCGTCGCCTCGGCTGAGTTTGAGCATCTTGTCCA
>DASYSG010000054.1:0-4949 GCA_036003585.1 Bryobacteraceae bacterium | reverse complement strand
GTTCATATCCTACGCGTTTTCCGGGAAACCAGCGGTGTTGTGAGCGCGGCGGCGGCTCGTCTGGGGATGCCGCGAACCACCTTGAACGCGATGATGAAGAAGCTGGGTATTTCTCGCGACGATCTTTAGGCGCCTTCGCGGGTCGCCCAATTCTATGAGCTCGGGACGAGCGGCCATTAAACTGCTCTTAGGTTAATAACGCTCCGGGCATGGTCGGCTTCGATACGGAGGAGAACGGCCAGCCCGAGAGTGACTCATCGGGGACTCATTGAAGACGGGAGTTGATCGTGGATACATGGAAACGAGTCTCGTGCCTGGGCTTAATCGGCCTGTTTATCGAAGGCGGGGGATCCATTCACGCCCAGAGCAGTCCCGTTCCTACCGTGGAAACGATTTTGGCGCGCATGGAGCTGGCGCGGAGTGAAAACCGGGCCCGGCTGCGTCCGTACAGCGTTATGCGCGACTACCAGCTGTTCGGCGCTGAAAAACAGACCAGCAAGGCTGAAATTATTGCCGACGTCACCTTCGTTCCTCCCGACGTGAAACACTACGCGATCCGTCAGGCGAACGGCATGGGATTGGGTGAAAAGATCGTCCGCCAAATGCTGGACCATGAAACCGACATCGTGAAAGACTACGGTACAACCGACCTGACGCCGGCCAACTACGATTTTCGATTCGTCCGCGAGGAACCCTTGGACGGGCAGCGCTGCTACGTGCTGGAGATGACTCCCAGGCGCAAAGGAAAGACGCTGCTCCGCGGTCACATCTGGGTGGACGCGACCACATACCAGCTTCGCCGCACAGAGGGTGAGCCGGGCAAGGCGCCTTCCTGGTGGCTGCGGGACGCGCGCATTGTATTGACCTACGGGAATGTTGGCGGCATGTGGCTGCAGACGGCTTCCGAGTCCACGGCAAATGTCCGCTTCGTAGGCCCTCACACGATGGTGGCGCGCGATGTTGAATATAAATTCAGCGAGCTCACTGCCAGCCGGGGCCGCTAGAGATGCTCTCTCGTTTCCTCGCCGCGATAATACTATTGGGTCTACTCTCCGCTTCAGCCGCCTCTGGTTATTCGGTGCTGACCCATGAAGCGATTGTCGATTCGCTGTGGGACAGCTCCATTCAAAAGCTTCTGATGAAGCGTTTTCCCGCGGCGACTGCGGAGGAGTTGGAGCAGGCTCACGCCTACGCCTACGGTGGCTGCATTATTCAGGACATGGGGTATTATCCCTTCAGCAGCCGCCAGTTCAGCGACTTGACGCACTACGTCCGCTCCGGAGACTTTATCCTGGCGTTGATTCGCGAATCTCAAGACATCGACGAATATGCCTTCGCCCTCGGCGCGCTGGCCCACTATGCCGCCGATAACAATGGTCATCGCATCGCCACCAATCTCGCCGTGCCCATCCTGTATCCCCAGCTGCGCCGGAAATTCGGTAAGGAAGTGACCTATTGGGATAGCCCGCTTTCGCACATCAGGACGGAGTTCGGTTTCGACGTGCTGCAGATCGCGCAAGGGCGATATGCTCCCGAGAACTATCACGCGTTCATTGGTTTTCAGGTATCGAAGCCCGTGCTGGAGCGCGCGTTCCTGGATACTTACGGTGTCGAACTGAAGGACGTCTTCGGGAGCCTGGATCTGGCGTTGGGATCCTTTCGATATAGCGTCGGATCCATCATTCCCGGCATGACGCGCGTGGCCTGGCAGCTCAAAAGGGAACAAGTGGTCAAGGAAATTCCTGGCACCACGAAAAAGAAGTTCCTTTACAATCTATCCCGCTCCAGCTACGAAAAAGAATGGGGGACTCAGTATCACAGGCCCGGCCTCCGCACCCGCGTGGTGACCTGGGTGATGCGGATCATTCCCAAGTCAGGTCCCTTCAAATCGCTCGCCTTCCGGGCGCCGACGCCAGAGGTCGAGAAAATGTTTATGGCCAGTTTCAACGCGACAATCGCCAACTACCGCGAGCTCCTGGAAAACGTCAACGCGGGCCGGTTAAAACTCGCGAACGAGAATTTCGACATAGGCGAGCCTCCAGCGGCTGGGAAGTATCCTGGAGCGGACCAGGCGTATGACCACTTGCTGGATACGCTCGCACGACGAAAGT
Source organism: Bryobacteraceae bacterium (assembly GCA_036003585.1). GTDB lineage: Bacteria > Acidobacteriota > Terriglobia > Bryobacterales > Bryobacteraceae > Palsa-187. Next base: position 2,838 of record DASYSG010000054.1, on the reverse strand, counting down.
TCACCGGGATTTCACCAGAGCTGTCGGGAAATCTCCTGGACTACTACAAAGATCGGAAAGCACCCGCTGCCTCAGGCAAGAAAGCGGCCGCGGAGTGGACAAAACTGACCGCTGAGGTCGACCAGTTGCGATCGATCACCCTAGCCTCCAGAACGGAGGGTCCCAAGTGATACGCCCTTTTCTGGCTCTTTCCGGTGCACTGTTGTGTGGCTCCATCAGCGCCTTCTTCCTGTTTGTTCCGCCATTGTTCATCGCGGCCGCGTTGATCGCGACGATCCTGTTCCTCTTGACGGGGCTCGTAGTGCTGTTCCGCTTCGGCATCCAGTCGGAACTTCAGCCAGCACCGGCCCCGAACACTGAGGACTGACCAAAAGCGGTCACTAGACCGCATATGTTGTCTGCCGGGAGCTCATTCCGCGCACTCCGCGGGCGCTACTGATGGCTGCCGGTCAGATATAGACCCGCTACTCCAATGACGATGAGCAGCGTCGAGATACTGCGCAGCACGGTCACCTGCTCCTTGAACCACAGGACGCCCATCACGGCCACCATCAGGGTTCCCACGCCCGACCAGACCGCGTAGGCGGTGCCCACGGGAATCTTCGAAACCGCCATGGAGAGGCCGAATAGACTGACCAGGTAAAAGGCGAACATCAGCACCGTGGGCCACAGCCGCGTCATGCCTTCGGTGAATTTGAGGGTCAGGGTTCCCGCCACCTCAAACACGATCGCGAAGAATAAGATGACCCAGCTCACTGGTGTTCCAGTGGGTTAAGCCAGCGTCAGCGATGGCTCGAGATCGGTGCGCATCTGTTCGTAGATGCTGGCGGTAGACGATTCCTCGCACACCCGCATGTATTCGGTAAATTTCGGGGGCGCCGGAACGCCTTCCTTCAAGAGGCGGCAGTTATCGAACACCAGGTCCAGCGAACAGAACCGGTAGTACAGCTCCAGGGCATGCAGCAGGTGGCGCGGATGGCCATCGCCGGCAGCCTGCATCACGCGCTGAGCCGTGAGCTCCCGCATACCGCCGATCTCATACCGGTCCTGGGACGTTCCGCCGCGCAACCGGGCGTACTCAGCCGCCAGCTCGTTCCAGCGCACCGAAGTTCCCTTGCCTGCCGAAACGTGGTAGCGCTGGTGTTTCAGGCGGGGCGCGAAGAGCAGATGCCGCAGCGCCGAGGCGGCCCAGTCGACCGGGACCACATCAATGCGGTTTTCCAGATCCCAGGTGATGAAACGCAGCGCTTCCACCGCGCGCAAAACCCAAAAAATGCTGCCGGAAGGTTTGCAGCCCAGCTCGGTATGGCCCACCACGATCGAGGGCCGCGCGAAGACCAGAGGCAAATCGTTAAAGTGTTCGGCCAACTGCCGTTCGGCTTCCGCCTTGCTGCGGGTATAGGCGACCAGATGGGTGGCTCGCTCATTGGGAAAGTCGTCTTCGTGAATTACGGGATCGGGGGAGGCGCCGCAGATGGCCGCCGTGCCCGTATAGACGAATCGTTCGAGGCCGCGGCCGCGCATGGCCTTGGCGACCGAGAGCGCGCCGCCGACATTGGTGGTGCGAATCCCCCGGCTGTTGCCAAAGGACGTGCTGGCTGCCAGATGGAGAACGTGCGTCACGTTATCCAGGAGGGGCGATGAATGCCAGTCCTCGGAAAGAAGATCGCCGCGCAGTACCTTTACGTTCGTGGGAAGCGAGTAGGAGGTCGAGAACCGGGCTGTGTTGAACCGGGATAGCGAGCGGCGAACCCGCTCTTCAGCGCTATCGTCGTCATCGGCCCGAACCAGACAAACCACTTCTCCGTCGAACGGGGACTGGAGCAGATCGGCTAAGAAGGCGCCACCGAGAAAGCCGGTTGCTCCCGTGAGGAAGACCGTCGGAGCGCTCCACGAGCGTTTACGCAAAAATCCATTTACCAAGCGGGTACACCTGTCCCTACATTTTGACACCGCCTGCGCAGTTTCGGAGAGTATAGAGCCGTTAAAATCCCGTAATCAGACGGCCCCGCCCAAAGCCGGAGCCTGCCACCGCAAGTCATTACATACAAACGGTTTCGGCGCTGCCGGAAGGCCTCACTGCTTGCGAGCCGGCTCAACCGCCAGGTGATCTACATCTATCACCTGGATAGAACTCGATCCGGCGTTGTTCAGAAAAAGCGTATGGCCGTCCGCGCTGGAAGCCCGGCTACGGCCGGAGTTCCAGAGTGACGTTTCCAGCGGTACCGCTGTAAATTAGCTCGATCGAGCGGATGCCTTGTGCTCTGCCGTATTGGAAGAAGATCAGCCCCGCCACGGGAACGATACGGTCTCCTTCCGGTAACGAAGCTTTTTGAATACGCTGTTCCATTGCCCTTTGCACCTCGACCGGGATGCGCACTGGCGCGGGCGGGTCTTTGTCGCGGCCACCACCCCCTCCCCCAGTGTTGACGCTGGTCTTCGACTTCGACGAGGACTCGGCGGCGGCGGGCGGTTCCCAATCGGGATCCTTGAGGGACTTGAGCACCATCCCGTAAGGCTGGGCAGGCAAAGCAGCCTTCTTCCCGTTGATGCGGAGTGAAAAGTCTCCCAGGAATAACCTAATGTGCGCCTCCGGTGGACCGAACATCCCGGTTTCGACTACAACATAGTCTTCCGTCGAAAGATTCCCTTGAAGGGTGGGGACGAAGTGGCCAACGAACTCAGCGGCAATCGTCATGTCGCCCGCTTGTGCGTGCGCCTGATAATCCGCCGGCGTGGCCCTGGGCGGTAAACCCCGGATTTCCTTTATTTGGGTTTCTTGTCCTTGAGCGCAGAGGCAGAGGGCAGTGACAAAAAGGCCCGTGAAGATGGCTCGCA
>DASYSG010000053.1:0-15794 GCA_036003585.1 Bryobacteraceae bacterium | reverse complement strand
GAGACTGTCGGGCTCGCTTCGTGTGCTGCTGGGTCAGCTGCAGCTAGAACTGGAACAGCTGACGGCGCGCATCGAGCAGATGGACGCAGTGATCCAGCAAACGGCCCGAGAGAACGAGGCTTGCCAACGGCTCACGGCCATTCCCGGAATCGGTCCGGTAACGGCGACGGCTTTAGTTGCCGCGATCGGCAATGGCGCCGGCCGCCATCATTGGGTTCGGAACCCTTGCATCGTTCGCATTCTAATAAGGATCAGGCTGGACTAGAGTAAACGTCGCCGTCGGCCAAACCGCTAGCGATAATACGTCATATCAGGGAGCTGTCCTGTCACGCTCGTTGAGTAACTCCGTGTCGCCATCGGAAACAATCGTGCCATCCACGTCAAACGCTTTGAGTTACTGGGCAAGCGACCAACAGCGGAGGTTACTGACCAAATTTTATGCGAACCCTTGGATCAATCGTCCAATTGGTCTTCGGCGTTACTTCTTCAGCGCCGACGGCCAGTTCAGAACCACCGTGACGGACGAGGGCCAGCATCTGTATTCAGGCTAGCCATGACGCTGGTCAGAAACTTCTTCCCGTCCGCAGGCACGTCATATCCACGGTCCGGCGTACCGGCTGGCAGCCGGAACATGGGTTTTGGAATCCCCGAGTAAAAGTCGGGTTGGTCCCACCTCTACAGCCATCAGCATGCCGCCAGAAGCCTCGAAGAACAACTCCCTCCCGTCCGTCCGCACACGCCGGCATGCGATATAAAAGTAAACACACATGACCGCCCAAGAAGCTCGCACGTACATTCGATATTCCGGCTGGGCCTCGCGCAAGGTGCTGGAGGCCGCACTCGTGCTGTCGCCCGAGAACCGCGCCAAGCCGATGAGCGTATCCCATGAAAGCATCGCGAAAACGCTCAGTCACATCTATTTCGCCGACGCCATCTGGTATTCGCGCATCGCCGACCCCAGCTATCCCGTGCCATCCCATGATGCGCTCCCCTCCCTCGATCTGGTCGTTGAGGAATGGCCTCGCCTGCAGGCCAAGTGGGAAGCCTGGGCCGATGCGGCCACCGACGCCGACATCGCCCGGCAGGCGCCCTTCAAATCACGCTTCGTCGGTAACGCCGGACTTCCCGCCTGGCAGATCGTGATGCACGTGGTGAATCACGGCACGCTGCACGGCGGCCAAATCGTCGGCATGTTCCGCCAGCTCGGCGTGAAGCCGCCCTCGACGGACATCGTCTTTTACTACTACGAACAAACCACGGCTGCCGTGTGAGCTAACGTGATTCGCCGCGCCCCAGACGTTCGCTAGCGCCGATGTTGGCCCAAGGGACCAGAAGGTGGTCATCTCTGGTCGAGAAGTCGCCAACCCGTGAGTGCGAGCTGACGCGAACTTTTCGATGTTTTGAGGGTTTCAAATCTCCTTGGGCACGCTGCCATAGTGCAATAGGCAGTAAAACAGGTCGTCTGCCACGAAGGAATCGACAAGCGGGTTTCGCGGCTTTGGCGGCACGAGAATGGAAAAGAAGCCCTGCCGGGCAACAGCGTCGTCCTCACCGAACTGGGGCGCGAAGTTCGTTATGCCAACAGCGGTTTCCGGTGCGCTGCCCTTTCCTTCAATTTTCGCTCGTCCTTAAGCATGGTTTCGATATCGACGCTCTTCGTCTACGGACGACCCCCGCGACTCGCTGATGGGTATCCCGAAGCTATGCCTCAGGTACGGCCCAAACCGCCGTCATTGAGCCACGCTTGAATGCTCTGCTGGTGAGTTTCCCCAGGCGATACGCCAGATTCGTCCCTTCACAGAATCGCAGATGTAGATTGCACCATCGGGTCCAACCGCCACGCCGGCAGGACGATATTTCGCCGGACCACGAGTACCGCCGGATGTGTTGAAGGCTGCGAAACCGTCAGCGAAAACAGACGGTGACCCAGCCTTCCCATGATGATCAAACGGGACGAAGACCACGTTGTAACCGGTCGTGTTGCCAGTTCCATGCAGAACGATGAAAGCACCTCCCCGATAAGAAGCGGGGAAGCTCTTGGCGGAATAGAAAAGCAGATCGAGGGGTGCCGCACGGCGGTCATGGAAAGTCAGCACGGGGTCGGAATAAATACCTGATGATGCCAGCTTCTTTCCGTCACCGCCATATTCTGGTGAGATCAGGCGAAGACTGCGCACGCCATCATAGTAGGTATACGGCCAACCAAAGTTGGTTCCCGGAGTGACACGATGCATCTCATCAGAGATGTGGTTTTCGTCCTCGGCGCTGATCAGATCGGGCCAAAGGCGATTCGAACTGTCGCGGCCATGCATAATGGCGTAGAGATGCCCGTCGGCCGGCGACCAGTCGATTGCATCCATATCGCGGATCCCAGTGGCTACATGCTCGCCGTCGCCGGGGAACTTCTGGCCGGCTTGGCTGGCCTTGAAACGCCAGATGCCGGCGCGCGTGCCGAGGTCAGGACACGGTTGCAAGCCAACGGGTTTGGGCGGGGCTGCCCCGGGCGGCGTGAGGGAGTCAGCGCAGAAATTGCCGGAGGCGTCGAGCGCAACAAAAAGATTGCCTTTTCCGTCAAACGCAATTGGTCGGTTTACACGATTGAAGCCGGGGTGGGCCACCGGCATGCCGTCCACAATAACTTCAGGCTCTTTCGCCGGGAGCAACGCATCGCCGCTGAAGGTGAAGCGATAGATGCCTGATGGAGAGCTGGCATAGAGAGCGCCCTTATAGAAACGAATACCGGTGCCGCCGTCGACCTTGCTGAAGTGCTCGATCTTATCGGCCTTGTGGTTGCCATCCAGGTGAAGCGCGATGATTCCACCGCCATCCTTGGGCGTGGAAACATAGATGTCGCCATTCGCGCGAACGGCCAGATGGCGTACGGGTCCGAGGCCTTCCGTCACAACAGTGGCATGGAAGCCTGGTGGAAGTGTGAGGGCGTCCGGTTCGGCAGCCAGAACCGGCAGGTAGCAGAGCGCGACAGCAAGAGTGAGCACCGTGAGCTTCATGATCTTAGTTTAGAGCTAATCTGTTCATGCCAAGCTCCGAGTGAATTGTCTCAATCATTGCGCCCAGTTCCCGCCGATATCGTGGTCGACCCACGTAGCAAACCCGAACCCCATGATCGTCAGGGCCATTCCAATTAAGCCGTAGTCTACTTTGATGAGGTTACCCGGAAGGAGTAACAGATTTGTTGCAAACGAGATCTTCCATCTAGGTGCGTCAGGTTCTTAGAAGATCCGGCCTCGCTGTAGTGCACGTCAGAAAGGACTACACAATGACTAAACGAATGGAATGGGCGATTTGCCGAATGGGCGCGGTGATACTTGTTGCCGCCTCGGTATCGGCATCTGCCGTCTCTGCCCAGCAGATGCCGGCCGATTATGACCAAGCCATGAAGACCTTGGGTAAACAAGGCGACTTCAAGGACAACGTACTCAAAATCAACATCCCGCGGAATGACCTGAAGGTCACCATCGACGGTATCGCTACACCGACGCCATTTGGCTTCGGAGGCTGGCTGGCGATGACCAAAGGCGATGGCGGAATGGATGTAATGATGGGCGATCTGGTCCTGCTCGAAGATGAAGTGAATCCTGTGATGTCCGCACTCCTCGATAATGGCCTGGAGGTGACGGCGGTCCACAACCACTTTTTCTTTGATAGCCCTCGTGTCTTCTACATGCACGTTCACGGACATGGGAAGGCTGCGGAGTTAGCGAAGATGGCAAAGCCCGCGGTAGACTTGATCGGCCACGGGACAGCGCAGCATCAGAGTACAGTGAGCGGCGGGAAATCGAACATCTCGGCCGGCAAGATCGACACCGCAAAAATCGCTCAGATCGTTGGCCACCAAGGTGAACAGAGCGGCGATGTCTACAAGATCACTGTGGGCCGAGACGATTTGAATCTGAAAGAAATGGGCGCGCCCATAAATTCACGAATGGGATTGAACACCTGGGCCGCGTTCTATGGTAGCGACGCGAACGCGGAGGTCGCCGGGGACGTAGCCATGCTATCCAACGAGCTCACACGCGTACTCAAAGCTCTTCGCGCGAACGGTCTGAATGTAGTAGCTGTTCACAACCACATGACCAACCAGGCGGTGCTCGGATCCGGCCAGCCGCAGCCCACCATCTTTTTCCTCCATTACTGGGGAACCGGTCCCACGGAGAAGCTGGCCAATGGTTTCAAGGCTGCGCTGAACGAACTCGGTAAGCCCGCTCACGCGCACTAAGCCGCGAATGATGTTCTGTGCTTTATCGAAAACGATGCGGATCGCGGCCGCCATGGGTCATCCACACCGCCGTCCGAGGATATGCGCAAGAACCATAGCTTTGGCACGGCTCACAAGCTGTCGCTGAATCCACGAGACTGCAATCGATTACACTTCCGTCTTTTGAAACCCTTTTCGGCGCTCACCAATCTCTCCGGCACCGCGCTTCCTGCCGTCGATGATGCGTGTTTTCCTTGATGTCTTGGCTGCACAGAGGTAGTGTCTCAATGACTGCCGTTAATGCCCATTAACGGGCTACAGACTACGGGCCAGCGGCAGGCAGCGGACCATCCATAAGGTAAGCCAGAGTGGCCGATTACATAACGTGATGGAAGAGGCAAAACGAACTTTAGAACAGATGTAGCATCACGAGAAGGCGTGGAGGGGGATTGCCTGCAGGGTCACACTTGGACGATTCTATGTTCGCGCAAGGACTGCCGAACTTCCCGAAAGTTGAACCCTGCCGTTACCCAGCCTACAAGAGAGCATCCGAAGGTCGGCCAAACCAACCATGCGTCGGCTGCGCCGACTTGCGCATGCGCTGGAACCAACACCAGCGTAAGCACTGTCACCGCGCAAAACAAACCGCCCATCCAGTAGTAGCGCGGAACTCGAAACAGGGAGGCCAACGGAAAGAAGTGAATCCCGACAATCAAGATGTCCAACGGGGCGATGAGTTGGAAATATTGCATGGCAGAGGCCATCCCATTGACGATCATGATTGCGGCGACCTCGCCGATCACCACCCACTTGAATCGGCGCGCCATAACCTGGCCTTCCGCGGTACGCGCTGACGCGTTGGGAGAACGGAGCACCGCGCGAAGCACGCCGATGCCGATGACAAGGAAGATGATGACGGCAATCGACACGCCCGCGAGCGCGAACCGGGCGGCTGACGTCCCGATCAACGCCAGCGACACGATGGTGAATGCAGTGCTGATCGCAACAAGCCACAAGGCCGCGCCAGCCAATCCTATCATTCGCCGTTTGGGTAGCATTAGACATTCTCCCGAGGTTAAACCTACAAGAATACATACATTTCGCTCGGGAGATCATTTGAATCAAATCTTTGCTGACCGTGTTTACTATTGTTCGCAACCCTGCTTCCCATCCCGCAACGGCGCTCAAGTCCCACAACTCCGTAGCTCGGGAGCCTTAGGCTGGGCACTGTACTTCCCACAGTGACGTTTGGTTGCCTTGATGACTGGCTACGATTCCGCTTTTCTCGTTATGATACGTTGTCGTTAAATGACCCCGGATATCGCACAGATCGAGGTTCACCGGCCGGCATTGGCGGGACACTGTTACCGGATGCTCGGTTCAGTTGTGGACGCCGATGACGCCACGCAGGAGACCATGATCCGCGCATGGAAAAGCCTGGATCAATTTGATGGCAGAGCTGCGCTGAGGACATGGTTGTATCGAATTGCCACCAACGTCTGCCTGGACGAGCTGGTCAATCGAAAACGGAGGGAACGCCCGATGAGCGATCGTCCCCCAGCCGCCTCCGGTTCGCCGTCGCCCGACCTGCTGATTCAGCGAGCACGAGAACATTGGATCGAACCAATTGCCGACGCGCGCGCATTACCAGCCGACGCGGACCCGTCTGAGCGGGCCATACTGCGGCAGAGTATCCGTCTCGCCTTCGTGGCGGCGCCCGCATGACTATCGGAGAGACCGAACTCATGGGAGCGGACATCCCCAATGCGCAGCCCGTGCGGAGCGCCTATCTCACGCTGATTGTCGACAGCACCCACGAGGCGAAATCTTCATGCCCCTGACGGAGACTTTCTTCGCCTTCCGCTTTGGCCAGCTTAGAGACAAGTTTGGCGCGTCCTGGATGATCCTCCACGAACGTCCGAGACCGTAATTGACGCGGTACGTTAAGTCGCGTCAGCAACCTTTCGATAGTTAAGTCCTGGATGACGGCGCAACCTTACACTATCTCCCACCGGCGATCGGCCACGGCACTACGCGCCTTCGGCCGCAGAGTTGAGCTGAGGACACCTTCTGTAGGTTTCTCTCAAAAACCTTGCCGACTCTACCACCGAGATCACAAGGCGTTTTCCGTCCCTTGCGGCGATGAGAATCCGGCCCGGTACGAACTTTCCGGGCGGGGGCGCGATCAGCTTGATTTCCGCCAGCGAGCCGTACGGCACCGAGAACTTCCTCCTCCAACCTTGCCGCAGAATCAGAGAGGTCTCGTGAAACTCGCAATACGACGGTGACATCGAAAGCACCAAGAGTAGAGAGCACACGAATTGGAGGCCGGCAATCCATCGACTGGCGGCGTGATGGGAACCTAGGAAGAGAAGACGCAATGAGGACGACACTAGGAGGCTGAGCGACGCCCCCAACATCAAGCCTCTGTTCCCGGGCCTCGTCTGAAAACGCACGGTGGCGTCTTTAAACTCGTTCGGGCCGAGTTTGTCGCCAGCAGAGAGTGGCATGTGCTTGATTTAGTGTAGTGTACCTGATCAGCAACCGGACACTATCTTCAGCCGGGTCCCGTGGAAGACTTCCGATAATGCCCCATAACGGCCGGAACCCGAGTTGTGTACGAGTGGCGCGTATTCCGCCCGGAGCCGTTCAACTTCCCAGAAACCGGTTTCGGGCTTGGCTCTCCAAGGGAGGATCAGCCAATATGTCTTCGCAGCCTGTGGGCTCGCAATCTTACGAAGGCTCAGTTATCTGTGGGCAACTGGGCATGCTCTACTACGATGACCTTAGCCGTCCCCTTAGTCTTCTCCAGTCGCAGCCCCCATTGGTCCCGAATCGCGCCAGACAAGGACGGCGCCGCAAAGTCCGATGGCGCAGCCCCAAATAGATAGTCCAGGTCCAGTGTGTAGCGGTCGGTCAGTCCGGTGCGATCCTGTGTGACGCCGCCCAGCAATTCTCGTCCCGGAGGCAGGGAAAGAATTTCCGCGACGGTGAACATGGTGGCACCGTCGAGTATCAAGCCTCCGCGTCGAAAGCCAGAAGGGCAGTAGGTCACACCTGGCTCGTCGGTCGCTGAAGCCGGCCCGACCACGATCTTGTCTCCGTCCCGATCAAATGGGCGGCGCGGCGCCGGGTACATGAGCGGAGGCATGACCTTGGGACAGGTCCCATCCCACTTCTTGACCTTGGGGCCGAGCCTCCCGTCGCGCCGGTCCACCACCAGCCCTAACACGTCGTAAGTCTCTTCCTTGTGGAGGATCTTCAATCCGAAGCGTTCCTCGAGAAGGGGCTGCAGCATGAGGCGTTGTTGCTGCTGCGTCACTGGCCCCGACGAGAGACCTTCAACGGCAAAGGCCGTCCGATTGGCCCAGTCGGGACCGCCCGTGACGCGCATCGATGTATTGTACCCGCCCTCACCGTAGGCGGTATAGATAAGCCAATAAAGCGTCATACTCGGGATCGAAAGCCGAGTTGGGCTCACTCGCAACGCCTGGTTCTTGGGAACGGCATTTGGGTCCGCGAGCTTGATGGTGGCGACTTCGAACGTCGGCCTCGACGGTGTAACAGAAGGCGTGGCTTGTCCCAGCACGCCTGGGACAGGAAAGAGAGCGATTGCGGGGGCGATCGCAATTCCTAATCCGAGAAGCTTTCGGGTGCGAGTCATTCAGTCTGTTCACCTCGTATGTTGGATTCGAACAAAGCAAACCTGGCACTGTCTACCTGGGTATACCCGCATGGTCTGCCTCTAGGCTACTGTTTGCCTCGACCCTTGTCCATACTCTAAAAGATACCTGGAGTTGTTTCTCAGAAGTCAGGTTCTAGGAAATTACGTCTGGCTCAGTCTGTGTGGTCGGCCACTAGTACATTGGCTCGAAACCGGCGTTATGGGAAGTTTCGCGGAGAGTCGCGCTTCCCGAGACGTTTCCGTTAATGTGGGACATCAGGCGCTTTCTGAAAGAACCGGCTGGCTCACGTCGCATTCAGCGCTTGCGGGAGGGTCGGCGTCCAAAGAAATGAGTCACCGAGTGCCCACCCGCTCTGGTTGGTTATCCTCAACCGGTGAGACCCGGATGGGAATACCTTTATATGCCGGGAGCATCGCTCGAATGCTCCCGAGGCAGAAGCGGTCTAAAACTGGAACCGCGCGACGAATTGACCTTGCCTCGGCGCACCCGCCGTCGCCACGTTAATATAACCGAATCCGGCAGTGGTGGCGCTGTTCGGATCGTTCTTGTTGGCCCTCGTTTGCGTCGCCAGCGCGTTGGTCGCCGTGGGATTGTTGGCTTCGGTACGATTGAAGGCGTTCGTGAACTCAGCCCGGATCTGGAGATTGGCCCTTTCCTTTATGCGGAAGTTCCGTCCGAGACTTAGGTTCTCCACCGGACGACGCTGATAGCGATAATCGCTATAGTAAGCCGCCGCGGTACCCCACTGGCCCGAGGCGGGATTGGCCCACGCCGCCGGATTCAGGACAAAAGTCTTGTTCGGATCGAAGCAATGGCAGTTGAGATCCTGCGTAAACAGAGGCACACCCGGTACGCGGTTAAAATTTGTACTCTGGAATACATAGGTGGCCATGCTGTTGGTGGATGTTGGAGCTGCGATCGGCAAGCCGCTCGCATACCGCAGCAGCGTACCGATCTGCCAGTCGCGCGCCACCCAGGACAGCACCTTGTTGCCAGTCAGTTTGTTACCCCCGCTCAATCTGGGGGTCGTGTAACTGCCTGAGAACACAAACTGGAAGGGCTGATCGAAAGTCGATAGCGCCTTCTGGTTGGGGCGGTTGAATGCGTCGTTGATGACCACACCGCCGCCGCGCCCGAAATCGTCCTCGACGCCCGAGGTGAGTTGTTTGGCCCAGGTAAAGTTGGAACTGAAGTCTAGACCATGGGTGATTCTCTTGGTCACTTTGGTTTGCAACGACTCGTACCAGGTGTCCCCATCCGGTACCCAGTGCCAATTCGTGATACCTCCATACTGCGGATAGGGCCGTAGCGATTGCGCCACAGTAGAGAGAGCCGGAAAGCCAGGATACGGAGAGCCAAAGCCGCGCGCCGCGGCAGTTGAGGAATTGACTGGAGATGCCAGAAGTGTCCGGTCGGCCGCGTTGGTAAGGTCGAGTTTATAGGCCGCAAGAGTCTGCGCTGTGGTGCAGTTGGTGCAAATGAGCCCGGCTGCGTTCCACCACGCTCCGCGGTTGGCGACATAACTTGCTTCCACGATTAGATTCCGAACGATTTCCCGCTGAATCCCGACGCTCCACTGAATTTGCCGGGCCGGGCGGCCCGCGTTCTGATCCTGTGCCTGGGGGGCGGAGCCTAACGAGCCCGGGAAGAGGTATTGACCGGGATCGAAGTTTGGGAAGGTGATCTTGTACGGTAGGCCGTCCCGAGTCAGATATGCGGGGTCGCCGTAGGAGGACGTCGCGTAGATGTACTCCGAACCGGCTGAAAAGCCGAGATTGTTGTCGTCCGTTTTGAAGTACGAGACACCCATGCCCGTGCGCAACACCGTCTTCGGGGTAATCTGATAAGCCAGCCCCACGCGCGGACCGAAGGCAAAGGGATAGTTTTTCGAGAACTGACAGTTGCAGCGGCCTCCTCCGTATCCCTCGCCGATGATCGCACCGAGCCGGCCGCCCGCAACCGGATTAGGAGTTGAGGGGGAGAAGATCTCGTAATAGCCGTTCCCATCCTGTAAATACGTTGAAAAATCGTAGCGCAGCCCATAGTCCAGCGTCAGTCTGCGAGTCACTTTCCAGGAGTCCTGGGCAAATCCTGAGATCGAATGCGCGCCCATGTGCGTCACCGCTGGAATGCCGGAGAATCCGTTATCGACCCGGCCCAGAAGGAAACTGGCGTAGCTATATCCAACTGTGGAAGCCAAGCTCACGCCGTTGAGGGCCGGAAGGCCGGTCTCATTCGGGCTGTAAGTGAGCCAACCCATTGAGTAGGTCTCGTTGAACATCTGGTAACCATCCACCATCATTTCGCCACCGAACTTGAAGGTGTGGTTGTTCCGCACCCAGGTCAGGCTAGTGTTAGCGGTGGGCTTACGATAGATCACGTGAATCTGGTTGCCTGGGCCCATGCCCGCCGCCATTCCCCCTTGTGCCCCGCTCAAGCCTCCGATGACCGGGAACAAAGTAGAGTTGGTTCCCGTCAAGCCGAGCTGCGCGGCGGAATCGAACCGGTCGCTGTGATCGTTGATTTTGGTATCCACCAAGCCCACGCCAAAATGCAGCAGCAAGGTCGGCGTCACCGTTTGATCGAAGTTCAGACGGTAGGTATTCGAATTGACGAGCCTCGGCTGGCTACTCCGAATCGGAGGCGGCATCAGGCCGTTGTTGGGGTTGTCCTGCCGGTTGAGAGACCAGAAACCGGAGACTTTCGATCTATCGTTGACTTGATAGTCGGCCTTCACCGAGGGTACCAGCGTGTATTTGGGATTGGTATAGGTCGGAAGATAGTTGTTGGTCAGCCCGGAGTTGGTCGGTTGCGGAATCAGATTCTGAATCTTCGACGCTACCGAATCGAACTGCGTGAGTGGAATCACGTTGTTGGTGGAGTAGGGGTTACGGTACCGTAATCCGCCCGAGAAGAAATCGCTGTTGGGATCATAGATGGTGTTCTCGAAAATGGGGCGGCCCAGCAAATCATTGCCGAGATTGCGCCCGGTCAGCGCCGACGTGAAATTGCCGCTGCGATAGGCCGCCGTTGGGACCGTGGTCGACACGTTGTTGGTGATCGTGGTTTCGCCGAAGTGCTCGAAATTGAAAAAGAAGAACGCCTTGTTGCGACCGTTATACAGCTTGGGAATTACGACCGGGCCGCCCAGTTGAAAGCCGAAGTCGTTTCTCCGCTGGCGGGGACGCAACAGGTGCCCGTTCCCGTCGTTAGTGAAGGGCGAGCCGGCGTTGACAGCTTCATTGACCAGGTATTCGAAGGCGCCTCCGTGCAGCTGGTTCGTGCCCGATCTCATAGTTACGTTGAAAAGCCCGCCGCCGGCTTGTCCCAGTTCGGCAGCGTAGTTGCTGGTTTGGATTGCAAACTCCTGGATCGCGTCCACGCTCCCCTGAGTTTGAGATTGCGCGGAGTACCAGCCGTTGGTGGCGTCTTGGCCTTCGATCCGCATCGCCTGGGTGTTCGCGGGCATTCCATTGATGCGGATGTCGACATCGGGACTGTACGTTGTGCCCGGGAGTAACTGCACCACGGCGTAAGGGTTGCGCATACCGGAACTGCCGGCGCTGCCGCCAATCCCCATCACCGGCAAGTTATTCATGGTGCTTGCCGTGACGGTGTGGCTCAGTTCGCCGCTTTCTGTCTTTAGCAACGGGGCGGCATCAGTGACGGTCACTGACTCCGTGTTCGATCCCACTTCGAGCAGCACGTCGACACGGTAGGTCTCCGCCACATTGACCGTGATGCTTTGCCGAACGTACTTCTTGAACCCCGGCACAGTCACGGACAGTTCATACTGGCCGGCGGGCAACTGCGTCAGCGTGTAATTGCCCGTCGCTGAACTTGCCGCCCTGTAAACCAAGCCATTTTCGACGTTTCTGATTTCAACCGGAGATCCGGCGGCCACAGCCCCGGTTGGATCGGAGATGGTGCCAGTGATCGTTCCGCGGTCGCTTTGAGCGAACGCGGCAAAAGCAAACAGAAATGAGCAAACCGCAACTCTTAGTGATCGCATCGGCCAACCTCCCCAGTACCGCTTCTGTATAAGGCCGCAATAACGTAACGCTTCGGTGGCGTGACGATCGCGTACCAGCGCAGTGAGTCTATAGGACGGCGATTCTCTCGTCAAGGGGTCGGTACCGGGGTTGGTACCGGGTTTGAAGCTTAACCGCGGAAGGGAAACACGACCAAAGGGATCTCAACCCAAATGGCAACAGGCTGCCCAATACCCGAGCGGGCCTCCTCGCTCTTTCGAGATTGCTCTTCGGCGTCAAGGCCACCGATCCGGTCACCATCGCAACCGCGGCTCTGGTGCTAATCCTGGTGGCAACCATCGCCGCCTATCTTCCGGCGCGGCGAGCATCCCGCGTGGATCCGATGGTTGCGCTCAGGAACGAATAGACGCCCTCGCCAGAACAGCGCGATCCCCACTCGTCGTTGCGGCAAAGATAGACAACTTTTGTCGTCCGTTAATGCTGCATAACGGGATTCTTGAAAGAGGGGCTGATCATCGGTAATTATGCCGTCTAGCAGTTCATCCGCCACCCAGGGAGCCTTTTTGACACCAGTATATTGGTATTGGAGGCGAGGTACTTCAATGCGTAGCATATCCCTTCCCGAGTTGATATCGATTGGCGGAACAGTACTGACTGTGACTTCCCTAATTGGCTTCACCGTCTGGCGCTTCACAACCGGCCGCAACCGATAAGATTGCCCAAATCACGAACCCACGAACCTGAAGACTGATGTCGCCGCGCGATCCAGAATCTGGTCACGGCCTGAAAGTCAGTTAAGCGGGATTGGGTTCGGGGGGCGAAGGATAGCTTCCGTTATTACGTGTTATTGGGCACTCGAAGGCGATCGTGGCAGTGGTGGGCATCACAGCAAACACATAAGTTAGGATTTCTAAGGAGAGTTATGTGTGTTTGATTCACTGAGCCATCGGAAGCAAGCGCGCATCGCGGGCGAATGGGCCTTCCCTATCGTCGACCTGGCATGCTGTGGCTTGTTTCCGGCACAAGGACGCCGCTCATGATTGCCACAGCGAAGGAGCGGACTCTCCGTGGCAAGAGCCAGCGCGAAAAAGTGAGCCGGGCTACGCTCGCGAAGTTGCACGCAAAGGAACGGCGGTTTGATCCGATCGAGGTGCTGCGGGCCTCGACAGAAGGACGAGTACCGCAGTTACTACCAATAAAGTATGCCCGAATGAAGGTGTCGCCGTTTGCATTCTTCAGGGGAGCGGTGTCGATCATGGCGGAGGACCTGGGGCGGTTGGCGCATTCCAATCTGCAGGTTCAACTATGCGGGGACGCGCACGTACAAAACCTAGGATCATTCGCGACGCCAGATGGCAAGCTAGTATTCGACTTGAACGACTTCGATGAGACGATCCGAGGGCCCTGGGAGTGGGATGTCAAGCGGATGGCGACGAGCATTGTTCTGGCAGGCCAGGAGTCTGGACATAGTCGTCCGGGGTGCAAGGACGCTGCAGTGGCGTTCGCCGAAAGTTATTGCCGATCCATCAGTGAGTTCTCCGAAGTGCCGATCTTGCAGGTTGCGCGGCACCAAATCCACCGAGAAAGGCGCATTCAGCCGATCCAGGCTGCGCTGCGGCAGTCGGAACGAGCGCGCCCTCTGGATCTATGGAAGAAGTTCACCGACAGAGACAGTCACAGGCAGCGGCGCTTTCGCGACCTGCGGCCGAGCTTTTGGAGGATTCGAGGAGCTAGGGCTAAGGATGTTCTCAATTCGCTCGGCCCCTATCGAAAGAACCTGGCACCCGAGCGGCGCCATCTGTTTGATCTGTTCCAGAGCATCGACGTTGGCTTCAAGGTGGTCGGGACGGGGAGCGTCGGGTTGCGGGACTACGTGGTCCTGTTCGAAGGAAACGGCGCGAACGATCCCATGTTCTTGCAGATCAAACAGGAGGTGGCATCAGCATATGCAAATTTCCTGCCGGCAGGCCAGCAGCACCACGGGCGACGTGCGGCCGAGGGCCAACGGGCCATTCAGCCCATCTCGGACCTGCTGCTAGGCTGGACAACCATCGGGCATCACCACTATTTGGTTCGACAGCTCAACGACCACAAGGGCAGTGTCGATCTGCAAAAGCTACGCGGCGCCGGGCTTAGGAGCCTCGCATTGGTTGCCGGCGAGCTGCTAGCGCGAGGCCATGCCCGGTCAGGTGATGCCTGTGAAATTAGTGGCTATTGTGGCTCAGGTGCGAAAATGGCGAAGGCGCTACGGGACTTCGCTTCCGAATATGCGGATCAAACCGAGGCGGATTACGGCGCCTTCGTCGCGGCTATCGAGAGTGGCAAGATCAGGGTGGCCACTGCCTAAGAGAGAAACTTCCGATATTACGTCTTAACGGGCAACTTCCCACAACCCGACTTCAGATGCGGCTCACCAATCCCAGCTTTGTACGAGTCGCGCGTCACTCGGCCAAACGCACCAGTGAATCATGCGGCGTGAGCCGGCAGAGGTCGGGACGGTGGTTCTCAGGCTGAACCGGCCAGTGCGGCCGAAATTCGTGCCATGCTGGAGAACGCGGCCTCCTGGAAGTGAATTCGGTAATACCAAGGACGACACCATGAAGACGCCCTCTTGGTCCAACGCCATTCTGCTTGCCATTATCATTGTGACGGTTGCGGACGGGCAGGCACAGCGCGGACCCGCAGTTCCTCAGATGCGCGGCGACGGTCCTTCACCTCCGGCCAAGCCTTTTTCGATCACGAGGAGCGATCCTGGGCTCGACAACATCATCTCGCCGGGAGCGAAGCTGGTGGAACTTGGGCGCGGCTTTGGTCTCACTGAAGCCGGGTTGTGGATCGCCGACGGGCCCAGCGGCTACTGGATTTTTGCAGGCCTACTTGACAATGTCCTCTATAAGGTCACGCCACAGAAGCAGGTCTCGGTCTTCATGGAGAGGGCCGGTTATACCGGTAACGATCCTGAGCATGTCGGCGCGCAGACTCGTTCCGGTCGCAGTCATGTGCTTCTGATCGGTCCGTCCTGCACGGGCATGGATCACCAGGGCCGCGTGATCTGGTGCGCCGACAACGATCGACAAGTGATGCGCCTGGAGAAGGACGGCACGCATACGGTGTTGTCTGGCGGAATGGACGGCCGCAGGTTCAGCGGCCCAAACGACATCGCGATCGCGGCGGACGATGCGGTCTATGTTACGGACAACGATTTCGGCCTGCGCGACGGCGGCAGGAATCCCGACAAGCAGCTGCAGAATGGCATCTACCGGATTACCGAAGGCAAGACGACGCTCGTGCTGAGTGGCGCAGATCTCGGTGGTACTCCGAACGGTATCGCGCTGTCGCCAGATGGTAAGTGGATGTACCTGTCCACGGCAAATCGTCAGATGCGGCGATATGCCGTCAAGTCCGATGGCACGCTAGGCTCATTTACCGTCTTTACCGAAGGCGTCGGCATCGGTGACGGAGAGAAGACCGACATGGCAGGCAATGTCTTCTCGACAGGCGGGGCCGGCCCCGGCATCATCCGCATTACGTCGCCTGAAGGCAGGTTGCTCGGCACCATCAATCTGCCCATCTACGGCGGCGAACCCAAGAGGCAGATCTGTGCAACGAATGTCGCATTCGGCGGTCCTGATGGCAGGACCCTGTTCATGGCGGGTTGCGATTCCGTCTACACGATCCAGTTGAAGGTACCTGGGATCGTGCCGGCGCACAACGTGAACAAGTAAGCATTGCGGCACGAAAAAAGCCCCCAGCCTCAAGCCGGGGGCTTTGTTCAGTTCGCGAATAAGGTGCTTATCGCCTTACCGTAATGCTGGTTTGAGTATCCGACGGGCCAAACTGATCCATGCCAATGCCCTTGGGGGCGGTCGGGATTACCAGTTTCACCCAGACGGCATCCGG
>DASYSG010000052.1:0-3655 GCA_036003585.1 Bryobacteraceae bacterium | reverse complement strand
GCGACACTCTGGAACTGCGCGGAGTATCACTCCAGGAGTTCGTTGCGGACGTTCGGCCGCACTTCCGAAACAACATTGTCAACCCAAGTGGATTCTTGATTGATCGGGCCCGTCGTTTCTACCAACTGTCGCGACCCGCCCAAGTCCCTGTTGTTCACGGGTCCGTTCGGGCTGCTGGGGAGACTTGTGGAGGCTGCAAGGGAGAAAAATACGTCATGGAGGACCACGAGATCAGACCGTGTTCGCGATGTTCAACCCCGGAATCCAGAAGGCAATGGGAAATGAAGGAGGGAGAGCGCGCTAGAAAAGCGCGAGATGCACTGAAACATTCGATTTACAAAACGTTTAATTCGGATTAGAATACTCATAGCGGCTCAGTTCGCCAGGCCAGCGCCCGAGGCGCACCTTCCGAAGGATCCCAAGGATCGCTTTTGGAAGGACAGGCATGCTGACGCATCCCACCACATCGCACACCGAGCTTTGGCCGATCGACAAGTTCGTTCCATACATCCGGAACCCCAGGAAGAACGACGCCGCCGTGGATCGCATGTGCGCGTCGATCCGCGAGTTCGGTTTCAAGATTCCATGCCTGGTGCGAAGCGACGGTGAGGTCGTTGACGGCCACCTCCGACACAAGGCTGCGCGGAAGCTCGGGCTTACAGAAATCCCGGTGATCCTTTGCGACGAGTGGACCCCGGCGCAGGTCAAAGCATTCCGGCTGATGGTTAATCGATCGGTTACTTGGGCAGATTGGGACGAAGAGCTACTCGCTCTCGAACTCCAAGAGATCCAGGAATCGGATTTCGACCTCAGCCTAACCGGATTCGATCCGGGCGAGATCGATGGCTTACTGGCGCTTGAGGACGAGGAGGCAGCGAACGCCGCGCCGCCGCTGCCTGAGTCGCCTGTTTCCCGCTTAGGCGATCTGTGGTTGCTTGGACCGCACCGACTGCTTTGCGGAGACGCCACCAGCCCGGAAGCAGTCACCCGACTTCTTGGTGAACGAAAGCCGCGGTTGATGGTGACGGACCCGCCGTATGGAATTGAGTTGGACTCTGAATGGCGAGATCGCGCCGGTCTGAATGGCTGTGGCCCGGCCGAGGCGAGTTACATGAAAAAACGCACCGCTGGTCATACGGAAACGGCGATCTCGGGCGATACGCGCGCCGATTGGTCCGACGCTTTCGCTCTGGTTCCCAGCCTCGAGGCGGCGTACGTGTGGCATGCCAGCAAGTTCACCCGGGAAGTCCTGGACGGTCTACTACGCATCGGTTTTCTTCACCACCAGCAGATCATTTGGAACAAGGGCAGGACAGTCCTAACCCGGACGCTCTACTGGTTTCAGCATGAGCCGTGCTGGTTCGTCCGAAAGAAAAATGCTCCTTGGTACGGGAAGGCCGGCGAGAACTCTACCATCTGGGATGCGCCGTCGCCCAAGTTCATCATGGGCGGCGCAGACGAGGACAAATACGATCACCCGACCCAGAAACCCATCGAACTGATGCGGCGCCCGATCCTGAACCACCTGCGTCGCGGCGAGCTAGTGTACGATCCCTTCCTTGGCAGCGGAACCACGCTCGCGGCCGCGGAGCTGACCGAACGCGTCTGCTACGGCATGGAACTGGATCCCAAGTACGCTGACGTGGTCGTCGCTCGCTGGCAAACGCTATCTGGTAAGACAGCAATTCTGGATGGAGACGGCCGGACGTTTGAGGAGCTGAAAGCGGAACGGCTGTGAAGGCTGACCATATGGACGATGATCTCGAACTGGTAAAACGGTACCTGACCCTCATTAGCAGGATTGCGGCGCGAGGCGCTTCCTCGCCAGATCCAGACCACATCCGCGACACGCTCCTCGAGGTCTGCTTTGCGCTCGGAAAGTATTCCGGATTCGGAGTCCCTCCTTTCTCCAGGGCGGATTCGTCAACTGGAGCACTTGCACCACGAACTGAGTTTCATTGATTCGACTTCAACGGGCTATACGGCTCGGGATGTCCTCAAATTCGCGAACACGAGCACCTGGAATTGAACGCATGACGCAGACCAGACCAAAGCCGCGGGATGGAGAGCAGTCACCAAATCGAACGCTGCCTCCGCGAGCTCGCCGCCATCGAAGCGGAACTGTTCGCCGGCAATCCCGATGTCGCCGGATTGCTACTCGGCCTTGCGGACTGGCACGTCGAACTGGGCATCCTCCAGAACGAAAAACGCCGCCAGGAGGATGCCCGGAGGCGCGTAGGGATCGAGACTGGGAATGTTCAGGCTTTGACGGAGTAAGTCCGCTCGCCGTCTTCGGCCTTGGTGGACGTAACAGTCAAGCCCAGCTTCTTGCCAACAGTCCCGGACAGGAAGCCGCGGACGGAATGCGGCTGCCAGCCCGTGGCTTTCATCAGTTCCTTGGCAGTTGCGCCGCCCGGGCGTTTCAACAGATCGAGCACCTTGGCTGCCTTGCTGCCGTCCCGGGCGCCGGCGGCCTTTGCGCTCTTGGGCGCTTTCTTGGCGGGGCTGACCTTTCTTCCCCGACTTGCCCTGCTTGGGCGCAAAGTTGCGCGCACGTTTGGCGGCGCTGGCCTTCTCTGTGGCCTTCGGAGCCTCGGCAGCGGGGGCCAGGGCGGTTTCAAGTGCTTCTGCGGTCGAAATCATGATGTTTTCTCCTTTGTTGGCGGGGTTTCCGCGATCACATGAATCACTCCGGTCGGAGGACAAAGCAAGCAGAATCTGAAGGAAATCGAACGTTGGCGAATGGGTGGCGATGGTGCGACCCTCGCCCGCAGTTGGCATCAGATGGCACCAGATGGCAGGTCACGGCGCAAAACTAGGGCGTAAACAGGAAGACGCCATTGCTGCGCTCCTGTCGCATCAAAGCATCGATGAGGCAGCGCGCGTTTGCGGTGTGGGCGCACGGACGCTCATTCGCTGGCTAAAACTGCCGGAGTTTGGCCGGGAGTATCTCAAGGCAACCCGCGAAGTCGTCCAACAAGCTGTCGCGCGCATGCAGCAGGCTACCGGTGCTGCTGGAACCATCGCCCTGAAGCTTATGACCGATCCGAATGTACCTGCGGCAGTACGACTTCGGGCTGCTGAGTTTGTATTTGATCGAGCGATCAAGGGCATCGAGATTGACGACATCGAAGCTCGCGTATCGGAGCTGGAGCGTGCAGCCCACACGTCTGAAGGCAGCCGGCGGTAAATGAGAGCGATTACACGCAGGTTGGATCGGCTGGAAAACACGCGTGCGGCTATCCCCTCGGGGCCGACTCCAGCGGAATTGATCATGGCGAGCAGGCGGAGCCGCTTAGAAGCAAGTGGCCAGTCTTTTCAACCTTCGCTGCCAGTAGACTACACTGGCTGCCATACAACTGCCGACCGCATTCTGCGCGCCCGCCAGGCACATATGAAGCAACGAAACGGCGGCGAAAATGTTGAGTAGGACTGCGGCGACGCCTGGAGGCAAGCGGCCAGGCCACGACCCGCGTCAGCGCCTTCGATATCGGTCCAGGTAGGGACAGCGACTTGAACCTGAAAGCGAGACTCAAAACGCTTGAACGGCACCAGCTTCCGGTCTTCAAGGAGCCATTTCGGCTGGTCGTCAGCCATGCCGGCGAGCCGCTCGATCTGGCGAAAGCCACGTGCACTCGGACCCGCTGGCCCAACG
>DASYSG010000051.1:0-3641 GCA_036003585.1 Bryobacteraceae bacterium | reverse complement strand
GGCCCTCTAACTCGGTTGCGGCACCCACGGTCTTGGCCGACGGACGCGCGGCGGATACCATTCAATCCTGTCGCCGAGTGTCTCCACTCCATCGCAGCTCTTATAAACGATTTGCCACACTCTAGGCTCCTGAGGTGGCGCCATCTCCTCTTCCAGTCGTGCCAATCGCCGGTAGACACTCTTGCCGATCATGGGCGGCGTTCCACAGGGAAAGTTTGGATGAAGTTTTCCAGGTCTTCTTCTCTCAACCCGTAATCGCCGCCATGGAGGTCCACGATTTCCATGAGATGCCCATTGGGCCACACGGTCCGGGAGCACGTCGCCTTCGAGAGATCAAACGGCTTGCCAGCGTGGCTGACGACTATCCGAAGCGGCTCGTCGAAGACTTTACGCTGGTGCCGTTCCAGCGTTTTGAGTCGCGCTTTCAGGTTCACCGGGAGCGCCCGCCCTTGGCTGAGTCGTTCGCCCGTTCCAGCTCTGTTAGGCGCGCCTCTAGATTTTCGGTTTCGATCGCCTTGGTGGCGTGGTTCAAGATGCTATCCGCAGATCGAACCTTCACGGCGGCTGGGGTGCTCGGATCCACCATCACTTTTCCCAACGTCGAAACGGCCGCAGTGGACATCTGGTGGAGCCGCCCAATCGCTTGCGAGTACACGGCCCACTTTGCAGCCCGGAAAGCGGCTTGGAACTCCGGGACCTGTAACCAGCGCAGGAGCGTCTTTGGGGCGATGCCCACCGCGCGCGCAGCCTCTTCGGTATTCCGGTGCACGAGCAAGGCGGCGATCGCCTCTTCCTTCTTCCGCCCGAATTTTGCTCCGTGGCCGGTCATCTGAGGACATCTGAGGACATCTGCGTATCAGCCAGCATCATCGCCACCCGTTCGCCAAGGTTCGATTTCCCTTCAGAATCTGCTTGCTTCTGCGGCCGATCAGAGCGATTCATGTGATCGCGGAAACCCCGCCAACCAAGGAGAAAACATCATGATTTCAACCGCAGAAGCGCTGGAAACTGCCATGGGCCCCGCTGCCGAGGCACCGAAAGCCACCCCAAAGGCCAGCCGTGCCAAACCGGCGCGCAACGTTGCGCCGAAGAAGGCCAAGTCGGGGAACAAGGCCAACCCCTCCAAGAAAGCGCCCGAGAGCGCGAAGAAAGCCACTGGCGCGCCGGATGGAAGTAAAGCCGCCAAAGTGCTGGAACTGCTTAAGCGCCCGGGCGGCGCAACCGCGAAGGAGCTGATGAAAGCCACTGGCTGGCAGCCGCATTCCGTGCGCGGGTTCCTGTCCGGAACCGTTTCCAAGAAGATGGGGCTGGCGGTCACCTCGACCAAGGCCGAGGATGGCGAGCGAACATACTCCGTCAAAGCTTAGCGTCATTGCCATTCGTCTTAGCCGCCGGGCCATGTTCCGGCGGCTTTTCTTCTTTCGATCTCCTCGAAGACGCCGTGGTCGGTGAAGTATTTGTGGATCGGATCGAGTCCTGCGCGCAGCAGTCGCTTCAATTCCCCGCAATCGATTTCGAGCGCACGGGCCAGCGCTTCCGCCAAGCTCTCGTGAGCTTGTTTCTCGACTCCGCGCAGACGCAGGAACAACATGATCTTGTTTAAGACTCTCGCTTTACTGGCTTCCTCGCCGGGCCGTTCGCTGTGCTTGCGTGCTCGGGCGTCCGCTTCCTCCAGTTGCTGCAATCGTTTGTAGAGTGTTTGCCGCACCGAGGTTACCCGCTTCTCTGAAGGATGCGAAGCTCCGCGTGCCAATCCGACAGCGCCAGGCACAAGCCCCGCACGTCGGGATTGCCCGTGAGCAACTCGACTTCGATGGCAGCAATCTCGCGATGGCACCGTTCGATTTCCCTTCACGTCGGTACTCCTGCGCGCTCTGCTTTGATTTCCTCGAACGCGCGGCCATCGCCTTCGAGCGTGACGTTCTTGCCAGTCAGAGTTTGCCAGCGGGCGACCACCACGTCAGCGTACTTGGGATCCAGTTCCATTCCGTAACAGACGCGTTCGGTCAACTCCGCGGCCACAAGCGTGGTTCCGCTGCCAAGGAACGGATCGTAGACCAGCTCACCGCGGCGGAGATGGTTCAGGATTGGGCGCCGCATCAGCTCGATGGGCTTCTGCGTCGGGTGGTCGTACTTATCCTCATCTGCGCCACCCATGATGAACTTCGGCGAAGGCGAATCCCAGATGGTAGAGTTTTCGCCGGCCTTGCCGTACCAGGGCGCGTTTTTCTTTCGCACGAACCAGCAAGGCTCGTGGGCAAACCAGTACAGCGTCCGTGTGAGGACCGTTCTGCCTTTGTTCCAAATAATCTGCTGGTGGTGAAGGAAGCCGATGCGCAGCAGGCCATCCAGGACTTCCCTGGTGAACTTCGACGCGTGCCACACGTAAGCTGCCTCGAGTGACGGCACGAGCGCGAACGCTTCCGACCAATCGGCCCGTGTGTCGCCGGAAATCGTCGTCTTCGTGTGACCAGCGGTGCGCTTTTTCATGTAGCTCGCCTCGGCCGGGCCACAGCCGTTCAGGCCGGCTCGGTCGCGCCATTCGGAGTCCAGTTCGATCCCATACGGTGGATCCGTCACCATGAGCCGCGGCTTACGCTCGCCGAGGAGTCGGGCGACAGCTTCCGGACTGGTGGCATCGCCGCAAAGCACCCGGTGCGGTCCCAACAGCCACAGATCGCCTAAGCGAGAGACAGGCGACTCGGGCAGCGGCGGCGCGGCATTGGCTGCCTCCTCGTCCTCCAGCGCCAGTAAGCCATCGATCTCGCCAGGATCGAAGCCGGTTAGGCTCAGATCGAAGTCCGACTCCTGGATCTCCTGAAGTTCAAGCGCGAGCAACTCTTCATCCCAATCGGCCCACGTTACGGAGCGATTGACCATCAGCCGGAATGCTCTGACCTGCGCCGGTGTCCACTCGTCGCAGAGGATCACCGGAATCTCGGTGATGCCGAGCTTGTGCGCTGCCTTGAGTCGGAGATGACCATCCACGACTTCTCCATCGCTCCGAACCAGGCAGGGGATCTTGAAACCGAACTCGCGGATCGAGGCACACATGCGATCCACCGCGGCGTCGTTCTTCCGGGGGTTCCGGACATATGGAACGAACTTGTCGATCGGCCAAAGCTCGGTGTGCGATGTGGTGGGATGCGTCAGCATGCCTGTCCTTCCAAAAGCGATCCTTGGGATCCTTCGGAAGGTGCGCCTGGGGCGCTGGCCTGGCGAACTGAGCCGCTAAGGAGTATTCTAATCCGAATTAAACGTTTTGTAAATCGAATGTTTCAGCGCATCATCCGCCGTCAACCGACAGAGAACTTCCCGCGGGCCGAGTCGCGCTTTTCTAGCGCGCTCTCCCTCCTTCATTTCCCATTGCCTTCTGGATTCCGGGGTTGAACATCGCGAACACGGTCTGATCTCGCGGTCCTCCATGACGTATTTTTCTCCCTTGCAGCCTCCGCAAGTCTCCCCGCCAGCCTGAACGGGCCCATCTGCGACCGGGACTCGGGCGGGTCGCGACAGTTGGTAGAAACGACGGGCCCGATCAATCAAGAATCCACTTGGGTTGACAATGTTGTTTCGGAAGTGCGGCCGAACGTCCGCAACGAACTCCTGGAGTGATACTCCGCGCAGTTCCAGAGTGTCGC
>DASYSG010000050.1:0-54773 GCA_036003585.1 Bryobacteraceae bacterium | reverse complement strand
ACGCGGTGACGCAGCGGACGCGCGAGATCGGGATTCGCATGGCGCTCGGCGCGCGCCCCGGCGAGCTGCAGCGCATGATCGTGCGCCACGGATTGATTCTGGCGGGTGTGGGCGTCGCCATCGGCGCGGGCGCGGCCATGGGGCTTTCGCGTCTGATAAAATCGCTGCTATTTGAGGTGAGCCCGATAGATCCGGTGACATATGCGGCCGTAGCCGCAGTCCTGGTGACGTCGGCAGTGCTTGCGAGCTACGTGCCGGCGCGCCGTGCCGCGGCTGTGGATCCGCTGGACGCGTTGCGAGCCGAGTAGCGCCTCGAGTGCCGTGCAGGGAGCGCGCGCTGCGGTGAAATCGGCCCAAAGGTCCGATGGTGAGGAGTTGCACGACTTTCATCCGACTCGGCATCCGCCGAGAATCGCCTTGTGGGACATTACTCCTGATAAGTTGGCTTGTGGGAAGTGACCCGTTAACTACTATTCCTGCTTAGTACTTTTGCAGAGGCGTGTAAACCTCAGGTTCTTAGGCTGGATCCCGCGTCCTGGCTCAAATGAGAGCCCCTCTGGGGATTAGAATGATCGAATGCGCAGAATAGTGATGACTCTGCCCGTGGCGCTGCTGGCTTTCGGCCTGTGTCTGCCGGCGCAAACGCCTTCGAAAGGTGCGGAAACGCCCAAGCCGGCAACGGTGAAGATCGAGGTTCAGACCGATCTGAACCAGTTGATGCGGGGCGTTCTGTATCCGGCATCCAACGTGGTTTTCTCCGCGCAGATCGACAACCCGGGGGACCTGAAATTTGTCCCCGGCCGGGATCCCTCGCTGGCAACCGATCCGTTGCTAAGCACGTTCGGAGGTTGGCTGGCTGTGGAGAACGCGGCACTGGCTCTGACTGAGTCCAGCAATCTCCTCTTGATCCCGGGGCGAAAGTGCGCCAATGGCTTGCCCGTTCCCTTGGATAATCCGGACTGGCCGAAATTTGTGCAGGAGCTTCGGGACGCAGGCATGAAGGCTTACAAGTCGGCCCAATCCAAGGATCAGGACAAAATGGTGGAGGCCGCCGATACGCTCAGTGCGGCCTGCGCCGGCTGCCACAGGAAATGGCGCGAAAAGCCGAGGCTCGCGGACCGGTGCAAATAGACGCACCCGCGTAGAAAGATCTGGCCTCTTGTTGGCCCCCTCAAGAGCGGTCAGGATTCGCCGTCCAAACCAGGTGCCGGCCGAAAGATTCGACTAGCGCGCTGTGCTGAGCTGGCCGGTCAGGTCGAATGGCGTCGATCGCCTTCGAAGACGGTTTCGCTCGGTTCGCGTCCAGCGGTAGATCTGCTGCCGCTCAGCGTCCGTGAGGCGCGCCTCGGGATGCAGTAATAGGTATCGCTGAACCGACATTTCACGGTTCCTGACCGCACTGCCGATCGCGCTCAGCAACCGAACCTGGTCGTCGATTGAGTAATCCTGCCACCGCGATAGATTCATGTGCAAGCGGGCTTGCTGAACGTCTCGGGCAAACAACCACGAGATCGGTGCGAGGTGACTATACCAGGGCCACACGGTCTGCTGTGAGTGGCAGTTCTGGCACGCCCGTTGGATGATCACAAGCGTCTCCGGATCGATCTGCGCTTCACGGAGGATAGCCTGGTTGCTCGTGGCCGCGCGGGGCGCCCCGAAAGGATGAATCATTGAGCCGCCGACCGCAACGATGGCGGCCACTCCCGTTGCGATGAGAATCTTTTTGATCATGCGTCCCCCTGTTCACTTGGCCGACAACGTGCGCAGGTAGGCGATGATGTTCGCCCGATCCGCCGGATCGTTTAGCCGAAAGGCCATGTCGTTTTCGGGAATGATGCTTTCGGTGTCAGTGAGCCAACGGTCTAGCGTCGATTCTTCCCACAGGACTGACGTGTTCTTCATCGCGTCCGAGTAAGTAAACTGCGGGTCCTTGCCCGCATTTCGGCCGTATACGCCCCTTAGGGGCGGCCCGACTTTAATCTTGTCGAGCGCATGGCAGCCGGTGCACCGCTTTTCGAAAGCTTCACGCCCGCGCTCCGCATCCTTGCCGGAAGCGCCGATCGCAAGGGTTGCGCAGACAGCGCCAGCAAGAATCGTTAGCGTTGTTCTGAGTCTTGGATTTGTCCAGTTGTACCGCACTTGAGTCCCGCCTCTCTTTGGTCTTGTACTCGTCGGCCTACGTGGCGCTCAGCGGCAAGTCGACTACCGCCAGGCGATGTGATCCAGCCACGAAATTGACGTCGCGGATGCCGAGCACGTCGCGAAGCGAATCCGCGGGCACCTTCATGGGCCCGGCGGACGGCGCGGTTCCCGGCGCAGGTTGCGGGAACGCCGTTGACATCGCGGAATGGAAGGTAACGCTTCCTTCCACCTTCTGCATCACCTGATGAATGTGGCCGTTCAGAACGGTCACCGACCCGAATCGCTTCAGGAGATCGAGAGCCTGCGCGCTGTCTTTGGTGGCCCAACCCCACTCGGGATAGGCAGCCCACAACGGAATATGAGCGAAGACTACGATCGGCGTGCTGGCCGCCAGCTTGGCGACATCGTTCTTGAGCCAGGCCATCTGCTGGTCTCCAATCGAGCCCATGCCTTCGAGTTGCGCCGCGTTGTTCAGGCCGATGAAATGGACCCCTTTGTGGTCGAAGCTCTGCCAGCCGCGCCCCGTCGCGCCCGCGCCGAAACGCTCCATGTATTGCTTGCCGTCATCGCCCAGCAGGTCGTGCTCGCCGGGCACGAAGAACGTCTGCTTCTGATGCAATCCTCGAAGGAGCTGGTCCAAGGTGTCGAACTCCGCGGCCTTCGCCAAGTGCGAAAGGTCTCCGGTGTGGAGGATGAAATCCGGCTGCTTATCCAGTGCGTTGATCTTGTCCACCGCGGCCTGGAAGGTTCCATTGACGTCGGGATTGGCTGCCTTGTCGAACCCGATGTGACTGTCGCTGATTTGTACGAACGCGAAGTCCTCGGCGCGCGGCTTGGGAGCGCCCAAAAGGTGGGATGTCGGCACGCCCGCCGCAAAGCTCCAGACGACACCCGCTCCAGCCCATTGCATGCATTTTAAGAAGCCCCGCCGGTCGATATCGCGCTGGAGGAGGGCCGCGGCGCCTTCCAGTTTGTCTTGCTTGTTTTCAGTCATTGTGAACGCCTTTCTGTCGCGGCGTGAAAGCCGCTTTCGTCTGAGGAGACTGGCGGCCGGACGAATTTATTCCCCAACCGGAACCCGGGAATAAATTAGATACGCCGAGCGTATATATAGAGGGCGGATCTTTTTATGGAAGCTGCATCTAAGCGAAACTGGAGAGAACTTCTACTTTGGAAAGGACTTCGTGGACGCCAAGGTCAGATTCTTCGAGCTGACGATGTGGCCGCATATGCGAGCCGCATATAACCTCGCTCGCTGGCTGGTGCACAATGACCAGGACGCCGAGGACATTGTCCAGGAGTCGTTCTTGAAGGCATTCAAAGCCCAGGCAAGCTTCCGCGGCAGCGAAGCCAAGACATGGATGTTAGCAATTGTCCGGAATACGGCGATGGATTTTCGGCGGCGTAACAAATCCGGCATCGCGGTGCCCTTGGGAGATGAGGGGTACGAACCGAAGGACGATTCGCCGGACCCGGAGCGGGCTCTCGTCGACCAATCACGTCGCGAGCAGGTACGCCAGGCGATCTCGCATCTGGAACCAGAATTCCGCGAAGTGATCGTATTGCGCGAAATAGAGGGCCTACCCTACAAGGAGATCGCGTCCGTGCTGGGCATCCCTATGGGGACCGTAATGTCCAGGTTGTCGCGGGCGAGAAATCAGCTCTTAGTAGAACTGGGCGGGACTAAGCTCGATGGAGCCGGGGAGGTGCAGCATGACTTGCCGTGAAGCTGGGCCGTTGTTGCACGCCAGGCTCGATAACGAGCTGGACATGGCGGGCTTGGTCAGCATCGATCTGCATCTATCCGAATGCCGAGCGTGCGCTGCTAAGTACGCGGCGCTCGAGAAGCTGCACGAGGAAATCGCGGCGGCGGATCTGGCGTATGCTCCCGGAATCGCACTGGAACGGAAGCTTGCGACCCAATTTCTGAGAGAGAAGAAATCGCCATCTCGTTTTTGGAGCTGGAACTGGCTCAATGCGTCCGTGATGGCGGCCGCGATTGGCGTGGTGGTTCTGATCCTCTCCGTTCCTATGTTGCGAATCGGCAGAGATGCGGACGCACTCGGCGCCGAAATTCTCGACAATCATCTGCGTGCTCTTCAAACCGTCCATCAGGTGGATGTCCCGAGCTCGGATCAGCACACCGTCAAGCCCTGGTTTCAGGGCAAGACCAGTTTTTCGCCACCGGTTCCGGACCTAACCGAGCACGACTTCATCCTCATCGGAGGCCGTCTCGAGGTGATTCATCAGCAGCCCGCCGCCGCGATCGTCTACCGCCGGCGGCAGCACGTCATCGACTTATACGTGTCGCCATCGGCGGGCGCGGACTCCAAACCCGAACTCCGGGACCTCGGCGGATATCATCTGCTCCACTGGTCGCAAAACAACATGAGCTACTGGGCGGTGTCCGATGTCGACTCAAACGACCTCCGGACGTTCGCGGATCTCATTCGTGCGAGATGAGGCTTTCGGAGCGTGGATCCGGCGTTCCGGTGCAAATAGAGAAACGGCCCGCGCAGGAAGATCTGGCCTCTCGTTTGCCCGGCCTCGACAGCGGTCAGAATTCGCCGTGGATGGCGCGTACGGCCTGCTCCAGGCCGCCGCGGCGCACGACGATGGCAATCGTCAGCTCGCTGGATCCCTGGGCGATCGCAATAATATTGATGTCGTGCCTGGAAATCGCCGTAAAGATCCGGCCCGCGAGGCCGGGCGTGCCGCGCATGCCTTCGCCCACGACGGCGATCAGACCGACGTCGGGGTCCACTTCGATCGGCTTCAGATAGCCGTGGACCAGTTCCAGCGCGAGGTCCTCCTCGAGATACTCCAGGGCGCGCTCCAGTTCGGACTGGCGAACCAGAAAGCAGAAACTCTGCCGGTAGCTGGAGCTGGTGAAGGCCAGGATTTCGACGTTCGCCCGAGCCAGGCCGTCCAGCGCTCTCGCCATCAGGCGGGTTCCACTCACCGCGGCGCTGGCCGGTTCCATCGAAACCAGCGCGACGTCGGTCATCGAAGTCACGGCGTGCGGACCATGCCCGGCATCCACGCGGGGAAGAATGCGCGTGCCAGGCTTTTCCGGCGCGAAGCTATTTTTGCTCCACACCGGGATTCCGCGTTCGGCGAGAGGCGCTAGCGTCCGGGGATGCAGCACCTTGGCTCCGTTGTAGGCCAGCTCGGCGGCCTCCGCATAGGTAATTTCGGGAAGCACTCTCGCGTCGGTGACCAGGCGCGGATCGCCGCTCATGATTCCGTCCACGTCGGTCCAGATCCAGAGCTCGGCCGCGTCCAGAACGGCGGCCAGAATCGACGCTGAAAAATCCGATCCGCCGCGACCGAGAGTGGTCGGGCGTCCATCGAGCGTCGATCCGTTGAAGCCGGTCACCACCGGCACTGTGCCCTGATCGAGAAGCGGCCGAAGCACTCCGGCTGCGCGGATGCGAGTCTGCTCCATCAAAGGCGTAGCGTTTCCGAATACGGCGTCCGTCGCGATGACTTCGGCCGCATTGATTGCAATCGCCGGTATGCCTTCGGACTCCATGTGCCGCGACATCAGATACGCCGACAAACGCTCCCCTATGGCCACGGCTTCGTCCACCGAACGGGGCGGGCGCTCGCCCAGCATCATCACGCCCTTGGCGATGCGCGCGAATTCGGCGATCAGGGCTTCCACGCCGGCCAGCGCCTCCTCCTGTCGATCCGCCGGGAGGAGCCCCCGGCAACACTCGCGATGCCGCGCCGACAGCTTTTCGAGATTCGCATCGAGATCGGCCTGGTCCCCGGCCTCGGCTTTGCGAAGCGAATCCAGCAGCAGGTCGGTCACTTTGGACATCGCCGAGACGACCACCACGACCGAGCGCCTGGAGGTTTGTTGTGTTACCAGACGGGTTGCGACGCGGATGCGCTCGGCCGAACCCATGCTGGTGCCGCCGAACTTCATGACGAGGAGATCAGTCACAAGTTTCTATTTGTGATCCTTTCCATTCGAGGTGCGCTCGCGCACCAGCTTGAGGACTGCTTCTTCCACCTGGATCGAAGTGAGATGAGTGGTGTCCAGATACTCGGCATCGGGAGCCTGAGTGAGCGGCGCTTCCGCCCGGCTGCGATCCCTCCGGTCGCGGGCGTCCAGCTCGCGGGCGACGTCCTCCACGTCCGCGCCCAATTCCGCCGCCCGGCGCTCCGCGCGGGCTTCCGGCTGGGCATCGAGGAAAATTTTCACCTTCGCTTCCGGGAACACCACGGTTCCGATGTCCCGACCTTCCATCACCGCTGGGCCCTCCGATCCGATCCGGCGCTGTTCGTCTCGCATCGCCCGGCGCACTCCCGGCTGAGCCGCGACGCGGGACGCAGCTTCGCTGATTTGGGGCTCGCGGATTTCAGCCGTCACATCCTCCCCGTTCAGGAGCACGCGATCGCCCGGCAGCTCAATGCGGGCCTCTTTGGCAAGTTGTTCCAGGCGATGGAGATCGTCCAGGTCCATGCCCAGGCGCAAAGCCCACAGGGCTACGGCCCGGTACATGGCGCCCGAGTCGATGTAGGTGAATCCCAGGCGTCGGGCCACCGCACGCGCGACCGTGCTCTTGCCGGACCCGCCCGGCCCGTCGATGGCAATAATCAGGGTTCTGGACACGAGGCTTGACAGCGTTTCGATTCAGTATTTCACAATCGGCGTTTGGAATTAAACACCACTAAGTCGTGGTGTTCCCGAACGGCAGGGGTTTCATCGCAAGTATCTTGTTTATCTACATTCAAGTAACCTCTGCCTGCCGGGCGACGCCGGTTATGTATTCGTGCCCCTGCCATATTGCCAGTACATGGCTACAGTGTGGGCAGTATACTGAAGACTGTTGTGAAATCTACCAGCTTGAAACCCTCTAAACTACTGGGCGTCCTTGTAGCCGCCTTTCTGCTCGCCAGTTGCTCGTCCCCTTCGACCGACGTAGGGGATAGCGGCAAAGGTAAGGGGAAAGGAAAAGGCAAGAATGCCGGGGGCGGGACCGTTCCGGTGGAGGTCGCCAAGGCCCAGTTGAAGAACGTGCCCGTGGATATTTCGGTAGTGGGCAACGTGGAGGCCTATTCGGTGGTCACGGTACGGGCCCAGACCGGCGGCATGCTCACCAAGGTCAATTTTCAAGAGGGCGATTTCGTCAAGAAGGACGACGTGCTGTTCCTGATCGATCGCAAGCCGCTGGAAGGCCAGATGAAGTCGGCGGTGGCGAATCTGCAGAAGAGCACGGCCCTGGAACTCCAGGCGGAAGCCAATCTCAATCGCGACGCGGCCAACGCCAAGTACGCGCGCGACCAGACGAATCGCTACCTCAAACTGGTGGAAGAAGGCATCATCGCCAAGGAGCAGGGCGAGCAGCTCAAGAGCAATGCCGATTCCCTCGCCCAGCTGCTGGAGGCCGACAAAGCGGCGATCAACAGCGCCAAGGCGCAGATGGAATCCGACCAGTCTGCCATCAACAACCTGAATATTCAGCTCGGCTATACCACCGTCTTTGCGCCGATGGACGGGCGAACCGGGAACACATTGCAGAAGGCCGGCAACATCATTACGGCCAACACCACGGACTTAGCCACGATCAACCAGGTGGAGCCGATTTACGTCACCTTCGCGGTTCCGGAGGCGCGCCTACCGGAAGTCAAGCGCTATATGGCGCAGGGCAACTTGCAGGTAACCGCTCGGCCCCAGGACGGAAGTGGAGAGCCGGAAAACGGGCAACTGACGTTTATAGATAATTCCGTGGACACCACCACCGGCACCATCAAACTCAAGGGCACTTTCCAGAACACCGCTCGCAAGCTGTGGCCGGGTCAGTTCGTGAACGCAACGCTGCGGCTGACCACTCGCGCGAATGCAGTCGTGGTCCCCAACCAGGCGGTCCAGACGGGTCAGGATGGAACCTACGTGTATGTTGTCGGGGAAGACCGCGCGGTGACGGTAGTGCCGATCAAGACGGGTCCGCGCATCGATCAGGATATGGTGATCGAAGACGGGTTAAAAGGCGGGGAAACGGTGGTGACCGAAGGCCAGCTTCGCTTACAGCCGGGATCCAAGGTACAGGTCCGCGGCGATCAGCAAACCGGGGACGGACGTCCGCGGTCTTCGCCTTAACCGATCGCCGAACCATGAGCTGCTCCATGAGACGCAGGGAGATCGCGTGAATTTCTCGGAAATATTCATCAAGCGGCCCATCGCCACCAGCCTGCTGATGGCGGCCATTGCGCTGTTCGGAGTGGTTGCCTACCGCACCTTGCCAGTCAGCGACATGCCCAACGTGGAGATGCCCACGCTGCAAGTTCAGGTCAACCTGCCCGGCGCCGATCCTTCCACGATGGCATCCTCGGTGGCGACGGTGCTCGAGCGGCAGTTCACCTCGATTTCCGGCATCGACTCGATGCGTTCGCAGAGTTCCACCGGCAACACCCAGATCACGCTCCAGTTCGATATGAGCCGGGACATCGACGGGGCTTCCGTGGACGTGCAGACGGCCATTGCCGAGGCCATGCCGCTGCTGCCGGCCGGGTTGCCCGCGCCGCCCTCCTTCAAGAAACAGAACCCTTCGGACCAGCCGATTTTTTACCTGACGCTCACTTCGGACGCGATTTCCTTATCGCAACTGGACGACTATGCGGAGCAGATCATCGCACCGCGCATCTCGATGGTCAACGGCGTATCCCAGGTGCAAGTGGGCGGCGCCACCAAGTACGCGGTGCGGGTGCAACTCGATCCGGACAAACTGGTCGGCAAGAAGATCGGCATCAACGAAGTCAGCAACGCGATCTCAAACTGGAACCCCAATTCTCCGACGGGCACATTGTACGGTCCCCGCCAGGCGTTCACGCTGAAGACCAACGGAGAGCTGCATGATGCCGCCGGTTTCGCCCAGATCGTGGTGGCGTGGCGCAACGGAACTCCCATACGGCTGTCGGAGGTGGCGACCGTCAAGGACAGCGTCGAGAACGACATGAACGCGGCCTGGATGTACACCGGCGGAAAGATGGAGCGCGCCATCCAGATGCAGGTGATGAAGCAGCCGGGCTCGAACACCATCGAAGTGTCGGACGCCGTCAAGGCGCTTTTTCCCCAGTTCCAGGCTCAGCTCCCTCCCTCGGTGCATTTCACCACGCGCGGAGATCGCGCCAAGCTGATCCGCGATGCGTTCACCGACTTCCAGACCACCATGGGCTTCACGCTGCTCCTGGTGGTGATCGTCATCTTCGCGTTCCTCAGGAGCGGGCGAGCGACATTGATTCCGGCGCTGGCGCTGCCGTTCTCGATTCTCGGAACGCTGGTGGTGATGGCGCTGCTGGGCTTCAGCCTGAATACGCTGTCCATGATGGCGCTGATTCTTTCGGTGTGCTTCGTGGTGGATGACGCCATTGTGATGCTGGAGAATGTCGTTCGCCACATCGAGAGCGGCTTGAGCCCGATGGCCGCCGCGTACAAGGGATCGCAGGAGATCGGATTCACCATCCTCTCCATGACGCTGTCGCTGGCGGCGGTCTTCATTCCGATTCTGTTCATGAGCGGCATGCTGGGCCGCATGTTCCGGGAATTCGCGGTAACCATCTGCACGGCCATCCTGGTTTCCGGCGTGGTGTCCATTACGCTGTCACCCATGCTGTGCAGCCGGCTGCTGCGCGAGGGGACTCAGCGACACGGGATCGTATACCGCGGTATCGAACGTATTTTCCAAAGCTGCCTGAGCTTCTACGACTGGTCCTTGCGCGGCGTTCTGCGCCATCGCTCCGCCATGGGTGTGCTGTTCTTCGCAGTGCTCGGCGCCACGTGGTTCCTCTATCAGAAGGTGCCGAAAGGATTCATTCCGGACGCCGACAACGATCAGATGCAGCTGAACATTCAAGCGGCACAGGGAACCTCCTTCTACAAGATGGTGGAGTATCAGAAGAGGATCGCCGACATCGTCCGCAAGGATCCCGATGTGGACGCCTTCATGACCAACGCCGGGAACGGCAATGGCGCCCGCTTTTTCGTCATGCTCCGGGCCCATCCCGAGCGAAAATCCACCGCGCAGCAAGTGGTCGAGCGCTTGCGTCCCAAAATCGTGAGCCTCCCCGGATTCAACGTGTATCCCAACGTGCCTCCTCCCATCCGCATCGGCGGCGGCGGGTACAACTCCAGGAGCAACTACGATTTCACCTTGCAGGGTCCTGACACAGACGAGTTGTACGAGCAGGCGGCGGTGCTGGAGAAAGAAATCCGCAAGGTGCCCGAGGTGCAGGACGTCAACACCGATCTGGAATACCGCAGCCCGCGGGTCAATGTCGAGATCGACCGCGAGCGCGCCGCGCTGTACGGGCTCAACCCCAGCGAGATCCAGAACGCGCTGTACGGCGCTTATGGCCCAAGTTACGCATCCATCATCTATACGCCCATTTCGCAGTACCGCGTGGTGATGGAAGTGGACAAGAAGTATCAGGCCTTTTCCGACTATCTGTCCAAGATCTATTTCAAGACAAATACCGGCGTCCTGGTTCCGCTGGACTCGCTGGCGAAGATCAAGGAGGACGTCGGGCCGCAGAGCATCTCGCACGCCGGCCAGCTTCCCGCCGTCACGGTTTCGTTCAATCTCAAGCCCGGCATCTCGTTAGGGAACGTGACCGACAAGCTCCAGACCCTGGCCAAGGCGACGCTGCCCGGCAACATTTCGGCGCGCTTCTCGGGAAATGCGGCCGCGTTCCAGGATTCTCTTGCCAACCTAAGTACTCTGTTCCTGGTGGCCATCCTGGTGGTCTACATCGTCCTGGGCGTGCTGTATGAAAGCTACATCCATCCACTGACGATCCTGTCGGGATTGCCCTCGGCGTGTCTGGGAGCGTTGTTAACGCTGTATTTGTTTAAGGGCGAGCTGAACATATATTCCTTCGTTGGCCTGATCATCCTGGTCGGCATCGTGAAGAAGAACGCCATCATGCAGATCGACTTCGCGCTGCAAGCCGAGCGCAGCGGAGCCACCTCCCCGGAAGAAGCCATCTATCAGGGCTGCATCATCCGCTTCCGGCCGATCATGATGACCACCGCGGCGGCCATGCTGGGCTCGATCCCGGTAGCGCTCGGATGGGGCGCGGGTGGCGAGGCGCGGCGTCCGCTGGGCCTGACCGTGATCGGCGGCCTGGCCGTGTCGCAAATCATGACGTTGTATCTCACGCCGGTGGTGTACACCTACATGGCGCAATTCACGAAACGGCGGAAGTCGCGCCGGACCGCCATCGTGCGGCAGCCGGAAGTCGCGCCAGGGTTCTCGGATTGACGCGGCGGTAAGACTGGTTTTTCGGTACGAATGAACTTCTCACAACCATTTATTGAAAGGCCGATCGCCACCAGCCTGCTGATGGGCGCCATCGCGCTGTTTGGCACCGTCGCGTATCAAAAGCTGGCCGTCAGCGATCTCCCCAACGTCGATTTTCCGACGCTGCAGGTGACTGCGGCGTTGCCCGGCGCGAGCCCGGACACCATGGCCGCTTCGGTCGCGACGCCCATGGAGAATCAGTTTTCCAACATCGCCGGCATCGAGTCGATGACCTCCATCAACTCGCTGGGCGCGACCCAAGTCACGCTGGAATTTGCTCTGAACCGCAGCATGGACGGAGCCGCCATCGACGTGCAGTCCGCCATCACGCAAGCGTCACGGCAGCTTCCGCTGGGTATGCCCACGCCGCCCACGTTCGCCCGCGTGAATCCGGCCGACCAGCCCATCCTGTATCTGACCCTGACCTCCAAAGAGGTCCCGCTGTGGACCTTGGACGAGTTCGCCGAAACGCGCATTGCCCAGCGCATTTCGCAAGTAACGGGCGTCGCGCAGGTGCAGGTGCTGGGCGCGCAAAAGTACGCCGTGCACGTGCAGATGGATCCGCATCTGCTGGCCTCTCACAAGGTCGGCATCAATGAAGTGGAAGCCGCGCTGAAGGTCTGGAACGTGAATCTGCCCACCGGCCAGATCACCGGGCCGCAGCGGGCGTTTACCTTGCAGACCTCCGGTCAGCTTACAACCGCGGACCAATATCGTTCGCTGGTGGTGGCGTATCGCAACAACACGCCGGTGCGGCTGGAGGAATTAGGCCAGTTGAAGGACAGCGTCGAGGACGATAAAACCGCGTCCTGGTATTACACTCAGCACGACGACCAGCGCGCCATTGTGCTGGCCATCCAGCGCCAGCCCGGCACCAACACCATCGCCGTGACCGATAGCGTCAAGGACCTGCTCCCGATTTTCCAGCAGGAGCTTCCGCCGTCGGTGCACATGGACATTCTTTACGACCGGTCCCAGACCATTCGCGACTCCTACCAGGATGTCGAAGTGACCATGCTGATGACCTTGGGCCTGGTGATCGGCGTTATCTTCCTGTTCCTGCGCAATGTCTCGGCTACGGTGATCCCCAGCCTCGCACTGCCCTTCTCGATCGTGGGCACGTTCGCCATCATGTACATGCTCAGCTACAGCCTGGATAACTTGTCCATGATGGCGCTGATCCTGTCCGTAGGTTTCGTGGTGGACGACGCCATCGTGATGCTGGAAAACATTTTCCGGCACATGGAGATGGGAAGGAAGCCTCTGGCCGCGGCCCTGATGGGTTCAAGCGAAATCGGTTTCACCATCGTTTCGATGACGCTGTCGCTGACCGCGGTGTTCATTCCCGTGCTGTTCATGGGCGGCATCATGGGACGCCTGTTCCGCGAGTTTTCGGTCACCATCTGCGTGGCGATCCTCATCTCGGGCCTGGTCTCCGTCACGCTCACGCCCATGCTGTGCAGCCGGTTCCTGCGCGTCAAGCATGGCGAGCACTCCTGGTTCTACCGAATCACCGAATCGTTCTTTGAAGGCATGCTGCGCATTTACGAGCGCAGCCTGGAAGTAGTTCTGCGCTTCCGGCCCGCCACCATGGCGGTGTTCGTGTTCGTGCTGATCGGAACCGTCTACTTATTCATCAAAATTCCGAAAGGCTTTATTCCCGACCAGGATACCGACCAGTTATCGGTGATCACGGAGGCGGCGCAGGGCACGTCCTACTACCAGATGGTTCAGTATCAAAGGCAGGTCGCCGAGGTCGTGCGC
This sequence comes from Bryobacteraceae bacterium, assembly GCA_036003585.1. Lineage (GTDB taxonomy): Bacteria > Acidobacteriota > Terriglobia > Bryobacterales > Bryobacteraceae > Palsa-187. Next base: position 41,556 of record DASYSG010000050.1, on the reverse strand, counting down.
GCCAACCCCAACGTGGAGGCCTTCACGTCGTCGGTGGGCGGCGCATCGTCGAACACGCTGGGCGGGCCCAACTTCGGAGAGTTGGTGGTGCGCCTCAAGCCGCGCGCGCAGCGGAAAGAACTGGTCGAAAACATTATCGCCGACCTGCGGCCGAAGCTCGATAACCTTCCGGGCATGCGCGTGTACCTGCAGAATCCGCCGACCGTGCGGATCGGCGGGCAGGTCACCAAGAGCCTATACCAGTACTCTTTGCAATCCGCCGACAAGAATCTCCTGTACGCCACGTCCGACAAGCTCGAACGGCTGATCAGCGGCGTGCCCGGCGTCGAAGATGTCACCAGCAATGTGGCCATCACCAGCCCGCAGATCAGCGTGAATATCGATCGCGATAAAGCCGCCGCGATGCAGGTGAATGCCAACCAGATCGAAAATGCGTTCTACGATGCTTATGGGCCGCGGTGGGTGTCCACCATTTACGGCGCTTCGAACCAATACAAAGTCTTACTGGAGCTGAAACCGGAGTTCCAGGCCGATCCGCGCGCTCTGTCGCTGCTGTACTTCAAGGCCGATACTGGCAATTTGATTCCGTTGGACACGCTGGCTGCCGTGAAACAGGAAGTCGGCCCGCAGTCGGTCAACCACTCCGGGCAGCTCTCGGCGGCGACGATCTCGTTCAACCTCGCTCCGGGCGCATCGCTGGGCGATGTTTTCGAAAAAATCGAGGCGATCGCCGCCGACAACGTTCCGACCGAGGTGGGCACGAACTGGCAGGGCGCGGCCAAAGCATTCCAGGGCCAACTGGGCGATACGTGGATCCTGCTTCTGGTCGCGATCTTCGTAGTCTACATCGTGCTCGGCATTCTTTACGAAAGCTACATCCATCCGATTACCATCCTGTCGGGTCTGCCCTCGGCCGGATTCGGCGCTCTGGCTACGCTGTACCTGTTCCACATGGACCTGAATATTTACGCGTTCGTGGGACTGATCATGCTGATCGGCATCGTCGAGAAGAACGCCATCATGCAGATCGATTTCGCGCTGGACGCCGAGCGCAATCAGGGCCTGGAGCCGATCAAGGCTATTTATCAAGGCTGCCTGATCCGCTTCCGCCCGATCATGATGACCACCATGGCGGCCCTGTTCGGCGCAGTGCCCATCGCTTTAGGCTATGGCGCGGGCGGCGAAGCGCGGCAGCCGCTGGGTCTGGCAGTGGTCGGCGGCCTGATGTTCTCGCAACTGGTCACTCTGTACCTGACGCCGGTGTTCTACACCTACATGGCGGCCGTCCAGACCAAGTTGGGCAAAGGCAAGAAACCTCGCACGGTGGTTCGCGAGCCGGAGCCGGTCGGCACCGGGGACTAGCCCTCCGAACTTCTAATAGTTCACAGCTATAATCAGCACATGCAAGAGCAAAGCTATGCCAGGCATGCGAAGTTCGTGCCCCTGTTCCACTTCGTGCTGGGCCCGATCGTCTTAGCGTCTTTAATCGGATCTTTTGTCAACCTTTGGCAGTCCTTGGGCGATCATGAACGGATATACAGCGCATCGCTGATCGCAGCCATGTCCGTGGCGATGTTCCTGCTGTTCGTTTTTACACGGAGTTTCGCCATGGGCGTGCAGGACCGGGCGATCCGCGGGGAAGAGAATCTGCGCCACTTCGCGTTGACCGGCAAACTCCTGGATCCGCGTCTCACCATCAAGCAAATTGTGGGCCTGCGATTCGGCTCTGATGCTGAATTCGTCGAACTGGCTCGCAAAGCGGCCGATGGAAGCATGCCCCAAGACGAGATCAAGAAGGCCGTGAAGAACTGGCGCGCCGATCACGATCGGGTCTAACACGTTCCCGGGTGCGCAAGTGGACCTTAGTCACGCTGCTGGGCTTGGGCGTAATCATCGCCTACATCGATCGGACCAACCTGGCGATCGCCCTCGCATCCCCCGACTTCAGGCAATTCTTCGCGCTGAGCGATACCGGGCGCGGGCTGCTGAATTCGGTCTTCTTCTGGAGCTACACCGCCATGCAGATCCCTGCCGGCCTGCTGGTGGATCGCTTCGGCGTCAAGCGTCTGATGACCATCAGCTTTGTGCTGTGGTGCCTGGTGGCCGCCGCCACCGCGATGGCGGGCGCGTTTTGGGAGTTGGTTGCGCTGCGGCTGCTGCTCGGAGTGGCGGAAGCGGCGCTGTTTCCGGCGGGTTTGGCCTGGCTCGCGAAAAATGTCGAAGAGCGCCAGCGCGGGCTGGCCGCGGGCATCTTCGTCTCAGGAAGCAAATGGGGACCGGCCATCGCGTCGCCTCTGGCAACCTGGTTGATCCTGGGCTATGGCTGGCGGACCATGTTCTTCCTGCTGGGTGCGGGTGGCTTGGTGTGGGTAATACCGTGGATTGTCCTCGCGGGAGCAGATCAGCCCAGCAAACAGAAAACAGGTGGTTCCTTAAATGCGGCAGAGCCGCGCGCGCTGTTCCGGACCCGCGCGATGTGGGCCACGCTGATCGGAACATTCTGCTACAACTACTTCCTCTTTTTCTCGCTCACCTGGATGCCGGCGTATCTGGTCGAAAGCCGCAACCTCACGCTGACCTCAATGAGCATTTATACGATGTTCAGCTTTGCCGGCACGGGGACCGTGGCGATTCTGGCCGGAGCCGCCGCCGACTGGATGATCCGCCGCGGCGCAAGCGCCTTGAACACGCGGCGCTGGTTCACCATCGCCGGCCTGCTGGCCGCTTCGACCGAGGTTTTCGGAGCGATGTCAGGATCCACCAATGTCGCCATCTTCTTCGCCATCTTTTCCATGACCGGCCTGGGCCTGGCGACCGCCAACTATTGGGCGATTACGCAGACCTTACTGCCGGGCGTCGCTCCGGGACGCGTGGCGGGAATTCAGAATACGGCGCTGAACCTGGCGGGCATCGTCGCGCCGATCATCACCGGATGGCTGAAGCAGATCACCGGCAGCTATACGGCTCCCATGCAGACCATCTGGGTGTTCCTGATCATCGGGGTGGCGGCCTATCTGTTCCTGGCGCGCGAGAGCCAGCCGCAGTTACGCTAACAACCTTGCGATGGCCTCGGCCGCGCGCACACAATCCTCGCGCGAAACGTCGTAGTGCGTGACTAAGCGGATGCGGGTCCCGCCCACCGAGCCTGCGAGAATTCCGTCAGCTTTGAGGCGCGCCAGAAAGTCCGCCGGCGTTAGCCCGGTCTTGGCGATATCGAAAATCACGATGTTCGTTTTGATATTGCCGGGATCGATCCCGATGCGCTCGGCCATGAGCCTGGCATTGGCGTGGTCGTCGCAAAGACGGGCGCGCGAAGCGTCTTCCAGGGCCACCAGTCCCGCTGCCGCGAGGATGCCGGCCTGCCGCATCCCGCCGCCCAGACGCTTGCGGTAGAGGCGCGCCTCGGCCATGGTCGCGGCATCCCCGGCGAGCATCGAACCGACGGGTGCACCGAGCCCTTTCGACAAACAGAACATGACCGTGTCCGTTTTGGCTACGATACGCGCGGCAGTTTCGCCGGATGCAGCGACCGCATTGAAGAGCCGCGCGCCGTCCATGTGCACCTTGAGCCCGCGTTCATGCGCGCGATCGCAGATGGTATCAAGATTGCCGGTAGAGAATAAGGTTCCGCCGCCCATGTTGTGCGGATGTTCGAGGTTGACCATCGCCGTGGGCGCGGGGAATCCCGTCCCACGCGGCCGGACCACCGGTTCGATATCGGCCCAGCGCAGCACGCCATCTGCCGTTGGAACAGGACGCGCGAGGCAGCCGGAGAACCACGCCATCATCGACATTTCCCAATCCAGAATGTGCGCGCGATGATCGCAGACGACTTCTTCCCCGTGCCGCGTATGCAGCTTGATGCCGATGGTGTTGCCCATCGTGCCGGAGGGAAGAAACAGCGAGGCCTGCTTGCCGAGCAGCTCCGCGACGCGCTCTTCCAGCTTTCGGACCGTGGGGTCTTCTCCGTAAACATCGTCGCCGACTTCGGCCTCGGCCATGGCGCGACGCATGGCGGCGGTCGGTTTGGTTACAGTATCGCTGCGGAGGTCGATCATACGAATTCGGCGAATACCTCGTTTGAAAGTAGAACGCCACGGGCGGTCAGCCGCAAAGCTGTGTCATCGGCTTCCAGCAGTCCATCGCGGATCAGGCGTTCGATCGCTGGCCGGAAAGCGGACCAGTCGCCTGGGTTAACAGACGTGATGCCCTGGGAGAGGCGAAGGCCGAGAAAGAAATGTTCGCCGGTGGGATCGGCAGCAATTCGCTCCGATTTCGAACCTCGCACATATTCCTCGATCGACTCCGGATTCTGCCAGCGCCACTCGCCATCGAACGAATGTGCGTCGGCGCCGAAGCCCATGTACGGTTCTCGCCGCCAGTATTTAAGGTTATGACGCGATTCGAAACCAGGCCGGGCGAAATTCGAAATCTCGTAGCGCGCGATACCCGCCCGCGCCAGCCGCTCTACGGCGATCTCGTAAAAGTCGGCGATCACATCATCCGAGGGGATGTCCTGTGCACCGTAGCGCTTTCCGAACGCCATGACCTCCGCCCCCAGGCGGCTGTCCGCATCGACTTCGAGCATGTAAACGGAAACATGAGGCGCATTCAGACGCACCACCCAATCCAGAGAGTGGTTCCAGCTTTCGAGCGTCTGACCCGGAAGGCCGGCGATCAGGTCAAGGTTGAAATTTCCGAGGCCCGCCGCGCGCAGCAGTCCGATTTCGTGTTCGACCACCTCCGCGGTGTGTTTGCGGCCGGTGCGCGCGAGCTCCCGGGTGTTGAACGATTGCACGCCCAGGCTGACGCGATTGATCCCTACACGCCGCCAAGAGGACGCCGTATCGGGCGTGATACCGCCGGGCGCGGCCTCCATCGTCGCTTCTTGCCACTCGCCGCCGGGGATCTCGGAGAGAAGCGCGGACAGCGTCTCCGTATCGATCAAGCTGGGCGTGCCTCCGCCCAGATATACCGTCTCAGGCGTCCACCGCCATTCGGTATTTCGAAGTTCCCCCCGCACAGCATCGAGATAAAGCGGCTCGATCTCGCGCGGAAAAACACCCGAGGCAAAGTTGCAGTAGGTGCATTTCTGCGCGCAAAAGGGATACGAAATGTAGACGCCGGCCATGGTCTTAGAGAGCCACCGGCTCGCCGAGCTGCTTCCCGACTGCATCGCCGATCAGCTCTGCCAGCGTCTGCCCTCCGAGGACGAACGCGGCCCGCGTCGGATTCCAATCCAATTTGAAGCTCTTGGAATGAGCGGAGACCCAGATTTGACTCACCGGCGAGTTCGGACTCACCACGAACTTAGCCGGCGGATTTTCAAACTCGATGGCCAGCGCACCTGCATTAAAATCGACTTCGAACTCGTAGTCCTCGGCAGCCGCCGAGAGCCGCCGGTAGAGATCGTCCAGCGCCTGCTCCGCGCGCACTTTAAATTCCTGCTCATCCATTTTGTCTGACTGGCTCCAGGATACTGTTCACGGCGGCAAGGTCGGCATCTGTCAGCCGCCACGCGACCGCCGCGGCGTTGGCCTTCACCTGCTCCGGCGTCTTGGCTCCCGCGATGACCGAGGCGATCATGCGCTTCGAAGCGAGCCACGCCATCGCCAGTTCCAGCAGCGTGTGGCCGCGCGATTCGGCAAAGCCGCGGAGTTGCTCGGCCAGCGCAAGATTCTCTTCCGTGAAAACCTTGGGACCGAATCCGTCCTCCGCGCGGCTCGCTTTCGGGAAGGGCTGGCCCTGGCGATATTTTCCCGTCAGCAGACCGTTGGCGAGCGGGAAATACGGCAGAAACGCCATCCCCAGATGATGGCACTCAGGCAGAACCTCCGCTTCCGGTTCGCGATGAAAAAGGCTGTAGTTATTTTGCACGCTGACGAAGTGTGCGACGCCCTGGACCTCGGAAGCCTCGCGCAATTGAGCCGCTGAGAAATTCGAACAGCCGATCTCGCGCACCTTGCCTGCCTTGACCAGCTGATCCAGCGCGCCCAGCGTGTCGGCAATCGGCGTGGAGGTGTCGGGCTTGTGGATCTGATACAGGTCGATATGATCCGTCCCCAGGCGGCGTAGGCTGTCTTCAGCGGCCTGGCGAATGTAGGCGGGCTGGGCGCCCTCTTTGCCATCGGCCATCTTCATCCCAAACTTGGTGGCGATCAGGACCTTATCGCGGCGGCCCTTCAGCGCGCGTCCCAGGTATTCTTCGCTTTGCCCGCCGCCATAGATATCGGCGGTGTCAAAAAAGTTGATTCCGGCTTCGATTGCGGCGCTCACCACGGCCGCCGTCCCATCGGCGTCGATACGCCAGCCGAAGTTATTGCACCCCAGGCCAGCCAGAGAAACCGTCAACGAGCCTATTTTTCTCTTTTCCACTGCGTCCTCCGACCGTTATTCTAACCCTGCGGGATGGCCGAACTTTCCGCTGAACACGAATTCGCCGATCGGCTTGCGCTGGCGCGGCGCGAGATCCTTCGCCCGAAGGTCCTGCGGAAGCGATTCCGGATCCCCCGGATAACCGATCGCCATCATCGCGTGAGGATCGTGATTCACAGGAATATCGAAAACTTCACGCGCCCTATCGACATGGAACCCAGCCATCATATGGACGGCGAGCCCCATCGAAACTGCCTGAATCACCAGGTTCTCGTTCGCCAGGCCGAGGTCATGGAGCGCAGTGCGGTTGGGTTTATCGGCGCGATGGAGCGTCGCCACGCTAATCGCCAGCACAGGAGCCTTATGCGCCCAGGCATTCCCGGGCGTCAGCACGCTCGCCATGCGTTCGTGTTCGGCGGAATTTTCCATCGTGGCGACCAGATAGCTCCAGGGCTGCCCGTTGCCGCTCGAAGGCGCCCAGCGCGCGGCTTCAAAAAGACTGGCGAGCGCTTCCCGATCCACGGAACGATCGGAAAAAGCGCGCGTGCTCCAGCGGCGCGCGAGCAGGTCGAAGATTGGATGGTCGGCGGGAGCGGGTTTTTCGAACAAGCTTTATCGTCGCACAGGCCGTCTACTCTTCTTCTTCCACTTCGCCGACCTTGGCGGCCTTGGCTGCGGCGATTACCTTCTCAGCCTGCATTTGCGGCACGTAATCGTAATGATCGAACTCCATGGAAAACGTCGCCCGGCCCTGCGTCATGGAAGTTAGGTCGTTCTGGTAGCTCAGCATCTCAGCCATGGGAACCTGCGCCTTGATGATTTGCGTGCCGCCCTTGGTATCCATGCCCGCGATGCGTCCGCGGCGGCCGTTCATATCGCCCATCAGATCGCCCGCGTATTCGACAGGCGCCTGCACTTCGACGTTCATGACCGGCTCGAGCAGCGTGGGCTTGGCCTGCTCCATGGCGGCCCGGAAAGCTTTCCTCGCCGCAAGCTTGAACGACATTTCCGAAGAATCGACGTCGTGGTACGAGCCGTCGTAGACAACCACCCGGAAATCAACCATGGGGAAACCCGCGAGATAGCCTTTCTCGGCCGCCTCGACGATGCCCTTCTCGATCGCCGGTATGAAGTTCCTGGGAATCGCTCCACCGAAAACTTCGTTCTCGAAGGAGAACTTCGCGCCGCGCGGCAGCGGCTCCACGCGGATCCAGCAGTCGCCGAACTGTCCATGCCCGCCGGTCTGCTTCTTGTGACGGCCCTGCACGTCGGCCTTCCCGCGAATGGTTTCGCGATAAGGAATCTTTGGCGCGTGCAGTTCCACGTCCACTCCGTAGCGTTTTTTCAGACGGCTGACGATGACTTCCACATGCTGCTGCCCTGTGCCCGCCAGCAGGAATTCCTTGGTCTGCGGATCGCGATAGAAGCGGAGAGCTTGATCTTCTTCCAGGATTTTGTGCACCGCGTGACCCATGCGATCTTCGTCATTGCGAGTTTTCGCGGAGATGGCGTACGCGATGGACGGCTCGGGCAGTCTCACAGGTGGATACGCGATCTGCGAAGCTTTATCCGCCAGCGTATCGCCGGTAAGCGTTTCTTTGAGCTTAGCCACCGCGCCGATATCGCCCGCATGCAGCTCCGGCACGGGCTGGATGGTTTTGCCGGCCAGAACGCCGATATGCGCCAGACGCTCCGCCCCGCCGGTGCGAACGTGCACCAGATTCGCGTCATTCCTGACGATGCCGGAGATCACCTTGAAGTAAGAAACCCGGCCAGCAAACGGATCGGCGACAGTTTTGAACACGAATGCCGAGACCGGCTCGGAATCCTTGAAAGGCCGCTCCACCTCTTTCCCGTTCAAAGTGCCTTTCCAGGGACCCTGATGGGATGGGGCGGGAAAATCCTCCAGGATGAAATTCAGCAGCAAGTCGGTTCCGATGTTGTGCAATCCCGAGGTGCATAAGACCGGGTAAATGCGCATTTGGCGCACCGCGTCTCGAAGCCCCTCGATGATCTCATCGGTAGGCAGCGTGCCCTTGTCGAAGAATTCCTCCAGTAACTTGTCATTCCCTTCGGCCACCATTTCGATCAGAGCTTCGTGAGCTTTCTGGGCAGCTTCGGCCAGATTCGCGGGGATCTCGCTTTCCTTCCCCTTGCCGTCGCCATCCGGCGTGTAGCTGTAGGCTTTCATCCGGATGACATCCACGATGCCCTTGAATTCGCGCTCCGAACCTATCGGCAACTGAATCGGAATGGCGGTGCGGCCGAAAACCGACTGGACATTTTCGAGCGTCCGATCGAAGCTGGAGCGTTCGCGGCCCAGCTTATTGATCACGACGGCCCGAGGGAGCTTGAACTCCTCGCAATAGCCCCACACTTTTTCGGTCTGAACCTCGACGCCGGCGACGCCGTCCACGATTACGAGCGCCGCTTCGGCGGCCACCAGCGCGGCCTGGGTGTCGATCAGAAAGGTGTTAAACCCCGGGGTGTCGATCAGGTTGATCTTTTTCTTATTCCACTCGGCGGCCGCGATCGCGGTGGAGATGGTGAGCTTGCGGGCCACTTCCTCTTCGTCGAAATCGGTGATGGTATTACCTTCATCGACGCGCGTGAGCCGGTTAGTGGCGCCGCTGGCGAATAGCGCACCGGCCACCAGGGAAGTCTTTCCCGAGTGTCCGTGTCCGACCAGCGCTACATTTCGTATGTCATTTGTTTCGTATACTTTCACGGGACAAATCTCCTGTCCAAAACCCGCAAACAGTGGATCTTACCACAACCGGGAGGGCCCTTAAAACGTAGGACGGAGCCTCAGCCAAGGACGTGAACGATCTGTTCGAGCGCCCAGGCAGTCTCGGATTCCGTGATGCAATACGGCGGCATGAAGTAAACCACGTTGCCCAGAGGGCGCAGCAGCAGGCCTCGTTCGAGAAACGCCGCGGCCAGCCGGGGACCGATTCCATCCAGATACCCGGGCTTATCCGATTCCAGCGCCACAGCCGCCACGCCTCCGATCACGCGGACGTTGCCGAGTGCTCGCAGCGGTTCGAATCCGTCGCGAAGGTGCTGTTCGAGTCGCGAGACGCTGGCCAGAACGCGCTCGTCGCGAAACAGGTCCAGGCTTGCGATCGCCACCGCGCAGGCCAGCGGATTGGCAGTGTAGGAGTGGCCGTGGAAGAAAGTCTTGGCCCGATCCTCGCTCAAGAACGCGTCGTAGATGGTGCTGGTGGCGGCGGTCACGCCCAGCGGCAGGTATCCCGCAGTCAAGCCCTTAGAGAGGCAGATGATATCGGGAGAGATGTCTGCGTGCTCGCAAGCGAACATCCTGCCGGTGCGTCCGAAGCCCGTGAGTACTTCGTCGGCGATCATCAGCGTGTTGTACTCATCGCACAGCCGGCGCACGCCCGCCACGACTTCCGCGGGCCACACGATCATGCCACCCGCGCCCTGCAGCATCGGCTCGACGAGCACGGCCGCTATGGAATCGGGCGCGTCGCGCAGCCGATTCTCCATGTCCTCGAGTCCATGGACCCGCTCGACCGGAAACATCATCGTCGAGAATGCTCGCGTGAAGACCGAGTCTTCGCTCGCAGACATCGCCCCGACGGTATCGCCGTGATACGCATTGTGGAGAGTGATGAACTTCTTGCGATTCGGCTGCCCGAGGTTGCGCCAATACTGCAGGGCCATCTTTAGGGCAACTTCCACCGCCGTCGAGCCGTTGTCGGAATAAAACACGCGTTCCAGACCCTGCGGAAGTATTTCGACCAGCCGCTCGGCAAGCTCAACCGCGGGCCGGTGCGTGCATCCGGCGAATACCACATGCTCCAGTTCGCGGGCCTGCGCAGCCAGGGCGGCATTGAGCTTGGGATGCGAGTGGCCGTGAATGTTCACCCACCACGACGAGATTCCATCGAGGATACGGCGGCCGTCTTCGGTATACAGCCAGACGCCCTCCGCGCGGGTAATCGGCAGAGGCGCGGGCGCCGTGAGCATCTGCGTGTACGGATGCCACAGCACGGCACGATCACGATCGATAAGGCTCAAGCGATCAAATCCTTTGGCAGATTTTCCGCCCAGGCGCGCAGACTTTCTTGCGTGAGCGGATCGAATCGCGGCATCTCGGCGAGTACAGCAACTTTCCCATGATGTTCGATCGCCGCGCGATTGTCAGCATTACGATCCCCGATCATAACGACGCCTGCTATCCGCAACTTTCGGGCGCGCAGCGCTTCGAGCGTGAGTAGAGTGTGGTTGATGGTGCCCAACGTCGTGCGCGCAGCGACGATCACCGGAAGACCGAGTATCGTCATCAGGTCCGCCATGGTCTCGGATTCGTTGACCGGGACCAGTACGCCGCCCGCGCCTTCGGCGATGTAGACCGTTCCATCATTCTTGCGGCCGGGAAGCTCAATGCGCATTCCCGCGCGGCGCGCCGCCAGATGCGGAGATACCGGATCGGGCAAGCGGACGCCCTCATTGATCACCCGGCCGCCCGAGAGCCGCCGCACTTCGGCAGTGTCGTCGCCAGTGTCGTCACGTGTGCCCGTCTGGATCGGCTTCCAGTAAGCCGCTTCGGGAAAACGCAACATCAGCGCAGCCGAGAGCACCGTTTTGCCGACGCCGGTGTCGGTCCCGGTTACGAAGAGGCCGCGCACGCTTGTTCCAGAAGATGCCCCACGAAACGGTCCAGAATCTCTTCCGAGAGGCCCGCGTTAACCGATATCCGCAGGCGCGCTGAGCCCTGGGGAACCGTAGGCGGCCGGATCGCCCGCACATCGAATCCTGCCTGTTGCAACGCCGCGGCGACTGCGACTGCCCGTTGATTCCCGCCCAGGATCACGGGAACGATGGGAGAATCGCCCGCGGGAATCGGAATACCGGCCTCCCTAAGGCGCTCGCGAAGATAGCTAGCCAGAAGGCGTACGCGCTCGCGGCGCTCCGGCTCAGCCGCGATCACATCCAGGCTCGCATCGAGCGCCGCTGCGATCGCAGGCGGCGCCGCGGTTGAAAAAATAAACGGGCGGGCACGCTGCTCCAGATATTCGATGGCCCACGCTGGTCCCGCGACGAACGCGCCTGCGACGCCCAGAGCTTTGCCCGCCGGGTTCACGGAAACGAACACATCGTCGCCCCCGGCCAGGCCCTGTCCGCGATCTCCATACAACCCGAGCGCATGCGCTTCATCGACGATCAGCGCCGCGCCGAGTCTCTTGTACGGTTCCAGGGGCGCGATGTCGCCGTCCATGCTGAACACCGATTCCGTCACTAAAAACGCGCCCGCTGGAACGGTGTCCGGACACAGATGTGGAAACACGATTCGCTGGGCGCGCGACAGCCGCACACCGTCAATCAGGCTCGCATGGTTCAGCTCGTCGGAAAAGATCGTGTCGCCTGCCTCCGGAAACGTCGTCAGCACGGCCAGATTCGCCAGGTAACCGCTCGAAAAATACAGCGACCGTTCGGTTCCTTTAAACGCGGCGAACTTCTGCTCAAGCGCCGTGAAGCAATCGCGCTCGCCGCGCAGCAACCGCGACCCCGTGCTTCCCGCACCCCCCGTGCGAACCGCCGCGGCCATCCGCTCTGTTATAAGAGGATGCGCCGCAAGCCCCAGGTAATCGTTCGACGACAAATCGATGCCCTGCGGGGGGCGCCGCTTCCGGATCAGGCCCTCTCTCTCTAAAGCAGCGAGTTGACCGCGTAGTCTTTGTTCAAGCGCCTGCACGAAGCTTTACCCCGAGCTTTTCGAACAGCCGATGATCGGCGTCGGACTGCGGATTGGGCGTCGTCAAGAGCTTCTCGCCGAGAAACACCGAGTTCGCTCCGGCCAGGAAGCAGAGCGCCTGAGCTTCCTCCGAAAGCGCCAGCCGTCCGGCGCTTAAGCGCACCATGGACTTCGGCATCAGAATGCGCGCGGTCGCGATCATCCGCACCAGTTCCAGCGGGTCATTTTCGATACGATCTTTGGCAGCCCGGCTGCCAAGAGGAGTTCCTTCCACCGGAACCAGCATATTAATAGGCACGCTTTCCGGATGCGGATCGAGCGTCGCGAGTTGCCGCAACAGTCCATACCGCGCGACACGATCTTCACCCATCCCGATGATGCCGCCGCTGCACACGGTCACTCCCGACCGCCGCACGCGCGCCAGCGTATCTAACCGCTCCTGATACGTCCGAGTAGTAATGATGCTGCCGTAAAATTCGGGCGACGTATCCAGGTTGTGGTTGTAAGCGCTCAAGCCTGCTTCTGCCAGCGCGTCGGCCTGATCCTGCGTCAGCATGCCGAGCGTGCAACACGCTTCCATGCCCAGCGCACGAACGCCGCGCACCATTTCCAGTACACGGTCAAACCTTTTGTCATTAGGCACGTCGCGCCACGCCGCCCCCATGCAGAACCGCGTAGCTCCCTGTTCGCGCGCGCGACCCGCCGCAGCCAGCGTCTCCTCGACGTTCATCAGATCCTGACGTTCCACCTCTGTGTCGTAACGCGCCGATTGCGGACAGTAAGCGCAATCCTCGGGACAGCCGCCCGTTTTGATGCTGAGCAGCATGCAGCCCTGCACTTCGTCGGCCCGATGATGCGCGCGATGGATCTCCGCCGCGCGAAACACGAGATCGGACAGCGGCGCGGTGTATATCGTTTCGATTTCCTGGATGGTCCAGTCGTGCCGGAGAGTAGTCATCAATCCTTATTATGTTAACCGGCTACACTGGAGGTGTGAGGACGCTCATCGTAATCGCGTTGCTGCTGGCGGTATTCGGCGCGAGCACGCAGTGTGTCGCGGACTGCTTACCACAGCCCCACACTCCGCCTTGTCACCAGCATTCGCAGAAGAATGAGCCTTGCAAGCACGGCCAATTCGTGGCGCTCATGCAGACGGTAACCGCCCAGCCAGTCGCGCTGATAACTCACGTGACACTGGCTGCCGATCCCGCGGAGACCTCCGTGACGCTGCCCGTGCGCTTTCTAACGATCCTTCGTATCTGATCTCTCCCCGTTGGCCGCGCCTGATTCAAATTCTTAGGGAGAGGTGTCATGAAACGCAGTATTGTTTTTGCGCTCCTCGTTTGTACGGGGACCGCTGTGCGCGCCCAGGAGCTTTCGCCGGCGAACTATCTTATGAATCTGGCGTCCGGGACCAGCCTCAATCCGCTCGCCTGGCCCATGCCGATGCTGATGCAGCGCCAAGCATCGTGGAGCCTGGATTATATGGGCCAAGCCTACCTGGTCGACACACAGCAAAGCGGGCCGCGCGGCGGAGACAAGCTGTATTCGACCAACTGGGGCATGGCGGCGGCGCAGCACTCGCTCGGCTCCGGCCAAATCATGTTCGATGCGATGCTGAGCCTGGAACCCGCGACGGTCACCAATCGCAGTTACCCTCTGCTGTTCCAGACGGGGGAGACGGCTTATGGACGTCCCCTGATCGACGCCCAGCATCCGCACGATTTCGTGATGGCCTTGGGTGCCCACTACGTGCGGCCCTGGGGAGAGCACACTCTGCTGCACTTTTACTATGCGGGCGTGGGCGATCCGGCGCTGGGACCCGTGGCGTTTCCGCATCGGGCTTCCGCGCAGGAGCTTCCGCAGGCGACGCTGGGCCATCACTGGCAGGATTCTACCCACATCGCCAGCAACGTCGCGACGATCGGCGTCAAATATCGATGGGTTCGGCTGGAAGCGTCGGGGTTCCATGGCGGCGAGCCGAATGAGAACCGCTGGAACATCGATTGGGGCCCGATGGACTCCTACTCAGGCCGCGTGACCGTGCTCCCGTCGAAGAACTGGACCGCGCAGTTTTCCGCGGGCCGGCTGACCAGGCCCGAAGTTCTGGAACCGGGTGATGTGATCAGAACCACGGCGTCGATCCAATACACGCGCGCGCGAGCGAATGGAGAGGCCTGGGCGACCAGTGCGATTTGGGGACGGAATCACAATACCGCGGCCGTACACGCGGCTCGTGACACGAACGCCTGGCTGCTTGAGACCGTCTTCCCCGCAACCGGAAAGGATTTCGTGACGGGACGCTTCGAAGTCGCGGATAAAAACGAACTGTTTTTGGACCAGCTCGAAACCGTCCGGGTACGAGCTCTGACGGCCGGCTACACGCGCGATCTCGCGACCAAATCAAATCTGGAAACGGGCATCGGCGTGAATGTGACCGGGTACATCATCCCCACCGGAATTCAGCCGGCCTACGGCGCACATCCCTGGGGCGTCAACGTATATCTTCGGGTACGCCTCAAACGCAGCTAGATATCGTCGCGCCCGATGTTGCAGATAAAATACTCGGCGCGCGTGGTTCCTACGTTCTTCGCGTTGTGCATTTCGTTGGAGCCGATCACGCCCACATCGCCCGGACCAAGCCTGTAGGGTTTCCCGGCAATGGTCAGCTCCATGGTCCCCGTGCGTATGAACATCATCTCTTCGCGCAGGTGCTGATGCGGCGGATGGTTCACTTCGCCCGGCGCGATGTCGCTCATGTGCGACTCGATCTTGAAACCGGTGTGTGTCTTGGCCGTGAACATCCGCTTCGATTTGTTTTTTCCGTTGATCGTGTCCGGAATGTCCTTATACAGGAACGCCTGGGTTTTCATGACCGGAAGGTCTTCCACGCGTACCGGAGGCGCGGCAGCAGCGGCGGACCCTTTCTCCTGCCCCTTGGTCTGCGCGGATGCCGTAGCGGCCGCCAGAGCCGGCAGTAACAAGCCCAACTGTCTGCGCGAGTATTTCATGCAGCGATCTCCTTTCGAGCGAGAGCCAGTATACACCGCCGGCGTCACAGTAGCTAGCGCGGCATCAAACGCTTGGCGTTCTCGACGTATAAGTCGCAATAGGATCGCCGCAGGCCCTCGCGCGCCACGGGTCCGTTGTCGGTGAACTCGATATATCCGCGCGCTGCCGCATCGTACTTGGGCCACTGCGGCAGGCCCGCGCCGTTGGGATCGCCGGACTTCGCGAAGTTGGTCCAATACTGCTGCATGGCGGCCGAGATTTCACGGTCGGGTGCGGCGTAGTTGGGTCCTGGGTTATTTAACATGTTGCCGAAGACGTACCCAACCTCCGCCCCGTGGGTGGCGCCCGCCGCTTCCCTGCCCGGCACGGCCCGATCGAACTGGTATTCGTAACCCGCATTCCCGGCCGCCGCGTGCCAGTTCAACTGGACCACCACCGGGCAGCGATACATCGTATCCACCACCCACTGCGCGCCTGCGCTCCCATACAGCGGATCCGGCGCGGATTGGGTGTACATCGCGAAAGCGCGCGAGGCGAACGGTCCGTACATCGCATCCACGGCCTTGCTCAGATCCTCGTTACTGGTCTGCGGCGTCCGCTCGCGCGAATTGTTGCCGATCAACAGCGGGACACGTTGTTGTTCGCCTCTGGCGAAGGCCTCAGCCGGAGGCTTGGGAAGAATCCAGCCATCGACGATGATCCCATTCGCCGGTCCGATGCTCATGCGCGGCGTAGCGGTGACCTTGAGGAGTTCGGCGGCCGGCATGGCGCGCAATTCTTTAAGCGAGCCGGGAAACATCTGCGTTCCCGCCTTCTCGGCCTCGCTCAGAGTGAGTGCATCCGAGTAGGTGTCTCCGGCACGAGGCGACATCACCGCGCCCAGACCCGTCATTCGCATGGTCGCGTCATCGGGAGCCCTGGTCACGGTTCCGCTTTCGGCGATCACTTTGTGAAATAGTCCCTTGGCCTGAGGCGAGGTCATCAGAACATTCACGTCGACGGCGCCGGCCGATTGCCCGAAGATGGTGACGTTCCCCGGATCGCCGCCAAATTTGGAAATGTTCTCGCGCACCCATTTCAGCGCCGCGATCTGGTCCATCAGCCCGTAATTGCCGGAAGCATGATGCGGCGATTCCTTCGTCAGCTCGGGGTGCGCCAGAAATCCGAACACGGTGAGGCGGTAATTCGCGGTAACCAGCACCACTCCGCGGCGCGCCAGGCTTTCGCCGTCAAAGTTGTTGCCCGATGCCGTACCCGCGTAATTGCCGCCGCCGTGAAACCACACCATCACCGGCTTGCGGACGCGGACCGGCCAGTCGGAGGCCCACACGTTCAGGAACAGGCAGTCTTCGCTGCTGTTGGCCTGCATACGGCCGCCGGCGTTCTGCGCGCAGGGCGCTCCGAAGGTAGTCGACTCACGCACTCCGGTCCAGGACCTGACCGCCGCGGGCTCGCGCCAGCGCAGATCGCCGACAGGAGCGTGCGCGAACGGGATGCCCTTAAATACCGCTCCGCCATTATCGAGAGCGCCGCCGCGGATCTGCCCGCCTGTGACCGTAATAGTGGGTAGCTCAGCGGCGAAAGACGATATCGCTAGAACGGCTAACGGGACAACACGCATCGGCAGTCCTCCGGTCGATCATTGTATCTCGGTGAACACCGGAGTATCATGTTCGACGAACATGGCTCGAATCACTCTACCCCTCTTGATAGCAATCGCGGCGGCAACGGCCTTCGCCCAAACCGCTCCGCAACCCGCCGTTCCGCAACCCATCAATGATCTTCCCAATCCATACCGGACGGTCCGCGATTGGGCCAAGCCCCCCGGCGGCATCCCGTGGGCGGCCGTGACCGCCGTCGAGGTCTCGCCCGATGGCAGCATCTACGTCATTCATCGCTGCAAGGATAACTCCTGCGCCGGGCGGCCTGAACCGCCGATCCTCAAATTCGATAAGTCGGGAAAATTGCTCAAGGCCTGGGGCGAGAACATGTTCGTCTTCCCCCACGGCGCCACCGTGGATGCCCAGGGGAACCTGTGGGTCACCGATTCGCAGGTCAAGGACGGCAAGGGCCATCAGGTATTCAAGTTTTCGCCCGACGGCAAAGTGCTGCTCACGCTCGGCAAGGCCGGCGCCGTATCCGCAGCGCCCGGCGAGTTCGACGAACCCACCGATGTGGCGGTCGCCCCCAACGGAAACGTCTTCATTACCGAGGGCCATAGCGGCGGAACCACCGGCAATGACCGTGTATCGAAATTCGACAAGAGCGGCAAGTTCATCAAATCCTTCGGCAAGCACGGCTCGGGCCCCGGCGAGTTTTTCAATCCCCATACCATCGCGATCGATTCGCGTGGACGCCTGTTCGTCGGCGACCGCGGCAACAACCGCATCGAAATCTTCGATCAGGATGGCAAATATCTGGACACCTGGACCCAGTGGGGACGCCCCAGCGGCATCCTCATCATGAAGGATGACACCATGTACGTGGCCGACTCGGAATCCTTCGGCCCGGATCAGCCCGGCTGGAAGAAAGGCATCCGCATCGGCAGCGCCAAGACCGGCAAGATCGACTACTTCATCGAAGATATGGAGTCCACCACCATCGAGCACAGCGGTGCGGAGGGCGTGGGCGTGGATGCGGACGGCAACGTCTATGGCGCGGTGGTCCGGCGCCAGATGCTCGAAAAACATATTCGGAAGTAGCCTTCGCCGGTTCGCTTCATGGCGTACCGCTCGCGTAAGCTGTAGTCATGGTGGTCGCCGGGCGCCGCACATCGATCGGATTCTTCATCGCCCTCGGCATCGGGCTGATCTCCGTCATCATTCTGCTTTACGTCGGCTGGTTCTTCTTCGGCTGGCGCACCGGTATTCTTTTGTTCCTGGGAGTGTTGTTAACGCTGATGCTAATCAGCGGCATTGTATTGAACACGGTGTTCCTGGTCCGCGAAATCCGTAGAAACGAGCAGCAGGACGCGTTCATCAATGCTGTGACTCACGAGTTGAAGACACCGGTCGCCTCCATCCGGCTGTACCTGGAAACCCTCCAGACCCGCGCCCTTGACGAAACCAAGCGCAAGGATTTCTACCGCATCATGCTGGAGGACAGCGACCGCCTGCTCGAAACCATCGAGCAGATTCTCCGCACCGGGCGCATCGGGCACAGCGGGCGCAAACCGACGCTTTCACGCATCGACCTCGGCGGATTGGTGGAGGAGTGCGTGAACCGTGCCCGTACACTGTATAGCTTGCCCCCCGATTCCCTGAACTATCAGCCCGGCTCTCCCATGATGATTCTGGCCGACATGGACGAGGTTCGCGCGGCCGTCTCCAACCTGATCGATAACGCCGTGAAGTATTCCGGACTGAACGTCAAGGTCTCGGTGGAGATCGCCGCGGCTGACGAAAAACATGTTTCCGTGCGGGTCCGGGATCAGGGTCCCGGCATCCCCCAAACCGAGTTGAAAGCCATCTTCAAGCGTTTTTACCGGGCTCGTGGACCGGCTGCTCCGCGCGTGCCTGGGACGGGCCTTGGCTTGTATATCGTTCGCTCCGTCGCCAAGCGTCACGGCGGACGAGCCTGGGCGGAAAGTGAGGGCCCGGGGCGCGGGAGCACTTTTGTGCTGCAGCTTCCCATTGCCCGATGAAATGTCCGATGAGAAAGGCTCGATGAAAAAAGACCGATGAGCAGAGTTCTGGTAGTAGAAGACGAGCAGCATCTCGCGGACGGCCTGCGCTTCAACCTGGAAGCGGAAGGCTATCAGGTCCAGGTCACCGACACCGGAGAATCCGCTCTCCAGGTCCTGAAGTCCGATCCCGTGGCTTTCGACGTGGTTGTGCTGGACGTGATGCTGCCGGGCAAGGATGGCTTTAGCGTGATGTCCGAGATGCGGGGCTCCGGCCAGTTCGTCCCAACCCTCATGCTGACGGCTCGCGGCCACCCGAACGACGTTCTGAAGGGTTTCGCCGCGGGCGCGGACGACTATCTCACCAAGCCTTTCGATCTTTCCATCCTGATAGCCCGGATCCGCGGACTTCTGCGCCGGCGCGAATGGCTCGCGGCGTCTCTGAGCACTCCGTCCGCGCCGCCCCCCGCCCAGGACGTGTTCACATTCGGCGACAAGTCCGTCGACTTCGACCGCCTCGAGCTGCATGTCCGCGACCAGACCTTTCCCTTGACGCTGATGGAGGCGAACGTCCTGCGTTACCTGATCCAGCACGATGGCAAGCCGGTCTCGCGCAAAAAAATGCTGGAGGAAGTCTGGAACCTTCACGAGGACACGGATACCCGAGCCATCGATAACTTCATCGTCAGGCTGCGGCGTTACATCGAAGACGATCCCGCAAAACCCCGCCATGTACGCACCGTTCGCGGGGTCGGCTACCGATTCATGTCCGAGCCCGATAAAAAAGAGGACTAATCGTCTGGAATCCCTGCTCTCCGGACTTTCCGAGCACGGCTACGCCATCCTGTTCGCGATGGTATTCCTGGAATCGATCGGTCTGCCGATACCGGCCGCACTCGCGCTTATTATCGCGGGGGGCGCCGGCGCACGTGGATCGCTGCAACTCCCTCTTGCAGCCGGAGGCGCCCTGCTCACCTTGATTATCGGAGACACCCTGATGTTCCTCATGGGACGCCATACCGGATGGTGGCTGCTGGGCTTGCTGTGCCGGCTTTCACTCAATCCGGAGTCTTGCATCTTGCGCTCAGCGGATTCGTTTTACCGGCGCGGCCGTACCTTGCTGCTGTTCGCGAAGTTCGTGCCGGGGGTGAATACCATGGCCCCGCCTCTGGCCGGCAGCATGAATATGCGATTCGCACAGTTCCTGGCTCTCGATTCCGCGGGCGCTCTCCTTTACATCACAGCCTATCTTTCAGTGGGGTTTCTCTTCAGCGATGCGCTCGGCACCGTCACGAAGAACTATGAGGTTTTGAGCCGCGCATTCAGTTGGCTTTTGATCGTAGCCCTACTCGGCTACCTGGGATTCAAGGCTTGGACCTGGCTCAAATCGCGCAAGCTGGAATCAGTACGGTTTGTAAGCCCCGCGGATGCGGCCCGTGCGTTTGCGTCCGATGGCGCGGTGATCTACGACGTCCGCAGCCACGGCTATTATGACCTCAAGGCGGCCCGAGTCCAGGGATCCAAGAGGCTCGAGCCGAATGCCCTCCACCGTCTTGAGAATGATATCGCTACGGACAAACCGATCTATTTGTACTGCACCTGCCTCGGCGACGCCACCAGCACTCGCGTCGCGCAGCGTCTTCAGGGAAAAGGCGTGCGCGTCGCGGTCATAAAAGGCGGCTTGCGAGCCTGGAAGAAGGCCGGCCTGCCGCTGGAGCCGGTTCCTCCCGAGGAAATGACGAAATTGCCGCTGTTCGACTAACGCTCATCCAATTCGGGTGCCTGTTGGAAACATCTCAATGCCATTCCTGGTGACTACGCTGACATGCCCGACCCAAGGGTGGCCACCCTCCAGCGCGGAATCGACCAGCGGTTCTAGGTTCCCGGGAATTGCGGGCGATACCCGAAACAGGATGACTCCGCATCGTCTGAGAGGAACCGGCCGCTGAAGCGCCAGCTGCCAGAAATCTTTGTCAAGCGTGAGGATTAAGCGGCCATCCGCTTCGGCTCGCTCCAGCAAGGCTCGATCCGTCAGGCCCGAACATTCCATCCGCGCCCAAAGGATGTCGTGACCTCTGCGACGGAGAACCTCCACAATCGGACGAGGGAAGTTCTCATCCGCGAGAAGCTTCATCACGCTGGAATCGGATAGGCTTTATACTCGTGCGCCAGATAACTCGCATAGGACAGGCAGGCGAGGATGTCCTCCCGGACCAGCCCCGGATAGTTCGCTAAAATCTCGTTCTCGGACTGACCCGCGGCCAGCAATTCCAGAATGAATTCGACTGCCAGTCGGGTTCCGCGGATCACAGGCTTCCCGGCCAGAAGTTGGGGATCAACCACAATGCGCTCCGGCCACGGCATGACTTCATCATACCTCCGGCGAGCGTTCCACCAAGGATCTCTTCGCGCGCCATCGCTTCCCCAGCGCCGGGATGAAAGCGCCCCCGATATTGGCCAGATTCGCGTCCGGCAATGGCGGGCGCTCGGCCTTCGGATTGATCGCCGCAATCACCGAAAGTACGAGCCGGATTGCCGCCCCGAACTTCTCGCGCATCGAGTGCCCCGGCGGCCGTCCATTGGCCCGCACCACCAGCACCGTCACGTCATCGTCCGAGAGATTATCGGGATGCCGGTCCGCGATCTCCTTGAGCAGCGTGGCGGTCAACTTATCGGGCGGTACGTCTCCCAGATGCCGTACGATCCGTAGGACGCCGGCTTCGCCCAGATCCTTGCCATCGGCATCGCGCGACTCGATCAACGCATCGGTGTAGCTGACCACGCAATCGCCGGGCTCCAATTCCACGTCGAACTGCTCATACTCCGAAACGTCGATGAGCCCCAGCGGTATGTTGCTCGGCGTGGACTTGACGCCCGCTTCCAGGGAATGGTGCCCCAGGAAGTCCCAGCGTTTCTGCGCCGCATGGTACATCAAAGGCCGCGGATGACCCGCATTGCAGACCGTTAAGCGGCGGCTGGGCTCGAAGAACGTCGAGACGATCGCTGTCGCGAACGTCCCACCCTCCGACAACTCCAGGAATTGCCGATTCAGCAGCCGTACGAATTCGGTCTGGTCCAGACGATTCACGAACCGCCGCATGAGCGTTCGCAAATCGGCCGCCGTGGCAGCGACGGCGTTTCCATGTCCCGAGACATCCGCCAGCAACAGTCGGCTGATTCGTCCTGTGGCGCAACTCGAAGCGTAGTACACGTCTCCGCCGGCCTTCGCCTGTCCGTAAGGCTTGCTGTAGACCCAGGCGTCCAGTCCCCCGAATTCGACACCCGCGGATGTCAGCTGGCTTCCGCCCCAGACTTCCATACACTGCATCTGTTGCGACGGCGGTGGATCGCTCACCTGGGCATTATACCGGTGTCGTTTTCAGTCGGCACACCGGCTGGTTCGGTAAGTTCTTCAGACTGCCAGTAGCACGATTTGCGGGTCAGTCGTCCTTACCGAGATATTCGGACGGCACATCATCCTCGGGAACCTGTTTCGTCCGAACCTCGCCGGCATCGGCGTCGGGAGCGTCTTCCACGCCGCTGATCGCCTCGGCCTCGAACGATTGCCCCTCCTCGATCAGTTCCAGGACGCTTTCCGAGTCTGCCTCCGCTTCATCCGACAATCCCTGCGTGTCTCCGGATTGTCCCGCGGAACCCGGACCTAGCCCCTGCTTTCTAGAGGGCGGTGAAGTGGCATACGTTCGGAGTGGTTCGTCCTGTGACTTTTTCATGGCTACGTCGGAGCAAGTTCCCTGCCATTGCTTCGACTTTGGGAATGGTCCGGTTCGTGCTTAAGCTCGTGTAGCTATGTCAACTCGTCACGAGAAGGTATTCCCACCGGATAACCGCCGCCGGGCCGACGAACTGCACGACACGGCCCCGCATGCGCACAGCGTTGGCGAACAGCACGGAAAACAGGATCACCTTACCGGATCCGAACTTTCACGCCAGGCATCTGAGACGTTGCACGAAGCCTATCGGCACCCTCAGGCCGCAGCCGCCGGGCATGGCGTCGCTACGTTCGGACATAATGAAATCGCAGCCCTCGCTCATGAGCTTTGGCAAGCCAGGGGCTGCCCAGACGGATCGCCGGAGGAAGATTGGTTCCATGCCGCAGAACAATTGCGATCCCGCGCGCAAACCCGCTAACCGCGTAGACCAGGACAGCCGTTGTCCGAAATGCGGCGTGGAAATGGAGCCGATCGAGGTCGAAATTGAGGAGCTCCCGGTTCAGGAACTCGAGTTGTGCCCCAACTGCTATTTGGTTACTTGGACGGACCAGGACGGCCCGCACGCCCGGCAGGGAGTCCCGGTGAAGCCGGGCGTCAACCTGCACAGCAGTCCAGCGCCGGGCGAGCCAGAGGAATGCTAGCAGACCGCTGCTCTCGGGTGCTGTCCTAGTTTCCCGGTTGCGCCTCCGGCAAGCTGGAAGTGATAGCGCTCCAGAATGACGGCGAAACGGAACGGATCGCAACGGGTTACCTTTCCTGCAGCGATCAAGCGCAGCGGAATCCGGTCGTCCAAACGGGTGGGCCAGTCGATGTTCACTTCGAGCAGCGTTCCGATGATCATCTCGTGCCGGCTTGCGACCAACAGGCCGCCGCTGCTCATGTTAATGAGCCGGCCAGTTCCCGAAAGGGGATGTCCCGGATCCAGACTCCGGAATCGCACCCGCAGTTCAAACGGAAAACGAACCCTGGATCGTCGTTCGGTCAATGCCGATTGGCCGTAGCCCTGCCTGCGGGAATCTCTTGCCTGGATCGAAGCCATTACACCTCACCTACCCCTTCAAGGGTATTTACGGTAAGACTCCTCCACCGCGACCGACGTTTCATCGCCAATTTGGCGATATACGGTCAAAGCGCAAGAGGAGTTGGCGCAGGACTGCGCCGGAGAGGGGCCGGGAGGCTAGCAGGCGCCGTCCCCGAGTAGGACGACCCTGACCGTCCTCGCCAGGACATGCAGATCCAGCCAGACCGACCAATTACGAACATAATAAAGGTCGAAACTGACGCGCTGCTCGTAAGAGGTATTGGTGCGCCCCGAAACCTGCCATAAGCCGGTAAGTCCTGGTGTTACCTTCTTATAAAAGAAATAGCCGTCGCCGTAACGGGGGATTTCTTCAGCGACAATCGGCCGCGGACCCACAAAGCTCATCTGCCCCCGCAGAATATTCCAGAGTTGGGGCAGTTCGTCCAGGCTGGTCCGCCGCAAAAAGTGTCCGAGGCGCGTCACGCGAGGGTCGTTCCTGAGCTTGTGGCTCCGGCGCCATTCCTCGCGCAAGGCCGGGTTGGCAGTCAGGCATTGTTCCAATACGTGGCTCGCATCCGCAGCCATGGATCGGAACTTCCATGCCATGAACGGTTCGCCCTTGCGACCGTAGCGCCGCTGTCCGAAGAAGGCTGGACCCGGGGACGTGATTCTGATCAAGACAGCGATCACCACGATGAACGGCAAGGCCACGATACTAGAGACCGCCACCAGCAAGAGGTCGATGGCGCGTTTTAGAACACGCGACCGAGGGATCAGCAGCTTCTGTTGAATCTCCAGTCCCAGCGTGCCGCGCAAATCTCTTGGCTCCGCCCACAGGCTCGAAAAGCCCGCCAGGTCCGGGATAACGATGACGTCGGAAAATGAGTCGCTGCACTCCTCAAAGAAGATCCGAAGCGTTTCCCGCGGGATCTCCGCCATCGCCAGAATCACGTGCCGGATGCCACGGTCGCGTGCAACCAATTCCGCCAAACGCGGTTCTTCAACGACGGCGACTGGCTTGAATCCCAGCGAGGGTTGACTATCGAGCACGGCTGCGAGTTCCCCGGTCACGTTCCGCGCACCGACGATCACCACGGGCTTGCCCCACCACGGCTTCCGCGCGCAAACCGACCGCACCACGCTGCGCAGCAGGGGCACCAGGATCAAGGTATCGCCCCAGGCGAGCAGGAACGTTCCGCGCGAATAGGTAGCTGCGTCTTTCAACAGGAAGATGGTCACGGCCAGCGCCCCGTAGACCACGCTTGTGGCCGCGCTCAGCTTTCGCAGTTCGTCGGCGGGATTCCGCCCGAATCCCGGGTACAGGCCCGACGCCGCGTAGGCTAGCGGAAAGAGCAGCAGCACCGGCCACAATTTCACATAGAACCCGGTGATGAAGTTGAGGCCGATTTGCCGCCAGATCAGGACGCTTAGGGCGGCCCCCAGGCACAAGGCGACGAAGTCCGCCAGCAGAAGAATCGCGATGCATGCGCGGGGACGGGCGATACTGGCTTCCGCGCGCAACTCGACCTTCCGCGCTGGCCGTACAGCGAGTGATTGCGGGTGGAGAGTCGACACGTTAGCGCGTTGCAGCCATTTTCAAGTCTTGGGACATGGCGGTGGCCTTGCGGCCCGGGATCACCTGTTCATACAAGGCGACGGTGTGATCCACCATCCGGTCCACTGAGAAATTACGCGATATCGCCAGCGAGGCCTGCCCCATCTGTCGGCGTAACTCGGGATTGTCGACCAGAATCTCTAGCGCGGTTGCGATTTCCTGCACTCCTCTTACGGGAGCGATGAAGCCATTCACGCCGTGCTGCACGGTCTCGGAAATCCCTCCGACGCGGGTGGCGACGATGGGAAGGCCTCGGGCCATCGCTTCCAGGACTACTAGGGGATGCCCCTCGGAAACGCTCGTCAGGGCGAGCATGTCAAACGCCTCCATCAGCGGACGGGCATCACACGCGCCCAACCAGGTAATGCGCTCCGCTACTTTGAGCCCGGCCGCCAGTTGGCGCGAAGAACTTTCCAGCGATCCTTCGCCGATCATGATGAGCCTCACGGGAACTCCTGTGCGCTGGAGAAGGGTGGCGAACGCCTGCAGCAGCGTCTGGGGAGATTTCTGATTCGCGAGGCGGCCGACGAATCCAATACATACTTCAGCGTTGCGAAGTCCCCACTTCGACCGAATTGCATCGCGTTCGGACGCAGAGAGGCGCGGCTGGTCTAGCGAGACTCCGTTTGGTATCAGAGAGAGCCTCGCAGCCGGAATTCCGAGCTCCAATGCATGAGAATGTTCCTCGGTGGAAACCACGATCAGGCGGTCGCACAGTAATGACAAACCCTCTTCAAGCCTCGCCACGGCCCACTTGGTTAAGGCGGCACGTTCAGGCTGCATCGTGACGAACATGTGCGGCGTATACAAACGCTTGACGTTGTGTCCCAGTAGTCCTAGGCGACCGATCAGGCCAGCTTTGGTGCTGTGACAATGAATCAGATCGAACGGACCGCGGCGTCCGACGTACTGTCGTAGAACGCGAATCGCGTGAACGTCGCTTCCGCTCGGCCACCGATGCATAGATACCTGAACCGCCTGAAAGCCCGCGTGCTTCTCCAGCCTTCGCAAGTCCTCTGCAAAGGTTCGGTCCGCACGTACATCGGAATAAAGGAGATGGACCTCATGACCGCGAGCGATCAGGCCAGCCGTCAAATCGACCACGTGCCGGCCGACTCCCGCGCTCGCGGATTCTACTAACTCAAGAACCTTCATCAGCCGTTCAGTTTAAGATGGCGTTCTCGACAATCTGGGCCGTCCGTTCCCAAGAAAATCCTTTGCTGCGCTCAAGTCCCTTTTGACTAAGCTTGCGAGCGCTGCGTTCGCTTGCAAGAATGCGAATTCCTTCTGCAATGGATTCCACGCTTAACGGATCCACGAGTATGGCTGCGTTACCGGCCACTTCAGGCATAGCAGTACAGTTTGAAGTGAGCACTGGGCATCCACTGGCCATTGCTTCAAGGATCGGTAGACCGAATCCTTCGTAAAGGGACGGGTACAACAACCCTCGGGCACCGCTGTAAAGACAAGCGAGCGCCTCATCGTTGACGGCGGTCAAATGCGCCACACCTTCCGGAAGCGTGTCCATCATTGAGGCGGCTGAGAAACGGAGTCGCTCTTGCCCTACGATGACTAAGCCCGCTCCCTCGATGTCGCTCGTTACCTGACTCCATGCCCTCAGCAACCGGCTTAGGTTTTTTCGCGGTGAGATCGCGCCGAGCGCCAGAAAGTAAGATCCGCGGATCCCGAACTGTTCCTTGGTTCGTACGACTTCGGCTTCCGAGCGCCGGGAAAAGAAAGGACCGGCCGCTTCGCCCGCCACAATGACTTTGTTTTCGGGCACCTTTAACAATTCCACAATGCGCCCTCGACAATACTCAGAAACCGTCACGATCTTTCTGGTTCTTCTCGCGAGTGCCGGCACCAATTGCGAATACCAGAGAGCGAACCCACGGCTATAGGATTGGGGTGTGTCCAGCGGCCCCAAATCATGAATCGTCAGGACCTGATTGGGATGAGCTATCGGCCCGCATCCAGCAGGTGAAAATAAAGGCATGCCCTGCGGAACCGCCCACGGCAATGCGATCTGCTCCCAAGGATGTCCATTCAACCGTCCTCCAGCGACTACTACGCGATCATGCAGGCCTCCATACTCCTTGAGGGCCGGTCGGGGCGCGATGAATGTTCCGTTCCGCAGACGAAGACTTAGCTCATAGCTATAACGCTGCACTCCGGTGAACGGTCGAGTGACGAACCGCGCATTGACGTAGTATTCGTTCATCTGATTGAGTGGCCTGCGCTGACCAATTGGCGCGGCTCCAATACCCTGGGCTGGCGGACGGCTGCGGGACTCCTCCGCCGAAGTCTAAACAAAAAAACAAAGAGTACAGCCCCGTAGGTCTTTAGAGTTCCGCCAGAGGCACTGCCAGACATGTAAACCATGAAAGAGACCGTGGCCCACGCGCACGCAATGACGCATGCGCCGACAGGATACACACTGGAAGCGGTCCGCAAGCGGTAAAAAAGGCCGCTGAACCACGAGCACATCCAGCCGTATAACAATCCACCGGCTACCACGCCAGGCCATCCGAAATTCAGATACCATTCACCGCTGTAGGTAATTCTCAGGCCTCCATGAGCCGCGGTCAATGGAAATCCGATTGCATTGAGCGTCACAGTTCGAAGGTGATACGTCTGGGTGAAATCCGAAGCGAACGAAGGAATTGGAACCAAGCCAGCGATGAACGTCAGGCCCCAGTAAGGTTCATCCTGCTTCAGCAGGACCCACCCCAGGTCGCGAACTTCAGCCAGATCGGCGCCGATTCCTTGGAGGGTTGTCCATTCACCCGCGTTTGTATTCGAATCGCCTCCTAACGCGACTTCTGAAGCAATCAGCACCGCGAACACCACGGCCACGGCTAAAGCAACTGCCTTGAAGTGGCCCTTCCAAACCAGGACAGTCATAACAATTGAGGTGCAAATGAG
The DNA here is from genome assembly GCA_036003585.1 of Bryobacteraceae bacterium. Taxonomy (GTDB): domain Bacteria; phylum Acidobacteriota; class Terriglobia; order Bryobacterales; family Bryobacteraceae; genus Palsa-187. Next base: position 13,533 of record DASYSG010000050.1, on the reverse strand, counting down.
AAGGGGAGCGCGCGTTGCGGTGAGCATGCAACCCGCGGCAGCGAGAAGAACAAAGAGCACATCCATAACGCGGCGTTTGCGAAAGTACCAGCCCAATGCTAAAGCCGCGGCAGGGAGCACGATCAACTCGCGCCCCCGATTTACCAGAAATGTGTCGAGGCGGTGTTCCGGAGTGAAATTCAGCAGGTATCTGTCGTGGCGTGGATTATCACTCAGCAGTGGAATTCCGCCGAGCAGCTGAAGGCCGACGACAATCAAAGGTATCGAGATAAGAATTAGGACACGCGATCGCGCACAAATCTGATCCATGGCCCCCTTGCATGAAATTCGCGCAAGCTTGGCGGCGATGCCTCCCGACGACGCGCACGGGAACACCGTAAAGCCTAGAAGGCAACAAGTCAGCCCGGTCGAAATGACCAAGAAGGACTGATCAAGAAATGGCCCCAGCGCGGCGCGGCTGACGAAACTGTACTGATCTGTAAGGACTGCAGCCGCATACCGCCCAAACACCACATGGGCGCAGGCGAACAGAAAAAAGACCGTGACTGGCGTTAGAACCATGCCGGTCCTTCGCTTGGAGGCCACTAGCGCGGCGACCAGAGCCAGGGTCATGATGATGGTTGCGCCAAGAACTTCAATCTGGCCGGAAATCAGGAAGTTCATGCCTTATGAGGCGGTATTCCGCGTACAGAAATATTTCCGGCTCTGCCATCCGGGAGGCCCGCACTCGTCGGATCTTACAAGCTTGACGGACCCACCAGATTGTTCCACAAGATCCCTCACTTCGTTCTCCGGCATAAAATACGATTCCATGGCTTCGGCGTTTCCGGTTCGGACGCGCCACAGCAGGTTCGATAGTGCGATGGGTGTTACATTCTTGACCCAATTCCAAGCGGCGGAACGTGGATGGCTAGGTACCTGAAAGATCACGGAAGCACCGTAGCGAGCGATTCGGAAAAACTCACGAATATAGTTTGCCGCTAAGGTTGGAACCATGTGTTGCAATGTGATGTTGGAGTAGATGAAATCCACGGACTCACTCCCAAACGTCGCCAGGTCGGCGCGGACATTGTGCACGTATTCGCATCGGCCTTGGAACCCGTTGAACTGGGCGGCAGTCCGAATCATGGAAGCCGCGACATCAATTCCTACGACCCGGTCAAAATGCAATGCAAGAGCCTGACTCAGGCGACCCACTCCGCAACCGAAGTCCATCGCTATCGCGAAGTGAATCGGCGAAAGGCGCTTAGCGGTTTGAAGGACTTCTTCGATTTCGACAACGCCGGTTTCAAAAAACGCGGCTTGATCCCACGTTCCGGGCCGCGAGAGAATTGCGTGAAATGGGTCGGTCTCCCCGAGCGTGGTCCACTGCTTTCTTACGCGGCTCAATGGCTTCACAAAAGAACCCGCTTGAGCCGCAGCATCAGACTTGCTGGCTTTTCGCTTGGTAATACTTGCTGTAGTGGCCATAGTAGTAGTAATACCCGGCGCTCACTTCCTTGTGGACCTCATTCAACACCACCCCCACTAAATTCGCCCGCAGCCGCGTCAGCGTCGTGATCACCGAGCTCAGCGCCTTCCGGCTCGTGTCCCCCGCCCGCGCCACCACGATCACTCCGTCCACCGCCGTCGCCATCTGCAGCGGCTCCGCGAACCCCAGCAGCGGAGGCGCGTCCAGCACCACCAGGTCGTACTCCCGCGTGGCCTCCTCCACCAGCTCCGCCAGCCCCATGCCGATCAGGTCCGACGCCCGCCGCGTCGAGGGCCCCGCCGGCAGCACATCCAGACCCTTGGGATCGTCGATGCGAATCACCGCGTCGCGCCACGAGATCTGCTCCAACAGCACGTTCGATAACCCCACGCTGTTCGGCACCTGGTACAGCCGGTGCACGCTCGGCCTCCGCAGGTCGCCGTCGATCAGCAGCGTCCGCTTATGCTGGCTCGCGTGCGTCGCCGCCAGGTGCGCCGCCACCGTCGACTTGCCTTCCGAGGGCGATGCGCTGGTCAGCAGCACGCTCCGCAACCGCCGGTCGAAATCCGTCAGCAGAATCGAGTTGCGCAGCGTGCGGATCGCCTCCTCGTAATTGCTCAGCGCCTGATCGCCCTCGCTCGCCCGCGCCAGTGCGCCATTTGAAACAACGAGCCCGTGGCCATTTCCGTTTCCGTTCGCGTGCACACCATTGGTCGCGTGGACGCCCTGGATCGGACTCAGGTGCCGCCGCCAGTTCTTCACCGCCGGCAGCGACCCGATTACGTCCGCGTTCATCAGCCGCGATACCTGGTCGGGATCGCGCACCGTGTTGTCCAGCACGTCGCCCAGCACCGCCGCCCCCACGCTGAAGAACATCGCGAACAGGGTCGCCAGCAGCACGTTCAGCCACATCTTCGGAAACACCGGCCGCAGCCCCGGACGCGCCAGATCCGCCACGCGAATCGAGCTGTTCTGGAAGCTCGCGTTGATCCCCGCCTCGCGGATTCGTCGCACCAATTCTTCGTATAGCTTCTTGTCGCTCTCAGCCCCGCCCTTGAGCGTCTGATATTCGAAGGACCGCGCATTCAGGCCGTCGTATTCGGCCTTGGCATCCTTCACCGCGTTTTCCAGTTGCGATTCGCGATCCACCGCCTCGTAATATTCCACCTCCGACCGCCGCCCGACGTTTTTTCGCGCCGCATCGAGCTGCGCTTCCAGTTCCGTCACTCGCGTCTGGAGCTTTTTGTATTCCGGATGATTCGCCCCGTAGGTCGTCTTGCCTTCGGCGAACTTCTGCCGCGCTTCGCCCAGATCCTCTGTCAGTTTCTTGAGCGATTCACCCTGATTCGACGCTTCCGCCGCCGCCAGCGATCCGCTCCCCACCGAATTGAAAGCCGCCTCCTTGCGTACGCGATCCGCCTGCGCCTTGGTGTATTCGCTGTTCAGCTCCAGCAGCCGGGCCGTCAGGATGCTGGTCTTTTCTTCCGGATTAATCAGGTTCAGCTCGCGCTCAAACTGCGCCAGAGCCGCGCTGGATTTTTCCATCTTGGCTTTCAGCTCTTCCAGTTGCCGCTCCATGAAATCGCTCAGGCTCGCCGTGGCCTTGTAACGGATCTCATAGGAATGCGCCAGATAACTCTGCGCGATCGCGTTGGCGACGTCGGCCGCCAGTTGGCGGTGCTGCGAGCGATAGCTGATCTGCAGGATGTAGGTATTGGGAGGACGCGTAACCTTCAGCGGTTTCAGCTCCACCGGCGCTTCGCGGCTGGTATCGGAGTTATCGATGGCCTCTTCGAGAGCGTCCGGTTCCACTTCGCGCAGCTTGAATTTGTCCACCACCGGCCGCAGCACGGAATCCGACTGAATCAGCTTCACCTGCGTCGCCAGAAACTGATCCGCGTCGTTGTTGACCGACTGCGTCGATTCTTCGCCGAGCACGCCCGTGGGCATCCGCCGGTCGATATCGATGGTCGCCGTCGATTCGTAGATCGGCGTGAGGCGCAGCGAGATGACCACCGTGCATAGCACCACCAGCGCGATAAATCCCAGCATCTTCCAGCCCTGGCGCCGCAGGATCCACAGATAATGCGCCAGCGGAACGTGCGCCGGCGCGGATTCGTACTCCGCATCCACAATCAAAGGCGTGGGCTGTACCGCCGGTAAATTGGATTCCAGTTGTTTCATCGCTTAATGCCAGATCACCAGTCCCGACGCCGTGGCCGATCCGAATCCCGCGAGCCGGTCGAGAACGCTCATCGTGCTCCGCCGCGCCTTGTTGTCGGGTACGTACAAAATGTCTCCGACTTCGAGCGGCACATCCGGACTCTTGCGGTCCATGATCTTCGCCAGCTCGATGGGGATTTCCTGCGCCGTCTCGCCTTCCCGCCGCCGTACGATATAGGCGATCTTCTGCGAAAACGGCATCAGACCTTCGCTGAGCGCGACCATCTTGAGCACGGTCTTGTCGGCGGGATCGCGGATTGGAAATGCGCCCGGTTTGCGAATGTTGCCCAGAACGAAGATCTTGTCGGCGACCGGCACGCGAATCTCTTCGTTGCCTAAGAGCCGCAAATTCAGCGCCGGATCCGCACCGTCCATGAGCCGCTTCACGGCGATGTGTTGCACGGCATCGTTCTGCGTCACCAGGATCTCCGGGCCGGCGTCGTCGGTGAATCCTTCCGCCCGCGATAACGCGTCCAAAAGCGTGATCGAGCCGTCGGATTGAAACGTGACCGGCTTGCGCACCGCGCCCATCACCGAAATCGGCCGGCTGTGGTATTCGACCACGGTGATTTTCACCACCGGATCCACCAGGATCTCGCCGGATTTGAGCGCCTTGACCAGTTCACTTTCCAGTTCTACAGGCATGAGTCCGGCGGCCTTCACGCCTTCCGCGAGCAGCGGCAACCGAATCGTGCCATCGGGATCCACGCGAACCGTGCGCGTCAGTTCGGGCGCATCGTAAACCGAAACTGCCACCAGATCGCCGGCTTGAAGTTTCAGCACGGGAAGGTTGGCGTTCCCCACTTCCTCCATCAGCGAAGGCCGCACTTGTGAATAAACAGGCACCAATGCAATCGCGGAAATGGCGAGGAACAACAGACTTCTCATGATTCCTTCTCGAGCAGCTCGGCGATCCGCAAGACGGTGGACTTCAATTCCAGAAGCTGCTGGTCGAGCGCCGGCTCCCCCAGCGATCGCAGCAATTTCGTCCGCGCAAAGTCCGAAAGGCTGCGCGCGCCGCTGGATGCTGTTTGCAGCGCCTGGTATTCGTCCTGCGTCAGACGAAAGATCAGAACTTTGTTTCGGGGTTTGGTGACGGCCACGTTAGGCTAAAATCTCCGGCGCGATCATGTCGCGATCCACTTCCACCGCAATAGACCTTTGCAGCGCGGACACGCTGACGACAACTCTCCATCCCGCTGATTCGCGAGCCAATGTTCCTTCTATCCCCGCAAGCGCACCCTTTTCGATGCGCACCCGCTGGCCGGCTTTGAGATAGGGCCACGGGCCCAGCGGCAATTCGGATTGCACCGCGCGCTTCAAGGATGCGATTTCCGCGTCGGGAATCAGCGCGGGAGTGCGATTAAAACTCACCACTCGTTCGACGCCAGCTTGATGCATGACCGCCATGCGTTCCGCGAATGTCGACTGGCAGAACACATAACCGGGAATCAGGTTCTGCTCCAGAATTTTGATGCGGTCCGCCCACCTGCGTCGCACGCCATGCCACGCCACGAAGGTCTCCAAGCCGATATTCGCAAGCCCTTTCTGGACGCGACGTTCGGCGCGAGGACGAACCACCAATGCAACCCAATCAGGATTCATTTCGGACAACCGGGGGAGGAAAAAAGACAGAGCTTCCGCTATGAAGAGTTACAGGGAACTCCACCGCAGAGGCTCCGGGGGAGGAGATTATTGAGTAGTGTTATACAAAACGAATGCACTGTCAAGACGAACAGACGGCGCAGGCGCGTTTAGTGCAAACTTTTAGCGATTCGGATCTGGTGGCGGCGCCGGAGCTTGAGTCTGACCGCGGCGTCCACTATCCCGGCTGCGGCTATCGTTAGGCTTGGCGCCCGGGGCGCCCGGTCTCGCGCCCTTCTCGGTGAGAAAATCGACAACCGACTGGTAGCGCAGTGCTTTCGCGGCGTCGAGCGCAGTGCGCCCGTCGGTATTCGCCAGATTGATGTCCACGCCTTGCTCCACGGCGATCTTGACTGCTTCAAGCGTCAAAGCTTCGCGATCGAACTTCTCCACTTCCACCCAGGGAACCACACGCAGCATCCCCACCGCAGCCATCGCGGCGTTCACGGTTTCCTTGCGCTGCACGCCGCCAAAGCCTTGCTCGCCGACCCAATCGGCGTGATGCACAAATTTCGGATCGGCTCCGTGCTGCACCAGAAGACGCATCACATTGGGTTCGGCGAAACGGGCGGCCATCCAGTACGGCGTCGCGCCTACCAACTGCGGATCGAAATGGAAATCGTCCGAGGACCGGCGGGTCGGCGTAAACGTTTTGAGCGGAGCGTTGGGATCCGCATGATGATCGAGCAGCGCCGCGACCATCTTCTCATCCCGGCGCTCTATGGCTTCGTGCAACGCCGTGAATCCGTTGGGAGCGGCGTTCGGATCGGAGCCCTTATCGAGCAGGAACAGAACCAGATCCGTAAAGCCTGAGTGCGCGGCCAGCGTCGTGGCGCTGACGCCCCACGCATCCGCGTCATTCACGTTCGCTCCGGCGGCCACCAGAAGCTTCGCCGATTCGAGATCGCCCACACGCGCCGCGAACATCAGCGCGGTTTCGCCTCCATGCGGGATCGTCAAATTGTAAGGGAGATACCCATGCGGCGGCACCGCCATCACTTCGTTATACACATCCGAGCGAGCCTTGAGATCCACCCCGTGGGCGATCAGCACCTTGACCACCTCGGGATGCTGCTGCGAAACGGCCCACATCAGCGCGGTCTGTCCTCGCGTGCCATGGGCATTCGGATTTGCGCCCTTGGCGAGCAACGCTTCCACAACTTGGGGATATCCTGATCGCGAAGCTACCATCACCGGCGTTTCGCCCGAAAGCAGCGCCAGGTTGGGATTCGCACCGGCGTCCAAGAGTCGCTTCACTATCGCTATGCTGCCGTTTTGGCTGGCATTCCACAGAGGCGTCGCGCCGAGGTCATTGGACGCGTTCGCCTTCGCGCCCGCTTTCAACAGTAAATCAACGCTCTCGAGATCGTCGCGGTAGGCGGCCCAATGCAGAGCCGTGGTTCCGTCGGCGTCCGCCGCGTTTGGATCGGTCTTTTTCTGGATCAAGGCGCGGATGGCGGATTTATCGTCGCGCTTCGCGGCGTCCACAAGGGGCAACTGGCCAATCTCAGCGCCCAGCAGCGATACCGCGAGCAGCAGCGGGGACAGGCGCATGGTTGAAGTCATGACTAAACTTCGGGCAGCGTATCGATCGGAAGCTTACCGTTGCTGCCGCCGACCTTGTCCACCGGATAATCCATCTTGTCCATGATGGTCAGCAGCAGGTTCGCCTGCGAAGGCTTGTTGGCGAACTTCAAATGCCGCCCGCCCTTGATTTTTCCGGAACTGCCGCCGACCAGCATCTGGGGCAGGTTGTCGCCCGAATGCCCGTTGCTGTTCGAAAGGCCCGCGCCGTAGAGAATCGTGATGTGGTCGAGCAGTGAGCCGTCACCATCCGGCGTCGCCTTTAGCTTGGCCAGATACTGCGAGAACAGCTTGGCGTGATAGGTGTTGATCTTTGACATCTTCTCGATCAACTCTGGAATGTTGTTGTGGTGCGAAAGGGGATGGTGCGCTTCCGGCACGCCGATCTGCGGATAGGGCCGCGGGCTCTGCTCCTTGCTGATCATGAACGAAATGACGCGCGTGAGATCGGACTGGAACGCGAGGACCTTCAGGTCCATCATCAGCGCCAGGTGATCTTCGAACACCGGCGGCGCGCCCAGGGGCTGATCGAACGCGGGTAATTCGATATTGCTCTGCTTTTCGGCCATCTGGATGCGGCGTTCGACGTCGCGAACCGCGTCGGTGTATTCATTCACTTTGACCTGGTCCTGCGGGCCGAGCTCCTGCTTGAGGCTCGCGAGCTTGCCGTTGACCGAGTCCAGGATGCTCTTGTGCTGCTCCAGCCGCTTCGCGCGTGCGACACGATCCGTGCTGCCGGTGTCGCCGAACAGCTTCTCGAAGACGGTGCGCGGATTCCAGTCCATCGGCAGCGGCTGAGTGGGGCTCTTCCAGCACAGCGTATCGAGATAGGCGCAGCTCAGGTTGCCGGTGCATGCGCCGGCATTGGCCGGAGTGTCCATGCAAATCTCAAGCGTCGCCAGTTGGGTTTCTTTGGCGAAATGCTGGCCAAGCATCTGGTCGATAGACACGTCGGCGATAATTTCGATTTCGTTGCGTCCGCCGCGCGGCGTGCCGGTAAGAAACGATCCGGACGCGCCCGCATGGATATAGTTCCAGCTCGCCTTGATGCCGGAGAAGACCAGCATCTGGTCCCTGTAGGCGGCCAGCGGCTCCATGATCGAATTCAGCTCGAGAGCCGTGCCTTCGCCCTTGGGAGTCCAATATTCCATGGCCATGCCGTTGGGCGTGTAGAAGGCCTGAAAACGGTGCGCGGGTGTCGTGGCGGCGCGCATCGGAGGAAGCATGGCATCGAGAAACGGCAGCGCCAGAGTGGTGCCGATCCCTTTCAGAACCGTGCGACGGGGCAGAGACTTGGTGAGGAAGGCCATGTCGTCCTTCTCCTTAGCCCTTTCATTTTAGCCCAGTTAACGTTTCTTGGGGGGATCATGACGGCTGCTCCACTTGACAGCCAAGTGAAGTTGTTCCATACTCGATCCCGAGGTTCACTAGGATGGCAAGTGAAGCGGGAGACCGGATGGCCGTTCTGCAAGGCACCCTCGACCTGATCGTCTTACGGACGCTCAAGACCATGGGGCCGCAGCACGCCTACGCGATCGCGACCAGGATCCAGCTGTTCTCCGAGGATCTCCTGCACCTCAATCAAGGTACCCTCTACCCCGCCCTGGTGCGTCTGGAGCAGCAAGGCCGGATCAAAGGGACCTGGGGCATGACCGAGAGCAATCGGGAGGCGAAATTCTACGCCATCACCAAGTCCGGCGAAAAGGCTCTGGCCGAGGAGACGTTGCGCTGGCGGAGGATGTCGGGCCTTGTGGACAAACTGCTGTCTGAAGGAGCGTAATCGTGCGGCGCTTTTTCGCCAGATTCGCGAACTTGTTCCGGAACAGTAGCGCCGACAGCGAGATGAATCGCGAAATTGAGGCGCACCTCACGCTGCTTCAGGACGAGTTCGAACGCCAGGGTTTGTCTCCGGAAGACGCCCGGCGTGCCGCCCGCCGCGCCTACGGCGGCGTCGAGCAGACTAAGGAGCTGCATCGCGAAACGCGCTCCTTCATTTGGATCGAGCAACTATTCAAAGACGTCCGCTACAGCGCGCGCGATTTGCGGCGCAGCCCGGGTTTCACGATCACGGCCGTAGCCGCGATCGCTCTGGGCATCGGCGCGAATATCGCGATCTTCTCGGTTGTAAACTCCGTGCTATTGACGCCGCTGCCGGTTCCCGATCCGGACCGCTTCGTCCTCTTGATGACCACTACGGAGGAAGGCGACAGCCCGATGGCGTCTCCGACGAAATTCATGCACTGGCGCGAGCAGACAGGAGTACTTCAGGACGTTGCAGCGATGCGCACGGGCGCAATGAACTACACAGGTGGCGAGATCCTCGAACAGTGGCAGTCGGCGCAGGTCTCTGAGAGCGCTTTCAGCGCCTTCGGAATACCGGTCATTCGAGGACGGAGTTTCACTCCGGAAGAAGACCTTCCGAACGCCACGCGCGTCGCGGTGATCAGCACGAATCTGTGGAAGCGGCGATTCGCGAGCGACCCGCTGATCCTCGGCAAGACCATCCTGTTGAGCAGCGACCCCTATACGATTATCGGTGTCGCCGACGATAGCGCGAATCTCGTGAACCAAATGGGCAGCAACCAGGCCCCGCGGTTGGACGTATACGTGCCGCTCCAAATCGATCCTAACACTCGCGATCAGGACGACACGTTCTTCGCTGTCGCTCGGTTGAAGCCCGGGGTTACGCTGCAACAAGCTCAGGAGCGGCTGCGAGCCTCCGTAAACGAATACCGGACCAAATTCCCGAATGCGCTTAGGCCCAAGGCAAGCTTCACCGCGAAGCCCGTCCTGGACGTCGTGCTGGCCGATATTCGAAGCTTGCTTCTGGTGCTGGCGGGAGCCGTCGGTCTGGTCCTGCTGATCGCCTGCACCAATGTCGCCAGTCTACTGCTGGTGCGCGCCGCGGGCCGGAACCACGAGATCGGAATCCGGGTAGCAGTCGGCGCCACGCGCGGGCGCGTGATCCGGCAATTGCTGGCCGAAAGCGTGTTGCTGGCGATCTCGGGTGGCGCAGTCGGCCTGGCGCTGGGATACAGCGGAATTCGCGCCTTGCTTGGTTCGGTCAACGCCGACGACCTGCCTCCGGTTAGCGACATCAGCATGGACTGGCACCTGGCGGGATTTGCGCTGGCCTTGTCGCTATTAACGGGGATTGCGTTCGGTTTACTCCCGGCGCTCAAAGCCTCACGCGTGGATCTGAATTCGGTTCTCAAGGACAGCGGAGGGCGATGGGGCACTGGCCTACGCCAGAACAAGACGAGAGCGGCACTGGTGATCAGTGAGATCAGCCTGGCGACGGTGCTGCTGGTCGGATCGGCGCTGCTAATTCGGACTTTCGTAGCGTTGTACCGAGTGGACCGGGGCTTTCAGACTGCGAACGTGATCACCATGCAGACGTCTTTCAGTGGGCCGAAATATACGAAATCCACCGCGGTGGCTGCCGCAGTCCGCGACGGCCTGGAGCGCGTTCGCTCGTTGCCGGGAGTGGTCGCGGCGAGCGCCACCTGCTGTGTGCCCCTTGAAATCAACCTGGACGCGACTTTCGATGTCATAGGCCGGCCCACCGGGGACAAGCCCAACACCGGAACCAGCGGATGGACGCCGGTTTCGGCAGGCTACTTCGATGTGTTCCAAATTCCCCTGAAGCGCGGCCGGGTGTTCACCGACCGCGACGGCGCGGCAGCGCCCCCGGTCGCAGTAATCAACGAGAGCATGGCCAAGGAGTATTGGAAGAACGCCGATCCGCTGAACGATCGGATCATGATCGGCACGGGAATGTCGGAGGCCGCCCAGGATCATCAGCCGAGTCAGATCATCGGCATCGTCGCAGATGTGCGCCAAAGCGCCTTGAATAAGGATCCGGGACCCAGGATGTATGTTCCGCAGGCGCAGCTACCCGATAGCATCAGCATCGACATTGCCCGGCTGACGCCCATGGCGTGGGTCGTACGGACGCGAGGGAACACAGACGGACTGGTGAAAGCAGTCGAAGAGCAACTGCGGCAGTCGACCGGTATGCCGGTTTTCAACGTTCAATCCATGGACGAGGTGGTGCGGCTCTCGACCGGCCAACAGCAATTCAATGCGCTGGTGATGACGGTGTTCGGATGCGCCGCGCTGCTGCTGGCCGCCATCGGAATCTATGGATTGATGGCATACACCGTGGAGCAGCGGACGCAAGAGATCGGCATCCGACTGGCGTTAGGCGCAGAGGCAACGCAGTTACGAAACATGGTGGTGCGTCAAGGCATGAGCCTGGCGCTGGCGGGCGTAGTCATCGGCTTGGGCGCGGCGTGGGGCGTGTCGCGATTGATGGAAAGCCTCTTATTTAGTGTGAAACCCCGCGATCCGATCGTCTTCGTTGCGGTGCCGTTGGTGTTAGGCACAGTGGCGCTGGTGTCCGTTTGGCTTCCCGCAAGACGCGCGCTGCGGGTGGATCCGGCCGTCGCGCTGCGGCACGAGTGACGGCTATTTCCCTGGCATGTGCTGCATGCTCTTTTCGTTTTCCGCGCAGATTTCATCGACTAACTCTGTATCGAGAACGATGGTTTGCTCAAAGGTAACCGTCCAAGGCTTGGTGTAGGCTTTCGGATCGTCTACGGTCACTTCGATTTCCAGATGTCCGAAATCCGGCCGGCGAAACCGCTCGGTCACCTTTGCCGCGCTGGTCAGCGGATCCCCGCGCATGTCCAGCCACAGGTCGTCGCGATATCCGGTGGTCTGGACCACCAACGTGTCGCCATCCCACTTGCCGGATGAATAGCCGTTCCAGGATGGCTGCGGATCTTCAGGCAGCGGCCGCGCGTCGGTAAAGATTTGCCGATAGCCCGCGTTGAATTCATCCAGAATCAACACCAGCCCCGGAGTCTGCACGAATTTCTGAATATGGGGCAGCGCATACGCGCGCGGAAATGTGTTGGGCAGGCACTTCGAATGGGGATCTTGCGTGCCTGCCGTCGCCGCACGCTCCTTCATCAGAGCCGCGGCCCATGGCGTATACGGCAGGCCCTCGGCCAGACCATCCGCGATGTTTCCAGCCTGCTTAGGAAGCCCGAGGCTCGCATCGCCGATGCCCAGGCCCTTTTCAATGCATTCGCCGCTCTCACCTTTGATGTCGGGAGGGCATGCACCTTCATGGCCCAGGTTGAACCACATCCCCGACAGATCCGGTTTTCGATCGGAGGCGCGCGGCGCCGGCGCGGCGAGATTCGGCTTCCCGTCGCGAGTTTTAGGAACCCCCGCGGTCGGATAATGCAGCCACTGCGATAAGAGAAGCGCCGCGAATAAAGACGTCACTACTTAGCTTGTAGAGCCGGTTGGGATGTGCGCATCAGGAACGCCGGACTCTCGGCGATTCCCGCGATCAGCGCTGACCAGCGGTATTGCTTTGCGGCCGCGTCGCGGACAATTTTGCGTACCGACGGCTGATCGTAGTACTCGAGCCGCCGGCCCAGCGCATAGGCCATGAGCTTCTCCGTCACGGTGCGCGGAAATTGTTCCGGGTCCTTGAGCAGCGCCGCGCGCAATCCCGACAGCCCGTCGATCTTCATTCCGCCGGCGGTGGTTCCGCTCGCATCCACCGGCTTGCCGGCTTCGTCGATGGTGCGCCATCCGCCGATCACGTCGAAATTCTCGAGCGAGAATCCCAGCGGATCGATCACCGAATGGCAACTGTTGCACGTCGATTGCGTGCGATGCTGCGCGAGCCTTTCTCGCATGGTCGGCGGGATGGTGCCGGGCTTGGTCTCCAGTGTCGCGTTCACTCCCGGAGGAGGCGGCGGGATCGGCGTGCCGAAAATATTATTCAGCAGCCATTTGCCACGCAGCACCGGCGACGTGCGGTCGGGATAAGACGTCGTCGCGAGCAGCGCGCCCTCAGCCAGCAGTCCGCCGCGCTGAGTATGGTCCGGAAGGTTTACGCGCCGGAAACGGCTGCCGTAGACATTCGGAATTCCATAATGCCGCGCGAGTCTTTCGTTGACGAAAGTGTAGTTCGCATCCAGCAGATCCGAGACCGGGCGATCTTCGCGGAAGTTGCTGGCGACGAACATCTCGGTTTCCTGTTTGAACGCTTGTAGCAGGCTCTCATCATAGTTGGGATACTTGTCCGGATCGACAACCACTTCTTCGACGCGACGCAGATTCAACCACTGCGCTGCGAAATCGTTCACGAAGGCGTCGGTCGCGCGAGGATCGGCCAACATCCGCCGCACTTCCTTTTCGAGCGTCGCGGGATTTGAAAGCTGGCCCTTCTCGGCGAGACTTAGCAAACGTTCGTCGGGAATGCTGCTCCACAGGAAGAACGACAGCCGCGACGCCAGTTCCAGATCGCTGAGTTTATACGCGCCGTTGGCAGCTGGGGGCGCCGCGTGCGGCGCTTGATACGCCGCATTTTGAAATGCGCCGCCTTGTTTAGACGCAACTGGAGTCCGCGCAGTCTTGTTCAAGTGAATGCGCAGCAAGAAGTCCGGGTCCACCAGCATGCGTTCCAGCGCAAACTGAATCCCGGCGTCGAAACTTCCGCCGTCATGACGGCCGTTATCGAAAAACTCCATTAACGTTTGCACGTCGGCTTTGGTCGCGGGACGGCGGTAGGCCATCGTCGCCAT
>DASYSG010000049.1:0-96554 GCA_036003585.1 Bryobacteraceae bacterium | reverse complement strand
CCGCCATTCGCGATCGCGGCTCCGGCCACCGCCAACTGTAGAGATGTGACGCTGACTTCGTGGCCCATGGCCAGCGATCCGATCGAGCTCGGCATCCACTGCTTCACGTCCCGCAGGTTGCCGGACGATTCGCCCGCCAATTCAATCCCGGTTTTCTGCCCGAAGCCGTAAAGCCTTTGGTACTTGTAGAGCGATTTCTCGCCGGTTTTTAGCGCGATTTGGATGGCTCCGATGTTGCTCGATTTCGCCAACACGTCGGCCATGCTCAAGATCGAATAGCGGTGAGTATCGTGGATCAGGCGGCCGTACAGATTGAGGACCCCGTTGCCGCAATTGAACAGGGAATCCGGAGTCAAGTTGGTGGATTCCAGCGCGGCCGAAAGCGTGACTACCTTGAAGACGCTGCCGGGCTCGAACGGAGTGGATATGGCCAGGTTGCTGCGTGCCGCCGGATCCCGGTCGCTGCTGGAAGGCAGGTTGGGATCGTAGCGTGGATAATTCGCCATGGCGAGAATATCGCCGGTGTAAGGATTGATCGCCACAATGGAGCCGGTACGCGCGTGACTGGAGGCGATCGCTTTGTCCAGTTGCCGCTCGGCCTCGAATTGCAGATTGGGGTCGATGCTTAACGTGAGATCGGCACCCGCTTCGGGAGCCCGCGTCACTATGGAATCGTAGGCGGTCTGGCGGGCGTCGCCATCGTTCAATATGCGTGCCTCGCCCGGACGCCCGGCCAGGTCCTCTTCAAAGGAAGATTCGATCCCGCCGCTGCCCCGCTCGGCATCGCTGCCATCCACGTATCCGATGGAACCCACGACGTGCGAGGCCAACTCATGCTGCGGGTAGAACCGCCGGAGCTCGGTACGGAACTCGACGTAGGGCAGCTTTTTGCTGCGCAGGCGTTCGGCCGGTTTCGCATCCAGCTTGCGCGCCACCCACATGAAGTGAAGACCACGCCCTTGATACGCCTGGAGCCGTTGGTACAGCTCGGAACGATCCAGATTCAGAGTGCGCCCCAGAAGATCCGCGGCGATCTTCAGATCCGGAATCTTCTGCGGATCGACAGCCACCGAATCGGCCGGCAAGGTCTTCGCCAGCGGCTGCCCGGTGCGGTCCAGGATGGACCCGCGCAAGGCCTGCACCGGCTCGGTTCTCTGTTGCTGGTGTTCGGCGCGGCGGAGAAGTTCGTCGTGCTGGATTACCTGCAGCCAGACCAGCCGCCCGAAAATGATGCCCGCCCACGCAAGCAGCGCCCAGAGCAGCCACTGAAGACGTTGGGTAGTGGGTGGTAGGGGCATCGCACGCGTTCCGGATTACTTTCCGTCGCTCTCAACCGTGGCGTTCTGTGCTACCTGAGCATCCCCTTGACCGTCCAGGTACACAACCTTTTGCGACGGCGGATCGACAAACTGCTGGTCGCGAGCCAGTTCTTCCATGCGAGCCGGCGAGAGCAGTTCGGCTTCCTTCAATTCGAGCGAAGCCTGTTCATTGACCAGCCTGTGCTCCTCCTGACGGAGCGTTTGAATCTGGAAACCGGCCAGCAGGCTATAGGCGCCCGGAAGCAGGACCACGATCAGCAGAACGGCCGCCGCGACCATGGAGCCGATCATTTTCCAGCAGTCCTGGCGCGCCTGCGGATCGGCGGCCCGCACGACGCGGCTGTTATCGATCCGCTTGATGTAAAAAAAAATGTCTTCGTTGGCGAATGGACGCACGGCTGCGCTGGCCTGGGTGGGCAGCGTGGCCGATCCGCCCCGGTCGATTTGATTCTCGAACAGCTTGTCCAGTACGGTCGCTATGGTTGCCATCTTGCCCGACCTTGCTCCCTCTCTACCGCAAATCCACCCTTAAAAAGCCCTGGCTTCACAGAAGCTCAAGCGCGCGCAGCTTGGCGCTTCGTGACGGTGGGTTGTTCCGGACTTCCTCTTCCGCAGGCCGCACGACGTGCCGGGTGAGAATTTGCGCCCGGCCCGCTTTCGCTAGGGCCTGAAAACTGTGTTTGACCTTGCGGTCCTCGAGCGACATGAAGGTGACGATCACCGCGCGTCCGCCCGGCTTCACCAGCCTGGGAATGGATGCGAGCAGCGCATCTAACTCTTCCTGCTCCTGGTTCACTGCGATGCGTAGCGCCATAAAGGTGCGCGTCGCGGGATGAATTTTTTCCGTGCGGGGCACGACCTCTTCGATCAGCTTGGCCAACTGACCGGTCGTCTTTATGGGCCGCGCCCGCACGATTGCTCTGGCTATTCTTCGGCTCCTCCTTTCCTCGCCCAACCTGAAGATCAGGTCGGCGAGATCCTTCTCCGACTCGAAATTGACAAGATCCGCGGCGGTCCCCGGAATGTCGCGCCCCATACGCATATCCAGAGGACCGTCCGCCATCAGTGAGAAACCCCTCCCACCGTCTGTAAGCTGGTATCGTGATACGCCGAGGTCCGCGAGCAGACCGTCCAGTTGTGAAACCGTTTCTGCCGTCAGCCTCTTTCCCAGCTGCGAGAACAAACTCTGATGAAAGCGAATCCGCGAGGAAACCTCCAAGGTATTTGCCTTGGCCATTTCCAGACTCTCCGCATCCCGGTCGCAGGCCAGCACAAAACCGCTGCCGCCCAGCTCTGCCAGCTGGCGCGCGATGGCTCCGGTGTGCCCGCCCAAGCCGGCGGTTGCGTCCAGATACACGCCGTCCGGTTTTAGCGCCAGGTACTCCAGGCACTCGTTGAGCATGACCGGCGTGTGCATACATAACCGCTACTTGAACGCTTTCCTTTATTTCAAGCCCAGCTTTTCCAGCGTCTTCAAATCCTCGGACATGCTGGCTAGCGCCAACTGCATGCGCTCGTCGTGAATCTTCTTGCTGACCACGTTGATCCGGCCGTGATACACATCCAGCCATACCGGCTGTTTTTCCAGGTCGAGACTCTCGCGCAACTTGGCGGGCAGCAGGACGCGTCCCGATTTGTCGATCTCCGCGTCGCCCCCGAAGGCTTTCGCCACCAAGGCCAGCCGCTCGGCTCCCGCCTCCGAGGAATTCTCGAACAGCGCCTCGTTGACTTTCCACACCGCGATCGGGTAGATTCGAGCCTGACGCCGATCGAACGTGGTGATAAAAACCTTGGTGACCTTGAGCGCTTCCAGATACTCCAGAAACTCCGCGGGAAGTTTCAAGCGCCCCTTTTCGTCGACGCTCGCCTGGGCGATTGAATGGGGAGGCTCCGCCAACATCACTTCGTTTTGTAGCGAACTCGCCATTACGTGACACTCTCACCCACATTAGGCCACTTGAGCGAGTTTATACTGGCTTCTTGCTGATTGCAAGAGATTTGTTGTCCCGAATTGACTACGCTTTTTATTCGCCCGCTTACGCCTTAGTGGGCGATTCGAACGATCAGTGCTTGAGCGCGGCTTGCCAGTTCAAAACCACAGTGAATTCCGGCCGGGCCCTGCTCTGCGCCGGCACGGTTATAAGGAACCGCTGCAAGTCCCGAGTCGCGTCCATGCGGGCGCCAGGTGTGGTGCCTCCAAGGGCGGTGACACTTCTTGGCAGTTGGAACAGCAGTTTCGGTGCGCTGGCGTGGAATGCCTGATCGGTGGTGACGTCTACGGACATGATCCCTCCCTCTGTGTTGAGAAACACGAGTTCCTTGCCGTCGTTTCTCCACCGGGCTGCGCCAAGGCTTCCCTTAGACACCATCCATTTTCCCGACACAGACGTCGCGCCGGGCTTCGACCCTGGTGCGAACGCTTGGACGTACAGTTCCGATTTACCGGACTCATCCGACATATAGGCAACCCACCGGTCGTCGGGAGACACATAGGCGCCCAGCTCGGCGGCCCCCGTCTGAATCACCGGAATCGGTTGGCGATCCGCAGGCGTCCCGGGTCCGACTGGAAGCGCGAAAACGTCGGCCTTGGTTGCCTTGCCGTCTCCATTAGCGGTTGCATGAAAGAGAACGAAACGCCCGTCGCGCGTCCAATCCGTCAGCGCACCGTTCGGGAACATGTCCGACTTGAACAGCGTTTCCTCGTTTCCCGATCCGTTCGAGGCCTTGCGATAGATTCCCCAGCTGCCACCTCGTGTGGATTGCCATACGATCTGGCTGCCATCGGTGGACCAGAGCGGATTGCTGTCAACCGCGGGATCGAAGGTGAGCCGGTTGCTCGCGCCGGTTGCCAGATCTACGATCCAAATATCCGGGTTGTTGCTCTGGGTGCGAACCACGGCGGCGCGCTTTCCATCGGGAGACACCTTAACGGCTCCGGACTGGGCCGGTTCGGCGGCCGTGAGGGTGGCTTTGCCCGCCCGATCGAACCAGGAAAGCTGCATCGATAATCCTTCAGAGGATCCTGACCGGTAGGCCAGAACGCCGTTATCCGAGGTGGTGAATGCTGCGAGGCCTTGAAAGGACGATACCTGGTCCGCGATCGGCACGGGCTCGCCCGCGAGTTGCAGCCGCTTTGCGTCGAAGGGCTGGGCCATCAGGGTGCCGTCCCGAAGGTAGAGAATGTTCCCAGAGCTGGAATCCGAAAATGGGACATACGCCGGCTGATAGCTTGACGCGATCAGCCGCTTGGTGCTTTGCTGCTCGGGCTTGACGTCCAGCGAGCCGAGATACATCCCAGCGGTGTCCACATTCGACGAGCCGATGAGATAAAGAAAGTGCTTGCCGTCGGGAAGGAACGCGGGGAAGGCATTGCTTCCGGCTTGCGGGGCGATGGTGACGGGAGTGGGCATGCCCCCGGAAGCCGAAACCCGCATGATCCGTCCGGCCTGAGGAAATAAAATCACCCCATCCCGATTCGAGGAGCCCCCGGCGATCGACGAGTTGCTGGCCACGTCGCATAGCACCACAGGCGGACCTCCCGCCACGTCAATCTTCTTCAGCTTGCCTTCGCTATGAAAGGCAATGAACCGGCTGTCCGGAGACCAGAACAACGATCCCAGTATCGGAACCGTATCCGCGCCCGGCAGTGGCTGCGCCGCTATAGCATCGAGAGAACGGATCCATACGCGCGGAACACCGTCCTCGCCGACTGCCGAAAAGGCCAGCTTGCGGCCGTCAGGAGAGAGAGCCGAAATCCCGGTGATGGTAAAGTTCGCGCTATCCGGCAGCGCGGCCGTGAAGCGCACGGTCTCGGCGACGGGCAGAGTCTCGCGAAAGTGGACGAATGCCAGCACTCCCGCCGCAAGCAGGCTCACGGCAGCCACTCCCAACGCCAGCATTCCGAATCGCGACTGTGAAGGAGCGGCCGCGGGCGCCGGCATCTGCGCCGGAGCCTCTTCCAGCAGCGCCATGGCGTCACCGATATCGCGCAACCTTTTTTGCGGATCTTTTTCCAGGCACCGCTTGAGGAGACGCTGCACCTGGCTCGGCACGTCCGTGAGTTTCGGCTCACTGAGCACCACCGCGGCGAGAGTATCGGTGACCGTCTCGCCCATGAACAGTCGCTGGCCGGTCAGCAGCTCATGCATCACCACGCCGAACGCCCAGATGTCCGCGCGCTTATCGGCGGGCTTCCCCTTGGCCTGTTCGGGAGCCATGTAGCCTGCGGTGCCCAGGATCACACCGGCGCGCGTGGCGTGCATGCTGATCGTAGGCGACTCTTCAGGATTCCCGCTCGCCGGGGTGAGACCGCTTATCTTCGCCAAACCGAAATCCAAGACCTTGACCACTCGGGCAGGCGTGACCTTGATGTTGGCAGGCTTCAGATCGCGATGGACGACCCCTTTCTCGTGCGCGGCTTCGAGCGCCGCCGCGATCTGGCGGCAGATCTGGAGAGCGTCTTCCAATGGCATCGGACCCTTGGGCTCTTCGCCCTCGACCAACTCCATGACGATGTAGTTCGGCCCGACGTCGTATAGTGCGCAGATATTCGGATGGTTCAGCGACGCGACCACTCTCGCTTCCCGCTCGAATCGCTCGTTGAACTTTTGGGCGGAGACTTTGACGGCTACGTCGCGCTGTAAGCGCGTGTCCCGTGCCCGGTAGACCTCGCCCATGCCGCCTTCGCCGAGCTTGCTCAGGATTTCATACGGACCTAAATGCGTGCCGGGATCGAGAGGCATATCTCCGTAATTCTACTAATTGACACACCTAATTAACACCGCTCTTTTGGCGGGCGGGCAAAAATTCATCGCCGGGGCGCCAAGTCGGTAATTTAGGCGAATTCGCGACGTTCACGCCGATCAGCAAACCGAATTGCGCGTATTGCTCCATACCTGAAAAATCCCAGTCTTCGTGATACTCGTCCGAAGGCTGGTGATAATTCTTGTCGTTAAACTCCTCGATGAGTTTATGGCCCGTCCCCGCCGGTTTGCCGACCAGATCCTCGCCCGGTTCCACCGAAAAAGATGGAATCCCCACGCGCGCGAACGAAAAATGGTCGGAGCGATAGTAGAGCCCGGCTTCCGGCCGTGAATCCGGCGAAATCGAAAGTCCCATGCGCTTCGCGGCTTCCTGCACGATGGGATAAAGAGTGGTCCGCTCGGCGCCGTTCACGGTGACGTCACGCGCGCGGCCATACGGCAGAAACATGTCGAAGTTGAGACCCACGGCAGTCTTCCCTGCGGGAACCACGGGATGCTGTCCGTAATAATAAGAGCCGCGCAAGCCCGCTTCCTCCGCCGCCGCGGCCAGGAAAATCACCGACCGGCGGGGCTTCTGGGGCAGCGCCGCCCACGCCCGTGCGATTTCGAGCAGCATGCCGCAGCCGGACGCATTATCCAGCGCTCCATTGTAGATGCGGTCTCCGTTCACCGGTTCCCCGATTCCCAGATGGTCCCAATGCGCGCTGAAGACGACGGCCTCGTCTTTCAGCTTGGCGTCGCTGCCCTCGATCTTGCCGATCACGTTGTTCGTTTCAACGGTTCGCACCTTGGCCGGCGCGCGTCCACTGATTCGCATGGGCAGTTCGACGGCGCGGAAGCCCGGAGTATCCGCGCGCTTCAGCAGGTCGTCCACTTTGGCGCCCAGCGTCGCCGCGATTTTCTCGCCCACGTCTTTGGTAACCCAGCCGGCGAACGCCAGCGCAGGCTCGCCGGGAGCGAGCTTCACTTCCTGGTCTTCGCGTCCCCAGGACGATCGCACCACCTCCCAGCCGTAGCTGGCCGTGGGCGTCGTGTGGATGATGATGACCGCGGCAGCACCATGGCGCGTGGCTTCTTCATATTTATAGGTCCAGCGCCCGTAGTAGGTGAGCGCGGGCCCAGTGAAAAATTTCGGATCGTTCGAAGGCGGCTCGCCGGTAAATAACACGACCACCTTGCCGCGCACGTCGATGCCTTGATAGTCGTCCCATTTGTACTCGGGCGCGACGATTCCGTGGCCCACGAACACCGCGGGCGCATCGAACTGCGCGTCGGTGCGCTGCTGATAGGTGACGCCCACGAACTCGTCGAGCCATTTGAAGGAAGAGGGAGCCCCGGAATTCGGAACGAATGTCAGCTGGGAGTCGGGTTGCGGCTCGACACCCACCAGCGCGAATTTCTGAAAGTACGTTCCCTTGTCGCCTGCCGGTTTCAACCCCAGCAGCGCGAACTGTGCGGCTATGTACTCGGTGGCGAGTTCGCCGCCGCGGGATCCAGGAGCCCGGCCTTCGAGCAGATCGCTGGATAGAAATTTGACGTGTGCGCGGATGCGTTCGCCGGAGACTTCAGTCATCTGCGCCGAGGCAACCAGCGCCGCGAGGGAAAGCAAGAGGGGAAATTTCATGAGAATTCTTAGTGCCGGAGTCCTTTTTCGATCTGGGCAAGGCGAATCTGACAGGCGAGGCACAGATCCCTGCGCTCGGGACCGTCCTGGCGTGTCGCGAGCTTGGACATGGGCGGAATTCTCTGGCCGCAGGAATCGCAAGTCCGAATACCGTCTTGCTCCATGCCGTCATGGTAGCGCGGAGAGTATCTCACCCGCGAGCGTGCCTGTGAACTTGCAGCGAGGTGCTAGACTGATACATTCGGGCTGTGGCGCAGCCTGGCTAGCGCGCTTGCTTGGGGTGCAAGAGGTCCCGGGTTCAAATCCCGGCAGCCCGACCAAATACCTCAAAGACTTACAGGTAGTAGACCTCGGAACTCCTTCCGTGGCGTCCAAGTGGAGTCCAAAATGGACGCCGACCGCCAACTAGGCTCCCCCGCCACCTCAACTTCTGATTTCCTGGGACCTCTCTACTCCGAAAGAAACCCGACATTTGCTTCTGAAGTTGTTGATTACGTTATGGCGACTCTTGTCGGGTCGGCCTATTTTCCCGACATGCAACCCGACATTTGAACCCGGCAATTCCATCACAGACGCGCTAGCCGCACGGTCTTTGGAAGGTTTCTGTTGACGACTGAATCTCCGAACTGATATTCAGGGGCCTGAGATTGCAACCTATGATTCAAACCATCGAGTTGTGGCCCCGCGAAATCGCGTACCTATAGTTTTAGCTTGGCCTGCGTGAACTCAGTCCTGCCATCTCTTTGAGTTCTCCACCTTCTGCCCCGTCCGCAATGCTTCCATGATCTGCGCCCGGATCGGCTGGCTAAGCTCAAGACCGGTCGTGCACTTCAAACCGCTGGCGCGCGAATGGCGAACGCGGCCAGAGACGGCCAGAGCCAACCCCTCGATTCGCAATGTCACGTACGTCAAGTAAGGAATCGGTTGAGGAAGTTCAATTCGTAGGCCGGTCGTCGAAATCTCCACACACGTGCCAATGATGTAACGGTCTCGGTTGCCCTCTTCAGTCCAGGTGATCGTGGCAGGTAGGTTGCAGGGCGTGCGAACCGCACGCGGCCTGATCTTCTTGGAGGCCATCCCTAGTTGATCGACACCAACTGGTGCTTTCACTAGAGGCGCATTTCCAACAGCCGTGGCCACCGCCGTTACGTTCGAAGCGATGCAGCAAATTAGCCGCCTAATCGTTTGCGAAGCAGGCGGCTGCGATACGGTGAGGATTCCGGGGGAACGTGAACGCGATTCCGGGATGATCCCGAACAGAGATCCGGGATGAACGTGAACATCGAATCCGGGATGAAGCCGAACATTTTTAGGCCGATCCCGGAACCGCGTTCGGCTTCGCCGGATTAATTCCCACAAGCGAGTGGCGCTGAACAACACAATGGCAGGCAGCCTCCCCAAGAACGGGAGGATCGCTTGCCAGCCAGGAGATTGTCCATGCGCAAGACCAAAGAAGTTCTGAGATTGAGATTTGAAGTGGGCCTGGGGCTGCGGCAGATCGCCCGCAGTTGTTCGATTGGCCTCGGGACCGTCCACGAGTATCTGCAATGAGCCGAAGCGGCGGGAGTCACGTAGCCGCTTGGGGAGGATTGGGACGAAGATCGGCTGGAGACGGCCTTGTTCGGCGGTCCGCCACGGGCTCGCCCCACCACATTGCCGATGCCGGACTATCGCGGCTCACGGGGACTGGAGAAAAGCGTGATCCGTGCGCTCGTGCAAGAATCAGCCTGGGTTGGCACGCACGAGAACGTGTTTGTGCTCGGACCAACCGGTGTGGGAAAAAGCTTCGTGGCTTGCGCCCTGGCTCAGAAAGCGTGCCGCGATGGGTACCGAGCGCCGCGACTTCTGGGAGATCTGCGAGGACCGTTACCAGGTGTGCTCGACGATCCTAACCTCGCAGCTGCCGGTATCGCAGTGGCACGAGCAGATCGGCGATCCTACGCTGGCTGATGGCATCCTCGACAGGTTAGTTCATAATGCTCACCGGATCGAGATGAAAGGCGATTCTATGCGCAAGAACCGCGGGAAGGCGAATGCATAGAGCCTGCACCGAAAAGCAGCTCACTGCCGGTCCTCGTCCGCTTCGCTACAATGGCGTAAGTCATTCCCACAAAGGAGATGATATGAAGCGGTTTCTCTGCTGCCTGCTGTGTTTTGTGGCGACGAGTTTTAGCCAGTCCACGGCGCATAAAAGCGTCCGGGGAGTCTGGCTCATGGTGGAAGAAACAACCACTTCTATAACGAACAGCAATCCGCAACCGGGCATCATCATTTTCACCGACAAGTACTACAGCCTCGTGCATGTCGCCAGCACCAACCCGCGACCGGACCTTCCCTCCGATATGAACAATGCCACACCAGCGGATCTCATCGCCGTCTGGGGAGACCTGGCGTTCGGCGCGAATTCCGGAACCTACGAGATTTCCGGTGCCACGCTGACGACTCATTCGATGGTTGCGAAGAATCCCTTGGCGATGAAACGCGTTACCGATTTCACTTACAGACTGGAAGGCGACAACCTCTGGCTTAGAATCAATCAGAGAGCCGATCAGCGAACATTCAAGCTCCGCCGTCTTGAATGAGGCGATCCTATCCGACGTGATCGGCAATACGGACGTTGTCGCCGAGGTCCGGAGCGCTGATCGCGCTCCGCGTCTCTCCAGCGCTGGGCGGGGACAAGGGCTGCCGCCATGTGGGGATTCCGACGAAGCCGAACGCTAAATCCGGGATGAATCCGAACGGCATTCCGGGATGATCCCGAACACCATCGGAGCGTTGAGGCCGAATAATGTTTGCGACACCCGGTCAGCGGAATAGGCTCATGCAGAAGTTGAAGGCGGAGACATGCATCCGGCGAAAGAACGGATTCTCAGAATGAGCGGAATGGACGAAGCGAGTCGATAAGCCGTCAAGATGTTTTTGCATGAAAATCTTTTGGGATCCGCCCCGATAGCCATCGACGACCCCGATGCGAGAATAGCCACGTTTTTCATAAAACCCTGGCGCTTGAAAACTTAGCGTGTCGAGAATCACCGCGTGACACCCGTACTTTATCGCAGCGTTCTCCGCTGCCTTCAAAATGTCTGTTCCCAGACCTGAACCGCGCAGCTCTTCGGCGACCCAGAGCGCATGAATTGAAAGCCATCCGAGTCCGACGTCGCCAACCAGACCACCGACAACCTTCCCATCCCCATCACGAACGTATATGTCCAAACTTGTCGGCTCAAGATCTCCCAGGCGGGAAGCATTGAACTCAAGCAAGCCACGGATGATCGCATTGCGACTCTCTGGGTGAACCTTTTCGGTAACCTCGACAGCGTAAGTCGTTTTTTGAGGCATGCCGTCCATGGGCGAATTATCGCGCGAGAGTGGTCATTGCTTCAAGGTTGAATGCTGGCAGCGCCGGGAACATTGGTCCGTTCGAATCACCGAGTATTTGGAATTGTCTAGCCCATCTAACTGCGCGGAATCGCTTCCGTTAATGACGTCGAGCCAACTTATTTTTTCCGCATGTTTTCGATCTTCCTAGTTTCGGGCGGGGTCCAGGTCGGATTCTCGCTCAGACGAGCGAACCGTTACAGACGGCCTCCGGCCTTCTTCTGGGCTTTCTTCTCGCGTCGAGGAAGGCGATGTTTGTTCTTTGGGAGGAATTTGCCTTTTTTTCTGGATGCCCCGGGCGGCGGTGCTTCGTGCGTGGCCCCAGCTAGTGAGGCGTGCTCGTCGGCTACGGAGTCTGTAGCCTTTGCCGCGTTGGCCTTAATCTTCTGTTTGGCGTTGGGCGCGTCTTGCATATTGTTCTCAGGCGCCGTAGAGCTCCAGTCTTCTCACTTCTTCAAGATTACTTCTCGTGGACTCCGTGTTGAGCGGCGAACCGCCCGAACTCGAAAGTCAGCCAGCACAAACAAAAATGTCTTTGCCGTTCCAGGCGTCTCCTTATTGCGGCTTCGGCTTCGATGTAATGTAGTGCGGAATATCCTGGTTGTTGTCCGTGCAGATCATTTCCATGATGTCGTACTTCTGCCGCTTTGCCGTCAAAGTAATGGACCAGGGTTTGGTGAAATAGACCGGATCGTCGTAGGCAGCGGTCCATGTAAATGAGTCGGGTCCGGTTTTCTCGAACACTTCGGTGACATGCAGCTTGTCGCTGTGCTGATGGCCCGCCGTATCGAGCCAGCTCCGGTCGCTGATGCCGATGGTATCGACGATCAGCTTGCTGCCCTCGTATCGGCCGATGGAATCGCCGTACCAGGTGGTATCCAGATCCTTGGGATGCGGGCGGCCGTCGGTGAAGATCCGCCGGAAATTGTGATCGATTTCAAAAAGTACGACTGTCATTCCCGCGCTTTGGACCAATTGGAATGGGAAGGGAGAATGAAACGCGCGCGTAGGTCCGGTCGGCTGGCAATAGCCGTGCGGATCGTCCCCGCCCACATGCGTCTTATACTTGTCCGCTCCCAGGGGAGTGAACGGGAGCGCTCCACCGAAAGGTCTCTCCAGATCGGGCGTGTATGGCATTTCCCACACGCCGTTCAGGTCGGGTATGCCGTCTCCGGGAGGCGGAAGCTTCGGAGGAAGCGGCAGAGTGGCATTTTCACCCGCTTGGGCGAACGTCGGCGCCGAAGTCAGGCATAGCGACGCGACGGCGAATACCGAAATCCAGATCCGATGTCTCACGGTGACCTTCCTCCTACTAGTTGAGACGACCCTTATACTCACCGCCGTCGGGACCGCCATCATCGGACGACCCGGCGAAGACCTGCTTGCCGTCGGCCAGCGTAATAGACCTGGCGTTGGCGGTACTCGAACCGTCCTTGGCCCGAAATCCTTGAACGGTGATTTGGTCGCCTGCTTTAAGGCTGTCTTTCTTCCAGCCGCGCCGGGCCAGCGCGTTGGGGTTGCCGGCTTCGCACGCCCAGTGTGTCAGCTTGCCGTCCTTATCGGCTACGTCCACGTAAAAATAGACGTGGGGATTCATCCAATCCAAATGGGTAACCACGCCCTTGAGCGTGATTGGCTGTTTCTGGTCGTACTCGGCCGCGAACGAGTGATGGGCAAGAGCAGGAATGGAGGCTGACAACATGCCCAAGGCCAGTACGACGATGCCAGAGAAGCTAGGTTTCATTTCGGAACCTCCTAACGAGTCTCCACAATTTTACTCCCATTGTGTTCGATTGCATTGCGATCGACTGGGGATGATCGGCACCCACCGAAACACTTCCCTCAGTCGGCTTCGGTTCCGCGGTTGATGTTCCCGCGGCACAGAGGTAATGTCCTCATGGGACGGCTACCGTTAATGCCCATTAAAAGGACCTTCCATGAATGATTTGATCGCGATTCAGAAGATCGCCGGGTGGGAGATACTGAAGACGCTCGTGCTCGACAGCGGTTTCATCGCCGATTACGAAACGGGTTTACAACATGGCGCTGGACGAGTTCCTGGCCTGGTTCCAGCAAGCCCCCAGGCCCGGCTTCACCAAGGCCATCGTTAGCGCCTGGCGGGTATCGCTGGAAGCCCGCGGCCTCGGATCCTCCTCGATAATCATCCGGATGTCGGCGATTCGTAAGCTGGCCGCGGAGGCCGCGGACAACGGGCTACTGGCCCCTGAACTCGCTGCCGGCATCAGTCGAGTGAAGAGTGCGAAAACGCAAGGCATCCGCACAGGGAACTGGCTGTCGCTGCGGCAGGCGCAGGCTTTGTTGAGTGCGCCCGACACCACGACAACTAAGGGGCTGCGCAATCGAGCGATCCTTGCTGTCCTCCTGGGCTGTGGGCTCCGGCGATCCGAGGTGTGCATCGTCGATCTGGTTGGCAAGCACGGCCGGGTTCGCACCGCCCCAATGCCGAATTGGGTGAAGGTTGCGATCGACGCGTGGGTGTCTGCTGCCGCGCTGGCAGAAGGGCGCGTATTCCGGCCCGTCAATCGCGCCGACTGAATGGGCGGCGAGGTTCTCTGGGAGAAGGTGGTCTGGCAGCCCATCAAACCATACGCGGAAGCGGCCGGCGTTCCCGGCATCGCGCCTCATGATCTCCGCCGGACGTGCGCCAAGTTGTGCCGGGCCGGTGGCGGCGAGCTGGAGCAAATCCAGTTGCTTCTGGGCCACGCCTCTGTCCAAACGACTGAGCGATATCTCGGCACCAAGCAGGATCTGGTGCAACCAGATCCAGCCCAAGGCGGTCGAGGACTGGCTGCACACGACATTTGATTCTTGGTGGACGATGCACGGCGTTCGCGCAATCATGAGCCGTGTCTTTTACTATGCCGAGGGCCACGGCCTATGGGAAGAGGGCAGGCGCAGCCCAGCCAGCAAGGCTAAGCTCGGCAAGAAGGTACGGTCAACCCTCACTTTTTCAGGTCCGCTTGCCAGCTGAGGACGACGGTAATCGGCGTAGGGGCTCCTTGCACGCCTTGATTCGGCGCAACGATCATCATGAAACGCTTGCCGTCGCCGGTTACGTCCCATCCGTCGTTGCCTGGACCCCTGAACAATTGCTTGGGAGTCCCCATCTGAAACCCGGCGTTGCTGCCGTTCACATCCACCGACATGATCGTTGGGCCGAAGTTGAAGATGATTTCCTTGCCGTCGGCTCGCCACGAGGGATTCGTTCCGCCATCCTTAGAAACCTGCCATTTGCCTTCGCCGAGCGACGGACCCGACGCCACAAAAGGCCGCACATAGATTTCATTCCGGCCGGACTCGTTGGATATATATGCCACCCAGCGCCCATCCGGCGAAAAGGCTCCCACTCCCTCGTTGAAATCGGTTGTCAGCAGGGGCACCGCTTTGCGATCGCCTTCCAAAGACAGCACCCACAAGTCGGATCCGGTTTTTGGCACGTTTGCCGTTGTGTAGAGCAAGAAGCGCCCGTCGTGCGACCAACTGGTCGGGAACTTGATCTCGCCCGGCTTTTTCAGAAGTTCCTTTTCTTCGCCGGCTCCGCTTGCGGATTTCTCGTAAATCGTGTCCACAGAGTCACCAGCCGAAAACGCAATGCGGCTGCCATCCGGGGACCATATCGGGTACGAACCTAAAGTTTGGCGGAAGGTAAGGCGAGTACGGACGCCTCGCGCAAAATCCAGCAGCCAAATGTCGCCTCGCGCCTGTTGGACAGTGTCCCGTTCCGCGGCCCGTGTCCCATCCGGCGACAACCTTACACCGAAGTCGTTATTAGGTTCCCCGAATGTGCCTGTCGCCTTCCCCTCGCGGTCAAACCAAGTGTGTTGGAGACCGGCGGTCGCGGCGGCCCCCGTACGATACGCCAAGACGCCGGTTGGGGACACGGCAAAGAATCCAGACGACAACTCCGCTCCGACGTGTTCCGCGATCGGAACCGGCTCGCCCCGCAGTTGGAGCTTGCCGGCATCGAACGGCTGTGCCATCAGCGTGCCGTCCCGCAGGAAGAATATGTTCCCGTCCACATACGGAGCACCCAGTTTCGTTGTTAGAATGCGTTCCTTGGATTGTTCGGCTGGCTTGGCGTCCAATGAGCCGACGTAGACTCCGGACACCTCGGGCGAGCCCGAAATCGTGTACACGAAATGCTTTCCGTCCGGCAAAAAGGTGGGGATCAGGTGGTAGGTTTCGCCGCGTTTTGAGTCAATGACCGTAACGTCTGTGGGGATCCCTCCCGCGGCGGAAACGCGACGCAGCGGGCCGTTGGGTTTGCCCCCGAATAGAATCACATTGTCCTTGCTCCAGGCGCCCGTACCCACCGCGGATGGCGACTTGCACAAGGTTTGTGGGGGCCCGCCCGCAACTTCGATTTTCTTGAGTTCATTCCCAACCGAAAACCCGAGAAACCGGCTGTCCGGAGACCAGAACGGTGACGACGAACCATCCGTGCCGGGCAGTTGCCGCCACTGGAGCGTATCCAGGTCGCGAATCCACAGGCCGGCCTTGTCACCCGTCGCGTTAAAAACCAGCTTGTGGCCGTCCGGAGAGACCGAGACGTACTGGCTGAATTGGACTCCCTCCGGCAGGGTGACTTCGAAGCGCGTCGCTCGAGCGGGTGCCGACGGCTTCCACCATAGCGCCGCGGCGCCGGCAGCCAGGATCACGAGTAACGCCCCTGCCAGTGTGGGCCATAGCCATTTCTTTTGCGAAGGAGTTTGCACGGGTATCGGAACGCTGGTGCTGGCGGAACTGGGCGGGGGTGCGTCCAAGTCAATCAGTTCCAGCGCGGGCTTGAGGTCGCGGGCGGAGTGCCAGCGGTCGTCGGGCTTCTTCTCCAAGCACTTCCGGACCAGGCGTTCCAGGGCTCGCGGCGTGGCCGGTTGGCGCTGGCTCATCGGCGGAGCCTGCTCCTTGAGCACTGAGGCCAGGACGGCGGCCTGCGTATCGCCGGTGAAGGGCCGTTGGCCCGTGATCATTTCGTAGAAGACGGCGCCGAAAGAGAAGATGTCAGACCGTTCGTCGGTTTCCCTGCCTTCCACCTGCTCCGGCGACATGTAGTACAACGTTCCGAGGACCGCGCCAGCGCGCGTAATCGGCTCGGTCATGGTGTCGATACTGCTGGCGGAATCGCTGCTCAATCTCTCAGTGCTGAGCTTGGCCAGACCGAAGTCCAGGACCTTCACCCCGTGCTTGGTGACGATAATGTTGCCGGGTTTCAGGTCGCGGTGGATCACGCCCTTGGCGTGCGCGGCCGCCAGAGCATCCACAATCTGCATCGCATAACTCAGGGCTTTATCCAGCGGCAGTGGACCTCTTCCGATGATCTTCGAGAGCGTCTCGCCCTCGATGTGCTCCATGACCAGGTAATTGGGGCCGACATCGTGAAGCGTGCAGATATTGGGATGATTGAGCGCGGAAATGGCGCGTGCCTCGCGCTCGAATCGATCGTTAAACTCGCGCGAGGAAACCTTGATTGCAACGGACCGGCCGAGGCGGGTATCGGTGCCGAGATAGACCTCGCCCATGCCGCCTTTGCCGATCATGGACAGAATCTTGTAGTGACCGAGTTGCTCGCCGGAGGACAGTGGCATAAGGATTGACCGATTCTACCCCAGTCACCGTTGCTGTGGAAGGGATAGGTCGCGGGTGACGGCGGACTCGAAAGAAATCTCCACAGGGTCCCGAAGAAGCCTCCGATTTTGCCCCTAACAGCCAACTTCCAGCCGGATTTGCAGACTGAAATGTAAAGTAGCTGCCGGATACGCCGTCATCCTGGCGCTATTCGCCCTCCGATCGCCTAAACTGAACTAGCTCAAGTACATGCCGCTATGTGAGGTGTACGGCGCTCGCGACCCGCGCCCATTTTGCAAGGTAGGTAACGCCCCTCGGCATCCAGAGCGTCGCCCGCTCGGGAGGCCTGGGGGTGAAACCTCTGACGGCTTAACTGCGCCATGATAGTGAGATGCACATGCGCGGAGTCGGCCTTTGGCCGGAGAGCTGTAACAACAATCGTAAGGAGCTGCGAATGCTGAGTCGTCTGACACGAGCCGCGGTTGTTCTGCTGGCCACGGTGCTGGCAGCGCCGATCCATGCCCAAGAAGGCCACCCGCTTAAGGGGTCCTGGATTGGAGTGTGGGAGTCGAACAAGGATGCCGGCGACGATGTATTGATGGTTCTAAATTGGGATGGCAAGACCATATCCGGAATCATTAATCCGGGCACGGACAATATGAAGATCGCGAACGCTACGCTCGACCCGATTGGCTGGAAAGTCCACATCGAAGCCGACGGAAAGAACAAGGCGGGCGCAGCTGTTCACTACGTCATTGATGGAACGCTCAAAGACCTGGAACTGCCGAGTCGATCCGTTACGGGTACCTGGCAGAGCCAGAGCGGCAAGGGTAAGTTTGACGTTCGCCGGCAGTAGCCCATGACATACAACCAGAAGCGAAATCGACGAAATTGGTGGATTGGTGCGGCCGGGATAGCTGCCCTGCTCCTTGGCAGTACTGCCGCATGGGCGCATCACGAAATCGCAGGCAAGTTCGATTTGAGCAAGACTGTCGATCTGACGGGGGTCGTAACATATGTGGATTGGCGAAATCCGCATGTCCACGTGTTCGTCAATGTCAGAACCGGCAAAGAACTTTTGAACTGGGCGATCGAACTCGAGAGTCCGACGATTTTGGAGATGGACGGCTGGAACCGCAATAACCTGCGTCCCGGCGATGCGATCGCGGTGAAAGGCCCCCGGGCACGCGACGGCTCACGTCAGGTATGGGGCGGCGATCAGGTTCGCTTCACCGAGACAGGCCTGCCAGTGTTTCCAGCGAAACTGCATCCTTCGCAAGCGGCGACGACTTCGCGGCCGGCGCCGCGTGGGCCCGACGGCCATCCAGCGCTCGGCGGGCTGACACCAGCCGCGGAAGGCTACTGGACCGATCCGAGTCAAACCTCTCTGGTCGAAGACGGAGTCAATGTGAAGGCCGACGAGTGGGGATTACTGGCCAATCCGGCGGATGCGGACAAAGTTGCGCCGATGCAGCCGTGGGCGCTCGGGGTCTATCGCCACCGGCAGGAACGCCAGCTCCGCGACGACCCGATGTACCTCAGTTGCAAGCCTCCGGGCGGCCCCCGTCAATATCAATCGCGTCTTGGAGTGGAGTTTGTGGAGGACCGGGCCCGCCAGCGAATTTTCGTCTTGATGGGCAGCGGCAACCACAATTACCGGATTGTTTATATGGATCAGAATCGCAAGACAGGCTTGGTCACCGGCGATGACGACAATCCGCTCTACTTCGGCCGCTCTTCCGGCAAGTGGGATGGCGACACGTTAGTGGTTGATACGATTGGGTTTAATGAGGACTTTTGGTTTACAAATGGCGGGCTGCCTCATACCAGTCAGCTGCATTTGGTGGAGCGGTTCACCCGCTCCGATTTCGATACACTACGCTACCAGGTTCAGGTCGACGATCCGGGTGCGTACACTAGAAGTTGGTCGGCCAGTTGGACAATGAAGTGGAATGGCGGCACAGTGCCGTTCTACTTCTGCCAGAACAATAGACCTTGAGGAGAGAACTGAACATGAAAAAAGCGCTGCTCGCAAGTGGGTTGATTCTTGGAGGAATGCTGCTGGTTTCGGATCGCGCAAGTGCGCACCATTCTTTTGCAGCTGAGTTCGACTCGAAGAAGCCGATCAAGATGAAAGGCGTCGTCACCAAGGTGGACTGGACCAACCCGCACGTCTGGATCCATTTCAACGTAAAAGACGAATCAGGTAAGGTCACGAACTGGGGAGCGGAGATGGGTCCGCCGCACGGTTTGCAGGGAAGCGGCTGGCGCCGTGAGACCTTGAAGATCGGGGATGAGATCACCGTGGACGGCTTCCTGGCTAAGAACGGAACCTCGAACGTCAATGCCCGCAGCGTAACGCTGGGATCGACGGGTGGCCGGCCTGGTCAGACGCTGGATGCCGCTTCGAGCAACAAGACCGAAGAGACCAAGTAATGGGCAAGACGCTGGTCGCCATAGCTGCGGCGGTTGCTCTGGGCTTCGTAATCACGAGCGCGAGCCACGCCCAGGAACCACAGCAGCAACAAGGGAAGGGCAAGGGCGGGAAAGGCGGAGGCAAAGGCAGGGCGGCCCCGCCGGCTGGCCCGACGCCTCGGACAGCCGACGGCAAAGTCATTCTCGATGGCGAGACAGCTGGCAAGAACGGTGTTTGGACGCCGCAAATCGGAATTACCGAACCGGCGGCTAAGTTAGAAGATGTTCCGTTCCTCCCTTGGGCCAAAGCTGTCTATGACAATCGCCAGAAGAATGAATTGGAGCCGCACACCCGCTGCAAACCATCTGGCGTGGCCCGGCAGTTCATGACGCCCTACGGCGTGGAATTTACGGAATTGCCAGAAGTTGGGCGAATGTATATTTTTGATATCGGCGGGCCGCACACGTACCGCACGATCTTTATGGACGGTCGCGGGCATCCGGCCAATCCTACGCCGAACAACTACGGCCATTCCATCGGATGGTGGGAAGGCGACACGCTTGTGGTGGACACAATCGGTTTTAACGAGGATTTCTGGCTGGACCGTCGCGGGCTGCCCCACACCGAGCAACTCCACACCATCGAACGTTTCACGCGAACCGACAAGAACACTATCCAATATAAACTGACGATCGACGATCCTGGCGCGTACACGAAGCCATTCGACGGCGGATTCAATCTCCGCTACAACGAGAATCAGGAGCTGTTCGAGTACGTTTGCCAGCAGAACGACCAAGCCCCAGAGTTGATGGTCGGCGAAAAGACGGGAGTCAGCCGCAGCAGTCCGATCATTCCCTGATGAACCTCGTAGGTTAAAGCCGTCAAACAAAAAGCCGCGCCCTCCTCCAAATACTGCCGATGCGCGGTGTGGACATCTTTACCGAACGGTCGCCACGCCGCTTAAGGACCAGGCGTCAATAGCCAAAATCTTATTGGAAACAAGTTTGTTTTTGATAGGGAATAGATGGTCGCCAACCCTTCCATTACTTTTTGGATCTCCCCACCAGAAGAAAGAGTGATGGAAGGATAACCGAAACTGCATCCGGCGTTCGCAGTCCCGTCAGTTTACATCGCCGGTAGCGACTTGACGGTGCGGTGCTAGGGGAGTTCGAACACCCATACCGTGCCGCCGCGGCCGGGCGGATTTTGAATTTCGGGAGTGAGCGAGGGCCAAGTCACTGCGTGCGCGCTGCCATTGCCTACGGTCAGGGCGATGTATTGTTTCCCGTTCACCGCGAAAGCGATCGGCGCGGAGCCCGGTACGTCGTTCAAGCGAACGCGCCAGAGCTCAGCACCCGTACTATCGTTGCGCGCGCTGAACCAGCGGTCGATTGAGCCGCTGAATACCAGGCCGCCCGCGGTCGCCAGAATCCCGGAAGTCTCGGGAGCGCGGTGACGCGCGATCCAAGCGGTCTTGCGGGTTTCGAGATTCGTCGCCTGCACGCGGCCGTAATTGCCGTCACTGTCCAGACGAGGCCGCAAGCTGGGACGAACCCCAGTGGTGAGGAATCCTCGCTCACCCTTGGGCACGGGAGTAAGATCCATACAGGATTCGACCAGCGGAGAATACAGCGTCTTGGTTTCAGGATTGTACGCCGAGGGGATCCAGCTGCGCGCGCCTCCCGCATGCGGGCACACGATTTTCGCTTCGCCGTCGCCCGGGAGCAGAGCCGGATTGAAGGTCTTGTCGCCGGTTTTGGGATCGATCGCGGTGATGACATTCTGCAACCCCAGATCCACGGAGAACGCATACTTTCCGGTGTCCGCTTCGACGGCATCGTAGATGGCGATCTTGCCCGCGGTCACCGATAGCGTCTTGGTTTGGCCGTTCACGGGCAGCTTTACCAGAGTGCGCTCGAAGACCCAGTCATAATCAAACTGGTCGTTACGGACGTGCTGAAAATGCCAGACCAGTTTGCCGGTGTCGGGATTGATGGCGAGGGTGGAATCGGTATAAAGCGCATCATTCGTGATGCCAGGCTCCTTGGAAGCGATGCGGAGCGGCCCGGTATCGTAAGTCTGCGCGACGCCGAAATAGGCGAGGTTTAGATCCGGATCGTAGCTGCCGGCGACCCAGGAGGATGCCCCGCTTCGTTTTTCCGTCGGGAGACCGTTCCAGGTATTTCCGCCCGGCTCATTCGGCAGCGGAATGGTCCGGAAGCGCCAGGCCTCGATCCCGGTTTCGGCATCGAGCGCGATGATGAAGTTGCCCCCTGGCTGCTGGCCGCCGGTGCCGATCATGACTTTTCCTTTGGCCAGGAGAGGTCCGCCGGTGAGCTGCATTCCGGTCTTAGGATCACCGAGTGTCTTGTCCCAAATCAACTTGCCAGTCTTTACATCGAGAGCCAGCAGATGCACGTCCGACGTGGCGGCGTAGATTTTGTTGCCGTAGATGGCGATGTCTTTTTTGACGGCCGGGCGAGCTCCTTCCGGCAAGGGCCGCTGATAGTGCCACAGCAAATCACCCGTGGCGGCGTCCAGCGCCTCCACGATATCGCCATAGCCCTGGACAAACAGGACCCCGTCATGCACCAGTGGCGTGG
Source organism: Bryobacteraceae bacterium (assembly GCA_036003585.1). Taxonomy (GTDB): domain Bacteria; phylum Acidobacteriota; class Terriglobia; order Bryobacterales; family Bryobacteraceae; genus Palsa-187. The sequence goes on along the minus strand of DASYSG010000049.1, from coordinate 74,865 downwards.
CCGTGTTCGGACCCGGCGGAAGCGACCAGCTCCATGCCAGGCGAAGATTCTTGACGTTGTTTCGATCGATCTGCTTCAGCGGGCTGTAGCCTTGGGCGTCATAGGTGCGTCTCCACGTCAGCCATTCGCCGGCGGGAGGTTTGGCGAGCAGAGCGTCGGTAACAGGCGTGATCCGGTCGAGCAGCGCGGTGGGTGCGGGCGAGTTCGGAAGCGCAATACCCGGCGTGAGTCCGCCTCCTGCTCCCGCGCGGCGATCGCCCGCGCCGGGAATTCGCAGCGTGGCGAGAGCTGCAGCGTTCGAAGGCAACTCGCGCACGCCGGGTGGCAAGCCATTCGATTGCAGGATGTACGCGGTGATCGCAGCATACGCGCGAGCGTTCAGCGAGCCCGGCGCGTCGGGTGGCATCTTGGTGCTGATGTAGGTGAAAAGTTGGTCGACCGGTTGCCCGTTCCACTTCTGGCCAAACGCCGTTCCTCGCAGCGGAGGCGCGAACTGTCCGTCGTCGAGGTAGCGACCGTGACATTGCAGGCAGGCCCGGTCATAGGCTGCTTTGCCCTCGGCGGATTGGCCCGCGGTGAACTCCGCCACCGTGGTGGTTTGCCCCTGAGCAAATACCTGTCCCTGCGATCCGAGCAGCATAAACATCAGCCCCGTGCTGCACTTGCGTTTCAGGGTCATCTTCACCACCTCCACTGACGTGTTAGGGCCACTGCCCAGCGCCGAAGTCTCCGCCTATTCTATCTCGTGATGGTCGTTCCGAGTTCAGCCCGGATGAGCCGCCAGAAACGTTGTCGACCGTCGAGGACTCTAACTCTTAGCCTGACGATTGGTGCGGAGTTTTGCACGTTGGGCTGTTGCCTTGATTCAGCCGTTCGGAGGAAAAATCGTGAATGCGCGCCTGCTCCTTCTCTTCATTCCACTTCCGTTGTGGTGCGGAAGCACGACTGTTTTGTTCCAACCATCGTCCCCTTCAGTCGGACCTTATCCGACCAATGCTTTAACTCTTAAATCGGACATTCAGAAGACTGGGTTGCAAGTGAATCTCCCGCTCCCGGCGGGCTGCACGGTATTATCCACTTCCGCGGATTGCATCAACAAACAGCTGTTGAACCAATTGGATGGATTCAGCGTCAACCCGCGAATCATGGTCTGTTTCTCGGGACCAGTGGACGTAACCACCCTGCCCAAGGGCATCAGCATTACGGCTGTGGATCGTGACGAGCCATCGATCGCGATTAATCAGCTGCTTTTCGATCCCGCCGGCATGTGCGCCTATGCCAAGCCGGACCAGGTTCTCGATCAACGAACACGATATTTGATGGTGGTGACCACTGATGTCGCGGATTCTAACGGCAAGGAATTGAAGGCCGACAAAGACTACACTCAGTGCATCAAACATGCCGATTGGGGTTACTGTGCAGCCCTTTCCCAGGCGATCGATACAGTCCAGAGCAAAAACCATGGGAAGGGCAAGAGCGATGTTATCTCGGCATCTCTGTTCACCACGCTGAGCGCGACCAGTTGGCTGGAACAGGCGCGTGCACAGATCAATTCGGGTACGATTCCGGGCGCCGGCATACTCTATGGACCGCTTTCCACCTTTGACCTGAAGGACGTCAATTCCATCACCTGGATGCCCGAAACCGGCGTCTCCGGAGTTGACTACAACCAAACGCTTCCATTGGACGTGCTGGCGGGAGTGGAACGGATCTCGTTCGGTGTATATCTTTCGCCGCTTTACCTGAATACATCCGGACCACAGGCCGGCACCATCAGTACTACCCCAACGAATATTTCGATTCCAATTCCCAGCACGCTCGTTCCTGTCTCTTTTCACTTATTTCTGCCGGCAGCCAGTTCCGCGCCGGGGAAAATACCCGTTATTATCTATGGCCACGGCCTAGGGGATAGTCAGTTCGGAGCTCCTACCTTTGCGGCTTCGACATGGGCTCAGAAGGGCTTCGCAACACTTGCAATCGAGATCACTGGACACGGCTTTGGCTCTTTAAGCACGACTCAGGTCACTACCAACAGCGGCAATGTCATCGTCGCCACACCTGGCCGCGGCATCCAGTTTTCACCAGCCGCACCGATCGGGCCGTCGGACGGCTGCATTCTCCCCACTGCCATTGGAACTCGCGATTGCTCGCGCCAGACCGCCGTAGACCTATTCGCCCTTGTCGCTGCGATAAAGAATACACAAGGGCTGGGGCTGAATCTGGACACATCGCGGATTTACTATACCGGCCAGTCGTTCGGGTCATTTTATGGAACCCTATTCGAAGCTGTCGAGCCGGATGTTCTGGCCGGCACGCTGAACAGCGGGGGAGGCACGCAAGTGGACGCTGCCCGTCTTAGCCCGATCGCACGACAGGTCGGAGCCGCCTATTTGGCAGGCTTCACGCCGTCTCGGCTCAACGTGCCGCCCGCACCATCGCAGACCTACTTCCACGATAGTTTTAACGATGAGTATGTCTATCGCGGGGAGGCGATCACGGACACGATGCCTGGAGCGCTCGCCATTCAGGACGCGTTTGAGGAGGCGGAGTGGCTGGGAATGCTCGGCGATCCATTAAGCTATGCCGCGCACTTGCAGGCGGCGCCGCTGCCAGGTGTTCCGGCGAAGCAGATGCTTGTGCAGTTCGGCCTGGGGGATCTGGAAGTGCCGAACCCGACCGAGTCGGCGCTGGTGCGAGCCGCCGGACTGCAGCCGGCGACGTGGATGCTTCGGACAGATCTCGCGGCGGCTATGGATCCGAGACTGCTCGGCCTCACACAACCGGGAGCGCCATTTCCCGTCTACCCGCATCGATTCCTGAGCAACCCCTTGCTCTTCGACCCGCTCAGCCCGCCTTTGGTAACCGCGATTGGAGTAGCCGCTCAGAAGCAGATTGCCGACTTCTTCGCCTCAGGATCGATTTCGGATCCGAATCAATATCTATCGGGTTCGTTCGCCGGTTACAGCTTGTTCCAGAATCCGGCCACCTTACCGGATAGCCTAAACTTCTTACAGATACAACCATAGCGGCAAATGCACAAGGTTTTTGCTTGCGATGTTTAGTTCGGCAACTCGTTGAACCCGCGCCCACTGAGGATCATTGGCACGCACTTTTCCGCCCGCGCTGCTCTGGTTTTCGCCTGCTTCGCAGACGAGACGTGGAAAATGTATGACTTCCTCCGGCCTGGTGTGAGCGCCGCAAATGCGGACCTGAGAACCGCGCTTTCATCGAGCCTCCTCTGCAACTCCTCAGGAATTGGGTACTCTGAAGGATTCTTTAGGTCTATCTTCGCTCCGGACTCCTCCAGTTCGATGGCTTCGTAGAGGTAGCCCTTCAGGGTCGATCGTACGGCCGCAATCTCCTGAAGCGAGGTGAATTTAATCCATCGCCCGGCCTGCGTATGCTCTCCAATTCTTTCGAGAACGTGCTTCGGATCTTTGAGCAGTGCGCCCTTGAAGAACGAGAACGCGCACGACTCCTTGAGCGGGATCACGATCGCCACGTTTTTCTTAAGAAATGTGAAGCACGGTTTGCCCCACTTGAGTTCTTCGGTCAGGTCGCAGTCGAGCGCGAGCTGGCGTAGCTTATCTGTTTCCTTCTGCCACTTCTTCGCATAGGGAACTTTCATCGCTTCAGGCTATATTCCAAGATTGCTGAATTCATTCACTTCTGCCAGACAATAGAGTATGCCCGCCTCGCCATACAGTGCTTTGACGAGTCGGTTACAACCAACGAAGACCGGGCAGCCAGCCACGGCTTAAGTAGTCGCTCAGCACGAACACGAGGAGAATTGCCATCCAGAACAAACCGGCGCCCACGAACAGTTTCGTCATGGAGGTGGCGTGCCGGACATCCATAAAGAACATGACTACCAGCGTTGCCTTGATTACAGCAATGGTCATTGCCGCGATGAAGTTGTACTCGCCTAGATCGAGTTTGGAAACTGCCACGGTGGTGATCGTGAGGGCGAGTAGCGCCCCAAACACCGCGGCATAGACTTTGACGGGAACTACCTGGTGGCTCATTTTGTATGTCCGATCAAGTACAAGAGCGGAAAAAGAAATATCCAGACAATATCGACGAAGTGCCAGTACAGGCCGATCATTTCGACCGGTGTGTACCATGCCGAGCTGAATCGATTGCGTGCGGCCATCACGATCAGCGTGATGAGCAGGCCGGCCCCTACGATCATGTGTATCGCGTGCATCCCGGTCATCGCGAAATAAAGGAAGAAGAGGATCTGCGCCTGATGGACGTAGCGCGGATCCTGGTATTGGAAACTTGGACCGGGAATGTGATGGTCCACCCACTTCTCGTGATATTCCACGTACTTGAGACTTAGAAAGACGCAGCCCAGGATCAATGTCAGAACCAGGAACGCGATGATCGCCTTCTTCTGGCCGAGCTGCGCGGAGCGTACTGCCAGCACCATGGTGAAGCTGCTGCAGATCAGGACGCCGGTGTTAATCGCACCGATGGTGACGTTCATGAAGTGGCTGGTGGAGGCGAAGGCGTCCGGGTACATATTTCGGTAGACGGTGTACGCCCCGAACATCCCGCCGAAGAACATGACCTCGGTCACCAGAAAGACCCACATGCCCAGCGTCGAGGAGTCCAGTTGCTGGGCGCTGTCGTCGAAATGGTGCCGCAAGTCCGGTTCGTGTACCGCTACCGTGGCTTCACTGTCGGCCAAGCTCCACCTCCTGCTCTTCGCCCGAATAGTTGTACGCCGGCTCGGTCACCACGGGTTGATGGTCAAAGTTGAAAGTAGGCGGCGGTGTGGGCGATTGTTCCCACTCCAGACCTTTCGCGTTCCATGGATTCTGCGGAGCCTTGGGTCCGTTCCGCCAGGCCCAGGCGAGATAGATCATCGGTATTAAATACCCGACCGCAAGAATCGAGGCTCCCGCGGTCGACATGACGTTTAACACCTGAAATTCCGGAGGATAGTGCGCGTAGCGTCGCGGCATCCCTTGGTATCCAAGGATGAACTGTGGGAAGAATGTCAGATTGAATCCCACGAAGACTATGAGCGCGGCGAATTTCGCCCAGCCTTCCGGGTACATGCGGCCGGAAATCTTCGGGAACCAAAAATGGATGCCTCCCAGGTACGCCATCACCATCCCTCCGACCATCACATAGTGAAAGTGTGCAATCACGAAATAAGTGTCGGTGACATGGACGTCGATGGCCATCGTCGCCAGAAAGAGCCCGGTCAAGCCGCCGATGGTGAACAATCCGATGAAACCGAACGCATAGAGCATCGGAGTCTCGTACGACACGGACCCCTTATACATGGTCGCCGTCCAATTGAACACCTTAATTGCCGATGGGATCGCCACCAGGAAGCTGAGAAAAGAGAACACCATGCTCGCGTACATGGATTGCCCGGCGACAAACAAGTGATGTCCCCAGACCAGAAAACCCAGCACCGCGATTGCGATGCTCGATATCGCCACAAAGGTATACCCAAAGATGGACTTGCGGGAGAAGCACGCAATGATCTCGCTGATGACGGCCATACCCGGCAAAATCATGATGTACACGGCGGGGTGCGAATAGAACCAGAACAGGTGCTGAAACAGGACCGGATCGCCGCCGACTGCCGGGTCGAAGATTCCGGCATGAAGAATTCTTTCCAGTCCCAACAGTACCAGCGTAATGGCGATCACCGGTGTGCCGAGCACCTGGATCAAGCTGGTGGCGTAGTGCCCCCACACGAAGAGAGGCAGACGACCCCAGGTCATACCGGGCGCGCGCATTGTGTGAATCGTGACGATGAAGTTAAGGCCGGTGAGGATCGACGAGAAACCTGAAACGAAAACGCCGATCGCTGTCAAGATTACGTGAGTGTTGGAGTAAGTCGAACTGAACGGTGCGTAAAAGGTCCAGCCTGTATCGACGCCTCCCTGGACGACGGCGGTGAGTGCGATTACACCGCCGATGATGTAGAGATACCAACTCAACAGGTTGATTCGCGGAAACGCCAGATCGCGGGCGCCAATCATGATCGGCACCAGGAAGTTGCCTAGTGTTGCCGGGATCGACGGGACCAGGAAGAAAAACACCATGATGATCCCGTGCATGGTGAAAAGTTTGTTATAAGTGTCGTGCGCAAAGAGGCCTTCGGGCGTCAGGAGATTCAACCGCATGCCGACCGCGAATGCCCCGCCCACGAAGAAGAAGGCTGTTATCGAGAACAGATACAGCAGTGCGATGCGTTTGTGATCCGTGGTGAACAGCCACGATTTCCATCCGTAATCCACGTTCAGATAATTGGAGCGGGTCTCGGTTTGCGCAAACGGAAGTGTAGTGCTCATTTGGAACCCTTTGCGGGCGCTGGTGCCGCCGCTTTGCCGGACCGCGGCATGGGCGGCGAGAGGCTTTTTATGTAAGCGATCAATTGCAGCAAGCCATCCTCGCCGATCTGACCTTGAAACACCGGCATGATGTCGTGTTTGTAGCCCTTAACGACCTTCGCGTTGGGATTGAGAATCGACTCGCGAACGTATGCTTCATCGGCGAGCACCGTGCGGCCGTCGTCGAGCACGACGGGGTGGCCGAACACATTCAGGAGTGACGGGCAGCGGCCTTCGCGATCGGTGACGTGGCACGTCACGCAGCCATATTGCTGAAATAGCTTTTCGCCCTGATCGCGCATCGATCCACCTGTGCCTCCGGCCAGCCAGTTCTCAAAATCGTTAGGGGTCATCACCGTCACCCAGCCACCCATATCCGAGTGGTTGGTCCCGCAGTACTCAGCGCAAAAGATGTGATAGCGGCCCGGCTCCTTGGCCTCAAACCAATAGGTTTGGTAGCTGCCGGGGACAACGTCGTGCTTCAGCCGGAATGCGGGGATATAGAAGCTATGGATGACGTCTTCACTGGCCAGGATGAGCTTGATCGGCCGGCCTGTGGGGACGTGCATCTCATTAATTTCGCGTTGCCCCGTCGGGTACTGCACTTTCCACATCCACTGCTTGCCGGTGACGTAAATGTCGAACGTGTCATGAAGGGGTGGAGTGTAGTTCTGAAAATAGAGCTTGGTTCCCCAAGCGAACATCACCAGCATCACGAGGAACGGGGCCACGCTCCACGTGATTTCAAGTGGGAGCGAGCCGTGGATGGCTTTCGGTGCCGCTTCATCCGGGCTTTTGCGGCGGTACTTGACGGCAAACAAAAAGACGAAAAAAAAGATGAGTGCCGTCATCCCGACGCCGACTACCAGCAAGAACGCGTAGAGCGCATCGACTTCCCCGGCTGCAGTCGAGGCGCGGGCTGGGAAGATAGAGAAGACGCCCATCAGGCGGTTCCTCTCTGCGATCGCGCGGAACGAAAATCACGCCGGAACATCACGATCATGAAAGTGGCGAGCACGACCACTGTGATCAGAGCGGCCAGACGTAGCACATTCATAACCACCAGCGCGTACTTGCCGGTGGTCGGATCGTAGTGGAAGCAATAGAGCAGCACCTGGTCGGTAGGGGTGCCGATTCGTTCATTCGAAGCTTCCACTAGCCCCAGACGCACATCGCGCGCGGGATATTCAATACCGTAGAAATAGCGGTCGATCCGTCCGGCTGGCGTCAAAACCATGATGGCGCTACTATGCGCGTACTGGTTGGTCAGCGCGTCGTATATGTAGCGAAAGCCCACCGAGTCGGCCAGCGCCTTGCTCGAAGTCTCCGGACCCGTCAAGAAGTGCCAGCCCTGTTCAGCGCCTTGACGTTTGTAGTCGCGGAGATAGGTTTGCTTCTTTGCGGCGGCCATTTCAGGCGTCTCGCGCGGGTCGAAACTGACTGCGATGACTTCATAGTCAGTGCCTGCCGTCAGATCGAGTTGCTTAATGCTGCGCAGGACGCCGTTCAGAACCATGTTGCACAACGACGGGCATTGGTAATACACCAGAGCCAGGATCACGGGCTTCCCGAAATACTGGCGAAGGGTCGCGTCCTTGCCGGATTCGTCAACAAACGGGAGATCGAGCGGAATTTGCCCGCCCATCTTTTGATTGATTCCGACCTTCTGCAGCAGACGCGATGGAGCGTACACCTGCGTCTGTGGAGGACCATAAATCTGCGCGGGCGCGAGCCCGGCACAAGCAAAAAGGACTGCCAACAGACGTTTCATTGTTTCGGAGCCTCCTTGCGTGTGGGAAAGCCTCGCTCAAGCTGCAACTCCATCGCACGATCGATGGGGATGCGCACCACTCCCGCCTTCTTGTCCATCCAGCCGTATGTAGAAAGAATGCTGTTCTCCTGAGCGTGAAGTTGCTGAATCTCGATCGCCGGATGCTCCTCAATACGGGGCTTTGGTGGAATCTGCGACTCTTCCGCAGACATGGGATTTGCTCGCGCACTGGTCGCGGGATGCGTCTCCAGGTATTGGAAGACTCCGTACACGACCAGCCCGACGATCGCGACCGTGAGAGCCAGGCCGGCGCCCGTGAGGACGATCGGCACGATCCTCGCATCTCGCGTTTCGTGGCCCGCTGGGTGCTGTTGCGAAGCTCGTTCCATACTCAGAACGCCACCGTCTCTCGCGGCGCACCTTGCAGGCGCGGATCGCCCACAGGTACCAGGGGTCGCGACTTCAGTTGCCAGAAGAACACCGCCAGCCAAAGACCTCCAACCGCGAAGGGCGTTATGAAATCCATCCAGTGAACTCGCAAATGTTGTCCGTAGAACGCCGGTTCGGTAATCCAATAAACGTCCGCCAGCCGGATGACGATCATCAGCAGGCAGACACGAAATAAGCGGTCCTCCCGGCGTTTGACGCCGCGGAAGAGCAACAGCGCAAACGGCACGGCGAAGTGGAACATCACGATCGTCAATGCCACCCAGCCCCACCCGCCGCGCAGGCGGCTGAGATACCAGGGAATCTCTTCCGGCAAATTACCTGCCCAAATAATGAGGAACTGCGAAAACGATAAGTACGCCCACAGCACCATGAAAGCGAACATCATGTTGCCCAGATCGTGAATGTGCTGCGGCGTGACGTGCTCCTTGAGGGGAGACGCCTTGGACAAGATAATCATCAGCGCGATGACGAAGGCAAACGACTCCAGCATTTCACCGATCATGAACATTGCGCCGTAGATGGTCGAAAACCAATGCGGTTCGAGAGACATGATCCAGTCAATGAAGGCGAAGGTAGTCGTAAGTGTGAAGACCACTAATCCGGGAGCGCTTATGGCACGCATCTTGCCTATGAGTCGCTCGTCACCAGTGCGATCCTGCGCAGCCGACCACTTGCTTAACAAGTTCGAGTATAGGAACCAGATAGAAAAGTAGAAGACCGTACGACCGATGAAAAAAGGAACATTGAGGTACGCTGCTTTGCTCTGAATATTGGTATCGTGTGACGCCTCGGGGCGCGCCCACGCGTACAGCGTAGTCATCCCGAGCAGGATTGGAATCAGGAGCACGGCCATGAAAGGCAACGTTCGAGCACCGGCCTCACACAACCGCCGGATCAGCATGCCCCACTTCCCGCCGACCACATGATGCATCAGCAAAATGGCCAGGCATCCGAGCGCCAAGCCGGTCCAGTAGAGATATGCGAAAAGATAGGACCGAAGGAATTGCTCGCGATCGATCAGGAACGCCACGATGGCAAGCAGCACTCCGGCCACGCCCACCAGGAGCGAGTTTCGCTGCCATTTGCCGATCCTTGCCGTGATGGAATCCGCGGGAGTCACTGAACGTTCTCCAATACACTGCGCTGATCCGCTGGTACGTCCTGGATGGTCGCGTTTTCGCTGAGCTGCAGCACGCGGATGTAGGCGGCGATGCGCCAACGGTCGTCGGGCTCGACACGTGAAGCGTAGCTCGGCATGGCACCGAAACCATTTGTCATGACGTCGAAGAAATGTCCGATGGGCGCTTTGATCAGCTTGTCCGTGTGATAGGACGCCGCCTGGCGGAAGCCGCGCCGCACCACCATTCCATTTCCGTCGCCGATCCGGCTGTGACAAGGCGAGCAGTAGATGTTGAAGCGCTCCTGGCCGCGAAGAAGATCGGCTCTGGTGATGGGAAATGGAAACTCGGTGACGTCGGCTCCATCCACTTTCCCCGTGTAACGAGCCTGATCGATTCGCAAGTGGCCGCGTGCGACGGTTCCTTCCACCTCCGGACGCGCCGACCGCCCGTCGCCAAAAAAGTCTGTGGCAGCCAGAGGTTTATAGCGCGGCTGATTATGCATGTCCTGGCGGCAACCGGCCAAAGCCACAAAGCCGGCCAGCGAACTCATCAGAAGTGGCAGGTGCTTAGGGCGCAACTTCCATCACCTCCCGCGGATTCAAGTGCTCCAGGAATTCCCGCGTTGTTTCCGGACTAAATTTCGGATCCGTTGCCTCTATGCACAGGAAGAACTTATCTCGCGACGCGCGTGTGAATTCTTCTACGTTGAATACCGGGTGATACGGCTGCGGCAGCCCGTTCAATGCCAGCATCCCAACTACGGCGGTGATGCAAGCGATCAGGACCATTAACTCGAAGGTGATGGGAACGTACGCAGGCCAGGAATTCAACGGCCGGCCGGCCACGTTGTGAGGATAGGCGATGACCGTGATCCACCAGCACAACATGAATCCGCCGATGGCTCCCAAAAGCCCGCCCGTGAAGACCAGGCGCTGCACCCAGTTGCTGCGGAAACCGATCGCCTCAGCCAGGCCTTCCACCGGCATGGGACTGTAGGCGTCCATATCCCGATACCCTTCGGAGCGGGCGCGCCGAGCCGCATCGAGCAGCGACTCCGGGTCGTCGAACTCGGCCATGATGCCGTAGAGGCTTCCGAGCTGGCCGGAAACCTTAGTCTCCGTGGGCATGCGTCGCCTCCCCCTCATGCACTACTTCGCGCATTTCGAATATCGAAATCGCGGGCAGGCCGCGAATGAACAGGAACATCAGAGCCAGAAAGACGCCGATGGTCCCCAGGTACGTGCTCCAGTCCCAAACCGTCGGATAGTACATACCCCAGGACGACGGCACGAAGTCGCGAGTCAGGCTGGTCACGACGATGACGAAGCGCTCCAGCCACATCCCCACGTTCACCACCAGCGCGATCACAAAAACCGCCGGAACAGACATGCGCACGCGCCGCGACCAGAGCAACTGCGGGATTACGATGTTGCACAGAATCAGAATCCAATACGTCCACCAGTAGCCGCCCGCCCACATGCGGTTGACGAATGCGTAGCGTTCGTACTGGCCGCCGCTGTACCAAGCCATGAACGCTTCCATCGCGTAGCCGTAAGCGACGATCAGGCCGGTGCCTAACATCACCTTCGACATGCACTCGATGTGACGCATCGTGATCAGGTCCTCCAGGTGGTACCACCGGCGCACCGGAATCGCCAGCGTCAAAACCATGGCGAAACCGGAGTAGATGGCACCGGCGACGAAGTACGGCGGGAAAATGGTGGTGTGCCAGCCCGGCAGAATCGCGACAGCAAAGTCAAAGCTCACGACCGAATGCACGGAAACCACCAGCGGCGTCGAAAGGCCCGCCAGTAGCAGGTAGGCTTTCTGATATCGCGCCCAGTGCCTCGCGGAGTTGCGCCAGCCCATGGCCAGCATCCCGAATATTTTCTGTGCGACCGGGTTGCCAGCTTTGTCCCGCATCGTCGCGAAATCCGGAATCAATCCTGTGAACCAGAATATGAACGACACGGTGGCGTATGTCGAGACCGCGAATACGTCCCAGATGAGCGGGCTCCGCGGTTGCGGCCACAGCCACATGGTATTCGGATACGGCAACAGCCAATAGGCGAGCCAGGGTCGTCCCAGATGCAGGATGGGAAACATGCCGGCGCAGGCCACGGCGAACAGCGTCATGGCTTCTGAGAAACGATTGATGGAGGTACGCCAGTCCTGTTTCAAAAGCAGCAGGATGGCGGAGATCAACGTGCCCGCGTGTCCGATACCGATCCACCACACAAAATTGACGATGGCGAATCCCCAGGCGACGGGGATCGCAATGCCCCACACGCCCACGCCGCGCACGAACAGCCACGTGACCGCGATCATCAGAAGGTTCACCAGCAAGAAAGCACATGCAAAACCAATGAACATCTGCGGCGGTGTTTTGAGGAATGGCCTGAATACCACGCCGCCGATTTCGTCGGTGACCGTTCCGTAGTCGTGCCCTGGCCCGATGACTTTATCCGGACCGGGGTCCAGGGTAGCCACCGACGTCGATTCTTGATCTTCCGGTTTCAAGTGAGCGTTACCCTTTTTCCAAGTCAGGATTTGGATTGCGAAGCCGGGCCAGATAGGTGGTGCGCGGTCTGGTATTCAGTTCTTCGAGTAAACTGTAATCGCGCTGTTGGCGCTTCAGCTTAGCGACCCTGCTGTTGGGATCGTTCAGATCCCCAAATACGATCGCCTCGGCTGGACACGCCTGCTGGCAGGCCGTGACGATGTCACCATCCTTAACCGGGCGATCCTGCTTTTCAGCCTCGATTTTGGCGCTATTAATCCGCTGGACGCAGTAACTGCACTTCTCCATCACGCCGCGGCTGCGAACGCTTACGTCCGGATTTCGCACTCCAAAAAGACTCTGGGTATCCCAATCCGCATAGAGGAAAAAGTTGAATCTACGGACTTTGTATGGGCAGTTATTCGAGCAATAGCGCGTTCCGACACAACGGTTATAGACCATTTCGTTCAGGCCCTCCGCGCTGTGCACGGTTGCGGCCACGGGGCATACGAGCTCGCAAAGAGCGTTCTCACAGTGCATGCATGGAACGGGCTGAAAATACAGTTCCGGATCCTCAAGTGGACCCTTGAAATAGCGATCCACGCGAAGCCAATTCATGTGGCGGCCCTTGGCGACCTCCTCCTTTCCGACCACTGGAATGTTGTTTTCCGACTGGCATGCGATGGTGCAGGCATGGCACCCCACACAGGAGTTGAGATCGATCGACATCCCCCACTTGTGCTGCTTGTATTCCCATTGAGGAAACAGCGTCAGATCGTTCGGAACGCGTTTCTCTTCAGGCCGGGCAAAGTCCGGGGTCTTATGAAATTCAGCATAAGTGGCGGCACGGAACGGGTCGCGCTCCTCCATGGTCTGGGTATGCTGCGTGGTGGCGAACTTGTAGTCGCGTGCTTTCCGCGCGATGCTGGCGCCCGTTCCCTGCCACAGCGTGTTGGCCGTCCGCACGGCATAGGCATCGAATCCGATACCGTCGGCAACTTTACCGGCGCGTGTGCGCCCATAACCGAAATGCACCGTAAGAGATTCGTCAGCCTGCCCGGGCATAATCCAGACGGGACCGCCCACCTTGCGCCCGCCTAGCTCAATCTCAACGACGTCACCTGTGGTGACGCCATAATGCTCGGCGCTCTTGGGAGAAATCCACACTGCGTTGTCCCAGGTCATTTTGTTCTGTGGTTTCGGCATCTCCTGAAGCCACGCATTGTTGGACAGGGCTCCGTCACCGACCGAAGGATCGGGGCGGAATACGATTTCCAGACCTGCGCCATTTGCCAGCTGCTCCGGCATCTTCGCCGATGGTGGCGCTTTTTCGGGAAGGGCCGTTCCCGCCATCACACCGTCATGCAGCGTGATCTGCCAGAAGTCGTCGAAATCCGTACCTCGATGTTGCGCCTGCCAGTAACCCTGCACCGTATCGTGCGCGGATTGATCTGCCGCGTCATTCAGGACATTCATCACTTCGTGCGGAGTCTTGCCGCCATACAGCGGCATGATCAGCGGCTGGACGATGCCGACGGTGCCATCATAGGCGCGCGCATCGCTCCAGGATTCAAGGTAGTGCGCCTCCGGTATGTGGAAGTGGCACCATGCCGCGGTCTCATTCGAATAAAGCCCCAAGTGCGCCCGGAGCTTGACCTTCTTGAGTGCGTCGAGGAAATTGAGGTCGGCCGGAGCGTCGTAGACCGGGTTGCCGCCCAAAATCAGCAGCGTCTCCACCGCACCATCCCGCATGTCTTTGACCAACTCAGCGAGAGACGCGATTTGGTCCACTGGATTCGCCTCTATTGGACCCGTGTAGACGACGGTCTTCCCTGCGTTGCCCAGCGTTTGATTGATGGCATGAACGACCGCGTGAACCGAGGGCGGCTGGTACTCCCCTGCGATCACGATGCCGGCTCCGCGATGGGCTTGCAGGTCTTTGAGTACTGCGCGCGCTTCAGGGGAAGTCGCACCCGTATCGCCTCGAATGCTGCTAGCGAACTCCGCTACGCCGCCGGCAGTCATGCGAAAGCGATGGTCAGCCATGCTGCCAGTAACCGACGGGGTATTTTCGGCGACGTACAACCGCGGTGGTGTCCTATCCGGAGTCTCAGCGGCGGCGCGCCGGCGGGCACTGTAATCGCGGGCATAACGCAGGCTGCCGGGGGTAGTCGAGGATAGAAAATCCGAGTCCAGCGAAACGATTACATCCGCCCGGTCGAAGCGGTAAATCGTATTCATTGGCTTGGCGAACGCCAATATCGCGCCCGCGCGAGCCGAATGCCGTCCGCACGGTTCGTACTGGTGCCACCTGGCCTCAGGAAACTCCGTCAGGAAATCCTGGATCTGCGTAGCGAGCGTGGGTGACGTCACGGTGCCCGTCAAGATCCGAACGCCCGCGCCCTTCTTGGGTTTGGCGGCGTCGCGCGCACCGGTCAACGCCGCGATGAAGGTTCCCCAGCCGCTGATGTAGCCGTTTCGCGTCACGGTCTGCGACCGATCCGGATCGTACAAGGTGAGAACGCTCGCCTGGATCGCGGCATCAGTGGCTCCCAAGCTTGCTGGATGCTCGGGATTGCCTTCGATTTTCGTCGGCCGGCCCAAATGGCTTTCGACAAGCACACCGGTGGCAATCCCCGCGACGCTCATTGCGGTGGCGTAAAAGAGCGGCTTGCCTGGGATCATCTCCTCGGGCTGCCGCACGTAAGGAACGATCAATTCCTTCGGCTGCTTGGTGCAGGCCGAAGCCCCGGCCAGCGCGATCGATGCTCCCATGAGACGCAGGAACCGCCGGCGGGACGCAGGATCGTTCCAGTCCGGCGTGCGATTGGGGAACTCGTCCTCCACGA
Source organism: Bryobacteraceae bacterium (assembly GCA_036003585.1). GTDB lineage: Bacteria > Acidobacteriota > Terriglobia > Bryobacterales > Bryobacteraceae > Palsa-187. Next base: position 59,815 of record DASYSG010000049.1, on the reverse strand, counting down.
AGGCACGGAACTCGTCGGTCGAAGCAAGTTCGTCCAAACTACGCCAGTACAGAGATTTGTCGTGCTTCATTCCATCACCGGTGGCAAGTCACGCAGTCGGTTAGGCTCTGAATTTTGTATTCCTTCACCAGCCGTATTCCCAGCTCCAGCTGATTGTCCGGGTACTGGTAGGCAATGTTGAACACTTGATCCCGCGGCCGGACAAACTGCGCCGGATTGCGATGGCACCCGATGCACCACTGCATGTAAAGAGTGTTTACTTTATACGTCAGCGGCATCTGGTCTACTCGGCCGTGACAGGTGGAGCAGCCAATGCCTTTGTTTATATGAATGCTGTGGTTGAAGTAGACGAAATCGGGCAGGTCGTGGACCCGCGCCCACTCCAGCGACTTGCCTGTACGGAGACTGGCCCGGACTGGCTCAAGAAGCTCCGCATTCGCCCAAATCTGTGAGTGGCAGCCCATGCACGTCTCCGTGGGCGGAATACCGGCAAAAGAAGAAGTCTCGACCGAGGTATGGCAGTAGCGGCAATCGATGCCGTCGTCGCCGACGTGGTGCTTGTGACTGAACGGAACAGGCTGGCCAGGGGCGACGTCTACATCCGTGATGAACGATCCTGCATTGATCTTATAAGCGGCCAATACGACGACGCCGACGATCAGCAGCATAGCCACGATGGTGACTTTCGCCAGGCTGTTCGAGCTTCGATGAAAGATTTGCGCCATGCTCAGCGAACCCAGCTACTGACGCGGAATAGATTGGCCCGCACGTGCGCCTGCTGTTGTACTACGTTCCACACTAACCGGGCCTTCATCAATACGACGTCAAGAACTTACACCGCCGTGTCAAGAATGCGTCAACGTGACCACTCAACGCCACGATTACATCGCAGTAGATCCCTTTTGGAGGCTCAATGTTTCATCGGGACACAACCTTGATAATCACAAGCGATGCTCCTACACTGGAGTCACGCCGGCCTATTGCGACGTCTCATGACGCAAGAGGATTTCCCGTACGACGCAACTTCGAATCTGCTGACCCACCTCGGCGCAGACGAAACCCCGGCGAGCCAACCCAAGATGTCGTGGAAGGATCGCCTTCTCCGAATGGGAGAGGCTCCGCCAATTGGCAGTTGGCGTGGTGTTCCGGCCAGCCTGGCCATCGTCGGACTCATCACGATGACGGGCTTTCAGATCGAAACGATCATTAGAGGTTCCAATTTTGCGGTCCTCTACATGCTCGCTGTGATATTCAGTGCGCTGCGCTGGGGCTGGCGGGCGGCAGTCCTGAGTGCGGTCTCGGGAGCACTATCGTTCACGTTCTTCTTTGTCCCTCCGTACCGGAGCTTTGCCGTCACCGACATCTGGTATTTAATTACGCTGATCGGGCTCTTGACGGTCGGCCTTGTTATCAGCGTGCTGACGGTTGCAGCCAGGGAAGACGCCAGGTTGGCTCTGCGGCGCGAAGCATCCACGGCGGCCCTATATTCTTTCACCGCATCCTTGACGTCGGGCAATAGCTTGAGTCAAATCCTGGATGCCGTCGCACGCCACTTCGCCGAAGTCTTTCAGCGGCCCATCGTAGTGTTGTTACCCGACGCGGATCGATTGACGGTACGTTTCCGCAGTGCAGAGTTGGTCTTCCGCGACCGTGAAAACGAGATCGTGTCTTGGGTATTTCAAAAGGGCCAGGAGGCCGGCTGCGGGACCGAAGTGTTCCCCGGCTCACGGATACGCTACCGGCCGCTCAAGACAGGGCAAGGAATCGTTGGCGTGATTGGATTCCAAACAAAGAGTTCGAAGGATCTGCTCCCACCCGATCAGATCGAGCTGTTGGGCATTTTCATGAACCAGACTGCCTTGGCAATCACGCGAGCCGATCTCGCCCAAAAAGCACAGCGTGCGGAGGTGCTTCAGGAGGCCGATAAGCTTCAGAAGGCGCTCTTGAATTCCGTTTCGCACAACTTACGGACCCCACTCGCCTCCGTCCTGGGCGTCCTAAACACCATATTGGAGGATGGAGTACATCTCGATTTGCCAACGCAACGGAGCCTCCTGAAAACTGCGCAGGAAGAAGCCAAAAGGTTAGATTGGCTCGTTCAAAACTTGCTGGATATGACACGCCTGGAAGGCGGCGCGATACGAGTAAAAACTGAGCTTTGTGATGTTCACGATGTCATCGGGGCGGCGCTGCACCAGCTTGGCGAGGCAGCTCACAGTCACTCAATTTCAGTCGCCATCGCTCCTAATCTGCCCCTCGTACCGATGGATGATGTTCTGATCGTGCAGGTACTGGTGAACATTCTCGACAATGCCCTGAAGTATTCTCCCGGAGCTGCACCCATTGAAATCGAGGCCCGGTTGCAGACCGGTCAACTGGAGATTCGGGTGCTCGATCGTGGGAGAGGAATTCCAGAGCAAGATCTCGAACGGGTATTTGACAAGTTCTTCCGTGTTGCGCTCCCGGGAGCACCCAAAGGTGCAGGCCTCGGCCTTTCGATCTGCAAGGGATTGGTGGAAGCTCACAACGGCCGGATCCTTGCAAAACGCCGTACGCTGGGAGGAACGGAGTTCGCCTTCTTCCTGCCGATGGAGGCAAAACGTGAGTGATCCAGGATCGCGGATACTTATCGTCGAGGACGAAGCAGGGATCCGCCGGTTCCTGCACGCTTCACTCGAATCGCACGGGTACTCGATTCATGAAGCTTCCACCGGGGAGGAGGCCCTGCAGGTTGTTCCAGCTTTCCGTCCGGATCTCATCCTTCTCGATCTTGGCCTCCCTGGCATCGGTGGAAAGCAGGTTACGAGCTGCCTTCGTGAGTGGACACAAACGCCGATTATCATTCTGTCGGTTCAAGGTGACGAGTCCGAGAAGATCGCCGCACTAGACGCGGGCGCGGACGACTATCTCACCAAGCCCTTTGGGGCGGGCGAGCTGCTGGCGCGTATCCGGGCGGCACTGCGCCGGGTCGGTCCGCAGGAGGGAGGGCCGATTTTTGCGACAGACGGCCTCACCGTTGATCTGGTCGGCAGGTCCGTGCGGCTTGGCGGGCAAGAAGTACAGCTGACACCGACCGAGTACAGTCTGCTCAAGGCGTTTGTGATCCACGCGAATAAGCTCCTTACTCATCGTCAATTGGTGCGTGAAGTATGGGGTGGCGCACACTACGAAGATACCCAGCATTTGTTGCGCGTGAACATCAGCAACCTGCGACGAAAGCTGGAGGCCGACCCAACCCGCCCGCATTACATCATCACCGAGCCGGGCGTGGGGTACCGGCTTCGGACAGAGTCCCGCGTGTCTTCGGCGCCATCGAACGTTTGACGCTTCCTTGACTGGTATCCGCGCATTCTTGAGGTCATTTTGACGCCGGGACGAGTAGTATCTGGCTGTGGAGTACTACGACAAACTGCCCTCCGCAGAGGGCCTTTGAAAAATAGGAGCCCGGCAATTCTGTTGGTGGATGACGAGAATGCGCTCCGCCAGGTTCTTCGTGCTCGGTTGGCCGCACGAGGGTATTCGGTTCACGAAGCCAGTACCGGTGAAGAAGTTCTCCAGATGGTCCCAGCGCTGCAACCCGATGTGATTGTCCTCGATATCGGGTTGCCGGATATCGATGGAATCGACGTCACCCGCCGTCTTCGTCTCTTGGTTCAGACACCGATTATCATCCTCTCGGTGCATGCCACGGAATCCGATAAGATTGCCGCTTTGGACGCCGGCGCGGATGACTACCTCACCAAGCCTTGCGATCTGGGAGAGTTGCTCGAACGCATCCAAGCAGTTCTGCTTCGGGGGAAGCTCCAGGATGCAAGGGTTCTTACCGCCGGCGATCTTGTAGTCGACTTAAACCGCCAGTTGGTTCAAGTCGGCGATCATGCGGTCCAACTCACGACGACGGAGTTCGATTTATTGAAAGTACTTGTTTTCAACTTCGGCAGACTCTTGACACAGCGGCGGCTGGCGCTGGAAGTCTGGGGCGAGGGAAGCGATGACAACGCACTGCAAATGCTGCGGACCACCATTAGCACGCTGCGCCAGAAACTGGACGGCCATCCAGCATATCCTGGCCATATCGCGACGGAACCAGGTGTTGGATATCGTCTTCGGATCGAGCCATCGACTTAGACGTGCTGCGTATGGCCTCGAGAAACCGTCCGGCCGGCGCCGTTTGGAACCTGACATGCGACGTGCAGGTCATGGCATTGACGAAATATCACGAAAAGCGCGATTTCAAGGTCACGCCGGAGCCTAAGGGGGCATCGCACGGGAAAACGCCCAAGAAGGAGCTAGCCTTCGTCGTGCAGAAGCACCATGCCAGCCATCTGCACTATGATTTTCGACTAGAGTGGCGCGGGGTGCTGCTTTCCTGGGCCGTACCTAAAGGACCATCCCTGGATCCATCCGTGAAGCGGTTGGCGATGCCCGTGGAAGATCATCCGCTTGAATATGGCTCATTTGAAGGGGTGATTCCGGAAGGTCAGTACGGAGGCGGAACGGTGATGGTCTGGGATCGTGGGTTCTGGGTCCCGGAAGTTCCGGACGTGGATAAGGCGCTCGGCGCAGGAGAATTGAAATTTTCCCTGTACGGCGCCAAGCTCCGCGGATCCTGGGCGTTGGTCCGAACCGTTATCGGGGGCTCGCCCCGGACGAAATGGCTCCTGATTAAGCACCGTGACGGATATGCTTCCACCGCGGATATCACCGTCGACAAGCCCCGATCGGCGGTATCTAAGAAGCTATTGGCCGACATCGCCAGGATACATGGCGGAGATGTTCCCAAGGCCGCAAAGGGCGATCCGGCGAAGGCCGTTCGTGCCTCAAAGTGACCTTCGGCGTTGTGCCGGCAACCCGCGAAACACACCTGGGACCGGGGCCATCTACAGTGCGGAGATCCATGCCTGTTCGAGTGGCAAAACCCCGTCCGCACGCCAGTACATTCCGGAAAGGAAGCGCCGCCAGGGGCGCCCCGCGGAACACGTCGAAGACTCCGCCTTTCATTCCGCGAGAAGGCGACGCCACGCTCGAGGTGAACGGGAAAGCCGTTCCACTTACCAATCTCTCCAAGGTTTTTTGGCCGGATGATGGGATTACCAAGGGCGATCTGCTCCAGTATTACGCCGACGTATCCCCGTATCTCTTGCCTCATATCCAGTCCCGCGCGATGGTCCTGAAGCGTTATCCCAACGGGGCATTCGGCGAATTCTTTTTCCAGAAGCGCGCGCCGGCGACGCGGCCCAAGTGGATTCCGATCTGCGAGATACAGCATCCCTCGGCGAATCTGGTGGATTTTCCGGTGATCGACGACCTGGCGGGGCTGCTGTGGGCGGTGAACCTTGGATGTATCGATCTCAATCCCTGGTATGCGCGTTGCGACGACGTAGATCGTCCGGATTATCTCCACTTCGATCTCGATCCGACTCCCGGTGCGAGCTTCGCACTGGTGAGGGAAGCCGCGCTCTTACTGCGCCAGGCTCTGGAGAAGCTAAAGATCAAAAGTTATCCCAAAACCACGGGTTCCCGCGGCATCCATATCTACGTTCCGATCGTGCGCGGTCCGGTGCAGAAGGAAGTGTGGACCTTTGCGAAAGCGTTCGCGGTAGCGGAGACCCAACGTCATCCAAACATCCTGACGTCCGAATATCGCGTGGCGAAGCGCTCTCCCAACAGGATCTTGGTCGACTATAACCAGAACGCATGGGGCCGGACTCTCGCCTCGGTGTATTCCGTGCGCCCCAAGCCGCGTGCTCCGGTTTCAGCGCCCGTCACCTGGGAAGAGATTGAGCGCGGTATTGAGATCGAGAACTTTCGCCTGGATAACATGAAGGGCCGTCTTGCCGAAGCGGGTGACTTATTTAAGCCGGTGCTCCTGCAAAAGAACCGGTTCAAGCTGACACCCCTGGCAGCGGATGCCAAATGAAACTGCCGGTCACGCCATGAAACTGCCGATCAGGCCGCCATTCCTTCCCATGGAAGCCAAGAACGTGGCGGATATTCCTACCGGCCCTGAATGGCAGTACGAACCGAAGTGGGATGGATTCCGCTGCCTTGCGTTTCGCGACGGCGCGACAGTTGAATTACAGTCCAAAGCGGGTCAGCCCCTGACGCGATACTTTCCGGAGCTGGTAAAAGCTCTCCTCAACGTGAAGGCCCGGAAGTTCGTTTTGGATGGCGAGATCATCGTTCTGGTTCAGAACAGACTTTCTTTTGACGATCTCCTCCAGCGAATCCATCCAGCCGCCAGCAGGGTAACCAAGCTTGCCAACGAACATCCCGCGCAGTTGGTGTTGTTTGACCAGTTAGTGAATGATCGGGGCCGCTCGCTGGTGGATCGACAGTTCGCCCAGCGGAGGGCTGCTCTGGAATCTTTCGTGGCCAAATACATGGCAGGGAACCCGGCGTTTGCGCTTTCTCCAGTGACCCAGGAAATTTCTGTCGCTCGGCGTTGGCTCAAAACGATGCGCGGCCAGCTCGATGGGCTAGTCGCCAAAAGATTGGATTTGCCGTACCTGTCCGGCGAGAGAGCAATGCAGAAGATTAAGAATCTGCGGACAGCGGACTGCGTAGTAGGAGGGTTTCGATACCTGGCGAAAGAGAAGCTCGTCGGTTCCATGCTGCTTGGATTGTACGATCAGGAAGGGCTGCTCCATCACGTCGGCTTTACGTCGTCGTTCGAGGCATCCAGTCGTCCCGCGCTGACCCGCAAGCTAAAGGCGCTCATCCAGGCTCCCGGCTTCACGGGGCGCGCCCCAGGCGGACCGAGCCGATGGAGCTCGGAGAAATCGGCCGAATGGGAGCCGTTGAAACCTACGCTGGTAATCGAGGTTCGCTACGATCACTTCACCGGCCATCGATTCCGACACGGAACGAAATTCCTGCGGTGGCGACCCGATAAGTCGCCGCGCCAGTGCACCATGGAACAAGTGGAACACGAAGCCAAGTCGCCTTTGGGCCTGCTGCGTGAATCAGCGTAAAAGGAACCCTCGGGTATTCTTGATATCGCCCGCGCGGATTGGAGGTCCTCGCTCCAACACTCTTCTTCGCCACGAGGCGGAGTTCGATCTCGCGATTCGCCTGCGTAACGGTAAGGCCACGCTGAGTGAAGCCTACTCCTTCATTAGCGGCCTCTATTTCCGAGGAAAGATGGCCTACGTGGATGCTTTCGCCGATCCTCCCATGGGCGCACCGTCAGCGCTCGTTATCGTTCCGGGGCTCGGTCTTGTGCCTCCACAAACACTGTTCAATGCAGAGCAACTGCGCGCCACAGCCGATGTACCTGTAAGCGAGAGCAACTCGGAATTCACAGGTCCCCTGTTGCGTGACGCGGCAATGCTCGACCAGCAAGGCGGCCCTGATTGCCAATACCTGCTGCTAGGGAGCATCGCCACGGCGAAGTACACACATCCGCTGCTGCAAGTCTTCGGCGAACGACTGCTTTTTCCGGGTGAGTTTGTCGGCCGTGGCGATATGAGCCGAGGCGGCCTGATGTTACGCTGTGCCCAAAGTGGAAACGAGCTATCGTACGTGAGCGTTCGTGGGTCCGCCGTACAAGGCCGCCGGCCCGGAAAGCTCGCCCCCTTCCGCAAGAATTAGAGAAGTAAGAACGCTGCAACGGGAACCTGATCCGGGCAAATTCTGCATTCTCATCGGCCCGTTGATCGCCGTTTAAGCCATCTATCCAACTTTCGGAACAGCGGCCCGCGGATTGCTTAACAAGTGGCGGGTGTTGATTCTCAGGGCTGGTTTACCTCAACCGGCCGCACAAGGAATACTTTGATGAATGTCATTTTCGAGACGCCGCGATTTCGCGTTCACATTTCTGGCCAGGTAGCCTGGCTCGAAAGCGTGGAATCAGGGCACTGGGTCTTGCGCGGGCAACTTACGATACCCGTTTCCAGCGAGGCGCTCCGTGCACAAGCTCATTCGAGCCTGCTCCGGGATGCCGTTCTGGAGTTCGAGCAAATGCGGGCGGGAGACACAAATCTGCGAGCCGCTTTAACGGGATATCGAGAAGCGACGCCGGTGCAGACATTGCCGCGGAGAATCGCGCGGGCTCCCCGGCAAAGCGCGCCGCCTGCACGAAGCCGAAGTATCTGGACGCCTCAGCCTTTGAGGCCTCCTCTAGCCGCCAAGCCGTCGTAGAAGCTCCGTAAATCACGCCCGGAAGGCAGGGGTACTTAGGCACCTGGGTCCATCGGTGGTGCAATTACCGGCTCCGGTGGAGTCGCCGGCTGGCTGGCTACATCCGGTCCCGACCCGCAGGGGCGGAGTTCGCCCAGCAGCAGGCGACGGACCCGAAAGGTGGGCGCGGATCCATAACGATTCGCGAAGACTTGTGTGAATTCCGCACCCAGAAAGAAGATGAGGGCCGAGTAGTAGACCCAGAACAGGCACACCACCAAGGAGCCGGCGGCGCCATAGGCGGAGGCGAAACTAGCCTTTCCCAGATACATGCCAACCAGGAATTTTCCAGTATTGAAGAGGAGTGACGTGATGAAAGCGCCCAGTGCTACATCCCGCCATTCAAGGTCCACGTCGGGAACAATCTTGTAAACCAGGCCGAAGAGGCTAGCCGCAACGATGAAGGAAGCGATGTTGCTCGTCGACTGCGCAATCCACCCCGGTATACTGACGTGGCCGGCGAGTGCCGTCCCGGCCGCCGCGAGTCCGGCATCGATAACAAGCGAGACGAGGAGAAGGAACCCGACGCCCAGAACCAGGGCAAATGAGAACGAGCGTTCGCGCACGAAGCTCAGGATGCTCTTAAAGCCCTGGAGTTCCGCAACCGGCACCTCCCAGATTGTGTTCAGCGAGTCCCGCAATTCCGCAACGACGGTGGTGGCGGTGAAGAGCAGGACTCCAATGCCGAGCATCGCGGCCACGGATCCCGTGACGGGTTTTCTCGCTCCGTCAATCACCCCCTCGATAGCAACCGCGGAGGTATGGCCAACGAGTCCTTCAATCTGCCAGACGATCTGACCCTGCGCTGCTTGCTGTCCGAAGAAAAAGCCTGCGACCGCAATGGCGATTACCAAGAGCGGCGCCAAGGAGAGGGCCGTGTAGAACGCAAGTGCCGCGCTGAGCCGGGGTACCTTATGCTTGTACCACTCCTCACAGGTGTCTGAGAGAAGTATGCGCAAGTCCGATCCGCGCAGCTTAAAAATTGGCTTCCGGTACCGGCGTGCCGTTCCCGCGGCTGTAGTCCCGTCTGTGCCGCCGGGCTCCCAAAGTATTTGTTGCCCTTCCTTCACTCAAGCAGTTGGATACGCGAAGCGGACCACGTGTTTCGCTATCCAGATCGAAGGCGAGTCTCTGGCCTAACCGATCCTTCGAGCAAGCGAAGGAAACGTCGGGCGCCGCTGGTGGATCTCATAGCTAGCTATCGATTGGAGGATTGGTTACAGGTGTCGGCGGGGTCTTTGATCGTTCGGTCGACACTGTTTCTGCTGGTTGCGGTGCCATCGTTCGCCCAAGTCGCGCGGTATGAAGGAAAGCAGATCGCGCGGATAGAGTATCAGCCGTCTGAACAACCCCTGGCAGCGGCCGATCTTGCACGATTCCAGACGCTATCTCCCAACGAGCCTTTCCGCGCATCGGAGGTTGCTACTGTAATCGACGCTCTGTTCGCCACCGGACGGTACAGCGATATTCAGGTGGACGTCCGTCCCGAAGGAGACCGGATCGTGGTCAGATTTATAACCCAGCAAACGGATTTTATCGGCCACGTGGACGTGCTCGGGAAAATCGCCAATCCGCCCGATCGTGCGCAACTTGTCTCGGCGGCCAGGCTCGATCTAGGAGCGCCATTTCGTCCTGAGCTCCTGGATAACGCGCAGAAGCAGATCGAGCAGTTATTCGTGGCCAATGGCCTATATGAGGCCAAGGCGACCTTGGACACTTCAGAGGATCCCCACACCCAGCAAGTGAGCGTGAACCTCATGGTAGATCCCGGTTATCGCGCACATTATCAGTCTCCTGCCATTCACGGAGACACCAGGCTTCCCGATCAAACGATCATTAAGGCCACAGGATGGCGAGTGCGGTTCATTAGCCGCTGGCGGCAGGTGACGGAATCCTTGACCAACACGGGAATTCAGGGAGTGCAGCGCCGTTATCAAAAAGACGATCGGCTCACCGCATCTGTTGCTCTGCAGGGGCAAGATTACGATCCCGGAACAAGGCGGGTGCAACCCCAGCTGGAAATCCAGGCCGGGCCCAAGGTCCAGATCAAAGCCGTGGAAGCGAAGGTCTCCAAAAAGGTTCTCCAGCGCTACGTGCCCGTGTTCCAGGAGGGTGCCGTGGAAGAGGATCTGCTGGTTGAAGGCGCCCGCAATCTGAAGGACTATTTTCAATCGCAGGGCTACCCTGATGCGGACGTCACCTTCCGCAGATTGCCGGTTCAAAACGACGAATTGACGATCGAGTACGTCATCACTCAGGGAACACGGCAGAAGCTAACCAGCGTTGCGATCCACGGCAATCGGTACTTCTCAACGGATACGATCCGTGAACGTATGTTCCTGCAGCCAAGCTCCTTTCGGCTCCGCCGAGGTCGCTTCAGTGACGCCTTTCGGCGTAAGGATCAAGAAACGATCACGAGCCTCTACCGCGAAAACGGATTTCGCGATGTAAATGTAAGTTCCCAGGTAGAAACCAACTACGGCGGAAAGAGCGGCCAGATCGGCGTCACGATCACGATCAACGAGGGAGCCCAGTGGACCGTTTCGAACGTGACCCTGGAAGGCGCGCCTGAATCCGATGAGCAGACGCTCTTGGGGCTCATCGCGTCAAGCGCCGGCCAGCCCTACAGCGATGTAAGCATCGCCGCGGATCGGGCTGCCATCGTCAACTTCTACCGCTCTGAAGGCTATCTGAACGCCGCGGTGGACGTGAGCCCCTCGCCGGCCGCCGCGCCGCAACAAGTGCTGCTGGCCTATCGCATCTCGCCTGGAGAGCAACGCTTCGTTCGCGACATTCTCTTCAGCGGACTCAAGGCGACGCGTCTGAGCTATGTCAAGAACAACCTGTTCATGGACAATCAAGGTCCTCTCTCCTTCACCGCACTGCGCGACTCGCAGCGCCACCTGTATGACTTGGGCGCGTTCGCCAGCGTTCAGGCGGCGGTGCAAAATCCGGGCGGAACGGAAGCCTACAAGTATGTCCTCCTCGATTTCGACGAAGGACGCCGGTACGCCTTGAATGTCGGCGTGGGAGCTCAAATAGCGCGTATTGGTGGAACCACGTCAAACCTGACCGCGCCCGCCGGTTCCACGGGCTTCAGTCCGCGCGTTTCTATCGATTTGAAGCGTTTGAATCAATGGGGACTGAATCACACCATAGCTCTGCAGACGATCGCGTCCACCATCGAAAAAAAGGCGGCGCTGAGTTATCTTTGGCCGCGATTTCAAAATACGGAGGGGCGGTCAGTGACCTTCACCGCACTGTATGACGACTCGCGCGATGTCACGACTTTTTCCTCACGACGCGAGGAAGCGTCGATTCAGGTGTCGCAAAAGTTGTCGAAGCCCACGACGATTCTTTTTCGCTACGCTTACCGGCGTGTTACCACGAACGATGTTGTGATCCCTGCGTTACTGGTACCCCAACTCTTGCAGCCTGTGCGCCTCGGGATCGTTTCCGCCAGTCTGGTTCAGGACCGGCGGGACAATTCCGCCGACGCCCATCGAGGCCTGTACAACACACTGGACGTCGCAGTCACCTCGAAAGTGTTTGGATCACAGCGCAGTTTCCTGCGAATCGTGGGGAAGAACGCCACTTACTACCCGCTGACCCGCAACATAACGTTCGCACGACAAACGACTTTCGGTGCGATTCTTCCCTTCGCCACGCCCGCTGGGCTGAGCGAAACGGAGGCGGTGCCTTTGCCGGAGCGCCTGTTCGGCGGTGGCAATGTCACCCTGCGAGGATTCCCCGAGAATCAGGCGGGGCCGCGCGATTTGGGCACCCCTGCCGGCCCAGGAGGAACCGCAACCTCGCCGACCGGATTCCCACTGGGAGGCAACGCTTTGTTCTTCAATACCTTCGAACTTCGATTCCCGCTACTCGGCGAGAACATCAACGGCGTCATTTTTCACGATATGGGAAATGTTTTCCATAACCTCAGCAGCCTCTCCTTTCGTGTGAGCCAGCGCAATCTCCAGGACTTCGATTACATGGTCCACGCAGTCGGCTTCGGCATCCGGTACAAGACTCCCGTTGGGCCAATCCGGCTGGACCTGGCCTACAGCATCAATCCGCCAAGCTTCGTAGGTTTTAAGGGAACACTCAACGAGCTGCTGCAGTGTAATCCGAATATTCCTGCCGATCAATTGCCGAGTGCCTGCCGTGGCCAGACGCAAAATATCAGCCACTTTCAGTTCTTTTTTTCGATAGGCCAGACGTTCTAATGTGTAGAATTGCGCGAACTCTCGTTGCCGCTTTGCTTGTTACCCTCCCAGGCAGCGTACATGCCCGCGCTGAAATCGTCGATGGCGTTTCGGTTGTCATCGGGACCCGCGTCATCAAGCAAAGCGACATCGATCGCGACATTCGGGTAGTAAGTTTCCTGAACCAGACTCCGCCCGATTTCAGCGCGCGCTCGCGAAAAGAAGCAGCCAGCAGGCTGATCGATCAGCTACTCATCCGGCAGGATATCCAGTCGAACGGAGCGGCTCCGGCGGCATTGGGCGGCATGGAACAGCTCCTGATGCAGATCAAGAAAGACCGGTTCGCCAACGATAATACGCAGTACCGTGAGGCCTTGAAGCGCTACGGCCTCTCCGATGAGGATCTTAGATCTGCGCTGCTTTGGCAGCTCACTGTTCTGCGCTTCATCGACCAGAGGTTCGGATCGGCAAAGGCCGTAAGCGAAGAGGAAATCGAGCAGTATTTCAATTCGCATCGCGCCGAGTTAACCAAATCGCATCCCGCAGCTCGTTCGGCGACCGACATTCGTCCGGAGATCGAGGCCGAGATCTCGGGAGAACGCGCGAACCAGCAGTTTGAGACCTGGATCGATCAGACCAGGAAAGATGCGCGCATTGAGTATCGGGAGGAATCATTGCGATGAGCAGACGTTCTCGGATCCTTCTGGCAATCGGCGGATCGCTGGCCGCATTGATCCTCATCCTTGTCGTAACGGCCCTGACGATCGTGCGCACGGACCGCTTCCGCACCTTCGTGCGCGAAAAGATCGTCGCAGCGATCGCTACCTCTACCGGCGGCAGGGCGGAAATAGGTGACTTTACATTTGATCCACGGGACTTGCGTGCTCATATCGAGCACCTCGTGGTACACGGTGAAGAGCCGCCGGGCGTGGCCCCGTTCCTGGACGTGAGATCCATCGATCTCCAAGTCAGACTGTTCAGTGGATGGAGGAATCTGATCGGACTGGAATCGCTATCCGCGGATCACCCAGTCGTCAACGTGATGATTCTGGCCAATGGAGAAACGAACATTCCCTCTCCTAAAACCTCCCCAAAACCGAGCGACGAGTCGGCTCTCGAAACTGTGGTCGATGTTGCTATCCGCCACTTCACCATACAGGGTGGCCTTGCGCAGCTTTCGGGGCGTAAAACCGATTTCAGCGGGCGCGGCGAGAATCTAAGGGTTTCCCTCAACTGGAACCTTGTAGGACAGCGCTATGAAGGCGAACTTTCGATCAACCCATTGACCGTCACTCCGCCCGGGCGTTCTCCTGTGGCGATTGCACTCCACGTGCCGGTTCAGCTCGAAAAAGACCGGATCCGAATCGCGAACGCGACCATTTTCACGGGCCTGTCCCGACTCACTGTAAGCGGCGCCGTGGAGAACATGAAGTCTCCGGTGACGTCCGGGAACCTGAATGGCGCCATTTCGCTTGAAGAGGTCGGGAACCTGCTGGGCGTTACCCTGGGAACCATACGGGGAACGGTGCAAGTATCGGCCCGCGGCAGGGTTTTATCCGCGAGCGAGTACAGCGGAGACGCCGAAATCAACGGGGCGGACATCGCCCTATCGAGCGGCGGTCGCCAGGTGCGCGGCGTGCGGCTGGACGCCGCTGTCGGCGCCGATCCGCGGCAGATCACAGTCAAAAGCCTGCGAGTACAAGCCCTGGGAGGAGCGATCACTGCGAATGCGGACTTGAGAAACCTCGACCGGCTGACAACACACGCTCAGCTCAAAAACTTTGATGTCCAGGTTCTTCTCAGCGCACTTGCCGGGACGCGAGTCAACTATGCGAGTTCGATCTCCGGCGCCCTGGACGCGAACGGCAGCCTGAAAGCACCCGGCGTCACGGGTCTGCAAGCCCAAGTTCGGCTCGCGCTGACTCCCAAGTCATCCGGCATTCCCGTGGCCGGACGAATTGTGGCCGAGTATGATGGCGCTCGCGGCACTATCCCACTTAAGGATCTGCAACTGTATTTACCGAACACGCGCCTAAGCGCGCATGGCGTCCTCGGCCAGCAGGTTGACTTGGATCTGGTCTCGCGAAATTTGCGCGATGTTTCTTTCGGATCGTATGCGATCCCCGTTGTACTCGATGGCGGAACGGCGACCCTGACCACACAGATCCGCGGGCGGCTCGATTCTCCCCAAATTAGCGGGCATGCGGCGATCACCCGTTTCTCATGGAATCAGCGGAAATTCGATCGCTTCGAAACTGACCTTCGAGCGTCCGCATCCAACGCGAGCGTTCAGAACGCGCAGCTTACACGCGGGAGCCTCCAGGCTCGGTTCGACGGATCGGTAGGCCTCGACGATTGGCGCCTCAGCGGCAAGGATCGAATGTCGCTCACTGCCAGCATACGGAATGGCGATCTCGCCGACATTCTGGCGCTGGCGGGACAATCCGCGATCCCAGCGACTGGAGCGCTCAGCGCGCAGGCCAATTTAACCGGGACTGTCGGCAATCCAGCGGGGACCGCGGAGATCTCCATCATCAAGGGAACTATATACCAGGAGCCATTCGATACCATCCAAGCGTCCGCTCGGTTTTCCGACCGGCTGATTGAGCTTCCCAGCGCTCGGTTGAGCGCCGGGGCGGCTTTGCTGGAAGTTAAAGGCAGCTACTCGCATCCCTCGGATACGTTAAGCACTGGACAAATACAGGCGCAGGTAGCCAGTAACGATCTGGCGATCGCGCAGATCCAAGCTTTGCAAAAGCGGCATCCTGGCCTCGCTGGAACAATCCGGGTAAACGCGAGCCTGGCGGGCGATCTGCACCCTGCCTCTCAACCCAGCGAATTTGTGCTCTCCTCGATATCGGCAGACCTTCACGCAATGGCCCTGCGCGACACGCGCCAGGCCTTCGGGGATGTGAATGTTACCGCGCGCACCAATGGCTCCGTTGTAGATTTTCATGGGGATTCGAATTTCGCTGGTTCCACAGTGAAGGTGACCGGGCAAACACAACTCGCGCGCGATTATCCAACTACGGCTCATGCCGCGATCAATGCACTGCCGATAGAAAAGGTGTTGTCCGTAGCGGGATCGTCCTTCCCGGCCCGCGGTACGCTTTCCGTGAACGCCGATCTTTCTGGGACTAGAGCGAATCTCCGCTCAGATGCGGACTTTCAGCTTACAAATGCGGTGATTTATCAGGAACCCTTCAATCGGATCGAAGGCGCGGCCAACTATACCCCCGATTCGATTTCCCTGTCTCGCCTAACGATGAATGCTCCTGCCGGCGTCGTCGACTTAAAGGGCTCCTTCTCGCACGATCCCAACAATTTCGACAATGGCCGCATGGATCTCCATGTGAGTTCGGCCCGCCTCGACCTCGGGCGCGTTGTGAATTTGCAGCAGACTCGTCCGGGGCTCGGCGGCGGCGCCCAATTAACAGCCGATATCGAAGCGACCCTGCAAACGCGCGACGGTCACCGCGACCTTCTGCTGTCCAAGGGAGACGCGAATGGAAGCGTGTCCAGACTCATTTTGAACGGCAAACCTCTGGGAAACGCTAGTCTCAGAGCTCAAACCGCGGGCAAGCTGGTTTCATTCGAGCTCCAATCTGACGTGGCGAAGAGCGACATTCAAGCCACTGGACAGGTCACTCTCGGACCAGGCTATCCGGTGGCCGCGAAACTGGTATTCAAGAATGTTACGTACTCCGGGTTTCAGGGAGTCATCGCGATACCGGGTTCGACAGCACAGTTCGATGCCTTGGCTGAGGGGCAAGTGGATGTAGCAGGCCCGGTGATGGATCTACCCAACCTTCGAGCAAACCTCCAGCTATCACGTTTGGAATTGTCGACCGGAATCCCCGGCGGCAGCGGTTCGGCTCGGCCGACCCTCGCCTTGCAGAATCAAGGACCGGTAATCGCCGTGCTTGCGAGTCAGCAGGTCCGGCTGCAGAACGCTAACTTTACCGGACCCTCCATGCAGGTCTCGGTTAACGGAACGGCGCCGCTTGCTCAACGAGGATCGATGAATCTGGCGGTCAACGGCGATATCGACCTCAAAGTGCTGTCGAGTTTCAGCAGCGATCTTTCCTCCGCCGGGCGGGTGGTCCTGAACGCGAACCTAGGGGGCACGTTAGCGCAGCCCAGAGTGAGTGGAAAGGCCGAACTGAAGGATGTCTCGCTGTATATCGCCGATGCTCCCAACGGCATCTCGAGTGCGAACGGGGCGATTCTCCTCGATGGCACGAATGCAACGATTCAGACTCTTACCGCGCGCGTCGGTGGCGGAGAGACTTCCATCACGGGATCCGCCAGTTTCAGCGGCCCTAACCAAAACTACAATCTTCAGCTCCGCGGGAATAAGATCCGCACACGCTATCAGGGGGCGAGCGTTGTCACCGACCTGAACCTGGGTCTTCAAGGATCAAAGCAGCGGAGCACCCTTTCGGGCGACGTCACGATTCGGCAGGTGACCTACGCGCCGGAAAGCGATTTGGGCTCCATGCTCTATAAGGTCAGCGCTCCCGTGGCGGCTTCGACGCCGTCGCCGTATTTGTCAAACATGCGGCTGAATGTCCGCATTCGCACCGCAACCAGCACCATCTTCCGAACCACTCTCGCTCAGACCATTCAGGCTACGGCCGATTTAAGGCTTCGCGGAACCGCCGAATCTCCCGGAATGACCGGGCGGATCGATATCACGCAAGGCACGCTGCTGTTCTTTGGCAACCAGTACACCGTCGACGAGGGTAACGTCAGTTTTTACAACTCATCCAAGATCGAACCCATCGTCGGCATCGCATTTGAGACCAAGGCGCAGGGCGTCCAAGTCACCATGCGCGTCTCTGGTCCAATGGACGATCTCAAGTTGTCATACACTTCCGACCCCCCGCTGCGATTTGAGGAAATCGTCGCGCTTCTCGCAACAGGTAAGACACCCAGCGATCCCACCATTGCCGCTCATCAATCCGCGCCGCCCGATCAAACCGTGCCTCAGATGGGAGAATCGGCTCTGGTGCAGCAGACGGTGGCGAATCCGCTGGCGAACCGTTTACAGAGAGTCTTTGGAGTCAGCCAGCTCAAGATTGACCCCACTTTCACGACTGGCTCCACACTCCCGCAAGCCCGGCTGACGTTACAACAGCAGGTTACGCCGGAGATTACCTTCAGTTATTCGCAGGACCTTACTCAATCCAATTCGCAGCTGATCCGCGTGGAATGGGCGTTCACGAGGCGGTTTTCGGCGGTGGCTACACGAGATGAAAGTGGGATTGTCGGCCTCGACTTCTTCTACAAGAAGCAGTTCCGCTAAATGCAGCCGCCGGGTCTGGCGGACGTTTCCGCCCGCGACTACACTGGTCCGGTAGTTGCTGAACTCTCCCGAGCCAGCCCATCGCTCAATTCCTTGCTGGGCTTGAATGCGGCAGCCCTGCGGGCTGCAATCTGGATGGTTTCGCCGGTCTTGGGGTTCCTGCCCTGGCGAGCCTTCTTATCCTTCACCGTGAAACTGCCAAACCCGCGAAGGTCGACGCGTTCGCCGGATCGCAGTGCCTTACCGATCTCTCCTAAAACGGCATCGACAATCTTCTCTACCTCTGCCTTAGGCCGCTCACTAGTCGTGGCGACTGTATCAATGATTTGTTGCTTTGTCATTCCACTTCAGTCTAGCTGTTTGGATCCGCACCCGCCTGATCGGCCACGTTTTCCGGCACCGCCAGATCCGTGCACATGAGGCGCAACACCTGAGCCGCGTCGAGCGGCAGGCCGGCAATCCGGGCATCGCGGCCCGCGCCAAGGACCTCGGTGAGCAGATCCTTCTTGAGTGCCATCCATCCGCCGGGCGTTTCGTAACTGACAAGAAAATGCCCTTCCCGCCGCCCCGCCAGCAGTTGCGCCCGGTCGTATGACTCGGCTTTGTGTGCCGCGATAATCTGCCTGTCCGAGGAGACGAAGTACCCCGCCGGCAGTTCTGGTATCGCTGAGGCCTTCGAATCCGCCTCAAGGTCGTCGATATACAGGCGCCCGGTTCTGGAACCGCCGCGCCCTTTGCGGGCTAGCTCGCTCTCGATGCGGCGATAAACGTCTTCGGCGAACTGTTGCGGGTACTCGAACAACCGTTGTACTTCGCGGTCGATGTGAGGCAATTTCCGCCAGCCGTTCACCCAGGCGAGCTTTGCGGCTTTTTTGTCCCGATCGTTGGTATCCGAATCATTAAAGACGTCATTCAGAAATACATCCTCCAGGCTGAATCGTGTTTCAGCATCGTGCTGCGTGGCCTTGAGAGCCATGTGCTCGATGAGATGAGATGGCAACCCGAATATAACTCCGTACGGAGAATAGCCGCCGTCAACCGGCCTGAAACGCGGGAAATCGTCACGCAGCAACGACGGGATCAATCGCTCAATGAGCGCACCGTACTCTTTTAATAGCCGCACATGCCGCTGTCCCGCGGGCGAATAAACCACATGGCCCTCGCGGTCCGTGGCGATGAAAACGTGCTCGATCATGCTGTAGGCGCTCAACAGGTCGATGCGATTCAGAAGCAGCTCGGGATCGGCAGATATGCCCTGAAAGATGGCCCCGGCCATGTCGAGCCGCATTCGCTCATCGCCGCGCGATAATGCGCAATCATAGGCCCTGAGCAGCCCCACGAGACCTTGAACCAGCAGTGCGAAATCGAGCGCATTGGAGGCGCGCGTGCGAAGAACGACGCTATGGTGGTTCAATGGCAAGCCAGGAAGGCCGTCCTTCGTGCAGTAGTAACGAATCTGTGAGGTCAGATGCCCGCCCAGCATTTGAACATGGGCCTTCTGGATTTCGAGTACGTCCGCTTCCGGAAGTGTCTCCGTGACCTGACGGGCGACCTCGAAATAGGGCGCCAGCTCATCGGTAATGAGGCTCTGCGCCAATGGAATCAGCCAGCGCGCATCGCGCACGATCACGGGCTGACCGGCTGGTGAGCCTCTCCAGAGCTCATCGAGCACGCCTTGAATTTCCGCGAGCCGCTGACCCGCGCTGCTCTGATCCCAAATGCGCATGCCCAGAAACTGGAGCCACCGGAGTACATACAAGTTGAACAGCGTGTGCGCGTAGTGCACGCGGCCGTTGCGACCCGGCCACCGCGTCTGCTGCCAGCAATAAAAGGCGCGAATCATCATCTCCGCCGGATGGATAAGGTCGTTATGCAGATCCCGAACCTGACGAGGTCGGAATCCACCGGCCCAATGTGCTTCCTCCAGTTGGCCCCTCAAATGAGATTGGACACGTTTTTTGCTGTCGGTGGCCGCAGCGCCTGCGAAGAAGCAATCCTCGAAAAGGCTGGACAAAAGAGACTGGTCCTGCAGGTACCCGATCGGCTTTCGCTGGGCGTTCAGAACTGCTTCGATGCTCTCGACGATATCTTCGCGACGCGTCAGAAACAGTCGCAGGAGCTCGATGTTTGCCTGAAACGGCACCGCGGACCCGACAAGTCTGTCAGAGGTCATGGTTGATTTTACTTGAAGACTACGGCCGGCCGAGATGGGTAGCTGGACTCCATGGCGCCATGCCAGCGCAGCCCGATGCGGTTATTCTGAGGTATGAGCAGCATCCAGGCCCCTGCGCCGGGGCAGACCCTGCGCGAGAGGACCTCCTACGCAGTGCTGACCATGATCAGCTTCTGCCACCTTCTGAATGACATGATTCAGTCGCTGTTGCCGGCGATTTATCCCATCCTCAAGGGCAATTTCCATCTGGACTTCGGCCAGATAGGCCTGATCACTTTCACCAGCCAGCTCACGGCGTCGGTGCTGCAGCCGGTTGTGGGATGGTTCACGGATAGGCGCCCGCAGCCGTTTTCTCTCAGCATCGGTATGGGCTTCACACTATTAGGACTGGTGATGCTATCCACCGCCTCGACGTTTCTTCTGATTCTGGCGGCGGCGGCGATGGTGGGGGTTGGCTCGTCGGTGTTTCATCCGGAATCGTCGCGCGTCGCGCGCATGGCCTCGGGCGGGCAGCATGGCTTCGCGCAATCGTTTTTTCAAGTAGGAGGGAACGCGGGCTCGGCCTTAGGTCCGCTCTTGGCGGCGTTCATCGTGGTGCCGCACGGACAAGGAAGTCTGGCGTGGTTTTCGCTGGCGGCGCTGTTGGGGATGGTCCTGCTCGGCAAAGTGGGGCTGTGGGCGAAGAGCCATCGGGCGGCGCGCGCGAATGCGCCGAAGCGGAGCGATCACGCTCTGCACAGTTTGCCGTCCAACAAAGTGACGTGGACCATTGCGATTCTGGTGGTACTGGTTTTCTCCAAGTTCATCTACATGGCCAGCTTGACCAGTTACTATACCTTCTATCTCATCAGCACATTTCACGTTCCGGTGCAGACGGCGCAAATATACCTTTTTGTGTTCCTGGGCGCGGTTGCGCTCGGCACGATAGCGGGCGGGCCCATTGGGGATCGAATCGGCCGCAAGTATGTGATCTGGTGGTCGATCCTGGGCGTGCTGCCCTTCACGCTGGCGCTGCCTTACACCAACCTCACATGGACCGTGATCTTCAGCGGAATCATCGGCATGATTCTGGCATCGGCGTTCCCGGCGATTGTGGTGTACGCGCAGGAACTGCTACCCGGCAAGGTAGGTATGATCTCGGGGTTGTTCTTTGGCCTGGCTTTTGGCACCGCCGGCATTGCCGCGGCGCTCTTGGGCGAACTTGCGGATCACACCAGCGTCGGTTTCGTATATCGCGTGTGCGCCTTCATGCCGATGCTGGGATTATTGACCGTGTTCCTGCCGGACATTGACGGCGTCATGCGGCGGGACGCTAGAACGCGGAAGGCTTAGCAGTGGCCCCGGCCCGCCCGCCGGCGATATTTTGTTCTAGAATGGCTGCCAGGAAGGAACGAACGATGAAGGCCTTCTGTATTCCCGCTTGGATAACGCTTGCGCTGGTCCCAGCGCCAATGCCACTTTTGGCGCATCATTCATGGCCGGTAAACCAGCAACGGCTGGTGACGGTGAAGGGTACGGTTGTCGATTTCCAGTGGGGCAACCCGCATCCCATGATCACTCTTGCAGTTCAGACCGCCAACGGCGACACGGAGAAATGGCAAGTCGGCGGCCCGGCCCTCAACCGGATGGAGGCTAACGGCTGGACGAAAACCACCGTCAAGACTGGCGACGTCATTACAGGCATCGGCTATCAGTACTCCGATGGCCAGAAGATCATCCGGCTGGAGCGCGTCATCCTTCCTAATGGAAAGGAACTCCTGGTCTACGGTCACTGATCCGCTCACCCGGCTATAACTACCGGGTGTTGTCGTGGTGCTCCAGCGTGACGTAATGCCCAGCGTCCTTGTCGACGCAAGGCGCGGCCTCTTCGAGCGCGTCCGGCTGAAGTGTCAGCGTGCGCGACAGCGTCCAGGGCTTTTGGAGAACCTCGGGGTCTTCCGCGGTCACCTGGTACTGAATGGTGTCGCCAACCCGCCGCAGCCGCTCCGTGACGTGCAGTTTCCGGCTGTGAAACAAGCCATTGTCTCCGAGCCAGGTTTCGTCCGTGAGCCGGGTTACATCCACCACCAGCGTGTCACCCTCCCAATGGCCCACCGAATCGCCGTTATACGTCGCGGCGAGTTCGGGATCGGTGCCGTGCGGACGTCCGTCGAGCGGAATCACGCGCCATTGATTGCCCGTGCTGTCGGCGTAGAGAAAAATCGCCTGCGTGGGCGTCTGCACGATCTGGTGCGGAGGTCCCAGGCGCGGTACGCCCGGCGGCTGGCAATGCAGCGCCGGATCTTCCTGCACCTGATTGTCGTAGAGCGACTTCAGTCTGGCCGCGAACTCGGGCTTATACTCGGGCGTGGCATCGTTCAACGGGGCGTTGTACAGCGCGCCCGACTTCGGATTGAACGCGCCGCCGATCACGAAGCTCTCGCCGACCTTCTCGATCGTACCGATGCCGAAGAAGTGGTGCCACACGCCATTCAGGTCAGGATGCCCATCCGCAAGTTTTGGTGTTGGCTTGGAAGCCGCACCAGGATTCTTGGCGGCTTCCGCAGCGTAGTTGGTTTGCGCCGGAGCGCTCACGGCAGTGATCAGAATGGCTGCGACCAGCGCGGCGGGCGCACAAAATCGGTGCATTGGGATGGTGGATGCCATGGTGTCCTCTATTTCTGCCCTTTCCGCAAACTTGGGTCCGCGTCCTGCGGAGACATGCTGAATACATGGCCGTCCGGATAACCCAGCTTGGTCAGGAATCCGTAGGCTTGACTGCCGTCCTTGGCGGGGTTCGCCGTGAACGTGACTTCCTGCTTGTTGCTCAGCAACACGTCCTTGGTCAGCCCGCTCCCCCGGAAAAACAGTGGAGGCAGCGATTGCAACGCCCAGGTGGTCGTCTTCCCAGCGTCGTCCTTCACGTCTACATAAATAAAGATATGCGGATTGATCCAGTCGACTTTCGAGACCACTCCCCGCAGGGTGACGGTTTTCGATGAGTCGAACTCCGCGGAAAAGGAATGATGCGCGAGCAAGGGCAACGCGCATAACAGCACCGCTGGCGCGGCCCACGCCAGTCGAGATGTGCCTTTCATGGGATCCTCCAGTCGTCTTCAGAGAGTATATAGTCGCAGGCCGCCGGGCGCAATCGCATGCGCTGCTAGTGTCATACTTGCTCGAAGAGGAGAAGACCCATGCCGAAGACCATCATTGCCGCAGCCGCGGCGCTGCTGATAAGTGGGAGCGTAACCCTGGCGCAACCGCCCGGCATTACTCCCGAGATGATTAGCCGTTCGCTGCCCCTCGAAGGCGCGCCGCTCGCGGTGCCTGGACCGTACAAGGTCGCGTCGGAAGGAGCCTTCGGTTCACCCGGGCTTCACGTGTATCGTCCCGAGGCGCTGGAGGCGTTCCCGAAGAAGGACACTCTCCCCGTGATGGTATGGGGCAACGGCGGTTGCGCGATTGACAGCACCCGCTACTCGGGCTTTCTGACGACCATCGCTTCGCACGGCTTTTTAGTGTTGGGCACGGTCCCGCAGGCAGGTGCGGCGCGACGGCAGGAAACCGCCGATGACGTGCGTGCTGCGATCGACTGGGCCGCCAAGGAAAACGCACGAACGGACTCGCCGCTGAAGGGCAAGATCGCCGTGGACAAGGTCGCGGTGATGGGCCAGTCGTGCGGAGGATTTCTGTCGATCGAGCTGGGCGCCGATCCGCGGGTCAAGACCATCGGCGTGTTCAATTCGGGCGTGCAGGACGCTGGACCCGCCGCGCAGGCCAAGGCACAGGGTAAAGCGTCGCCGCAACCGACGCCGGACGCTCTGCCCAAATTGCACGGGCCCGTGCTGATCATCAACGGGGGCGAACCCGACTTCATGCTGGCGGCCTCGTCTGCGACGTTCGACAAGATTGACAAGGTGCCCGCGTTTTACGGCTCCCGGCACAACGCCGGCCACACCGCGACGGTCTTTCATCCCGGCGGCGGCGAGTTCGCCAATGTCGCCTCGAACTGGCTCAGTTGGACCTTCAAGGGCGACAAGAAAGCCGGCCAGATGTTCGTGGGCAAGAACTGCAGCCTGTGCACCAATTCGACCTGGGACGTGCGATCGAAGGGTATCAAGTAATCGATCGTTTCTCCGGATCGCCGGAAGTAAGACCTGATTATTTGGGAAGCGGATCTATGGACGTAAACGAACCCAGCGGATTGACCCGCAGTCCGAGAGTTGACAGGTTAACGCTCGGAGTCGAGAACTCCGCCACGCCGCGAATTCCGACGGTCTTCTGAAACTCCGACGGGAGCAGAAAGGCCATGCGCCCCGAGGCGGGGATCGTAAGCGTTTGATTGTCGAGAATCTGCCCGTTCTCATCGCTCAGAGTCACGGAAATGACCGCGGCCTGAGACGGATCTTGATTTGCCAGGGCCATGGCCGTGATGAATCCCGAAGTATTGTCGAATGGCAACACGAAATGTCGAAGACTGTTCAACTGAACCGGGACCGCCCCGTCCGAATCCCGGGTGGAGCTGAGGTGCTGCCTGAAGATGACGGTGCCGGCGATTGAGCCCGACGTGTTGATTCGGCCCCACCCCTGGATCAGGCTTCCGCTATTTCCGTTCGTCTGGATGATTCGGGACCCGCCGACAGGGATGACGTCACTGTACTCGGCGGCTCCCACAGTGCCGGCCACGGGCAGGTTCCAGGGTGTTCCATTAGGCTGGGTGAATTGCATCGAAAATGGAGCGTCCGCGGAGCCGGCATTGATCAGGATCATGGTCGTCTGCCAGTCGGGTCCATCGGCGATCTGCGAGATGAAACCGGTGGTTCCGGCGGCCGGCAAGGTGTCCAGATTAATCGGTTCTATGGATGTGAATGCGCCACGGGGATTCGAGAGAAGGGCCAAGGCCGCAACCTCGGATGCAGAGGAAGTGAACTCCGCGATACCTCTTCGGTTGGCGGTCTTCGAGAACTGGGAGGGCAGCGTGAATGCGACGCGGCTGTTTCCATTGAGGAACATCGACTCGGAAGAGATCAGCAAGCCATTTTCGTCCCGGAAGGTGATCGACAAATTGGTTTGAAGACCTTGGGGATCCAGCGCCGCGATCGATGTGACGAACCCTTGGGTGTTGTCGAACGGCAATAGAAAGTGCCGGCCTGTTCCTGAATTTACCGGCACGACTCCTTCGGCATCTATCGTGTCTGACAGATGCTGACGGAAAATGGCGTTGCCACTGATCCCTTTGCCCGCGATCACCTCCGCCCAACCTTGCAGAAGATCGGCGGATTCGCCCAGGGTTTCGAGTGTACGCGTTCCTCCGACCGGAATGATATCCGAGTATTGATTCACGGTACCGATTCCCTTCAACGGAAGATTGAGGGGAGTGCCATCCGCCTGGTAGAAATCGATTTCGAACGGCGCCGGTTCACTATCGGTGTTGGCCATTACGATCGTTGTCTTCCAAGCGCCGCCATCCGCGACTTGCGAAATTCTCAGCCTATTCTCGTGAACCGTCAATGTGACTGCGATGGCCATAGGAGCGCTGCCATTGTTCGGGTTCAACGTGAGGACTCCGTTATAGGTTCCCACGGCCAGACCCGTCGAATCCACGGAAATCGGTAGTTGTACGGGATAGTTGATGTACTTGGCAGTCAGAGTCTGGAGAACGGCAGACGTCGCTCCCCCGCTGGATACGACAACCCAGGAGGGCGATGTGGTCGTGAAAGTGATCGGGGCGCCGCTTCCGATCAAAGTGACGTTTTGAACGGGGTTGGATACAGAACCGCTTTGCGCGTCAAACGTGAGCGAACTGGGATTTACAGACAAGGTGGACACGCTGACCACGTTCAACACCACCGGCACGCTAAGCGGGGAATTCTGTGCGTCCGACGACGAAATGGTAACCGTTCCGGAATACGTTCCCACGGTCATGCCAATTGGCGACACAGAAACTTGAACGCTTTTCGGCGTAGTGCCCCCCAGACTATTAACGGAGAGCCAACCTCCCTTGTTCGTGGATGCGGAAACCTTGTAGTCGGTATTGTCTCCAAAGATGGAGAGAGCCTGACTGCCCGGTACGGTGGAATTAATCTCGTATGTAAACGATAGTGTCCGCGGAGCGGCGATCAAAGCCGGTTTGTTTCTGATGATAAAAGTTACTCCAAGCTTGTAAGTGCTCCCCGCCGCGGTCGAAGTAATGGCGACCACGGTGCTGTATGTCCCGACGGGGAGACTGCCCTGGGCTACCGATAAAGTCATCGATCCAGGCGTTGTGGCGCTCTTGTTGTCTACCGTCAGCCAGGTTGCCGATGGAGGAACAGCCACACTATAGTCGAGTGGCGCACCGTTGCTAGTGAGCGTAACCACCTGCGCCAATGGGAACGAATCTCCGATCTGGTAGTTAAACGTGACGGAACTTGGCTGAGCGAGCAATTGGGGCTTGGTCACGACGAGCACCACCGGCACCACCAGCGGACTGTTAGCTGCGCCGTGCGAAGTCAGAATTACTTTTCCAGCGTAAGATCCCGGTGCCAACGTGACGGCCTTCAGCGAGACTATGAAAGTTGTGGTCGTGCTTGACGACGCCGGACTGACTGCTAACCAGTCACCGCCGTCATCCGTCGCAACAGAAGCCGCTAAAGGGACACCGCTGCTGGGGAGCTGACTCTTCACAGTGAGATTTTGCGGAGGCGGCAAACTTCCGCCCATCGGGATGACAAACGATAACGACGACGGAGTTGCGGACAGTGTTGTCCCTGGAAGAACCGTCAGCGACACGCGGATCGTAAGTCCGGTGGAGAACGTGACCGTGCTTTGATAAGTGCCTGACTGAAGTCCCGTGGGGTCTATCGCGACACAAACGGACTTCGGAGTCGCACCACTGGTTGGACTGACGCTCAGCCACGGTTCACCCGAGGTCGAAGCGCTAAACGCCTGGCCGCCCGGACTGCTGTTCAGGACAAAACATTGCTGATTGGGTGGATCAGCGCCGATGGTATAGGTGAATACAACCTGCGAGCTTACATTCAGCGTTATGGGAACCGTCTGCGGACTATTCGACGCATTCGGCGAAGTGATCGTAAGGGTTCCAGTGTATGTCCCAGGTTGCAGACCGCTCGGATCGACACTGACGGATATGGCCGCGGGCGTTGACCCGCTCGCCGGATTCGTGGCGATCCAGCTCCCTCCGTCGCTGGTTGCCGTCGACACGCTAAAAGAGGCGCCGGCGAAATTGCTGGACACCGCGATCGATTGCGCATTTGGCCGAGCCCCGCCGATCTGGTACGCGAAGGAGAGGGACGCCGGACTGGCTGAAATAGTTCTGGGCGGCGCATTGATCGTCAAATTGACGGTTCCGGCCACTGGCGACTGCGATTGTCCGGAAGCCGTGAGGGTTACGGTGAAGTGTCCGGTATACGTTCCATTCGGCATGGTCCCGGGAATGACCGAGACCGTTAAGCTGCTGCCAAAAATGCCGACCGAACCACTGGACGGGGTTACCGTAATCCAAGGCGCATCCTGGCTCACGGAGAAGCTCGCCAGGACAGTGCTCGAGATCGTGCAAGTCCCGGACGGGATGGAACTGCCGGTGTAAGTGAAATTGAGGACGCAGTTGCTTTGCGCCCTGAGCGCTCCCCCGCCCGCACATAGAACCAATACAAGAAGAAGCCAAAAAGAGCATGCCCCAGGGGCGCGGCCATGTCCTGTGCCGCTCGCGTGGCCATGAAGAGTCTTTAATGTGAACTGCTGCCTGGTAGCTTGGTCTGGGGTCTTCAAAACATCTCTAAGATCGGCAGACTGGCCGCGACCCTGCAGAGCCCATCAGAACCGGGTCTAGGCTTCGATACCGCTACCCATTTATGCTTGGGGTTCCGCGGTGTCGGGCATTTCCGCATCCCTGCAAGCCGGTGAGCCCGCCGCGCGGAAACCCTCAGAAGAGCAGCTTCAATCCGAACTGAATCTGACGCGAGGTGCCGACGATCGATGTGATCAATCCAGCCGTGGGAGCAGGGCTGCCCGGCAGCCCGCCGTTCGCGGGGTTGGGGTTTCCGTTAAACGCATTCAGCGTCGGGTAATTGAAATTCGTGTGATTCAGAATATTGAAAAACTCCGCGCGGAACTGCAAGGTGGTGCGCTCGGTAATCCGAGTTTCCTTGGCCACGTTGAGATCGAACGCGGCGTAGCTCGGAGAGGTTCCGATGTTGCGGCCTGCATTGCCGAGAGTTCCCGGTTGCTGCAATTGGAAGCAGGCCGGATTAAACCAGTGCAGGCGGCTTTGGTTGGCGGTGATATCGCAGCCGGCGATCAGGTTCGGACGCGAGGTGGCGAAGTTGTTTCCCAACCCGTCGCGTCCGTTGTAAGAGAGCACCGTAAACGGAACTCCAGTGTGGAAACTCTCAATCCCGCTCAACTGCCAGCCTTCCACAAGCCGGTTGCCGTGGAACGGCAGTTGGTAGACCGCGTTCACCGTCAGGTTATGCCGGATGTCGTAACTGCAATTTCCCTTATCGGTGCTGCCGTCGTAGGGATTGTTCCAGTTCGAGGTGCCGTTATTGCCGCCTAGACCGCCGTAGGTGTACGCCAGATCCGTACAGTGCGACATGGTGTAGGACACATAGGTTTGCACGCCCTTCGAGAAGCGGCTGTTCAGGCTGGTTTGCAATCCGTTATATCGAGATGTACTGGACGGTTGCGTGAGTGACAGCGTTCCGAAATTCGGATTCAGACGGGGGTTAGAAACGATCGAGTAGCTGCCGTTCGCATTTTGTACCAGAGTGCCGAAGTGCTGTACACCCTGAGCATCGGTCTGAACTTGAGGAGGATTGAAATCGCGGAAGGAAAGCTGATCCACGCCACGCGACCCTACATATCCTACTGTCAGCACTGTATCGCGGAATAGCTCCCTCTGAATGTTCATGTTCCATTGCATCTGATAAGGCGTGGTTCCGATGTCGTATTTCGTTCCGAAGGTGAGAGAAGGAAGGGGCGCGCTCACGCCCGCTCCCTGAAAGGGAACCGGGAATGACGGATTCTGCTGGTTCAGGGAATTGAAGGGAGGTGTGCCGACGTAGCCGGAGAAGTACGCGTAAGTCTGGTACGGATTGTGGAACAAGCCAAAACCTCCACGCAGCGAAGTTTTGTGGTCGCCAAAAACATCATAGGCGAAACCGATGCGAGGATCGAAGTTATGCACCGACGGATTCGTCTTGAAGGCGTTGGGAACCAGAGTGTAGTCTTTGTCGGTCAGCGGATTCACCACGTTGTGCAGAACATTATGTTGCTCGATAGGGTTGGTCTGAAATTCGTAGCGGATTCCGGCGTTCACCGTCAGCCGTCGGCTGACACGCCAGTCGTCCTGGATGTAGGGGGCCAAACCCAGGTCGCGGAAGTCGCGGTTGCCGTAGGCTTCGCCATCGCGCGCGCCGGTGAAAAAACTCGGCCGGGCAGCGAGCAGGTCGGAAAGCCCGCTAAATGTGTAATTGCCGTTCCAATAGGTGTAGCTGAACGAATTGATCTGCTGGCGGCGTACGCGAGCGCCAAATTTCACGGTGTGGTTGCCCACGGTCCAAATTACGTCGTCGGAATACGTGAACTTGTTCTGGAGAAAACGGAACGGGTTCACAAAATTCGCGCCCAGCGGCGAGAGCCCGGTGACGGAAATCGTGACGTCCTGACGGCCGGGGAAAGCCTGCTGCAGAGGCGCGTACGTATTTGGCTGCGTCTCGGAGGTATCCGGCCTGGTAAACGAAGCGCTGAACGAGTTCACCAGACGCGGAGTAAAAATGTGGCGTTCATTGAGCACGAAGTACTGGTTCCTCGAAAGATCCAGCGTCGGCCAAAGAGGGATCGCCGTGGTCGATACCAGGCTGCCGTAGTCGTGTACGTAGCGTCCGAAAAACGTGTCTTTCTCGGATAGGTTGTAATCGAAGCGGGCCAAATAGTAATTTTCGTCCGCCGTCTGGCCACCCACTGTGATGAGCGATCCAATCCCATTGCCCAAGTCGGTGGTGGGCAGGGGGTAAAGATTCACAAGAGACTGCACCGCTGGAACAGCGGAGGCGCGGGCGGCGACGGTCGGGACCAGCGCGGTGAACGTCTGGTCCAGATGCTGCCGCAGACCTTCGTAGTTAAAGAAGAAGAAAGCTTTGTCCTTCTTCACCGGACCTCCCGCGGAGCCGCCAAACTGGTTTCGCCGGAAGGGAGCCGCGGAGCCCAGCTCGAAGAAGTTCCTGGCATCCAGCTTGTTGTTGCGTAAGAACTCGTACAGTGAGCCATGATACTGATTGGTTCCCGATTTGGTTGCGGCATTGATGGCCGCGCCATTCCCGGCGAATTCGGCGCTGTACGTGTTTGTCAGGGTCTGAAACTCCGCGATCGCCTCAATGCCCAGGGAGGTGCCTGTTACGGCGGCGCCGCAGCCGCGCTGCCACCAGTTCAGGCAGTTTTCACCATCGAGCAGGTAAGCGTAGCCCTCGGGGCGCGAACCCGAAATCGAAAATGGCGCCGACCGGCCGACCAACGCCGATTGCTGGCCGGCGGGATACGTCTGCGCGCCGGGAGCGAGCAAAATCAACTGCTCGACATTGCGGCCGTTCAGAGGCAGTTCGCGCATTTGCGTCTGATTCACCAGTGAGGAGACGGCGGCAGAGGTGGTTTCCACTTGCGAAACCTCGGCGGTGACATTAATGGCTTGCTCGGTCTGTCCGACGGGGAGCTGCAAATCCACCACGGGCTGGGCTCCGACCGTGAGCCCAATGTCTTTTCGAACCACTGTCTGAAAGCCGACCTGTGTGCCTTGAACTTCATAGGCCCCAATCGGAAGATCGGGCACCAGATAGCGGCCTTGAGCGTCCGATTTGAGGCTGCGTGTCAGCCCCGTGGCGGTGTTCCGCACCGTGACAGTGGCGCCAGCTATAGATGCGCCCGAGGGATCCAGTACAGTTCCCGAGATTGAAGAGGTCCCCTGTGCGCAGAGAACTTGCGCGGTTGCGCAGAGAATTACAGCCGCAAGAATTTTAAGCATGATTCACCCTTTGCCTCTCCCGAAATCCTTCAGGACCGTTGAAACAAGTACAACCCGATAAACGGCTCGGGTCAATTGTGTACGAATGATACTGGCTATCAAAAAATTTGGAGATCCGCGAATCCGGCGGGCGGTGCGGAGATGCAAAGAGGTGGCGCTACTTCAACGAGTGCCGGACGGCTAGGGGCCTTTCAGCCGGCTACGGATGTGATCGTTGATCCAATGGTCATCCCACCACTCGACCGGATTTACCTGGACCCCGTCTACCTGCATGGAGAAGTGAAGATGATCGCCGCCAGCCAAGCCGGTGGATCCGCTCTTCCCCATTTGTTGACCGCGGCTCACCGTCTCGCCCTCTTTCACCGTGATCTCGCTCAAGTGGCCGTAGATGGACTGCAGTCCCAATCCGTGATCGAGAACAATGCAATTGCCGTAAATCCCCAGCGGCGCAGCCCAGATCACTTTGCCGTCATTGGCCGCCAGCACTGGACCGTGCTGCGTGGTCGCAAGATCGAATCCCAGATGCACCTGCTGATCGATCTTCTTGCCCTTGTAGACGTAGGTCCGAAGATCCGCGAATGCCGATTCGACCTGCGAACCCGCGAGTTGAAGGAACGATTGCGTCCACAGGAAGTGTCCCTCCGTCTTCAACCGCAGATCCGAGAGCGTCTTGTTATTGGCACGCCGCGTTTCTCCATTGATCTTCAGGAAGCGCGTGACAAGATCCCCGGAGCCTCCGGGATCGATTTGATTATCGACCTTTTCCAGAAAGGCGTCGTCAATCGACAAATCCCGCGCACGAAACTTCTTGGGGAAGACCTTGAACCAGAAACGCGCCGTCGCTTCCGTCCCGGCGCCGTTACGCGCAAACACGATGGGAACCGTATCGGGTGGCGTGTCCCAGCTATAGGCAAACAGCGTGACGCGCTGTCCTGCCTGCCCAGGTTCCGGAAAGCTGCGGAAGGCGGCCGAGCCCACACGAACCCCGGCGTCCTGCCAGGAACCTGTCGGAGTGAGCAGCGCGAACTCCGAGCCACCCTGGTTGATGTAGTGTTGAAATCCATCCGTGGTGACCGAGGGCGGCCGGAGAATCACATCGACGTCCGCCACGATCGTATCGGTCACGGCACGCAGATCGTTCGACTGAACCTCGACGATCACCCGAGCCTTGCCCTCTTTCAAATGCGCGACGCGATCTTTCCCGACGATAAAGTGGATGATCTCGGGCCCGGAGTGAGTTCGCCAAAACGTAAAGCGCGTCGCCGGCCTGGTCTCCTTGTCAACGATGACGTTGTTGCCGTCCTGCTCAATGCGGGTGGTGACTGCGCGAACCCCATGTGGATTCTCGACCCGCACGCTGATCGTGGTAGACATTCCGATCATGGCGGGCTGCGGAGCAAACGCCAGGCTGGAGTGCGACGACATAGCGAACAGGGCTACAGCCCCGGCCGCGGCGATGAAAACGATCACAAGAAGGAATGTAAGTAACTTAGCCATGACGATTCGCGATCTTCCTGTAGCTTACCGAAGTGTGAGAAGAACGTCGACGTTTATTTTGGAATGCTCAAGCGTTCTCTCGGGAACGGCCGATGCGCACCCAGTGAATAATCGACACGACGCTTCCGATCAAACAGAACGCGATGAAGCCACCCATGAACCACTCGAATTCGGATGAGTCCGCGATCCGGAGGATCCCTCGCCCGAAGTAGATAGCGGCCCAGCCGAGCAGCGAATATCGAATCGTGCGCGCCACGAAGACAAGTGTGAGGAGGCGCGCCCTCGGATACTGGAATGCGCTCGCCACCGCGATGGCTGCGCCGAACGGAAAAGGCGGCGGCGCGAGACAAGTAACGATCAGCATTCCAGCCGCGTGCTTCTCCATTTTGTCCTTCAGGTAACCGAGGAGTTTTGGTTTTACCAGCCGCTTGAGGCCTGCCTGGCCACTCTTGCGGCAAATCAGATCCAGCAGGAATACGCCGATGGCAGACCCTGTGGCTCCCGCCAGTACGTAAAGAGGAAGCCACTGGTGATGTCTGGCAACCAAAATCACGGTAAGCAGATCGCTTCCCACCGGCAGGAACAGAAAGGAATCGTCGGCGATAGAAACGAACAGGATCCCCAACGCGCCAAGTTGAAGAAAAAACGTCAAAAGGTGGCGGATTGAGAGGCTCACGCAGCAATACTAGCAATCGGCAGGCCAGAATTTTGCCGGGCTGATTCCCTTCTGAGGGACAATAGGGAAGGGCCTGGTCGCCTCCGGGAGCTTATGCGCTTTGCCGTCCTTGTATTCCTGTCTTCCTGCGCGTTCGGCGCGGACTTGACCGCTCCGTCCAAAGATCTCTATAGCGGCTGGCTCCAGATGTACGATCTCAAGTTCGACGAAGCCCACCAGATTTTTGGCGAGTGGAAACAAAGCCACCCCGGCGATGCGCTCGGACCGGCTTCCGATGCCGCCGCATACCTTTTTTCCGAGCTGGCCCGACTGGGAATCCTCGAATCCGAGTTGTTCGTCGACGACGCGAAATTCAAGAATCGCGCCAAGCCTAAACCGGACTCCAAACTGAAGCCGCGCTTCGATCATGAGATCGAGCAGACCGAACATCTTGCCGACGCAGCGCTGCAGTCTGCCGCGGCCGACCCCAATGCCTTATTCGCCAAAGCCCTGAGCTTTGGATTGCGCGCCGATCTCGCTTCACTCATCGAGAAGCAGGATCTAGCCGCGCTCCGGTATACGAAGCAGGGCCGCGTCTTCACCGACAAGCTCACAGCGGTGGATCCGAAGGACTACGATGCCTATCTCGGTCTGGGCGTCGAGAATTATTTATTGAGTCTCAAGCCGGCGCCCGTGCGCGCCTTGCTCTGGATGACCGGAT
Source organism: Bryobacteraceae bacterium (assembly GCA_036003585.1). Lineage (GTDB taxonomy): Bacteria > Acidobacteriota > Terriglobia > Bryobacterales > Bryobacteraceae > Palsa-187. The sequence goes on along the minus strand of DASYSG010000049.1, from coordinate 26,076 downwards.
CGCAAGTCGATCGCGACAAGGGACTCCAGGAGCTGCGCATGACGGCACAGTACGGTCATTATCTGGAGCCGTTCGCGAAGCTGCTTCTGGCCGTTGCCGCCTTGCGCGACAACAATCGAAACCTCGCCCGCGACTTACTATCCGGCTTGCACCATCGATTCCCTGACAATCCGCTCTATCTGCGCGAGCTGAACCGGCTTACCGGGTTATCTAGATGACGCGAGCGCGGTACAATGAGTGTTTGGGTCTAATTACGAATGTCATATTCTAGCGGTCGTCAATTTGTTCAGCTTCCCGGTCCCACCAACGTTCCCGAACGTGTGCTGCGAGCCATGTCGCGGCCGACCATCGATCATCGCGGTCCGGAGTGTGGACTCCTGGGACTCGAAGTCCTGGAAGGGATGAAAGACATCTTCCAAACCTCGGGGAAAGTGATCATCTATCCTTCTTCCGGATCGGGAGCCTGGGAAGGCGCCCTGACCAACACCCTTTCCCCCGGCGACAAAATATTGATGTTCGAAGTGGGCCAGTTCGCCGCCTTGTGGATTCAGGTGGCGGTGAAATTGGGCCTGGATGTCGACGTGGTCCCAACCGACTGGCGGCACGGCGTGGATGCACAAGTGGTCGAAGCAAAGCTGCGCGAGGATCGCGATCACAAAATCAAGGCTGTGTGCGTGGTGCACAACGAGACGTCTTCGGGCGTCACCAGCTCGGTAGGCGCGGTTCGCAAAGCGATGACCCGCGCCCAGCATCCGGCGCTGCTGCTGGTGGACGTGATTTCGTCGCTTGCCTCCATCGATTACCGTCACGACGAATGGGAAGTCGACGTGTCGGTCGGCGGATCCCAGAAGGGCATGATGCTGCCGCCGGGACTCGGGTTTAACGCGATCAGCGAAAAGGCTCTGGCGGCCTCGAAGTCCGCAAAGCTCCCCCGGTCGTACTGGGAATGGGAGCCCATGCTCGCGCAGAACAAGAACGGTTTCTTTCCTTACACGCCCGCGACCAACATGCTTTTCGCTCTGCGCGAGTCGCTGAACATGCTGCGGGAAGAGGGCTTGCAGAACGTCTTCAAGCGGCACGAACGCCATGGCGAAGCTACGCGGCGCGCCGTCCAGGCTTGGGGACTCGAAAACGTCGCTCTCAATCCGAAAGAATTCAGCAACTCGGTGACCGCCGTCTACGTGCCGGCCGGTCACTCCGCCGATGGGCTTCGCAAAGTGATTCTCGAGCGGCTGAACATGGCGCTGGGCAGCGGTCTGGGCAAGCTGGCGGATAAAGTCTTCCGCATCGGGCACCTGGGCGACTTCAACGACCTGATGCTGGCGGGAACCCTCGGCGGCGTCGAGATGGGTCTGGATCTCGCAGGCGTTCCGCATCGCAAGGGCGGCGTCGCGGCGGCGCTCGGCTACCTGACGGAATCGCTCAAAGAAGTCGCTGAACCGGCGCGCGTCTAAACGTCACGCGATCGTCTCAGGCGATAATTCCCGGCGCCTCGTGCCCGATCGCCTGGACGTACTCCACATAGGATCCCGGATAAACCACCGGCGTGCGATCCGTGCCAGTCTCGCCGCCCAGTTCCAGCACGCGCGAGCCCAGGCCCCGCAGGAACATGCGGTCGTGCGAGACGAAGATCATGGTGCCTTCGAAGTCCTTGAGCGCCTCCACCAGCATCTCCTTGGTGGCCAGATCCAGGTGATTGGTCGGCTCATCGAGCACCAGAAAATTGGGCGGGTTATATAACATCCGCGCCATCGCCAGCCGCGATTTCTCGCCGCCCGATAGCGACCGGATCTTCTTGTCCACATCGTCGCCGGAGAACTGGAACGCCCCTGCCAGCGTACGCAGCGAACCCAAGCCATCCTGCGGAAAATCGCCGATGAGTTGTTCGATCACCGTCAGATCGGGATTCAGCACGTCCAGCGACTGCTGCGCGAAGTAACCCATCGTAAGGCTCGCCCCCAGCCGCACATTTCCCGAATCAGGCGCGCTGGCTCCGGCGATCATTTTCAGCAGCGTCGTCTTCCCCGCCCCGTTCCGGCCCATCACCGCCCAACGCTCGCCCCTGCGAACGGTGAGACTGAAACCGTCATAGATCACGCGCTTGCCATAACTCTTGTGCAGGTCCTCGATCACGGCTACCTGGTCGCCCGATCTCGGTGGAACGCGAAATTCGAACTTCACCACTTGGCGTCGCTTCGGCAGCTCGATTTTGTCGATCTTGTCCAGCGCCTTGATGCGGCTTTGCACCTGAGCCGCCTTGGCCGCGTGCGTCCGAAAGCGGTCGATGAAGCGCTGCTCTTTGGCGAGCATGGCCTGCTGCCGCGCGAAGGCCGCCTGCTGGTTGGTTTCGCGAATCGTGCGCTCGCGCTCGTAGAAATCGTAGTCGCCCGAGTACGCAATGATCTCGCCCGCATCGATCTCCGCGATTTTCGACACGATGCGGTTCATGAACTCGCGGTCGTGCGACGTCATCAGAACCGAACCCGAGTAGGATTTCAAAAAGTGTTCCAGCCAGACAATCGACTCGATATCCAGGTGGTTGGTCGGTTCGTCCATCAGCAGGACGTCCGGCCTTCCCAGAAGCACCCGAGCCAACGCGACGCGCATCTTCCACCCGCCTGAAAGCGCACCCACGTCGCCATCGATCTGGTCGTCCTGAAAACCCAGGCCGTGCAGAACCTCGCGCGATTGTGCTTCGAGCGCGTAGCCGCCCAGATGGTCGTACTCTTCCTGCACGTGGCCGAAGCGGTCGAGGATCTTGTCCATCTCGTCCGCCCGCTCGGGGTCTTCCATGGCCCGCTGGAGGTCTTCCAACTCGTGATGCAGATCGCCGGCGCGACCGCTGCCCGCGATGGCCTCATCCAGAACCGACCGGCCCTTCATCTCCTCCACGTCCTGGCGGAAGTAGCCGATGGTCAGCTTCTTCGGAACCGAGACCTCGCCTTCGTCGGGCGATTCCTCGCCGACCACCATGCGGAACAGGGTCGTCTTGCCGGCCCCGTTGGGTCCCACCAGACCGACCTTCTCACCCGGATTCAGTTGAAAGGAAGCGTCGACGAAAATAAGCTGCTTGCCGTACTGCTTGTGGATGTTGGAGAAGGAGATCAACTTCCAAGCTAACAGAGCGGCTCAGGGCAACCAAGGAACGGTGGTTATCGGCCAGCCCCGAAAGAAGTTTTGGCTTTTCTTTCAATGACTTGCATTTGGCAACCCGGTTGCAACTAGGGAAGCGGAAGTGGGAGGTTGATATGAAGCTCACTCTGATGCCGGTCACGATGTTAGCCGGCGCGATGATGTTATTGGCTCCGAACGCTATTTTCGCCCAGCATCGGGGTGGAGGCGGCGGGGGAGGCAGTCACTCTTCCGGTGGCAGCCGCGGTTCGTCGGGCGGCGGCGGCCAAAGTTTCTCCGGATCGCGCGGAGGAGGCACTGGTGGCGGGGGAGCACGATCATTCTCCCGCGGCGGCCAACGCGGATATTCGGGAGGCGGCCAGCGCGGGTACTCCGGGGGCGGACAACGCGGGTATTCCGGTGGTCAGCGAGGCTACTCTGGCCGCGAGTACCGTGGCGGCGACCATGATCGCGATCGCGGTTACCGCGGCGGCTATGGAGGCTACCGAGGCGGAGCGTATTTCGGATACTATGGCTCCCCCTATTACTACGGCGGCGGCTACTATCCCGGCTACTATGGCAACTATTGCACCGGCGGTTACTACGATCAATTTGGCAATTGGATCCCCGATCCGGCCTGCTCCGTTGATCCTTACTATCCTTACTAAGCCTGCGCTGCGGTAAGACGAAGACGGAGTTCTGAAGTTTGCCGGCGGTGGCAGATAAGGCACAAGGATCGGAGGTTCTCCAGATCGCATTCACCACCGCCCTCGACCACCGGGACGATATGATCCGCGTCCCACAGGGTTTTCCGGCTGATCCGCTTGAGACCCCACCGCGCGAGCAGCTTTTGCCGATGGCTCCCGCGAGCCCGTTTCAGATCGAAATATGCGCTGCGGCAATCGATCCCGCAAAGGGCGCAAACGCCTTTATCGCGCGCGAATACCTGCTCACGCAAATATCCCGGATCCGTTCGCAGCCGCCATTCATGGACGCACCAGTCCGAGCAAAAAGTGAATCGCCGTGGGGGGACTTCAAGATTACACCAGCGGCACAGGGTACGGCCAGCCTGCCCTCTCGGCAGCTTGGCTCGATCGGCAAACCCGCCGGGCATCGTCCGGGAAGTGCTCACAAAACATTCTTAGCATAAATTGTCTTGGATCGGAGCGCCGTTCTAGTGATGGATTCGAAGCATGACCGGCATGGACCGCAGCCTGGAAACGGTAAGTCCGCTCCACGTGGTCCTGCGATCACTTAGCTTTTACATACCGCTTCAGCGACTTCGATCCGACCTCCGCGCCATAGATCACGCCGTCCGCATCCACCGCGACCCCTTCCGCTGCGCTCGTGGCAGGAAGTGCGCCGGTAGAAACCAGAGGATCGGGAATAAACGCCGTCACAACTCCGTCTTTCGCGCTGCCGATCCGGATGCCTCGCTTCCACCCCGGGTTGTACCCGTAGCCTTGCTTATCCGTCGATTCTGAATCGGCGACGTACAGAATATCGTTCTTGTCGATATACAGCCCGCTTGGCCGGCTGAACTGTTTCCACTGCTCCAGGAACTTGCCATCCTGGTCGAAGATCTGAATGCGGTTGTTCGCACGGTCGCCTACGAATAATCGTCCCCGGGAATCGAATGCCAGCGCGTGCGGCACTTCGAATTCGCCGGGCGCCGATCCATGCTTTCCCCATTTCTTGAGAAACTTCCCGTCCTTATCGAATTTCAGGATTTCGGCTGCCCCCATTCCCGGCGTGTGGCCTTCGGCGACGAACACATCGCCATTGGGAGCGATCGCAACATCGTTAGGCTGGTTAAACGCGTAGTCCAGCGTCAGCAGGACCTTTCCATCCGCGCTGAACTTCACGACCGTAAATCCCTTGCCGCCCTGCGCCTGACCGTCGGTAATCCAGACATGGTTGTCCTGGTCGACGGCAATTCCGTGAGGAAACAGAAACATGCCCGAGCCGAAGCTCTTGATCAGTTTCCCGGAAGCATCGAAGTGCAGGATGGGATCGTCGGTCTTCCCGGCGCAACTGTTCGCGCCGCATCGTTCCGCCACCCAGATCCCTCTGCCATCGCGATCGATATCGACGGCGCTGGTCGACCCCCACGATCTCCCATCCGGCAACTTGGCCCAGTTCTCAAGCGCCCGGTACGGATTCGGCTTGGAATTATCCTGCGCGAATACCGCCGCCGCGGCCATCGTCACCAGAAACAGGGGCTTTTTCATGACCGGTCATTAGAATATACTCTTACCTCAAGGGAGACGCAATGCGACGCAATCTCACGATCGGCCTAGCCGTGGTCGCCATCGTATCGGTGCTCGGCATCGGATCCGCTTGGCTGGATAGGAAGGCCACCGCGGAGGCTTCGGGCGTTCAAGCGCCGAGATTTGAGGTCGATCCGATGTGGCCCAAGCCCCTGCCGAATCACTGGGTCCAGGGGAACACGATCGGCGTGTCGGTCGACAGTAAGGATCACATCTGGATCATTCATCGCGCCGGCTCGTTGGAGCGAATGGAGACCTACGCTGCGGCGACACCGGTCGCGTCGGAATGCTGCAAGCCCGCGCCCGCGGTTCTCGAGTTTGACGAAGACGGAAATCTCCTAAACAGTTGGGGAGGCCAGGATGGCCCCGGATACGAGTGGCCCGCCTCGAACCACGGCATCACGGTCGATTACAAGGGCAACGTGTGGATCGGCGGTAACGGCCGCACCGCGAACGCTCCTGCGACGGCCGAGACGGCGGGCAACGCTGCTCCTGGCGCCGCGGCCACCCAGGCTAAACAGGCTGCCAAAGCAAAAGCCGCTCCCGGCGGTCCGCCGCACTATCACGACAGCATGGTGCTCAAATTCACCCAGGAAGGGAAATTCCTGATGGCGATCGGTAAGCCGGGCGCCAGTGCGGGCAGCAACGATGTCGAGAACCTGGGGCTGCCCGCCAAAATCTTCGTCGACCCCAAGACCAGCGAGCTGTACATCGCCGACGGCTATGGCAACAAGCGCGTGATCGTGTTCGATGCCGACACCGGCAAGTACAAACGCCACTGGGGCGCGTATGGCCACAAACCGGACGACACCAATCTGGGGCCGTATCGTCCCGATGCCCCGCCGGCGCAGCAGTTCCGCAATCCGGTGCACTGCGCGGAGCTCTCCCTCGACGGCCTGCTGTATGTCTGCGACCGGGTCAATGACCGGATCCAGGTCTTCAAACCGGACGGGACTTTCGTCAAGGAAACTTTCATCGCGAAAAATACGCTCGGCGACGGGTCTGCCTGGGACATCGCGTTTTCGAAGGATCCACAGCAGAAGTATATGTACCTGGTGGATGGCTCGAACGAAAAGATTTACGTGATGCTGCGCGAGACGCTCGAGATCCTGACCAGCTTCGGCGACGGCGGCCGCCAGCCCGGGCAGTTCTACGCGGTTCATAGCATCGCCACGGACTCCAAGGGCAACATCTTCACCACGGAAACCTACCGCGGCCAGCGTGTGCAGAAGTTCGTCTACAAGGGCCTGGCGGCGGTAACGAAAAAGGATCAAGGCGTCGTCTGGCCGAAAAAGTAAGCTCGGCTCCCGGGCCCGCATCGCCCCGCCCTACATTATCCGGATTTCTCCGCCGATAGGACGCTTGGATGAAGGACAGGCGTTTTGGCGTGCGGATCCCTTGCGAAGACCCCGTGAGTCTTAGCTGGATGGACCATACCGGCGAAACTCTGCAGGATTCCGCGCACTTAGCGGACATCTCCCGCTCGGGGGCCTCGGTACGGTCGCGACAGCCGGTGAAAGTCGGAACCACACTTTCGCTCCGCTACCAGGACCAGGAGTTTGTAAGCAAGGTGCGCCATTGCGTATCGGTCCCCTCCGGCTACGTTTTGGGGATCGAGTTTGAAGACGGGTACCGCTGGTCCCCGCGCCAGGTCCCGAGCGAGGCCCGCCAGCCGGGCCAATAGGAGCCGTTTCGGCGTCGACGCATTATATACCTCCTTCGTGATAATCTACTTGTCGACAGGTCTCCGATCGTACACACAGGAGGTCGACCATGCATGTCAGACTTGGAGTGCTGATCGCGGCAGTCCTTCCCGCTCTTTCCATCGCCGGCGATGTGAAGACGCCCGCAAAGAACCCCACGTTCGCCAAGGACATCGCCCCCATCCTTCAGGAAAAATGCCAGGCCTGCCACCGCGCCGGATCCATGGCTCCCATGTCCCTGGTGACCTATGAAGAAACGCGGCCCTGGGTCAAGGACATCAAGCAGCGCGTGGTCGCCCGCAACATGCCGCCGTGGCACTTGGACAAGACCGTCGGCATCCAGCATTTTGAGAATGACATCTCGCTGAGCGATGACCAGATCAGCCTGATCGCACGATGGGTGGACGCAGGCGCGCCTCTGGGCGATCCGAAGGACATGCCGGCGACGAAGCAGTGGCCGAAAGACGACGGCTGGCAGCTCTCGAAACAATTCGGGCCGCCGGACCTGGTCATCAAGTCCGAGCCCTATACGATGCCGGCCCACGGACAGGACGTGTGGTTCAAGCCGCTCACCCAGATCCCGCTGACCGAGCCTCGCTGGGTCCGGGCCGTCGAGATGCGGCCGTCGACACCGGCTGGCCGCAGGATCACGCACCACGCTCTCGCCTATCTCCAGCAGGAGGAGCCCGGCGCGAACAATGACGGAGCACCAGGGAACGCAACGCAAGGGTTGCTGATGGAATGGGCGGTCAACAAGAGTTACGATATTTACCGCCCAAACACCGGAAAGCTCTTGCTACCTGGAGCCCGCATCTGGTGGGAGGAGCATCTGCACGCCGTGGGTGAGGAGATTCGCGATCACGTGGAACTGGCGGTCTACTTCTACCCCAAGGGCCAAGAGCCGAAGTACCGGACGATGCTGACGCTGTTCAGCGCATCGCCTGGAAACCAGCTCGACATCCCGCCCAATACCATCGCGCAGACCGAGGGCTATCAGTTACTGAGGAACCCGGCTCGCCTGGAGAACTTTCAGCCGCACATGCACTTGCGCGGCAAGTCGATGCTGATGGAAGCGATCCTTCCCGATGGCAGCCGCAGGACCCTCAGCTACGTGGATCATTTCAACTTCAATTGGATGGTCAACTACATCTACGCGGATGACGACGCGCCCGTTCTGCCCAAGGGCACGCTCATCCACGTCGTCGCCGAGCACGACAACACCGCGAACAACAAGAACAACCCCGATCCTAATCAGTGGGTGGGCTGGGGCGATCGCACGGTGGATGAAATGGCGCACGCCTGGGTCAACGTCACCTACATTTCCGAAGAGGACTATCAGGCGTACCTCGCCAAACATCGGCCCGCTCCCGCGGTTGCGCAGAGATAATGCCCCGGTTCGCAGGCTCTGCAATTCTCGCTGCGAGCGCGGCAATTTTATGCGCAGCGGTTTTATCAGCACAAGATAAGGTTTATATCGAGCCGCCGCATGACTCCGGCCAAGGGGTTACGCCCGCCTACGAGGGATGGTTCCCCAATTCCGACGGCAGCTTCAGCCTCCTGTTCGGATACTACAACCGGAATCAGAAGCAGGAGGTGGATATTCCCATCGGTCCGGACAATCACATCGATCCAGGGGGTCCGGATCAGGGCCAGCCCACCCATTTCCTGACGCGCAGACGCTGGGGAATGTTCACCGTTACGGTACCCAAGGATTTCGGCGGCAAGAAGCTCACCTGGACGCTGGTCGCCAATGGCAAAACGGCGCAAGTGCCTGTGGGGCTCGATACGTTGTGGGAGCTCAATCCCTTCAAGGATGCCACCGGCAATACTCCGCCCTCGATCGGATTTGCGCCAAGTGGTCCGTTTGTAAATGGTCCGCGCGGGCAATCCCAAACGCTTTCCGGAACCGCGGCGAACCCGGTTGCCTTGAATCTCTGGGTGGCGGATGACGCAAGTGTGATCCCCGGCGCGACGCGGCCCAAGACGCCGGCGGTCACGCTGACGTGGAGCAAGTTCCGCGGAGCCGGCGAGGTCACCTTTGCGAACAATCGCCCATCCATCGAGGACGCCCAGGTGCAGGGGGCGCCGAATCCGGTATTCAGCGGCAAGTCGTCCACCACGGCCACGTTCAGCGAGCCGGGGGACTACGTCCTGCACGTGGTCGCCAATGATTGGACCGGCGATGGCGGGCGCGGCTTCCAGTGCTGCTGGTCGAACGCGCAAATGAAAGTCTCCATCAAAAAGTAGGGAGGGCGCATGTACAGAAGCGTTCTGCTCGCGTGCATCACGCTGTCAGTTTATGGGCAGCAACCATCCACAAAATCCGGCGAGTGGCCGTACTACACCGCCGACCTGAAGGGCACCAAGTACTCGCCCGCCGATCAGATCAACGCTGACAACTTCAAACAACTCGAAGTAGCGTGGCGTTTCAAGACCGACAATTTCGGCACCCGCCCGGAATACAAGCTGGAAGGAACGCCGGTGATGGTGAAGGGCGTGCTGTACACGACGGCAGGCACGCGCCGTTCCGTGGTCGCGCTGGATGCGAAAACGGGAGAAGTGATCTGGGCCTACAGCCTGCGCGAGGGCAACCGCGCCGCCATTGCTCCGCGTCAGCTATCGGGACGCGGAGTCTCCTATTGGACCGACGGCAAGGGCGACGACCGCATCGTGTTCGTCACCACCGGATATCGCCTGGTAGTTCTGAACGCACACACTGGCCAGCCTGTTTCGAGTTTCGGTAAGAACGGCATCGTAGACCTGAAAGAAGGCATGGTCAGCGGCACAGGCCAGCAGATCGCTCTCGAAACCGGAGAGGCCGGCCTGCACTCGACACCGCTGGTGGTGAAAGACGTCGTGATCGTAGGATCGTCCTTCAAAGAAGGCATGACCGTGGTCACGCATAGCAACACCAAGGGCAACGTGCGTGCGTTCGACGTGCGCAGCGGAAAGCTTCTATGGACGTTCAACACGATTCCCCGCCCCGGCGAATTAGGCAACGAAACCTGGGAGAACGGATCTTGGGCCACGAACGGCAACACCGGTGTATGGACGCAGATGACGGTCGATGAAGACCTCGGACTGGTATATCTGCCGGTGGAAACTCCCACCTCGGATTTCTATGGCGGCCATCGCCCGGGGAACAATCTCTTTGCCGAAAGCTTAGTGTGCGTGGACCTGAAAACCGGCAAACGCAAATGGCATTTTCAGGTGGTGCATCATCCGATCTGGGATTACGATCTCTCCTCGGCGCCGATCCTGGCCGATATCAACGTCAACGGCAAGGCCATCAAAGCCGTCGCGCTGCCCAGCAAAGAAGCTTTCCTCTATGTGTTCGATCGCGTCACGGGCGAGCCTGTCTGGCCCATCGAAGAACGTCCGGTGCCGCAGTCGGACGTGCCCGGAGAAAAGACTTCGCCCACGCAGCCGTTTCCGACCAAGCCCCCCGCCTATGGCCGCCAGTACGTCAAGGTGCCCGACGACCTGATCGATTTCACGCCCGAATTACGCGCTCAAGCGAAGGACAACGTCGCCCGCTACAAGACCGGTCCGATGTTCCTGCCGCCCATCGTCGGCGACAGTAATTTGATCGGAGCGCTGACTCTGGGCACCGCCAGCGGCGGCACCAACTGGCCCGGCGCGGGCTACGACCCCGAGACGCACATCGTCTACGCGCAGGCGAATCAGTCGGCGCTTTTCCCGATTTCGATGCGCACGCCGCCCGAAGGATTTTCGGACATCCGCTACGTGATGGGACGGAACGGGACTGAGTTTCGCGTCTCGGAAGGTCCCGGTTTCGGCAGCGCGGCGGACGCTCCGCAGCAGCCTCGCCCTTCACCAGCAAAAGCCGCCCCGGCAAAACCTACCGCTCCGCCCGCTGCGCCAGTTGGCGCTCTGACGGTTCAAGGTCTCTCGGTCCTCAAACCTCCCTACGCGGTGATCTCGGCGATCAACCTCGATCGAGGCGATCTGCAATGGCAGGTGCCCTACGGCGAGACCCCGGACGTGGTCCGCAATAGCCCGGCTCTGCGCGGCATGAATATCGGCAACACCGGACAGCCGGGTAGCGTGGGCCTGGTGGTGACCAAGACTCTGGTGATCCTGGGCGACAGCCAGATCACAACGACCCCGCAACATCCACGCGGCGCGATGCTTCGTGCGTATGACAAAGCGACGGGCCGCGAAGTCGGCGCCGTGCTGATGCCCGCCCCGCAAAGCGGCTCCCCGATGACGTACGTGGTGGACGGCAGGCAATACATCGTGGTCGCCGTCAGCGGAGGCGCCTACTCTGGCGAGTACATTGCCTATAGCCTGCCGACGAATAATTAAGCTCTGCACCGTTTTTGCGGCCGTGCTCCTCGCCGCACAGACCACCCGATCCGTGTGGGACGGCGTCTACACCTCGGCCCAGGCCGAGCGTGGAGCCGCTCTCTATGCGAACAACTGCGCGTCGTGCCATGGATCTGCTCTCGGCGGCGGGGAATCTGCGCCACCGCTCACCGGAGGCGAGTTTTCCTCCAACTGGAACGGTCTCACGGTAGGCGATCTCTTCGAAAGAATCCGCACCACCATGCCGGCGGATCGCCCGGGAAAGCTCACACGTGAACAGGATGCCGACGTCCTGGCCTATATGCTCAGCGTCAGCGAATTCCCCCCTGGTAAGGCTGAGCTCGAACGGCAGACGGAAGTGCTCAAGCAAATCCGCATCGAACCGAAGCCTTAATCCGTTGAGGAAGAAATGCTCTTCACCCATCGCGTCCGGCTGGCGGAAGCGAAGCTGCGGATATCCTGCTCCGGGAGTGTAGGCCCGGCGGATGGAACCGCTGGAAGTTGGCTGGCGAGCTTCCGGTTTTCCTTCCTGAGCAGGTAGCAGTACCCGGCGAGGCTGGTCATTCCGGTGATGGTGACGACGTTCAAAATGAGCTGAATCTGACTTGGTTCCATGACAGTCCCAGGATACGGACCGGAAACGCCCGAGCGAATAGGTAATGGGCTACAAAACGGCGTGGTACCAAATTCCGCAGCGAGCGAAACCGAGGTACTAAGACGGCGCTTTTCAATGTGGCATTTCCCGTGGTACATTCAAGACGTAAGCGTTTTGGCATCGTCGCATTAGTCCGGTCCGCCGCCCTCGTCCGATCCTGCCCCGATTCACCAACCTAAGATTAAAGGACCAAGATGAAGAATATTTTCGTAGGAAATCTGAGCTTCGGCGCTACCGAGAGCTCGGTTCGATCGCTGTTCGAAGCGTATGGAGCAGTGGACCGCGTCAGCATCGTTACGGACCGGGACACAGGCCAGGCGCGGGGGTTTGGATTCGTCGAGATGAGCAATAACACGGAAGCGGATCGCGCCATCAACGAGCTGAACGGCCGGGAACTCGACGGCCGAGCCATGAATGTCAACGAAGCCCGTCCGAAAACGGATCGCGGATCGGGTGGCGGTGGCGGTGGCCAGCGCCGCAACAATCGCTGGTAAGAACTCAGCAATAAAAAGAGGCGCCGGACGGCACATTGCCGCGGCGCCTTTTTTCTTTATTGAATCGCGCAAAACGGAGTGCGGCGCGCGCCGCACCCTTTGCGCTTACGCCGCCTTACGCGCCCAGAGCCGTTCGCAAGGTTTTGTTGCCGGGATTTTCGCGCTCAAAAGCGACCAGAGCCACCCGAAGAGGCGACGTGCGGATATTACTATCCCGCCACTGGGCCGTAACCGGCAGGTCGCTATGGTCGATTTCCTTCCATGGCTCGCCACTGAGGCTGCGTTGATCGATGCGAGCTATGTTGTCTTCGATGCGAATTCGAAGATCCTGCGTTTCAAACGTTGCGTTGTCCATACTTCATTGTCCCACTTATCTCCATCAGCCTTTTCTGCGGCTGAACTTGGCTCGCGGTGCGAAGCTTCGAACAGCATGCCCACGCGGCTCGCGCTCACGGAACGCAGGGGGAGTTGCCTGGCCCGCGCTCCTCACTTCCTGTTCGAGGCCTGAGGGCACCGGGCGGCGAGTCAACTGGAGCTGCAGCAGCTGTTCGATCTTGCGGATCTCGCCGCGCTCACTGCGCGTGCTGAATGTCGACGCTGTTCCGCGAAGCCCAGCGCGTCCCGTGCGCCCCACGCGGTGGATGAAATCCTCGGGCACTTGCGGCAGATCGTAATTGACCACGTGGGCGATTCCTTCCACGTGCACCCCGCGCGCGGCGACGTCGGTGGCTACCAGGACGCGATAGCTGCCCTCCTGGAACCCGCGCAGAGCCATGTTGCGCTGCGATTGCGTGCGGTCCCCGTGAATCGCGGCCGTCTTGGAACCGCTGCGCGCCAGCTTTTTGGCCAGCCGGTCCGCGCCGTGTTTCGTGCGGGCAAACACCAGAAACGATCCGCGCTCTTCCTGGAGCATCTTTTCGAGCAGACCCAGCTTGCGATCCTGCTCGACTTCATACACGTGCAGGTCGATTTCGGCGGCCGGTTTTGTGGTGGATCCGACTTCGATCCTGACCGGATTCTTCAGGTAGGTTTTGATGAGCGGCGCCACCGAGGACTCGATGGTCGCAGAACAGAATACCGTCTGCCGTGCGGCCGGCAAAAGCGCCAGGATGCGCTTGATGGTGGGCAGAAAGCCCATGTCGAGCATCCGGTCAGCTTCATCCAGGATCAGCGTCTGAGCCGCGCCGAGCTTTACAAGATTACGCTCCAGGTAATCGTTGAGCCGTCCGGGGGTGGCGATGACCACCTGCGCGCCCCTGCGGATCGCATTCAACTGCGTTTGTTCGGCCAGCCCGCCGACGACCACCGCGGCGCGGATGCCGGTTCCAGCGGCCAGCAGAGAGAAAGCCTCATTGATCTGGATCGCCAGTTCCCGGGTGGGAGTCAGGATCAGGGCGCTGATGCCGGGTGGGTTGTTCTGCCCGGTTAGCTTCTCCAGAAGAGGCAGCACAAAAGCAAGTGTCTTGCCGGTGCCGGTTTGCGCCGTGATCACGAGATCGTGGCCGGCGAGTTGTTGGGGGATAGCCTTGGCTTGCACCGGCGTGGGTTGGACGAATCCATTCCGTGCCAGGTTCGTCTGCAGGGCTGTCGATAGAGAGAGATCGGAAAAAGTGTTCATTAAGTGTGTTAAGCGCGGGAATCAGCGAGCCAGGCAGGAACTTAAACCAACGGACGGGCGCGGTATGACTTCCGGTATGAGGTTAGTATAGCATTTTCAGGCATTTCCCGCCAGGGAGGTTATATTTCCCGGCATCTGCTATCATGGTTGCAGATGCAAGATCGCCACCCCACACTTTCTTCCTACCACTTCAAGCGCGCCAAGACCGACGGCTTGATTGAGGTGCTTAACGAGGGTTCCTACGTCATGGCCGAGTACAGCGAACGTACCGGCATCGTGAAGTGGCAGCGTGTCGTCCTGGCCACACAAAAGGAAAAGATCGAGAAGTGGCTTTTCGATCATTATCCGGCTCACACCCACAAGGCCAAGGCAGTGACGCAAGGCAGTGGCAACTCCCGATAGTATTCTTTAGCCCTCCGCATGGAAGTGCAGCGGATCTCTCAGGTTCTGCAGCTCACGATAATAGTACAAGGGAGCGGGCCGCTTTCCTTTAAACTTCAGCGTCTTTAGGAATTGGATCTCCTCTTCCGTGGCGTCGCCGCTCAGCGATTTGTCCCGGAGGAACTGCTCGAACCCGGGTTCCAGTATAAACGCCGACAGCGGTTCCCGTTCGGAAAACTCGAAGCGCTTCAAACGGCCGGGCGCCAGGCGGCGATTGAGAACCACTTCCATGCCGAAAGTCTTCAGGTCGATATCCCAGGACTCGATCATCGGATCCAGGAACGAAACACAATTTTCGAGGGAAACGTTGAACACGTCGGTATCCAGGAAGTCCAGGATCGCGACCCTCATTTGCTCGTAGCTGCGGCCGCTGAGTTGCGCCATCAAACGGAGCCATTCCTCGCTTCGCAATTCGTCTTTGGCGATCCCCTGGGCCACGTCGAGAAGCTTTTGCGTAATCAGCCGTTCAAATTCGCCAAATGGTTCCTTCTCAAAGATCCGCTGTACTTCTTTCCGCCTCTCCGGTTCGCACTTGCGAAGAACCAGCTCGCGGGTCTCCTTAAACAGGGGCCTGGGTGGCTTGGTGACGCGCTTTTTCAGGTCTTCCTGCCGCTGCACATCCGCCAGTTTCGATAGTTCGCCGCTCGGCAGCCTCAGGAATTCGCCCATCCGGTCATAGAGATCCGTGCGGCCTGGCGCCGGCGGGGCTTTCTTTCTGGTCAGAAGCTGAGAAATGTAGGATTCGGTGACCTGAGCCGCGGCCGCCAGATCCTTCTGATCCAGTTCCAGTTCGTTCAAGCGATGCCGAATCAACAAAGAAACATCCATCCCGACCTCCGGTTTACCTGTTATGGTGAACTTCGACTACCATCATGCCAGAATGACAATTGACCGGCAACACAAATTAACCTATAATGGTTAATGCAAGAGGAGATCCGTATGCTTGAGTCTTACCAAACCTCGACCGGAACCGGCTACACCACTACCGTGGCGCTGTTGGCGGTAGCGTTCGTGTTCAGTCCGGCAATACTGTTCCTGTCGCGTCCCTTTGGTTACGAGGCGGCTGCCCTAGCCATCACTTGTAGCGTTCTGTGCGCGGGGTGGGCCTGGATCAACTGGAAAAAGTCATCCCGGCTCTCCATGCCGTCGATTACGAGCAAGAGCGTGGCGAAGTGACCCGCATCCGTTCGGGAATCATCACCCTGGTGTGCTGCCTGGTGTGCGGCGCCCTGGGGACATCCATGCTCTCGGCAGCGGACTTATCCAGCTATCGCGGCCTGAAGCTCGGCATGAGCCTCACTGCCGCATCGAAACAACTGGGAACCAAGCCCAGTGAGGCGAAAATCATTCATCAGCGGCCGGCTTTGATTCAGGAAATGAACTGGGAGATGCGTTCGCCAGTGCCATCGGGTTCGTCAAAGCCCGACCCGGTGAAGGATGGACTGCTGACCTTCGTCAACGGCGAGCTTTCTCGTATCCTCATCACCTACGACCGCTACAAAGTTGAAGGGATGTCGGAAGGTGACGTGATCCAGGCCATCTCGGCTACCTATGGTCCCGCTACCAAGCCGACGGCTGAGGTCGCGTATCACTCTAATTACGGGGAATCGGCAACGGTAATCGCCCGTTGGGACGACGCTGAGTACTCCTACGATCTGGTGCGCACCGGCGATCGAGCCAGTTTTGCGCTGATCCTCTATTCGAAGAAACTGGAAGCCCTGGCGCAGACGGCCATCGCCGAGTCCGCCCGGCTGGATTCCGACGAGGCTCCTCAGCGCGAACTGGAGAGACAAAAAAAGCGAGACGATAGCGAGCGGGTTCTTTTGGACAAGGCGCGGGCCGTGAACCAGCCGAACTTCCGCCCTTAGGCCGCCGCACATGACACAGATCAGCGTCAAATTTACCAGCCAGGAAATCGAACTGCTCAGCAGTCTGGCGTCGGACCAGTTATTCCGCAGGGAGTTCATCGATTCGAGGTTGCCCGGCTTCCGCTCAAACCCGGGTGATTTGAGTCTGGGCAAAAAGCTGGTCGAACGAATGCGCCTGACGGCCGACAGAGTGAAGAAGGCCCCTCCATTAAAAAGAAACGGATCGCATGCCGTTTAACCAGTTCACTCCCCGGACTTTTGCCGTGGATGCAGTCCGGACGTATGCTCCGGCTACATCGGGGGTCTACGGCATTTCGAACGCACGCGAGTGGATCTATATCGGCGAAACCGACAACATCCAGGGCGCGCTGCTGGGGCACTTGCACGGGATCCAAACGGCGCTCATGAAACGCGAGCCAACCGGCTTTGTATTTGAAGTTTGCGAGGAAGCGCGGCGGTCCTCCCGCCAGGACCGGCTGATTGGCGAGTACGAGCCGGTTTGTAACCGCCTGAGCGCGGGACTCGCGAATGGATCATTATGAAAAAGGAGACTACAATGAGCGCAGTCATGCAGTTCACTCTCACCGGCTTCACTCAAGACCTGGCATTCCGCGTGTTTGCATTCGAACGGCTGGGCTCGGACCGGGTACGAACGAAAATGACGGTCAAGGCCGATCTTGGGCTGACTCGAAGATACGGCATCCAGATGCAGGAACTACCGCTGCTGTGCAGGAATCTGCTGGAGCGGAGTGAGAACGGAACCGAGACGCACACCTTCACCTTTAGCGAAAACGACATGTGCCTGCACGCGAAGGATCGCGCTTCGGCGAAAGAGGCGGCCGCGCAGCGGAGGAAATCGCCACGGCGGACGCCCAGCGAAAACGTCGGAGCCGCATGGCGCGGCCACCAGCCGATTCAGGCGGCGCGGGCGACGGACGGATCACAACATATCATCCATGGACAAAAGATTATTGAAACGGCATAAACGCAAGGTCGCGCGCGCGAAAGAAAATGTAAAGCTTTCCGAGCCCGACCTCAGGACCCCGGAACAAATCAAGGCCGCCCGGGAAGCGAGTCGCGCGACGCAAGGTCCCGGGCAGGGACCGGCGGTGCATGGCTCGGCTGCTTCTGTCCGCAATAGAGCGCCTACGGGAACAGGCTCCGCAGCCAAGACCGGTTCAGAGTGAAGAATTGAGATAGGTAGAGAATATGGCATCCGCACATTGTCCCAATTGCAGATCCGTCGAGTTCCGCGGTGTGGGCGTACGGAACGCCATCGAGAGCGCCCTGTCGTGGCTGCTCTCGCCCTACCGGTGCTCGCTGTGCGGACGCCACTTCTTCCTGTTTCGATGGCGAGCGCCGCTCGAAGGAACGGCGTAACTCAACCCTCCGGCGGCGTCTGCAATATCGTCGCGCTTTCGATTCCTTCCGCGATCTGGGGAAGGATGCCGAGCTCGCGGTAGATAGGCCGGATGACGCGGCGAATCTCGGGAAGCTTCCAATAGAACCACACCGATCCCGCCAGGCAAATCGCGCCGGCCCAGATCATGGTCGCCGGCACCCCGATCTTTGCTGCCACCGATCCGGCGAGAAGGCTCCCAATGGGGTTCATGCCGAGGATCGCCAGCGTGTAAAAAGACATCACCCGCCCGCGCTTATCGTCGGCGGCGATGGTTTGCAGAATCGTATTGCTGGCCGCCATCTGCTGCATCATGCCGAAGCCGGTGACGATCATCAGCAGGAGCGAAATCGTCAGCGATCGCGAGAGGCCCAGCAAGATCAGCCCGCCTCCAAACATCGCGGCGCTGATCGCAATCCGCTTTCCGAGGCCAATGACGGTCTTGCGCAAAGCCAGTCCAATCGCGCTGGCCAGCGCTCCCACGCCCGACATGGCCATCAGGAATCCCAGGGTGTGCGCTCCACCGTGCAGCAGATCGACCGCCACCACCGGCATCAGCACCGTGTAGGGCATCCCGACGGCGCTGACCAGTGCGAGCAATAGGAGCAGCGAGCGGATGGCCGGCGATTGCACCACATATTTCCATCCTTCCGCGAGTTCCTGCAGGGCGCTTTTCTGCGCCAGGCGCGGCTGCACGGGCGCGACCTTCATCGCCAGCAGCGACCAGATCACGGCGATGTAGCTGATCCCGTCCAGCAGGAAACAAACGCCGGCGCCGGCGGTGGCGATGAGCACGCCCGCAACGGCGGGACCCACTAGCTTCGCGCCGTTGACCATGGAAGAGTTCAAGGCGATGGCATTGCCGAGGTCGGCGCGCTCTTCGATCATCTCGATCACGAACGCCTGGCGGGCGGGCATGTCGAAGGCGTTGATCAACCCCTGCATCAGCGCCAGCGCTATGATCCACCAGAGGTTGATGTAGTGGGTGAACGCCAAGGCCGCCAGCGCCAGCGACTGGATCATCGCCAGCACCTGCGTGATCACCAGAACGCGATGCCGGTTCCAACGGTCGAGCCAGACGCCGGCAATGGGCGCCACGAAGAAGGCCGGGATCTGCCCCACGAAGCTGGTCAGTCCCAGAAGGAAGGCGGAATCGGTGAGCTGGTAGACGATCCAGCTCATGGCGAGCCGGGTCATCCACGTGCCGATGAGAGAAACACTCTGGCCCGCGAAGAATAACCGGTAGTTCCGAGATCGCAGGGCGCGCAAGCTGCGGCCCCACGCTATGGTGGCTGCCATCCCGACAACTTGATTCTACCGTTTAGCGGGCGGGCTATAGGTGATGCGAAACGATTTACTCGTCGGCAATCCCAGGATCCGGGGCATCAATTCCCAGGGCTGTAGCCAGCGCGATCAGGTGATCCTGTTCCTGAACGAGGATGCCGCGCAAACTTTCCGCGATGGAAAATTCGTTCAGTTCATCGGCCTGCTTCACGCGGCGGCGATAGTTGCGGATCGTCTCTTTCTCGTTTGCAAGATCGAACCTCAACATGTCTTCCGCTTTTTCCGAAGTCTTAACAGGCATGGGCGTCACGGAAGGCATCCCACCCAGGTAATCCACGTGATTCGCAATCTGGAGAGCATGGTCCAACTCTTCTTTCGCGTGAATCGCGAGCTCGCCCGCGATGTTCATGTAGGCGGCGCCCTTCAGCACCTGCGAATAGTTGACGTAGGAAATAATGGCCTGATACTCGCGCGAGAGGTCCTCGTTCAGTGCTTTGATCAGTGCCTGGCGTGTGGTTTTGGCTGCTTTGGGCATTTTTCTCAGAATACTACGGCAGCGATGCCCGTCTCAGCCCGGCTAGAAGCAGTCGACCCGCGCCAGCGATATATTCAGAAGGGCAGCACTAAGGAGAACAGGAACATGAAACCAAAGAACACGATCTGCCTCTGGTTCGACAAAGACGCGCATGAGGCGGCGCGCTTCTACTCCGGCACCTTTCCGGATAGTAAGGTAACCGCCGTTCATGAGGCTCCCGGTGACTATCCGAGCGGCAAGAAGGGCGATGTGCTGACTGTGGAGTTCACCGTCCTGGGCATTCCCTGTCTGGGTCTCAATGGCGGCCCGGCGTTCAGGCACACCGAGGCCTTTTCCTTCCAGATCGCGACGGACAATCAGGAAGAAACGGATCGTTACTGGAACGCGATCGTCGGCAATGGCGGCACGGAAAGCCAGTGCGGTTGGTGTAAGGACCGCTGGGGCCTCTCCTGGCAGATCACCCCGCGCGTGCTGACCGATGCGCTTGCGGGGGGTGGCGCTGAGGCGAAGCGCGCCTTCGAGGCGATGATGACGATGACGAAAATCGACGTCGCGGCTATCGAGGCAGCGCGATGGAAGTAAAGGCTGAGTGCCTTCCGCTTCGGCTCGACACCGTGGCTATAGCCGCCCTCGCTTAACCATAACGCCACATGAGCCCGGTCGGGACATGCGCGGCTGGAGGAACTTCTCTGCGACGTTTTCAGAAACTTCTTGCAGTGTTCCGCGCACTCATGATAAGCTCTAGCAGCTCTCAACCGAGCCTCAGGAAAGGAGGTACGTCCGTTATGCGATACGAAGCGTTTAATAAAGCGATGATCGGTGCGTTTCAGGATTGCCTGCTTTCCGCCACTCCTCGCTAGGCCAACTCTCTAAACAAAGCTCGGCATGATAGCCGAAGTGTGTCTCCTCAAATGACCTCTGGTCTTTTGTGAGGACACAGCGTGGGATCTATTTTTCAAATTTATGAATCCGAATATCTTTCAACCAATTCAAGTTCCTGGCGACGACGAGATCCGCGAGATCCTCGTCAGGCGCATCGATCAACAGAAGCAAGCAGTCGGCATTGTCGTGGGTGTCATCGAACCTGACGGGCGCCGGGTCGTCGCCTATGGCAACCTCGCCCATGGCGATCCACGAACGCTCGATGGCGATACGATCTTCGAAATTGGATCCGTCACCAAGGTCTTCACTTCGCTGCTATTGGCGGACATGGTGAAACGCCAAGAGGTCACCCTGGACGATCCAGCCGCCAAATATCTTCCCGAAAATGTCAAGATGCCGGAGCGAAACGGCAAATCCATCACGCTGCACGATCTTGCCACGCACAGCTCCGGGCTCCCACGCCTTCCCAGCAACCTCAAGCCAAAGGACCCACGCAATCCTTACGCCGACTACAGCGTGGACGATATGTATCAGTTCCTATCCGGCTATGAGCTGCCGCGCGACCCTGATTCTGATCTCAAGGGTTCTGAATTCGAATATTCAAACCTGGGCGGGGGGCTGCTCGGCCACGTCCTCGCGTATCGCGCCGGAACGGATTATGAGAGCTTGATAAGAACGCGCATCACGCGACCACTCGGCATGCCGGACACCGGGATCACGCTCTCTTCCTCCATGCAGCAGCGCATGGCTACTGGTCACGACCCGCGCCTCGTGCCAGCGGCCAACTGGGACCTTCCCACGCTTGCCGGTGCGGGCGCGCTACGCTCCTCCGCCAACGACATGCTGACGTTCCTGGAAGCGTTTCTCGGCTACAAGGTATCGCCTCTGGCGCCCCCGATGAAAGCCATGTTCGAAGTTCGCCGAACCTTGGGCAAAGCAAACGTCGGCTTAGGATGGTTTATTTTCTCAACCGACACCCGGGAGATCGCAAATCACGACGGAGGCACCGGAGGCTTCTGCTCATACCTCGGATACGATCCTAAAGAGCGTATCGGCGTCGTTGTACTGTCCAATGCTTTTGCTCCCGCCGGTGTCGTTGACATCGGTCTTCATCTCCTGAACCCGAAGTTGCCGCTTGCCAATATCGAGTCCCCCAAGCAGCACACCGAGATTCAAATAGATCCTAAGCTCCTCGATAACTACACAGGGCGCTATCAATTGACGCCGAACCTCGTTTTCGAAATCACCCGCGATGGCGACCGCCTCTTCGCGCAGGGCTTCGGACAGGTCAACGGCCAAGCCATGGCTCTGCCTAAGTTTGAACTGTTTGCCGAAGGCGAGAAGAACTTCTTCGCCAGGGTGGCTGACAACCAGATCACCTTTGAAACTGGCCCCGATGGCCGAGCCACGAGCCTGATTATGCACCGAGCCGGCCGCGACATGCGCGCCGCCCGATTATCCTGATTCTCGGCTCCATCTGAGCCCTTCTGCGCCTTTAACGAACTGTTTCTCCTTGCGATGATTCCGGAGACGCCGTATCCTGCGGGCATGGCACTCGAATTTACGACATCCTGCCTGGCGGACTCGATTTCACTCTTCCGGTATTACAAGAATCTGGGCGACCGCACGTTTGCGCAGTTGAGCGACAGCCAGATGTATCAGACGCTCGATCCCGAGATGAA
This sequence comes from Bryobacteraceae bacterium, assembly GCA_036003585.1. GTDB lineage: Bacteria > Acidobacteriota > Terriglobia > Bryobacterales > Bryobacteraceae > Palsa-187. Next base: position 3,805 of record DASYSG010000049.1, on the reverse strand, counting down.
TTCCGTGGCGGTCATCGTCAAGCATATGGCGGGCAATATGATCTCCCGCTGGACGGGCTTTCCGCATGCCGACGGAGAAAGCGCACAACGCAATCGCGATGCGGAGTTCGTGGATCCGCCCGCCACCAGCGCAGAGGTGATCGAGCTATGGGAGGACGGCTGGAAACGCGTGTTCGACGCCCTCCAGCCGCTGACGGATTCGGATCTCGAGCGCCGTGTCACGATTCGCGGAGAGGCGCATTCCGTGGCCCAGGCGATTCACCGCCAACTGGCGCACTACGCGTATCACGTGGGCCAAATCGTATTCCTGGCTAAGCATCTGCAGCACGAGACGTGGCAGTCCTTGAGCATTCCGCGCAATCAATCGGCACAATTCAACCGGAAGGTCGCCCGGGGCGAAGCCAGCCAGCGCTAGTGTCCTACGGCCTGGAGGATGCAGCGCCCGACGCGGAAACTCCCGCGCGAAGATCCTTGGCCTGCTGTTCAGCCTGGATCGCCGCGTTATCCGAAGCCTGCTCGGTTAATTTCGGGCTCAGTGCCTGGATCGCCTGGCCCAGAGATTGCCCCGCGGTGATCCGATCCTTCAAGTCGGCGAAAGAAATATTGAGGTTCTTGGAGGCTTCGAGCGCCGCGATGAACTGGCCTTCGTTCTTGAACCCCGCCGCCGCGGTCTGCAGCGTCGTGCCCTGCGGCAACAGCGCCTGGAGACGTGACGACAGAGCCGTGTTCGAGGTGATTCGTGAGATGAATGGTCCCGGCCTACCGGAGGACTCGGACTGTTCCAAATCCCGTTCGGCCTGACGATCGGCGAGCTTGGTATTGTCCTTGACCGCCTTGTCGTTCAGGGCCGGGCGCAGCTCTTGAATCGCCTTTCCCAGGGAAACCGGATCCTTCCCGGTCATCTTCGCTTTGAGCTGATCGAAGGGGATATTCAGGTTGTGAGCGACGTGCAGCGCGCTGATGAACTGGCCCTGATTGCGGAAACCGGCGGCGGCGCCTGACAGTGTGGCTCCCGCGGGAAGCAGCGGCTGAAGTTGCGTCGATAAGCCGGGGTTTTGCGAGACCCGCAAGGAAACATCGCCGGAAGCGCCAACACCTCCTCCGGCATTTGCGCCGTGGTTGCCATTGTCGTGATTTCCCGCCCCCGGATTGACATTGGCCGCGCCGTTCGCGGCACCGGTTGCCGCGCCTGTAACCGATCCTGCCGCGTGCCCGACTCCGGCACCCGGTCCTCGCTGGGCGGATAGCGGAATGGCCAGCGCGAATGTAGTTCCGATAATTGCGATGCGAACGAATGTTTGGGTCATGATGACTCCTTCCTGACTTTCCTCTCCGGACCTCTACAGGCCCCCTACGCCCAAGCTGCGCCGGATTCGGAATCCAACGCCAAAAAATACCGTGTTCAAACTATACTGAGCGCTGCGCGTATAACCCGCGTACACGTTGAATGACGGCCGCACTCCGACCGTCGCGAAGGTGGAGAATCCGTGATCGCGCGCGATGTCGGCCGACCCTGTGGTGACGCTCTCCGTCTCAAAACCCTGCTTCAGCAAACCGCGCGCGACACCGGGAACAACGGCTTTGGCCGGCCCGTGGACGGTCACCACCCGGCTCACAACGGTCTGCTGTCCATTCGGCGCGATCAGGTATGCGGAGCCTCCCAGGTTCATCCAGCGCGTCAAGCGGTAACGCGCTCCGCCTTGCACGTGGGTCACGAAACCATAGCTGGTATAAGGACGGATGAAGAACTGCGTATCCGACACGGCGTTGGCGATCCCAACCTCACCGAAAGGGGTCAGCCGACCAAGCGCCCGCTCGAAGTAGTTGCTCCAATCGGCCGTGGCATGGCCCGTCGAAAGACCCAGATCCCGATTGCCGGTCGGCGCCGTTCCAGTAACCGTGGAAGTATAGTTCACGAGCCGGTTAGGCAGCGCGAACTGGAGCTCGCTAAAAACATTTCCCACGCCGTTAAAGGAGCTGGTTCCAGAAGACGCCTGGGTGGAAGCGGAAGGGTTCACGAAATAGTAGGGAGCGCCGAAGCTAATCGACCAATGCCGGGTGAGCAGGTACCCTGCGGAGGCATCCAGGCGCGTCACGCTGCCCAGCGAATTCACGCTTCCGAGCAGCCGTCCCTCAAATGTGAAGCGACCGGACTCGTCTGAGACTTGCGCCTTCAGACTGCATGCCGCGAGGCACAAAAGCGCGACGGATCTGAGCATATCTTCGGGATCCTTTCACTGAACACGCGGGGATACGGCTGGGAGAAAGCACGCAGTTTGCCATCCGAAGTTAGCGGCCACAAACACTGTGATCGCAGCATGTTTTGCGTGGACAGACCTGTCCTGAGGCGAGCCTTAGGAAGTTTTTCCAGATAGTACTGTGTAACTGTTATCTAGGCGTTATCCCTGATACGGGAATCGGTTGACCGCCCGGACGCATTCTTCCAGGGCTTCGAGCAGCGTCTTGCCCCAGCCGCAGGGCGTGTAGGCGGCGATCTTTTGGTTGGTCTGTTTGTCGGCCTGGGCGAAAAAAACCAGCGCAGGATCTTTCGGCGTAAAGAATTCCTTGACGGTGATGGTCATCTCGATCTCTCGGTCCGGCTCGATCTTGCACATCGAAAAATGATGGATGCGGGCCAGTTGCTCACCCGGATGTGCCTGCGCAAATCCCCAATCTTGCATTGCTGCCCTCCCGGCGGTATTAGAAAGGAATGAAGAATTCATTATCGTATACCGCCGTGCCCCAATTCCGGCGGCCAGCGAATGCCGAATTTGCCGTAAACTGAGAGGCTGGGGTGAACCATGGGAAGACCAATATACGGCGCTTGGCGGCTGCTCCTCGCTCTGTCACTTGTGGCAACGGCGCTGCTGGCGCATCACTCTTTCGGCGCGGAATACGACGCGACGAAGCCGGTGACACTGACGGGTGTGATCACCAAAATAGACTGGACGAATCCGCACAGCTACTTTTTCATCGATGTGAAGGATGAGAAAGGCAACGTGGCCAACTGGAAGCTCGAAGGCTATCCTCCCAGCGTGCTGTCGCGCACCGGCTGGAAGAAGGACGTCACCATGAAGGTGGGCGATACGGTGACGGTATTCGGATGGCACGCGCGTGACGGATCGAATTGGGCGCACTCCCGCCAAGTTACGTTCGCGGACGGCAAGAAGCTGTTCTTCGGTCCTCCAGCGGGCACCGGCGACGGCGGAAACGTTCCCGCCGTGGAGGTTCCCAAATGATCCGGGGGCTCGCGGCGAGCGTCGTTCTGGCGATCTCGGTGATGGGACAGACGAAAAACGCGGTTCCACGCGCCTCGGACGGGAAGCCAGATTTGACGGGAGTCTGGCAGGGCGGCAGCGAGCGCCCTGGCACCTGGGAAGAAGCGAACACGGGAGGCGGCGCGGGCGGCACGGAAACCGACGCAACGGCGCCCGCTGCGCTCTCCTCGACCGATCGGCCCGCCGGCAGGGAAGGCGCTCCGTATCAGCCGTGGGCCGTCCAGAAGGTCCTCGACTCATATAACAAGCGGGCCATCGACGATCCTACCTCCCGGTGCCTGCCCCCCGGGATTCCACGCATTGTGATGCTGGGGCTTTTTCCCCAGCAGATCATCCAGACTCCGAAACAGATCGTGATGCTCTACGAAGTCATGAACGTCTTCCGGGTGATTCCGCTGAATGCGAAGCATCCCGACGATCTGATCCCCGCCTACATGGGCAATTCGGTGGCGCACTGGGAGGGAGACACGCTGGTGGTGGACGTGACCGGCTTCAACGACAAAACCTGGCTTTCAGGAACCGGAACG
>DASYSG010000048.1:0-27147 GCA_036003585.1 Bryobacteraceae bacterium | reverse complement strand
GAGTGTGGCAAATCGTTTATAAGAGCTGCGATGGAGTGGAGACACTCGGCGACAGGATTGAATGGTATCCGCCGCGCGTCCGTCGGCCAAGACCGTGGGTGCCGCAACCGAGTTAGAGGGCCCAACGCGATGAAAACGATCATAAGGAGGTTGCACCGCCTGGAGAGCGTAGCGGCGACTCTCGCTAAGGGCCCCAGCATCGCGGAAGCGATCTTGGCAGCTAGGCGGCGCCGCGGCGTGCCTGACGAGCCTCGTCTGCCTGTGGACTACACCGGATGCCATACAATCGCTGACCGCATTTTACGCGCCCGCCAGGCACAGATGGAGCAATGAGGCGGCGACGAAACACGTTGAGCAGGACGATCGCTCGGCAGTTGGTTCAGCGCCTGCTCGGCTATGGCGAATCTAAATAGGCGACTTAAGAAGCTCGAAGCGCTGCTGACCGATGACGGCGGCTTGGTACCCGGCTCATCACGTTGGTGGGCCTACTGGAATAAACAACTCCACAAGTACATCGCAAGAGATCCTGACGTAAAGGATTGCAAGATCCCCCTCGAGGTGATCCGCACTTTCATTCAGTCTGCTGATCCGGAAATAATCGAAGGCTATGTCGAATCTTAATAGGCGACTTAAAAAGCTCGAAGAGCTGATGACCGACGATAGTGGTCTCGTACCCGGATCAGCACGATGGATGGCCTATTGGACCGAACGGGTCGATAAGATCCTAGCTGGAGACGATGAAGTAAAAGGCAGCCAAATTCCGCTCGAAGTGTGGGATGCAATCATGCAGAGCGCTGACTCAGAGCGCTCGGATGGCTACCGATAATGGCGATTAACGGGCGACAATCTACCCCCTGCAGCACGGCGGCGGACCATACATGGAAGGGTGGCCGACCAACCGGGAGCTATCCCCGTCATCCTCTCAAAAAGTGAGCTATCGAAATATCGATCCGGATGTCCCACAGCACCTTACCGTTTTCCTGATCGAGCGCACGGAAGTTGTGACCGAGGTCGCCGACGAACAGCAGATTGCCTGCGTGCCAATGTAGACCGAAAGGCATACCTTCGTCACTGTCTACTGCGTCGTTTCCGCCAAGCCATCGTGGCGCCAGCGATCGCCAATAGCGACAGCGAGGATGGTTCGGGAACCGACGCAGGCGCCGTTGTCAGGCTAAGAACGGTCTTGAACGCCGGAAACCCACTAGCGGCAAAATCTCCTGTTGAGCTGTTTTCGCCTGTGTCTATGCCGCCGAGAAAAATGTTGTTCATCTGATGCGAGGTAATGGCTACAATGGCGGCCGGGTTTAGTGTGATTGCCAAGGTTGTTCCGCTAGAGGCGTTGGTGGTGCCGACGGAGCCGAAGGGGCTACTTGTGGACACGTCGGTGAAGATCAAGGGTTGCGCACTCAATCCGTAGACGGCGAAAGTCAGCATGCCTCCTAAGTGCCCAGAAGGAGGCTCATCGAGTTGCAAGGTGGCGGATACTAGAGTTCCCCCCGTCAACGTTGGAATGGAGAATTCAAACCAATTGCGGATTTGAAAGCCGGAGCCCACCGTGAAGCCGGAAAAGTAGTTGTTATTCGGGTCCGCTCCGTTGTTGTTACCTGTACATGGGAGATTGCATACCCGGCCTCGCTCAGAGGCGTTTATATCGATCACATTGGCTGAGGCCGCCGACACTGTAAGCGCGAGCATTAGGATCCGATTCATCGGAGTTTATGTTTTGCCCTTTCCAGAGACGAATTATAGCTTGATTGACATGCTGCCAAGTAGATCTTTGACGCATTTCTTCATTGAAAGTACGGCAGTACTAACCACCAAAATCAGGCCAACCGCGTCACTGCTGAAATGTTCCGGCCGGTGAAGCGCTAGCTCGCCCAAATCAAGACTACCCGACCGAATCCGGTGCCAGCTTGCCGATTGTGAAGTTCGCCCGCGGCCCTTTCGATGTTGGGAAAAGTGATGGTCCGAGCGCCGCGGCTGCCTGGCTGTTCACCATCCTCGAGTCCGGCTGCCACAACCGAGGCGGCTGAGACGCTGACCGGGTTATGTCAAAACTTCACCGGCGACTCAATAAACTCGAAGCGCTGATTACTGACGAGTCGGGTATGGTGCCTGGGTTCCAGAAATGGATGGACTACTGGAGCGAACGGGCCGATAAGATTCTGACCGGCGAGAATGGGGTAAGCGGCGACCTGATCAGTTCCCGCGAAACCCACCGATAATAGTAGACAACGTACCTTTAGGACTTAGGTGGCGAGAATCTAGCACATACCTCATAAACCCCTTGTTGGCATCGGCGGTCCTGCTGACCAGGCGGTAGGGGCAACTGCCGGGGTCTGGTTTTCTGGCTGAGTTTGGCTTCCGTTTGTGCGAGTCGCCGACGATCCGACCCGTGACGACGGTAAACGCTTCCCCAGATCGCCAAGGGCTGGGGGTTGGGTTTGGGGACGGTCACCTGGGACGCTCCAGGCGCGTTCCAAAAAACATCGTAGTCGCGGTGTGGAAGAAGGCGGTTAAGTGGTCGGGCCGGCCTTTTCGCGATTCCTAGTTGCCTATTGCGATAAGATCCAGTTTAGAACTTGTAGGAGATCCAGGCTGCCACGAAGTTGACGGGCCGGTCCGGTGGAGCCTGCTTCAAAAACTCACCGGGAAAAAAGTGGAGATATTGTGCTGTAAAGCTCGCGTGCCGGTCTATGGCCCATTCCAGTTGTGCGCTTGTGTGAACTCCGACATAGCGCGCTGTAGTGCCGCTCCCGGATTGCAGCAAGTTGCCGGGTATGCCGTAGATGCCATCATGGGTACTCTGCCGCCAAAAGAAATCCGCATCTGGAGTCAGCTTGAGGCTCTTCGTCAGGTGAAGCTCGACTGAAGGATGCAGGTCCATGAGGTTGTATGGGCCGAGCAGATCGGCCTCGCTAAAATACGCGCCCTTCGGGAAGAGCGCGTTGAATGTTCCAAGCGTTTGGTCGGCAAGGTTACGATCTCCGCTCGCAATATCCGCTTTCAGTCCGAATCGAGGCCGCAAGTGGACCGAGTCGAGGCGAAATCCCGTATCTGATGCGGTGGTCCACGCTCGAATACCTCCGCCACTGAAGCGGCCCCACTGGAATACGGCTTCGTAGTTGTAGTCCCACACCTCGGTCTCTCCCCATATTCGTGTGCCCACCGAGTGTCGTTGCTCGCGTCCTGAACCGGCATCGAACGTGGCATTCTTGCGGTCGAGCCCGAGATAGTAAAGATCGACGTGTCCCTCACGAAGCACGGGAAAGGCGCGAACACCGTAGACACCCCAGAACGAGCGGGTGTGGTCTGGCGAATCGTCGAAGATGCCGCGCGCTGTCTCGGCAGGCCTAGCCGCGAAGGCGTCAACCTGCCACGCCCCCCTGTACGCAGTGACTCTTGCTCCGTCGAAACTCTGGCGCACGTTTGGGCCTTCCCGGAAGGAGACGAGCCGCGAGCTTCCGAATGCCATCTCCTGCCGCCCGAGGCGCAGCGTCAACGAATCCTTTCCAGAGCGCCACAATCCCGTATCGATGAATGCCTGATGAACGTCGAGCCGATCTTCATCGGGGGGCCGAGGGCCACCAGTTCGATTCACTTCAATCCCGCTTTTGAGCTGTACGAATAATCGGAATCGGGAGCCGAGATGCACATCGGTGTGCAACATGTAGCGCTGAAGCAAGTACTTGTTGTCTTCGGGATCTCGACCCCACGTGCCATGATTGACGAATTCAAAGCGCTCGCGGATCTCGCCTCCTATGGTGAGATACCAACCTTCGTTCTGTCCGAGCCGGACGTACTTGAGCGAATCCAGCCAATCCTTCGGACTGGTCTGGTTTCGCAAGCTGCTCCAGTCTTCTTCGTACCGCAGTAGCTTATACTCCGGCTCCGGCGTGTCAACGTTCTGCGCCAGCATGATTCCCGAAGAAAACAGGAGAACAAGGGCTATTAACGCAAGACCACAGGCGCGCGACATCAGAATGCGAAACAGTCGCACCCCGTCCAACCCGGCCAGAGGGCGAAGCCTCCGCGTTCGTGCCGCATGCATGAGTGAGCCGAAATCCGATGCGTAGCGAGTGCGGGGCGCTCTTCCCTGTGATACCCGCCGTAATAGCGAACGGGTGACCAGTCATTGCTGATCGGTGGTAGCGGCGGACTGAGCCTGGAAAACTCCTCCGCGCCATAGACGACCTTGCCGCCCACCACGGTCAGCACTGACTCGATGTGCTTGACGGCTTCGTCCGGCACCGAGAAGTAGTCGGCCGACAGCGCGGCAAAGTCCGCCAGTTGTCCTGCAGAGATCGTGCCCTTGCTATCCTGCTCGGCGCTGAACCAGCCGGACCCCTGTGTATAGAGACGGAGGGCCTCCTCACGGGACAGAAGATTCGATTCGCCGTAGAGGGCCATGCCTCCGACAGTCCGCCCCGTGGTCAGCCAATAGAGCGCAACCCACGGGTTATAGCTGGCGACGCGTGTCGCATCGCTGCCCGCGCCAACGGGCACACCCATTTCCAGCATCCGCCGAACAGGGGGCGTACGGCGTGCTGCGGCTGCGCCGTAGCGGTCCACGAAGTACTCGCCCTGGTAGGCCATCCGATGTTGAATTGCAATACCGCCGCCGAGCTTGCCAACCCGTTCGATATTGCGATCGTCGATTGTCTCCGCATGATCGAAGAACCAGTGCAGTCCGTCGAAGGGAATTTCGTTGTTGATGGCCTCAAAGACGTTCAGCATGCGCGTGATCGACTCGTTGTAGGTCGCGTGGAGGCGAAATGGCCATCGGTTCTCGACCAACGTCCGAACCACGAGCTTCAGCTCCGCTTCCATGCTTGCCCCGAGATCGGGCCGGGGCTCCAGGAAGTCCTCGAAGTCCGCGGCAGAGAAGACGAGCATCTCCCCGGCGCCATTCATACGGTAGTAGTCGTTCCCGGCTCCGGGCTTCGTCATCTTCACCCATTTGTTGAAATCGTCGAGTTCCTGTTTCGGCCGCTGCGTGAAGAGGTTGTAAGCGAGGCGCACTGTAGCGTCGCCATTGCTCACAAGTTGCTCAATGACGCGGTAATCGTCCGGGTAGTTCTGAAACCCTCCGCCTGCGTCGATCGCTGACGTAAGCCCAAGGCGGTTCATCTCGCGCATGAAGTGACGCGTGGAGTTCGAGGCGTCATCCGGATTCAGCTTGGGTGCCTTCGCCAGGGTTGAATACAGGATGTTGGCATTCGGACGAGCGATCAGCAGTCCAGTAAGCCCCTTTGAATCGCGTTGAATCTCGCCACCCGGCGGATTTGGGGTGTCCTTGGTATATCCACACACTCTCAGTGCGGCGGCATTCAGCCAGGCCCGGTCATAGAGATGAAGGACGAAACACGGGGTTTCGCCTGTCGCTTCGTTGATCTCCTCGAGCGTCGGCATGCGGCGTTCCCCGAACTGCTGCTCGGTCCATCCGCCGACCACGCGCACCCATTGCGGCGGCGGCGTTCTCCGTGCTTGCTCCTTCAGCATTCGCAAAGCATCGGCCAGCGACGGAACTCCATCCCAGCGAAGCTCCATGTTGTAGTTCAGTCCTCCCCGGATCAGGTGGAGGTGACTGTCATTCAAGCCGGGGATCACGCAACGTCCCTTTAGATCGATGACTTGAGTGCCGGCTCCCCGGAAGCGCTGTACATCTGTGTCGGAGCCGACCGCTAAGAATTTGCCGGCCTGCACTGCGACGGCCGACGCGTGCGGCCGGTCGGAGTCCAGTGTGGTGAGCTTGCCATTCTGGAAAATGAAGTCTGCCGAAGACGATTCCATCATTAACCTCCTTCGTGCGCGGGGAAAAGCCATTTTTCGAATACCCGCGTCAGGGCGGGCATGATGATCCAGGTGAGTGAGGCCACAATCAGAGCTGCGATTACCGCGCCTTGAATCCATTGCGGCCACGACGGTGTCAAGGGGATTACCAGCGCAGGAAAAAGCATGCTCGGCGGGTATACCCCGAGAAAAGTAAGAAGCGCCATCTTGATCTTTGGCGGCGGCTTCCGTGGAGGGCGGCCAGGGAGGGTGAACCAAAAGGCCAGCCCTCCCAATTCGTCAATCTCGGGATCCCCCTCCGATACCTCGCGGAGCCTGCTCATCCAGTTGCTGTACTGCGGCGATCCCGTAAATCTGCGCCGATCGTCTTCGGTGGCAAATCGATCGAGCACTGTGTACTCCCGAGAGCCGGGCGACAGCCGAATGACGTTGATGCCGAGATGGCCCGGCTGTCGCAGCGCGAACGGCATGAACTCCTGCATGAGAGACTCGAATCTTGCCTCTGAGCCGGGCTTGATCCGCCGTCGGACCACTGCGGTCACGTGATCTGCGAGGCCCTCACCAGGCATGCCTGACTCCTGACAATCACGGGGCAGCGTTACTTGTGCGCCGTGGCGGCCAGGGGGGCCGTATATGCGGGAAACTTGGTTGCCGGTGCGCCGTGCACCATCGTGTAAGCGTACTCGACACCGACTCCATACGCTCCGAAATGGTTTTTGACCAGATCGAGGACCGCGTCGTAGGTGTCCTTCTGCGCCCAGTCGCGCTGCCATTCGAGCAGGACCGAGAGGGCCATCACGGGTTTCGCCCCTGCCTGAATCATTCGATGCATCGCATTGTCATGCGCGAGTTGGCTCACATCGCCGCAGCAGTCTTCGGCTATGTAAACCTCGTAGCCGTCATGTATGGCCTGAATCGTGGGCAGCGCGATACAGGTCTCCGTCCAAAGGCCGGAGAAGATGATCTTTTTCTTGCCGCTTTTCTGGATCGCGCCGACGAATTTGACGTCATCCCAGGCGTTCATCGTCGAACGCTCGATCGGCTCCTGCCCCGGAAAAACCGCCTGAAGCTGCGGCCAGACAGCGCCGCTGAACGATTTGGTTTCGACGGTCGTCAGGACCGTCGGCACATCAAAAATTCGACTCGCCTTCGCGAGCGCCACCGTGTTGTTAATGATCGACTGCCGATCGAAGTTTGATGCTCCGAAGAGCATCTGGGGTTGCTGGTCGATGAACGCCACGACACAGTTCTCCGGCGTCAACAGACCTTTTTCGCTGCGCTTGGTACGACCATTGTTCTGAGGCATGAATATCCATCCTTCCCGCACGCGGGTATGTGATTAGCGACATCTGGCAAAAAAGCACGAAGCTTTTCTTCGATAACACTGATGAAAGCCGCAACGGCGCGATTCAGTATTTTTCGATGTTGAACCAAGCCAGAATCGTTCAACCGGCGCGCCCGGCTCCGCGAAAGAAATCGATTGGGGGAGGAACGATCGGGCCGCGCTCTCAGCAGAACACCAACGGGGCAGCGACTTCATGCTTCAAGCCGGCATCCAGGAGGCACCGGCATCAATGAGGTGGGTCTCAATGACGATCTCCGACCCGAGAAAAACCGTTGTGGTGTAGTTTCCGTTATTACGTGACATCAGGCTCCTTCGTGAAAGACCCTGCTGGCTCATCTCGGCCGCGCTCCCTATTTCCGGTTTGCTGGTTAACCCGGACTCTGAACTGTAAATTGGAGTAGAATCGTTGCCAATCATGCCGTTAGCCCCAGGCGATAAACTAGGCCCGTATGAGATCCTCGCGCCCATTGGCGCGGGCGGCATGGGCGAGGTGTATCGAGCGCGCGATCCGCGGCTCGGGCGAGATGTCGCGGTCAAGGTTTCCACCGAACGCTTCTCGGAGCGGTTCGAGCGCGAAGCCCGCGTGATCGCCTCTCTCAACCATCCAAATATCTGCACACTGCACGATGTTGGCCCGAACTACCTGGTCATGGAATTGGTCGAGGGGCCGACGCTAGCGGATCGGATTAGAGAGGGCGCGGTTCCGCTGGATGAAACCCTTGCCATCGCCAAGCAGATCGCCGACGCGCTGGAAGCAGCCCACGAGAAAGGGATCGTACATCGCGATCTCAAGCCCGGCAACGTAAAGATCAAGCCCGATAGCGTGGTAAAGGTTCTGGATTTCGGCCTGGCGAAAACTGGCGGGACGCCAGCTATTCCCGACGACAAATCGCCGACGCTCACCATGGGCCAGACCGAGGCCGGCATGATTCTAGGCACGGCATCGTACATGTCGCCGGAACAAGCCAAGGGCAAGGTCGTCGATAAGCGCTCCGATATCTATGCGTTCGGCGTCGTGGTGTACGAGATGCTGACCTGCAGGCGGCTGCATCAAGGTGAATCGACCACCGAAGTTCTGGCTTCGGTGATCAAGGAAGAGCCGCAGTGGCAACACATTCCTGCGCAGGTGCAGCGTTTGTTGCGGCGGTGCCTGGAGAAGGATCCGCAAAAGCGGCTGCGCCACATCGGGGACGTCATGGCGCTAGTGGATGATGCGACGGCTTCGCCCGCAGCAGCGCCGCCCAAAGCAGAGAGTAAGCGGTGGCTGTCGCCAGCTGTTGCTGCCAGCGTAGTCGCGATCCTCGGGGGCGCCCTTCTGCTGTGGGCTCCGTGGCGATCCACCAACGAACCGGGGCAAGCCGTTCGCTTCGAAGTCGGGCCGGCCGGAAGTATGACCTTCAACGCCGGGGCGGCCATGGCTGTTTCCCCCGACGGCCGCTGGATGGTGTTCCAGGCAAATGGAGAAGATGGCATCACGCGCTTCTGGGTGCGATCGCTCGATGGCGTGGACCTGAGACCATTGCCTGGTACTGAGAATATTGGCGCTACATCGCCTCCCGCGTCGTGGTCCTTCGACAGCCGCTGGGTGGTCTTCGCCGCGGGAAACGAGGGCAAGTTGAAAAAAGTGGACATCCAGGGCGGGCCTCCGCAGATCATTGCGGACTGGCCCAACTCACTGAATGGCGCGAGCTGGAACGCCGACGGCATTATCGTGGGTGGTGCAGTTCGAGCGGGTGTTCCGATCCTCAAGGTGTCGGCATCGGGAGGCCAGGCAACCCCAGTCACTGCGCTGGCCGCGAACGAGAGCAACCACCTGTGGCCGCAGTTCCTACCGGATGGAAAGCACTTCCTCTATGAACGGGTTTCCTCCGATACGGCGAAGGCTGGAGTCTATGTCGGTTCCATCGACGTCAAGCCCGAAGGCCAAAGCACGGAGCGACTCTTGGCCAGCGACCGTCAGGCATACTATGCCGCCTTGCCCGGTGCGAATACTGGCAACCTGATTTTCATGCGTGGTGACACGTTGATGGCACAGCCGTTCGATCCCTCGAAGTTGATGCTGAGCGGCGAGCCGGTGGCCATCGCCGACCGTGTGGATTCCTATTCCGCTAGAAACTACGGAGTGTTCTCCGTTTCGAACACCGGCGCGCTGGCTTATCGAACGGGCTCAGGGCCTCAAACGCGCCTCACTTGGTTCGATTTGCAAGGGAATCCCGCAGGTACGATCGGCGATCCGGGCGATTACGCAAACCCGGCGATTTCTCCGGATGGCAGTCGCGTGGCGGTGGCTATGGGCGCGCAACCAAACCGGGACATCTGGATTCTGGACGTGGCACGCGGCACCAGCACGCGTTTCACCTTCGATCCGGCGCGGGACGACTTTCCGACGTGGTCGCCGGATAGCAAAACCATAGCATTTAGTTCGAGTCGGGGAGGCCAGTTGGACCTCTACAGCGGCCCCGCCGACAGCCCGGGACAGGAAAAGCTGCTCTTGCACACCGATGAGCCGAAGGATGAGAATAGCTGGTCGAAAGATGGACGCTTTCTGGTATTCACCAGCATTAACAGCAAGACGGCTCGCGACATTTGGGCTCTGCCCCTTAGCGGGGAAGCCAAGCCGGTGACCCTGGTGCGGACAGAGTTCCTGGAGCGTCGGGGGACCGTATCGCCGGACGGCCGCTGGCTGGCATATCTGTCGCAAGAATCAGGGACAGCCGAAATCTATGTCCGCCCATTCACGGTTGAGGCGGGCGCCGCACCGAAATGGCTGGTATCAAAGGGCGGCGGGGTCCTGCCGCGTTGGAGGTCCGATGGCAAAGTGTTGTACTACATCTCTACCGCAGCTCAAATGATGGCCGTGGATCTGGACACGAGCAAGGGCCTTCGCGCGGAAACACCCCGCCGCTTGTTCGCTGCGTCACCGCTAACATTACAGGGTTGGGATCTTGCGCCGGACGGCAAGCGTTTCCTATTCATAGCTCAGCCCGGTTCGGCCCGTGTGATCCCCTTCACGGTAGTCCTCAACTGGGCAACGACGTTGAAGAGGTAACCGGGCCAACTCCCGATTTGTGCGCAACCACGGCACTCCGGAGCAAGTAGTGTCCGTTAATACGTCTTATCGGGCCTGAAAGCATATGCTTGATCGCGGCAGGCATAAACGCTGCCACCCAAGGTGGCTATATCTTTACTGGCACCTCTTGTGGTCCTTTTGTGTGTCATTTCGAAGTTACGTCTGGCACGCGCCACACACGGGCCTCTGTTGCAATATAAAATGATTTTCCAACGGGTATAAACGCGTTTAGTATCGCTCCTTACGAAAGGCGAAAGTAGCATGGCCGGGAAAAACAAGAACTCCGTCAGCCGTCGAGACTTCTTCAGGAAAGGCGCTTCACTCGGCGCTGGCGCAGGATTGGCAGTCCAGGCCCCGGCGCAAGTAAGGACAGGCCGGATTCGTTTTGATCAGGTCGCCGACGTTGTCGTCGTAGGCGCGGGCGCGTCTGGACTCCCAGCAGCCATCATGGCACGCGATCATGGCGCAACAGTGATCGTGCTCGATGCCAATCACGACATCGGTGGACACGCCATGGTGAGCGGTGGACGCGTCCCTCTGGGCGGCGGAACAAGCCTTCAGAAAAAACACGGCATCACGGACTCGGCCGATCGAGTCTACTTGGATCACACCGACCACAGAAATAGAGAGTTCCGGTTCGGCGATCGGGACCTGATTCGCATGTGGGCGGACGAAAACGCCCCTACCTTCGAATTTCTAATCGAAAATGGAGTCCTCTTCAACGATGTTCCCCCAACTATCGTGAATGGCGGGACGGTTCCCAGGCTCTTTGTCGCCAAGCCGTTTTCCGACAATCTGAACGAAACAATCAACGGGAGCCCAGGCTCAGGACTCGTTAGACACCTGGAAGCCAGCGCGAGGGCCAAGGGCGCTGCCTTTCTTCTGCGGTACAAGATGAAGGGGTTCTCCGCGAGAGCCCGTCGGCGGGGCGAGTTCTGGGTGTCACGGCGACACACGACGGCAAGGACGTGAACATCCAAGCCAGACGCGGCGTAATCATCGCCACGGGCGGCCACACCGCCAATGTGGAGTTCCGCAGAATGTTTGATCCGCGGCTGACGGAAGAATATCAAACAGCCGGAGAGCCTTGGACCAAGCAGATGGCGGAGGGTGAGCTTGCTGCCATGGACATCGGAGCATCACTCTGGGCAACGTCCAATGTCGCTAACGAAGTGGGTTATTCCATCACGAAGACAATTCACATCGGATGCCGGTATGGCTATCGCAACTTGAAATGGAATCCGAACAGTCCGCTGTTCGACCGCGCGGGCGCGTCTGGACTCACGGTGGGAGATTTTCAGGACGTGATCCTGGTGAACCAGATCGGCCGTAGATTCTGGAACGAAATGGATGAAACGTACGATTTCCTCAACGCCTGTCTGGGGACCAATGGGAACACGGGGAAGAGCGGCAAAGTCAACGGGGGCGGGCCCATCTGGGCCATCTTTGATTCAGGCGCTGTCCAGCGAGAGCGCTGGGACCCTAAGTCGCCCAACGTAGATCAGCGCGGCTGGTTCTTCAGTGCGGATACCATCGGCGAATTAGCCGGCAAAATCGCAAACCCCTATCAGCTCCAGCCAGTACCGGCCCGAACGCTGGAAGAAACGGTGACCAAGTACAATGCCTACGTGGACGCCGGCAAGGACCAGGAATTTGGGAAGCCCACGCCCAAATACAAGATCCAGACGCCGCCGTTCTACGCTGCGTGGTCCACGCCCATCCTTCACGATTGCCTCACCGGCCTCAAGATCAACCGCAAGTGCCAAGTGATCGACACACACGGCCAAGTTATATCAGGCCTCTACTGTGCCGGCGAGTCAGCAGGCGGATTCGCCCTACACGGTTTGCCACGCGTTATCGTCTTTGGCCGCGTGGCGGGCCGGGAAGCCGCATTGGCAAAGGCTTAGAGGAAGGCTTATGTTCGCGACGCAGTATACATTCCGTTAATGTTCGATAACGGGGCTGAGCGCTACCTTACAAGCCGCAATTATCTACTGGCTGCCGGAATATTTACGGCGAACACAAATTTTGAGTGAACGCCAGCGCTGAGCGTCTAATCCAGGGAATCTTGCTACTCAGAGCGCTCGGATGCCTACCGATAATTGTACTTAACGGACCTATCAGAGGGCGGACCCTAAGTATGCCTGGCAGCCAGCTTCGAGGCGGATAGGAAACCCCAATCAAAAAAGCGTACGATTCATTGGACGCCCGTCCATCCGTTCCTTATCGGCAACACGCTGAATCGACACCCTAATGGTCGCGGTTCCACGTACATGGTGACAACCGCCTACCTCGCGATAGCGTCTTCCATTTTACGCTCTGTGATCTGGTCGCAGCCGTGTTCCTTGCAATGCTGAGCGAGTGCTCCGAAGGCCCTTTCCTTACTTCCAACGGCGTTCTCTAGATCCTTGTCGAGCGGCGTAAGCGACCCACAAGGCCCTTCGCTCCTGACCGCCTTAAGTAGCCGATCAGTGAAATTTATGATGTCCTTCAAAGCGTCAGCGGCTGCACTCTTGAGCTTGTCTCTCTCGGCACAGTGTTCCATCGGCCCAAGAGTACCATGGCCGGAAATCGATCACTCGCAGCCATGCGAGGCAATGTGATCATCTAGGGCCTGGCGGGAAACTTGGTAGGCCAGTTTGGCGTGCTCGGCCAATTCATGAGCCTTTTCGAAAGAACCGCTTGTATCTTGCAGGGCTGATAGCGCATCAATCGAATGCTTTTGAAGCATGGCTATTGCGTCGCCGTAGACTTTCAGTTCGGCCCGCACTCGCGCCTTGAGCATTTCCCGGGTCTTGCATCGTTCGGACATTGCGGGCTCCCTTGGCCAACAAAACTGCGCCACCTGCCATTTCTGTGCGCATGATCTGCAGTAGGGGCCAGCTAGCCGGACTTCTAATGTTCAAAAATATGGGGAGTCGCCAGTCCTCCCCTTTGGCGATTACGCGAATCTCCCGGGGCTAGAGCATCCGAAGGGCCCATTGCGGAAAGAAGCATTACAACCTGCTTATGTTTCAACTCTGCTGCCCGTCTGGGACGCTGGGCTTTTGAGCAGCAAAGGTACCTCAGGCAGCCCGTCCTTTTTCGTGACTTAGAGTGGCGTACCAGAACTGCTAGCCCCAAACCATGTCCTGCCTAGGGATTACTCTAGTTGTCCCGCCCTGCATCCGTCGCTACGATTTAATCTCCCGCAGGATTTGTGATGTTGAGCAGGTCGTTCTATCGCCTGACCCGGGAGACTGTCTCCCTTGAGACGATCGGATCGCGGAAGCGAATTGTCCGAATCCCCAAAGATGCAGTTTTAGAAGTATTGTCGGTACGGAATGGCCCAGAAGGGCATCCCATGGCAGAAGTGCGTTGGCTAGGCACACCGCTTGAGATGTTCGCAGTGGACCTCGAACGCCGCGACGAAGCGATACTCGTTAAAGCTGCTACAAGATAGTCGGGAACCTCGCTCCTTTAGGATGTGAAACCATGAAAAAGGCGTGACCGGGTTATTTTCGTTGACGGGTATGCTTAACAGGCCAGTCGCGTTAGTTGGCTAGTAACCCAACCACCCGGACAGCCGGCGGAGGTGCGCTACGCTGGCGCGGCCCCTATTTTCCTCTTGGTGTTTTCGAAATCGATGTGCGGATTCGGGCCTTCGTCGCTAGCGGTCTTGCACCGCTGTCCGTGACAATAGGTGATCGTTCGCCTCCGAGTTTCGCCAGTTATCGCGAACAGCTCTTCCTATGCAGGAGCGGCGGCTTCCGAAATGAGCTCGGCGTGTTCGCGTAACTCGATTGTGAACATGAGAGCAATCCGACCCTCCCATTGCACTTCTACTAAGCGCGTGCCGTCTAGCGGTCCACGCAAGACAGTCACTACGTCGCCCGCTTTCGTGTATAGCGTTGTGTGTAGCCCGTTTTCCATCACGATGGCAATGATGGGAATTGTAATCCTGAATCGTTGTGTAACCATACAGCGTTTAAGAGGCAGGTTTGGACCCAAGACCAGATTCAGCATTCTAAAGGGGAAACGAAGAAGGCCATTGGCGTTCTATGGCCAGGTGACCGCCATTGGTCGAATAAGGAACACCGGATCGGCACTTGATTGGACCATCCGCGTTGAACGATGTCAGCATGAGCGGCTGCTTTCAAGCTTTCGCTAGCCGATGCCACGGGCGGCAACAATCGCGGAGCACAGCAAAAGCGGCATTCTGTCAGTCCCTTTACGCATAGTGTGACGCTAGATTTCCCGCACGCTCCACACGTGATTGGAAATTCCTGCGGCCATTCGGGGCTGCCTAGGGCACTCCCCAGTTACCGCGAGACTTATAACGCGCTAGAGTGAGTTGCCGACTCTCGGACCGTCTCGCCTAGCAAGCCTGCCCTTCTTGCGTTGACAGAAAACGGGCAGGATGGGCACCGACACAGACCACTGCGTCATTAAGGCTAAGCTTCTTTACGGTCTTTCGACCGCTTCTGTGGCGAATGCACAACAGACCGCATTACTTTCCGCTCGTGCAGTTAGTTCGGATCACGATGGTTTCAGCGAACTGATGAAGCATTGCGAAGAAGCTCAAGCTTCATACTCCAGAGCATGGGATGCCCTGGCGTCGCATCTACTGAAACATGGCTGCTAGCCAGGAGGGAGTCTAAACCCGCAGTTCCCTTTCCGACAAAAGAGTCTAGCACCAGGTTGACCGTTAGTAAGGACCTATCCCTCTGGCCGCTTCACCGGTTAGCCCACTAACCGGAATTGACATGCCATAAAGCGTCGGAGATCATTTGTTGTGCGCCGGCAGATCGATCAGCACAACGTCCGAGTTCTCCTGAATACGGTCGAAAACAATCTGTTTGCCATCCGTAGAAATATCGAAATTGCGCAGGAATGAGCCAGGCGCGAAATCGGTTAGCTGGCGCCGCGCGCCGCTCTCGACATTCACCAGATAGAAGTTTTGGTTCCGGTACGGTCCCTGTAGAACAACAAACGATTTGCCGTCAGGCATGAAGCGGAACCGCCCGCCTTCGCCACGCGATGAGACATCCGGCAACTTGAACGGTTTCTTATCCGGCGTAATGGCTCTCAGAGGAAACAGCGCTGCCTGTGGGGCGAAATAGTACAGAATCAACCGCCCGTCGGGCGACCAGACCGGATTGTAGGAGACTTCGTCCACCAGCCGCTCCGGCTTCCCTCCATCCAACGGAATCCTGAAAATTCGCCCGCCGAGACCTTCGTCCACGCTCGCCACAATGGATTTGCCATCCGGAGACCAGGTCACGGCGTCGCGGACATCGAGCGATTCAGCCAGCGGACGAATCCCGGTGCCGTCGGCGGTCATCAGGTACAGGTGTTGCCGCTCTCCTTTTCGAACCGTGAAGCAGATCTGGCTGCCGTCCGGTGAAACTGCGGCTGGCGCCGCCAGAACTTCATCGGTGGGCTTCCACAATTCCGTCGAGGCGCCGTCTTGAAACTTCCATAAACCATCGCCGCCGCCTTTGGACGAAAGGTAGAGCAGATAATTTGGTCCATACCGCGGCGACACGGCGCGCACCGCGGGAAGTTCCAGCCGCTTGGCATCGGATTCCTTCGCCACGCGGTCCAAGATTGGCGCGGTCCAGAGCGTGCCTCGCGGATTTGATACCGTGGCCGCCAGCCGTGTCATTGGTCCGTTGGGCCCGTTGCTGGCCGCTACGGAAATGAAATTCTCGACTCCCAAGTTGGCGCGGTGCGTCACCCGGGTCTTCAAGTTCATGGCATACAGCCCCGATCCGGCACCGTTCTCGGCCGTGGCGATGTATAGCAGCGTCTGATCGTTCAGAACGGTCGGATAGGTCACCCTGGAATTGTGGTGGGTAAGCTGCTCGGCTCGGCCTCCTGTGGATGGAACCCGCCAGACATCCATTTCGGTGGAGCGGAACCCGCGGACGAAATAAATGTATCGGCCATCCGGAGACCAGGATTCATAATGCGTATGTTCGCCCGGCCGCGACGCGAAGATCTGCTGGGGATTAATGCCCTGGCGATCCGCAACAAAGATCGGGTCTCCGGGAAGTGCTTCGAAAAACGCGATCCGGCTCCCATCTGGGGACCAGAGGGCCATATTCGCGCGCTCCAGAAAACGCCGGGGGGTTCCGCCCATGGCTGGGATCAACCAGACCCCGCGCGCGATGTCACTCACCTTGCGGCTGGTGGGATCGGTAGCGGAGACCCGCAGCCACAACTCGCTTCCATCCCCAGAAAATCCGACGCTCCGAATTTGCTCGTGAAATAACTCGGGGAAGCGCCCCTTGGTGACGTTGACGAAATTCCCAACGCCCACCTGCCCGATGAACGCATCGAAGGGACCATCCCGATCGGAAAGGAAGGCGACCAAACTCCCGTCGGGTGACAGCGCGGCGTCCAATTCGGAGCCGTCGAAATCCGTCAAGCGCGTGAATTGGGCTCCCTCAAGCGGATTTGTCCAGGTTTCACCGGGACGTGTTGTGAACCATGTTGCGGCACCGGCCCCGGCGATCAGAATCAGGGCGGCAGCCGCCATCCACGCCCAAGGCCGGCCACGCGATGGCGCCGCAACCGTTACGACGGGGGCGGCCCGCTGCGCGCGCCGCAGGTCCACTGCCAGATCGCCTGCACTCTGGTAGCGCTCTTTCGGATCTTTCGCCAGGGCCTTATCGAGAATCTCGTCCATCCGCGCCGGCACGCCTTCCAGCCGCGGTGCGGGGTCATTGATGATCGCGCTCATCGTCTCCGCCTGCGTTTTGCGCGCGAAGGGCCGCTTGCCCGCGAGCATTTCGTATAGGATCACGCCCAGCGAGAAAATATCGGTGCGATGATCGAGGGGCCGCGCGCTGGCCTGCTCCGGCGACATGTACGCGACTGTTCCCATCACCGTGCCGGCTTCGGTTAGCGTCTCAGCCGCGGTATCAGGCTCGGTGAGCTTCGCGAGCCCGAAATCTAGTATTTTGACTTGCGACTCTTGCGTTACGATCAGGTTCGCAGGCTTGATGTCCCGATGCACGATCCCCGCCGTGTGAGCCGCCGCCAAGGCATTTGCGACCTGCGTCGTGTAACCGATCACTTCGGCCAGCGGCAGTCCTTTCGGCGTGATGAGCTTGTCCAGCGACTTACCCGGCACGTACTCCATCACCAGGTAGTCGATGCCGTTGTCGCTGGCGATATCGTGCAGCGTGACGATATTGGGATGATTCAGCGCCGAGGCTGCCCGGGCTTCTTGCATGAACCGGCGCTTTCGTTCGGGATCGGTGACCTTATCGCGCGGCAGAATCTTGATCGCGACCGTACGCCCCAGCCGGGTGTCTCTGGCGCGGAACACCTCGCCCATGCCGCCCGCGCCCAGCGGAGCCTCGATCTTGTAAGGACCGAGCTGCGTGAGGGCCCTTACCACCGTCTCCATCGCAGCGGTTTCTTCCTGCGCGAGCAGCGCCTCCACCTCCCGCCGCAGTTCGGGATCAGCTCGGGCCATTAACGCGGCGCGGTCCTCTCGTCCGCATTCGAGCGCCGCGCGATACAGGACCTCGACTTTTTGCCAGCGTTCGGGGTTCATGGCGTGTGTCGAATCGTCTGTAATTGTAATGCCTATTCCCCCCTCTCTGGGACGAGCTAGGGCTCCCGATGAACCGGCAAACGGGAGAAGTACCTCCTACCAGGGGTGTAGAAACCTACCGATATTGCCCCACAACAGGCGGATTAGCCACTCATCCCTCCGATAGCCCTTCGCACAGCCGGGTTCTACGGCCCACTGGGATCGAATCACGTCAACCGAGCACCCGATTTACATGCTCGCCGACAGGATAGGTCGTAAGTACCAAGCTTCGTACCGGTACAAAAACCATTCCATTTGGCTATTTGGCGTAACGCTCCCATAGATAAATCTGGGTATGCAACGAAACATCAACAAGCGAGGACCAATGGTCAACAGAATCTCTCTTCAAATCGTGCTTCTAACTGGTGCGCTGGTCTGCAGTGCAGTAGCAAAGGACGCCATCAGCGCGTCAGTATCGAATTTCACACTTGCAACTCCAACCGTCTCGGTGAACGGCAATCCCGTTGCACCCGGCACGTTCGCCGTGGGCACCATCCAGCTTTGGTATGAAGTCCATGCATATCAGTTCACCGCGGGCACGCTGGCTACGTTCGATCTGTCTCTCCAGGATTACCAGCCATCGACCGCCGGCCAGGCGCCTAACTACCCGGTTACTTTGAGCGTCACGCAGATCGGTGGAACCAGCATTACTTTGACTCCTGTGCCGAGCAGCTTCCCTGTGAGCGGTCTTGGATGGAGTGGAATCTCGACCGTCACAGTCGGTATTCCGGTCTCCACGGCAAGCAATTCGGCGTTAGCTGCAGACGGGACTGATCTGGTCGGAAATCTCAAATTATCCACGGTCACGGCCGGATCAAAACTCGACACGACCACCAACGTACAGGTGCACGTACGCTTGGTCCATCCAACTTCCTGTCTGCGACTGTACGACTTCATGACCACTCAGGACTTGAGTACCTCGGTCTCCTCACTACAGGTTGAGCTGTTCAAGAGCGGTCCCAAGGCTGGCATGACCAAGGGTACGACCCCTCCGCAGCTTTCCAACGACTTGTTGATCGTGAACACCTGCGTCTCGGAAGAGGTTTTTGATCTCATGGTCCAGAATGATTCTAGCTTCCAGGATCAAGGAGCCAATTCCGTGTTCATGTTTACGAAATCAGGATCCACGGACCCCTTGACGCTCGAAATCGCGGACTTCGGTGCCGGCACGCCGAAAGGGAACAACCATTGTTTCGGAAGTCTCCATCTTCCCGGCGGGGACTCCATGCTGGTTACGAATCATCTGAGTCTTGCGTCTCTTCCAGCAGCACAGCTTCCGCTGGGATCATTCGGATTCTCCGGATTATTGGCTGTGGCCGGAACGGGCTGTCCGGGTATTGCCAACACTCTGGCTATACCAAACCCAGCGAGTTTGTCGGTTCCTTTTTCTATTTCGCAATAGAGTAACATTCGTCAGAGGGCAGTTGCCGCCAAATTAGGCAATTGCCCATATCCTGGTTGAGCGCAGCCGTGTTGCCCGAGATCAAGGACTCGTACGCTCATCGGTGTAAGGGCCGCGCCTTATTGCTCCCATCCAAATGGGTGTCGCGGCATCCCACCTCCACTCCACGGTTGCCACTGGCTGCGTACCCGGGTTGTAGCCCTACACGCTTTTGACAAACTTCAACCGATTCCTTACCTCACCTACGTGACGTTGCGAATACAGGGAATGGATCTAGCCACCTCGGCCCGTGTCCGTCACTCGTGGACTCGAGGGCTCAAGGCCGTAATGGGCCTTGAGCTTAGCCAGCCGATCCGAGATCAAATTATAGAAGCACGGGTCACGGGAAAAAAGCTGCAAAGTTCCCAAAGATGGCAGACTTAGGAATCCTGGATCTCGCGCGCCAGGCGAGAGTCTCCTAAGTTCTACAACCGACTGCGGAAAGCCAAACAGTCACAATGTAAAAGACTGATGGGCCTAAAGTGCTACCGATAATGTGGGATAACGGGCCTTTTCAAAGCTCGGACGATGGGCACATCTCCGGTTTGCCAAGATCAGGACTTTGGGATGCCAAAATCGCATAAGCCTGTCCGAGACCGTTACTTTTTGGATTTTGATTCGCCGCTGCTCTTCGGCACTACCTGCAATTTGTGGAGTGTCATATCACCTTCGTAAACTATCGCCGTGATCTGGTCACCCGCCTTGATATTCTTGAGAACCGCGGGATCGTCGACTTTATACCCCATTGTCATTGCGTCCATCCAGCCCTCAACCTTCTCGCCATTGACCGTCACGCTCTTGGCGCCGGCATTCACAGCCTCTACCTTTCCATGGAAGGTGAAGGTTTTTTGGCGGGCGTTGCTTGCCCCAGGCAAACTGCGGCCATGAGCAACGTCGCTCCACATAGTCCGATCAATCGCTTTACTGCTAAAAGATGCATCATAGTCGGTCTCCTTTTTATTTGAACTGCTTTACTCTCTTATATCCACTTCACCCGCACTCCTCAGGCTGCCCCTTCTCAGAGCGCGGGTCTTCATCATCACGAAGAACACAGGAACCAAGATCAACACGTGGATCGTGGAAGTGATCATGCCGCCGACGATCGGCGCCGCGATCGGTTTCATCACGTCCGAGCCGACACCCGACTCCCACAGAATTGGGATCAGGCTCGCCAGAACCGCGGCGACTGTCATCAGCTTGGGACGGAGCCGATGCACGGCGCCTTCGATCGCCGCCTGCTGGATGTCCGCGGGCTGCAGGGGTTGTCCGGCGGCGAGCTTTCGGTCAAGTGCTTCGTGCAAATAGACAACCATCACCACTCCGGTTTCGACCGCGATCCCAAACAGCGCGATATAGCCAACCCACACGGCAACGCTGAAGTTGTAGCCCAAATACCACTGCAAAAGAAGACCTCCAGTCATCGCATAAACGGTCGGGAAGACCAACACTAGTGCTTCGCCGACGGAATGAAAGACCATGTAAAGCAACAGGAAGATCGCGAAGAACACGATCGGCAGGATAAGCTTTAGCCGCTCCCGCGCTCGCAGCTCGAACTCGTATTCACCTGACCACTTCATGGTGTAGCCCGCGGGAAGCCAGAGCTTCTCCTTCAGCAGCCGGTCTGCGCGCGCAACGAACCCGCCGTAGTCCCTGGTATTCAGGTCAAGATAGACGTAGCCGGTGAGCGCTGCATCCTCATCGCGGATCATGGTGGCACCCTTCGAGAAAGAGAGCTTGGCGAGTTCGCCCAGAGGCACTTGGTTGTTGGCCGGGGTGGCGATCAAAACCTGTCGTAGCTTGTCGAGATCGTTCCGGAAGTCCGGGGCGTAACGGACGGAAATGGGATAGCGCTCGCGGCCCTCGACATTCTCCGCGATGTTGTCGCCGCCGATACCCGAGGTGATCGCGCGCTGAACGTCGCCAACCGTGAGTCCGTAGCGCGCAGCTTCCGCTCGATTCACTTCGATGTTCAAGTAAAACCCTTGGGCGACGCGCTCTGCGAAAGCGGATCTCATTTCGGGGAGAGCCGTGAGAATCTGTTGAATCTTACTGCCCACCTCTTGGATTCCGTCGAGAGCCGGCCCTTGGACTTTGATTCCGACCGGCGTCTTGATTCCGGTGAGCTCCATGTCCAGACGATTTTGGATCGGCATCGTCCAGCTATTCGTCAGACCCGGAAACTGAAGCTTGGAGTCCATTTCCGAAATGAGGTTTTCGTAGGTCATACCGGGACGCCACTGTTCCCGCGGTTTCAATGTCACGGTCGTGTCGTACATGTCCAGCGGTGCATTGTCCGTGGCGCTCTCCGACCGGCCGATCGAACCAAACACGCTGGTCACCTCGGGAAACGAGCGAAGAATCCGATCCTGCTCTTGCATCAGCTGGGTAGCCTGACCGATCGAAATGCCCGGAAGCGAAGTGGGCATATAAAGCGTCGCGCCTTCGAACAACGGCGGCATGAACTGGCTACCCAACTTGAACGCCAGTGGGAATGTTACTGTCAAGAACGCGAGGTTCAATAGAACGGTCGTTTTCGGAAACCTCAGACATACTCTCAGGATCGGAAGATAGACTGCCTGAGTAATGCGGGAGATCGGATTGCTCGATTCCGGGCGCAGCCGGCCACGAATGAAAAGAAGCATTAGCGGGGGCACCAGCGTGATCGCCAACAACGATGAAAACCCGACGGCAAGCGTTTTTGTCCACGCCAGGGGCCGGAACATACGTCCTTCCTGAGCTTCCAGCATGAACACCGGCAGGAACGATACGACGATAATCACCAGTGAAAAGAAGAGCGCCGGGGCCACCTGTTTGGCAGCATCAAGGAGAATCTTCCTTTGCTCCTTGCGAGCGAGGGTCCGCGGCATCGCCTCGGCTGCGACCGCCTGCTGGGCTTCTGCCAGCTGCCGATAGCCATTCTCCACCATCACGATCGCGGCATCGACCAGGACTCCAATGGCCAGTGCGATGCCTCCCAGCGACATGATGTTGGAGCTGACTTGCAGGTAGTACATCGGGATGAATGAAGCAATGACAGCGATCGGAAGCACGAGAATCGGAATGAATGCGGAGCGAAAGTGGAAGAGGAACACGATAATCACGACGCTGACGATCACGGCTTCTTCGATGAGGTCGCGTTTTAGAGTGCCAATGGATGCCTGAATCAGCCCCGAGCGATCATATCCCGCGATGATCTCCATTCCGGGCGGAAGAGATCCGGAAATCTGGGCCAGTTTTTGCTTGACGCCGGAGATTACGTTCAAAGCATTCATTCCGTCGCGCATCACAACGATGCCGCCAACGGTTTCTCCTTCGCCATTCCATTCCGCCACGCCGCGGCGGATATCCGGACCGAATGCGACGCTTCCAAGATCCCGAACTAGAACAGGCGTACCGTTCTTGGTGGTAACTGGCACGGTTTCCAAGTCCGACAGTGACCGCAGGTAGCCCAGGCCCCGAATCATGTACTCAGCGCCCCCGAGCTCGATCAGCCTGCCGCCCACTTCGTTAGTGCTGTCGCGTACCCGGTCAATGACCGTCGAAAGCGCGATGTTATAGGCGCGGAGCTTGTCCGGGTTCAGCCGAACTTGGTACTGGCGGACAAAGCCCCCGATGCTCGACACTTCGGCCACACCAGGGACAGTCGCGATCTGATAACGCAGATACCAATCTTGAAGGCTTCGCAAATCCGCCAGGCTGTAGCGATGGTTATGATCCACCAGTAAATACTCGTAGACCCAACCCGCGCCGGTCGCATCCGGTCCGAGTGTCGGATTCACTCCAGTCGGCAAGCGCCCCTGGATCTGCTGCAGGTATTCCAGGACTCGGGAGCGCGCCCAGTAAAGATCGGTCCCATCTTCGAAGACGACGAACACATATGAGTCGCCAAACATGGTTTGCGCACGGACGCCCTTCACGCGAGGCGCCGCCAGCAAAGCAGTAACGATTGGATAGGTAACCTGATCTTCGATGATCTGGGGCGGTTCATTCCAACTTGTGTGAATAATCACCTGGACATCGGAGATATCGGGCAGAGCGTCGAGCGGAATGCGCTGCATGGCCCAGATACCAGCCAGAACCAGGGCGAGCGTTCCTGTGAAGACCAGGAAGCGGTTGCGTGCACACCAGTCGATCCAGCGGCTGATCACTGCGTGCCCCCTTCCGCAGTCGCAGAGATCTGCTTCTGTGCTATAGTTTGACCGTTCTTCGTCGCCAGCACGGTAACCTGCCAGGTTCCGCCCATTTGAATCTGGACCGGGCCCTCGTAAACTCCTCCGGCCTGTTCGCTGAGTGTGGCGACGTTGCGCATCGCCGGCATTCCCATAGCGGGCATAGCCGCCATGAGGAACGTCACCGTCACTTGAGCGCCGGTGATAGGCGCATCGTCCGGCCCGGTCAGCTTCACGCGAAGCGTATTGGTGCCAAGCCGGGGAGTTGACGGGCTCGATGAATAGTCGATAGATACCTGCGGAGCATTTGCCGCGGCTGCCGCGCCGACACCTGGAGGCGGTGGAGCAAACGAGCCCATAGCTGCCTGAAGCTGGCTTTCCGAGTCGAGCAGGAAATTCGCGGACGTTGCGACACGCTCTCCGGCCTTTAGCCCCTTGGTGACGACAAAATCCTCACCAGCCCGTGCGCCGGTTTCGATCTCGCGTGGTTCAAAGTGCCCATCGCCGTGGTCCTCTGTACTAACGACGAAGGCGATTTGACGCGTCCCGGACTGGTAGACTCCGGATGCTGGAATCACCAGTTGGCGTCCCAGTGCCAGGTCGAGTTTCACATTTACGA
Organism: Bryobacteraceae bacterium; assembly: GCA_036003585.1. Taxonomy (GTDB): domain Bacteria; phylum Acidobacteriota; class Terriglobia; order Bryobacterales; family Bryobacteraceae; genus Palsa-187. The sequence continues at coordinate 3,122 of DASYSG010000048.1, read as the reverse complement.
ACATTCCCAGCGAAAGCTTCATGTCGGGATTGGCGATTTCGAGGCGTACTTTGGCAGTGCGAGTCGTCTGGTCAAGTTGAGGCGAAATGAAACTCACTCGTCCGGGGAACGTACGTCCTGGATAGGAGTCCACGGTGATCACCGCGGAATCTCCCACCTTGACTCGGCCGATGTCGTTCTGAAAAAGCTGGGCATAAACCCACACAGTGGATAGATCTGCAATCGAATACAGCTTGGTGCCCGGCTGCACATACATGGTGGGAAGAGCGTTTCGCTCGACGATCAAGCCTGACGCGGGAGAGTCAATCTCCAGGTCGTGCTTGACCTGTCCAGTCTCTTCCAACTCCTGAATGTCGCGTTCCGGTATCCCCCACTGCTTCAGCCGCTCCAGCGCGGAAGACACGAGGGTGGCTGCTCCCGATGCAACCCCAGGAACCGTGCTCTGCGCCAGAAGCCCGCGATTCTGCTTCGCCAGCAGATATTCGTTCTCCGTTCTGACCAGTTCCGGACTGTAAATCGTCAAAAGCGGCTGCCCTTTTTGCACGGGCTTGAAAGTGGAGTCCACATAGACCTTCTGGATCCAGCCCGCGAAACGGACCTGCACCTCGGCGAGCCGCGTCTCATCTACTTCCACGCTGCCGGTGGTTTGAATGTCGTCGTGAACCTGCCGATATTCGACGGTGCCTATTTTGACGCCGATGCTCTGCATCCGTTGGGGCGTCAGTGATACCGGAACCAGAGCCGGTTCCGAGTTTGGAGTTTCCGAGCGCGTCGCGTCGGAACTTGAAGGTGCTGGGAACACAACCGACGAAAACCGCGCCTTAAGCACTTGAGGATCGAGCCACAGCAGGACAACGCCAGCGGCAAGCAGGATCGCTGCTGTGAGGGTGATGAAAAAAGCGATTCGATAGCGTTGCATGGTCATCTCCTCAATTCAGCGGCACGCCGGTGATCTGTTCTATCCGAGCCAGAGCTGTTTCGTGTTCCATCAAGGTCTTCCAGTACTCTCCGTCGAAATTAAGGACATCCAGGAAGGAAGAAAACAAAGTGTCGAAATCGACACCGCCGGTCTGGTACGACGTAAGCCCGGACTGGTAGGCCGCCAGCGCCTGTGGGATCAGTCCTTCGCGGTAGATTTTAAGCATCTGCGAGGCCGTTTCCGCAGCGATGTATTGATTGCGAACGTCGAAGTAGGCGGTTTGAATCTGACTCTCGTATTCCCGCCGAGACCGATTGAGTTCTTCCACGGCCTGCGTCATTTCTGGATTGAGCTTGCGGCGGCGGTAGATTGGAATCCGAGCGCTGACGCTGAGCATGTAGTAATCGCGGAACGGCTCGGCCGTGTGCTGCCACATGTACTGCACGCTGAAATCCGGATAGCGGTCTTTGCGGGCGATCTCTACCTGCAGACTTTGCTTCTTCACCGTCTCCTGTTGGCCGGCGACCTCGGGGTTTTCGGTCCTAACTTTGCCCAACAGCTCTTCCGACGTATAGACCAGCGGGGTCTCCACCAGTGGTTCCGTCGAAATGTCCGGTGAGTCAGGTGGACGATTGAGCAGTTTTCGAAGTAATGCCTGTTGCGTGTGCATCAACTCGTGGTGATGGGCGACCTCCCGCAGCAGTTTGGTGCGTTCTAGCTGCGATTTCAGAATGTCCTGCTGACTGCCCTCGCCAACCCTGTAGCGAGCATCGGCAATCTTTTCGAGCTGCTCCAGAAGCTTGCCGTTGCGGTCGAGCACTTCCAACGTCTGCTGGACGTAAGCGATCTGGTAGTACGCTTCCTTCACTTGTTGGAGGATGGAGCGCCGCACGGCTTCGAGCTTCTCCCGGCTGATCGCAGCATCCTGCTGCGCGGCCTCGCCTCTGAGCTTCAGCTTTCCCGGATACGGAAGATCCTGCGAGATTCCGAATCCGATGTAGGCGAAGTCACTGTTGCTGTATCCGGCAAAAGGCCGCGGACTGCCTACAGAAACGTGTTGCAGCGTGACTTGTGGGTCAGGCGGCGTGGATACTTGAGAGGGAACCTGGGTTGCCGCCTGCCAGCCCAGCCTGGTCGCTTGAATGTCGGGATTGCTGCGAGTGGCCTCGTCGAGCAGGGCCGAGAGCGGAGTCGGCAAGTCGGCCGCGGGCAACGCCGGGATTAAATAGAGTGCGATTACGCCGATCTGGAAGAGTCTCATCGGTGGTCCTCGCCTCCTGCAGTGGAGAGGTTCAAATCCGCGGCGTATAGACGATCCCACATTTGTTCGAATACGGCGCGTGCGAGCGGCTGCTTCAGATCGAACTCGACCGTCTCCCGGTAGCCCGTCACCCGCAGCTCGTACGGATTCGGATTCGCGATAGTCTGGATATCCGCCCATCGCCAAGTCCGGCTGTCACGGCCATTTTCGGTCACGTAGTCGATGCCAGTATCCTTTAAGCGCAGCGTCCCATTGCTGCCCCCGGACCAGATCCGCCGATGAGCCGGGATTTCCGACAGAACCGCCACGCTTGGCAGCGGCACGCCGTTGCGCACCGGCTTCCCGACGCGCTCGGTAAGCTGAGCCGCGATCTCCGGAGGCATTGACTCTCCCAAGGTGAACTGAAAGCGTTGCGTTCCAGGTTCGTGCCAGGTCCGATTCTGGTAACTATCAAGAGTGAGTTCCCGTGCTGAGAGATCAAGACTGTGGATGTCAACGTACGCCCAACGTTGGTTGAACTTGGATGAGCGAAATTCCACGCCCGCATCATCGAGCACCAGACTTCCGGGGACGTCTTTCTTCAATAGCCGATGCCAATTCGCCGGAGCTTGCCAGAGCTCGGATTGGGCGGCATTCGCAAGAACCGCGCCCAGTACGATCGTTGCTGAAATCTTGAAACTACTTCTCATCCAAACCTCCTCCGTTGCCCGATCCGGGCAAGCGTGTCCGATTAACTGACTTTGAAAAGGAGACGAAGGGGTGTGCGGAGGCACACCACAGGAGGGGTTCTAGATGAGAAGCGGCAGACTTGGGGACGTTAAGGGGATGCCAGGCGGCGGATGACTGACCGGGTCGCCGACAGCCAGAAATGTTGGGGAGACGAGGGTGGGCATGTGCGCTGCTGTTAATGCGATTAGCGGAGATGAGTGTCCAGCCACTTTC
>DASYSG010000047.1:0-29970 GCA_036003585.1 Bryobacteraceae bacterium | reverse complement strand
CGTCCCTCCTTTGCCCCGTCGATCCTGGAGGCCGGCGGCCTGGAGAACGCGCCAAGCGCGTCCAGCAAACAGAGGGCGAGAAATGGCGGTCCCTCAACCCTAACACGTTCTTCCTGACCATATATGGTCACTTGGCCGGGGTCGGTCAACTCGCCGAGTGGCTTGTTCCGGGAGAACACTGCGGGGAAGTTGGGCCTCTGAAATTATCTGTTCGTTCCCGTTGTCTCGCCGGGATAGTTTATGGGCGGCGTGTGTTGTGGTCGCAAGGGACTTGCCGTTGGCAGCGTGAAAAAAAACGTCGCTCCTTCGCCGGGCTGCGATTCAGCCCAAATTCGTCCTCCCTGAGCCTTTACGATTCGACTGCAAATCGCCAAACCAACTCCAGTACCCGGGTATTCCTCCGCACCGTGCAAACGCTTGAAGGGCAGAAATATAGTCGAGGCGTACTTCTGATCAAAACCGATTCCGTTGTCTCTTACTGAGATGACCCATTCGTTACCCTTTTGCTCCGCGCCGATGTGCACTTTTGAGGGTCTATCGGGAGATCGATATTTCACGGCGTTACCAACCAGGTTTTGGAACAGCCGTACCATCTGCCCGCGATCCGCCTGCAACGTCGGAAGAGGATCATGGGTAACACGAGCGCCACTTTCTTCGATGGCTTGATTCAAATGGGTGAGTGCTGCTTCAAGGTCCTCATCGAGAGCAATCGAGCTGGGCCGCTCTTCTTCTGTCGCAAGACGGGCATATGCGAGCAGATCCTGCACTAACTTGCTCATCCGGCCTGCGGCATCGACGATGAAACCGAGAAACTTGTCAGCGTCCGCATCCAACTTACCTTGGTAGCGTTGGGTCAGCATTTGAGAATACGCACCCATAGTCCGTAAGGGCTCCTGCAAATCATGGCTTGCGACATAAGCGAACTGCTCCAGAGCGCTATTCGATTCCGTCAAGGAATCCTGTAGTTGCTTGCGAGCAGTTTCATCGCTCATGATCTTGGCGAAACCCATCAGAACGCCTTGCTCGTTGCGGATCGCATTCATCAGGCCGTTGGCGAAAAACTCGCTGCCATCCTTGCGCCGGTGCCATCGGATGTCAGTCGCGCTCCCGGTTTCATCGGCTTTTCGCATCTCAGATTCACACATCTCCACGGCCTTGTCCGCAGGGGTGAATATGATGCTCGCGGACTGTCCGATCCACTCTTCTTCGGTGTAGCCCAGGAGCTTCTGGACACCGGCATTCCAGGACGTAACCATGCCCCGAAGATCGATTGTAAACATCGCATAGCCGCTCATTTCTCGTACCTGCATCCGGTAGAGATCAGCGGAGGTCCATGCTGTGTCTGAGCCAGAGTTCCGAGGTGCTGTTGGGGACATAGCTATCTTTCGTTGCTACCTGAGACTAGCACGGCGTTTTAATCGAGTCCGTGGTATGCGTGACGATAAGACTAAGGCACTGGCGGCGCTTCTTCAGGACTTAACGACGAGGAATTTTGCTCTATGAAGCCGGCAAGGGGGCGCAGCGAACTGTAAGCCTGCAGGAACTCCACCAGTTTCGCTTGCGTGAGGGGCTTGAGAATAAAGCAATGCGGCGAGAGGCCCAATTCTTTCACCCACTGATCCTTTTCGATTGCCGATCCTGTGATGATGCAGTACGGTAAGGTCCGGATCTGCGGGAGTTCCCGCAGGATCTCCATCGCGGAGAGGTGCGGCATGTTTTGATCGAGAAACACCAGGTCGGGAACATCCGGGCCTTCGGCAACGTGTTGTTTGAGGTAGTCTCTAGCAGCTTCACCGTCAGTCACTGCAGTCAGGGTGTAGTGGATTCGTGCACTGTTAAACACCATTTCGAGCCAGAACCGGTCGGCGGCGCTATCCTCCGCCACGAGTATCTTCAGCGGCGCAACATTCTCAGTTGTGGATTCGCTCATGATTCATTTTCCCGCCGACTCCTTGCCGCGTGAGATGCGGGCAAAATCTGCACGGCCTGGCGTTTATGCTGCCTTGCTGGCTTCGCTGTGCATGGCCGGCCGCATGGCCGATGGCATCGTTGCCAATTTTCCGGATTTGAGGCAGGCCATGCACCTGAATAAGACTGCCGTTTGACCGACGGTCAGGCTCTGGATGGAGGATTCGATTGCCTTTAAAGAGGCCTCTTTGTAAGCGCTCGGAGGCCAACTGGCGATGAGATGCCGCCTCGCATGTTCCACTGCCAGCAATGAGTACAATAGTTTCCGTTCCATCTGCCCTCCCGTACAACAACTGCCTCTGTACAACAACTGCCTCTAGTGATGGGCCATCAAGAACCACAGGACCACTAAGATTCCAGGAACCCCAAGCGCCCAAGCAATGATGTAACGCATATTCTGCCTCCGCCGGCTATGTTTGCAACTGAAGGGCCAGAGCGGAGAGTGTCAGAGCCGGGCTGATGAAGCCGATGAAGCCAAGGAATGGGTGAAGGGTTCGCTTACCTGGAGTAAGGGTGTGAGAATCGCAGCCCCTCGAAAATCCCTTTGGCCAAAAATTGTTACCTATGTCTCAGGAACGAAGTGTTACCTATGTGTCCGGGCCGGACAAAGGTTAGCTGGTGCGCCCGGAGGGACTCGAACCCCCGGCCTACTGGTTCGAAGCTAGCCACCTACGTAGTACCAGCAACTTAGCGCCAGACCCACGCGTTGTCCGCTGTTACGCATTGTTGCTAGTTATCTAACACTTCGCCCACGAACTGGTCCGGCCGCTAGCAACAGCGCGCACCGCTTCTATGCAGGGGGTGGGCACAAAACTGGGCACAGTCCACACGCGTCCTTGGATCGCTACTCCCAAGGGGCACACGGTTCATAGCCGGGTGTTCAGGCCGCCACGATTGATGCATTGGTCGCGGTACTAGACAATCACGCGTGTCTAATTTGAGGCCGCGCTAATTGATCCAGAGCGAGACCGATGAGGCGATCATCGAATAGCTTCTGTTTCCGTTGTGCGGCCGCTGGGCCCGCAGGCCAACGGCTTAGCCCCTCTCGAATAGCTGAAACGCTGCGACCGCAGTTCTCCCGTTCGATGAGCCAATCGACCGTCGATAGCAGTTCCATACCCAAGGGTGATTCAAAGCCATCAATGCGTTCAGCAGTACGATCCAAGATTGCGCGCAAGGGACGCGAGTTCTCTTGTTTGAGGTAAAGATCGACAAATTCACGCCGCTCTTCGTCGAACCAAATAGTATCCGATGGACCAGCGTCGCTCAAGCGTTTATCACAATGAAGATAGCTTCCGTCTAATCCATTAAGGAGGTGTCGGAGGCGGTCCGAGTAGGGGCCGTACTTGTCGGCCTTGAACCTAAGATCCAAAGGATCGTCAAGTCCCAATTCGTGGATCGTACGCTCAAGGAACCAACACAGCTTCTGGACCTCGAGATAGGTGCACTCGATTCCAAGGACCCAGTACCGCCGGATCATCTCAGCAACGAGAGCGCGAGCAGGAGTCAGTTTCATAACACCGGCTCGCTTGGCGACATTTTGATACTTCGCCGTAGGCTCGAATACCCATACGTCCACGTCAGGGAGTTCCGCGAACACCCGCTCAATTTCCGGCCGAACATCATTCCAGTCCAGTCCGCCGTTTCCGCAGCCGAGAGGCGGTAGTGCGATCGAGTGAATTGCCTTCTCTTGAACCACCCGACGCAAGTCATTCAAACCCTCTACAACCCACTCCAGCTTGGACGGTTGGCGCCAGTGTTTCTTCGTCGGGAAGTTAATTAGCCATTTCGGCCCGTCGAAAGCCCGGTTCTCCGTAATAAACATACGGCCGATCCGGACCTCCTTGCGCTTCACCGCTTCATCGTAGGCACGGAAGTTCTCAGGGAAGGCCTCCTTGAACATTAGAGCGATGCCCTTCCCCATTACTCCAACAGTGTTCACTGTGTTGACCAAGGCCTCAGTAGGAGCGTCGAGCAGGTTTCCTTGGAGAAACTTCATCATCAGAAATACCAACCTTGTTGTACGCGGACCCTGAACGAAAGGTCCCGTTTTTGGACTTCCGCCGTCAATTGTTGCTCAACAGTGTCCGTGTAGCAGCACACGCCCCGCAAAGCCGTCAGGGGCAGGTGCTTCCATATCAGGGCTTCCGCCTGATAGCGCTCTTTTTTGCCCGGGTCATCCGGGTCGTGCTTGAAATCGCGGCTCTGCAATAGCGGCCAGTCAACCTGATCGAGGTGAGCCAGATCCGTGAAGTATTCCGCCATGGGCGGATAGGCATGCTGGTTTGTGAAAACGAGCGGAACGCCCTCCGCCGCAATGTGTGGCAACGACGAAACGAAAATCACGATTTCCTCATTGGGCACATGTTTCACGTTGAACCCGGTCTTGATGTTGTACATCATGATGGAGAACGGAGTGAAGTAGAAAGGAATATAGTCGCCAAGCGTGCCACCAGGTGGCACAGCAACCGCCCGTCGCGACCGCTTGCCGATGAGATCGACATTGCCGATGTTCCGGTAGTTCGGGTCTGATTTCTCACCGTTACTCGCGTGCATTCCGTTGTCTAGGATCCAGGGCACGTTGTCTCGATGTGTGATCCGGAAGATCAGTCCCTTCTCCTGAGTCAAAGTCAAAGCCATACGAGTTGGGGCTGGTCAGTGCACGAATAGGAAGTCCGACCGGTTCGATACACCGGCAAGAACCGACGGTTAGTATAGTATACCCGCGCCTAATCGGCTGCATGTGCTTCATCTACAAATGCTTACCTTCCGAATGAACGTAAGAGTCTGCCGGGCTTGACTCAGCGAGAATCCTGGGCATCGCTTTATACGACATTCGAGGTCAGAAATGTCGCTGTGGATATGATAGTGTAAATACGACCTCCTGTAAAGATCGGATCGTTTTTAAACGATGTCTGGACGCTCCCGGAAAGCCCTCGGACTTGACATGACTCATGCGGAGGCTGCGATTGCTGCATTCGTGAATCGAATCATCGGTGATGATCGAGCAGCAGAAACCGCCCGCGATCGGCTCTATGCAGTTGGCCTTACGCCCAACCTCATCTATTCCTTAAGGAACAAGCGCCAGCGGGAACTGGGCGCTGCCAAGCTCGTCGCGGCACTAGCCGCATGCGAAGATCTGGAAGTCATTGTCGTCGGCGAAGCCAAGGATGACTCGCCAGCTCTCCGCTGGGTCATACGAGCCGAGGTCGTTGAACCTCCAGCCGAACCGCAAACGGACACCAGTCTCGGCCGCAGTTCGGTTAAGTCTAGCGGATCCGGCGCGCTGAAAAACGCTTCGCTATCACTCAAACCGAACGCGAGCACCGCAATTCAGTTGTCCCTCTTCAGCCATTTGGAGTCGCCGGATTCCGTGGAAATCGAGATGCACGATGTGCAGTTCACCAGGAAGGATCTTCATCGAGCGGACATACGCGTGGATTTCGTCCTGAAACAACGGCAGGCGAGTTAGCACACTTCGCGTTAGCTTCTAAGCCGGCCGCGCGACTTCTCAATCCCAACTTGCAGATAGCTTCCGATATTGGGCATTAACGGAAGTTGTGTCATGTGGACATTACCTCAAAGGTGTAGCAACATCAATACGGTGATCGACGCCTACGTTGTCGCGATAGAAGGACCTATCGAGGACGATTAAAGAGTACTGAGGAGTGGCGTTAACCGGGCTAGAAGCTATAATCGATCATCTGAACGTTGCCCGGAATTGAGGCCCGAAGTAGACGCATGAACGCCGACGCCGATGACTTCCGCCGTCACTACGCCGCGCTCTCCGACGAAGCGCTCCTCGATCTCAATCCCGACGATCTTACAGACATCGCGCGCCAGTGTTACGAGGTGGAGCTCTTTGATCGGGGACTTAAACGATCCGCGCCACCAAAGGTTGAGGAGTCCCAACTCGAGGAGGCACAACCAGTCTTTCCGGAGACTCAATCTTTCATGGAGCACGTCCCATGGAAGAACACAGCTGTTTCCGCGCGCGAATTTGAATATACGGAAGACGCCGAGCAAGCCCGTGATGTGCTCGAACGGGCCGCCATCCCCTGCGCACTCATGGAAAAAAGGCTGGACGCCTCGCTCGGATATAGGCGAAAGTATCGGGGCAAGTGGATCGCCCTCATGGTTCCCCGTTCGTTCCTTGAAACCGCACAGCAGCGATTGCGGACGGACGTCGATGAACCTTTGGCCGCGGAAGAATACGCGAATCATTTCATCGATTTCTCGAACGATGAACTGCTGGATGTCGATATTGAGACTCTCCCCGAGCGCGGCCGAAAATGGTACTTGGCCGAGCTGAAACAGCGGGGCTTAGAGGAGCGAGCACGTACTACGTTTCCGAGCCCGCTGCCCGCAACGGTTCCGGATGGATTCGGCTCGGTAGCGACGTTGCCCGAGCGTGAAGCCAGTAGAGCTAAGCGTTTCCTGGAGCGCGCGGCCATTCCGTGCCGCGTCGAACGCGATGTTTCCCAAGGAGGATTTGAAAGCTTTGCGATTTTGGTGCCCGCCTCGTACTCCGATCAGGCTGCCGAAATTCTAAACCAGCACGAGACTGAGATCTTGGATCACGAACCAGCAGAAGGTAAAAGTGCAGCCGACGACCCCTTCTGAGCGGGAATCGGCGCGGTACGAGCCCGCTCGAACTGACCCTCTTCCTCGCGGTTCGTCCACGACGATGATCGATTGTTCTCCTCTAGTTGAGCCTGCATGCGGTTTTTTTCGACGCCTTTCGCGTTCCGTGCCGCTTCCCATACCTGTGCACGCGAGACAACTCCCAGAAATCCGCTTCCGGGACCGATAACGAGCATTAACGCTAGGTATCTTGAACTTGCTCCGAATGGACTTGGGAGCCCGCATAGGAAAATGCAACTAGGGGCGCGAGGAATCGGCGACATAGATGCACACGATACCGGTTCCGTAGGCGAACAAATCCAGAAAGCTGAACTCCGAGCCGATCAACCGCCCACAAATCCTCACAATCAGATGCTCACTCGCCAGCATATGAGCCGGAATCATCGTCAGCTGAAACAACTCGATGCCGATCATGATGATCATGGCGGCCACAGCCACGGCTTTGCCCCACATTAGGATTCGCAGAATCGCGTAGACCATCGCTGCGTACAAGGTATCGCCCAGGTACTTGTCAAGAACCACAAATCCCGTATGAACTACGCGCGATAGGATCCCGATCGCGATGATACAAACGAGACACCGGAACCAGGACGCGCGCGACCTCAAGCCGATGGCCATCCTTCAGATGATACGGTGATCCAGTCGGTGTCCTCCGTCTGCGGGAGCGCGGAGAATTACTAAGCCCTTGGTATCCAAGGGCGTGTTATCACTCAGAATCGTACGATTGCCACGCAACGGAAGAACTCCGAAGTACGTCACAATCGGATGGTGATCAATTATCGGACGATTCTGCTGCTCGTTTGTGCGCCGCTGTTTGGGCAGCAGTACACCATCTCGACAGTTGGCGGCAACGGGACGGCGGGTGCGTTTCTAACTTACCCCACGAGCGTCGCCGTGGACCAACGAGGCGATGTCTACGTTGCCGACTGGACCGGCTTCATCCGCAAGATCTGGGTAAAGGATCGGGCCACCACGATAATCGCCGGCACCGGAATCCTGGGGTATAGCGGTGATGGTGGCCAGGCAACCAATGCGATGTTTGGAAGATCGATCAGCATCGCGCTCGATGCTGCCGGGAACATTTACTTAGCCGATGGTGATAACAATCGCATTCGGCGAATCGACCTATCCACTCGAATCATAACCACTGTCGCGGGGACAGGCGCTGATGTGGATAGCGGCGACGGAGGGCTAGGCATCAATGCCGGAGTCTCGCGGCCCACGGGAATCACGGTCAATGCCGTAGGCGATCTTTATTTTTCCAGTTCCTGGTCGCGTGTTCGAAGACTCATTGCCAGCAGCGGGATTATCGAAACGGTTGCGGGTCACTTTGCCACTAGTTTCAACGGCGACAATGGACCGGCCGTCAACGCCCTTTTCTGGGATCCCATTCCCTCAGTCGTTCGCCGCAACGGGGACATCTATATCACTGACTACGAAAACTCCCGTATTCGCATGGTGACAGCCAGTACAGGAATTGTGACCACGTCGGTCGGATCCGGCCCCTGCGCGATGGGAGTTCCTCCATTTAACCTAACGCTCTGCCAAGGTGGCTTCGGAGGCGATGGAGGACCAGCCAAGAACGCGAGGCTGAATTATCCCGCAGCCGTGGCATTGGATGTCGAGGAGAATCTCTATATCGCCGATACAATCAATCACCGGATACGGCGGGTTGACGTATCAACCGGCCTCATCTCCACGATTGCGGGGAACGGAGTCAACGGGTTCAGCGGCGACGGCGGACCAGCGAGTTTTGCAGAAATAAGCTTCCCGGTTGGGATCGCTGTAGATGGATCCGGTAGAGTCTACTTTGCTGACGAGAACAACAATCGCGTTCGAGTGCTGACGCCAGTCACGCCACCATCATCTCTGTTCAGGCAGCGGCCGCAACGCTAAGTTTTTCCGCGACATTCGGAAGGCTTAGCCCCGTTATGACGTAATATCGACTCTGTTGTGGAGCCCAGCAGCATCCAGCGGCAAGCTCGCCGCAGGCCCTACGTCGCCTCGCCCCGCAAGCCCCTCCGACGGAAGGTCAGCAGGATGCTGTGGCAGAAGGTGCAAACAAACTCGAAATACTCCGCCTCTGTTTTGGCACGTTCCCGAACCCGACGAACTTCACGATCTTGGCCGCAGGTGGGACAATATGCGAGCCATCCGGTGAGATCGGGAACGTCTCGGTCGATGGGCACGGCCACGATTTTATTATCCAACTCCTAAAGGGCCCGCCGACGTTCGATCTAGGCCAGTGCTACGTGGCCCGGTGCGCGACTGAGTTTATTTGCTTCTGAATAAGTAGCAGGAGTCAAGGAAGAAAAACCGGTGACCGGACTCTGGCCGTCAAAAAGAGGCAGTCTTGCCTCGCCAGCGCCGCCAGTTCGTGGTTACAGTCAGGAACCCAAACTGCCAGAGGATCACGGCAAAAGATAGCGGATGGGGCTCCCATGCGAGTCTATCCCCCAACCTTACCCCAGTGTTCCAGAACTCAAGTGCGAGTTGTCCGTGGCGGGTTTCCACGTGGATCACGAGTGTCAAGATCGTGACCGCCGCCGCAAAGAGCACGGCTCGGCTGACCCGGAGTGAGCCGAGGCGGACACCCTGATGAACACCCCACAGAAAAGAAAGAAGCAGAGCCATCTGCATCATGAGTACAAACAGCCCCAGGCGAAACGAGAACAAAAAGTATCGGAGTGGCATGCCGCGCAACTGCCACCAGACCAGGCAAAATAGCGCCGCGTAGAGCCAAGCAGTTCGTCGCAACAAGGAACCCAGCGCAAAGCCCCCCGTCCAGGCCCAGGAGAACACCAGCATGCAGCCGCCGACCATTTTCCCGATGTAGTCGGTAACCCATAGCACGTCTTCTAGGCGTACCCCTTGGCTCCAAATTGTCATAGAGAATCGACCGAAAAGCACGCCCACTGGCGCAACGAGCCCAAGCAAAGCGAGCCAAGGTCGCCAGCTCGTCCACAAGTCCACCTGACGCCTCAGGATTAGACCCAGTAGACCGAACAGTGCTTGCATCCCACGCTCGTCTGACTCCGAGAAATCCCCGCGAACTGCATCCCGTTCGTCGGGCTCCAGCATTCGGGACACTATATCTACCAACCACCAGCAGATTCGGTTCATGTCTTGACAGCGATCCGATGCGCCTCCCACGAAACACCGCGGCTCACTCGCGTGACAGCGTTGTAAAAAGCGGTTGCCGCCTCGATACCCTTCGTAGTCACGCGGACCATTCGCTTAGCCCGGCCACCCCGTTGAGGTGTGGCATCGCCCATCCATGTTTGAAGAAGACCTTTCGTCTCCAGACGATCCAGCGTTGTGTATAGCGCCCCTATAGAGCAGCGGCGCTTCGTAGCGCCCTCGATCTCCTGCCGGATAGCAGCGCCGTAGGCGTCGTCGCCCAATCGTACGGCAGCGGTCAGCAGCAAGTACTCAAACTCGCCAAGCATGATTACTATCACATTGTGATTCTTATTGAAGTACTTGTCAAGGGGGTAACGGTGTCTCCCGATAACTCAGCACCGCCCGTAACCGACGGACAGTACAACACAGTGACTCCTAAGTAACGCTTGCGAACACTGTTTATGAGTCCGCTGCTTTGTAGGCGCCCGATATCACGTATTATCGGTAGCAAGTCGGGACTATCCGCTGGCACCATGGATCGGCTGTGGGAAAGTTTAGGACTCGTTAACACTCGCGAACAGCTGATGCCGTCATCTTCACCGACCCTTCACGCCTGCCGATTTCGGAGACCCATGCGATGCAATAGATCCAGGAAAGGGGGTTCGCGTCGCAGAGGCTGAAGCCGCGGGTCTGAGCTCATGTAGACCATGAACGCGGAATGTTCCTCGAAAGCTTTGTTCAGCCATTCGAAGGCCCGGTTTTGGTCCGCCAGCCCGGCATAGATTACCGCGATATCGTACGGGGAGGCGTACTTGCTGCTAGTAGAGGTCAGCATCTCTTCCAGAATTTTCTCGGCGGCGGGCCGGTTGCCTAGTCGCGCGAACACGTGCGCGATCGAAGCTGTCTTCAACGTGCTGTCGAACGTCTTGCGCAGCGCGGCCAGGGCTTCCTGAAGCATGCCTTTCTGTTCATAGGCCCATCCCATGATCATCAAGGCCCAACCATCATCCGGTTGATAGGTGAGCGCCAGGCGGGCGTCCTCGATGGTTTTCTCGTAATCGTTAGCATATAGAGCGTGCCAGCCGCGGCAGGCTAACAAGCCCGAGTCAAACGGACTGAGTTCCACTGCACGATCGCACTCCCGGACGGACTCGTCACGCCGGTCGGCCCACAAAAGAAAGTGGGCAAACCAGTGGCGCACTTCGGCATTCGCCGGGTCCAGTTGCAAGGCGCGGCGAAAGCTCTGCTCCGCGGCAGACCAGTTCCATTGCTGATGCAGACGGCTCAACGCCAGTGAGCCATGGGCGAGAGCCTGAGTTGGATCGAGCTCAATCGCCTTGGAGGCGGCCTTGCTCATGTTGGTGAATGCGATGCCGGGCGGCAGGAACCCGAAAAGGCCCGCATAGTACATTTTGTCCGCCAATCCGGCATAAGCCGCAGCGTAGCCGGGATCGATTTGCACGGCCTTGGCATAATCGCCCCGAAGGTACGCTTCATGCGCCGCAGCGTTCAAGGGCCGTGCCAAAGCCGCGGAAACTTGAGCATTGGGCTGCAAGCCTCGCTCGATGCCACGTGCGATAGCCTGGGCGATTTCAGATTGCGTCGCAACAATCTGGCCTACTTCACGATCGTAAGTCGCATTCCAGAGGGACGCCTGATTGCTGGCTCGAATTAACCGCGCCGTGATGTGCGCTTGGTCACCATTGCGTTGAACGCCCCCTTCGACGACGTAATCGACCTTAAGGTCTTTCGCGATTTGTTCTACATTTGCGCCGGTCCCTTTGTAGCGTTTGACAGACGTGCTCGCAATCACGCTGAGCTGGTCGGGGAAGAGACGGTTCAAGACCGATATCATGTCTTGGTGCAAGCCGTCGGCGAAAAAGGACTCTTGCGGATTTCCGCCAATGTTTTCGAACGGCAGTACGGCGATCCGGATTCTGCGATCCGGCGGAAACAGCGACTGGCGAGCAAGAAATGCTCCGGCAGCCAGACTCGCCACGCCTGCCCCCGTTGCCGCCAGCGCCCAGCGGCGAGTGCGCAACGTCGCGGATGGCTGCCAGTTGTGGAGATCCGCCAACAACTCCGCTGCGGATTGGTACCGCTTGCCGCGGTCCTTTTCCAGCGCCTTGAGAATCGCGCGGTCCAACACTACGGGAATTGCGACGTTCACGGCCGACGGTTTGCTGGGCGATTCCGTGAGGATTGAACCCAGGATGCCGGCGGGCGTTTTGCCGCGGAAAGGAGGGCGTGCGGCCGCCATTTCATAGAGCACGACGCCTAGGGAAAAGATGTCGCTTCGCGCATC
Source organism: Bryobacteraceae bacterium (assembly GCA_036003585.1). Lineage (GTDB taxonomy): Bacteria > Acidobacteriota > Terriglobia > Bryobacterales > Bryobacteraceae > Palsa-187. The sequence continues at coordinate 17,930 of DASYSG010000047.1, read as the reverse complement.
TACGTCCTCGCCCACGGCCTGTTCCGGAGACATGTAGGCCAGAGTTCCCATGATTGTTCCAGTGGCGGTGAGCGTGAGACTCTGAGTGCTCCCATCGCCCTGGGATCCCGAAGGAGAGAGTTCCACACCTCGCTTCGCTAAGCCGAAGTCCAGGACCTTGACTTGGCCGTTATGAGTCAAAAAAATGTTCGCCGGCTTGATGTCGCGGTGTACGATGCCCTTTTCGTGCGCCGCCTGAAGCGCGGCGCAGACCTGCTTGGCGATGGAAGCGATTTCGGGCGCGCCTAGTGAACGTTTGGCGATACGCTCTTTGAGCGACTGCCCTTCGAGCAGTTCCATCACGAGATAGGGGCGCCCTTGAAATTCGCCCACATCATGCACAGTGCAGATGTTTGGATGATTGAGCGCCGAGGCGGCGCGCGCCTCCCGCTCGAACCGCTCCAGGGACGCCATATCATTCGCCATGTGGCGTGACAGGAACTTGATCGCGACGTGGCGATCCAGGCGCTGGTCGCGGGCTTTATAGACCTCCCCCATGCCGCCCGCGCCCAACGGGTCCATCACTGTGTATGGACCTATGCGCTCACCTGCGGGAACTGGATCGCGTGGTAAGGTTGCCGTTTGGGCGCCGGATCCGTCCGACTCGAGAAAACCGCTTGCTAGGCCTTCATGCAAAAGCAATGACTCGACTTCGTGACAGAGCGCCGGATCAGTCGAGCAAGCTACATGGAGGAAACTCGCCCGTTCCTCCCGAGGTATAGCGAGAGCCTCATGAAAGAGGCTCTCGATGCGACGCCATCGTTCGAGCAGCATCTGTAGTACTCCTGAAAAATCACGCTGGCGAAATTCGGCTAATTATATCAGCCGCGCCGGCACGATGGTTTCGGAGATGTTCGAGCTGGTGACGAGCGCGCTCCAACTCCTCCTGAATCTGGGGCAAAATACTGAGGTCTCCCCCAACGCGTGAACCTCCGACGCCCATCTTTTTTGCGCACAATGCCGGCTAGTCCGATCAACCCAGTACCAAACAAGAGGACGCTCGAAGGCTCAGGCACTGGAGCAGCGGCGGCGCCCATCGTACTGACCAGGCCCGTATTTCCGAGGTTCGTGAGATTGCCAGTCGCCGGATCTATCTGAAATAGGGGTGAGGCGCTGGCAAAATCCGTCGCCAATAGACGATTCTTAGAATCAACGGCCAGAGCCATCAAGCAATTGTCGGAGGGGATACCCGTGACCAGCGTCCCGGCAGCGCTGGCGAGATTGATGGAATAAAGCGAAGATCCCGCACAAAGCGAGGCAATCGCGTACATGGTGCTATTCGCAGGGTCCCAAGCCATGTCCATAATTCCGGTAAATCCCAGGGCGCCCACGAGGGTCGCCGCGCCCGTTGAGACGTTTATCGTGTAGAGGTTGTTCGTATTGAAATTCCCGGCGTAGAGCGTTCCGTCAGGGGCGAATGCCATAGCCTCCAGTGGAACTCCCGCCGAGGATCCAATCGGAGTCGCAGCGCCGGTGTGTATGTCCACTGTTGCTAGGTGGGCCGACGTCGAGCCGGCGTTGAAGATCGCGTACAAGGTGCCGTCGGGGCTGAAAGCTTGCGCGAGGACGCCCGTGACCCCGTAGGTTCCAACCAATGTGCTTGCGCCGGAATCTGAGTCGACGACGTAGAGCGTCGTGCCATGGCTCTCGATATAGATAGGTGAGGCTTGCGCTGAAGAGGTGCTGGCGACTTGGCCCGCCAGAAGCGTGTAGCAGGCCAGAGTCAGAACGCTCCACCGGCGATGCTGTCCAAAAGACATGGAGGTCTCCTTGGTTAATTCCCGAGCCGATGGTGGACTTAGCATTTTGGATGGTCGATCGCGGTGTATGTGAACGTCGGGGATTCTCCCGCCGCTAGTCCTATTGCAAGTGCGGCCCCCATTAGGGCTGCAAAGAATCTGTCTTGTGACATCGCCTTCGTTTCTCCTTGAACTAAATACCGTGAAAGGGAGTTCGAAACCGTCACGTCACCAGGTTTTGCTCTAAAATCGAGTTGAGCGATCGTGCATTCTCAGCTAGATATTACCGGGATGCTCGCAGCCTGGAGCAAGGGCGACGAGAAGGCGTTAAGTCGTGTGATGCCCCTGGTTTATGAGGACCTCCGGCTAATTGCCCGCCGGCATTTGGGCCGATCCCGGGTGCAGGGCGTGCAGTCGGGAGATTTGGCCCATGAGGCTTACATTAAGCTCGTTCATGCCCGGGGTATCCGCTGTAATAACCGGGCGCACTTTTTTGCCTTGTGCGCGCAAATGATCCGCAGAATCCTGGTGGATCATGTGCGCAAGCACGGGTCGGCCAAACGTGGCGAAGGATTGCAGGTTCCCCTTGATGAAGCTCTGCTGGGAAGCAAGGCGCGCGGGGTTGAAGTGGAAGCATTGGATGAAGTGCTCACCGCGCTTTCCAAGATCGATCCGCGGAAGGGCCGGGTGGTGGAGCTTCGGTTTTTTGGCGGGCTCAGCGTCGAAGAAATAGCCGAGGTCCTGGAGATTTCCGAAGAAACGGTGACCCGCGACTGGAGGGTGGCCAAGACGTGGCTGCTCCGCGAGCTCACGCGAAAAAATACGAGTGTTCAGGCCGGGACGCAGCGCCGCCGCGAGCAGGGAACGCATTGACGATGGTTCGTAAGAATCCTCACTTGATTAGTTCTCGACTAGTGCATTGGTAACTCGCTAGCATCCGTACCGTTATGCAACATTATCGGCGGAGATCTGGGATGTATCGTCCACGAGATTACTTCCCAGAACGCTGTATCTGGACCCCTACTCCTTGAATCGCATCACTCTGAGCCGGATGAGACTTTCCGATAGCGAGGTGGGACGAAAAAGAGTAAGAGTAACAAAACCACTCCGATCGTCCAATACATACCTTCGAGCACTCGCTCAGAGATCGTGTGGTGAAGAAGCTGATCCAGCAGGTATCCCATTCCCGATGACGCCTCGGGACCTTTCGTCTCAGGAGCGCGCAAAGTTGTTTCGAGAACATTGAGCGGGCAGTTCAAGCCAGTAACATTCTCGGCCAGAACGACAAACACCGAGAGGAGATGAACAATCCGGAACCAAGGATTGAGCGTCCATCTCCATCGTCGCCTCGCTCCAATGACAATGCCTACAAATCCACCCACGACGAACACAAAATATGCGAGGTGTACGACGGTGACGATGTTAGCGAGTAGATCCACGCTTAGCCGGACTGCGAGCCCTAACTCACAATATTATGAGGGATACAGTTTAGTGTGATGGTGAAACCGCGCCCTGTTCCCGTCCGGGTTTGGGCCCGAAGCGGCTTCTGGGAAGGTGACCGTTATCCACCATTATCGGCCTACGATTGCGCGGTGACACGGAATCGCATTACGCTTCCCGAAACCGCTAGGGTGACGGTTGACGGTGCCACAGCGAGCCCAGCAGGACGTTTACAACGCGCTCACACGCGACGCAGCCGCCGGCCTCGTCCTAGAAGCACAGCAATCCCCGCGAGCGTCAGCCACAAAGAGGAAGGTTCCGGCACGGCATTGGCACCGATCTGGATTGAGCCGCTGGAAAACGTGTCTATAGGCACATCGTTTCCAAGGGCATCCGATAGATTGTTTCCAGCCGCGCCGCCGGTAAACGACAGAGTAAATGGTCCTAGACCCGCAGTGGGGGAGACATTGAAGAATATCTGTCCCAATCCCGCCGTGGCGCCCGAACCCAGAGCGGCCGAGCCACTAGCAGAAATGTCTGAGGCAATCACCGTCGGGCTGGTCTGGGTGTCGATCTGCGGACCAAACAGAGAGTCTCCGTCAAAAACATAGGGCGCGGTTACCGTCGATGTAAACACGCCAGTAAAGACGATAGCCGGATCCGAGGCCGCGATTTCAAAGTTAAAACCGCCTATCGATACGCCGGACGGCCCGGTGTTCGTGAGAAGCACGTCGAGCGTATTGCCGGTGCTGCCAGCGCTGGCTGTCACCGATTGAATGGAGAATACTAAGCTCGCATATGCCGGAGCGGAACAAAATATCAACACCGCTGCAAATCCCAACTTCAAGAATCCTGTTTTATAGCGCATACGATCTCCGATCTCTATGAATTCTAGGGCACCGATGTGCCCACCCGCGTCCTGACTATCTGAACGTCTGCTATATTTACGACTCCATCACCATTTAGGTCCGCGAGGATGTTGTACGGAGCGCTCACCGCGTTATTGACGCTGACGATATCCTGCGAATTGACGTTGCCATCATCGTTAAAATCACCGTACAAAAGCTTCAGATTCTGGCTGAATCCCGCGCCGCCAGTCAAGGCGTTCCCCGCCGCATCCTTTACCGCATCCACTCCACTGCCCGCAATCGTTGTCGAGAACTTCCCAAGGGCCAGCGGACTGATGGTCCAGTAAGAGTATTGGTTCCCAGCCCATTTAAGCCGGTAACGGTTAGGCCTGCGGCGCTCAAGCTGTTTAGATCCGCTGTGGCGACGGACTTGGAAAAGACCACCTGGATGCCGGTAATCTGCCACGGCAGCCGGTTACGCGCCGTGGCGATCACATTGTAGCTTTGCGATCCCCACTGAACCTTGTAGGACACCACTGTAGGCGCAACTGTATCGATCACGATTGACTTGTTCGCACCCAGCGACCCAGCCGCGCCCGGAACTGGCAGAGTCAACACCGCAGCTTGATTTGCTCCGTCGACGATGGTCCCCCCGTTCAGCGTAAGAGCACCAGTGGAGGTCGCATCTAAGTGGAGGCTGTTTTGGCCGGCGGAGACCGTGTAAGCGAATGTCAAAGTGGTTGACCCAGAACCGCTCGAGTACGTCGCGCTGCCTGCGGAATTGAGCGCCAATAGTGGCGCGCCTGTCACCACGATCGCCTTGCTGAAGGTAATCGTAATTGTGAGTGCCGTGCCCGCGCCATACGTGCCGTTCGCGTTCGTTGACGATACATTCGTGATCGTCGTTGCCGTGCCAGCCGTGTTGGTCAGCGAGAAGTTTACGGTCGTGAGCGCCGTCGCCGCCGCCGTCACCGTGTAGGGCCCACCCGTTGTCCCATTCGCCGTGAAGGGTGCGGCCGCTACACCCGAGGCGTTGGTCGCCACCGTGATGGTCGTCGTGCTGTTGCTGAATACACCCGAGGCTCCCGAACCGGGAGCCGTGAACGTGACGTTCACGCCCGATACGGGGTTGTTGCCCGCATCCCGCACTGTCACAGCCAGAGCGTTAGCGAAGGCCGTATTGATCGTCGCCGACTGCGGCGTCGTTCCTACGTTGGCCGCCATGGAGTTCGGACCAATCGATATCACCAGATTTACGGCTGAACCGGAGTTCACTTGTGTTCCCGCGGCCGGGCTCTCGCTGATCACATTCCCCGCTGCAACCGTGTTGCTGGACGCAGTGGTGACCGTCCCGAGCACCAGACCCACGCCTGTGATGGCCGTGGTCGCTGCCGCCTGCGTCAATCCCACTACGTTCGGCACCGCGACCTGGCCCGCCACGGTTATGGAAACAGTGATGCTCGCGGCTCCGATATTCCCGGAAAGATCGGTCGAAAATGCTTGAACGGTTCGAAGGCCGATTGGTCCACTGACACTTGCAAAAGTTGCTTGATAGGCATTCCCACCATTCGGTGTCGCAGGAATATCTTCGCCCGGATCGGTGGTGACCCCATTCCCATTCAAATCAAAAGCCACGTCAACGCCCTGAACGGCAACGTCATCCGTGGAGGCAATCGTAACAACAAGGGAAGTCGTTAACGGGATTGAACTACTATTACCGGGTGTCAAAATGTTGACGACTGGGGGAGAGCTATCCAGCACACCACTCGTCTTGATGAAGTCGTTCACTCGCGGTTCTGTTATTTCCGGGCTGCCAACTACGATATTCCCCAAGCCCAGCCCCAAGGTGTTCCCAAGGTGAATCATAGCGTCAGGAAAATTATGTTTTAGATTCAGCCAGTCGGCGAAGACATTGTTGGTGCTGTCATAACTCTGAACTGGTGAGATCCCGTTGGACGGACAGGCAGTTTGAAACAAGTAATTCATCAAACTGAGATAGCTCGGTTTGTTATTTGTGTCATCAATACCGCCGTGACGCAAACCGAAGGTGTGCCCGATTTCGTGTGCAAGAGTCCTCCATTGTTCACACGAGCCTCCAAAGTGCAAAGTATTCGTCGTGCGAAAAGTTCCGATGCTTAGTAGGGAATCGTTTCCAGGGATTGAATTATAGTCTGGAGCCAATTGGAGCCTTGGCGCCTGTTCCGCGAGTTCGCCGCGCCCGGAGTGCCCGTCGAGGACAACGACAGTGCTGCCCGCTTGTGCTGCCAGTGCCGGTGCCACGGTCAGGACATTCCCAGAAACTCCGACTATTGCCGCAACACCACCGGAGCCCGGACCGGTCGTTACTCGTACTATATCGCCGCATCTGTCCGGTCAGCGTGCAATCGCTACCGGGAGGAGTGATAGAGAGCGTCAGCGAGTTCGGACTTGCGGCAGTCAACGCGGAACTGAATGGAGCGTTCGAAGCGTCTAAGACGAACTGTTGTGAAAGTCCGATCACGACATAGTGAAACGCTAACTCTCGTGCTCGCTTGTCAGCAGTGCCAAAGAAGGTATCCTTAATATTCTGGAATGAGCGGGCATTTGCGCCCAGGGGAACGCCGAAGCCCAAGGAATTACCAAAGTAAATTACATCAACGAGCGCGTTGGGCGCACCGGGCATGCCAATGGGGTCACCGCCTTGCAAGGGTCCGGCATTCATGTTGTACGAAAGCGTAACTCCGTTCGAGTCCTTCCCAGGTCCTGCGTCAACATGGAGTGCTATACCTGCCTGGATCGCAGCTGCGGGAGAGCCGTCACTGGTAACGCCGTACAGGTTTCCAGTGAGTGCTGGAGCGTTTGCGAACATGGAAACCAGCGGCCCCGGAATATTAGAAGCCTTTTGGAGTACACCCGGGGCGGGTTCGAAGGTGAAATCTGACTGATCCGATAGCCAGTCCAATTCAACAAAAAGGTCCCGCTGGAAGGGGTGAGCGCCCATAGCACTCAAATTAAGGTCGACGGTTCCGTCCTGATCCATGTCAATGCCACTGGTCTCCCAATGATCCAGTAGGCCGTCCTGATCTGAATCGAGGTGACTGCCGCGAACAATCAGCTGTTCGTTGCTCGATCCCAGCGCCCAAAACGCGACCCGATGATCACCACGCCTCTGGGTCCTTACGACGCCTGCATCGGTTTGGGCCGCCGCAGCGATCGGGTCAAAAACTGAAATCGTCGCCAGTGTGTGTGTCCCCAATCGGTCCCCAACTTGTGCGACAGGGATGACTCCGTAAGTGTGATATGCGAGTGGTGGTATGGAGGAGTTAATTGGAACATGTTCGACATCGACTCGAACCGTCCAAAGCCCTTGCTGGGCCGAAAATAGAAGCGGTGTTCCGGCCGGAAGCACCGTGCTGCAGAGTCCCGCGGTTGCGCAAGGATTGTCTCTGCTGGCGCCGCTAGGTTTCCCGAGGAATGAGATGACGAACGTATTGTTGTCAATTCCGGGTGCGCCGAAGTCAACATTAACGATGCCGATCCGACTGTCAGCGCTCGGGCTAAATCCGTTGAGCCCCCCGGGCGCCGCAAAGTATAAAGGATTGGCCGAAGCGTCGTATCCGAGTTCAGCCGCTGGTACACAGGTTTCAGGTATGGCGACTGGGGGCTGGCTCCATGGTCCGTCGCAAACTCCGTCCTTATTGCCTCCATTAACACTAAGGTCTTCCAATTGACGACCTAGGATTCTAACAATGTTCCGGGACAACCCGCCTTCATCGATAGCGGCAAAAATCCCGGGGCCCGGAGTCGTGTGCAGAGCTGCGGCGCCCGTCGTGTTGAGTACGCCATAAAAAGCTACAATGCGCCCATCGCTACTGATGCCCGATTGGTTCCCAGTAACGTCGAAATTGACGCTACTCGCGATTACCTGGGGAAGGCCCAGATTGTTGGGGTAGAGATTAATCGGAGAATTCACCTGATTTCCAAAGCGAACAACGATCGAGCCATCGTCGGCGATCATAGGTCGGGGCAGGCTGTTCGCCGGCAAGTTGAGCTGCCCGACGACAGTACCGTCGGATTTAACAGAGACGAGGAGCGTCTGAGTGGCGGTTGAGTCAAGCGCTCCGAATACGGCATCGTTATGAATATTAACGCTTGCCTGCCCTAAGACCGCCGCATACGGAGACGTAGAGTTACCCCGAAGAAGAGTAGTGAACGCACCGAACCCACTCGAGTCCCACAATCGCCCGAAATACAACGGAGGACTTCCGCTGACTCTATCACTCGCGACAACTTGGCCAAGGTCATTAACCTTTACCGCTCGTCCAAAGATTCGCGTTCCGCTCGGTGCAAAGCTGATGAGTTTAGGAGGTAGAGCCGGCGATGCCACGACGACACCTTCGCCACCGCCCGTAAATTGCCCCACAAATGCGACAAGACCATTGGAGTTGATCGACGGGCTGTCGCCCATTCCGCTGAGAGTGGTGGAAGCATTCGCCGGAGTCTGCCCCGGAACGGCCAGGATATTGTACTCATAAAACTTTCCGGGAATGGTGTTTTGTGCAGAGACCGACCAAAGGCTACCGAAGATCAGAAACGTAAATACAGTGCGGAAAACAGAATTTCGTAGCACTTGTCGTTGCTCTCCTTTGCAAGATCTGGCCTTTAAGTGGTCTCCAAGACTATCACAAAACAAATCCTGCCGTTTCAAGAGCGTTTTGGAGAAAGTTCGGTAAGGAGGCTGGCATTGCGCCCACCGGCATCCAAGGCTCTGGGTGTTCAAAAAATAACCGGGAACCGAGCCCAACCACGTAAACGATCTTGGTGGCGGCCAAGTCTTCGGCCGAAAAGATTGGTGTAGCATAGCTGAAATTGGCGTTTTTTGGAGCCATGTCAGTTGATGTCACTTGAAAGTCTGCCGATCCCCGTCTAGTCTGGCCGATAGCGGAGGGCACTAAATGGACTTTGAACAGGATGGGATCGCAGCCGGACAGCACACTCGGCTCGATTCTTGGAAGGAAATTGCGGCGTACCTGCAAAGGGATGTCCGTACTGCGCGGCGCTGGGAACTGGAAGAAGGGCTCCCGGTCCATCGGCATCCGCATAAGAGCCGATCGAGCGTATACGCTTACCGCAGCCAGATCGACTCTTGGAGAGACGGCAAGAGACTGACAACGACACCTACTCCCCCCCGCGCGTGGTGGCGGCCGATGTCGGCGGGAATAGCGGCGCTTCTGTGTCTTGCGATGGCGGGTGACGGGGTGCGACCCGCCTCCGCGGCTGGTAGGGAAGGCCCCGCGACGCGCCAGGTGTGGGCTGGTCCCGACGTGGATGGCGACGGTGACGGCTCGGTTTCGCCGGATGGACGATATCTGAGCTTCACGAACTGGGCAACGGGCGACCTCGGGATTCGCGATCTAACCACGGGCAAGAGCCGGCTTCTGACCAATAGTGGGGGATGGGCAGCGTCGGGGGATTATACCGGTCAGTCGGTGATTGCAGCAGATGGACGACAAGTGGCGTACCACTGGTATGTCGAGAAGGAGAATCGGGACGAATTACGAGTACTTCCGCTCAAGGGAAATGCATCGCCGCGGACGCTGTACACGGGCGGGAAGGGCCGGACGGATGAAATGATGCCCTTGGCTTGGACGCCGGATAGCAAAGCCGTCCTGGTGGCTCACCATCTTGCAGATCAGACCAGCCAGTTCGCGCTGCTGGCGCTCCAGGACGGAACTGCGCGCGTCGTCAAGTCCTTCGCATACAGCATCGGCACGCCTCGGGTGTCTTTTTCTCCGGATGCCCGTTATGTTGCTTATCCCGACACCCCAGAAGGAAAGAAGCGCAGCATATTCGTCATCTCCACAGATGGAACCCGGGACACAGCCGTCGTACAAGGGTCCGCAAACAACTACGCGCCACTTTGGTCGCCGGATGGCACGCGTCTTCTATTTTTCAGCGATCGCACTGGATCGAACGGCTTGTGGTCGGTGGCGGTGGAGGACGGAAAGCTTAAGGGTATGGAGCAATTGGTCAAAGCGGATATGGGCAACATCCTGCCGATGGGCATCTCTCGGAATGGGTCCATCTTCTACACCGTGCCCGGTGCCGCGCGCCAGAACATCTATGCCACGGAGCTACAGGCGGATGGGAGGTCGTCGAAGCCGCCGACGCTCTTCGCCGAGCGGTTTGTGAACTCGAACCTGGGTCCAGAGTTGTCGGCTGACGGGCAGTACTTGGCGTTCTACTCCTTGCGGCCAGGTTGCGCTTGTCTTGTCATCCGCACCCTCAGCACTGGCGAGGAGCGCGACGTGCCGATCAAGATCGGAGTCGGCGCTGTGTTCGGGGCCGGGCCGATGTGGTTTCCGGATGACCGTTCAGTGTTAATCGTATCGCGCGAGGCGCAGAAGCCGGGGCTGACCTTTTACCGGATGGATGTGGCGACGGGAAATCCGGTATTGCTGCACCACGTGAATAATCCGTTGCAAGGGTATCAGCTTTCGCCTGACGGGAAGGCGATCTTCTATACCGAGCGTGAGAACTCGGCGCCGGACAAAATTGGAACGGACTTAATGCGCTTCGACTTAGAAGCGCGGCGCGCGGACCGGCTAAAAACAGGCGAGTGGTTCATCTCCGTGGCCGTCTCGCCGGACAGTAAACAAATCGCCTACCTCGTGAGCGTGCGTCCGGGTTCAGAGAGCTATGTGGCAGTCATGCCCACGGCCGGTGGCGAGTCGAGACAGGTGTTTCGAGGGCCGCAGTGGATGGACGGTTCCCGGTACAACACGCTTTCCTGGAGCCCTGATGGACGATTCGTGATGTTCGTTCGCGGTTCTGTCGCTGACAGCGGTCCTAATGTCGTTTGGCGGGTTCCGGCGACCGGGGGGCAGGCGGAACAGGTCGGCATTTCGATGCGCGGTCGGATCAAAGCCGCTCAAGTGCAGCCAGATGGGAAACGGCTGTTCTTTGCGGCAAACGAACAGAACTCGAGCGAGGTATGGGTGCTGGAGAATTTCCTGCCGAAGATCACATCTTCGCGGTGATGTCTCCTATTTTCCGTTGATGCTGTGCTGCGGGTCGATTACGGACCCGCAGCATGGCGATTCTCTCTCCTAGTGTAATAAGTTGGCAGGCTCGGAACCGTTCGCCAGGATAACGTTGAATGACGGCCGCCCGATAATTATCATTATCGGTAGCACGTTCACCCAGGAACGCAGAAACTGTGTGCTAACAGGTGACGAGATCGGTGTGCGCGAATCCCTTGGAGTAATCGAGCACGGAGATCACCAACGGGGTGACGCGGAATATCCGGACATCCTTTGGACTCGGCATCGGCAATGGTATAGAGTCCTGCTGCGGATACTTCAGCATGAGCAAGCGCAAGGCCGTCGCCGCTTCAGTTGAATCGACCAGTGCTTCCGCGCGCGCCGCCATGGAGAGTCCGGTAATCTCCATCACTTGCGGCGTGTCGTGATCAATCGTCAGCGACACCCGATTATCTCGGGACAAATTTCTCGCCTTCTGGCTATCCGGGCCGCAGAGGAAGTAAATCGTGAGGTCTTCGTTCGCATAGCCCACGGTCGTCGCCTGCGGCCAGCCGTCTGGCCTTAGCGTAGCAATCGTCATGATCCGGTGCTGATCCAAGAGCGTTAGGATCTTCCGTCTGATGTTTTCGTCCATCATCGTCCCCATTACGATTGCTAGCGAAGCGAACTCAAGCTTAAAGGGAGTGGCACTCCGTACGGTTCTTCATAAGGACCTACAAGACGCTATCGTCTTACGCTTTACGCGCTGCACTTTCACTGTGCTTCAAGTCCGGCGCTTGGCGGCTCTCAACTGCATCCGGGCCGTTCGAAACCCGCCACTCCCCTATGCTCGTTTGGTTCCGTTGAGAACCTCCCTTGCAATTGCGCAATTATAGGAGCAATCGAAATGCCAGGGCGTCTCATTCGACTCTTGTTGAAAACAATGCTCATCAGGACCTGAGCCGAAATCAACTGCGCGCTTTCACCAACAGGATTTTGTGCCTAGGTTCTTCCGCGCTGTTACGCGCTACCGTCGAGGTAGCGCCTTGACGATGGCGTCGATTACTTCCGGAAGGATGCTAGCGATCAACACGTTACCCAGCCCCCAGCCAGCAGATCGGAAAATCATTCCCGCGAGAAACAGCAGCATGCTCCCCACGGACCGAGGAGTCGTAAAGGAACGGCGCTCATGTGGTTCGCTTTGGCAAGCCACAATCGTATCGTGTTGCCTGGCGAAGCCGAAGGCGTCCATAATGATGCGTTCGTTCTTCGATTGTGTGGTCTAAGATGCTATCCGCAGCCCGAACTTTCGTGGTCGCAGGCGTACTCGGGTCACCCTCGGACGCAGGTCCGTTATGTACTATTATCGGAATGTATGGTCCGTCGCAGAATTGCAAGCGAAAAACGCGGATGGACAGGTGGTCTGCGCCAATGTATTCGGCCTTGTGGAGTGAGAACTCCTGGCCATGATGGATTCCGCCACTTTGCATTCTCTGGAACTGGATCGCCACAGCGGTAACAGGCCTCCTCATTCTTCGTGAGGATTCCATCGCAAGACTGGCAGCGAGTCATACCTTAATTAAACTCAGGATCCGATTGTGTGTCTATCACCCTTACCGTTTATGTTCGGGTCATCGTCGGAGGTACTCGGATCCAGAGCGCTGCAGTACTGCGATGCTCTGCGTACCCCGCAACGCCGACACCTTCGAGGCTAAAGGTACGCTATGGGGGGCAATAACGGACGACAAGATGTTGTTCAAATTGGCGCTACTACGAGATGGCGTCCCTCCGGTACTGGGCTAGGATCTATTCATTCCTGAGCGCGACCATCGGATCCACGCGCGATGCTCGCCGCGCCGGTAGAAAAGCCGCGATGGTTGCCACCGAAATCAACAATAGCGCTGCGGTCCCGATGGTGGCCGGGTCGGCAGCCTTCATGCCGAAGAGCAATCCCGAAATCTGACTGCCCGCCAGGCGCGTGACTCCGAGTGCAACCGGAATGCCCAACGCGACTCCGGCCAGCACCAGCAGCAGAGCTTCCTTGAGGATCATCCACACCACGTCGCTTCGCCCCGCCCCCAGTGCCATTCGGATGCCCATTTCGCCGGTTCTCTGTACCACGCCGAACGCGAGCAGACCATACAGACCCACGCAGGCCAGCAACAGCGCCAAAGCGCCGAACAGGCTGGAGAGCATCGCGATCAGGCGTTCCTGGACCAAAGCCGCGTCCATCTCCTGCGCCAGCGTGTGGACTTCAAATGCCGGAAGCGTGGGGTCCACGCGCAAGACCTCTTCGCGAATGCGCGGCAAGACCGAGCCTGAATCCCCCGCCACGCGCACATGCAGAACCATTTGCCCGCGTCCCGTGGGAGTCTGTAGGAAGGTCATGTAGATGACTGGTTGCACCTCGCCGCGAGGATTGCTGTATCGCGAATCTTTCACGACGCCAATAATCTGAACAGCTTCCTCTTGATCGGAATAGCGGGGCCTGGTTGGGTCGTTAAAGTTTTGCCTGTGGCTCGTGGTGCATGACTTCCCAATTGCGTTTTCGCCTGGAAACATCTGACGGGCGAACGCTTCGTTGACCACGCACACCAGCGGCGAGCTCTCCCTCAGATCGGTGCTATTGAACTCGCGGCCAGCCACCATCGGCACGCCGACTGTGGCGAAATAGTCCGGATACAGCATCACCATGGGAACCCGCACCGTGGCGCCCGATGGCAGTGTGATCTGTCCCGCCGCGCCCGGGTTGGGATTAGTGGGGGTGGACTGGCCCAAGCTCGCCATCCGGACACCCGGAATCTCCCTGACTGTCTCCAGTAAAGTCTGATAAGTACGGTCGAGCCGCGCAGTGGTTCCCGGAATGTTTCTCTGATCGCTCCCCTTTGGTTCCACGCGCACGATCAGCACGCTCTCTCGCGAGACCCCGAAGTTATCGCCAGCCAGCTTCTGAAGACTGCGTACGAACAAGACCGCTCCGATCAGCAGCAACAACGACAGCGCAACCTGGAGCACCGCCAGTATCTTGCCGGGCTGCAAGCCGCCATGGCCCCGGCTCAGCAGATTCCCCAGGCTTTTGAGCGCCGGCCACAAATCAATCCGTGTGGCGCGCATCGCGGGCGTCAGTCCGAATAGAAGGCCCGTGGCGACGGACACCGCCGCCGTGAAGAAAAGTATCCGCAGATTCGGGCTCAAGTCCAGCACGATAGGCGATCGGCCGGAGGACATATACACCACCAGAAGCCGCATTGCCCAGCGGGCCAGCAGGACTCCGCACAAACCACCCAGGGCCGCCAAAGCGACGCTTTCGACCAGCAGTTGACGCGTCAACCGCCAGCGTCCCGCGCCCAACGCGAGGCGCATTGCAAACTCCGGCCGCCGCGCTGCCGCGCGCGCCAGCAGCAAATTAGCAGTGTTCGCACATGCGATCAGCAACACGACCCCGACCACCGCCATCAGAACGAACAGTGGCTGGGAGAATTGTTTGCGCAAGCTGGAGAGTCCCGTCGACGCTGGTGTCAAAACCAGGTTGGGAAAGTTGGGGCCCGCGGACTTGGCGCCCTGCGGCAAACCCTGCCGCCGCAGCGTCTCCAGCGCGCCAGTCGCTTGCGGGACGCCGACACCCGGCTTCAGGCGTACGAGCGTCGTCAGCCAAGTCCGGTAGATGATCGGATTGTCCAGAAGATTCTCGAACGCCGGCATCGCCGTAGGCTGCATCATTACCGGGACGAAAATATCCGGGGCCATGCCGACCTCCAAGCCGAAAAACTCCGGGGGCGTGACCCCGATGACCGTAAACGGAGTTCCCGAAATCGAAAGCGTCCTGCCCAAAATCGATGGCTCTTGCCCGAATCGGCGTTTCCAATACCCGTAGCTGATCATCGCGACCGGATGGCCGTTGGGCACCCGGTCGTCGTCGACGCTAATGGTTCGGCCGATGGCCGGATTCACACCGAGTAGCGAAAAGTAACTCCCCGAGACCAGTTGCCCGTCGACCGTCGGCTCAATGCTGCCGTCCACGCTTACATTGAGATGGACCGAGGAGTACGCCGCCAGTTCCGCCACTTGATTGTTATCGCGAACCGTTCTGTATTGCTGGAAGGTCAGGCCTTGGTCGATCACCCATAGTCCTGCGGGATCTTTCACCGGAAGCATCCGCCACATCACCGCGTCGATTAGGCTGAAGATAGCCGTATTGGCGCCGATCCCCAGCGCTAGGGACAGCGCCACTGCCGCGGTGAAGCCGGGACTCTTGATCAAAACTCGGAGCGCATAACCAATATCCTGCACTAGTGATTCAATTAGCCCGATGCCCCAGGACTGGCGGCATTCTTCCTTGCATTGTTCCAGCCCACCTAGTTCGATTCGCGCTCTACGCATGGCTTCCTCCCGGAATTGACCGGCTCGCAAATGCTTCTCCATCTGGTGTTCGAGGTGGAACCGCAGCTCGTCGTCGAGCTCTATCTCGACCGTCTTCCGGCGAAAGAGAGCGCGGATACGATAGAGTAGGCCGCTCAGCATACGTCCAGCACTTGCGCGACGGCCACGGACAATTTGCGCCACGCCGCGGCCTCGTCTACAAGCTGCTTCCGGCCATCGCGCGTCAGCTCGTAAAATTTCGCCCGCCGGTTGTTGTCTGATGTTCCCCAGCGGGCCTTGATCCAGCCGCGCCGCTCCAGACGATGCAGCGCCGGATACAAGGAACCCTGTTGGACTCGAAGAACTTCACTGGAGATTTGCTGGATGCGCTCAGAAATGGCCCATCCGTGCTGAGCCTCCAGTGCCAGTGTTTTCAGAATCAGCAGATCGAGCGTGCCTTGCGGGAGGTCAATGCGTGTGTTGGTCATCGTCCCCTTTCACTTCTACAAAAAGCAATATATACCTCCTCCTGACGAAGCACAAGGGGAGTCCTCCGAACAGGATCGAGTGCCGTCCTCGAAGGTCCCGCTACCGCCGTGATAACTACTATTATCGGTAGCTCCCAAGACGCACACTTCTTCAGAACGATAGGGCGATACCCGTCTCGGAGTGGAGCGTTACTCGTTCGGAGCCGCGCAACCTCTAACTCGCCGCATCCGGGGAGTTTGAGGGCCATTCGCGTTAGAATCGATCAAACAGTATGCTACTAACGGCGGGAAACAAACTTCGCCCGGGCAAATCCGCAATGCGCCTAGCCGTGTTGTTGGTTTTGGCGTCTTCAATGCCCGCGCAAAGTTTCGAGGTGGCCACCATTAAGGCCGCCGCACCGGATGCCGAAGGGCAGTTCATCCGCCCTTCGCCCGGTCGCTTGACCATTACGAACATGACTTTGTTGCAAATAATTCGTTTCGCATACGGTGAAGGGATCGCCGGAAATGTCGAGATCACCGGCGGCCCGGGCTGGATCGACAGGGATCGTTACGACATAGAGGCTAAGTCCGAGGGCTTGGCCACCTTGCCCGAGCGGAAGCAGATGACAAAGGGTCTCTTGGCCGATCGGTTTGGGCTGAAAGTGCACACTCAAACCAAAGAAGTGAACGTCTACTTAATGACTGTGGCGCGATCCGACGGAAACCTTGGGCCGAAGGTCCAGACCTGGGACGGGACGTGCGGCGGACGCGACGCTCCTCCCCGCAGTGCAAATCCGACTGGTCCCCGCTGCGGCGCGTTTTTCAGGCCGCCGGGAATGGTGATGGAAGGAGCCCCGATGGGGGTAGTGGCGGACATGCTTTCTTCTCGGATCCCGAACCTGAGTCGTCCCGTAGTGGACAAGACGGGATTAACGGGGGAGTACACCATGCAGCTTGAGTTTCGATTCCAGCCGCCTGGTCCTGCGAGTGCGGCGGCGCCTGTGGACGAGTTTTCGGAGTCCCTATTCACGGCGATACAGGAGCAGTGGGGGTTGAAACTCCAGTCAGGGAAGGGTGCCATGAACGTACTTGTGATCGACCAAGCCTTGCGGCCAACTGAGAATTGACCGACGGACTGCGGCAGCTCCGGTGGACGGTCGGCCGCTCGGACAGAGATCGCTCTTGCCTGTCCGGACCGTTATTACCTATTATCGGCAGCCATCCGAGCGCTCTGAGTCAGCTCTCTGCATGATTGCATCCCACACTTCGAGCGGAATTTGGCATCCTTTTACTTCATCGTCGCCAGCTAGGATCTTATCGAACCGTTCGGTCCAATAGGCCATCCATCGCGCTGATCCGGGTACGAGGCCACTATTCGTCGGTCATCAACGCCTCGAGTTTCTTGAGTCGCCTATTAAGATTCGACATTGCCTTCGATCAAGTCCGGATCAGCAGCCTGGATGTAGGCGCGGAGCACTTCGAGTGGGGTCTTGCAATCCCTCGCGTCAGGATCTCTTGCGATGTACTTGTGGAGTTGTTCATTCCAGTAGGCCCACCAGCGTGGCGACCCGGGCACCAACCCAGCGTCGTCAGTCAGCAGGCTTCGAGCTTCTTAAGTCGCCTATTTAGATTCGCCATAGCCGAGCAGGCGCTGAACCAACCGCCGAGCGATAGTCCTGCTCAACGTGTTTCGTCGCCGCCTCGTTGCTCCATCTGTGCCTGGCGGCTGCGCAGAATGCGGTCGGCGATTGTATGGCATCCAGTGTAGTCCACGAGCAGACGAGGCCCGTTAGGCACGCCGCGACGCCGTCTAGCTGCCAAGATCGCTTCCGCGATGCTGGGGCCCTT
This sequence comes from Bryobacteraceae bacterium, assembly GCA_036003585.1. Taxonomy (GTDB): domain Bacteria; phylum Acidobacteriota; class Terriglobia; order Bryobacterales; family Bryobacteraceae; genus Palsa-187. The sequence goes on along the minus strand of DASYSG010000047.1, from coordinate 186 downwards.
AGCGAAAATCGCAGCTACGCTCTCCAGGCGGTGCAACCTCCTTACGATCGTTTTCATCGCGTTGGGCCCTCTAACTCGGTTGCGGCACCCACGGTCTTGGCCGACGGACGCGCGGCGGATACCATTCAATCCTGTCGCCGAGTGTCTCCACTCCATCGCAGCTCTTATAAACGATTTGCCACACTC
>DASYSG010000046.1:0-26458 GCA_036003585.1 Bryobacteraceae bacterium | reverse complement strand
CACGGCTTTATCCCAACGGCTGATGAACATCGATGCCACAGAATGCACATTCGGATCGAGTCCCGCGGCGATACGGCGCTCGATACCGCGCAGGTAAGCTTCGGCGGCCGCGACATACTGCTCGCGTGAGAATAGGAGCGTGACGTTCACCGGCACTCCTCGAAAGATGGTTTCCTCAATGGCCGCGTGTCCCTCTTTTGTCCCGGGAATCTTGATGAAGAGATTGGGTCGTTGCGCGCGAGCGTGGAGTTGAACAGCCTCTTTGACCGTACTGGCTGCGTCATATGCCAGTACGGGAGACACTTCCAAAGACACCCAGCCATCCACTCCGGAGGTTGCGTCGTAGACCGGTCGAAAGAGATCGGCGGCCTGCCTCAGATCCTCGATTGCAAGTTCGAAGAAGAGAGCTTCGCCTGACTTACCTTCCTTGCTCTTCTGGCGGATGGCATCGTCGTAGAAGTTCGAGTTCTTGATCGCGAGATCGAAGATCGAGGGATTCGAAGTAAGCCCCGTGATCGAGAAATCGTCGATGTAATGGCGCAGTGTTCCACTGGTCAGGAGCCCCCGGGTGATATTATCAAGCCAGAGGCTCTGTCCGAGATCGTGGAGCTGTTGCGTCGGCTTCATAATCTCACTGTAGAAGAAGCATCGTCAAAACGGTGTCAAAAACGACTGGTCCTCCTATTGGAGCGTTTTGATCATCGTTGCCATAGGATTCGAGCGGATTCTAAAGGAACCGCCGTTCCGGCATGTTGAGGTATTACGCGCGCCGTGTAGTCTCTCGCTTGACGTGCCGTGGATACCGTTGCGTGATAGACGCAGCGGCGGGATGAGTCCGGTATCTGCTGGGCGCACTTCATTTCCACCCGCACAGGATCGCCGGCGTTGGTTCCGGCCGGCACGAGTTTGTTCGCTCATGATTTCTTCTCCGAATACGTAGCCCAATGTTCATAGCCAACCCCCACCAAAACCCGCTCGCCGCAACCCGCTGGCGATGTAAGGGCACCCTCGCATCAATCGCCACAATAAGCCAGTGCGATAGTTCTCAATCATAAAAATAATAGGCCCTTGATTAAGGCCATAATGCCATGGCGATACCCAGCCAAAGGGATTGCCGGATTTTACGGGGTAGGTCGGGTTAAAAGTTGCTTTGAAGCCGTAGAGGTTGAAATCTGTCAACTTAACCTGGTTAACGTAATAGTCGATGGCGTCCAGCACGATTTCGGGCGCGAAAGGCAACGATGCCGCCACCGCCCACGGCGCGATGGTGCCGTCGTCCGGCCCATACGGCACACCACGTCCCAGGTACCCGAAGAACTGGCGCTCGATGCCACTCACTTTGATCGTGTTAGGACCGGGGCCGTCGCTCGCGGTAATTCCCCAGCAATTGCGGCCATAGCCGACGAACTTGCGGGGGTTGTTCATCGCGTACCGTTGCTGCACATAAGTCGCACGACGGCTGTTCTCGAAATAGTCGATGCCCTTGGCGCGCATAAACGCATCCTGAATGCCGCGAAAGTCAATCCAGATGTGCGAGAGCTGGTGCGTGAACAACGGCCCGGCATAAAGATACTCATATCCGTGAGAGAGTTCCCACTTATAAGTCGAGGTCCACGCGGCGTAGCCGCTCTCGGGGAGCGGATGGTCGGGCGAGGCCAGCCCCAGGACATACAGGAGCATCGCCTCATCGTAGCCTTCCCACCTGCATTTGAGAAATCCGTTTTCGGGCTTCCAGCCGTGCGTAACCATGGTGCCGCCGTCTTGCGCCCACTGCCAATCCGCGCGGCGATAAAGCGTGTCCGCGAGGGTACGGATTTCATGCTCGTCGGCCGTGTCCGCGTCAAAGTAAACTCCGGCTGTTAACGCACCTGCCAGGAGAAAGGCGCTATCTATCGTAGAAAGTTCGCATTGCCAGGCGCGCCGGCCGGTACGCATGTCGAGAAAATGATAATAAAAGCCCTGGTAGCCGGTGGCGTCGGGTTCGGGGCCGTGCGGGCTGTTCCAGAGAAAACGCAGAGTGGTCAGCGTTCGTCGTACCGCCAAGGCGCGCGACATGAAGCCGCGCTCTACAGCCACCGGGTAAGCCGCCAGCGCGAAGCCGGTAGCGGCGATGCTGGCAGGCCAATCCGCTGCGGTCTTGTCGATCACCAGCCCGTTGTCTGGATTCGTCTCATGCAGAAAGTAGCTGAATGCTTTGTGTTGAAGAAGTTCTAACTCAGCGTCGGCAGTTAGTGTCGTGCTCATCATTTCACGTAGTCTACCGGCTTCGGTACGTTTCCCGGGGGATGCACGCCCGGTACCTTGTTGGCGGCGATACACGCACCGATGCCCGGGCTGTAGCCATTGGCCACCGCCTATGGCGAGTCTCACGCGAGACTCCAGCCGGATACTCCGTCGACTCAAATCCTCCAGGATCGGCAGCGATACCGGGTCGTTCCGCCGCCACCGACGGCGAATCAAACATCTTTCTTCTCGATCAGGGCCAGTGCTCGCTTGCAGACGTTCTCAACGGTAAACCCGTATTCGCGCATGAGCACCGGTCCGGGCGCGGAAGAGCCAAAATGATCGAGCCCAATCACGTCGCCAAGGTCGCCGACATAGCGGTGCCATCCCTGCGTCGCTCCAGCTTCCACTGCTAGCCGCGCGCGGATCAGAGGCGGAAGCACGGAATGACGATATTCCTCCGCTTGTGCATCGAACAACTCCCAGCTGGGCATGGATACCAGGCGTGCCTGAATGTTTTGCTTTTCCAATTCCCGCTGCGCTTCGACGATCAGGCCCACTTCTGAACCGGTCGCGATCAAGACGATCTCGGGCTGGCCGTTCGCCGCCTCGGCCAGGATGTAGCCCCCACGTTTCAACCCAGCGGCAGCGGCATAACGACTTCGGTCCAGGGTCGGCACATCCTGGCGAGTCAGGATCAACGCCACCGGGCGGTCCCGCGTCTCAATAGCGACGCGCCAAGCGTACGCGGTTTCGTTCGCATCGCAGGGCCGGATCACGATCAGGCGCGGAATGGCGCGCAGGTTGGCGAGCTGTTCCACGGGCTGGTGAGTAGTCCCGTCTTCGCCCAGTGCAATGCTGTCATGCGTGAACACATAGATAACCTGCTGCTCCATCATGGCCGCCAGCCGGATGGGAGGCCGCATATAGTCGGAAAAGATCAGAAACGTCGCTCCGTACGGAATGATGCCGCCGTACACGGCCATACCGTTCAGAATCGAGCCCATCCCGTGTTCGCGAATGCCGAAGTGCAAATTTCTCCCGGCGTAACTCCAGCCCCCGCCGGCCGATCCTTGCGTGTCGCCCGAGGCTCGATCGGAAGATTCGAAATCGCCCGCGCCCTTCAGCGCGGTGTACGTCGAGGGGTCCAAATCCGCCGAACCGCCCATCAGCGACGGAAGCCTGGGCGCAATCGCGTTCATTACCTTCCCCGAAGCCACGCGGGTCTTCACCCCTTTCGGGTCCGCAGGAAAGACGGGAATGTCCGCATCCCAATCGAGAGGTAATTCCCCGCGCATTCTTTCTTCAAACTCGCGGGCCAAGTCCGGATGCACCGTGGCGTAGCGAGCGAATCGCTCGCGCCACTCCGACTCCGCTTGCTGGCCGCGCGGCACGGCCTTGCGAAAATGGGCGAGTGCTTCGGGTGGGATATCGAAGAGGGGTTCGACCGGCCAACCCAGGTTCTGCTTAGTCAGCTTAACCTCTTCTACGCCCAGCGGCGAACCGTGAGCTTCAAAGGTGTCCTGCTTGTTGGGGGAACCGAAGCCCAAGTGGGTGCGGACGAGAATCAGCGAAGGGCGCCTGGTTTCGCTGCGCGCCACGCGCAGAGCCAGGTCGATCGCCTCCAGATCGTTACCGTCCTCCACGGATTGGTATGCCAGCCGTACGCCTCGAAGCGCCGCGCGTGGTCTTCGTTACATGAGATGTTAGTACCGGCCGAGAGCGTCACATGGTTGTTATCGAAGAGGTAGATCAGCTTGCCGAGTTCCATCTGCCCGGCGAGCGAAGCCGCCTCCGAAGATACTCCCTCCATCAGGTCGCCATCGCTGACCAACCCGTAGGTGAAGTGATCGACGATATCGAACCCCGGCCGGTTATAGCGCGCCGCAAGATGCGCTTCAGAAATCGCGATGCCTACGCCGTTGCCGAATCCCTGGCCGAGCGGGCCGGTAGTGGTTTCCACGCCAGGCGTCAGACCGCGCTCAGGATGACCGGGCGTAATACTACCCCATTGGCGGAATTGTTTGATCTGGTCCAGAGGCAGATCATAACCGGTGACGTGCAGTAAGCTGTATAGCAGCATCGAACCGTGACCGGCTGACAGGACGAAACGGTCCCGGTTGGACCATTGCGGATTGATCGGGTTGTGCCGGAGAAACCGTGTCCACAGTACATATGCCATAGGCGCGGCGCCCAGGGGCAGACCGGGATGGCCGCTGTCAGCCTTTTGAACGGCGTCAACCGATAGAAAGCGAATCGTGTTGATCGCCAGTTGATCCAGTTGCGCCGGATTAAGAATTGTCTTGGTTGCCGGGATCATTGCTAGCCTCTCCTTGACTGTTAACAGGAAAACATGCGGGTGCGCCACGCAGAAGAAATACGCCCCTTTTCGATCGGAGGTCTCTTGTCTGAATCCTTCGCATGATTTCTGCTTCCCCGTGACTGAGCGAAGATGCGATCAGATTGATCGATGATCCTTCCCGCACGCGCGGATTGGTGAGACTGCAAGGAACGGTCACTTTCGTCGCCGCTGACAACCCAACCCCAGTATGAAGCGACAAACGTCAAAACGCCGTCGGATAGCGCGCCGGGCATCTCTCAAAAACGCAGGAAGATCCTCATGGCACCTCAAACAGTTGTGCTGCCGGTCTTTGGGGATAGAAACCTGGATCAGCAGACGAGGCGACGCGAGCGCAGCCGTTCTCCGCCGGTTTATCCTTGCGCTTCTCGAAATCAAATCGCCCCATCTTGGTCCATGATGCCGACTGCCCGATCCGCAGTATCGCCGCCCGAGGTGACTGCACAGGTGTTCCATCAAAATCCGAGCGCCTGACCAGCCTGACCTCGTCTCGCCAGAAGCTAGATCCTAAGACCAATCGCCGTTTTACCATCATTTCCACCTATCCGCGTGCATTTCCTGGAGCGCGGATTCTTCGACCGCACAGGAAGCACAATCACAATAACGTCAACAAATGCGTCACCGGGCTGCGTGCACAATTCCGCGTCAACGTTGAGCCTTGACTATATTGTGAAGTTGATCGGATCTATTCCATTTCATCGCTGTCTTGCATTCGTTTCTCGATTCCGCCGCGGCGATCACCGACTTATAGCATCGTGAACAACCGTTGGCGCACTTGCACCATTGAACAGCCAAACGACGAGTTCCCTCAAGTCCAGCGGCACTTAACTCATACGCGCTTGAGCGCCTTGCCCGAGTGATGCACGACGGCCGGTTCGCCCGGGTGATGGTCCGTCTCGCGCACGCTGTACATTGTGTTATCTGCGTTGGTCCCCATCTTGGACACACCAGTGACCGTGCCATGGCCGATGGCACTGCGGTAATGCCATGACACTTTGGTACCAACCGGGATTGTCTTGAACGTCTGTGTCTTAGTAGCCATATCATCCCTCCTTCGAGATCAATCACTTTCATTTCCAGCCACATGCCATCGCATACACGGATTGATTGCCAAGCACCGGCCTACGTGCTTCCGCCCTTATCTCGCCCCTTCTGAAGTGCATAGATGAGGTGGCAAGAGTCCGTGCATCCGGAGCGGCACACGGATCAACTTGAGAAGTCGCCACTCAGTCGCGCCAGCGCCAGCGCGCCGAGCGATAGTCCGAAGTCACGGAACGCAATGTCGAAGAAGCTTGGAATCAAAAGCAGATTGATAATAATCCCCCATAGCCACGCCGCGACAAGATAGCCTCCATATTTCGGCTTGAACGCTACAACCAGGCCCGCGATGATTTCAACCACACCGATAAGGAGCATCAGATTGTGCCCGCCAATCGGCGAGAGCCTCGCGATAACAGGTGCCAGGTAGAGATCCCAGTTGCACAGCAAGTGGAAGAACTTGTCCAAACCGGTAACCATCGGTATTACTGCAAAGGTGATGTGCAGAATTTGGTAGGCCTGGTAGGCTGGGCGTGCTGGGCTTGCAATTACGTCCGCATGCTCCCGAAACGACCCTTCGGCGTGGGCAGCAATAGATTCTGACATAGGATCTCCTTTGGCCGGGAAAGTGGCCCGGTACTCGCTCTATACGAACTGACTGTGGGTTGTAGGATTCCAACAACAACTTTGGGCGAATTCACCTCGATCTCTTCAGGCTGAGTAGCATGGAGAACACCTCCTGTCCGCTCACGTCCAAGACCAGCGTAAAGCAAGAAACGTCAAAACCGTGTCAAAACGCAAGCCCGCACCAAGATAATCAACGTTCGACCCGTTGAAGCACTCGCCAATCACGCGATGCAATGAGGCTCGGATTACTAGATCGATAAGTAACCGAAGGATATAGTCCATTTCTCGGCTACCGATGCAGCTCGCGTCGGAAGCCGGAGGTCGAGTGGACCCTCGAAAGGACGCGCTTGGCCTTTGTTGTCCGGTGAGCGCGGACATTACGAATTGGCTGCTGGACACGATACTAAGGCTCTCATCCGTGCGATGGAAGGCTTTTCCTCACCCGCGGGTCTCCTGCCTGAGCAAGTGTGGGACGAGAAGCACCGGCCCGAAGTCTATATGTTCTTGGGACAGCCTACGGGTCCTGCGATGCCGCTGATGTGGGCGCACGCTGAATACATCAAACTGCTAAGATCGGTTTCGGACGGCCGGATCTTCGATCTGGTTCCGGAGGTTTCCGATCGCTATCTGTCGGTACCAAACAATCGTCAGCGTTTCGAAGTCTGGAAACACAATCGCCAGGTACGCCGCGTCAAAAACGGCCATACGCTGCGTGTCCAGGTTCCCGCTCCGTTCCGCCTCCACTGGACATGGGATGAATGGCACACTGTCAAAGATACGCCGTCTTCGGGCACCGTACTCGGAATTGAATTTGTAGATATCCCCACTGCTGCCGCACAGCGAGCACCGGCAAGATTCACTTTCTTCTGGAACAAAAAGAACGCCTGGGAAGGCCGTGATTACGTGGTGGAAATCGGAAGATAGAATACGCTACCACCAGCTCACTCACGGAACCTAAATGAAGACATATCGCACCCCGACGCTGAAAACAGAGATGATTACGATTCGCAGCGGCGCGGAGAACATCTCAGGTTTTCTCGTATTACCTGGAGGCCGCGGGCGTCATGCCGGAATCATCGCTCTTCATGAATGGTGGGGGTTGAATGAGTGGGTGAAAATGCAAGCCACGAGTTTAGCGGCGAATGGGTACGTTGTGATCGCCGTGGACCTCTACAGGGGGAAAATCACAGACAACCCCTCGGAAGCGCGCAAGTTGAAGCGTGCTCTGCCGGAAGATCGCGCGATACGCGATATGAACGCAGCATTTCATTATCTGGCCACTCGCCCCGATGTTGACTCGAAGCACATTGGGTCGATCGGATGGTCTATGGGCGGCCGCCTCGCGATCCAACTCGCGATTCATGAGACACGCCTGGCCGCTTGTGTCGTGAATTACGGTGTTCTTCCAGCGGACCTAGTCGATGTGAAGAAAATCAATGCTCAGGTGCTGGTGAACTGTGGCGCTCTCGACCGTGGAATTCCTCCCTCCCGAGTCCGAGCCTTCGAGAAGCTCATGAAGGCGGCTGGACAATCGGCCGATGTAAACATCTACGCTGGGGCTGGCCACGCTTTTGAAAACCCCCGCAATAAGAATGCCTATCGACCAGAAGCAGCTGCGGACGCGTGGTGCCGCACTCTGTCTTTTTTTGCCAAAACCATAAAAGCCGAGAGCCGCAAGGTCCATTGTGGTGGACGTTAGAGAAGATAGTCCCTGCGGTTAGCGAGTTCGTTGTACGATGTCGACCGTGAGCCGCACGGAGCACCTCTCCTGCTTGCGTATCTCCGTTTCTGGTTAGTAGCCGTCAAACTCTTCCGTGCGGATGTCGTCATCATCAACTCCGGTCCCATTGATCATCGTGTGGAGACCCTTGACCATCCCTGGCGGCCCGGCAATATAGTATATGGGCGACACGGCATCCTTCAAATACCTTGAAAGCATTTCTTTGTCGATCAACCCGGTCTCGCCGTGCCAGGGCAGATGCGACTTGTCCATTTCGTTCATGGTCGCGACAAGCTTGTAGTTTGAGTTCTCTTTTTGCAGCGCTTGAAGCTCCGCGAGGAAAGGCGCGTCCTCTGGTCGCCGATTCGAATAGAAGAGAAAGATCCGATGAGGAAGTTTCTCTTTTGCCGCACGGAACAGAATGCTTCGGAACGGCGTAATGCCGATACCGCCTGACAACAGTACCGCAGTTCGTTTGGCATTGTTATGGAGCGTCAGGTTGCCGAACGGTCCTTCGATCTTCACTACGGTTTCGAGGGGCATGTCCCTTAACACCCGCTTGAAAGCCGTATCGCGCAAGCGGGTGGCCACCATCAGGGTTTCTTCCTGAGGGGCGCTCGCGATCGAAAAGCCTCGCTTATTGCCCTCAGGATCGGTCTGGGAAGGATTAAGCAAAGTCATGTCGATAAACTGGCCTGCTTTGAACGCCCACCCTACTGGTTTTTCGAAGTGGAACGCCATCGTGCGCTCCGCGATCTCTTCCCGGCGCTTCAGTTTGGCGGTAAAACTCGGCCACGTTTCAGCAGTACTCATAGTTGTCCCTCTTTTCAATACACTGTCCGCCGTGCATTCACATTGCCTCCAGGGTCACACGCGGCTGCGCCGTGCGAGCTTGAGAGTGGGGTCTAAGACTTCAGCATGCACGCCCAATTCGCGAAAGTACCGCCGCCGGAATTCGCTCCACTTCTTGGGGTTATCGCCAAACCAGTGACGCAAGGTGGTGTTGGGAACAACATCCTTCCGCCATGCGAGCACGTGCAGAGCAGTTTTCTTCACGCCCCGAGGCCAACGCCTCTCCACAAGAAAGCGCGTACCATCGTTAGAAGCGACGGGGTCATATGCTCGCTTTATTTTGATCATTTCGAGCCTCGTATCGTGAAGCGCCATTTGGCCGCAAAGTATTTGTTTGTTGGTTGCGCATATTCTAACCGCACCTTCTGTGCTGTCGTCCGGGTAATCTTTACGCAAACTCCCGTGACTCCCTTGCCGAAGTCTACGCAGATTGTCGACGACCTCGAGAGCGCTCATGTACCTCAACGTCGATATCGTCGACACGGGCGTCTGAGTTCACATCCTAAGACGAGTGTAGAGCAGGAAACGTCAAAAGTGTGTCAAAAGGGTTTGGTGCGACGCCTCGGCGATCAGATTTGCACTATAGTTACAGTTGGCCTCGAACTCGCCGCAACGGCTGGTTTGCTTCGGCTCGGCCGGTTGCGGATACCTACGAGCAATGTACCGAAGGATGCACTGGGCCAAGACCAATTGTGCTGAAACACCACACTCTTCAACACGTCTTATTCGTGCCGCGCGGTAACCCGCCGACTTCCATGTCGTTCGAATACGTTTTTGTTGGATCATGATGTGATTTGTTTTTCCCTACGTCCGCGGATGCCCTTCAGGCTGGATGCGACGGCGTGGGCCTTGCGGCGTCGCGCCATGAATGCTGTAGATGTTTGGAACGGCGAGACGTATCGCCGAGTCCTGGCAGTCGGTGACAAACCTGTCCTCGTTGCGGTGACTCAGAATGCGATGATCCTGGACGTCACAGTAGCGGGAGACAATCTTTCTCCTGCGGTTGAGCCGGTCGTCACAGTTGCATTGAAGCGGCTGCTGGGGATCGACGTGGACCTTTCTGAGTTTTACCAGTTCGCCTCACGGCATGCCCGCCTGGACCAGTTGGTGGAACGATTTCGCGGGCTAAAGCCTCCGCGTTTTGCGAGCGTTTTTGAATGTCTCGTAAACGGAATTACCTGTCAGCAGCTGAGTCTGACGGTCGGGATTGTTTTTCTCAATCGCCTTTCCGAACGCTTCGGTCTGAACTTTAGCCCGGATATGCACGCTTTCCCTCGTCCGGAAGATTTAGCCCACCTGCAGCCGGCAGATCTTCGACCGCTGGGGTACAGCGGCAACAAAGCTCGATCGATGATTGGAGTGGCACTGGCAATCGTCGAGGGACGACTCGATTTGGAAGAGCTCACTCAGTTGGACAATAAAGAATGCTTCGAGCGCCTCGTCGCAATACCCGGAGTAGGACGCTGGACGGCAGAATATGTGCTGCTGCGTGGTTTGGGAAGAACCAGTATATTTCCCGGTGATGACGTTGGCGCCCGAAACAACCTAGAACGTTGGCTGCGCCTAAGGAGCAAACTCGATTACGAACGTGTGCAGCAAGTTCTGAAGAAGTGGAAGGGGTATGGTGGTCTTATCTTTCTACACTTGCTTCTCAAGAGCCTTGATGAGGCGGGATGCCTGGACCAAGGTGGCCCGTGATACCTCAACTGATCGTAGTGTTCACGTCAGGCGGGCATTGGCGCCGGTGGGAGGTGGCCTAAAATGAGTTCGCAGCAGGTACAGAATAAGGGCGAAATGCCGATCGCGGAAGTCGTCCGCCTGATAGGTCTTGTGAATTACCAGGACGGGTCTGTTGTCAGCAGAACGATCGTCAAACGGGCGACGGGAACTGTTACGCTGTTCGCTTTCGATGAGGGCCAAGGCTTAAGTGAGCATACGGCTGCGTTCGACGCCTTAGTGCTGCTGCTGGAGGGCGAAGCGGAAATTACTGTCTCTGGCAAGCCACTAAGAACAACCGCAGGCGAAGCGGTTCTAATTCCCGCAAACCAATCCCACTCCCTGAAGGCCCTCAGTAGATTCAAGATGCTGTTGACGATGATCCGCTCGTGAGCGATACCGCGCCGTGCGGATCTCGAACACGTTAATCATTGGTCTGCTCATCCTGCTGTTTGCGACCATCGGCAAGGAAACGCCAGTGTGGCTGATCGTGGCGGAAGTGTTCTGTTACGGCTTCTTCACCTCGCTGCGATATACGAGCATGAACACTCTGGTCTATGCCGATATCAGTAAGGAACAGGAGAGTGGTGCGAGCTCCATTGCGAGCACGATGCAGCAGATGGCCATCAGTTTCGGTGTGGCTGCGGCGTCGCTGGTGACCGTTTTCTTTATTCCCGATCACTATCGGTCGAATCCCGCGCAATTCATCCAGGGCGTCCACAGGGCGTTCTTCGGGCTTGGCGGGATGACGCTGGTCTCCACATTCGTTTTTGGCGGGTTGAAAAAGGGCGACGGTGACGCGGTGAGCCAGCGGACGGAGCTACACGCAGGGTAGGGAGTGCTGAAGGAGGCGCGATGAAACTCCGAGGTTGGATGGGATGGATGCGTTGCCGGGTACTGCGCTAAATCTGCGTTGATCGGATTGGCGGGGGTCGAGCGAGAGACGGCAGCCATCGGATCACGCTGCCTCCAGAAGTTCGCGCACGCTCCAAACGTGATCGGCGATTCCGGCAGCCATCGCGGGGGTTGTACGAAGCGACTTGTGGACGCGCCCAAAGTTATACCAGCAATACCAGAGGGACGTGGCTGCCCAGTGGTTCTCCCACTTCTTGCTGAAGCCATTGGTGAGGCGTGTAAACCGGCGAAGGCCCATGCGAAGCGAGAGATTGCTGCGTTCCACTATCGAAGTGCAAATGCGTTCGGGGTCAGGTTGACCCATGACTGGGACCACTTCCACCGATTGGACTTCGGCGGGACTATACCGGCCTTCGCCTTCACTGGCGGCCCGATAGACCTTGATGAGCATGGCAAAATCGCAACGGTCGCCCAACGTGTCCGGGATCGCATAACGGTAAGGGGCAAAGCCGTCCGTGGTGATCTGGAATCGTTTGCGGGCCGTGGCTTGCCGGATGCCTTCTACGAAAACGTTCGTGGTCTGCTGATCGCGCTTACCCATCGTAATATTCAGTACCAGCTTGGAATGCCGTTCGATAGCAACGAAGGTATAGCAGTCGCCAAGGTTCTGATCGTCCTCGGGGCGAACGCGCTTTTGCTTCTTGCCGATGTAGGCCCAAACTTCATCAGCTTCCACGTCGCGCACTTCAACATTGCGGATCTTCTCGGCCATGATCCGCTCGCACTTCTCACCAGCCAGGGCCAGCAGCTTGAGGATCGTTGTGTGGTGAACATCAGTCGTGCGCTCGACACTGGATACGCTGTTGCCTTCGAGCAAGAGCCGGAGAACCATTTCGGCCTTCTCTATGGGCAGGTACATGCCCTCCAGGGCGTCACTGTGCGCTTCCGTGAACGTCTTGCGGCATTGGCGGCACTGATAGCGCGGAAGCCCGTTGCGGTGCTTCCCGAACTTGCGGCACTCGGTACGGCAGTTGTGGCAGGTCACGGCTTGCGTCTCCTGCGGAGCAAGCCGATAATGGAGTTGCTGTCGGCATTGCGGCTTACCCCGCGTGCTGATTTAATCCCGGCGGTAGTTACTAGCTACCGTCGGGGTTTACTTTCTTACGGCAGGCGACTCTACGTACCTCGCCTTCCCAGGCAGCGAATTCACATACTTCGCTGCAATCTTGAACCGAGCGGGCTTGCCATCGACCCTCTCTGCTTGTCCCGATACAACCATGCGATTCAGGGTCGTGTGCAAAACAGCCAGAGGATTCTTGTAGGCGGACATCCGCACACCGAGATCCGCCAGATCCTTCCTGATCTGGGGCACGGACCGTCCGTCTATTTCCAGCACGTTAAAACACGCTTCCGTCAATCCGGGGCTAGTTTCGCCTTCTTCGTTAGAACACAGTGGCTCCAGAACGCCTATCGTCTCGTCCAGCAGCTTCAACCGTTGTTCGATGTTCCCTTCTTCAGTTCTCAAGCTATCCAATCTGGTCCGCAAATCCGCCGCTTCCCGCGCAGCGTCCGCCAGGGCCATCCGGTAACGATTGTTGGGGCCGATTTCGTGGGTGATCGACTTGATCCGCGCCATAGAGGAAGTATAAATGAAGACTTACACACAGTCAAGTACTGATTTACACATGAGCAGCTCGGAGTTGTGGGCGGAGGCCATACGAGACGCCCAGAAGGAGATCGCAAAAGCGAGAAGCCGGAGGCGGGTTGCGAAACTGCGCAACTGCATCGAGGTTTTCAAAAAAAGGATTGAGGCCGGGGAGCCTTGGCCGGGGCGCGGGACACTACCGAATGCTTCAACGCAGAATTAGCGCACTACCCGTTGCCGGTGGCGGGAGTCGGGGACTGGTAGCCTGAAGAGACCCCAAAATGGCAACTCGATCAGCGAGCTTCTAAATGGCGGACGGCAAGCTGAAGAAGATCGACGTAGCCCCCGTGTCGTGCGGGGTCCATTCCGGAGCCTACAGTCAGAGCTAAGCCACGATGAACACCTCTCGGCAGAAGGAAGCTGAGTTGGGCCTCGATTATGGAACAGATCAACACGCTTCTCGATCTGAGCGGAGCGCGGGACCAAATCGTCCTACCGGAGGAATTGAAGATTCTCTACGGCGGAGATCTGCGATTCGCGGCGCTTGACGATCGGCCCTACGTAATTGGCAACTTCGCAAGCACACTCGACGGAGTAGTCAGTTTCGAAATTCCTGGAAAGTCTGGCGGCGGCGATATCAGCGGGTTCAATGAGGCGGATCGCTTCATCATGGGCCTGCTGCGGGCCTCCGTGGATGCGGTAATCGTGGGATCCGGGACGCTTCGAGAAGTTCCTCCCGGATACCTATGGTTGGCGGAACAAGTTTATCCAGAGGCGAGCGAGCATTATGCGCGATATCGCCAAAGGGTGCTTAACAAGCGAGTGCCCCCTCTAAATGTGATTGTGAGCGGCAGTGGCGCCGTTGACCTCCAAAAGGCTGTATTCCGCACCGCTGAAGTGAGGACACTCATCGTTACTTCGCCCAAAGGTGCGGAACTGCTCGCGAAGAACGCGGTGGCGCTAACGTCGGCCGAAGTCAGGGCAATAAAAGATGAGGAAGGCAGAATCGCTCCTGCCTTAATTCTGAAGCTTCTCCGCGATGAGTTCGGCGTGGAGATCCTGCTCCACGAAGGAGGTCCGGCCCTATTCGGAGACTTTGTAGTCCACGACTGCGTCGACGAACTCTTTCTAACCGTGGCTCCGCAGTTTGCAGGCCGGGACGCAAAACGACAACGCCCAGGCCTAATCGCCGGCGCAGCGTTCCTTCCGCAAACGGCACCTTGGCTGAAGCTTTTGAGCGTAAAGCAGGGCACGGACTATCTTTATCTTCGGTACAAGAATTCGCAGAACGGTGCGCGCTAGTAAGGCGGACGGCCTAGCCAGTTACACCCGTCGGCGGGTGCCCAGCCAGATGGTCTCCAGTTAGGAAGTTCACCACCATCGAGAATTCTTTTTCGTCGCCGACGTTCATGTCGCCCAAGTCCTGCCGGAGCTTGTCGTTCAAATTGATATTGAAGTCCCGGAGTTCGGTCACCTCGCCGGTATCCAACTGGTCGACCCGCTGCACGGGCGCGAACGAGATCTGGCTGTCGCCGTCCTTTTTCGTGACGCGGTATTTCGCGGTGAGATCATGTGCCACGACATAATAGAGCTGTCAATCCGTTCTCTGCTAAGCCCCGAAACCAATAAGGCACGCGCGGAGGAGAAGGGCTGGGACAATCGCCTTGACATACGAAATCCGCGGACGCTATATTCCATACGTATCTGCAAGAAAAGACCTAAAGCTGTCAATACAGGTTCATCCGAATGAAGCAAGACCGACCCGCACCGCAGATACTACGCATCTTTCTCATCGGGACCGCGCTCGTGCAGTCAGGAATGCTGGCGCAAAGCCTGAATATCCCATCCGCGGAGCATTGGGTTTCGACGTGGGCGACAGCGCAATCACTAGCCCCAGGCAGTGGACGGGGCGGGAGACGCGCGGGTGCTGCGCCGCAGCTAGGGCCTCCGCCGGCGCCTCCGCCGCAAAATGGACCGGGGCCAGGCCGCGGGAACAATCCGCAAGGGATCATTCCACCTTCGCTCAATGACCAGACCGTGCGCATGGTCGTTCACACCAGCCTCGGCGGGCATCGAGTGCGTATGCAGCTTTCCGTTGCATTTGGCGCCAGCGAACTGACGATCGGCTCAGCCCACATAGCCGCCCGGTCGAAGGAATCGGAAATCATTCCGGCCACCGACCGCGTGCTGACGTTTGGAGGAAAGCCGGGCTGCACGATTCAGCCCGGAGTCCTGATGTTCAGCGACCCGGTGGATCTGGAAGTAGCGCCCATGTCCGACCTCGCTGTTTCCATTTACCTGCCGAAGGATACCGGGCAGCCGACAAACCACCCAGTAGGCCTGCACACCGCCTATATTTCCAAAGGCGACACGACGGGACTGGTCGTCATGCCAGAGCCCAGCACAACCACCGCCTACTTTTGGCTCTCCAGCGTGGACGTTGTCGCCGAGCCGAAAGCCTTCGCGATTGTTGCTTACGGAGATTCAATTACCGACGGCTATGCGACCACGCGGGACGCGAACCTCGCGTGGCCGGCGCTTTTGGCGAAGCGATTGGCCGCCAACAAGGCGACGGCGCATATCGCCGTGCTCAACCAGGGCATCTCGGGTAATCAGGTCCTGCGCGACGGCGCCGGAATTAGCGCGCTGGCCCGCTTCGACCGTGACGTGCTGAGCCGTCCGGGCGTGAAGTGGATGATACTGCTGGAGGGGATCAACGACATCAATATTCGGGGCCGAAACCCAGGAGCCGAGGCCCTCACCAGCGAGGAGTTGATCGCCGGTTACCGCCAGCTCATTGAGCGCGCGCACACCTATGGGATCAGAGTGATCGGCGCGACCATTATGCCGGAGGAAGGCGTACCCACCGCTTCTGAAAGGGGCGAGGAGATCCGAACATCGGTCAATCAATGGATCCGCACGAGTAAGGCTTTTGACGCTGTCGTGGACTTCGATGCCGTGGTCCGCGATCCGCAGCGCCCCGCTCGAATTCGAGCAGACTTCGATCCGGGCGATCACATCCATCCCAATGATGCTGGCAATCATGCGATGGCCGATGCCTTCGACCTGACGATTCTTAGAAAGTGATCTCTGAACAGATGTGCGGATAAAACCTAGAATCATCCATCTTTTGGTCCTGGCGGTCGGGTCGATTTCCTCCGCCCAGACTCGAGTCGCCCCGGTGGAGCATTGGGTGGCAACATGGGCCACCTCGCAACCGTTAGCCGCAACATCCACAATCGGCCGCGGAGGTCCTCCGCCCCCGGCACAGATCCCGCAAGCGCAGCCCACGCCGCCGCCCCCGGGTCTCCCAGTGGGAGCGGGACGCGGTGGTCAGCCGCCTGTTCCGTCCTCCTTAAATGACCAGACCATTCGCATGGTCGTTCACACCAGCATCGGGGGACGCCGCATTCGCGTCGAGCTTTCCAATGCAGCCGCGGCTTCCGATCTATTGATCGGCTCGGCGCACATCGCCGTCCGCGCCAAGGACTCGGCCATTGTCCCGGGAACCGACCGGAAGCTTACATTCAGCGGCCAACCCGGTTGTACGATCCGGCGCGGAGTCTTGATGCTGAGCGATCCCGTGGACCTGGAGGTCGCGCCACTGTCCGACTTGGCGGTCTCCCTGTACGTCCCGAAAGATACCGGACCGCCGACGAACCACAACTTGGCCTTGCATACAGCATACATTTCCAAAGGCGACACGACGGCTCGGGAAGTTATGCCCGAGCCGGCCACGACGCGCGCCTATTTGTGGCTTTCCGCCGTGGACGTAACCGCGGCTCCCAACACCTTTTCCATCGTTGCCCTCGGAGATTCGATTACCGATGGCCAAGGCACCACACTGGAGGGGAACCTGAATTGGACCGCGGTTTTGGCCCGGAAGTTGGCTGCGAACAAAGCCACCTCCCACATTGGCGTGGTTAATCAGGGAGTGCAGGGCAATCAGGTGCTCCGGGATGATGCCGGCGTAAGCGCGCTCGCCCGGTTCGACCGCGATGTGCTCAGCCGATCTGGCGTGAAGTGGATGATCTTGCTGGAGGCGATCAACGATATAGTCCGCCATGGCCAGGTCGATTCCGCCGACCCGGTCACCGGGGATGACCTGATCGCGGGCTACCGTCAACTCATTGCCCGGGCCCACACCCAAGGCATTCGCGTGATCGGCGCAACCGTGACGCCCGCGGAAGGCCAGCGTCAGGTTACTGAGCATATGCAGGCGATGCGTACCGCCGTGAATCAATGGATTCGTACCAGCCATGCCTTCGACGCCGTAGTGGACTTTGACGCCGCGGTTCGCGATCCGGAACATCCGCTGCGATTGCGAGTGGCGTTCGACTCGGGCGATCATATTCACCTGAACGATGCCGGGAATCAGGCCATGGCCGACGCTATAGACCTTACGGTTTTCAGGAAGTGACAAGACGGAGAGAAGTCTATGACGACCTGTCGAAACTTCATGCTGCCGCTGGCGCTCGCGACTTTGTTCTTTGCAGGAGCCGCGGGTGCCCAAACAGCTGCGCCAGCGGCGGCACAGCCGGTGGGCCGGGGTGGAAGAGGTGGGGGCGCGGCCACGCCCGTCACCGCGCTGGTTTCGCCTGAAGTCCATCCCGACCGGACCGTAACGTTCCGTTTCCGAGCACCGCAGGCCACTCAAGTGCAGCTCGTCGGCGAAATCTTGCAAGGCAAGGGCCCGCAGGCGATGGCGAAGGATGAGGCCGGTCTGTGGACCGTCACTATCGGCCCCGTTCCCCCCGAGATTTGGATCTACAATTTTCGGGTGCACGGCGTGGATGTTACCGACCCTTCCAATCCGGCTGTAAAGCCCGTTCCGCCGGGCTTCGCCATGTCCAGCTTCGTGGAGGTTCCCGGCGAATCGCCATCCTTCTACGATTCGCGCCCGGTCACCCACGGAGACGTGCGCATGGTGGAGTACGAATCTAAGACGTTTGGTGTAACGCGTACGGTCTGGATCTATACGCCGCCGAACTACGATAAGAGTAGGGCGAAATACCCGGTGCTGTACCTGCTCCACGGCAACGGCGAGGCCTTTAATGGCTGGGTCATGAACGGCCGCGCCAACGTCATCCTGGATAACCTGATCGCGGATCGAAAGGCTCGGCCCATGATTGTGGTTATGCCGCAAGGCCACGCGCTGCAGGCTCCCAGCGTCGGTCCCCTGGTGAGGATCCAGGGGGAATCCGGGATGTTTTCCCCCCGCTTCCCGAAGGACCTGTTGGAAGAGGTGGTCCCGCTGGTGGAGCAGAACTACCGCGTGGTTGCAAATGCCGACAATCGGGCGATTGCGGGCTTGTCCATGGGCGGCGGCCAGGCGCTCTCCATCGGTTTGACCCACCCGGAGCTGTTCCACTACGTACTGGGATTCAGCGCGGCCATTGGAGGCCAGTTTCTCAATATCGACGAAACGGTCCAGTCGGTCCTTGCAAATCCAGCGGCTGCGAATGCGAAATTCCACCTGCTCTGGATTTCGGTGGGAAGACAGGATTTCCTCTTCGGCCCGGATCAACAACTCGCCAAGGCTCTAAGGGACGGTGGCGTAAAGAACACTTACCGGGAGACTGAGGGGGCGCATGTTTGGAGCGTTTGGCGTAACAACTTGAATGAATCCGCGCCCTTGCTGTTCCGCGCCGGCGCGCATTAATCAGAAAGATAAGGAAATAGCAATGAAGCGAACCGTTTTTACAGCCGCCGTGGTCCTGATTTTCTCCGCGCTTGCTCAGGCGCAAACCCCTTCTGGGCCAACCGGGTCCATATTGACCCCGGCGCAACCGCCCTCGCAACCAGTCCAGCAACCTGCTGTGGGCAGGGGAAACGGACGTGCTCAGCAGGATTTTCCCAATCTGGCACGTTATCGCGATGCCAACCGCAATTTGCCCGCGCCCTCCGCTAGCGAGGCGCGTGTTGTGTTCATGGGCGATTCCATAACCGAGCTGTGGGATCGGGATCCCGGCAAGTTCTTCGCCAGTAAGGGCTACATCGGACGCGGCATCGGCGGCCAGACCACGCCCCAAATGCTGATCCGTTTTCAGCAGGATGTCGTCGCTTTAAAACCGAAAGTAGTGGTCATCAATGCCGGCACCAATGACATCGCCGGCAACACCGGTCCATCTACGCTAGAGATGATCGAGGATAATTTGAAGTCCATGGCGCAGATTGCGGTCTCCAACGGAATCAAAGTTGTTCTCGCGTCGGTGACGCCTGCTTACGACTATCCCTGGAAGCGGGGTCTAGAGCCTGCGGAGAAAGTAGTGGCCCTGAATTCCTGGATGCAGAAATATTGCGTGAAGGCCGGCTGCGTTTATGCGGATTACTTTACGCCGCTGTCGGACGAGAAGCATGGGATGAAGGAAGGTCTTAGCCTGGACGGCATTCATCCGACTCCCGCGGGCTACGCCATCATGGCGCCCATTGCGGAGAGGGCCATCGCGCAGGCGCTGGGAAAGGAGTAAACAGTCATGATTCTGAATCGCATGGGGCTCTCCGTCGTCCTTGGCCTGGTGGCGCTAACCGCCTCAGTGCTCGTTTCACAAACCCCGGTTTCTCCGACGACGGAATCGCCGAAGTCCGAAGAGTACCTGCTGTTGGGAAGCCCCAATCGCGGCGCCGGCGAGCCGATCATATTCGTGAATCCGAAAGACTCTGACAATATCATCGTAGTCGCCATGGGCACCCTGAACCGCTTGCCGAGCGGAGAAACGCCGCTACCGCGCGGCAACCCGGGCGCGACCGCGCTGCGCATCAAGGAGTTGTCCACGCCGAACGGATCGCTCACCGATATCGCAGTGACGCACGACGGCGGAAAGACCTGGGAGTTTAACGAGGATAACCTCCGCAAGACGCTGTCCAAGAATCGATGCAGTGATTCCTTCGACGGAGCGGGGCCGGATGGGACGCTCTACATGGGCTGCCTGGCCTACCTGAACCTGGGGAGCGCGGATTACGAAGGGGGATGGGCGCCCAACGGGGAAGCGGCCGACTATCATGGCGGCTCGGCCATCGAGTGGTCCACGGACAAGGGAAAGACGTGGAGTTCCCCGGTATGGGTTCATCCCGACCACTCTCCCGCTCTCTACGCGCCGGGACTTCGGCCGGTATTTGAACAAGCCTCTCCCTGGGACCGGCCATTTTTCGCCGCGGATGCGCAAACGGGAACTATTTACGTTACCGGAACCGGACCGGCGTACACCGTGGATCCGGCTACACTCCCGAGTCGCAAGCTTGATCCGAGCCTTCCGAGCAAGGGTTACACCGGTTATCCCAGCGCAGCGGTCTCTCGCACGCGAACTTTTATTCGGGCTTCTCACGATCAGGGCAGACACTGGGGTGTGATCTACGCGATGGACTCCGACGCCTATCCCGGCGGCCGGGGAGGCTTCAGCGCGGCTCATGGTTTCCTCGCGGTGGCCTACCCCTCAACCAAGGTGCCGGCGGATCTGAACGCCCAGTGCCCCTGCACGGTATTTGGCACCAGCCGGGACGATGGCAAGACATTTAGCTACCGCCTTGTGCCGGAGTTGCCTGCCGAGCCGGCAGCAGGCCGCGGGGGCCGCGGCGGCGGACCCGGAGGCGGGGTCATGCTGTCAGCGGATCAGACCAAGGAAGGCCGCTACGCGATCGCGCGGCAGAGCGGCGATAAACTTATGGTTTCGTTAACGGAGGACGGCGGCCAGTCGTGGCTACCGCCGGTAATTGCCGCCCAATTGCCTGCGGGCGCGAATTTCAATCACCGGGCGATGAAGTATTCTGCCCAGGGAGTTTTGGCCCTCATGTGGAAAGCCATCTACGCGGATCGGACTTATGACGTTTGGTCCGCCGCGTCCCGCGACGGCGGACGGACCTTCAAGACCGTGCGGGTCAGCCACGCGGTTTCGCCTCCGACCAAGCCGGACCGTGGCAACTTCATGTTTGGCGACGATCTTTCCTCCCTGGACGTAGACGGTGAATTTGTCCACATTGTATGGGGCGACAACCGCTCCGGGTTCCTCGGGACCTGGTACGGTCGTGTGCCCTTGAGCGCATACTAGGGACGCGATCGCCAAAAAGCCTGTGATAAACGCGGCCAGATAAGTTTGAATCGCTTAAGTAGTCTATACACGTTTGTGCTCTCCAGGGTCGCGCGCGAAAATAGCTCACCCTGGATGGTGTACTGATTGCATGCCGCCTTTTCTCCACGCAATCGTTGAGAGAGATGCGCGTTGCGCGTGTCCAGCGGAGCGTTGACCGGTACCTCGAGGTCAATCCGGCCCTTCGTTCCGAACAGAGTCGGCAGCCCTCTATTTTGCAGTGTGCGCCTCCATATT
The DNA here is from genome assembly GCA_036003585.1 of Bryobacteraceae bacterium. Taxonomy (GTDB): domain Bacteria; phylum Acidobacteriota; class Terriglobia; order Bryobacterales; family Bryobacteraceae; genus Palsa-187. Next base: position 5,102 of record DASYSG010000046.1, on the reverse strand, counting down.
CTCCAAGCTGACGCCTTTCGTCTCAGGGTAAATCGTGAGAACCACGACGAACTGCAGCGCCATCATGACGGCGAAGAACACGAAGGGCCGGGCGCCTGAGGTCTTGGCCATAATCGGGAAGATCCCGGAAATCAGTGCGTTCATGATCCAGTGAGTGAAACTGCCCAAGCTCTGGCCTTTGGCGCGCACCAGGTTCGGGAACACCTCACTTACGTAGACCCAGATAACCGCGCCCTGCGAGAACGCGAAGAAAGCGATGTAGGCGACCAGCAACCACAACAGATACTCTCCGTGCTGGCCGCTGGCGAAGATCCACGCCACGCCCGCCAGGCAGGTTCCTGTGCCCACGGCTCCCGTCAGCAACAGGTTCTTGCGCCCGACCTTATCGATGATGGACATTCCGAAGATCGTGAAAACCAAGTTGGTAAGCCCGATGGCAACCGCCTGCATATCGCTCGAGACCTTACTGAAGCCTGCGCGCTCAAAAATATCGTTTAGATAATATAGAATGGCGTTGATCCCCGCGAGCTGGTTGAACATGCCAATGGTAATCGCCAGAACGATCGGCTTGCGAAAGCGGCGCTGAAAAAGCGGCGTCCTCTTCTGCCCACGCTCGGCATCGACGGTTTCCTTGATTTCCCGAAGTCCGCGATGCACGTCCGGCTCACCAATGCGAGTGAGGACGTCTTGAGCCTGTTCCGGATGGCCTGCCTTTACCAGCCAACGCGGGCTCTCAGGAATGCCAAACAGAGCCAGAAAGAACGCTGCGGCGGGGAGCGCCGCGACACCGAATTTCCAGCGCCATTCATTGGCGCCGAAGTCGGCCTGCGCCACTAAGTAGTTGGAAATGTAGGCGAGCACGATTCCGAAAACGACGTTGAGCTGGAAAAATCCCACCAGCCGCCCACGCTTCGCGGCGGGCGCAATCTCGGCGATATACATGGGTGCGATCACCGAGGAGCCGCCGATCGCAAGTCCGCCGATTACGCGGAAGACCACCAGGCTGGTCCAACTCCAAGCGAAGGCGCATCCGGCGGCCGAGATCACGTACAGAATCCCCAACGCGCGCAGGCAAGCGATGCGTCCATAGCGATCGCTCGGCGGTCCCGCGAACAGCGACCCTAGGACGGTCCCCCATAGGGCGCTTGCGACCGTGAATCCCAGCGCAGCTGGCGATAGCGAATAGGTTTCCGTAAGGGCGCGAGTGGTGCCGGCGATGACCGCCGTGTCGAATCCGAACAACAACCCTCCGAGCGCTGCCACCAAGGCGCTGCGAATCAGATAAGAGTTCATCCGATGCGCGGTTCGTGGATAGTTCGAGGCTGCGCTCATAGAAGTCTCTCGTTACAGACGCTCACGAGTGGCCGCTTCAAACGTGGAACCGGTCGAGGTTGAAGGTGGCCGCCTTCATGGGCCAAACTTTGAGCGCTTCCAGCCGCGGCAGTTGAGCTGGAGGCGCTGCGCCGCCGCGTCCGCCAGCCGGCTGAGCTTGGCCGAACACGGCAATGCCCTGGTCGGCCCGGTTCGCCTCGAATGGATTATAGATGGCCGCCAAGCCATCGTTCACGTATGCCTCGACGCAGCACTTATCGAGGAACACGCGGAGGCGGTAACGGTTCGCATTTCCAATGTAGGCGCTGACGTTTCCCACGGAGAGCGTTCCGCGCTGAATCGAGACCGTCACGTTTGGCTTGCCTTCAGCCGATCGCCGTAGATCCAGTCCATAGGTGCCGCCGCCGCTGAATTCCGCTTCGATTTCGAGCGCGTCGCCCGACACTCCCTCGATCACAATCGGCTTGTCCAGCGCGCTCGCCGGAAACGTGTTGACCGCGCCGCGCAGCATTGCAAACTCCGGCGCAGGCTGCTGGCGGAGGTAGCCGTCCGGGCCTATGGATAGTATCCGCGGCAGGGTGAGGACGCTGCCCCAACCTTTCCCCTGGGGCGTGTTCGTCCGACCCCACATCCACAGAATGGTGCGGCCCTGGTCGTCGACCGAAATATTGCTGGCGTAGGCGTTGCCCGCATCCAGGACGCCATGGGTCTCGGGTGTAAATCGCACGCTCCCGACATCCAAATCTCCTACCCAGTACTCGCACTGACGGTTGGGAGACACGATCAGCACCCACTTGCCATCCAGCTTGAAAAGGTTGGGGCACTCGAAGTTACGGAACTCGCGATCCAGGCTTTGGAAAACCGCGCCGAGGTGTTTCCAGGAAGTCAGATCCTCGTTGACCGCGCGATATAGCTGCACCTGGGCTCTCCCCGCCGCGCTCCCGCCTCCACACACCATGTACGTAACACCCCCTTCCCGGAACAGGAAAGGGTCTCGCCATTGGTTGATCGCGCCGGCGATATGAGCGGACTGGCTGAGTACCGGATTGCCGGGGAATTTGGTCCAGTAGAGAAGGTCATCGTCCTGGGGTATCGCCAACCACTGCTCCGGCTGAGGGTGACCGATGCTGGTGTAAAGGATTCTTGGCCGGCCGTCGCTCGCAAATGCGGCCCCTCCGGAGAAGATCGCTCTTTCTCCTTTATCCGCCGAAGGCCAAATGGCGATGGGCAGATGCTCCCAGTTGACCAAGTCCCGGCTGCGCGCATGGCCCCAATGCTGGCTTCCCAGCCTCGCTGCGAACGGATTCAACTGGTAGAACAGGTGGTGCCAACCCTTGTAAAAGATGGTTCCGTTCGGATCGTTGGTCCATTGCGCAGGCGGATGGAAATGATAGGTGGGCCTGTCTGGATCCGATCTCGCAAGCGGAATCGCGGCCAGGACCGAATCCGTAGCCTTGACCTGGTCAGGGTCGCTGCCGGCCGCACGAAGGGTGGCACTAAGAGCCCCTGCCACCGAAGCAGCCTGCACGAAACCGCGTCGCGTAATCATCAACTCTCCGTGCCGTTTAAAAGCCTCAGTCCTAAGTGCCGCGGCAGGAGCCGGTGCTACGGAGCTTCCGCCAACATCCGACTCCAATCCCAATCGGGAATGGCTCCGGGAGAGCTCGAAATCCCCGCACCGATCCGATTAGCGAATTCAGCAATCTGATCCGGTGGCCATTGCCTGGACAGTCCGTGCAGAAACGCCGCGGCAAAACCGTCCCCCGCGCCCACGGTATCCACCACTTCGACTGGGCATCCCTCGGCCTCAGCGTAGTTTCCGCCGCTCCAAACGCCACATCCCTGCGCGCCCAGAGTTACGCAGGCCGCCGTCCAGCCGTATTTTGCGCTGCCGCCACGGCAGAAAGCTTCGATGCTGGTTCGCGGCAGTTGCGCAAACTCTGCCGCCAGCTCCATCTCGGTTTCGTTGAGTTTGACGACGTTCGCCAAGCCCAGCAGTTCCCTCACCTGCCCTTCGCTATAGGATTCCGCCCGGAGGTTGATGTCGTAGAACCTTATCGCGTTGGGAAGAAGGCCGACCAGCTCGTGCAGTAATTTCCGTGAAGAGTCGGTCGAGGAAAATAGTGTCCCGTAATAGAACCAGCCAGGTGTCCAGGCGGCTAACCACCGCAGATCGTCTTGGGAGAGGTGCACCGCGTCGTACGCCGCGGGCCGTTGTATTCGAAATGCAGTTTGCCCGTTTGGTCCGGTTTGGACGAGCGCGCTCCCGGTCGGAAACTGCGGCGTTGTCCTAATGAACCGAGTGTCTAAGCCAAAAGCCTCGATCGTTTCTTTAGCCGACCTGCCCGGCGCATCATCTCCCAGGGCACTGATGAGGATCGCTTCATGCCCCATCCGGCTTACGTTCACGGTGAAATTTAGGGGCGCTCCTCCCAGCCGGGTTGAATCGTGGAACACATCCCAAAGCACCTCCCCAAGAGCCAGCACGCGTTCTCCGGGACCAATCCGTGCACCCACCTGATTATACAGATTGGAATCTTCCACTACTCCAAAATTGTCATCAAACCTAAGGCCTTCTGTCAAATTGAAAATTTCCCCGATGGCTGTTCAATGAGTTACGCCTCACTTTCTCGATCCCGGCTCAACCCTCTGACGGCCTGCGTGCATCAGGCGTCGCGTCGCTTAAGTTGCGCTGCCTTTTGATAATCTGACTATACAAAGCTGAGGTTAGGATGCTCTAGCGGGTCGCTACGCCCGAGCGTATGAGCACGAATCTTCTCTAAGAACAGCGTTGACGTATATATTTACCTTAAGCCATGGCGCCGAAAAAGAAAGTAACCTCCAAACATCAAGAGATTTACCAGACCCTCAAAGAAGCTATCGCCTCGGGTCAGTATGAAACGGGGCAGCGCCTTCCAAGCGAAGCGGATCTAAGTAAAACGTTCAGTGCCTCTCGAATGACTGTGAACCGGGCACTCCGCGAGCTTCAGCTTGCGGGAATCATTGATCGACGTGCGGGTTCGGGCAGTTATGTCCGGCCTGAGATCAGCAGCAGCTATACCTTTGGTCTCCTCATACCGGAACTGGGACAAACCGAAATCTTTGAACCTCTCTGTCGCGGGATGTCTAAAGCGCAGGAAACGGACGGGCACCACGCACTGCTTTGGGGTAAGTCGCTTCCAGACGCTGAACACAAGGCCTCTCAATCCGCTGAACTTTGCCGGCAATTTGTTGCCAAAAAAGTATCAGGCGTATTCTTCGCTCCGTTGGAGCTCACGCCGGGCAAGGACGCCGTGAACCAGAGCATCGTTGAGGCATTTCGCAACGCCGGAATCCCCGTGGTGCTCCTCGATCGCGACATTGTCGCGTACCCGGCCCGCAGCGGTTATGATCTCGTAGGGATCGACAACCGTCGAGCAGGTTACGCAATTACTTCACACCTGCTGGACGTTGGGTGCAAGAGGATAGCCTTTGTTGCTCGGCCTGGATCAGCGCCCACGGTAGATGCGCGGATCGCCGGCTACCGGGAAGCAATGCTGAACACCCTTACGGATTGGACTCCCGATTTCGTATGCCGCATCGATCCTCTGAGCAAGGATGTCGTTCGCAAACTCATTGATAGCCTCAAGCCGGATGGGATTATTTGCGCGAACGATTTCACGGCTGCGAACCTGATGAAGACATTGAGCGAGCTGAAAGTGGCGGTGCCGCAGCAGATCCGTTTGTGTGGAATTGACGACGTGAAATATGCCAGCCTCCTGGCGGTGCCA
>DASYSG010000045.1:0-126014 GCA_036003585.1 Bryobacteraceae bacterium | reverse complement strand
GATCGTAATCCTTTGGCACCGCTTTGAACCGAACCACGCTGCCATCATGCATGGTGACGGCAGTCGCACCATTGGTCGAAATATTCGCGAGAATCTCTTTTTCTGGTGGGACGAAGTCGGCCTCGGTAGCCTTCAGCGTGTGCTTGCGCGTGTGTTTGTAGCTCTTGGTAGAGCCTTCGTGATCGTTAAACGTCACGCAAGGCGACACTACGTCAATCAGCGCGAAGCCGCGATGCGAAAACGCCGCCTTGAGAATCGGTACAAGCTGCTCCTTGTCGCCAGAGAAGCTTCGTGCGACGAAGCTAACGCCTAGAGTCAGCGCCAAACGCACCGGATCGATAGGAGACATCCGGTTCGCCTCGCCGCGCTTGCTCTTCGAGCCTATATCGGACGAAGCCGAGAACTGCCCCTTGGTGAGTCCGTAGACGCCGTTGTTCTCGATCACGTAGACCATCCGGACGTTGCGTCGGATCGCATGGCACAGTTGCCCCAAGCCGATCGAGAGCGAATCGCCATCGCCGGAGACACCGATATAGGTGAGATCTCGATTGGCAGCGTTTGCGCCAGTAGCGATCGCGGGCATGCGGCCGTGCGCAGAGTTGAATCCATGCGCGCCGCTAACGAAATAGGTGGGCGTCTTCGAAGAACATCCGATGCCGCTGAGTTTGGCGATCCGATGCGGCGGCGTCGCCAGTTCCCACAATGCACGCGTGATGGCCGCAGTGATCGAATCGTGCCCGCAGCCCGCGCACAGCGTGGACATGGACCCTTCATAATCGCGGATGGTCAGCCCCAAGGCATTACGTTGCAGCGTGGGGTGCGTGGCGATGGGTTTTGCGATCGACGGCATGGTCGTTTATGTTTTCGCTTTCTAAATTTGACTCAAGATTCCCTGTACTACGTGGCGGGGGCTCAGCGGGAATCCTCCGTACACCAGAACGCTTAGTAGCTTCTCCTTTGGAACGGACGTTTCAAGGGTCAGTAGCGAGCGAAGCTGCGCGTCGCGGCTCTGTTCCACCACGAAACAGAAGTCGTGCTCGGCTAAAAATCGCTCCACCACTTCGCCGAACGGGAATCCGCGCACACGCAGATAGTCGGCGGGAGTTCCCTGGCGGTCGAGAACATCCAGCGCCTCGCGGACCGCCGGATCGCAGCCGCCCATGGCGATCACGCCGAACTTGGCGCCCTCGCGCGGGACAAGTTCGGGCTCCGGAATGAATTTCGCCGCCGCCGCGTGCTTTTTCTTGAGGCGATCCATCACTTCCTGGTACTCGTCCGGAATTTCGGTGTAGCCGCCGAACTTGTTGTGCCCCGACCCGCGTGTGAAGTATGCGCCCTTCTCGCTAACGCCCGGCAGCGTGCGCGCCGCCACAAAGTTTTCGTCCTCCTGGTTATAGCGCTGGAACTTCCCGATCTTCTTTTCCAAATCCTCGGCGTCGAATACCCGTCCGCGGTCCGGCTTATATGTATCGTCCCAGGTGAGCCTCGGCACCACCCAGTCGTTCATGCCGATATCCAGATCCGACAGCATGATCACCGGCGTCTGGAAACGCTCCGCCAGGTCGAACGCCTTGACCGCGAAATGGAAACACTCATTCGGATTCGCCGGGAACAGCAGAATGTGCCGCGTATCGCCATGCGACGCGTAGGCCGCCATCATCAGATCGGACTGTTGGGTGCGCGTCGGCATTCCCGTCGACGGACCCACGCGCTGTACATCGACGATCACCGCCGGAATCTCGGCGTAATATCCGAATCCTATCAACTCGTTCATCAGTGACAGCCCGGGACCGGCGGTCGAAGTGAATGCGCGCGCGCCGTTCCAGGATGCGCCCAGCACCATGCCGATAGCCGCCAGCTCATCCTCGGCCTGAATGATCAGGTAGTTGTTCTTGCCGGTTTCAGGATCTTTCCGGTATTGCTCGCAGAATCCCTTGAATCCGTCCATGACCGACGTGGCCGGCGTGATCGGATACCAGGCCGCGACCGTGCATCCCGCGTAGATCGCTCCGAGCGCCGTAGCCGTGTTGCCGTCGATGAGAATTTTGTCCCGGTTTGCGTCCATCTTTTCCAGACGGAACGGCAGGGGGCACTCGAAATGTTCCTTGGCGTATTGATAGCCCAGCAAAAGCGCCTTGTGGTTGGACTCGCGCAACGCTTTTTTGCCGGCGAATTTCTCGTCCAGCAGCGCGTTCACCACGTCCATATCGATATCGAGCGCCGCCACCATCGCGCCCGCATACGCGATGTTCTTCATCAGAATCCGCGTGCGGGGATCGTCGAAGTTTTCGTTGCACAGTTGGGCGAGCGGCACGCCCAGGAACGTGATGTCCTCGCGGTGCAGGTCGGGATCCAGAGGCCACGACGAATCGTACAGCAGGTACCCGCCCGGCCGGACCTCCTTGATATCGCGATCATAGGTCTGCGAGTTCATCGCGACCATCAGATCGTAATCGAGCGCCCGGGCCGAGTAGCCGTCTTTGTTGACGCGGATCTCATACCAGGTGGGCAGGCCCTGAATGTTCGACGGAAACAGATTCTTGCCGCACACGGGAATGCCCATGCGGAAGATGGCCTGCATCAGCAGCCCGTTGGCGCTGGCGGAGCCGGTGCCGTTGACGTTGGCGAGCTTGACCGCGAAATCGTTTACGCGAGTACGGAGGACGTCGTGCATGCTGCTCCTGCGTAAGGAAGAATTAGATCGAACTTTTGCATGTCCCACGCCGCCGTCGGGCAGCGCTCGGCGCACAAGCCGCAGTGAACGCAGACGTCTTCGTCTTTCACCATCGCGCGACCGGTTTGCGGCAGTGGATTCGAAGCGTAGATCGCCTGGTCCAGGTTGGTGGCGGGCGCCGATAATTTGGTCCGAAGGTCCGCCTCATCGCCGTCCCGGGTGATGGTGAGGCACTGCACCGGGCAGATGTCCACGCAGGCGTCGCACTCGATGCAGCGATTCTCGACGAACACCGTTTCGATATCGCAGTTCAGGCATCGCTGTACTTCGCGCGCGGTCTGGTCCGGATCGAACCCCAGCTCCACTTCAATGTTGAGCTGCTGGAAGCGCTTCGTCAGCTCCACATGCTGCATCTTCTGGCGCTTCGACGGGTTGTAGTCGTTGTGGTAGCTCCACTCGCTGATCCCCATCTTCTGGCTGATCAGGTTGGAGCCTTGCGGCGGGCGGTCGGTCACCGGCACGCCCTGGCAATGATTGTGAATCGAGATGGCCGCCTGATGACCGTGCGCCACGGCCCAGATGATGTTTTTCGGTCCCCAGGCCGCATCGCCGCCGAAGAAAACTCCCGGGCGGGTCGATTGAAAGGTGGTCTTGTCCACCGTGGGCATGCCCCACTTGTCGAACTCGATTCCCAGATCGCGCTCGATCCAGGGGAACGCGTTTTCCTGGCCAATCGCCAGAATCACATCGTCCGCCGGAAGGAACACTTCGTCGATCACGCGCGATTTCTTGGCCTCGGCGTCCCATTCCAGACGCTCGAACTCCATGCCCTTCAGTACGCCGTTTTCGACCACGAAGCGCTTGGGCGCGTGATTGATGACGATGTCGATACCTTCTTCCTCCGCGTCGTCCAGCTCCCACGGCGATGCCTTGAAGTATCCGCGCGGGCGGCGCGCCATTACCTTGATATCTTTCCCGCCGAGTCTGCGCGATGACCGGCAGCAATCCATGGCCGTATTGCCGACCCCGATAATCAGGACCCGCTCGCCAATCTTGTCGATGTGCCCGAACGCGACCGATTCCAGCCAGTCGATCCCAATGTGGATCCTGTCGGTGTCTTTGCGGCCCGGCAGATCCAATTCTTTGCCGCGCGGCGCGCCCGTGCCGACGAATACCGCATCGTAACCATTCCCCAGGAGCCCCTGCAGGCTGCTCACCGGCGAGTTGTAGCGAATGTCGACGCCCATCTCGAGAATCGTGCCCACCTCGTCGTCCAGAACTTTTTCCGGCAGCCGGAACGATGGAATATTCGTCCGCATCAGCCCGCCCGGCTTGTTCTGTTTTTCGAAAATGGTGACTTCGTAGCCTAACGGCCTCAAATCGTTCGCTACCGTAAGCGATGATGGGCCGGCTCCGATGAGCGCCACGCGCTTGCCATTCGCTTCTTTCGGAATTTTCGGGAGCAGGTGGGAAATATCGCCCTTCAGATCGGCGGCCACACGCTTCAGCCGGCAGATCGCGACGGGGGCTCCGTCCAGGCGGCCCCGGCGGCACGCCGGCTCACACGGCCGATCGCAGGTGCGCCCCAGAATCGCCGGGAAAACGTTGGACTCCCGGTTGACCATGTAGGCCTCGGTGTACTTGCCCTGGGCGATAAGCCGGATGTACTCCGGCACGTTGGTGTGCGCAGGGCAGGCCCACTGGCAATCGACTACTTGATGGAAGTAATCAGGGTTGCGAACTTCGCTGGTTTTCAGAATCTTTCCCCTGAGATTTGATTTTACAACAACTTGTAGGCGACAATTTCTAACACCCGTGGAAACCGGCAAACCTACACTCGTTCTTCTTCCTGGATTCCTCTGCGATCAAACCGTCTGGAAACAACAGATAGCCTCCCTGGCCGACATCGCGGACCCGGTGTGTATGGAATGGGCTCCCGAGCACGATTCCATCGTTGCGATGGCGGAGGCGGTACTTCGATGGGCTCCGCCGGCGTTTGCACTGGCAGGGCATTCCATGGGCGGCCGCGTGGCGTTTCAGGTCCTGCGACTCGCGCCGGACCGCGTGACGAGAGTAGCCGTGCTCAATACCGGCGCGGACGCTCGCCCTCCGGGTGAAGCAGGGGAAAATGAAGAACGAGGCCGCCGCCGGCTCCTGGAGATGGCCCGCTCGCAAGGCATGCGGCCGATGGCCGTCGAGTGGCTCAAGGGCATGCTCCCTCCATACCGCCAAAACGATACGTCCCTGGTCGAGGAAATCATCCAGATGTTCGAACGCAAGTCGCCGGATCTGTTCGAAATCCAGATGCTGGCCCTGCTCGGGCGCCCGGACGCGACTCATTTCCTTAGGACGATTCACTGTCCGGCGCTGGTGCTCACGGGTTTCGACGATGCCTGGAGTCCTCCCGCCCGTCACCTTCAAATGGCCCAGTCCCTCCCGTTTAGCGAGCTGGTGGTGGTTCCGAAATGCGGGCACATGTCGACCATGGAGCGTCCGGATGAGGTCACCGCGGCGATGCGCGAGTGGCTGACGCGGCAGTAGACTTAAGGCGTACTTGCGTCCCCCCCCGATGAGGACGCTATGATGATCTTTTCCCTTGAAGTGAACGGAATATATATAAGTGGCTAGAACAGTTGGGGTCCTGAAAGAGACCTTCCCCGGCGAGCGGTGTGTGGCGATTGTCCCGCGCTCGGTGGAAGCGCTCAAAAAATCAGACATATCGGTGATGCTGGAACCGTCGGCCGGCGCGGAAGCCGGCTATACCGACGACCAGTACATCGCCAAGGGCGCGACCACGGCGTCCCGCGAGGAGATTTTCGCCCAAGCCGACATCCTGATCCAGTTCCGCAGTCTGGGTGCGAATCCCGAGGCCGGCCGCGCCGATCTTCGCTCCCTGCGCGCGGGCCAGATCGTGATGGGATTGGGCGAGCCGCTCACCGCGGTTCGTGAAGCGGCGGAGCTTGCGGCCGCCGGCGTATCGTTCTTCGCGCTGGAGCTGATTCCGCGCACTACGCGCGCGCAGAGCATGGACGTGCTGTCTTCGCTCGCGACCATTTCCGGATACGAAGCCGTATTGCTGGCCGCCCAAGCGCTGCCCAAAATCTTCCCGATGCTGATGACCGCCGCCGGGACCATCACCCCTGCCAAGGTATTCGTGATCGGCGCGGGCGTGGCCGGATTGCAGGCCATTGCTACGGCACGCCGCCTGGGTTCGGTCGTCAGCGCCTACGACGTTCGTCCCGCGGTGAAAGATCAGATCGTCAGCGTAGGCGCGAAATTCATCAGCCTGGACGTCGAGGCCACCGCGGCCGAGGATAAGGGCGGCTATGCCAAGGTTATGGATGAGGCGTTCTATCGCCGCCAGCGCGAGCTGATGCTGGAAGTCGTTCGCGAACAGGACGTCGTGATCTCGACCGCTGCCGTCCCCGGCAAGAAAGCTCCCGTGCTGATCACCCGGGAAATGGTTGAAGCCATGGCGCCTGGATCGGTGATCATGGACGTCGCCGCGGTGCGCGGCGGAAATTGCGAACTGACCCGTCCCGGCGAAACGGTGATCCACAAAGGCGTCACGATCCTGGGCCCGACCAATTTCGCTTCGCTGGCTCCCTACCACGCCAGCCAGATGTTCTCCGCCAACGCCATTACGTTTCTCAAACACCTGATTGGGTTCCTGCCGCTGACCAACGAAGTGACCGACGATATCGTCGTCGACACGCAGGTCACACACGGCGGCGAGGTCACGAACACGCGGGTGCGCGAAGCACTTGGGTTACCTGAGATGGTTGCCTCCGGGAAGGTTTCCTAACCATGCAGTCCTACGAATTTGGTTTGTACGTCTTCATGCTCGCCGCGTTCCTCGGATTCGAACTGGTCAAGCGAGTTTCCCCCCTTCTGCACACGCCGCTGATGTCGCTGTCGAACGCGATTTCCGCGATTGCGGTGGTCGGGGCGATTCTCATCACCAGCGAGAAAGATGCCACCAGCCTGACGCGCGTGCTCGGATTTATCGCGGTGGTCTGCGCGAGCCTCAACGTGGTGGCGGGCTACCTGATCACCGACCGCATGCTCAGGATGTTCCGTAAGCGGGAGCCAGAGAAGAAGTAGTTAAGAAATATTCAAGAAATGATAGAAAACGTTCTTCCTGCGATCTACCTGCTCGCCTCGGCCGGCTTCATTCTCGCCGTCAAGTGGATGAGCCACCCGGCTACCGCGCGCCGCGGCGTCATCATCGGCGAGATCGGCATGCTGCTGGCCGTGATCGGAACACTGCTGCAGCCCGAGGTAGCCGAATACCGCTGGGTCCTGATCGGAATCGCGATCGGGTCGGCCATCGGAGCGCCTTTGGCATATCTGATGCCGATGACCGCTGTTCCGCAGCTCATCGCGCTGTCGCACGCATTCGGCGCGCTGGCATCGGCGCTGATCGGCACGGCGGAATTCTATAAAGGTGTGATCCCGCTGGGCTTCCCCATGGGCGCCCTGGTGCTCGAAACCCTGCTGGGGTTCCTGACCACCACGGCGAGTATCATCGCTTTCGCCAAGCTGCAAGAGCTGATGCCCACGCGCCCGCTGACGTTTAAGGGCCAGAACGTGGTCAGTCTCAGCATGCTGACTGCGGCCGTCGTGATCGGCGGCTGGATGGTGGCCGCACCCGCGCCTGTGTGGGCGTTTCCGGCTTTCACCGTCCTGGCGTTGCTGTTTGGCATCATGCTAGTGATGCCGATCGGCGGTGCGGACATGCCCACCGTGATCGCGCTGCTTAATTCATACGCCGGTGTCGCGGCTGCGGCCATGGGTTTCGTCCTCAACAACCGCCTGCTGATTATCGCCGGCGCGCTCAATGGATCGGCCGGTCTGATCCTGTCGATCATCATGTGCAAGGCCATGAACCGGTCATTTACCAACGTTTTGTTCGGGGCGTTCGGGCAATTGGCTGCTGCCGCGGTGGGTACGGTCGCCCAACGGCCCGTGCGTTCGGCGACCCCCGACGAAGCCGCGTCGATTCTCGATTCCGCCCGCACGGTGATCGTCATTCCGGGCTATGGCATGGCCGTGGCGCAAGCGCAGCACAAGATCCGCGAACTGTACGACGCCCTCAGCAAGCGCGGAATTGACGTGAAATTTGCGATTCATCCTGTCGCGGGACGTATGCCCGGCCATATGAACGTGCTTCTGGCCGAGGCCGATATTCCCTACGACAAGTTGCTCGAGATGGACGAGATCAATGGCGATTTTCCCAATACCGACGTCGCGCTGGTGATCGGCGCGAATGATGTGGTGAATCCGCTGGCGCGCACCGATAAGACCAGTCCCATCTATGGCACGCCGATTCTGGATGCGGATCGCGCCCGCACCGTCATGGTGATCAAGCGCAGCATGAGTCCCGGTTTCGCCGGTATCGACAACGAGCTGTACTACATGAACAACACGCTCATGTTGTTTGGCGACGCGAAGAATTTCGTCGCCGGCATCGTCAAGGAACTGGCCGGTTCCCATTAACCATCTGCGCTGGTATCGAAGGACAGGGGAAAAAGGGGACACCTCCTGGTGTTCGGACTGCTACTGGCTTTGCTGAAGTTTGGAGGTGTCCCCTTTTTTCGGCGCGCGCAGGGGCGAGGAACGCCTCGCCCGTTATAATGGGACGTTCCCTGTAGATCAAACATGAAAATCGATATTTTCAATCACATCTTCCCCCAGAACTACTTCGACGAGTACATTGCCGGCCCCAAAGCCCTCCCCGATATCGGCAAGCGCGTGCGTAACATGCCGACCATCGTGAACCTGGACGCGCGCTTCAAGGTGATGGACGAATTCGGCGACTACTGCCAGGTTATCTCGCTGCCTGCGCCGGCCATTGAGGCGTTTGGCGGGCCAAAAGAGACTCCCGCAATCGCGCGCTTCGCCAACGACGGCATGGCGGAGCTGTGTCGCAAGCATCCCACGCGTTTCCCCACCTTCATCGCCTCACTCGCGATGAATAATCCCGACGAGGCCACTAAAGAAGCCATCCGCGCCGTTACCACGCTGAATGCCGGCGGCGTTCAGATCTTCACCAACGTCACCGGCGAGCCGCTCGATGAGCCCAAGTATCAGCCGTTTTTCGATGAGATGGCCAAGCGCGATATTGGCATCTGGATGCATCCCGCCCGAGGCGCGAACTTTCCGGACTACATCACCGAGAAGAAATCGAAATACGAGATCTGGTGGACCCTCGGGTGGCCCTACGAAACCAGCGCCGCGATGGCGCGCATGGTCTTTTCCGGCCTGCTCGACCGGAACCCGGGGATCCGGATCCTGACGCATCACCTGGGCGGCATGATTCCGTACTTTGAAGGCCGCGTCGGCCACGGATGGGATCAGCTCGGCACCCGCACCTCCGACGAAGATTACGTGTCGCTGCTCAAGTCCATGAAGAAGCGCCCGGTGGACTACTTCCGCATGTTCTACGCCGATACGGCGCTGTTCGGCGCTGATGGTGCCACCAAGTGCGGCATCGACTTTTTCGGGTTCGATAAAGTTCTGTTCGCCTCCGACGTGCCGTTCGAGCCATCGCCGGGCCTGTATATCCGCGAGACCATCCGCATTCTGGACGCGATGGATATCACCGCCGCGCAGCGCGAACAGATCTACCGCGGCAATGCGCTAAAATTTCTGAAGCCTTCCAAAGCTCTATCAGCCGTCTAGTTATGCGATATCTCGTTGCGATAATATCTGCGTTCCTCGCGGCTGTGCCTATAGCTGCTCAATCGTATAAGGCGCCGCGCACCGCCGACGGCCATCCGGACCTGCAGGGCATCTGGCAGGTGATGAACACCGCCGCGGTGAACCTCGAGGATCACATCGCGACACTGGGTATGCCGGCCGGGCTGAGCGTCATTGTGGATCCGCCGGATGGCAAGATCCCGTACACTCCGGCGGCACGGGAAAAACAGAAAGAGAATTACAAGAGCCGCGCCAAGGCGGATCCTCTCAACATTTGTTACATTCCCGGAGTTCCGCGGACGATGTATTTGCCGTTCCCAATACAGTTCGTGCAAACGCCCAAGTTTGTGCTGATGGCCTCGGAATTTGCGCACACGCTGCGCAGAGTTTTTATGGACGGCACCAAGCATCCCGAGGTCTCCTTGTTCTGGATCGGCGATTCGCGCGGGCGCTGGGACGGTGAAACTCTGGTCGTCGATACGGCCAATAACCTCCCCGATACATGGCTTGACCGGTCGGGAAACTTCCACAGCGACGCACTCCACATCGTTGAGCGCATCACCCGCACCGAGCCCGACATCCTCACCTATGAGGCAACTCTTGATGACCCCCAGGTTTACACCCGGCCTTGGACCATCCGGATGCTGCTGTACCGGCATAAGGAGCCGAACTTCAAACTGCTCGAGTACGAGTGCAACGCATATTTAGAAGATGCCGAGAAGGAGAGCCAGTGAAGAATCTAAAAGCGCTGAACATGCTGGTGGTTGCGGCGACGGCAGCGGCGTTGATGCTGTTCGCGCCCATCCCCGGCTCGGGCCAGGACAAACAAAAGGGCGGTAAAGGCGGCAAAGGAAAAGGCGGACCCCCAGGTGCCGAACAATACGGTCCATATTATGCCGCTCCCATAACCCCGGGACAGCCTGTCGGACGGACTCCCGATGGACAACCCGACATGCAGGGTTTCTGGACGCCTCGTTTCAACCAGGCGATTTTCGAAGTCCAGGATCATCCCAAGGCTCAGCCTGGAATCGGTCCCGGCAAGGGCGCGATCGTCGATCCGGCGGACGGACGGATTCCCTACAAGCCCGAGGCGGCGGCGAAAGCCAACGAACTGCTCGCGAAACAAATCTATCTGGAGCCGGAAGCGCATTGTTATGTGTCCGGCGTGCCCCACGCGGCTTACCAGCAGTTCGGCTATCAGATCGTCCAGCCGGCCGGATATGTTCTGTTCCTCACCGAGTACGCGCACACTTATCGCGCGATTCCTACCGACGGCCGTCCGCATATTTCGCCCAACGTCAAGCTGTTCCGCGGCGATTCGGTGGGCAAGTGGGATGGCGGAACACTGGTGATCGACACCACCAACCAGAACGGCAAGACCTGGTTCGATATGGCCGGCAACTTCACCACTCAGGCCATTCACGTGGTGGAACGCATCACGCCCGTCGATACGAATAACATCAACTACGAAGCCGTGGTCGACGATCCCACCATCTACACTCAACCCTGGAAGATCGCCGGCCAGCTCGGCCGGCACCCCGATCAGAACATGGAGCTGATGGAATTCGCCTGCGTCGAAGGCAATCAGGACCTGGTTCACTACACAGAAGGCGTGGGCGGAAAAGCCAAGGAAAAAGGTCCGCTGACGAAGTAGGCTTTCTGCCCCCGCCCTAACAGGCGGGGCTGGGCCGAACATGAATAGCCCTGCCCGTGAGGGCGGGGGATTAGCGTCGGGTTACTGCAAAATGCTCGCCCGCTTGATGTAATCGAGCTTGGGAAACCGTGGGACCAGATATGCATTGCCCCCTTCTTCCACCGCGCCCGGGTCGATGAACTTGCCTTTGGGCCGCAGCTCGCCATAGCCTGAGTAGAATTTATCTACGACGTCCAGGCCCTCGACCACCTTGGCGAAGGGCACGAAGCCTTGCTCGTCCAGCACCGCGTTGTTGTTCAAGTTGATGAACATCTCCGTGGCGCGGGTGTTCGGTCCGGATTGCGCGAACGCCAGCGTGCCGACAAGGTTCTTCTGTTGCGGAGGATCGTCGACGATAAAAAGATTTCGCCAGACGGTGTGGACGTCGTAATCGCGATGCACCCCGAACTGCACGACGAACTGCGGAACCACGCGGAAGAAGCGGCCTTCCGTGAAGTAACCCATGCGAACGAGTTCGTGAAACCGGTCCACGCCGTGCGGCGCCCAGGAGCGCGTCGCTTCGACGATCACGTCCCCTTTCGAGGTTTCCAACTTCACCCGGAAGACTTCCGGGACGACGATCTTCTTCTCCCCGCAAGCGGCCAGAAGAGTGGCCAGGAGAACCAAAGTCGTCCTGGCGCGCATGGTGTGAGTTTAGGAAATCCCCAGCAGCTCGATCTCGAAAACCAGAGTCGCGCCGCCGGGAATGTCGGGCGGAGCGCCACGTTCGCCGTAAGCAATATTCGCGGGACAAACCAGACGCGACTTCCCGCCGACCTTCATCAGCTGGACGCCTTCGGTCCAGCAGGGAATCACCATGTTCAGCGGAAACTCGGCAGGTTCGTTTCTGGCATAGGAGCTATCGAACTCCTTGCCGTTGATCAGCGTACCGCGGTAATGAACTTTCACGGTGTCGGTTGCTTTGGGCGACGCGCCGCTGCCAGCCGTAATTACGCGATACACCAGGCCGCTGGCCGTCTTCTGCGCGCCGGGTTCGGCGGCGGCTTTATCTAAGAAGGCTTTCGAGTCAGTGTTTGGGCTCACGGTAGTTTTCTCAGTCGGTTCCGTTGACGATTCTTGCTTGGACGAACACGAAATCAGTACCAGCGGCAAAAAGATCAGGACGCGGCGCATTTGTTCAGGATACCAGTCTACGGATTGATCGCCAGCAGTTCAATCTCAAACACCAACGTCGCTCCCGGAGGAATCGACGGGCGGCCCTGGTCTCCGTACGCGATTTCCGACGGGCACACCAGCTTCGACTTGCCGCCGACCTTCATCTTTTGGACGCCTTCCGTCCAGCACGGGATCACGCCGTTCAGCGGAAACTCGGCCGGCATGTTGCGCTTATAGGAGCTGTCGAACTCGGTTCCGTTGGTCAGCGTGCCGCGGTAGTTCACGCGCACTTTGTCGGTCGCTTTCGGCGAAGCGCCCGTGCCGGCGGCCAATTCGCGATAAACCAGCCCGCTGGGCGCACGCGTCGCCCCTGGTTCCGCCGAGGCCGCATCGAGAAAGGCCTTGGACTTTACTTTTTCAGCCGCCGCCAGTTTGACCGACCGGGCATTTGCGAACGTGCCGAACTTCGGTTGCCACGCGCTCAGTTCGAGGGCTGGCTTGCCGGCCGCGGCATCGGTCAGCGCCTGTTTGATGATCGCGTATTCGGCGGGCGTAATGCCCATTTGCGAAAGCTGCTGGGCCATGCTCAGGCCCAAGGCGTAAATCGTCTTCTGGTCGTCCGTGGTCAAAGCTCCCGGCGCCGCTGCCGGTGTCGCCGCCTTGGCCTTGGCGGACTTTGCCGCTGTAGAAGGAGTGGCGCTCTTCGCCGCGGGAGTCGCCGATTTCGTCGCCGCCGCCTTCGGAGCCGCGGGAGGCGGAGTTTGCGCCATCAGGATGGCTGGAAAGAGGATCAGGAACACACGCATTTTTCCAGGGTAACATTGGAGAGTGCGTGTCACACTCTTCATCGCCGCTGTGGGTCTGACGTGCTCCCCTCTGTTGCTCGGCCAGGATTCCGCGGCCACTGGCAAAAAGCTTTTCTCCAAGTATGGATGCTACGAATGCCACGGCACCCAGGGGCAGGGAACTACGGCGGGAGCCCGACTCGCTCCTAAACCGATCGCTCTCGCTGCGCTAATCGCCTACGTGCGGCAGCCCAAGGGACAGATGCCGCCCTATACGGCTAAAGTTGTTTCCGATGCCGATCTCGCCGACATCCGCGCGTATCTCGTATCCATTCCCGAGCCGCCGCCCGCCAAGAACATCCCGCTCCTGAATCAGTAACGGGTCACCTAAGAAGATCAGCGAGCCGCTGCCTTCAGACGCACCTTGAACAAGTGCGTGCAGGCCGTAATGTAGAGACCCTTGTTGTCCGCTTCGCATCAGTTCAAGTCCGCCGATTGCAGCAGTGGATTGCTCCACGCCTTGTTGCGCACATGGGTGCGCTTCCTGATCCGCCAGCCCGCCGAGGTTTTCACGTATTGGTCCTCATACCCTCCGTATCTCGTCACGTCGCGTGGCCCCTTTTCTCCGATCGCCACCAGGTAGACGCGTCCGCTCGCGCCCTGCGGGGTCGGCGTGATCACGTGGTTCACCATCAGGTGGCTCCAGTCCTTCCAGCCGACGTTCTTAGCAGCCCAGCGACCCGCCTCCCGCAGCGGCAGCCAGTTGTTCCCGGCCCTTGGCGCGGACCAGGCCGCCCTTCGCGAAGCCTTCCTCGGTGATATTGTCGACGAACTCACCGTCGGGCGTGTACAGATCGGCGTAATCGTAGCCGTTGTTGGAACACGAATCGATGGCTTGCGCGTAGCGGTTCGCCAATTGCTGGATCTCGATGTAGTCCATCGCCGTCAGCGTCGGTTTTTGCTGCGCACGCAGCGCCACCAGCGTGAGAACTCCCAGGCCGAGAATCCCAGCCGCCATCAGCTTCTTATGCCGCATGAATGCCTCCTTACTTGGGACTTGAGCGACAGCGCTCGAAATCAGTAAAATGGCCCTAGCCGGGGATCGCACAGGCTGGCCTCCTGGGGACCAGCCTATCGTAATCTGTATAAAACCGGGCTTTCATCCGATGGATATCCGGTTAGATCACAATAGAGTTGAGGGAGCTTCTGTGAATCTGGCGGGCTTTTTTGGCTGGCCGACACGGCTGAACGGATCGGGACCCCGGACCCCGTCGCGAGCGGCCCGCAAGGCTATCCTGCTCTGCCGCAACCTTTTGTCGGAGCGTGGCGAAGTCTCCGGCACACTTCTGGCGGGTGAAGCGCTGACCGCATACCAAGCTCTGGATGAAACCTCGCGCGCCGCGTTCTTCGATCTTCTCGTTCAGGAGTTCTCTCCCGACCCTGAAAAAATCGCGCGCGCGGGGGATGCCTATCGCGATGAACCGTCGCCCGCGAACCTCGCACGGTTACAGGCCGCGGTGGAATCGCCGCGTCAGGAATTGTTCCGGCGGCTGAATCTTGCGGCGGGCGGAACCCGGATCCTGGTGGAACTGCGCGCCGGTCTGCTGCGGAAGCTGGATCAGAATCCGCACTGGGAGCCGGTAGTGGACGACCTGGAGCGCCTGCTGATCGCCTGGTTCAACCGGGGGTTCCTGCAACTGCGCCGGATCGACTGGCGTACCTCGGCGCTGGTGCTCGAGAAGCTGATCCGCTACGAGGCGGTTCATCAGATCCAGGGCTGGGAAGATCTGCGCCGCCGCCTGGAGGCTGACCGCCGCTGTTATGCCTTCTTTCACCCGGCGCTGCCCGACGAGCCTATCATCTTCATCGAAGTGGCGCTGACTCACGGCATGGCCGATAAAGTCCAGCCCCTGCTCGATCCCGATTCTCCGGTCCTGCCGCCGGAGGCGGCGGAATGCGCGATGTTCTATTCCATAACCAACTGCCAGGAAGGCCTGCGAGGAGTCCCCTTCGGCAGTTTCCTGATTAAGCAGGTGGTCGAGGACGTCGGCCGCGAGGTTCCCCGGATCCGCAAGTTCGCGACCGTTTCTCCCGTTCCGGGTTTTCGCGAATGGCTGGCGGAGAATCCCGAACTCGCCGCGCTCCAGTCGAAGCTCGCCCAACCCAAGTGGTGGGAGAACCAAGAGCTGGCCGAGGAGCTTCGCCACGAACTGGTTCCGCTGTGCGCCCGGTATCTTTTGCAGGCCAAGCATGGCCGCGAGCCGCTGGATCCGGTGGCCCGGTTTCATCTCCGCAATGGAGCTCGGCTGGAGCGGATCAACTGGCTGGGAGACACCTCGGCCGTGGGCATGCACCGCTCGGCGGGCATCATGGTGAACTACTTGTACCGGCTGGGCGATCTAGAAAAGAATCACGAAGCCTATACGCGCGATTACGAGATAGTGGCCGCATCGGAAATCGAATCGCTCGCCAGGCGGAAGGCCACCCGGCCCGCGAATCCTTCGAACGGCAAGCGTTTGCCGGCATAGGGCCGCGCACTCCAGTAACTCCGCGCCGATGTGATATCCTTCATCGCCGAGGACCAAAACATGAAACACATGACGGTTCGCCTAGCCCCGCTTGCGCTTGCAGTGTTGCTATTCGGCTGCGCCCAGACGCCGCCTCCCGCGCCGCCCGACACGCGCGCTGCCGACGAGCAGCTCATTCGCGACATGGAGACCGCGTGGGTGAAGGAATTCGCCGCGAAAGATGTGGACAAGATCGTCGCTCATTATGCGGACGACGGAACCGCTATTCTGCCGAACGCACCGGCCATGGCCGGCAAGGATGCGATTCGGGCCGGCATGCAAGCGGCCTTCGGTGATCCCAAGTTCTCGCTCGATTTGCGAACGGCCAAGGTCTATGTCTCCAAGGACGACTTAGCCTATTCGCAAGGCTCCTACTCGGTCATGACCACCGATCCTAAGACCAAGAAAGCCGTGACGGAAAAGGGCACCTACGTCGAGGTTTACAAGAAGCAGGCCGATGGCTCCTGGAAAGTCATGGAAGATATCGCCAGCCCCGAGGCCCCAGCCGCTCCTGTTAAGTGACTTGTGGCGCCGCTGTTTTTACTTCTTCGTCACGCTGGCCGCCGCGGGACCCACCGCGCCCTTGGTCGCCGAATCCCAGTGCTCGACCAGTTTCCCGTTTACGACCCGCAGCATGTCGAACCAGGTAGTGGTGTACTTCTTGCCCGGCGCCGACGGATCGTCATACTCTTTCACGAACGATAATGTCACGTAGTCGCCTTCGGCCTGGATCGCGACGAGATCGGTGAGTGTCGCGGGAATCGGCGGAAGCTGCTTCGGCTTGATCGCATTGAAATACGCCTTAAAGCCCGCTAATCCGGTTTCGGCATTGGGGTTGTGCTGCATATAGTCGACCGCCATGTACTTGTCGGCTTCATCCACGCGGAATCCGCGCAGCACCACGCGGAAAAAGTCGTACACCAGCTTTTTGTTCGCCGCGAGCTTCGGATCGCTGCTCTTGAGCATGGCGGCCTGATCCTTTCCCGGAACCACCGGTAGCGCCGCGAATACAGGTGCGCATGCCGCAGCCAGCGCGACAACAGAAGTAAGAATGTTCATAGTAGTGTCTCCTTTATTTTCCTACCAGATGCTTGACGTCCACATTGTTTTCCTGGCAGATATACTCATACAGTTCGCCGCCGGGAACGAACGGAATCAGATAGCTGGTAGTCCACGGCTTCTCGTACATCTCGGGATCGTCGATGGTCACCTCATACCGCATCGACAATTCATTCAAGCGCGTGAACTTCTCCATGATGTGCAGCTGCTCGCCATGCGGATGGCCGTCCTGGTCGAGCCACGTCCGGTCGTTGAATCCGATGACGTCGGTCACCAGGGTGTCGCCTTCCCAGTGGCCGATCGACTCACCCAGGTAGGTTGGATTGGGATCCTTCGAATGCGGCCGCCCGTCGGTATAGACGACGCGCCATACATGCGCCGCGCCTTCGAAGATAAAGATCACGCGGTCGGATTGCTGGAAGATCTGGAAGGGGAAAGGGGTCGCGTACATGCGCGGAATCCCGGGCGGCAGGCACAGCGCTTCCGGATCGTCCTTCGACAGCGTCGCCAGATGCCGATCGTAGATCTTCTTCGCCTCGGGTTTGAAGGGAATTTCGATCGGCTTCTCCACCGGCGACCGGTTGGGACCGCCCGTGCCGGAACCCGACAGATTCACGATGGTTCGGGGATTCCACGCGCCCTTGCCGTTCCCCAGATCCGGATGCCCGTCGGCCAGTCTCGGAGCCGGTTTGGGATTGGCAGCCTGCGCGCGCGGAACGTCATTCAGCCGTCCTCCGATCCCACCCTGCGCGGCCAAATGGATGGGGATAGAGATACCCAACACGGCTATCAGCATCCAGGTCGACATAATGTTTCTGATGATAGCCTAAGTGAGAGGTGATCGCCATGCACGCCGGCGTGACGAAAGGCACCTTATGAAGACGACCAGTACGCGGTTCGATCCCCAGAGCTTTCTCGCGAAGGCGGGCGCAGGCAGGACGCTCGCCGTGTACCGCAAGAATCAGCCGATTTTCACCCAGGGAGACCCCGCCGACGCTCTTTTCTACATCCAGAAGGGCAGGGTGAAACGCATGGTTGTTTCGAGCCATGGCAAGGAGGCGATCCTCGCTATTCTGGGCCCTGGGGACTTCCTCGGCGAAGGCTGTCTGGCTGGCCAGCAGCGGCGGGTCTCGACGGCCGTGGCACTGGCGGATTCCACCATCGCGCGCATAGAGAAGGCTGCCGCGATCAAGGTGATCCGGGAGCAGCCAAAGTTCTCCGAGCTTCTGGTAGCGTACTTACTTTCCCGCAATATCCGGATCGAGGAGGATCTGGTGGACCGGCTGTTCAACTCCAGTGAGAAACGCCTGGCCAGGGTCTTATTGTTGCTCGCCGATTTCGGCAGGAACGGCAACTCCGAGCCGGTGATTCCGATTCCCAAGATCAGCCAGGAAACACTGGCGGAGATGGTGGGCACCACCCGGGCCAGGGTGAGTTTTTTCATGAACAAGTTCCGCAAACTGGGCTTCGTCAAGTACGACGGATCGCTGGAAGTAAACAGTTCGCTCCTGAGCGCGATCCTTCACGAGGAACGCCCCGCAACAACTCGGCGAAAGTGAGCAATTTTGTACAGACAAGGGCCAAGCCGTCCATTATAATTAAGCGCTTTTAAGCACCAGTACATGCGCTGCCCGGCAGCAGTATCGTTGGGGTTGCTGTCGAGCCTGGCGGGCGCGGCACAGGATCCCGCATCTCACACCATCAAGTCGAACATCGAGTACCGGCTTTCCCGCGGCGACCTGCCAAAGCTTTCATTCGGCACGGAGAAGCCCAAAAATGTCGAAGTGACCGGCGGCGGCGAAGAGCTGCTGAAAAGCTGTCTCAGCGATACCGCCACGTGGTCGAAAGACCCCCTGATGTTCCGGCTGGCGCACACTCACGCCACGGAAATCCAAAGTTGCCGTGAAAATAGTTCCCCTTCGATGCATGCGGTCTTCCTGAAATCTCCTAATGAACCTTTGCAGACCTGGGTACATCTCGATGGACACGGCGCCCAGACCTCGGAAAGCCGCATGGTCCATCTGGGCGAGTTCATCTATCACAAGGTCACCCTTCGGACCAACGATCAGGACCAGATGTTCGAGAATCTCGAGCGCTCATTTTCGAGCTCGCTGCAAACTCCTCCCGATCCCGGGCCTCCGCTCACCGGACGCGACCGCTTTACGCTGTTCGCCTCCAAGACCCTGACCCGGGCACAGCCGTATGCGTCGTCGGTCGCCTCGTCCGCCTTCCAGCTCCTGATTCCGAGCGAGGTTTGGGGCCGGGGCGTCGACGGGTTTACCAACCATCTGGCTGCCTCCTTCACGCAGCGGATGATGACGTACGGCCTCCAGAGCGGAGCGGCTGCGGCGTTGCACGAAGACGTCCGCTACCGGCCCTCTACCAGCGGCAATGTGTGGAAGCGCACCGGTCACGCGCTGATCAGCACGGTTGTCCTGGAAACGCCGCGGGGCGACGATATCGCTTATGCCAACCTGGTGGCCGCATTCGGAAGCGGATTCGCCATCAATACGATCCATCCGGGGCGGGAAATCTCCACTCGTCCGGGAGCCTGGAACCTTACCGCATTGAATCTTTTAGGGTTCGCCCAGGGCAACCTGTGGACCGAGTTCAAGCCCGATATCAAGCATCTGGTCCGGCGCAAACTGCTCCACCGGGATTAACGCATCGCGGGTTCGGAACAACTCTGTGTCTGCGGGAAGTGGTGGGCGCGCAGGGATTCGAACCCCGGACCCCCTCGGTGTAAACGAGGTGCTCTAACCAACTGAGCTACGCGCCCTTCTCGCTATCTTAGCGGTTACTTCAGCTGGGCCGTTTTGATGCCGCTCTTGGCATCGCCCCAAGCGATCCAGGTTTCGCTCTGTGAGCGAAAAATCTTGGGATATCCCAGGCTCGACCGCGGGCCTGTGGCGATCTTGAGAATCGGTCCGGCGACTCCGGCGGGCGATACCAGCCGCACCAGTGCGCTGGCCGAGTCCGCACCTTCTTCGATCCAGGAAACGAACGCGCCGCCATCGCTGTTGAGCGCCGTCGACGCATACCCCAGCGTATCGCCGCTATTGATCTTGATCGGTTTGCCGAACGTAGTTCCCCCGTCCGAGGAGAACACCAGTTGTACTCGCGGCTTGTCATCCGCCTCGGTATACCAGGCGATGGCCACGCGATTGTCCCTGGCCGCCGCGGATGCGGCGTTGACCGGACATGCATTGATCTCCCACTTGTCGGGGTACAGGATCTTAGACGTCGACCATTTCCCGCTCTCCAGGCGAAGTACCGCGATATCGCGGATGTCCTTGGGCGTGTGGTCGCGATACGCCACCAGCAGGCCTTTCGACGTCTTCGCAACGGAAGTGGGGCAGCAGGAGCACGTATCGTTATCGAGTTCCTCTTCCTTAATCTCTTTTCCATCCGCGCCGACAACCGTGCGCATCAGCGAAACAGGGGCATCTTCGCCCTTTAGCGCCTGGAGCCAGAACAAAGACGCTTCCTTGGGCCCGCTCGCGGCGATGGAAACCAAACCATGCTGTACCGGGCTCTTGTCGTGGTGCGCCATCAACGGCGTTGTCCAGTGGACGCCATCGCTTGAGCTGGAGACGAAGATGTTCTCCTCATCGCTCGATTCCTTCCCTTTTTCGACCCACTGGGCAAGCAGCGTGCCGTCGCTCAAGCTGACCAGCCCGGGCACTTCGGCCGGATGCCGCCAGAACGGCCGGCCGGTGGCGATGGTGCGCGTTTCCGACCACGCGGGGCCGCGGCGAACGGCATAGCGCAAGGTGTACCCGCCGCCTTTGGTCGGTTCCACCCAGCTCAGCAGCGCGCTTCCGTCGGCGGCCATGGTCCAGTTCGGCTGGATAGCTCCCGCAACCGATGGGTTCGGAACGGCGACGGGCTTGAGCGCCTGGGCGAATCCACACGCGGAGGCGACAAGAAGGAGAAAACTGAAAGTCTTCATAAAGTACCCAACTGATTCTACCAATCGCCCAACTTGCAAATACTGTCTCACCGTAATTGAATCGACGGCGAGCATCTCCTATTCTGGTTCCACCATGCACAAATGCGTCCTGTGCGGAGCAGACACCATTCTGCTTATTAACGGTGTTCCGACCTGCGTCGAGTGCGACGGGAAAGATGCGGAAACCAAGCCACCACAATTTGAAGCTGGTGGTCCACTAACAGTCAAAGCCGGTTGTGATCCCCGCGCCAACTCTTCACGGATTTCTTAACTCAGGTCTTCTTCGTTCCTCTAGCATAAGGGAGGTACACATGGAAGCTTTCTTCCAGGATCTGAAGCATTCCCTCCGGATGTTGCGGCATAGCAAGACCTTCACGTGACAGCGATACTCGGCTTGGCGTTGGGCATTGGCGTGAACAGTGCGATTTTCTCGATCGTCAATGCGGTATTGCTGAAACTGGAGCCGCTTCCCGATCCAGACCGGCTGGTGACCTTCGCCGAACAGCTTCATTACGCGCAGGTCTCGACGGATTACTTCAAGCTTTTCGGCGCACCCATCATTCGAGCGCGGATGTGAGCCGCGTCAAGATGATCGTGGTTCAGGGCATGTGCCTCGCCGTCGTGGGAGTCATCATCGGCGTCTCCTGCGCGTTCCGCCTCACGAGATTCATCAGCAGTCTCCTGTTCAGTATCCAACCCTGGGATCCTGTGGCGTTCATCGCAGCTCCTATTGTGCTAAGCGCGTTCGCTCTTCTGGCCGTCTGGTTTCCGGCTCGCCGCGCAAGCCGCGTCAATCCGGTGAGTGCCTTGCGCTATTGAATAGCGGGCCTAACCCGAACTCATAATGCGGTTAATCCGCCCAGGGTGATCCCTGAATCTGCCAAAAAGACGATGGATTAGGCGCTCATCCCGTGATAAGATTCTTACCTGGCATCAGCTTATGGCACGATGCAGTTATTGCGACGCCGAAACCCAGCTCTACGTCAACGGGTCGCCGGTCTGCATCGAGTGCTCCGAACAAAACGACCCAGTACGTAAGCCGCCACAGTCTTCCCGCGGCAATCTCGCGGACGTGAATGCGTCGCTGAACGCGGCGCGCGACGCTTATCGACAGGCATTACGGGCGCAACTGGAAGCGTCGGCGTTAGGGCAATCCTTGGATCCGGGGAATCCGGACGGAAGCATGGCGCTGCGTAATGCCAACCACCAGTTGGAATTGGCCTCGGCCAGATACGAAGAGGCGCTGCGGGAATTCGTTGCAAACACCAGTGTGCGCCGCCGTTCCGGCTAAAAAAACCGGCGCTTAGCGTTCTTCCAGTGCTTTCCGGCGATCTGGAGGCAATTCGTCCACCAGAACTTTGTATACGCCGTTGGTCCACCCGAAACCAACTTCATTGGAGCTGTAGCCGTAGCGAACTTCGCCCTGGATATCCGCCGCCCGCCGCTCTACATCGTATTTCTCCAAAATATTCCCGGTGCGGCGAAATTCATCCTGCACCATGCTCAAGAACTTTTCTGCGATCCGGTCTGCATCGCTGTTGTATCCGTATCGCCGCAAACCCTCCACGGCGATCAGTTGCAAGGGAGCCCAGCCGAACGGCGCATCCCACTGGTCGCCGCTTCGATTCGCGCTGGTCCGCAACCCGCCAGGCTGTTCGAACTTCCCCAGAGCTTTCCTGACACGAGCCGCCTGCTCCGGGCTCGCGATACCCGCCCACAGCGGATAAAACGTCGTCAGGAACGGATACGGCCGGCGCTGCTGCTTTTCGAAATTGTAGTCGTAATACAACCCGTCGTGCGCATCCCACATCAACCGGTTCACCCGCTCCGCTCTTTCGCCCGCCCGCGCTCGCCAGGGCGCCGCTTCTACGTCTTTCCCAAGGATCTCCAGGATCTCCGCCATCTCCTTCTCCATCACGTACAGGAGCGAGTTCAAACACACCGGGTTGTACGCGACAATATCCGCATTGAACGGACCGAATCTCGCCGACGGATCGAACCCCGATTCCCGCATGGACCGGTCCGCCTTGTAAAATTCGGGCGTGAGCAGGTCGCGCTTGCGATCGTAAAAGTGAGCCACGTCGTAAGCTTCCACACGATGGGTCCGGAGGTAATTCCTGGCCAGGTCGTAATGAGTGTGGCCCGCGTCATTCACTTCCGAAGCCAGAACTTCGGGCGATGGGCCGTCTCCCAGATCGAAGTATCGCGACAGACCGGTCTGCGGCGTCAGATGCGGCCCGCGCGTCCAGTAGCGGTAGTATTGCCCGGCGGCGTCCAGCGATCCGGCCAGCCACGCCCGATCCTTGGATTGCCGATACACTGCCAGCAGCATTTCGGTCAGAAACGGGGGCTGCGAACGGGTCAGGTAATACGTGCGATTCGCATTCAGAATCTGGCCGTACTGGCGGATCTCGTACAGAAAATTGTCCGCCATGTTCTTGGCCAGCTCAATCTTGCCGTCCTTCAGCAGGCCGAGCTGTATAAAGTAGCTGTCCCACCCGTACATCTCGTTGAACCTTCCGCCGGGCACGACGTAGGGGTTCGGTAGATACAGCAGCCCCTGCTCGCGGATTTGCAAGAAGTCTTCGGGCAGCCTTCGGATTTCGAGTTTGCCGAAATCTTCCGCGGTCATTTGCGCTCGCACATCTCGTTCTACTTGCTCCGCGTTCTCGGTTCGCGCGACATAGACCGGCCACCGCCCGCCCGGTCCCACCGGGAACTTCGGGTCCACGGCCGCAGTGGCCAGATTCTTGTTCGATCGTGTGAGTGCGGTCCAGGTCTGCATGATGTAGCCGGTAATCGGCGGACTTTGCGCCCCAATGGCCAGCGCTGCCGCCAGAATCGCTACCGCCGCTGGTTTGCGGAATCGCAACAAACCCAGCCTCCATTCTGATAGTAATCTTTTCGAAAATCCGTCAAACTAGCTAGCGGAGGTCCCAATGCGCCAGACCTTATGGATCGCTTTTGCTTTCGCCTGCGGGATCGCTTCCGGGCAAATCCCGGACAGCTTAGCATTCGAAGTTGCATCCGTGAAGCGCACGCCGCCGCCGGAACCGGGGGCACGGGTCTTTTACGGACCGCCGCGGGGTGGCCCCGGAACATCCGATCCGGGACAGATCACGTGGACCAACGCGGCCCTGAGAAACATTCTGATGACCGCCTATGACGTACAGACGTTCCTGATCACGGCTCCGGACTGGATGAATACGGAACGCTACGACATCGTCGCCAAAGTTCCGGCGGGAGCGACCAGAGCGCAAGTCAACCTGATGTGGCAGAACCTGTTGAAGGAACGCTTCGGCATGGTCTTGCACCACGAATCGAAAGAGTTTCCAATAGACGAACTGACCATTGCCAAGGGCGGCTCCAAACTGAAGGAGACGGAAGATCCGAATATCGAGCCATTGACGCCGGTCGCCGGCCCGCTCCAGGCCAGTAAAAATGGCCGCCCGCAGTTGAACGGCAGCGGCGCGATCATGTCGATTTTCCCGGGTCCTAACGGCGCGACGGCGACCATGGTTGCGAGGGGACTGCCTGCTTCGGAAATTGCGATCAGGTTGGCCAACTCAGTTCGTCGTCCGGTGATCGATAAGACCGGGCTCACCGGAAAATACGATTTCGTCCTCGAATTTACGCCGGATTTGTCGGGGATGGCGCTGCCGGCCGGATTCTCGGCACAAGAGGGCAACAACGCCAGCGATCCGGGGACGAACATCGCATCGGCAGTGGAAAAGCAACTCGGACTGAAACTGACGTCGACTAAGGGCACGCTCGATGTCATCGTGGTCGACCACGCCGAGAAGGTTCCGACCGACAATTGACCGGGCGATCTCGCCGGATGTACCATGCGGTCGTGCGCCGGGCGCTGGCCATACTGTTGCTGGGACTATTCAGCTTCTCGCTGATTCCCCCTTCCGCATACGCCGCGGACCCCGAAGCCGGGCTGCCCGCCTGCTGCCGCCGCAATGGCAAGCATCGTTGCGCAATAGCGATGGAGGGCTCCTCATCGGGTCCGGCTGTTCATACTGCGGCATGTCTATTCTTTCCTGGCGCAAAGGTAGTTTCCGCTTCACCCAACGCGGGAGTGCCTGGAACGGCTTTGGTCTCCGGTTTCCCGCTGCCAAGCGGCATCGCGAACCGTCCGGCGAAGGAAACGCCAACTCCGGCGCTCTTCCACGCTCCCCGCCAGCAGCGCGGTCCTCCAGAGCTTTCCTTCTACTAATTCCGTTTCCTCAAAATATCTGAAGTGAGAAGGGGGCTGTCTTTGTCCGCTCGTACAGCCGGCTTGTCCGTACTATTTTCCATCGCCACCTGGGCTGCTGTTTTCGGTACCCTTCGCGGCGTTGTCCACGATCCGGACCATCGCCCTGTGCAGGGAGCGCAGGTAATCGTGAAGTCGAGCAACTCAGAATACTCCCGGGATCTGACCACCGATGCCGATGGGGCTTTCGAAGCGACCGCGCTTCCGGTAGGATCCTACGTCGTCACAGTCGCCAAGGAAGGATTCGCGCCGTCTCAACAGCAGATTGTCGTGGCCTCCGGCAGCGCTCCTTTGCTGCATTTTCAGCTCGCGATCGGGACCCGAAGCGACCAGGTCACGGTAGCCGAGCCTGCCTTAACCGTGAACCCAGAGCAGGTGACACCCGCCACGATCGTCAGCCGAAGCGAAATCGAAACCACGCCGGGCGCGGATTTGAGCAACAGCCTGAAGGCGATCACCGACTACGTTCCCGGGGCCTGGGTGACCCATGACCAGCTGCATGTGCGCGGCGGGCACCAGGTGACCTGGGCGATTGACGGCGTTCCGATCCCCAATACCAATATCGCGAGTAATGTCGGACCCCAGATCGACCCCAAGGATATCGATTATCTGGAGGCGCAGCGCGGCGGCTATTCCGCTGCATACGGCGATCGTACTTACGGCGTATTCAATGTGGTGCCGAGGACCGGCTTCGAACGTAGTAATGAAGCCGAACTGTCTGCGACTTATGGCACATTTCATCAGACCAACGATCAGGTGAATTTCGGCAGCCACAGTGAGAAATTCGCTTATTTCGGCAGCTTCAACGGCAACCGCAGCGATTACGGCCTGGAAACACCCGGTCCCGATGTATTGCACGATCGGGTGTCGGGATTCGGCGGCATGGGGACGCTGATCTACAATCGGGACGCGAACGATCAGCTTCGTTTCGTAACGTCACTGCGGCGCGACGATTATCAAATTCCGAACGATCCGGACGCTCAGCAGGCGGGAATTCGCGATCTCGAACGGGAACGCGATGCGCTGGGAAGTCTCTCCTGGGCGCATACCTTCCGGCCGGGAATGCTGCTTACAGTGTCGCCGTTTTATCACTACAATCGCGCTAATTACGACGGCAGCCCTAGTGACACGCCGATCAGCCCCACGCAGCATCGAGGCTCGCAATATGCCGGTGCGCAAATCGTCTTCAATGCGGTGACGACGCATCATAACGCTAGTATCGGTGTTTATGGTTTCGGGCAGAAGGACGCCGAATCGATCGATTTGATCGCCCATGATGGCTCCGGACTCGGGCTAGCCCAGGAGCAGAACACATCCGGGCATCTGGAAACGTTCTACGCGGAGGAGCAGTACAAACCTCTGGATTGGCTCACGCTGACCGCGGGAGCGCGGCTCACGCACTTCAGTGGGGCGCTTGCGGAGAATGCGGCGAGTCCCCGGCTTGGGGGAACCATTCGCATCCCGCACTTGAACTGGGTCCTGCGAGGGTTCTGGGGTGAGTACTACCAGGCCCCGCCGCTGTCCACCGTAAGCGGACCTCTCTTGGGTTTCGCGCTGTCGCAGGGCCTGGACTTCATCCCTCTGCGCGGCGAGCGTGATCAAGAACATCAATTCGGGCTTACGATTCCCCTGCGCGGCTGGTCATTCGATGTGAACGATTATCATCAGCGTGCGCGGAATTACTTCGATCACAATGCGATCGGCAACTCGAACATTTTCTTCCCTCTGACGATCGACAATGCGCGGCTGTATGGGTGGGAATTGAGCATTCGCTCTCCGCAGATCGCCCACCGCGGCGAGGTGTATCTCAGCTATGCGTTTGCGCACGCCGAAGGTTCCGGCGCAGTCAATGGCGGTCTGACCGACTTCTCGCCTCCTCAGAGCGGCTACTTCCTGCTGGATCATGATCAGACCCACACGCTGCACGCCGGCTTCAACTTTCGTCTGCCGTGGCAAACCACTGCCGGCGGTAACTTGTACTACGGCTCTGGATTCACGGACGGATCGAGCGAGGTGCCCGCGCATCTGGAGCAGCACACGACGTTGGACCTTTCGCTCAGCAAGCCGATCGCGCAAAATCTGACCATCGGGGTTACGGCGCTGAATGTGGCAAACCGGCGCTTCTTACTCGATAACAGTGAGACGTTCGGGGGGACGCACTACGCGGAGCCAAGGCAGATCTACGTTCAGGTTAGATACCGGTTCCACTATTGAATGCTAACTGCGGACGATCCAATACAGAATGACGGCCATCACGCCAATAAAGGCCGCGACCGCGTCATAAGGGATCCTCGACTTCTTCGGATACCGGAAGTCCATGCCCCCGCAGGCTCCGCACACGGGCGCTCCAGCACGCAGAATCGTGCGGCAGTCAACACATTCCTTGTTGTCGTCTACGCGCTGTGTTCGCTTCATGGCTCATCTTAAGAACGGGCGCAGATTCACGCATGGGTAGGTGGTTCTACTTAGATAAGGATTAGTTCCAGCCAACACCCTAGATCTCAAGTACTGGCACGAATAGGCGATAGACGAGGGTACGCTTAAGCTATGCGGAAGGTTGTCTCGGCGTTTGCGTGTGCCACGGTCATCATCCCGCTGTTTTGCCAGCAGCAGGCGCCAGTTATCGTTGAATCGAAGGCTATGGCTGCTCCCTCGCTTCCCTATCTTGACTGGAACGCCTGTCCCTTCGAGGGCTGCACGTACCGTGAATGGACGGCGCGCAAACCGCTGGTGGTATACGACACCTGGGAGAATAAGCGCAAGCCGGTTGGACGCCTCGCGACAGGGGATAAAGTGACTGGCGTTACAGGAGTGGTCATAACCATTCGGCCCGGGAAAATCCGCATGGATCGCGACCTGCCGGGCGGGGGACTGCGGCGGGGCGATACGATCCTGACCTATACATATCTCGGCGAAGGTATCTCATCGGTATGGTTCAAAGGCAGGTTTTATCCCGAATTCGATATTACCGTCACGAAATGGCCTGACGGCTCGGGTTGTGGAGGAGATCACTGCTCCGGGACCTACGTCGACATGGGAAAGAAATCGTGGTGGGCCCAGGTGAAGCTTCCATCCGGCCGGATGGGCTGGGTGAATATGAATGAAGCCGAGTTCGACGGCGTGGACCAGCTCGCAGGCGTGCCTCCCTTGACAGCCGCACGAGCATAATAGATGCTACAAACATGCGCGTTCTGACTCTGTGCCCGATTCTGGCTGCCCTGGTGCTTCCTGTCCTGGCCCATCATTCCTTTGAGGCCGAGTACGACTTCAACAAGACCCTGAAAGTCACCGGCACGGTCACCAAGATGGAGTGGATGAATCCGCATGCGCATTTCTATGTCGACGTGAAGGACTCGAGCGGCAAGGTGACCAACTGGAATTTCGAGCTGGGTGCGATCCCCGTGCTGCTCAAGCAGGGCTGGCGGAAAGATTCCCTCAAGGTAGGCGATCAGATCACCGTCGAAGGTTATCTGCCCAAGGACGGAACCAAGTCCATGGCGAACGCACGGCGAGTCACTCTGCCGGACGGGCGCAGGGTTTTCGGCGGGTCCTCGGCGGATGTGGCGGATAAATAGAACGCCGTGAAGAAGATTTACCTGGTTGTCGCCTTCAGCCTCGCGGCTGCGAGCTTACTATTACCTCAAGACGACATCAAGATTACTGGGAAAGTCATCACGCCGCCGGGCGCCGCCGCTCCCAAGGGTCTTCCTCCCGCTGGTCCCAAGGGCCCGGTTCCGCACATGCCGGACGGCAGGCCCGATCTTTCGGGTATCTGGAACGGCCAGCGCGCGCTGCCCAATCAGGAGCCTCCGGTGATGTTGCCTTGGGCGGAGAAGCTCACCGCGGAGCGCACCAACAACTATTCGGCCGACGATCCCGAGGCCCGCTGCCTGCCGGGAGGCGTCCCCCGCGCGGCGCCGTATCATTATCAACTGGTGCAGACGCCCAAACTCCTGCTGATGTTATTCGAAGGCAACATTCATAGCTACCGGCAGATGTTTCTGGATCGCCGCGAGCACCCCAAGATCACGGAGCCTCTGTGGTACGGCGATTCCATCGGATCATGGTCTGGAGCAGGGGAGGGAACCACGCTGGTGGTGGATACGGTCGGATTCAACGACAAATTCTGGTTCGATATGGCGGGTCATCCTCACACGACCCAGCTTCACGTGATCGAGCGTTATCATCGCCGCGATTTCGGGAACCTCGATATCGGCGTCACGATTGAAGATCCGGGGACCTACAGCAAGCCCTGGACGATCCAGCGGGTTTCGACGCTCGAGACCGAGATCGAGATGAGCGAGTACGTTTGCAACGAGAACAATTCCGACGTACTCCATCTGGTCGGAAAATGATTCGCTCGATTGTACTGCTCGCGTGCGCCGCGGCGGCTCTGGTCGCACAGGGCGTTCCCGATCTGTCGGGCGTATGGATCGTACGCGGATCGGCCAACCTGCCGGACGATCTGCCCTACCGTCCCGAGGCGCTCAAGCTGTGGCAGGCGCGCAAAGCCAACCTGTCGAAAGACGATCCCGCGGCGTACTGCCTGCCTAACGGTGTGGTGCGGGTGACTTCGCTGCCCTATAAGATTGTCCAGACGCCGCAGCTCGTGGTTCTGCTTTCCGAGGGCAATACGCACAGCTTCCGGCGATTTTTCCTGGATGGCCGCGCTCACAACCTGGATCTGGAGCCGAATAGCTGGACCGGGGATTCCACCGGAAAGTGGGAGGGAACCACGCTGGTGGTGGACACCATCGGTTTCAACGACCGGAGCTGGCTGGATGACACCGGGAAACCTCACAGCGATCAGCTTCATGTCATCGAACGCTACCGGCGTCCCGATGCGGGCAGCCTGGAGGTTCAGTATACGCTTGAGGATCCGAAATTCCTGACGAGGCCTTATAGCTTTACGCGCACGTTCGTGCCGGCGAATCGCGAAATCCAGGAGAGGTTCTGTACCGAGCAGAACCACCTGGTCGGGAAGTAGATTACTCCTGCCGGCCGGGCAGCAGGCTGTCTGGTTTCGCCGTGAACACGTCCATCAGCGTGCTGACCACATAACCCAGCGCCAGTCCCACTGCTGTGGAGAACACGGATCCGAGCGTTCCCGTGAGCCCCAGGGCATCGCCGATGCTTCCCGAAAGAGCGAATCCGAGAAGACCTCCCGAAATGCAACATACGATCCTTTTACGCATCTGTGTATCTCCTGGTAACAGCATGCGGGAAAAGCGTCCGGAAAGCACTAAGTGAGGAACCTCTGGGGCCATGAAAGCACCCCTAGCGCGCTTCTGGTTTCCCTTCAGTACGGTTGTGTTCGAAGGACTAGAACTGAAGTCCTTACTTTCCTACCAGGTGGTCCTGATCGACGTTGAACTCGTTGCAAACGTACTCCTGGATCTCCCAGGTGGGCCGGAGCAGATATGTTCGCGTGAAGGTGTGAGCCTTGGTGAACGCCTTGGGGTCCTCCATGGTGATCTCTATGTTCAAGTGCCCTAAATCGGGGCGGGTAAGGCGTTCCACCACGTGCAGATCCTCGCTATGGGGCAGACCTTGCCCGTTCAGCCAGGTTTTGTCGTTCAGATACTTGGTGTCCACCACCAGGGTGTCGCCGTCCCAATTGCCGATGGAATCGCCCATCCACAGCGGACCGGGGTCGTCCAGATGCGGACGGCCGTCCAGAAACACCTGGCGATAGCTGTGGATGTTCCCCTCATCCAGGATCACCAGCAGGGCCGGCGTCTGGACGAATTTTTGCAAAAAGGGCGAAATGCGCGGAACGCCGGCGGGAAGGCAGTGGCCTTCGGGATCGTCCTTGCTCAAATTCGCCCGGCGCTGCTTATAGACCTCCTCCGCCCAGGGTTGCAGTGGGACTTGTCCCATCTGGGTGAAGCTAAGTCCCGGGGTCCAGACTCCGGACAAGTCCGGTTTCCCGTCAGGCATCTTAGGGGCCGGACCGGATGGTGTGAGCGTGTCTTTCTGATCCTGTTTGCCGCCGCCCTTTCCGCCCTTACCCTTGGCGTCGGATTGGGCGTGGCTGGTAACCGGCACTAGCGGCAGAAGGGCCGCGATGGCTGCGGCGGCCGCCAGGGAACTGAGATGTCGCTTGGTCATTTGGATGGTACGTCGTCGGCGGAGGAACCCACGAACACCTTACGGCCGTCGGACCGGGTGATCGCGCGGGAATTGGCGTGGATCGAGCCATCGGCCAGAGGCTTGCCATCTTTCGCCATGTATCCTTCGACGGTGACTTCTTCGCCCTGCTTCAGGGAATTTCGATTCCATCCCTGGCGCGAGAGCGCGTTGGGGCTCAGCGACTCGAAGGCCCAGGTGGTGACCTTGCCGCTCGAATCCTTCACGTCCACGAACACGTAAGCGTGGGGATTGACCCAGGACAGCTTGTTGATGGTTCCCTTGACCGTGACAGTCTTAGTGGAGTCGTACTCGGCCGCGAACGAATGATGCGCCAGGATCGGCGCGATCGCCCCGAATAGAGCCAGACCCGCGACCAGCGCCGCGCGGAACTTGAATGTCATCTCGGCCAACCTCCTCTGCACTACGCTGCGGCCCAGTCTATCGTCCTGCTACGCTCGAGTCAAACGAAATGCGGCATTACAGCCCCAGCATCACTCTACTTGAACGTATCTTGGATGTGAGGGGGAACGGTTACGAAGGAGGAAACAATGCAGCACCGAAAATTGGGGAAGAGCCATCTGGAAGTTTCAGCCCTCGGGCTCGGCTGCATGGGACTGAGCTTTGGCTATGGTCCCGCAACTGAGAAGCAGCAGGCAATCACGCTGATCCGCTCGGCGGTCGAGCGTGGGGTCACTTTCTTTGACACCGCCGAGTGCTACGGTCCGTTCACGAACGAGGAACTCGTGGGCGAGGCTCTTTCGCCGTTCCGGGAACAGGTCGTGATCGCCACCAAGTTCGGCTTCGAAGACGGCGACTCACATAAGGGCTTGAACAGCCGCCCGGAGCGCATCAGAGCTGTTGCCGACGCGTCGCTCAAGCGGCTGAAGACCAACGTGATCGATCTGTTCTATCAACACCGCGTCGATCCGAACGTGCCCATGGAAGACGTCGCAGGCACCGTCAAGCAGCTTATCCAGGAAGGCAAGGTCAAACACTTCGGCCTGTCCGAAGCCGGCGTGGAATCGATTCGCCGTGCTCACGCCGTGCAGCCCCTAACTGCTCTTCAGAGCGAGTATTCCCTTTGGTGGCGAGAGCCAGAGCGGGAGATTCTGCCGACGCTGGAAGAACTCGGAATCGGCTTCGTCCCGTTCAGTCCTCTCGGCAAAGGCTTCCTCACGGGCGCCATCACCGACAAAACGGAATTCGACAGCACTGATTTCCGAAGTATTGTGCCACGCTTCACGCCGGAAGCACGCAAGGCGAATCATGCGCTGGTCAACGTGCTTGGAAAGATCGCGGCAAGCAAGAAGGCAACCTCCGCGCAGATCGCGCTTGCCTGGCTGCTCGCGCAGAGACCGTGGATCGTTCCGATTCCCGGGACCACGAAGCTGCACCGTTTAGAGGAGAATGTCGGCGCGGCTGGAGTCGAGCTAAGCGCTGACGATCTTCGCGATATTAATGACGCTGTCTCCAAAATCCCAGTGGAAGGCGCGCGCTACCCGGCGCATCTCCAGCAGCGAGTCAGCCGCTAGTTCAAATCCAAACAGCAGAGGTTCACAAACAATGGAAATCAAACGAGGCGGAACGCAGCCTTCAGGGAAAGGACCAGCAGAATATTTCACCGGCTCGGTGCGCGTTGATCCGCTCTTCACCGCGCCTCCTCCGGCGCGTGTTTTCGGGGCCAGTGTCACGTTCGAGCCAGGCGCCCGGACAGCCTGGCATACGCACCCGCTAGGACAGACCTTGTTCGTCACGGCGGGATATGGCCGAGCGCAGCGGTGGGGAGGCCCGATCGAGGAGATCCGGCCGGGAGATGTAATCTGGTTTCCTCCTGGAGAGAAGCATTGGCATGGGGCCGGGCCGACCACGGCCATGACGCACATTGCCATTGTTGAGCAACTGGATGGCAAGTCGGCCGAGTGGATGGAAAATGTCAGCGACGAACAATACAAAGGCGCATAACCGACGTCGTCGCCTTCACGACTTCGCCCGACAAGAAAGAGGACGTCATGCGCGATACGGGCTTGTTCGAGCGGGAGCACGCTCCCGACTTGAGCCGAAAGCTTTCCGCTGGCGCGACCAAGGTGAACTTGGCGGTGAGTGAGGGGATGAGCGGCCTCCACGTCCACGGGTTTGCGTGTATCCGTGCAGCAGAATTACCGCGAGCAGGTCAGGGCCATTTTGGGGAACGGGCCTCTTGGGCTCCGATGCCGGCTGAGGTTAGTGCACCGCAAGAAGAAGTCGCGCGAACCGGGCCACATCGATCAGCATCTCTTCCGGCGCCGGGTGCCGACTTTCAATCTCCCACAGAAGCGCGGCGCAACGTGAGTGACTCGGCCATGCCACGAATGCGGGATGCGTGCCCAACAAACTACCAGCAAGACGATCAATCAGTTAAGTGTAGTTCGCTCCTTTGATTCCGATTGATGGTCCGGTTTCGGCCGATCCTGCCGTTTTGTCGGGGCTTTGCCACGGTCATCATTAAAGTTATTGCGCTATGCATAAAAGTGGTTTAGAATCAATTAAGTAGAAAGTCGGGGCGTAGCGCAGCCTGGTAGCGCACCTGCCTTGGGCGCAGGGGGTCGGGCGTTCAAATCGCCCCGCCCCGACCAACAGAATCAAAAAGATACGGCCTCCTTTCGGAGGCCGTATTGTTCGACTGTAGATAAAACTGTAGATATGATTTTACGCAAAGCTCGACGCCCAGTGGGCTTAGAGGTTCTGCTGTCGGGTCCCACGAATATCGATCAGCAAGTTTCGCATGCCGGGCGGAGATCAGTCGGTGGGTCCGTGAGGCCGCACCGGATATTCCTCATGTCCCGGCGCGAGTGCTCGGAGTGACATCATGACGCGCCCTCCCGGCGATGCCCCGAAGCTCCTGCTCCATCAGATTTATGAGGGTTGCTGCCACCCGATTGATTTCTCCTCGGAGCTGATCATCATCGGGAACGGGCGCAGTGTCATCCACCGCGTTAAGCGCTTTCATGTTTTGCGTATACTGATACATCTGCCAGAGGTGGTAGGCAATATGTGCCGTGTAGTTGTTGACGCGGCGCTTAATCGTGGACTCGTCTAGCTTACGACCGATCATCGCATCCCTAGCTGACCTCAGAAGTGCGGAATCTTCATTAATGACGAGGACGAGCGGATTTGACTGGGTTGGCTCCTGATAGCATCCGGAGTCTTCGGAGGTCCACTCAGTCGCTCCCCAGCACTGTGTATCCTTCCACTCCGCCTCGGTGACAAATCGGAGGATATAGGGCGCCCGCCGCCCCTTCATTCCTGCGCTCTCCTCTGATATCTTGCGCGGGCCTTCGGGTTCCGCAAGCTCTGCGACGACGGCGTGAAATGATGTTGCTAGTAGTTCGCTCTTCGGACCAATGGCTTCTATTTGAAACGTCAATTCGGTGTTTGCGGAAACATCGTCGGGAGGTTCCACCAAGGCTTCAAAGCTTCCGCGGCGGGGAAGAGTGAATATCGGGTTTGGGAAGTCTGGATGAGAGGTACATCTACCTCTGAACTTCCATTTTGATTCAGCCCCAGCGGCGAGTTCGTCTTCGCCGTCCCAGCGCAACCTCACGTGCGTGGCAGGCCCACCGGGATGCAATTGAATCGGCTGCCTACTTACGACGCGAAGAAAAGTTGGCATAGGCCGGAGGTTTTGCGGGCGCACTTCCACAGTCATCCCGGCCGGGGGCCTGACGCGACGCATCCTTCGGGAACCGATGAGAACTTCCAGCGTCGGCTCGAAAGGGCTGGACATATGGCACTCATGGCGATCTTTAGCCGGGACGGCTACGTCCACTTCATCCGGCTCGACCGGAATTGTGAACTTGAAATCCTTGGCGCAGGAGTTGAAATATATGCACCCGGCGTTTACCGGCTCAAGAACCTCGATTGAATTGCGCGGCCAGGCGATCACCGGAGCCCTGGACCGCCAGCGATAGATCCTCGGGTTTGATCAGGAGACTTTTACTCGCGCCCACGTCCTGTGCATCGGGGCGGGCGGGATCATGTGCCAGATCGCACCGACGCTCGTGCGCAAAGGCGTCGGGCAGATCACCGTACTCGATAATGACGTAGTCGAACCGACCAACCTGAACCGCCAGAGGTTTTATGTGAAGGATATTGGCGAGAACAAGGCGATCGCCCTGGCCCGGAATCTTCAGCCGGAATGTATCGTTGCGACAAATATCCGCGGCTACCCATTGCAGTTTGAGGACGCGATCGCCCGCGGCATCGATCTCGCCTGTGACGTTGTGATCTGCGGCGTGGACAACAATCCGGCTCGTGTCACGGCGAGCTGGTACTTCCGCGCGAAGGAGATTCCGGGCATCTTCACCGCCGTCAGCCGCGACGCTGATCACCGCTACGTGTTCGTTCAGGACAAGGACGGCCCGTGCATCGCGTGCCTGTTTCCAGACATCGTGAACGACGACCGCTATCCGTGTCCGGGAACACCTGCCATCACCGACGTATTGCAGGCGGTCGGATCGCCCGCAGTCTATTCTGTGGACACGCTAACCACGGAGCGGCCGCGCGCGTGGAATTACCGGCGGCTCAGCCTGTCTGATCCGAAGTTCGACGGTGGCTCAATGATCATGCAGAGGAAGGCATGTGAATTATGTAAAACCCGAAGCAAATGGCGTTCTTACCGTTTGCGGCTGCAATCGACACAAGCTGGTGCACTGGGACTCGAAACGCACCCTATTGACTTCCGGGCCGATACGTCGTATTATACGATTAATCGTAATAGATGATGTATCGGCATTTTTGTCATGCTTACTGATAGGGATCTAAACCCGCGCCCCCGGCCATGGGGCCAAAATCGGCGCTTGGAATTCATCGAATTTCGCTTGCTGTGGGATGGGAAAATCAATCGCGGCGAAGTGGCGGAATATTTCAACGTCTCAATTCAACATGCATCCTCGGACTTCGCAAAATACATGGCCCTAGCCAGGAACAACATGGAGTATGACCGTCGCGACAAGGTCTATCGCTCGACAAAACAATTCACGCCGTTATTCATCGTGCCCGACACCCAGACCTACCTCAACGAACTTTCAGGATTGGCTACAGGAACAATTTCGCCGGCGCTCAGCTTTATGGGGGCTCGGCCGCCATGCGACGTCGTAACTTTACCGGTGCGACGCGTGCGTAAGGAAGTACTGTTGCCAATCCTATGGGCGATACGTGATGGCACAGACCTCGACATAACGTACCAATCGATGCGCAGTCCCGATCCGACGCGTCAGTGGATTGCCCCTCATTCGCTAGCCTTCGATGGCACACGCTGGCATGCGCGCGCATGGTGTTACAGCGCTTCTCGATTTCGAGACTTCGTACTGACGCGAATCCAAGAAACTCACGGACGCCGCGCGGGTAGCATAGATCTCCAAGACGACGTTGAATGGCAGACTTTTTTCGTGGTTGACATTGAACCCAATCCAAATCTAACGATCAGCCAAAAAGAGTCTGTTATCAATGATTTGGGTATGCTGGATGGAAGGTTGTCTAAAACGATCCGACGCGCCTTAGTTTCGTATTTTGTACGACACCTACGCATTGACGAAGCTCAGGAGGCTCAGCCAATCGTGTGGGCCAATCGTAGTCAGTTTGAAGACGTGAAACACGACGAATGAAAACCGCAAAAAGGAGTACTGCATGTCCGAAGTAGCCAAATCACTTCATCCGTTCTTTGTGGATGCCAAGCGTTACGAAACCGCCAAAACCGCGCTCACCGGGTCCGAGATAAAGGCGATTGCCAACGTCGCTCCAAACTATCAGCTCTTCTTTGAAGAAGAGGGTGATAGACCAGACAAGGGCATTGGCGACGGCGAAGCGGTGAGCATCACCGAGCGCGTGAAACATTTCTTTGGTGTCCCACCAGCCACGTTTGGTTTAGGATGATTGGCGAACAATTTATAGAACTCCAGGGTTATCTAAAGGAGTTCAAGAATCAGGGCGCCGACATTCAGCGCCGCTCGGACGGCTCGTATCTCATCACGATTAAGGGCGTCGAGCTACCGGAGGGCTGGAGCCCTCGGAAGGTTGACATCTTTTTCATCGCCCCTCCTGGGTATCCTGCCGCCAAGCCCGACTGCTTCTGGGTCGCTCCACCAGTGCGCCTCTCCAATGGTGCTATTCCGCAGAACGCGAACGAAGGAACTCCATTACCGTACGATCTCGTTGCGGGACGTCCACTGACATGGTTTTCTTGGCATCTTCAGGTGTGGGATCCGAACCGCAGTCGGCTTGAGAGCTTTTTATGGGCGATCCTTCAGCGAATGAATCCACCACGATGATCGAGCTTAGGATTCAAGACAGTGACGTTAGCCGAATCGTCGGCGAACTCGTAGGCCGCGAGACTGAACGATGCGCTATCCTGCTTGCGTCGCGCGTTGTTTTACCTGATGGCTTAGAGCGCCTCATCGTAACCCGTATCGAGTATCCGGACAATGAAAGTTATTCGAATCGCAGCTTAGTAAGT
The DNA here is from genome assembly GCA_036003585.1 of Bryobacteraceae bacterium. Classification (GTDB taxonomy): domain Bacteria; phylum Acidobacteriota; class Terriglobia; order Bryobacterales; family Bryobacteraceae; genus Palsa-187. The sequence continues at coordinate 88,583 of DASYSG010000045.1, read as the reverse complement.
GCGGAACTGAAACCCGACTATATTGCTCGTATCGGCAAGACGGCGGCGCGCGAAAGTCTTTCGGTCGTTTTCGTACACTCGCATCCTAGGTCAGTGCCACCGGGGTTCTCCCGGACAGATGACCAAGGCGAGGTTCATCTGGAACACTTCCTATCCGTACGCGCGCCAGGTACAAAGCATGTTGCCGTAGTGGTCAGCGAAGGCGGGTGGCGGGCTCGATGTCTGGGCACAAAGATGCCGTTACGCATCATTTCCGTGGGTCCGCAGCTGCAGATTCTGTTCGACCCGGAGAATGCTCAAGCGCCTGCTTCCCTGAAATTCGACCGCCAGATCCGCGCATTGGGTGCCGCGGGACAGAAGCATCTTGAATCGCTGACGGTGGCTATAGTCGGCGCCGGTGGCACTGGCTCCATAGCTGCTGAACAGCTCGCCTATTTGGGTGTACGCAAGTTCATTCTCATCGATCCCGATCGCATCGAATTGACTAATCTGAACCGAGTCGTCGGGGCCTACGCTAGTGATGTCGGCCGCTTTAAGACAGATGTGATCGCGGACATGATTGCGCGCATCGTATCCGACTCGGTCTCGCACCGGATCGTGGGTGATGTAACGAGGACGCGATTCGCCCGCGAACTGCGGGGCGCAGATTTCATCTTCTCCTGTACTGACTCACACGGAAGCCGTGCGGTTATCCAACAGATCGCGTATCAATACCTCATTCCGTGCATCGACGTGGGTTCAGTCATCTCGGCAAGCGATGGTCACATCGCGGGCATACATGGCCGCGTGCAGGCGCTCGCGCCTGGGCTGCCCTGCTTCACCTGCTGTGAGTTGCTCGATTCCGAAGAGGTTCGGCGAGATATGATGAACGTCGAAGAACGCCAACGGGATTCGTATATCCTAGGCGCCTACGAACCTGCACCGGCCGTCATCTCGATCAATGGCACCGTGAGCTCGATCGCGATGACGATGTTTCTGGCCATGACGGTAGGCATTCCAAGCGACGGCCGAAACATCCTCTACAACGCACGAACTCCGTCGCTTAGGACCGTATCGTTCACTAGAAATCCAAATTGCTATATTTGCTCTCCGCAGGGAGTTCTCGGACGGGGAGAAGCGCAACCCCTTTTCACACGGGACGATTGAGATGGCGATTCACGAATTTTCGCCCCAAAGTACGCCACGAGCTAAAATTGCTTTCATCCCAAGCTTGCCGCCCGCAAAGTACCTCGACCGATTTACAGAGCGAAACTTTCAATGCGGGTGGTGCACACCGGAGAAGCTTTGCGACTCTGAATATGCCAGTGGATTGGATGCGGTGATTTGGACGCAGGACCCGAACAAGTTGAATACTTTGCCTCGAGAACTGCAGACGATTGCCGCCAATCTGCTCAACCACGACGTCCGGGTCTATATTCGTCTCGCAACAGACGAGAATCGCACCGATACGCCCCGAAGACTGGTCGTCAACACGCTACTAGAAAACGCGATTCCTGTTGCAAATCTTCGACCGACTGAGTGGCGAACGACGCCGGAACTTCTTCGCGAGAGAGAAAATGGCTTTCTGTTGCCGTGCGTCTACATCTTCGAATCGGCGTCGTCCTGGCCGGATGTTGCGGCTTTGGTCTGCGATCGGCCCGCCGGTCCGTTCCAGAAATCCGAATTGAAAGTCGACGAAGACTTTCTTCGTGACATATTTGGGTCCGACGGGCACTCGGAACGCGTTATGTTGCTCAAGCGGGCCTTCTGGAATTGCTCCGAACTCAAACTAACATTGCTCGACGGCGGGATGTCTGGTGCGCCCGTCTTTAAAGCGTATGCGTGGCTAGATTCTGGCTTTTACAGTCGGGTCGCGCCAGTCGTTGACGCCGTACCACGGGGGGTAGCGGGTCCTTACCCGCATCTATATTTCGTAAAACTTGGACCACGAAAGAAGGTCGTGGACGAGTACGATAAATATTGCGGCTACATATTTGAATATGTGCCTTTTCACCTCGGACCGCGCCTGCGTCGGGACCGCTGCAATCTGGGATCAACGCAGGGGATCCTCGTGGGCGATTTTGTAGGCGGCGCAGAGTCGCTGATAACGTGCGCGCGGGGGGAGCGCTGCGGCCATGCCATCTCGAATTTGTTCGACAAGACGCTTGGCGGTTGGCGCAAACAGAAAAGTCTCGACACGACATTATCGCTTAGCGGTTATTTAGAGATGAAATGGCACATGGAGGGTTCGAATGCTCTTATCGCGTTGCCTCCCAAACGAGCGAACATTGTCCACACTCTTGGAGGAGATAGCGACGTTGCGCCGCTTAAGAAACTGTTTGAACTCCACGGAAATACCTCGCCGCTGATTGCGCCAGCGCATGGTGACATGCATGCCTCGAACGTGCTTGTTCGCCACGGCGATGCGATACTCATAGATTTCGAGAAATTAGAAGAGCACTTTCCGCTAACTTATGACCCGGCCTCTTTGGAAGGCGGGCTTTTAGTCGAGGGCTTCATCGAGGATCTCAAAAACAGCAGATTCACACCGGTCGAGCTCGTTAAGTCGATCGAACCGCTCTATGAGCAATCTGCTCTTAAAGGCGGGACGACACACTGCCCGCGAGGACATTCCACAGAATGGTACTACGACGCTGTCAACCAGATCCGGACCCTGAGCTGGTCGGCAGAACATGAGCCCGGTCAATACGCTCTGACTCTCGCGCTTTGTCTTATTCGCAAGGGTTGCAACACGAATGAGAACCTAGAAGCCGAAGCTCCGAACGTATCACGCGCGATCGCATTTCTCTTTGGTCAAAAACTTTTTCGTGAAACAGCCCCGAAGGCAACAACAGCCTCAGGTAGAAGGAAGCGCCGGTCCAAGGCTGGAGAACGATGTTGAACAAACGTTTTTCTATCAAAGCAAGGGTGGGTTCGCGCGAGAAAGCGAGCGCACATTTGAAGCGGGCGGGAGATGCAGTCATCGTGGATAGACAGGGACCGCGCTGGTTGATCCTCTGTTGCCCTTGCGGGTGCGGCGCTGAGGTGCCTGTGAATCTCGACCGCCGTGCCGGTCCCGCATGGCGCATGTATGAATCGTCCAAGGGAACGAGCGTATACCCGTCGGTGTGGCGCGACACCGATTGCAAGAGCCACTTCATCATATGGCGTGATGATATTCTTCTGTTTGGAGCGCGATACGGTGAGTCGTGGATAGACGAAGCTGACGCGGACGAGGACGAGCTTCCGCGGCGAGTGCTAGAAGTACTGTCCAACAATGACCAGTCAGCGGAAGAAATATCCGATCAAATCCCTGACACTGAACCTTGGGATGTTCTGCGTTGTTGCCGAAGGCTCTGCCTCCTTGGCAAGGCGATCGAGGGTCGTGCGCCTGCAAGCGGGCGCTTTCGGCGGCGTTGAATAAAAACTATTCCCATCCTGTACGTACCAGATCGAGCCGGGAATCCGGGGCATTCTTGTTTAGAAGGTAGGCAGGCCGACCTTCGGCAGATGACCATGTACGTCGCCCAGGATTTGGTTGGTGTTGACACAAGCGCCGATGCAGTTCAATGGCATCAGGATTTCGGCCCGCTCGGGAGGGACAAGGATGGAAAGTCCAGTTGCGTGCACGAACTTGGACAGGATGGAATTGGTGTACTTGTATTCGGCCGTCAGGCCTACCTCTTTCGCGACCTGGGCCATTCTCATAAAGTCTTCGTCTCCGGTGAGGCCGACCGACTCGAGGTGTTGCTGAATCTTGGTCGTCATTTCCAACACCGGCATCGAAAAGACTTGCGAGAAGAGTTGCTGACCTGCGTCCGTATTGAGAACCGGTTTCAGAAGCGCCCAGAGGTTGCTGCCATCGACGTCGTATTCACGGTTAATGGCAAGCGCATTTTCCTTGGACGCGATAACGTACTTGGTCCAGAGTTTCAATTCCACAAGGCTGCGCGTTGCCCAAGCGAGCCTTCTGTAGTCTTTCGCCTTCCATGCCTCGACTGCGTTGGTGAAGCCGTCTCGCGTTTCTATCAGAAGGCCTTTGAAGATCCCTCTGTAGCAGTTGTCGTCCGGGCCTTCGCCGCGATTAAGTGCAGGCAGGAATGCGCTTACTTTGTCTAACTGGTCCTGAACCTGAGCGAACAATTGCTCGACCGGAATCGGCGGAAGATTGAGAGCCGGATGCATACTTTCAAGGTTAGCCGAGCGGAGTGAGACATCGGATACGAATAGCCCAATAACAACCACTTTAGCCGGTGGAAGTCAGGTCGCATCAGCCGATTCATCCCTTTCCGAAGTGGCAGCTGCAACTCCTCGAGTTGCGAGTTGCGCGGTCAAGGCATGGACTTGGCGTATTCACAGGATGTAGTTCCCACCGCCGCATGAACCAATGAAGGTCAGTTACCAGTCATCCGTTGGGGGACTTTCCCGGAGCCTGTCTGTGCCGTACGCGGCAGTCACAGTGGTTGAAGTGAAGCCGACTTATCCCCGAATCGAGTGCGCTCCCTCCTTCGATTGACGCCTCATAACGTCCTTTATGATACGTCCGGAGGGGGAGCCGTCAAGCGGCAACTACCAGAGCCAAAGGGACTTGTCAATAGTGAGTTGTCCACAGACGCTTAGTCGCGTCGCCTCCTTTCCAGCGCCGATTTACAAGGGCGGCTTCAGCTCCAGCCCAAAGAGCGCCCCGCAAAGCAGGTGGTGTCCTAAGCTCCAGCCATCCCCCGCAAATCACTCCAAAGTTGGGACGCCGCTACCTGTAAACTGGTCTACTTTCTAAGCTCCACCGTCGTTCCTAAGATGGCACAGCACTCAAACTCTTCAGGTAGAGAGTGCATGCAGCCACCAAAAGGGGACATCCGTGCTAGAGGTAACAGCGAACTGGCCCAGCGGATCTGACGACTCTACATTTAATAAATAGCGTAATCACGGATAAAAGAGGCCAAGGAGTTCCCCCGATTCCTTTTGATTGCAGGTCTTCGATTTGGCAACGCCTGGCACCCAACTAATTCGCGAATGAGCGACTGCGCAGCGCTACTCGCCGCCAGTCTAAGGTCGAATGTCACGAGAGAAACATTCATTAGCAACCATAAACCTGTTGACTACGTTTTATTCCTGGAGTAAGATCGAATTCGTCCTTAAAAATGCCGAAAGGCATTTGGATTGTCGGTTCCCTGAGCGGGCGTCCGAAAGGTCAATGGCATTTCGTTCACTCGGCGAGAATTCTAGCGAGGGCACGGATGGGCAGAGCTTTTCTTCGAAAGACCTTCTTCTCTTTGGAAATATTTCGCGGAGCCTTGACGATTGGTCTAGCTCTATCAGCGTTTGGACAAAACGCCCCACAGCCACAGGCATCCGTCGGAGCACAGGGATTCAAGCTGGCGAATGGAGGCGACCTCATCAAACCAGGAGACCTCCCGCCAGGTCTAGCTGGATGCCTACAGCAGATGGGCGGTCGGATGACCAGCCCCGAGAAAGCTCAAGTAGTGCTGAGCGGCACAATCACTGACGGGAGCGGATCCCGGAACGCACAGATCACAGTGCAGGCGCCTGGATATCTGGCGTACCGCGAGGGTCAGACACGGGCTATAACGTTTGACGGGTCCCAAATCCAAACAAAATCAGGGCAACCCACGGCGGATGACGAACGCATCTTTGACAGCTTGCTGGCGGCCTTTCCTGATACGGTATTTCTCCAGTTAGCGACCGGCGGCGGTTTGCGGCGTATTGGATCCCAGTTCCGTACCGATGCTGGCCCAGCGCAGAGCTATACGGGCCCGTACTGGACGGTATTCGCATTCTCACCCAAGAACCGGCCTGGACTGGCACCCGCGACCCCACTACAGGAGCAAATCTTTATTGCGATCGACGAGAAAACTGCGCTCATGGCCGACGTGCGAATGGTCGTGGTCTCACGGGCGGGACAGCAAAATGTTACGGAAACCCAGTTGAGCAACTGGATTCAGCAGAACGGCCAATGGTTTCCAGGGAAGATCGTGCGCCTGGAGAACGGCAAGCAGATTTTGAGTTTTCAAACGGTGAACGCTGCAATAGGATCTGCCGCCGATCCATCTACGTTCGAGCCTTAGCGTATAGGGAGGAGAACATCGATGGGCCAAACAGGAACCATCGGGAGTGCTAAGTTTGCCAGAAATCCGCCAAACCGTGGTCCCCACGCAAGGCTGGCAGGAGAGACATCCGCGCTCAAGAATCGAGTGGTGGGTTGGCGGTTGTTCTTCATCATCAATTGCCTTGTATGCTCAACCTTGGCTCAGGTCGCGCTCACTGATCCTCCCGATAGCGTGACGACCCGAGGCTCGTCGGCGACCGGCCAGTATGCTCTCAGCCAAATCGAGTCAGTGAATGCCAGCACTGGCAACGTCGGCCTGTCGATCCCCTTGGCGCACCTGCCGCCAGGACCTGGTGATCTTGCGACAGGAGTGAATCTGACCTATAACAGCACCATCTATGACATACAAAGCGCGATTCCGGGCAATCCATTACAATACCGATACGCCAGTAGCCTGCACGGGGGAGGCTGGAATTATAGTTTCAACTATACGCTCTGGTCCCAGCCGCGCTATCCTGATTTCAACCTCTCGGACCAGTGTGACGGAATTGGAACCGTCGGCCAGCACGCCTGGTTCAAAAATTATTTGCAAACACCCGATGGGAGCAATCATGTGCTGACTTTGGTTGCGACTATACAGGACGGCGTCGTCACTAGCCCTCCATCCACATCGATCGCCCGTGATCCCAACGATGCTTATTGGCAGTACGATGTCGGTGGAAACACAAGCCAGAGTTGTGGGCTGACAAATACTCAGTTCTTGGGCACGCTCGTATTCGCGTCCAGTGACAGCACCTACATCCGCGTGGAAGTGTCCGTCTATGGCGGCTTCGGAAGCTGGATCGCATATCTTGCCGACGGGAGTCAAGTAAGCAGCCAAGGCTGGTTCCCCACGATCGTGAGTCCAGGCGGACACGCCAATGACAGCGACGCGCTCTGGGTGATAGATCGCAACGGCAACCAATTGATATTCGACCGAAGTTGCGCCTCCGGCCCCTGCACTGTAACCGTGGGAACAAAGCCCACCGACAGCGGCGGAGTACCCTCACCGGGTCGAAGCATCACGATTCAGTACGGCTCCAACACGGGGGGGACGTGGACCGATACGATCACGTGGCCAGGAATTCATGGAAACCTGACGACGAACGTGGACTGGGCAAGCCTTACTCCTGACTCGAGCATTTCATACTACAATCTGGTCAATCCCGACGGTTCGACATATACCGCATCCACCATCAATTTGGCGGCTAATCTGACGTCGTTGCCCATGGTGGTCAATTCCATCGAATTACCCGCCGCCACAAGCGGTGGTGCCTTCAGCAGCTTTACGTTTGGCTACAGCAGTTGGGGTGAAGTCCATTCGCTGGCCATGTCAACCGGCACAACAGGCAACTTGACCCAGCAATACAACGCCACGTATACCTACTGCTACGATGTGGGGATCTCCTGTCCACTCGCGACCTATCCGCGGCCGCCGGCAACGGCAGTTAACCCCATCACGAACAAGGTGCTTCAGTATTCAACGACTACGGAAACGACCAGCTACTCAATTCTCGGTCCTTCGAATGCATTCAGCTATCCGCAGACCGGTACGGCGGGCCAAGTCACCTATCCTGACGGAAGCGTTAGCGAAATCTTTACAGCGAACTTGTGTTCGCCCTCCTTTAAATCGCGTGATTTCTGTCCGGCTCTGCCCTACAAGATCTTGAATCGCGATGGGAGTGTAACGCTGATGGGGTGGACCAGCAATCCTACCCCAGGTAGTTTGCCTTCATCCGCGATCTTCAACCCGTATGTGCAGTACCGTACTCAGACTCCCCCTGGTTTAAGTGTTTCAAACGGAGCCCAAATCACGCAGGACCAGAATGGCAATCCGACTACTCTATATGAGTATGATTGGCTTTCGAGCGGCAGCGTACTGCAAGGCGGAGGCACTTTTGTAACGTCGATTTCGGGAACCGCCGCAAGGACTACCAACACCGCGTATTTTCAGCCCACTCCAAACCCGACGTATTGGCAGCAATACGGAGTCCCTACGTATCTCAGAGCAAAACAGACTGTAATGGTTAACAGCATGACGTGCGCGAGTGCGGCGGCGTGCACGACCTACACCTACGACAATGCGCTCACGACCGCTAACCTCACACAAGTGCAGCAGTACGATTCCACGATCAACAACAACATCACTAGCACATTCACGTATCTTGCGAACGGAAATCTAGCGTCCCAAACTGATCCCAACGGAGTCATAACGCTCATCTGCTATGGCACGAACAACCTCTATCCAGTGGCTCGATTTGTGGGGGCGACCAGCACCGCGTGCCCCAGTCCGTCGATGTTAACCGAGGGCCGTACGACGACCTATTCAATAGATTTTAACAGCGGGTTGCCCTCCGCTGTAGCGGATGCCGACAATTCCATCACGACTACCTTCACGTACGACGACCTTGGCCGACAAAAGACAGTGGAAGAGCAAGCAGGATCCTTGGACCGGACCACCACCACGATCTATGACGACGTAAACCTTTCGGTTGCGACATCGAGCGACGACCTGCCTGGACAGCCTTTAACATCCAAAACGTTTTATGATCCTGTGGGCCGGGTCATTCAGATCCAAAATGGCAGCGGGACCTCTACCAATTTAGTCGACAAAGTGTACAGCTTCTCTGCGACGGCGCATCGCAGCTACGAATTGACATCCAATCCACATTACGCCGCTGACAATACGACGGGCTGGACCGTGACGACGCGCGATCCAGCAGGCCGGGTGACTAGGGTAGATAACTATGCCGGAGCCTCGCAGCCCACTCCGGGCAGCACCGATTCCCTCACAGGCACTGTGACTACTACTTACGATGTGGCTACGAGTGGATGCGCTGGCCCGACGGTGAACGTGACCGATGAAGCCAATAACACGCATATCAACTGTCCGGACGGACTCGGACGACTCGCCGCCGTAACGGAGCCTGATGGGACACAGACAAACTACGGTCATGATCCGCTAAACAACCTTGTGGCCGTCGATGTGGCTGGCCAATCTAACTCGACGTGCACACTTCCTGACAACAGTACTCATGGCCGGTGCTTTGTCTACAGCACACTCTCGCGGCTGAAATCGGCAACAAACCCGGAGAGCGGACCCGTCAGCTATGTTTATGACGGCAATGGTAATCTCGTGCAGAAAACGGATGCAATCGGAACCGTGACCGCTTTGGGCCCGTATGATGGACTTGCCCGCCTAAAGAAGAAAACCTACTCTGTAGGCGGCATGACGGTTACGACGCCGTCTGTTTTTTATACATACGATGTGGGTTTCAAAGGCGGTCTTTCGTCGGTGTGTACATCCACCGACACCAGCTCGTGCATCTCGCCGGTTAGCACCACGACCTATACGCATGATGCTTTTGGGCGGATTGTAACCAGTACACAGACCACCGCGAGCAATCCGGCCTACCAATTCACCTACGCATACTCGCTGACCGATCAGTTAACTTACATGAAATACCCGTCCGGGCGGCAAGTGAAATACGGGCTGGACGCCGCCGATCGTATCGCGACGATTCAGAACGTAAATGCCAACACAAACTATGCCGCTATCAGCTACACCGCTCCGGGCGGCATCTCGACGATGACCACTGGAAACGGTGTGTCCCAGCAAGTCACGTGGAATGACCGCTTGCAACCGATCGGCCTTCAGGTCAACTCAGCCTCGAATTCTTCGCTTCTTACACTTGGCTTCTACCCTTGCCCGAGCAATGCTACCTCTTGTACGACCGGAAATAATGGAAATCTTCAGTCGCAGAGCATCGCCTTTCCGGCGCTGAACGGTTCACCGGCACTGAATTTGACGCAGGTCTATAGCTATGGCGATAACCTGAATCGCTTGACCGGCGTCACCGAAGGCGGCGTCTCTTTGGAAACGTATGGCTATGCTGGGAACGGCAACCGCTGGGTGTCTTACCACTCCCAGGTGGCCCCGGCCGTTCTTCCGTCGCTTACTCAGGAGACGCCACAAGCCAGCAACGCATTCACGAGCGCGAACCAAGTCGTTGGGTGGACTTATGACGCTAATGGGAATGTAATCCAGCCCGGCATCGCAGCCCGCAGTTTCACTTACGACGCCGAGAACCGCCAAGTTACGGCGACGATCAACGGGAGTACCGCTTCGTATTCTTACGACGGCAACGGCCTGCGGGTGAGCAAGACGTGGAATAGTCAGACTACGACCTATGTCTATGACGCCTTTGGGAACCTGGCGGCGGAGTATAGCGGTGCGGCGAGTGGCAGCCCTTGCGGTACTCCCACATGTTACGTGACGGCAGATCACCTGGGCTCCACGCGGATGCTGACCGATAAGAACGGCTCGACCACCGTGCGCCGTTATGATTACCTTCCGTTCGGCGACGAGATTCTCTCGGGAATCAACGGGCGCGACGCGGCGGGGATGGGGTACCCTTCCAGTCCGGATAACCTCCTGGAGAAGTTCACTGGGCAGGATCGGGATTCCGAGACCGCCAACGTGAACTCGGGGACGGGTCTGGATTGGTTCCAGACGCGTTATTTCAGCAGTACCCAGGGGCGGTTTCAAAGCGTCGACCCAGCCAACGCGGGAGCGTCCATCGCTGATCCGCAGACTTGGAACGGGTATTCGTATGTCGGGAACAATCCACTGACGTACACGGATCCGAGCGGTGAATGTTTCTGGTGCATTCTCGGCGGGGCAGTTTTGGATGCAATCGGGGCTCTCACTGGACAGGGCGAGTTGGTTGCAATCGGTCAGACGATCGCAGGCATCGGCGGTGCCAGTTCGATCGCTGGTGGAATTATCGGCGACATCAGCAGCGGCGTGAACAGTGGGCCGTGGAATGAGCAGGTACCGCTGGGTGGGCCTGGTGCGCTTCAGGGTGCGATCAACAGCGGTATAGTGATCGAGAACTTTGAAAACGCTTCGGGAGGAGTTTGGTACGAAAATCTCCCGACCTTCCCCACTTGGTTCGTTGATGTGGTCTCAGGTGCCGGCGATGCCCTCACTTTCCGCTTGACTTCAAAGATTCGCGACCGCATGGGAAGCAACAGCGTCGTCAATCAGTGTTCTGGATGGTATGAAAGCGGCGCTCTTGCTCCACTTGCCTTTGGTGTGGGCAGACTGGCCTATGCCGGAGCCGCTAAAGCGATACCTCTCCTGGTTCGCGGGGGCGCTACCGAAATGGAAACTGCGTTGGCGGGTTCCGCAATGAGGGAAAGTATCAAGCGGATCGGCAACTTCGGAATGAAGCCTCTTCGTTCGTATACGCAAGATCAAATCATTGCGAAATACGAAGGTGACCCGGCCAAGATCATGAGTGCAGCCACTCGGACCAGCCCCGGGTTCAACGCTGCCGGGGGAGCCGCGATTGGCGCGGCAGTAGGTGCTCTGGCCGGAAGGCCAAGCTACTGCAAATGAGCAATCCGCTTATCGTCAAATGGCGTGTCGGTCTCCTGCTGCTCCTGCTGTGGGTGCCCATCACTGCATTCGTTTACTTCGTTCTCCACGTTGCTTTGTGGATCGCCCTTCTATTTCCACTCCTCTCATACTTGGTGTATGGCCTTCTGAATGTTGTTGGAACTTTATTGGGTAGACGGCAAGAACGGAGAAGACCGGGCTCGCCGAATCACCGATAGTTGGATGGAAGGTGTCCGCACACGATTCTCTTATCTCGCCAAAGGAGATGCGGAGTAAGGAAAAACCAGAGAGTCGATAGAAGGAGATAATTCATGGGAGCCGGTGATAGCGTTGGATTAAGGCATAGCTCGCAGAAGGGGGCGCTTCGGTTCGGACACTTGCTTGCTGTTTCTGTAGCATGCCTGTGTAGCGTGCCGCTTAGTCCCCTGTCTCAAGCACAGTCTTCCCAGCTCACGAAGGAGTATATCCGGCTGTCTGGGGCTGTGATCGCGATCGAGAGCGGTGGGCGTGCGCGACAGTTTGCGAGCACAGCGGACAAAATCAACTGGGGAGCCCTTTCCAGCTCTCCGCTGCGTGTAGTTGGCGATTTGAGTATTGGCATGTGGATCAAGCTGCCGAGCAACGGGCAGGGTTGTCTGGTTTGCGGTGGCCCTGGTGGAACCCTCGATAGCAGTACGGCATGGCCGTACTTCATGAGCCTTGCTGGATCATCGGGCTCGTGGTCGATTATTGTCGGGCACGATACGGCATCCGCTAACATCAATAACGGTTCGAACCCATTCGCGGCAGCAATTCCGAATGACGTCTGGGTCTATATCGGGTTTTCGCGAGATACAACTGCGCAGACCTACACGCTATATAAGAGCGACGGCACAAGCGTCACCACAGTGGGGACGTTCGCTTATTCTGGAAATCCACCATCAACGGCTGGGACGGGCCCATCCAACCAGATGACCATTTCAAGCGGTGATTACCGCTCCGATCTGGGTCTTCTCCATCTTGTCGGGACTGTGGAAGAGCATTACATGGCGGCTCGCGCTTGGTCTAGCAGCGAGCACCTCTTGGCCGCGCAGGGAAGTCCACCCACTACGTCTCTAGTTTTGGATTGTCGCATGGGGAATACGCCGGAGGTGGACATCAGCGGAAGTGGTCTTTCGGGAAGTGTGAGCGGGACTGCGCTCGTCGCCGGGCATAATTGAGAAGAGGCGCATCTTCATATTTCCTCCAAACTACGCGATGCAGGCAGCTTACTAGAGAGGACACTCGTTGCTATCAGTCATCCAACATTCATTTCGTGACGGATGCCGCGTCAACGCTAAGCTGGTTCGTATGATGAGCGCGCAAGAGATGTGGGCTGCCGCGGGTGTCGGAGCGGGGGTGGCGCTCGGATACTTGCTGGGCAGCTCATCGAAAAAGCCCGGTTATGACGCGGACGCATGGAGCAAGTTTTTCGGCTTCGCAACAACCACGGAGGAACTCGTCGACTCGTTCGTGAAGCACATCGAAGGCGAAGCGCCCAATAATCTGAAGTCCTTTCAGAACCTGCGGCAGGAAAGCCTGGAGTCGGCTTTAGCGGAAGCCGTTGTGTTCGGCATCCTCCAGCAACTTCAGTTGCGCCCTACGATCTCGGACGTGTTCGCCGGCGGGGCGGACTTCATGTGTACGTACCGACCCATTTGGTTCAGTGAAAGCGGTTCGTGGCCACTCGCTGTCGAAGCCACAACTTTGGAACCGTCCGCGGTCGAGCGGAACAGCGGTTGGCCAAACGAGTTCCCTGAAGAAATCTCCGGCGGCCCATTCAGTTTGCTGACGGAACGAATCACGCAACGCGCATCAGACAAGGTCCGTCAGCTTTCCGAGCACCCAATGCCGCGCGTCCTTGCCATCGTTTCCAGTCATATCGGAGCTGATGCCATTCTGTGCAATACCTTGGCCGCACGATCAGTTCTGATCTCGGACGCGCAAATCTCGGTCCCGATTGCAGTCGGTGAAACCAGCCAAATCACGAACTTGGAGCACTCGGTTTTTCTACGTGGCAATCCCAAGACACGTGAGATAACTGCGAAGCGACCAAGCATCTCAGCAGTTCTGTTGGTGAGCGTGGCGGGCGACCAGAGCGCCGTGCTTGGCATTCTTCATCCAGAGCCCCGCTACCCGCTCGACATCAGCGCCTTTCCCGACATACCTTTCATCAAGGTCAGCCCGTGGCCCGTGGTCAACGGACAAATAGGAGTGGAGTGGGTTGTCGGGCAGCCGTCCGCGAGGAAATTCAAGCATCGACGAATCGACTGGAGGTTTGAGGCCGTTCGGAGGGCCGGACGCGGCGCACGTGATCCAGAGTAGCGTAAGGACGCGATCTAAATTCCGCCGCGAGCAGGACTTACGGCGAGAAACCGATTCCTTCAGAGCTCGCTTTCATGTGTTGCTCATTCTCCGTGTCATGTCGGATCTGGTGGAGAAGACGGAAAGATGGCGTCAGCGTCCTCCCAGCTCTTAGCCGGAGCGCTTAGGAGAGTAAATCACGAGTCCTCGCCATGTAAACACGCCACATTGAGCGGATACGGCAGGCTTCCTCATAACGGCTTCCCGGATCTCGCTCGCTTGACGTTTGCCTGTCTGCGGTCTTTCACTTCTAGCCTACGCAATATCTCACAGAGACAAATCAAGCCAACTTTGGGGTCCAAAGGAGACGACATAGTACCTCCGCCAGACATCGAGGATCTTCGAAGAATTCGTCGCGCTTGCAATTCTCATCAGGTTAGGCCCACAGCCTATCCGACTGGATTCTGGGCAGCGGCGCGTTTGTCAAAGAGGGCAAGAAGATCGCCTTTCCAGCCTTTAGTGCTAGTTCCGTCCAAGAAAAGTCTCGATGGGCATGTCGTTTTGGAAATAATCTCCCGGTGTCCGACGATCCGGTTCAGGGGCACCAATCCATAGTGGCCGATGATGATTCGCGCGATGCCGCGAAGTTCGAGATCCGACGGTCGATGCCACTCGTAGTCATTGTCGAGGACGATTCCCACGCTTCTGCAGTTGACATCCCAATCGCCCGCATGCCAGCCAATTTCGGAATCTTCGAGAAGGCGCTCAGCCTGGCCGTTTTCGCGAACGATCCAATGGTATGGCCAGAATACCTGTTGGCCGTGCCGGATGTGACCGGAATAGATCGGCTGCCCTTGTAAATGCGTATCTACCTCGGCAGTGGGATTCACGAAGTAAGGTCCGTATAGACGGATCAACTCGATTGCAGAGAGGCGGCTCGCGCGCATTCCAGGGGGATTACTTGTATGGTGCAGGACGATAGTGTCGATACGTTTACGCTCAGCGTCGAACGAACTTCCTCGACCCAGGGAAATGCCGCCCTGAGCGAGGTGGTCTTCGAAGAAATCGTACAGCCGCGCTTTTGCTCGATCCTGAACCTCAACGGGCTCCCTGCTGAGCCGCTTGATCCAAGAGTGTATTTCCGGGATGATCCTTAAATACCAGTTCGGGGATCGCAGCAACGGCTCCCAACGCGCCTGCAGAAGGTTCAACTCTTCGAAAAACGAAGTCATTGGTGATGGGATTGCGAGCGCTATGCTGGCGGGACTTTGGGTCTTAGTATACCGAGACCCTGCCGTCACGCAAGTGGTGTCAAGACGGTAACCCGCGATTTTGCGCTCAGCGCCGAGTCGAGGTGCGCTTGAGGACTTCCGCCCATACGTCCGGGAATCTCTGTTCCATGTAATGTTCCTTCTGCGCAACGTCGAATTCAGACATGCTCCGGAAGAGGCGAACCGCTCGCACGAGCGTTGCGATCTGCTCTTTCTGTGTTCCGTAGCGTTGATACCAGAACGCCCAGACCATTTTGGAATCGGCGAGGTTAACTCGATTGCCGGCGTTGCGGGCTATGCGTTCCGCGCGTTGAAGCATCAGTCTTGAACGGTGTTGTTCATTCAGCGCAACGTAGATCTTTCCTAGAATCATTTCGGCATGAGCATCCTCCCGGCCGAGTTTCATCATTCGGGCAATTCCAATCGACGACAGCAGCCACCGACGAGCCTCGGGGTACGAGTCGGCTCCTAGCCGGTGGAGGACGCTGCCGATCTCTCCGCACGTGGCCTGTACGCCATGATAGTTGCTCGTAATCAGATATGCTTCGAGTGCTTGGGTTAAGCTCGCGACAGATTCGAGGTGTCGTCGTCTTTTCGTAAGAAAGCCGCCCCGACGGTACGCAAGCAAGGCTAGGGCGGCACGATCACCGCTGTTTTCCGCGTAGACGTTCGCCGTAGCCAAAGTTTCTTCAACTGCGCGGTCCGAAGGCTTTCCGGTTGAGGACCGCTGTTGAGCCCACGCGAGCGACAAGTAATACCTAGCTTTGAGTGACGAGTCCGAAGAGCGCAGCATAAGTGATTTGTTCGCTTTAAGGGCTTCACGAGCTATCCGGAAACGACCAAGTCGGTAGAGAACGTCGGCTGCCGAGGTACAGGCCAAGAGCCGTAACGTCGCGCTGTACCTGCGATCATCGGTCATACGCAACAATCTTTCATACGCATCGTCGCGCATCGCTGTTTTCCGCGTTCCGCGGAGCAACCTGCCTTGGAAAAACAACCACTGGGCGCGGGCGTACGATCGTACAAAAGCAAGAAGGATCTCCCGTTCTCCGCGGGGTTCTGCAGGAGTTCCCAGCTGGAGTCGTGTGCGCACGTCCGTCAACGCAATGTCGAAGCTGATCGCAGAGCGATCAACGGCTAAACGATACGGACCCGCCCACATTGTTCGCGCAGTGACCAACCGGCTGACGCTTTCCGATTGCAGGTAGCGACCGACGTTTGTGCCAATGTGATGCTTCCGCTTACCTTTCCAGCTTGGAAGCTTCCCCACCTCCTCGAGTGTCGTCCACGCCTGGTCTCCCGGCATAGTCGCTCGCTTGAGCGCCAAGAGAGCCAGGAACTCAAAACGCATTGGCTGGCGTCTTCGAAAGAGAACTGCCCCCTTGGGACATTCTACGGTCCGACGTTCGAATGAAACGATCAATCGGGGCATAACTGTAGAAACTGTAGACAACGAGGCAGTTGCGCGCAACCCCGATTGGGTCCAAGATTTCGTTTAGAGAACCGAGACAAGTGATTCGGAAATGGTTCAGATCGAAGATTGGCCGCATCATCGCGGCGTGTAAGGACAATCCTCATGAAGGTTAATATTGCAGTCACAAAACCGACGGGTCGGCCCGATTGGGACATTGCCTTCTCGTTGCCCATGAAAAGAGTTTACGTCAGCACACCAGATCTCAAATGGGGCCTTGCCTTCGTGCAGGAACTGCTCATAATAGCAGCGGCCAATCGGGTGACGCGCACGGAATCTGAAGCCTCTCCGACGGACGGGGGCGTATAACGTATGGCGCGCATCCTTTTGTTTGATCCAGACCAAGACCACGCCAGGACCCTGGTATCCGCGCTCGAACACAACAGCTACACACTGACCGTTTGTGCCAGTAGGGTAGAAACACTCGACCACCTCAAGGCCAAGCTGGCGCAATTCAAGGTCGTCATCTTGGATTTTTCCAACCGACCGGAAGATTGGGAATTGCTGGAAAGGGTGTGCACGTTTAGCATAACGTGCGTTCCCAAGCCAGGAATTCTCTGCCTGGCCAGAACCAATTGGGGATCGGATGTGAAGCTGAAAGTGGAGCGCAAAGGAGCGAGACTCTTGTATGAGCGATCGGCTTAGTCTCGTAGTCGAAGAGGTGGACCTTTTGGTCGCCGAGGCCGCGTGGATGAATGCTCGAGGCCCCCACTTCGTCATTATTCACGCCTGGCATCAACCCGGCACTGACTGCCTCGCAGGTGAACAGGTCGCCGCAGTGCGGCTCGTCTTCCGTGGTCGAGCGTTCCAACTGGGCCTCGGTACGGGACCGCTCATCCTATTTGACTTCATGGCGCGTAATCGATGGCTGCCGCAGAGCGCCTCACAATTAGCCGCGGGTCTGAATGCCGATCTATTCAGCATGCGGCACGGGAGCAACGCTCCTAAATCACGGAAGCAAGCGCGGAGGTTCACGCACACGACGGTCAAGGTGTACGTGGAACGGATTCGGGAGGCGATGGCGTTAGTATTCAGAGAGGCGGGAGCTAACGTGGACCCATATTTGGTGTTGATCTCCGAGCAGGGGTACAAGCTGAAAGCCACTGTCGAATGGATCCATCTCGTCGACCACCCTCTCAGCACACGCCGGCCCTCGGCCAGATGAAGATCCCCGAGCCACTCTTGGCCATTTATCGACGCGGGAAGTAGCGCACGGTCCGTATCGGCAGCTATTGACAAATATCCGCCTTTATATATAGTTATGAAAGCCCTCCCCAGCACCGCCCCGTCTTAGCCAACGACTTTTCGAACATTCTTTTGACTGCTCCCCAGCCCAGTGACCCATAGGTCCCGGTCTTTGGCGCGGTCGAAAGGAGACTTCCTATGTGCGGACTTTGCAGCGGAGAATATGAGCAGCGGCGCAGACTGATTCATCAAGCGGCGATCGAACATCTTCGCGGAACTGAGAATAGTGATGCGCAGTTCAGAATTGCCCAGCGTCTGGGGGATTGGCAATTACGCGGCGCGGTTTTTGATCTATTCCTTCGGATACCCTATTGCGCCGTCCGGCATCTGTGGTTACGGAACGCCCACAACTTATTTCGATGACTTGCTCAGTGCGGGCCTTGGCGATTAAATCGTCAGGGCTCTTTTTTGGTGTTCTCAATCACTCGATGACACTTGATGTGAGGTACTCCCAACTGCAAGCCCCGTCGCAACAGGATTCATACCCGCTAACAGCTGCCGCAATTTATCTCGCTTCGCCAACATGAGCTTGCACTCCCAACTATCAAAGCGCAGATCTGCAATATACGCCGCTATCAATGAAATTCCTGCGATGGAGGCTAGAACCTTCCAATCGGACCCGATGAGGTGAAGATAAGCTGAAGCGACCCCCGTTTCAACGGCGGTAAGGTACAAGCAGTGATACGTCGCATGCGTAAGATCAAGACGTTGACGAGTAGATTCGTCGAAGAAGTCTTCCGCCGCCCGAAGTTGAGAGTAGACGAGTCGCCTTCGCCACCGCGGTACGCCTTCCGCCGCAAGGAGTGCGGTAAAGCTCAAGAAAGCCTCAGGATTAGTTTTCCGCGAAACCCAGCAGAGGATGCGGTGCAAACCATGGCGAAACGGATAAAGCGCCCATTCCCCAAGGATCACACGGTAGAAGATATATATGATAAAACCAATCGACAGGGTCACTATCGGGACGAGGGTAGCACCCAACTCTGCGATCATATCTTTGGTCAACTTTGGGTTGCAGTAAGCGGCGAGTGCTCCAGCGATGAGGCTAGGCAGAAGTATCTCGATCGATAGAAGCGATAGAGGGCCGAACTTTTTGTCACCTAGTCCGTCCATGAAACCTCCTGCGATGACATCGTGTTTTTGTATGGGAGCTTTTTGTGCAACGGTGTTAAGCACTAGAGCTACGGCCCACCACCGTATCACAACCAAGAGACTCGTGCGAACCGGAACTATCGACAGGTGTTCGCGAAACTTTGCTCACGCCGCAAGTTTGCCATCCTTGAGATCGCCATCACTACTGCTATGCTTTTCTAAAAGAGTCGAAGCCGCCCCTTCTTCATACGAAGGGCTTGGATTTGCTGTAAACCATGCCACAAGATTTTCGATCATCAGGCCTAAAGTTCGACGTCTGTCCCGTCTCGGGCTACTGTTTGAAGAATCGTAGCGATTTGCGACCTCTCGAAATGGACTTCGCAGCGTTATTACTAGAGTTTTAGCGATGACGGTCCGGTTCGAGGTGGCGATCCGCACCAGATCGCGTTTTTCGGTGGGCAACAGCGTTTTATACAGCAAATACGCGTCTCCAGCCAGTTCGAGGAATTTCGTGAGCCGGGCCATGATGGCGTCCCTTGGCTGGGCGATCTTCTCTTCGAGCGTCTTCTGCTCCAAAAGCAGCGTCTCTTTTCTCACTTCGAAGGTCTCTTTATCGATCAGGCGATCAATGTACGCGTCTGTCAGACGAGCCATGCGATCCCGAAACTGACTAAGTTGAAGACGGACGGCGGCAGTTTCCGCCTCCCAGTGCGCTGCCAGATTCTCCTTTACCTCTCCAAGCTTTTCCAGCAGGATTGTTCGTTCATCGCTATCGAAGCACAGCGGCGCGAAAACCCGACTCAGTACGCCATCGACTGACTCCTCGCGGACACTGGTCGTTGGACACTCCTTCGTGTGACAGCGATAGTAGGCATTGCCTTTCTGACGCTCTCCGATGAGCGAGTAGCCGCAACTGCCGCATGCGAGAATCCTCCGGAACTGAAAATCGTGAACCTGGGTCCGGGCGCTGACTTTACCGCGCAGAACCCGCCCAACCCGGTCGAACAGCGATTTTGGGATGAGAGGCTCGTGAATACCCGGGAATACCTCTCCGGTTGAATGGAGACGAACGAGTCCAATGTAGAACGGATTGTTCAGAATCGAAGAAAACCCATTGATAGTGACGACCCCGCCGTTTCGGTTCCGGAGTCCGGATTGATGAAGTTCCGCCGCAAGCTGTTCAAGCGAACGTTGGCCGGTCGCGTACGATTGGAATGCACGTCGGACCAAGGGTGCTCGCACGGGGTCGAATGTTTTGGGCCTACCTTTACCCATGTCGCGGTACCCGAGGGGAGCCGGAAGCGGATACAGCCCCTGCTTGAGGCGGCCGTAGAATCCCTTACGGGTCTCTTCGCGCAAGTTACGGATATAGTCTGCGGCAACAACCGCCTGAATATCGGCTGAGAGCCGCCCGCCACGAGAAGCGAGATCGAGACTCTCGTTGACGAAGTGAACTTCAACACCATTATCGATGAGCTCGCCCAAATCAGCCCAATCTTTCATGTTCCGCGCACTCCGGTCAATCTTGTGGATCATGACGCCCGCGGCTTTGCCGTTCCGCAGTAGTTTGAGCATCTCATTGAAGATTGGTCGACCTCGCTTTGCGGCGGTCTCGCGCTCTTCGAACCACCTGCAGATGTCCATCTGATTGCGCTCGGCATACCGCGAGATGGCATCTCGCTGTTCCTGGAGCGAAACACCACGCTCGCCCTGGCGAGCGGTGGATACGCGCACATAGCCACAGTAGGTCTTCATGTATGGGTCGAAGAATTGTTTTGCGCCTCTTTGTCATTCATACTATGGCCCCTTCGACACTCTGTCAAAGCTTCAAAGCGCGCGTTTGCTTCCGGATCGAGTTCGAGCCGTTCAAGAACACGCAGCACGAGAGCGACGTACTGGCGCAAGTTGTCATTCGCCTCCTGCCGCTCCGCTTCGCTCCAATTGTTTACCTCCGGCCCAACCAGTTTTTGCAGCTGCTCGAAATCCGTCATGTGGCCAGTTTGCCCAGTCCCGCGTCCAAACAAAAGGTGCGCTCGTTGGCGTGGCGACACGTGCATTTGGATCTGCAGCTTGAGGTGCAAGGTTCGCCATCTTTCTTATCAATGCCTTGACCCACACCATTCTCTCTATGGAATTGCTCCAAATCATTCTGCAAACTGTAGTCGAGTGGGTGCGCGATCTCGTTCTTGCCGTGTCAGGCCGCTGCGTCGAGGAGTATGTCAAAAAACGCGTGAAGCGTCATCGTAGCAAGCGGAACCGAACACGCAGGGCCAGAGCTTCCAAGGATAGTGCTCGGGACCAGAATCCCGTCCCCCAAGACCGCGACTGATTGTACACAGAACATCAACAGTGACCCAGCAGCTTGAGCCCGTATTGACTTGCAACCCGCACTTTGGGCTGCTTTCTCAAGGGACCTCCTCTACTACCGTAACCATGGCACGCCGTGCTGTTTCTGCATCCTAGCGCCTGAGCAGACGGTTGGTAAGCTTAGGGTAAAGGTCGCAAACAAACACTAACGTGCGAATCTGAACAATGAGCAACAAGGTAGTAGGGAACTACCTCCGGGCGCACCGGCGGCGGCGCGGACTGAGCCAACGTGATCTCGGGCTTCTCGCCGGCTATAACAATGCGTGGCAGGTTTCTCGTCATGAACGCTCTAAGACGGTGCCCCCGCTGCTTGTCGCCCTCGCGTACGGAGTCATCTTCGGGGTTCCGGTCGCGGAACTCTTTGCAGGCTTCCAGTCAGCCGTGACCGACTCCGTCGGACGGAATTTGGAGGAACTGAAGGCAGATCTTGAAAGTCCAACCAGGGGACAACGCCGTGCCAAGGCAACCTCGCAAACACTTCAATGGTTGACGGGGCAAAGGAGCCGTTAGCAGAAAATGCAACAAGCAGATCCGTCAACGATGACAGCGAGCGCAGGCTCGCGTTGGAAGTTCGCTCGCGACGACTCGCCTTTGCCGTCCTTCAAGGATCGGACCTGCTCGACTGGGGTGTTCGAAGCTACTCCACCGGCGCGGTAGGAGCGACTGGCGCAATCGAGAAATTACATTTTCTACTTAATTTGTATGGGCCATCTGTAGTGGTTGTCCGAGGAACGCGCGGCGTCAAGGACGAGTCCTCACAATCCGTAGCCAGGGTACTCCGCAAGATAGGAACGAAATTGAAACGTCAGTCTGTTCGGTTGATTGTCGTCGACCGTCGCGACGTCCAACAGTTCTTCGCTCAGTACGGCTGTCATGCAAAACACGACATTGCTTTACTGCTTGCAAGTCGCTTCCCACAGTTGAAGTGGAGGCTGCCGCGAGCTCGCCGCCCGTGGGATCCCGAAGCCTATTCCGTTGCTATCTTCGATGCCGTTGGAACTGCCGTCGCCTTCAACGGTGCGCCGCTGGTTTCGGAAGAGGCTAGACTTTAGGGCAGTATTGATGGCTCCTCCGCTGGCGTTAGGACCGAATGAGGCCGCCAGTCATTCGGAGGAGCCATCAATGCTGCTCGTAACAGTTCATCCTGACTAGACTTTTTCAAAAGAGCCCTTCAAGGACTTCGGGGCGAGCCGTCCTTAGTGAAGTTCGCACCTTTTTGAACAGTCAGGCACGCTTGGAGCGCGTACTTGTTGCGCTCATCGCGCATAACTGGTCCGCGCATGGTGGCCGTCTTGCCGCCGGCTGCCCCGCATTTTTGGCTATCACCACTCCACTACCGTTCCGGGATGATCGTCCTATCGTACGCTCACCTAAATGCAGGGTAGCCTGCGCTATCGCCCACCGCCATCGCCTAGGGCGAGGCGGCGGCTTCGGCCAACCGCCTCGGGCCACCATGCGCGAGAACTAGTGAACGAACACCAGGAATCGGGCGGCGATAGCCGCTCGAAATAGTCCGAACTAGTTTCAATGAAGGCAAAGGAGTATTGCCGCCCTGTTCGCGATCAGACGGTCACAGTACTCCTAGGCTGCCTGCTGATTCGCAGAGCTTCTCGCCATTTACCCATTGCTTCCGAGAGAGGAGGGCGTATAATTCAAAACACACCCATGAGGAAACTGATTCTTGTCGCGGGGTTTATAGGCATTCTGGCTGTGGCTTTCATCGTCATTCAGCCCGCCAGGCCAAACCCGTTTCCCGCTCCAGCACCGACCCCGCAGCCCGCCACCCCTCCGATCGCCTGGTCGGTTTCGCAGCTGACGGCAAATGTATTTCCGGGGACCAATTCTACGATCACGGTGAGCTTCCAAAGCGACCAGAACCTCACGGATATTGTCGTCGACATAACACCTTCTCTTAACGGGATTGTCTCGGCGAGTCCAGCAAACTTCGCTTCAATCACGGCGAACCAGCAATACCAACTCACCCTGATTTTAACAGCTCCACCGGCGTTCATTAAACGGAGCTTTGGCGGCACGATCCACCTGAGAGACGCAAACCCACCTAACACCTATGCTCCGGCTCTACCTGTTGATTTGGAAACAGCCTGGAATACAGTCTCCCCGGACGGTCTCTTCACTGTTAATCTGCCAATGGAATTCCAGATCGTGGACACGTCATCGTCAGGAGGGTACGATACCCACGATTTTCTTATTCGATTACCCGATGGCACCAAAGTCGGCTACATCTTTGTCTATACCCTGCAGCAGTGGGCGGATGCTCAACAAGCGGAAGAATACCCGACTATGCTGTCGCAAGCTGGCGGTTTTGTCTACGCGTTTGCCCAATCTCAAGCGCTTCGTCCTAGTCAGCAGGATCTGCGCACCGAATTCCGGATAGCAATCGGAACGTTTCAACCCAATTAAATTCACATCGAGGATGGTAAGAGTGTGTTCAAGTTGATTTGTGGTTCGGTTTTGGCGTTGCTTGTGAGTGGCTGTCTTGACGGACAGCAGCTAGGATGCGGCGCGATCGTAGATTCATATTCCTCGAAGATGAATCCTGCCGTGTCGGTCAGTGCTTATTCGAACGGGATCTACACCGGAGTCGAGCCGCCGGCGTCCTGCCAGACCGATCCTCCGCCGCTGGGTTTCGGCTATCCCGTGCTGCTGCCAGGTCAGCAATCGGCGGGACAAGATGGCGACCAATATCAATGCGTCGAATTCATTCGCCGCTTTTACCGCGAGGCCAAGAAAGACATAGCAGCGAGCGACTGGTATGGTACTTTTGGTGACGCACAAGACTTTTACCTGCATCCCGCATACTTCGGGCTAGTCCGTTATCCCAACGGAGGCACCATTCCGCCGCAGCTTGACGACATCGTTGGCTTCGCCTCGGCTAATAACAAAGCGGGGCATGTCGCCATCGTGAAGGAAATCGATGACATCGGCGGAGCGCAGTTCACAATCAAACTTATAGAGCAGAATACCAATCAACCTCATCAGCTGACGGTCCAACGCCAACAACAGTCGAATGGCACCCTCACCTATGTGACATATTCCATTTCTCCCCGATGCAAAACGTGTTTTCGTATACAAGGTTGGATGCGCAGCGCAAATCAGCCTCCGCCACCTCCATCCGTGACGATTAAAGAGTACGCGCTGCTCGCCTATAGTCAACCGCACGATATCACCGCTGGTCCTGATGGTGCCTTGTGGTTTGCGGAAACCGGAGCGACTCGCGGTATCGGCCATATTACTACGAACGGAGTGTTAAACAGCTACCCCAACTCCGGTGCTAATGGCGGCATTACCGTTGGCCCCGATGGTGCCTTGTGGTTTACGGAATGGTTTGGTGGTTTCTCCAATGATAGGATCGGCCGCCTCTCTACGATGGGAGCTCTTATAGAATATCCAGTTCCTTCTCTCAATGCCTTCCCTCTTACCATTACTGTTGGTCCAGATGGCGCCTTGTGGTTCACGGAATATACTGCGAATAAGATCGGCCGTATAACGACGAACGGCGCTGTTACGGAATATCCGATTCCGACCGTACCGAGCCACCCATCGGGGATTACCGCAGGACCCGATGGAGCTTTGTGGTTTACCGAAATAGCGACAACGAAGGTCGGCCGAATTACCACAAGTGGAGTGATTACCGAGTACGCTTTGCCAAGTTATCCGTTTGGCATCGTGACGGGTCCAGATGGGGCTCTATGGTTTACGGAATTTACGGCGAATAAGATCGGCCGTGTCACGACTGCTGGTACAGTCACTGAGTATCCCATTCCGACTACTAATAGTCAGCCCTTAGAGATCACCGTTGGTCCAGACGGCGCTCTCTGGTTTACGGAGGAGGACGGCAACAATATCGGTCGCATCACGACCACTGGAACAGTTACCGAGTACCCCGTGCCCACTCTCGGGAGCCAACCATATGGGATCAGTCTTGGTCCTGATGGAGCATTGTGGTTCACCGAACAGAGCGGGAATAATGTTAGCCAGGTCACATTGAACTAGCGCCAGGCCCGCACCGCGAGTGGCGCGTCACGCGATCGATGACGAATCGCCAGTAACTGGGGCGAACTCATCAGATGATGAGGCCTCCGAATCCTCGCCCGAGGACTTCCTGACTTGCGCAATCGCATTTCTGTCGCCTTCCGTCCTAAAGTGCGACTGTCAAGACGCTTCACGCGCTCGCTACGAAGTTAGTGGACCGCGTAAAGAAGGGCGAGAGATTTGCGGCGGGCATGCGCGTGAGCGGTCTAACCAAAAAGTACGACGCACTCCTGGTCCAAATAACTGACTCACGGAGCATACCGCGCTCGGTTCAGCGAGTTATTCTTCCCGACAAAAAATGGCAATCTCGACCGGGCAACGCTCAAGGGCCTCTTTGCCGCACAGTTTCAGGAAATGCCGGATTAGGAGGCTTAGGTAGCATCTCGCGCAACATCACGCATCTTTCCGCCACCGGTGAGATTGCTAAGGTGATGTCACGCTTCAATAAGGTCGAGTTGAAGCGCTCTCACCAACGCAAACGGTCCGCCATGGACCGCCATTTTCAAACCACCGGCAATGATCGGACCGCTCGCATATATAGGAGGGAAGAATCGCATCGCCGCGAAGATCATCGAGATCTTTCCGAAGCACACGACGTACGTTGAAGCGTTTGCTGGCGGCGCGCAGGTGTTCTTTCACAAAGACCCGTCCGCCGTCGAGGTCCTGAACGACTTGAACAGCGACGTGGTGAACTTCTTTCGGATCTGCCAGCGCCATCATGAGGAACTTCTCCGGTATCTCAAGTTCATCCTCGTCAGCCGGAAATGGTTCGCACTCTTCGAGTCCGAAAACCCCGACGCACTGACCGATGTCCAGCGCGCCGCCCGCTTTTTCTATCTCCAGAAAAACGCTTTCGCAGGCTTGATTCGTAACCGAAGATACCGTTACGCCGTTGTTGGACCGCCGAGTTTCAATCCCGGACGCCTTCCCCAGCTCCTTGAAAATGCACACAAGAGACTTGAGCGGGTTCAGATTGAGTGTCTGCCGTACTCCGATATCCTCAAACGGTTTGACCGGCGAACCACGTTGTTCTATCTGGATCCGCCGTACTGGGGCCGTGCGTTGTACCGATTCAATTTCACTGACGATGACTTCGCGAATCTTGCGGAACAGCTCCGCCACCTGCAAGGCAAGTTCGTTCTCTCGTTGAACGACGTGCCCAGGGTGCGAGAACTCTTCCATGACTTCACGCTCCGGGAAATTGAGCTTCCCTACACGTCACAGATGAAAGCTGGCAAGCGGTTTCGTGAGCTTCTGATCACTAACTTCCGCTGAGCCCCCGATCCCGGGATAAGCCCAGGGAAATCAGGATCTTCGACGCCACGCTGAGCGCTCCTCGTCGTGATCCGCGAATCCCGTTTGTTACCGTTTTGCTCGCCGTCACCCATATTCTCATCGCATGTTGAAGTGGTTCGAAACCAAAATAGCCCGGGGCTGGAACCGGCGCGTTACCGAGCACGGGGAACCTGCTGATAGCCGGGCCCTTGACCTTGGGGCTCAGGTTTCGGACGAGGTGATTACGCACAATCGCGTGGTAGTTCCCCAAGGCCGCCGCGCGGAAAGCGTCGCGATCCTGGGAAAGACAGGCGTTGGAAAGTCGTCGCTCATCCGCTACTTAGCCTCTCAAGACATCCATGCGGGTCGGGGATTTCTGCATTTCGACTTGCACGGCGACACATCGGAGTTTTTGCTCAAAACCATAGCGGCCCGCGAGCGCGTTTTGAAGCGAGATCTGAGCGATCGCCTGATCGTGATCGATCCGAGTAGTCCGGAGTTTTCTGTTGGCCTCAACCCGCTCGAAGACGAGGGTGGTGACGAAAGGTTCGTCCGGATAGCAGAGTTCGCGCAAATTCTCAAACAACGCTTCCATCTGGAATCGTTCGGAGCACGGACGGAAGAGCTGTTGCGGAATAGCCTCTACGTACTCGCCGATAACAGCCTCACGCTGGTAGAACTCGGGCCGCTCCTCGGCCACGCTGGATTCCGGTCACGCTGCCTCGCGAAGGTGAGCAACCCGGAGGTGAAGCAGTACTTCGAGCTCCGTTACGACACGGTGAGCGACGCGATGAGAGGTGTCCTGGCCGAGCCCATCCTCAACAAGACGTCGGCCTTCACGTCCGATCCGCGCTTCCGCAGAATCATCGGCCAGCAACGCTCGACGTTTTCCGTGGTTGATGCCTTGGACCGTGGGTGCTGGATAGTTCTCGTGCTTGATAAAGGAAGGTTGGGGGAGCAGGCCCTTACGCTCGGGAGTCTGTTTCTCGCAAAGGCACGGCATGCGCTGTTCGCCCGGAAACGCCGGGAACTCTTCACCTTGTATTGTGACGAGATCCAGAATTTGGTCGCCTTCGGCAGCGGTCTTGAAGAAATCTTATCTGAGGCGCGCAAATTTGGTTGCGGAATAGTCTCTGCAAATCAATTCCTGGATCAATACCCGGCAGAAATGCGCGCGGCGATCCTCGCGGTCGGCACGCACATTTTCTTCCAGCTTTCGAGCTCCGATGCTCAACAGATCGCCGCCGCGCTGGATGGCGGGAAGCCGCTCGCGGAACTTCTGAAGAATCTGCAACGGCGCCATATGGTTGTGAAAACCGGGAATGAACGCTGGCGTGAAGCGGTGGTACCCACCGTCCATGAGCCAAAGGCCGATCCGAAAGATCTCCTTGCCCGCTCGCGGGTGCGCTGGGCGCGAAATCGTAAAGACATCGAAGAAGAAATCCGCGCGCGGCAGGGGATGGTCGTTCGCGGAAACACCGAGGTCCTCAATGACTGGGAATAATCAGGGAATCATCCTCCAGGACCGCGACCGGCATTTGCTCCGAGAACTCGGCGTGATGCGTGTCATCGACCGCGAGCAAGCCAAACGCGTGGCCGGATTCGGGTCGACCACGCGCGCCAACAACCGATTGCTGATGCTCACGCGCGCCGGATTCCTGCGGAGGTTCTTCCTGGGAACCGTGGGCGGCGCAAGGAAGGCGCTCTATGCCCAGTCGCCGAAGGGTGCCGCGCTGGTTGAGGTGCTGTACCGTGGTCCGCGTCGGGCGACCGATCAGACCCTCGCCGCCGATTTCTTCGTGACGCATCAATTGTGGATCAACCAGGTGTACTGCCTTTTGAAATACCACCCGATCCCGGTTGCTGATGCACGCTTTGTTCGTTGGTTGAGTTTCTACGAGCCACTTTTCTCGGGCATCCCGCTCATTCCGGACGGCTATGCGGAAGTCGTGACCTCCACCAAAACGCTCGCGATGTTTCTTGAGATTGATCTTGGACATGAAAGCCGATCGATCTGGCAGAAAAAGGTCCAGGGATACCTGCGTTACGCCGTCTCCGGCAGTTTCACCACGCAGTTCAATCAACCGCAGTTTCGAACGCTCGTCGTTGCGAATTCGGAACGCCGCATGGCCTCGCTCCGCGCTGTTACCGCAATGGTCACCGAGAAGATCTTCTGGTTCACCACGCTGGACGCCGTTACCAGTGGGAAAGTCTGGTCTCCGATTTGGCAGAGGCCAACCGGCGAAGAGCGCCAACCGCTTCTGTGAATTCCATGAAATACTGTTTCAACTGCAACCACATCACGCCGGGCGAGCCGCTTTATTGTAATTACTGCTCTCGCACGTACGATGTAAAGCTCTGTCCCCGGCGGCATGTGAATCCCCGGACCGCGGAGGCGTGTTCCCAGTGCGGAAGTCGAGACCTTTCCACTCCGCAGCCTCGGCGTCCGGGTTGGGCTCCGACGCTCGGGTTCCTTCTCTCGGTCGTTCCGGGATTCTTTCTTGGCACTGCCTCAATCGTTGTCGTACTGGCAGCCGTCATTGCCATCCTTCAGCGACCCGACATGATCGTTGCACTGGCTCTCCTCACGATTCCCTTCGGGATTCTCTGGTGGGCCTGGAGCCAGATCCCGCAGTGGTTCCGCAGCCAACTCTACAAGCTGCTCAGACGGAGACGTGACCGTGAGCGCGGGGGAGGCGACTAGATGGACGGAAGGCGTCAGCTAAGACGCAATTCGGGTTTCAAGCCCGGCAAGACATCCAAGCAATTGCTGGGTTTTGAACCGATCCAGGTAGGGCATAGCTACCCGCAGCAGTACCCGCACCCGGAAGAGGCCGCCGCCAGCACGGGACCCCTGGGCGCGCCGCTCTCGATCCGGGAAGTCGCCCGCGTCATCGGATGTTCTCCCTGGACGGTACGGCAGCGGTACCTGCCTGCCGGGCTGCCACACCATCGCCTCACGCCCAACGGAAAGTTGATCTTTTACAAAACGCAGATCACCCGCTGGCTCCTCGCGCGCCAGCAGAAAGGAGTAACGCTATCGTGAGCCTTTTGAAACGCGGCAACGTGTGGTGGGCATACCTGTATCGAGACGGCATCCGGTATCAGTACTCCACGGGGACTTCGAACCGGAAACAGGCCGAGAAAGTCGAAGACAAGCTCAAACAGGAATTGAATGACCGGCGATTCCAAATCGTCCAGTCCGATCCCACGATGACCTTCGGCGAGCTCGCCGCGCGATTCATCGCGGGCGGTTACGTCCGTCCGCATCACCTGTATCACCTGAAGCTCCTGTTGCCGTTCTTCTCCGAATTTCCCGCCTTGAGAATCACGAAATCTCTTGCGGATGAATTTCGGAAGGTCCGCCGCAACAGGAACCAGGCGATCAAGGACGCGACCATCAACCGGGATTTGAGCGTCCTCCGGCACATCCTGTATTGGGCGGTCGATGAGCAGCTTCTCGCTGCAAATCCGCTGACCCGCATGAAAATGGCGCGAGAGCGTCGCACTCGCCGCCAAGTTCTGAGTGTCGCCGAGGAAGTATTGCTTCTCGGTACCGCGAAAGACCATCTCCGCGCCATGATCGTGATCGCACTCGACACCGGGATGCGGCGTGGCGAAATCACCAGCCAGAAATGGGAGGACGTGGATTTTTCCCAAAAGGTGCTCTTCGTCACGCGCTCGAAAACACCCGAAGGCGAATCACGCGAGATCCCTCTTACCGAACGGCTCTACACGTTCCTATGGGAACACCGCCGGTCGGAGGGACTCCTCATCAACTTTCGGGGCCATCCGGTCCGCATCGTGAAACGTGGTTGGAAGACTGCGCTCACGAACGCATCCATCCGACACGTACGTTTCCACGATCTCAGACACACATTCAATACGCGCCTGATGGAGGCCGGCGTCATGCAGGAAATCCGCATGGCGCTCATGGGCCACTCCACCGGCTCGAAAATTCACTCTTTATATACCCATATCGAGCTCCCGGTCAAGCGTGAAG
The DNA here is from genome assembly GCA_036003585.1 of Bryobacteraceae bacterium. Taxonomy (GTDB): domain Bacteria; phylum Acidobacteriota; class Terriglobia; order Bryobacterales; family Bryobacteraceae; genus Palsa-187. Next base: position 57,998 of record DASYSG010000045.1, on the reverse strand, counting down.
CGATCCGGAAACTCGAGCGATGGGTCGACGACCAACAACGACAGCAAAAGGAGAAAACAAATGGCAATTCAGAAACCGACCAGTCCGAAAGTAACCACGGCGACGCCGGAGCGGAAACCGTGGAGGAAAAAGAGTCCCGTGGAGGTGGTCCTGGAGCAAGCCGACAAGCTGAAAGCCGAGATCGCCGAAATGGACGAGGTGTTGAAAAGGAAGCGGCGGCAGCTCCAGAAATTCGAGGAAGCGCGAAAGCTGTTCGAGTCCGAATAACGAAAGGGGTGAAGCCGTGAAGCTTCTGACTGACGAACTGCGGAACCGGCTTCCGGCTCTCTATTCCCAGGAGCACGAAGCCGAGCCCGTCGTTTACGCGAAGTTCTTCCTGCCGGGTACCGGATGGACATGGTACGTCACGGAAGGCAGCCAGCAGGAAGACGATTATTTGTTCTTTGGTTTTGTCGTGGGCCTGGAAAGCGAGTTCGGCTATTTTCTGCTCTCGGAGCTCGAACGTGTCCGGACTTGGCTCGGCCTCGCCGTGGAACGCGATCTTTCGTTCCGCGAGGGCAGGCTCACGGATGTGGTACCCGCGCAGGACTTATGAACCGGCGCCCTGAGGCCAAGAATCTTCTTGGCCTCTTCCTTTTTTTCGCCGCCCACGATGGGCGGCGTATCGATCAACCCGCAGGGGAGAGGACCCGCCTCCCAGATTTTAATATAAGGAGAATTTACATCATGAAAAAGCTATCCGTCGTTGTCGCCGGAACCGGTCAGATCCGGGATGTGGAAATCGAGTCGGGCACGACCGCCGGTGACATCCTCGCCCAGTTGAACCTTGCAGACTACCTGTTAAGCAAGGGACCGAATGAGCCCTTCTTCGCCAATGCCGAGTCGGTCTACGACAAAGTGAAAGATGGCGAGAAGATTTTCGCGAGCACCAAAGCCGAGGTTGGCATCACCGTATGCGCGTAAAAGAACTCGGCACCCGGCCTGCCCCCAATGCCATCCGCGAGCTCTTCTCGCAGGTGGTACGGGGGCACGCCCCCTCAATTTCCGTCCTGCGCCGTGAAATTCCGTATTGGCGGGAACGCGGCTGGACGCGCAACGGCAACAACTACACGGGATCGTATCAGACCGCGTACGCGACCTTTCAAGGCCAGATCCAGGAGCGTTGGTCGAGCATCGATTTCTTCCTTTATAGTCCCTCGCGGCAGATTCGACGCCACAGCCATTGGACCTGTTTTGCTCCTCGCGGAGACGACTGGTATCTGGTGCATATGGCGCGACGGCCCAAAGATGTGAGCTCGGGAATCATAACCATCGAACGACTGATCACAGAGGCATACGAACAATGAAAACTACCCATATCGACGAAAAGAAGAAAGTGCTGGTCGAGAAGCGCGAAAAGCTGATCGGCCGGTTCAATGACGCGGCGCGTGCCCGTAAAGGCACCGCGCGCTTCACAACGGAAATCCGGCGGACGAACGAATTTCTCGCGAGCCTTGACCGGATCGTTGAAGAAAACACCCGGACAGGGGATCAGCCGCGGCGCTACGCCGTCAGTTCTTTGTTCTTGCATGAATGCGCGAAGAAGCTGACAGCCGATCCGGATGAGCAGTTCTTTTTCATCACGGGCTCGGAGATCGAGGGCGTGCACGTCCTCGATCAGTGGGCAGAGTTCGCTCACCAGCGCCGCAGCCGGATGGGCGTAGTGGCGGACATGCCATCCACCCACAATCTGCTGATCCGGCTCGAACAGTTCGGGCACAAATTCCTGGCCCACTTTCACAGCCACCCAGGAAACGGTCCGGACGCGACCCATCCCTCGGGCACCGATCAGAATTTCCAGCGTCGGCTCGAACAAGCTGGGCATCTGGCCCTGATGGCCATCTTCAGCCGAGACGGTTACGTTCGTTTCGTGCGGCTCGACCAGAACTTTGATCTCGAAATCTACGGCGAAGGAGTGGAGCACTATGCGCCCGGCATTTACCGACTCAAAAACCTCCGTTAAGCTCCATGGCAAAGCAGTTGATGGAGCTGACGATCGGCAAAAGAGGATTTCCGGATTCGACCAGGCAATCTTCTCGAAAAGCCGCGTGCTGTGCATCGGGGCGGGCGGGATCAACTCACAAATCGCGCCCACCCTGGTCAGGAAGGGCATCGGGCGGATCACCCTGGTCGATGACGACATCGTGGAGCCCAGCAATCTTAACCGCCAGCGGTTCTATATAAAGGATGTGGGCGAGAACAAGGCCATCGCGCTCGCCAGGAACCTGGAGTCGGAGTGCATCGTGGAAACGGAGATCCGCGGTTATCCGTTCCCGCTGGAAGAAGTGATCGGCACTCCCTTCAGCACCTGCGATGTCGCGATCTGCGGCGTCGACAACAATCCGGCCCGCGTTTTAGCGGGCTGGTACTTCCGTCGAAAGGAGATTCCCATCATTTTTACCGCCGTCAGCCGGGACGCAGACCATGGCTACGTGTTCGTCCAGGATAAAGACGGCCCTTGCATCGCGTGCATGTTCCCGGACATCGTGAATGACGACCGCTTTCCATGCCCGGGAACTCCCGCCATCGCCGACATCCTCCAGGCGGTGGGATCGCTCGCGGTCTACGCCGTGGACACGCTACTCATGAAGCGGCCGCGAACGTGGAATTACCGGCGGCTCAGCCTTTCTGATCCGAGCCTGGATGGCGGTTCGATGATTGCGCAGAGGGAGAAATGCGAATTATGCGAACGCGGCATCACATAACGTCTGTCTGTGCCGGTTTGCCCGACCCGAACCCGCACCTGCTCGGCATCATCCGGGACTGGGCGCGCAGGCGTGGGCGTGATCTTCCCGCGCACTGGGAGATGAGCCGGCCCGATGAGCGGTTCGCCCGGTTCTGCCCACCACGAGGCCGGACACACCCGTTAGAATTCCGGACGCTCGAAAGCTACCGGGCGCTCATCGCGGAAATCGGGGAACAGTTCCAGCTTTTCTCCGGGGCTGGTTACACCTTTTCCCTGTGGCGGGGTGATGGGCAGCCGTACCGGAATAGCCGCGAGATGCGGGCGGATGTTCGCCGCAACCGCCGCCTGTTCGTGTATCCGACCAGCGGCATGCCGCCAGATCATCCGCTTGCGGCATGGGCGGCACCAGGCTGGTCATGGAATGATGTGTTTCGTGCCGTCCATGATCTCGTCGGCCACGCCGCCACCGGGTTCCAATTCGGCCCGGTTGGTGAAGAGAATGCTTTTCGATTTCACGCGACCATACACAGCCCGGCGGCTATTCCCGCGCTGGTGGCAGAAACGCGATTGCAAAATTGCTGGGTGAATTTCGGTCCGCATGTTCGTGACGCTCAGGGGATTTTGATCCAACATGGCGAACCTGGTTACATCCCACCACCCACCAGGCCGTACGCGACGCAGAAGGCGTTTTCGCCGGTAGCGGCGTCCGTTGATTGCGCACTCTGGCGGAGTTTTTTGATGGACGATTTTGCAGAAATAACCCAAGGCTGCCCGTAGGCGGAATTTTTAGGGAAGGTATCTGCGCGACTTCAGTTTTGGCCGGTTCCGCTGTGATGTACGGCAGGGTCCAACACTTCACGCATGGGCGGCTTTCGTCCTGAAGCAGCTAATTCGATCTCAAACGCACTCCAGAGTATGTTGATCGCCTTCTGATACTGCGGATCCTCCCATAGCGTCGCATGCGTCGAGTTATCACGCTGCTGGAGCACGTTTACGATCAACACGAGTTCATCCTCGTCGAGAATCAGGCCGACGTACGTCCGCGAATTATCATTGGTCCGTCCATCGCTCAGTGCCGGTTTCCTGCCAGGATTCAGTTTCTGTGAGGACAGCCTACGTGAAATCCCTTTGACCGCGGATACATCCTGGTCATTAGCTTGATTATGGGCAATCTTCCACCGGAAAGCTTCCGCGATAGCGTCGAAGCATTCCCCTGGGAGATTGACCTGAATACTCAATTTTACCTCCACCTCCACAACTGCTTCCACGCCTGCACCAGTTGCTGAATCGCTTTAGGCGGTGGCAGCCGCTCGCCCCTCATTCGGCAGTCCTCCCAAGCCTGCTGGTAAAGCTGCCTAACGCCGGGTTCACTGAGTCGGGACAGATTCTGCTGAAGGGCCTTCAGCTCCTCTTCGGTCAAAGGGCGATCGGGTTCAACCGTACGCCCGACAGGATAGCAGTTTCGTCTTTTGTTCGCCCATGAGGTCTGCCGGGCGCTGGGCCTCGGAGCGGTTCAGCCGTAAGCCGGAAATCTGTCCCCGAATACTTGCCTCCAGTTCTCGATTGCTTCCTTATGATTCGCTCGTCCTCCATATGTTGCGTGCCATGCTTGACGCGACCTCTCTGTAGCCGTCTGTAAACGCTTCAACGCCTCGGCTCTATCTCCCGGTGTAAGATACTCATCGACATAAGCACCCTCATACCGCAACGGCGCCTTGACGAGTTCGCAAGCCTGATCGAAGAATCTTAGGAGGTCCCAGAGATAGTCGGAGAAGCTATCGTTTAAAATCGAAAGCGCCAAGACCTCGATATGGAATGACTGAAGATACTCGCTGTGTTGCTGATTCCACCATTTGAGCATTCGAATGATCCTTCGAAACTCTGTTCCGAATGTGGCGACGCGATTCGCTATGTTCGTCGTATGGCGTTTGGGCTTAGACGGTATCCATACTCCTCGATTCTCATCGGGCACGTTGTAGTGGAGTACGTCACCATTATCAGCCACAGTTCTCGATACTGGAACAATGTCAACATCTGGCCAGCTTTCATAGCCAAGGGTGACAGCTTGGCCATTACGGCGAACGCCCGTGCGGTATTTCGCCAAAGCGTTTCGCACCGATCCAAGTACCTGCGTAGGCGTCTTTCCCTCAATGTGCTTCCCGTAATGCAAAACCACCATGACATCTAGATCTGACCCCGTCACCGCTGTTCGTTTCGGTATCGAACCCGTGGGGAACGCTTCCAAGATCGTGAAGGTGTTTTCAAGAAGTGAAACGACGCGATCGCGTCGGGCGGTCGCCGTTGAGTTCTGATCACCCGAGATGCTGATTCGATCTATAAATTGGTCAAACGATACTGCCACCGTGTACGCCATGTTGCTATGGAGTTAGTTTGTTAAGTCATCTCTCCAACTGCGATTCGTTTTTGGAGGCCGCTTCGACCAGTGTTTTGGCTACAGCCTGCATCTCGTGCTCTTGGTTTCGTCGCAGGAATCCATATAGCGACTCCAAGATCGCCTGGTTGGATTGACGATGCAAATACAGTTGGTCCTGAATAGCCCTCGATGCGCTCGAAAGAACATCGCCAACAACGATCCCAGCAAGCATTTCGCGCCATGTACGATCGGAGTATGCGAATAGACGGTCAAGGCGGTCTAGGGAATCTTGTTGTAGTTGAACTTCCTTAACGCCCCACTGTAGTATGGGCACCGCAGGAGCTAGCACCGAAAAAATAAAGCCCTGGAGTGAAAGGTTTATGGCAAACGCAATGACCAGAACACTTGCGAACAGAATCGCGCCCGCGATTTTTAGCGCGAATACATAACGACGCCTGAGCTCCGAGTCCCATGCAATGCTAGATCGTTGGCAAACGAGCCGGGCAGCCACCAACGGAAGCGTGCCTACTGAAACTGGATACCAATCTCTGAGGGAAGGCCCCCTGTATCGATTAGCGGCGCGGTGGATCAGCTCGGCCGATGGCGGTTGACCGCAAATCAGTTCGTTCCAACTCAGCCCGAAAAGCTCGCAGTCGAATTGCTCCTGCAGTCTGGCGGCTTGGGTCTTCCATATTTTTTGCCATTTATCGAACAACAGAGGATCCACTAGGGCGATCAATAAGCTGTACAACGCTGACCAAGGCCCTACCGCCGCATTGATGAGTGAAACTATGGAAAATCCAAGTGGCACGCAAACGGTCGAGGCTATCTGGCCGACGGCAACTCGTTTCACGGCTCGATATAGCTGATTCGCCCCTGAGATCAGACTCAAGGATTCGGAATTATTTTGGTGCTCCGGAATCGAGTTTTGTGTTGTAGGCATCTGTGACGTCGTCTGCCGTCCTTAGGCGCAGAGCAGGTTGGTCGAGATGTTGTCAGCTTATGCGAAATTAGAGGCTCGGTCAAATGAGCCAAATGCTGGTTACCTGCAGGCATACTTCCGCCGAACGCAAAACCACCCATCTTGCACCAACATGAGCTGGCGGCACCTTCTTTCCAGGCATGGTGTGCCTCATTCCGGTTCGATTGAATTCACGTTGAGATCTGGACCGTGAATTTGAAGTGAATAAGTGGCCCCTATATTTCTGGACGTATAATCCCAATAGGAGGTCCTTTTCTCATGGCAAAAGACGAACTATTTGTGGAACGTCGTCCCGAAGGGGATTACGCTGTCCGCCGTGGTGGCTCAGAACGTGCGAGCGCGATAGAGCCGACCCAAGCCGAGGCAATCGAACGAGCCAAAGAACTCAACAACGGAGGTCCGGTTCTGGTCGAGCGAGTCCGCAACACAGATGTTGGTCATCGGGATAAATGGCGCAAACCCTAAAACTCGTGAGGCCACGCCCAAAGTTCACGCGCGTTGTATCTTGGGACTGCGCCGAGAACGTTAGCAAGAAGATAGGATCGAAGAACTAACCGCTAGCGTCCTTCCGCCTTATTTTCTATCGCCTGTATAACGGCCTCCGAAACGCCAGCCGCGCAGGATTCCCATTTTATGTGTAACGTCAGCGCTCGGGCCAGGAGGTTGTAGAGAAGAGACAAATGAAGGAGATTCTTGCTGGGAATTGAGAATCAATAGCGAGGCGTTCGTGCCTGAATGACTTGTGGCTTGTATTCGCTCGTGTTGTATGTTGTGCCGTCTATCTGGCAACGGAATGTACCGCGTGTCGCACCTGGACGCAAGTGAGAGAGCCTCCGGTCTCTTTCCCAACAGACTGTACAGTATGGTTCCGACTCGCGTTCGTCACCGTTTCCGGTCAGCTTCCAGTAAACGGACTGGTCGTAGACCATGAGTTTCTCAAGCTCGGCGAGACTGCTGTTGTCGGCAAGTGTTTTTTGTAAAGTTTCCATCTCCTCCTGCGCTTGGGTGAGCGCATCGCGGGCATCCAAAAGCATCTGCTGCAATTCGAGGAGCTGGCTCGTCACTTCATTTGCATCAACCTTTTCCTTTTTGAGCGATTCCCGGACGCCTTTGATGAGGTCGAAACCCGTCTTCACTGCGGCAAGCCCGCCTTCGATTGGTATGAAACCTGACATGTTTCCTGTTGTAGCGCTGGGTCGCGGCGCCTCCAGCTTGCCGCTTCCTAGTCTACTCCTCTCCACCTATCCGCGTCCGCCCCTACCGTCCATCCATTCGCCGTTTCCTGACGGGTTGTCCGAAGAGATACCGCAAGGGAAGTGATCGTTCTTGATGGCGCTCTTTGGAGACCGATGAGAAAGGACGGGAGCATACAGGAAATAGCAGGCAGTGACATAAATCACCACCTCTGTTGGACAATGAATTCCTATGCCGACCAAGAAGGCACCGCCCATCTACCAACTCAAGATCACGCTCCTGGAAATTGAACCCCGGATCTGGCGACGCCTCCAGGTTCCCAGCTCGATCAAGCTGTGCTGCCTCCACAGCGCACTCCAGGTCGTGATGGGTTGGACCGACAGTCATCTTCATCAATTCGACCAGGGGGAGAAGCATTGGGGTGTTCCCGAGTGGGATGAGTTCGATGAATTCGACCTGATCGACGAGAGCAAAACGCGGCTTGCCACGGTGCTCCTGGGGGAAGGCGAGTCGATGGTCTACCAATATGACTTCGGCGACGACTGGGAACACGAAGTTGTCCTGGAGAGAGTCATCTCGGTGAGCGATGCTGTGAAAACTCCAATCTGCATGGGCGGTGAGCGCCGCTGTCCGCCTGAAGACGTAGGCGGCGTTCGAGGATACCAGGAGTTCTTGGATGTCATTCTCGATCCCACTCGCAAAGAGTACAAACAGTATGTCCGCTGGGCTGGCGGTCACTTCATCGATACGTTTAACGTGAAGGCAGTCAATGAAAGCCTTTCATATATGCGGTGGCCGATTCGACACAGGCGTTGAGATTGCTCTTCCACTGGACCGTCCGAAAGAAAAGCGCAACAGCGTAGGGCGACCGAGGTTTCCTGAGCGGACGATTATTGGCATCGCGAGAACGATCTCATAGGACTTTCCCTAGCCGGTATTAAGATCATAATTAGTTCACCTACACCAATTAGCAACACAACAACTGTTGACTATCGTTACCGTCCTGAATTAATATCGGGCATCCCAGGTATATTCGGAGGCTGGCAGTCGCCTCCCGGACTGCCGGATTTCTAGTCACGATGTGCACGCCCGATGTGTGCTCGGACGCGATTCGTGCGGGACCAGCCTACCTCGGTGGAGGAGGAAAGCCATGCTCCGTTGCGTCGCGCTGCTTCTGCTGTTGATCAATACCCTGTTCGCTCAGAATCGGGTTTCCCCAGAGATGATGTATCACCGGGTTTGGGCCGTCGTGCCGCTGATCGGAGCAGGAACCCCTGACAATCCCAAGCGCCCGATGTTTACGCCAGCCCCGGCAGAGCAGGCAGCCAAGCTCAAGAATGGCGATAGGTCTGGCGTAATCGGCTACTCCATGCAAGTGAGCGACGACGGCAACTTCGCGTTGGTGGAGTTTGTCGGCGCGACGCCGGCAGATTTGAAACCGATCGTAAACTCCCAGGCGGCAGGTGTTAAAGCTTTTGAGCGTGGCACCGCCACGAAGGAACAGATTGAACAGGAGTTCCAAAAATATAAGGCCGGGTTCAAGTTAAGTTCGCTTTCCGGGAGGCCACAATGAAGCGCGCCCTGTGGGCCGTTCCTCTGCTCGTCGTCGTAGCTGTGTGGTTTGCACGAGGAGCGTACTCCTACTACTACACGGAGAATGGCGCAAGTCCCGTCTGGGCCAATTGGATCGTACAGAACTATAACGGCCAACTGGCCGTGTACTCGAACGGCGGTTTTGGCGGAATCGCCTTTAATAGTTACGGCGGATCGGGCCGGATGACCTATCCCAGTACGACTGCCAGTCCAGGCGAGGTGAAGCTGACCTACCGGATGGCGACGACGACTTTTCCAGGGAGTGCAACGGTCTATTTGAGCGCGAGCACGGACCTGTCCGCGCCCGGAGCGCCATCCGCTGGCTCCGGCTACAAGATCGACTTTCAGTTCGGCTCTACTGGTTCGAGTTACTCCTTGTCAAGGATCGACAGCGGCCAATTCACTGTCGTGTCCTCGGGCGGCTTCGGACCGGGTCACGACCTTATGACTTTTCGGTTCGTGCGCAATTCGACTGGAGTGATCCTAGGCTACGTGGATAATGTGCGTTTCTTACAATACTCGGACACGACTTACACCTCGGGCCGGATGGCGGTAGAGCTAGGATTCGACTCATATCAACCTGCCTCGGGACCGCTTCTCTCCGAGATCGATCTTGGGAATCTCGATTCGATCGCACCAGGTGCCATCCCTTCGGGAAGCATCTCCGCTACCCCGTTTTATAATCACGTCGACATTCAGTGGCCAGCGGCTTCCGATGATGCAAATGGGACCGGAATTTACGATTACGAGATTTACCGGAACGGGTGGTTGGTTGGCAGCACCAGCGATCTCAGCTTTTCCGATAGCACGGTTGCTCCAAGCACCACCTACACCTACACCCTCAAGCCCGTGGACTTTCACGGTAACGCCGCAGCAACAGACTTCGTTGTGACTACTCCAGCCTTTAGCCCCGAAGGCCGCCGCGTTGGCGTGCGGACAACGGGCGCATACTGGGGTGCTACTGGCGAGAATATTGACGTTCTCTCCGGGAATCTGAATTACACGCTGCCGCTAATCAATGCAAAAGCTCGGAATGGCTGGAGCGTGGGCTTCAATCTCAATTACAACTCTCAGGACTGGCGCTACGATGCAAACAGAACTTGGAAGTATGGAGCTGATGTAGGTTACGGCTTCGGCTGGCGACTGATGGCGGGTTCGATTACTCCGAAGTTCGCCGACGCGTATTCTGTCAATTACTATCTTTTCACCGATTCTACTGGCGCAGAGTATCGGCTCGATCAGAACTCTGGCAACGTGTGGAGTTCCAAAGAGTCCGTGTACGTCTATTATGACGCTGCTGCTTCGACTCTACACTTCCGGGATGGAAGCTTCTGGTACTTCGGCTGCACATCTGCCATCTCCGAGGCTGATTCGGGCGTCATGTATCCGACGCTCATGGAAGATGCAAACGGCAACCAGATCATCGTCCATTACAAGACCGGTCTGGGAGCTACGTGGGCCGATTCCAGCGCCCGCATCAATACTATTCAAGATGTCCGGACGCCAGGTACAAACACCTACGTGTTCAATTACAACGCGGACTCTCCTCCGCACCTGACTGGAATGAATGTCTATGTCCCGACCGGCGAGAACTACACGTTCAACTATTCACCGAATCAGTCACTTTCCTCACCATTCGACAGTACTTCCTATGGCACCGTCACAATGCTACAGAGCGTTGTCGTTATTGCGAACAATACGGATCAGGAGTTTACCTACAACGCTTTCGGAGAGCTCACGCAAGTAGTGCTGCCGTATAAAGGCTATCTTGCATACGATTACAGCACGACCACGTATGCGAACAACCTGAGCTACCGGGAAGTCGTGCACCGGCGTCTGTCCAAGGATGGGGTCTCTTCGACACAATATCCGTTTGCCCATGAGCTCACGCCGAGCGCCAATATCCATCAGTTCACGCAACTAGACGACCCAGGAGGCGTTGGTGAGAAGTACTGGGCATTCGCCACTAGCGGCGCAAATGCTGGTTTGGTGACCCAGTACGAGGGTCGCCAGATGCCGGGGCAGGTCGCAAAGATTCGAAACGATTACACCTGGGTTCAAGACTCCGTCGGCAACTATTACATCGGCACGGCGTTGGTGACGGCAGATCCGGGACAATCCTACGCCGCGCAAAAGAAGACTACCCAAAGCGTGGACACGCACGGCAATGTCACACAGGTGAATACTTTTGATTACGGCAATCTCTCAACGCCAATTCGAACTGACAATTTCACGTATCAAACCGGGAGCGGCTACGCATCGCGTTATATCTTCAACCGGCTGGCCACCTCGCCAACGACAACGGTTACGTATGACGAGTTTGGACTGACTAGTCTTTCGGGAATATTGGATTGGGATACCTCGATGAGCGGAATCACTCTGCGCGGTAATCCAACAACCATTACCTCTCCTGCCGGGACCCAGACGATGCATTACGATGTCGCGGGCGGCGTCACCAGCACAACTTCCAATGGCGTGACGACCTCGCTCACCAGCACCGGCACAACCAATTACGCGGCTCCGTCCCAGATCACAGTCGGCGGTTTTTCGACCAGTCTGACCTACAACTCATTCCTGGGTCTGACCAATGAAACAGATCCCAACGGCGCTCAGATGACCATTGGCTACGATGTTGTCGCCCGGCCCAGCTCGACAACATCACCTTTTGGGGCGACCACCACCAATACATACAGCGATACCAGTAATCCGCCGACTGTGACAAGCGCAGTGAATGGCCGTTGGACGAGGAACTCTATGGACGGCCTGGGCAGGACCATAAAAACGGAAACCGGGAATGCGTCGGGCACGGTGTCAGTCGCCGAGACCCAGTACGATTCCTGCGGTTGCTCGCCAACAGGCAAGGTGAAGCAGACCGCTTTGCCGCATGCCCCTGGAGCGACCCCAGTCTGGACAACTTATACCTATGACGGCATCGGACGCACACTCACATCGACAACGGCAGGGACGGACACCACGGGCACTACGAACTATCTCTACCAAGGCAATACCGTGACGGTTACTGACGCAGCGGGCCATTGGAAGAAATACACCATGAACGCGCTTGGCCAGCTGGTTCAGGTGAATGAGCCTAACCCGTCGAGCTCAGGCGGGGGTTCTTCAACAAACTACGCTCTATCTTTGAATGGTGCTGTGGCGAGTGCCTCATCTCAATATAGTAGTAGTTATCCAGTCTCCTCCATTAATGATGGTGATGAGCTTGGGAGTAACTGGGGGAACAGTGGAGGGTGGAATGATGCCGCGGGACCTCCATCGTGGGTTGAAATTGATTTCGCTGGCCAGAAAACAATCAATGAAATTGATGTGTACACTCTTGCAGATTGTTTTCCCAATTGCGCTTCGATAACGCCATCTCAGACAGCTACTTCATACGGTATCTCAGATTTTCAAGTACAGTACGATAGTGCAGGGTCATGGCAAACGGTTTCCGGAGGTTCAATCAGCAGTAATACCTTGGCATGGAATAAACTAACTTTTTCTTCGGTGACAACCGGAAAGATACGAGTAAATATTACTGCTGCTCACGGTGGTTTTAGCCGGCTTGTTGAGTTGGAAGCTTGGGGCAGCGGCGGCGGCAACGGTTCAGAATACTTCACCAACTACAGTTATGATTCATTGGGCCACCTCACGGGGGTAAGCATGCCGCGTTCCACCGGAACGCAAACCCGCACGTTCAACTACGGGAATCCGCCGGGCGCGCAGCTTCTCAGCGCGACCAATCCAGAGAACGGCACGGTGAGCTACACCTACAACTCCGACCACACCCTCGCAACAAAAACTGACGCCAAAAGTCAGCAGGTTCAATACAGCTACGACAGTTACAAACGCGTGACCCAGATACGTCGTGGCACATACACCGGCGGCACATTCACGGAGGACACCTGCCAGCAGGAAAACTATTACTACGACTCTGGCCAATACGGCCTCGGTCGGCTCACCAGCATGCAGTACAAGGGCGGGCTGGCATATGCTTTTGGGAATCCCAGCTGCGATCACACGTTCACTGAGACCTTTACCTATAACTCTCCCGGCGGGATGACCTCCCAGAGTCTCGGCGTCTCCGAACCCGCGCAAAACTACAGTCAGGGTGGAAACATCAGCATGGCGTTGACCGCCAATTATACCTACGACAACGAAGGTCGCATGACAGCGACTCAGTATCCATCCGCCTGGAACGGATCTTCCTGGGTTTCGGGACCGAACCTCGGGAATACATTCGATGGCATGGGACGATTGCAAAAGCTCACGGACCTCACGGCGTCGAGCGACATCATCGCCAATGCGACTTACGCACCAACGGGGCAATTGCTTACGATGACAGGGGCATCTGGCGCTCCGAACGAGACGCGCACTTACAACTCAATCGGCCAGATGACCAGACTGCAATCCGGCAGCTTGGACATTCAATACGCTTACCCGACGACGCAGAACAACGGCAAGATCAGTTCTCAGTACGATAACGTCTCTGGCGAGCAGATTACGTACATGTACGATTCGCTGAACCGTCTGGCCAGCGCGACCGGTTCCGGCTGGGGACAGAGCTATAATTACGACGGGTTCGGAAACTTGACTGATCAGAACGTCACTTCTGGAACGGCTCCGGCGCTGCACGTCACCTACGACCCCGCCACCAACCGGCAGACCGGCGAATGCGCGGACGCCAACGGCAACCTGTGTGGCAGCTACTATTCATACGATGTCGAGAACCGCTTCGTCCGCAAAGGCGCGTCGTGGTCGGTGACTCCTGATGTGGCCTATTCGTATAGGCCCGGCAACAAGCGCGTTTGGAAGGGCACGAACTACGTTGTGAACGACCAGAACTGGTCATTGCCCAGCACCGATGAGGTGACCTTCTGGAGCATCACCGGACAGAAGCTGGCGACCTATAATCTCAGCCAGTATCAGCCCGGGGGATACTACACGCAGCCGCAACTCGTGGCCACGCAGACCGGGACGAATTACTATTTCGGCGGCAAGCTCGTCAAAAACTCGACCGGGTACGTCACGCCGGACCGCCTCGGCTCGATCGGCAAATACTTTCCTTACGGCCAGGAACGACCCTCGGCCACGCAGGACGGCAAGGAAAAGTTCGCTACCTACTTCCGGGATAGTGAGACAGGTCTCGATTACGCGAACAATCGGTATCATCAGCCGGGGATGGGCCGGTTCATAACGCCCGATTCAGTGCCGGCGAGTTCAAAAGATCCCACAAGTTGGAATCGGTATTCCTACGTAGAAGGAGATCCGATTAACTATTTTGATCCAAGGGGCCGATATCAACAGGCGCCTGGTACACCGGGAGCAGACGATGGTGGCGGTCCGGACCCTGGGAACTGCGAACCGTCCGGAGTCAATTGTTATCCCGGCGAAGACCCAGCTTTCTGTTACTACAACCCAAACGATCCAGAATGCTACCATCCCCCTACAGACAGCGCCGGAGGAGGTGGCGGTGGTGGCGATCCAGTGCCGTCCGTCGATCCCAATTGCGATCGGGCAGACTGGTTGGGTGCCCAGAGATTTGTTTACTCGACAATAAAGGGCGATATAGATGCCCTTGGGATTAAGGTCGCAGGCTTCACCTTCGATATGCAGATGGCTGGTGGGCATAATCCAGGGGCTCCGAGCCGACGTGCAGATATGACCGAACTCGTCTTGAGGGGCGATGCAGGAGCCTATAACGACCTTGTCGCGAGCATCTGCACAACTGTCGGAGACCCCAAGTGCTTTAGCAACGCAGGCTGGGATCCCTTCCATTCGGGCATGAATTATCGGCAGAATGTTGCCGACAACTCCATGCAGATTACGGGGGGCTTCGACAGCCAGTCCGGTCAATACGTAATCAACATAGACATTGACCCGCACAATCCCAGCTTCGGACCTTTAAGCGGCCGGCTCGGGCACGGTTGGAATGTGATTGCAAATGGTTTCACTGGCGGGGATACCAACTACCACAACGTTGCAGCAGGGCTAAGCGCGCGGGGCATCGGAGGGGGATGTCCATGATCGACCGTGCGGATCGATACGCATCCAGACGTCGATTCCTAAGGGCCTGCACAGGAGTCGTGGCGATGCCGTTCTGCGCTGAGCGTGCGCGTGGGCAACAAGGGCCGAATATCAATCAGCAACGCTCTGGAGGCAAGCTTCAGTTCAAGCTGATCAGACAGTTTAGAAACGCTAGTCCGTTCGATATCTCGCCGGACGGCCGCCACGCCTGTCTTGGATTCAACCGCCGGGGAAAACTGCAAGTTGTCGAGTTAGAGAGCGGAACACCCATTTATGACATGCAGCTCCGTGAAGACGTGCTCCTCGCCCGCTTCTTCGCAGATGGTGAAGTCCTGTATGCGCAGACAAGCCTGATCGATGAAAACGAGCGGTATCGGCGACGCTATCAACAGGCAGTTATAGATCTAAAGACGGGGAACCTAAACACGAGACTGTGCGACTATCACCTCGGGTACTTCCCCCTTGCCGTGCCGTTTCTTTTAGGTGACGAACACAGCTCTGAAACCCACCATTCAATGACGCTCTTCCGTGCGAAACTTCCTGATTATCAAGAAACACTGCGAGCACCGTTCGCACCCTCCCCGAGGCGCTATCCCAACGATCCGGATAGTTATTCGCCCGCTTTCTCCGCTGATCGCAAGAGGGTTGTCTATAACGTAGACCATGCGCTCGTGTGCCGCAGCACGGAGGACCTGAGCGTGATCTGGACGCGGCCCGTCGAACCGGATTACTATCGCGGCGCCTGGCAGGTGGGAATGACGCCGGACGGCCGCTGGGTCGTGGCAGCCGTATACGATCAATCATTTCTCCATCCACGCAAATTTTACGTCGGGATCTATGACGGAGCGGACGGTTCAATCCTAGCGAGACTTCCAATAAGCGCGGCAGCCGGAGTATCGATCTCCCCTGAAGGAAAGCTGATCGCCGTGGGAGAGCGGGTTGTGTTGCCGGACGGCCGCATTGAGCCGACGGTTAACGTTTACGATGCTATGACGGGTGTCCAGCTCGGCAAGGTGACCCATTCTCCAATTGCGGAGAGCTACTCGCTGGCGTTTATTTCCGGCCGGTTTACGCCAGACGGCAAATATCTCGTCACCGCCGGTCGTGACACGAAAGTGTGGGCAGTGGCTTAACAGTAGGCGCTGCAAATCTTCCGACGAGTAGCCGTCAATTTCTAGCAATCCGGGACAACGACCACTTACTTATTAGAACGATGTTCTGAAATCGTCCCCTAGGGCTCACCTCACCTATCAGGCCTTCTTAGAGGGTTTGGTTTTGCGGTCTCACCGCAAGGCTGCTTGATGTAGACTAACCCACGGAAGACGCCGCAACTGTCCGCGCGACTCCCGCTAAGTACAAGTAAAGCGAAGTTCGGCCATTTGATACGCGCTGAAGTGACTCCGCGAATAGCACCGGACGAATCTCCACGTGCATCGACCATTCTGCGTTTCCTGACCGATTATCCGCAAGGATACTCAAGCTGGCGATCTGGTTCCGAAGTTCCTCTGTAGATAATTCTGTAGCTGCGGAAATCCAAGAGTTCCATGGGATTCAACCGACTTCAACAAGGTCCCTGCAACTGTTTGAAACAGAAGGCCTTGAAAATAGGGCATTCCGCAGGTTGGCCGGAATCTGCCTTGGGCGCAGGGGGTCGGGCGTTCAAATCGCCCCGCCCCGACCAACGTAAACAACTCATTTATTTGCAATGCCGGGTTGCGGCCTGGCTAGCGCACCTGTAGCAAGCTGTGGCGTTTGAGGGTCCTGGAGGCTCCGGGCAGCTACAAAATTGACTACAACGGAAGAAATAATCTAAGTCATAATCGTGAGCGAACGTTTGAAACACACCACACTCATTCTGTGAGTTGCGGTCCGAGCAGATTTCGCCGATTTCCAGCGGATCGCCCAAGCCGGTATGTATCCATTCCGATCACGGCGAGATATGGGCTTTTAGACATTGCGCGTCGGGGATTGCGATGGTGGTTGAGTAACCCGGATTTAGAGGTGAGCGTGGCATGTCATGTAACCGCTCGGTTGCATGACGGGGCTTTAGAGGCGGCGCACGATACCCGAATCTCGTGCGAAGGGAATCGCGTCGTCTTGTCGGCCCGGTATCTGATCGCAGAAGAAGTTGCCGAATCTACCGGGCGCTGCAAACGTATGAGTCTGACGCGTCCACTTGTCCCTTGTTGTATTTCGGATACTCAGGGTATGAACACATCGGAAGGCTGCGATCTCCGGCGGTAACTTTTATGGATTTGCCGGGAGCCACGCCCTTTTCCACCCAATCCATCAGCAGTGCAACCCGATCGAAGGTGTTGGGAACGGGCCGCGTCGGAATGGATTTTCCATCCCCGTCCACGCCGTAGTTGGTGCCGCTGAGTCCGTGGCCAGTTTGAGGCATTACATAGAACCGCGCGAATCCATCCACTTTGGACCGGCCCATCTTGTCGAGCACCGATTGATAATAATCCAGTTGGGACGCGGGCGATGCAAGTGTATCATTGGTGCCGATCGCGACAATCATCTTGCCGCCCCGCTTCTGGAACGCGGACAGATCGGGATTGGTGCCATCAAGCCATTGGGATAGCTCGGCCCGGCGGGCGGCGACCTTGCCGCCTTCCACGTAGTCGAGCGGGTTCGCGGAGAGGTCCTTCATTAGGAAGCCGGTCACGCCCAGCGCGCCGAGGTGGCTGTGCATCGGGGCATCTGCAGCCGCTCCTTCCTGCCCGCGGAAGCGCGAGCCCATGATCAGCCCGCTGCCGCTTGGATCCGTGTTGGGCAACCACATTCCGAAACTCTTCACGTTATTCGCCAGCGGTGCAGCGAACGGGTATCGCGTATAGACGAACTCGAGGGTCGAGATCTGGCCATCCGTGAAACACGCATTCGCACTGGTATCCGCCGGGTTGGGATCGACATTGTTCGGACAACGTTTCGCGGCCCAAGGATGGCGGTTCTTGGCGCCCTGATGTACGTCGAAGATCGCGCGGCACCCCATGTAGTTGTTCATGATGCCGTCAACCAGCCCGTCGAGCTTGTCGCACTGGCGCATGACCTCGCCGCGTATAGCGTTTACCTTGGCCAGCGTGACCCAGTTTGCCGCCGGCTTCTCCTGAATGCGGATCAGCTCCGGCGCAAGCATGAGCGTTGAGAAGTTCACGATCGGGACGTTCGCGGCGATTCCGTCATAGTCGTTCGGGTATCGCTGGGCAACCGTCAGCGCCTCCCGTCCGCCCTGCGAAGTACCGATGTAGTAGTTGTATTTGGGCCGCTCGCCGTACATCCGTTGGATCAGCACCATCGCGGCATCGTGTGTCTTCTTCATCTGCATATAGCCGAGATTCTTTATCGCCTCGTCATTCAGCGCCCAATCTTCGGAGGGAGGTGCGCCTTTCGCGGCGCCTTTTACTGCGCCCGGCCCGCCGAAACCGAATCCGGCCTGATGGCCAGAATCACTACCGTAGGTGACAAAACCCAGCGAGAATGGATTCCCCGGGCCGCCGCCCGTGAGCCCAGGGATGGTTCCGTTCATCCCGCCACCGCCAAGCTGAGCCGCACGGCCATTCCAAGTGGATGGAAAAGCCACCTGGAAGTTGATCGGCTTGGCGGTCGGCGCACGATCCACCGGCGCCATCGAGCCATTCACGATGCAGTACGGGGGCAATCCCTTCGCGGCTGTGTTCCAGCGCGGAGCGCTTAGGGTGACCGCGGATACCGGCTCACCGATCGCCGCAATCGGGATGCTGTCGCCGAGTTTAGCGGCGGTGCAATCCGCCTCGGTGATCGTCTTGGCGCCGACAGGAGCTTGTGCCCCGGCTCCGCCAGACCAGAGGAGAGCCGCGGCTCCTGCGCCGAGAAGCATCCATATACGCGAGTAATTCATAGCCGTTCGTCGATCTTATCTGAAGAGCCTGGGAGCAAAGTCGTTCAAAGTTCGCCGCCACGTCAACCATTCGTGAGCCGTGCCTGGCGACTCATAGTAGACGTTGTGAATACCGGCCTTGGTCAGCTCATCGCTGAAGTTCTTAGTGCCTGGCCCCTCCACGGAACCGATCCCCAGAAACAGGAGTTTCGTTTTCTTGTTGAACGACGCTGGATCCGCAAACGCCCCGCTGCAGGCAGTCTTCGGATCGAATGCTGCCCCTCTGCCGCCGCAGCTTCCGCTGAATCCGCCGATGTAGGCGAATTTGTCCAGATTCACCAGAGTCGTCAGGAAGGTCTGCATGCCACCCATGGAGAGTCCGGCCATGGCGCGATTCTCGCGACCCGGAAGCACGCGGTAGGTCTTCTCCACCATGGGGATCAGGTCGGTGAGCATCATCTCGGTGAAGGTCGCTCCGGTGAAATCGGCCAGTCCACCGCCTCGCCCGGCAGGAGCACCGCCACGTCCTGCACCCGATGAGGTAGCCGGGGGCTGGACCAATCCGCGGCCCGCGAATATCGTTCCGTCCTCACCCGGCTTGACGGCGTTAAGATTATCCATCACGATGATCATCGGCTTGGCTTTCCCCGCCGCGATCAAATTGTCGAGAATGAAGTCCACGTGCCCCTGGCTGTACCAGCCGGTTTCGTCTTCACCCCAGCCGTGCAGCAAGTACAAAACCGGGTAGCGCCCTTTGATGTTCGTCGCATAATCCGGCGGAGTGTAGACCAAGGCGCGTCGCCACTTCGCTGTGACCTTGGAGTAATACGACTGCTGGCTCACGTGACCATGGGGGACATCTTTGGCCTGGTAGAAATCGCCACCCGGCTCGGGAATCTCGATTCCGCTGTTTTGCCATCCCGATCCAAAGAAAGTCGAGGTCGCCGGGTCCGCGACCGTGGCTCCATCGATCCGAAGACTGTAGTAATGGAATCCAACCACCAGGGGCGTCGTGGTCGCGGTCCAGACACCATCCGGGCCTTTCGTCATGTCGAACCCCTGCCCAACGCGTACGCTGATCTTTTGGGCGTTCGGCGCAATGACGCGAAACATCGCCCGATGATCGGGGTAGACGCAAGGGTATTTTGAGCCCGGGACATTTAACACGGACGGCGTGCAAACGTCCGCAGCCTGTCCCCACATCAACCCGCAGCCAACTGCCGCCAAAAAGAACGCGCGCTTCATGAGTGATCTCCTCTCTGGATCAATACCTGGACGTATCGGTTAGTGCCCGGAGTCGGCCATCAGATCGAGAATGCCGTTGACGATCGCAGACTCCGCACAGCCGGGCTGCAATCGGGAAGACAGAACCTCAAACGTGTACATTCCGAAGCCGGCATCGTGCGGGAGGTACCCGGAACGCGCCGAGCCGTTGGTGAGCGTCGCCATCATGGTCCGGGCATAGGGCGACTCTTTCTTAAGACGTTGGGCAATCGGGTTGAAGACCTCGGCGTTGACGGCACCGATCATGATGTCCCCGAGCCTCAGTAGTCCCAGCCGGATGTCCACGGGACCAGCCTCCTTGTACTCGCCGGGGAAGCCCGCCCGTCCTTCATTCGTGCGCTCGCGCCCCGGGCAACTGACGGTCTTGAACCGCCCGTCGACGCGAATGCTCGACTCCGTGCGATCCATCTCCCGCATCACGTGCATCACTTCTTCGCCCAGGAACTGCCCCATGGAGAGAATCATCTGCTTCTGCTGATTCATCAGCTTGATCACGGTCGGGTCTTTTCTGTTCAGTCCCTGGCCGCCGGGAGGCATCGAGTTGCTGATGTCGATGCCGCGCTTGGCGTAGTCTTTGATGCGGATTTCGCGCAGGTCGTAGGTCTGCTGAAAGTAGATCGGGTTCTGGTCGCCGGCTGCGCCGCTCGACCACAAGGCGACGATCTTATCGTCGAACGAATCTTCGATGTACTTCGAAGTGGTCCCGGGGGCATCGCCGCTGACTAAGTCGAGCTGGCCTGCGGCCACCCCGTGCATGGCGTAGTTGTAATAGACGGCTAGCGGCTCACCGCTCAGACTTTCGAACTTGATCACCGCTACGGTCTTGTCGGAAGGACCTTCGTAATTGGGACCTTCCCACCAGCGCCTGGTCTTGGGATCGATGATATTGCGATTGACGTTGATGTAAGAAACACCCGTCCCATAACCTATGCGAGCGGGCGCGAGCCGCTGCTTGGCGAGGCGGACCGATTCCACGATCTTCTGCGTGTACGGACCGGCTGGCTGGCCCGGTACGCTGTGGCTGTGCGTCGCGCTCAGCAGCACATTCTTAGCGGGGATTCCAAGCTCGGTTTCGAGCTGCTTGGAGACGGCCTGCCAGATCTGGTCGGGAACACCACCCGCGTCCACGGTGATGAGCGCAGCCGTGGCAGTTCCGTTATCGATTACGATCGCGCGCGAATAGATGTGATCGAGGATACCGTCGTAGTTCTTTGGCAGATCGGCCTGCGCCGGAGTCACATCCACTTTGGCCGCGCCCACGCGCAGAGCCGTATTCTGGGCATACGCCGCGGTGGACGTTCCAAGGGTGATCGCGATCCAAGCGGCCGTGAGCGATTTCTTCATCGTTATGTCCTACAGACCCTGGCGCTTCTGATTTTCCATAAATACATCGCACGCCTGCCGCCGCAGGCCTTCTTTGGCCACCGGGCCGGCATCGGTGAAGTCCATGTAAGCGCGCGCAGCCGCATCGAACTTCGGCCATTTCACCAGCTTGCCGCCATTGGGATCGCCGGTCTTCGCGAAGTTGGTCCAGTATTCCTGCATCTGTGGCGCGTATTGTTGATCGGAGTCGTTGTATTTCCGCATATTCTGCCAGACCGGCAGCGTGCCGAAGATAAACGGAATTTCGGAAGCATGCGGTGCGCCCAGCGCTTCCTGGCCGTGCACTGTGCGCGAGAACTGATACTCGTAGCCGGTATTGCCCGCGGCGGTGTGCCAGATCAGTTCCTGAACCGTGCCGCAGCGGAACGAATTGTCCGTGGTGAATTGCAGCATCACGGTTCCATTCTCGGGATCGGGTTGGGGATCGCCCGCTCCGTATGCTCCGTTCACTCCGTAGGCAGCCAGCGCACGATCGGCCAGGGGGCCGTACCGTTGCGAAATCATCTGGCGGATATCGCCCGCCGCGCCGCGCGGCTGCATTTCCTGGGAATTGTTGCCGATCAACAACGCCACCTTTTGCTGGCGGCGTTCGGCATAGGTCTTGGTGGCCGGCTCGGGAAGCACCCAGCCGTCCACGGTGATTCCCAAGCCTGCCCGAGCGCCCTTTACGATCAACTCTGTGTCGGAAATGCCGCGCAGCTTGGCGAGCGCATCGTCACCGGTGAATCCCAGGCTCGCAGCGAAGTCCACGCCTCTCTTTTCCGCGGCGGCCAGTGCAAGTCCTGCGCCCGCCGGGCCGCTTTGTGCGATCACTCTCACGAATAGTCCCTTGGTCAGAGGGGAAGCGATCAGCGCGTTGACATCTCCAGCGCCAGCCGACTCGCCGAAGATTGTGACGTTCTTGGGATCGCCGCCAAACTTGGCGATATTTTCCTGCACCCAGCGCAGCGCCATGATCTGATCGGCCAGCCCATAGTTCCCGGAGGCATGGTGGGGAGATTCTTTCGTCAGCCCGGGATGCGCGAAGAAGCCGAAGACACCCAGCCTGTAATTGACGTTGACCACCACCACTCCGTGACTCGCGAGGACTTCACCATTGAAGAGAGCCTCTATGCCCGATCCCGCGGTGTTCCCTCCGCCGTGGACCCACACCATCACGGGCACGGGCGACGTCATGGGAAACTTCGGAGTCCACACGTTCAGTTGCAGGCAGTCTTCGCTGTGTGCCAACTGCGGGTTGTCGTTCTGATGGCACATGGGCCCCATCGTTGTGGCGTCACGGATGCCAGTCCAGGCTTTTGCCGCCTGCGGTTCCCGCCAACGCAGGTTGCCGACCGGAGGTTGCGCGAAAGGAATATTCTTGAAAGCGGCTCCCCCATTCGACGTGGGGCTGCCGCGAAGCTCGCCGGTGTTGATCGAAACGACAGGCTCAGACCCCGCGGCCTTGGCCGGCGCCTGCACCAACCACAGGACGCAAGCGAATATGCCGAATACTTGGATGGATTTCATCGTTCTTCCTCTCTCACTGACGGCACGAGTAGTTTGCGCCGTCTTCCGGATTGCCCGAGCCGTTGTATTGCGCATGCGCTGGATACGCGCACAGGGGACGGCTGCGCCCCGGAAATGCCCGTCCGGTAGCCATAACCGATTCAGGAGCCTGGCTCTTCTCCACCCAATTCACCGCCGCGCTCAGCATGTCGAAACTATCGAGCGTCGCGCTGCCGCCTCCGCAGTGTCCCATGCCCGGCGAAAGAAACAGGCGGCTCCAATCCGTGACTTTCGACGCGCCCCCGTTAGCGGCTGTCATTCGCTGGTAGTAATCGATGGTGTCTTTCGCGGAAAACCACGGGTCGCTCACGCCGTGATAGAAGATCAGCTTCCCACCGTGGGAGGAGAAGCTGTTCAGGTTCACCCAACTGTAGCTATCGCCGATGCGCGCCGTCGGATTGTTGTCCACCGTCGCGGCATCCGCATCCACGTCCTGAGTTGTGGCCACGGTGGGACCACCGACGGGGCTCGGGCCGGGATTCAGCAAGCCGGGGATTCCGCCGCCCTGCGCCGTGATTCCCGTGTCGTAGAACCAGCCAGCATAAACCTGCTTGCCGCGCGAATCCTTAGGACCCGCGAAGCCTTTTTCAATTGCGGCCACCTGCTCGGGCGACAGACACCCATCCGCCTTCGCGCCCTGGCATTGGAGATCGCGAGGCCGGAAGTTGCAGCCTGCCGGATCGAAGATCATGCCGTCCTTCACGCCGTCGCGCGCATCGCATGTGTCGAGCAGTTTGGCGATAAAGGCTTTCTTCTCGCTATCGGTCAGCGCGGGTCCTGGCTTACCGCTCGCATCCTTGGGCGCGACCGAGTTCAAGGCCACGGTCACCGTGCGCGTCGCGAGATTCGAATGGCCCGTGCGCATCGCGGGCGAGCCCACCACGATCCCGTCGAAGTACAGCGGATAGCGCTGCGACATGAGCATCGCCTCGCGTCCGCCCGTCGAACATCCGACGTAGTAGGAATGCGCGGGCGGCTTGCCATAGTGGGCCGCGATGATTTGCTTCGCCAGCACCGTCAGCCGGCCGATCGCGACGAATTCGAAATCGAGCGCGGCCTGCTGGTCCTGCATGAAGCTGCCGTCGAAACCGCCGCCGCTGCTTTGATGTCCCGTGTCGCTGCTGGCGACCACAAAGCCGCGTGCCAGCGCCGGCTTGTCCCCGACGGCCTGGTTACCAATCGGCTCCCCTACGGTTCCGTTCAGGCCACCGCCGCCTTGTTGCAGAAAGTCGCCGTTCCAATTTTCCGGCAGGGCCACCGCGAATCGAATGCCGTAAGTCTTGCCGTCCGCACCCGTGCGCTTGTCGACGATGCCGTTCACGCGGCAATGCGCCGGCAGCATGGGACCCGGACCTCCGCGGCCGCCAGGAGCTGGTCCCGCAGCCACCATCTCGGCCCGCGTAATCTCGATCGTTGCGCCCGGCATCTGGAACTTGGATAGATCCGCGCACTGCTTCGCCGTCTGGGCAAAGATGGTCGCGGCAGCAAGAAGGAAGACGATCCATTTCATAGGTACACCCTCATTTCTGAAAGACTCCCAGGTCAAATGCGTCCGCCATCGTCTGATTGCCGGCGTCGTTGGGATGGATATGGTCGCCGGAATCCGCTTCGGCCTTCAGCCTGGCTGGATGCTGCGCGTCACGAAGAATCGCATCCAAGTCGACCACCGCATCAAAGTTTCCTTTCGCCCGGATCCAGCGGTTCGCCGCCACCCGAATCTCTTCGCCATGCTCGGAGTAGGTCGGCACGCCTTCGGCAGGAGTGAGCGTCGCTCCAATCACTTTGATGCCCTGCGCATGGCAGCGCTCAATGATTTGTTTGTAGCCTCCAATCAGTTCTTCGGCGGTCAACTGGTTCGGTCCATTCGGCCTGGTGCGGATGTTGATGTCATTGATGCCTTCGAGCAGGATCACCCACTTCACGCCGGGACGAGTGAGGACATCCCGATCCAGACGGGCCAGCGCACTGATGCCCGCGCCGTCGCGCAGCACCTGATTGCCAGAGATGCCTTGATTCACCACCGCGATACGTTGCGTTGCCTTGTTCTCCTTCAGCCGCTTGGCAAGCAGCGTAGGCCAGGCCATGTTGGCATCCCTCGTCGTCGCGAAGCCATCGGTGATCGAATCGCCCAACGCGACCACTGTGTAGGCGTCGCGCGAAGCAGCGACGTCGATACCGGCCAGCCAGGCGTACGCGAACATGGTCGCTGAGTCAGGCATGCTGAGCGAACCCACGACGTTCCCTTTCGAGATATACGCTGTGTGTAATCCGACGGTGTGGTTCGCAGGAGCACCGGTGTCGTGGGGGAGATACAGTGAGACCGCTAGATCCGAAAGCGGAGCAACCTCAAGATCCGCGGGGTCGCTGACCGCGATCGCTCCAGGGGGAATCGTGAAGGATGCGCTTCCTCCGAACTTAAGAACGCGATCCGTTCCGTCGGCGATCTCGCCTCCGGCCTTGGCTGTTGCCAGATGGGCAGCTCCGATTTCGAGCGGCTGCGCGTTCAGCATGTTCGACAGCTCCACGCGAACGCGGCGTCCGCCTACGCTGACATGCGCCACCATCCGGACCGTTTGATCTAAGAACGACGCCGGCAGATTCGACGCTTCGGGGCCTTTCTGCCTGGCCGGACGCGGTGGACCGGTAGGGGCTACCAGTTGCTGAGCCGTGGTCCACGTCGTTACCCAACCGTCCAGCGCGCTCTGCGCCGGAAGCATCGCCACGCCGCCCAGAGCCGCGATGGTTACCGCAACGAGTTTGCGCAGCATCATTGTCCGAGAGCTTTCTGAATCGCGGGAACCAGCACCGCCGTCATCAGCTTGTAGCCTTCGGCATTAGGGTGCAGACCGTCCGCCGAGATAGCGTCTTTCAGCCAGCCCCGCTCATCCACGGTCACGCTGAAATAGTCCACATAGACGGCCCCGACCTTCGCGGCGTAGTCCTTCATCCAGGCATTCAGCTTCAGGATGTCACCCGCCGGATGACTGTCCGTCATCTTGGCGGCGATGCGCGGAGGACCGCCCCGGCCAGTCGCCGGGGGTGCAGCCGGCGCGTTTTGCGACCTCTGATATGGATAGTCGCTCACGGGCAGAACCGAGCACAGCACAACTTTGATTCCATGGTGCTGCGCCAGCTCCGTCATGGCCATGATGTTCTGCTGGATCATTTCCGCGGTTTCGGGCCCCGTGTTCCGCGCAACGTCATTGGTGCCGGCCAGCACCACCATCGCAGCGGGCTTCAGCTCGATGACGTCGGGATACATGCGGACCAGCATCTGCGGTGTGGTCTGGCCGCCGATGCCGCGGTTCACGTAGGGCTTACCCGGGAAGGATTCCTCCAGGTTCCAGAAGTCGGTAATCGAGTCGCCCATGAAGACCACTCGATTGGCGGGCACCGCCTGCTTCTTCAACTGCTGGTTGGCCTGGTGATAGCGGCTCAGCTGATTCCAGTCCTGCAGTTGGTCGGCGAGCGCTCGCGCGTTGTTGATCAGACAGCAGTTCGCACGAGGAGGATTAAACTCATCGGCGAGCTGCGCGCTGGCGGGGATCACCGCGCAAGCCAGTGTCAAAACGAGAAGAATTGGCGGATTTTTCATGGTGAAGTGCGAGGCGAACCTGTATTGACAAGTATCCAACGAAGGCGCGCTCAGCGCGGACCCAGCAGATGGCAATATAAAACGCCCTCATCGACAAGTCAAGCCGGTTGCCCGGGAAACAGTCAACCTGTATTATCAGATTTGTGACAGAGCAGGGGCCAGCGCCCAAGTACGAGGTTATCCGGCAAACGCTGGCGAATGCCATCGTATCGGGGCAGCGCCCGCCGGGACATCGCCTGCCCAGTGAGTCCCAACTGGTAAAGGCCTTTGGCGCCTCCAGGCCCACCGTGAACCGCGCCCTCCGGGAGCTGCAGCTGGCGGGTTTGATTGAGCGGCGCGCAGGCTCGGGAAGCTACGTACGCGCCGATGCGGCAGCCCGCGGCTATACCTTCGGACTGTTAATCCCGGAATTGGGTCGGACGGAGATCTTTGAGCCAATTTGCCGGGGCATGGCGGAAGCCCAACACGGCAGCCAGCATGTATTGCTGTGGGGCAGCTCGTTTGGCGACGAGGCCAACATGGAACAGCAGGCCTCCCAAGCCTGCCGCCAGTTGGTGGCTAAGAAAGTATCTGGCGTATTCTTCGCTCCGCTGGAGTTGACCCCACAGAAAGACGCCATCAACCGCGCGATCGCGGAGGCGCTCGAGCGAGCCGGGATTCCGGTGGTTCTTCTGGATCGCGACCTTGTGTCGTACCCGGAAAGAAGCCGCTACGATCTGGTCGGCATCGATAACCGGCGAGCCGGCTACGCGATCACGAAACATCTGATCCGCAGCGGGTGCAAGCGTCCGGTATTTGTCGGCCGTCCAGGCTCGGCGCCCACCGTGGACGCCCGCGCCGCCGGCTACCAGGAAGCCGTCGCGACGCCGACTCCTGCACTTGAAAGCCAAGTTTGCCGGATCGAGCCGGACGATCGGGCTCAGATCAAGGACATTCTCGCGCGGCTGCGTCCCGATGGATTCGTGTGCGCGAACGACTTCACCGCGGCCCGTCTGTTGCGGACGCTGACGGAACTGCGCGTGAGCGTTCCGGACAAGGTGCGCATGGCCGGCATCGACGACGTAAAGTACGCCAGCCTGCTCTCTGTTCCGCTCACCACCATCCACCAGCCATGCGCCAGCATAGGTTCCGCCGCCATCCGCGCCATGCTGGAGCGGCTGCGCGAGCCCAGGCTTCCGGCGCGAGATATCCTTCTGAACTTCGATCTCGTGGTCAGGAAATCGTGTGGGGCCAGGAAAGAGACGAAAAGAGAAAGAGATTGACAGCGGTAATCCGAACGCAGATACTGGCGGTTGCGTGAGCACTGAGAAAGAAAATCTGTCTTTACACGTCGGATCGGCCCTACCTCACGTGGCCGTTCTGGGTGAGGTCCTGTGGGATGTATTCGAGCATTCCACGCGATTGGGCGGAGCGCCCTTAAACTTCGGCGTTCACGCACGGCGGCTGGGCCATCCCGTGACCTTGATCAGTGCGCTCGGTGCCGATGAGCCAGGCGAGCAGGCTGCTGAGATAATTGCCGCGCTGGATCTGGATACTCGCTTTCTGCAAAGGACTTCGCGCTTCCCCACTGGGACCGCTCAAGTACAGATTGAGCATTCCGGAGTGACGCAGTTCACGATTCCACGTCCGGCGGCGTATGATGCCGTTGATCTCTCGGCTCACGATCTCGAACTTCTTGAACAAGACGCGCACGGATGGTTTTACTACGGCACGCTGTTCGCGTCGACCGATCAAGGCAAAAATGTTTTGCATCAGATTCTCCGCGCGTTGAGAGGAGCCACAAAATTCTACGACCTGAACCTTCGCCCGGGATCGGACTCCCCGAAACTCGTCTGCGAACTATTGCAGAGTGCGGATGTAGTGAAGCTCAACGAGGAGGAACTCCAGAGGGTTCATGAGTTCTCGGGCCTCCCGTTGAACTTCGAAGCATTCTGCCGCCAGGGGTCAGCTCGCTTTGGGTGGCAGGCAGTAGGCGTCACGCTGGGCGATTGCGGTTGCGCCGTACTCGCCGGTGGACATTACGCCGAAGCGGCTGTACATCCGGTAAACGTCGTCGATACC
Organism: Bryobacteraceae bacterium; assembly: GCA_036003585.1. GTDB lineage: Bacteria > Acidobacteriota > Terriglobia > Bryobacterales > Bryobacteraceae > Palsa-187. The sequence continues at coordinate 29,376 of DASYSG010000045.1, read as the reverse complement.
GTGGGTGCCGGCGACGCTTTCGCCGCCGCGTTCATGCACGGACTCAGTCTGAACTGGCCTGCGGCCGAAATCGCCTGCTTCGCGAATCGCGTTGGCGCTCTGGTCGCCAGCCGTCACGGAGCCATTCCGGACTGGACCCTGGAGGAGGCTGTGAAGTTGGCGTGAGAAATCAGGTCCAGCTGATCGCCTATGTCGACCGCTTATCGGGCGGCGGGTTTCGCGCTCTTCAAGATCTGTTCGAGGGACCGTTCCGGGGGCTGTTCGGCGGCACGCATCTGCTGCCCTTCTACTGGCCGATCGACGGCGCCGACGCAGGCTTCGATCCGATCGATCACACGCAACCCGATTCTCGCCTCGGTTCGTGGGAAGATGTACGCGCGCTGGCCGAGGGCTGGGACCTGATGGCCGACCTGATCGTGAACCATGTCTCCAGCCGGTCGCCGCAGTTCGAGGATTTCCGCAAGCACGGCGATGCATCCGCGTATCGGGACCTGTTCCTGACCTACAGTCGCGTCTTTCCCAACGGAGCGTCGGAGGGCGATCTGCTCCAGATCTATCGCCCGCGTCCGGGGCTGCCTTTTACAAAGGTGAGATTGAATGACGGCACGGAACGCCTGCTGTGGACGACGTTCACTCCCGAACAGATCGATATCGATGTGCGCTCGTCAGCGGGGTGCGCCTACCTGGGCCAGATCCTCAGCGAGTTTCAGGCAGCGGGCATTCGCGCGATTCGCCTGGACGCCGCAGGATACGCAATCAAGAAGCCGGGAACCAGCTGCTTCATGATCCCGGAGACCTTCGACTTCATAGACGAGCTCACGGCGCAGGCTCACGCACTGCACATCGAAGTGCTGGTGGAGATTCACGCCTACCATCAGGATCAGATCAACATCGCAAAGCAGGTCGATTGGGTTTACGATTTCGCACTGCCGCCTCTGGTGCTGCACGCTTTGTATTCCCGCAGCACCGAAAGGCTGAAGCACTGGCTAACGATCAGCCCCCGCAATTGCATTACCGTGCTCGATACACACGACGGCATCGGCGTCATCGATGTTGGGCCGGATCGGAGAGGCGCTGAGATGTTGCCCGGATTGCTAAGCTCGCAGGAGATCGACAATCTGGTCGAAACGATTCATGCGCGAAGCAACGGCGAGAGCCGCCAGGCGACTGGAGCCGCCGCGAACAACCTGGACCTGTACCAGGTCAATTGCACCTACTATGATGCCCTGGGACGGCGCGATGAAGAATATCTGATCGCCCGGGCGCTGCAGTTTTTTGCGCCGGGGATCCCGCAGGTCTACTACGTCGGACTGCTGGCGGGCGCAAATGATCTGGACCTGCTGCGCCGTACCGGCGTGGGCCGCGACATCAACCGCCATTACTACAGCCGCCGGGAGGTCGAGTCCGCACTCACGCGCCCTGTTGTCGAGGCGCTTTTCGGCTTGATTCGCTTCCGCAACACGCATCCCGCCTTCGCGGGAGAGTTTCGTTTGTTGGCGAGCGCGGATCACCAGATCCATATCGAGTGGCGCAACGATGACCAGTGGGCTCGCCTGGAAGTTGACTTGAAAGCAACCGTCGCCACAGTCTTTCATTCGGGTACGGGCGGAGAATGCCGTTTTTCCGTCGCACCCGACTCGATCAAGGAGATCGCTCGATGAGTCCGCCCGTCAGGCCGTCTATGAACATGGCCTTGATCAAAGGATTGACCTACGTCATGTTCGCGATGTTCGCGATGACAACCGACTCCGTCGGCCTGATCATCCCTCAAATTGTGAAGACGTTCGGATTGAGCCTGACCGCTGCGGGGACGTTTCAATACGCCACGATGGGCGGCATCGCCATGGCGGGGTTCTTCCTGGGACATCTGGCGGACCGCTACGGGCGTAAAACGACAATTGTGGCCGGTCTGATGCTCTTCGCCGCATCGTCGTACCTGTTCCTGGCGGGAAGCTCTTTTCTTTTTTTCAGCACCCTGATGGCCCTGTCCGGACTCGCCATCGGGATCTTCAAGACGGGTGCGCTGGCGCTGATCGGCGACATCTCCCACTCCACCGCCGAACATACCTCGATCATGAATACCGTGGAGGGATTCTTTGGCGTTGGCTCCATCATCGGACCGGCGGTTCTGGCGCGGCTCCTGAATCGCAACGTACCCTGGCAATGGTTGTATGTGATCGCCGGCAGTATGTGCGTCCTCCTGATTCTGACAGCGCTGCGCGTGCAATATCCCACCAGGACCGCGGCCGCGGAGGACACCAATCTGCAGGCGGTGATGACCGTAACGAAGAACCGTTTCGTTCTGCTATTTTCACTGGGGGCGTTTCTCTATGTCGCGGTCGAATCGGCGATTTACGTGTGGATGCCGACACTGTTCGACGGCTACCACGGATCGGGCGAATGGATCGCCGTTTACAGCATCTCGATTTTCTTCCTGCTGCGCGCAGGCGGTCGGTTTCTAGGCGCATGGATGCTGACAAAGTTCGCCTGGACTTCGGCTCTGACCATCTGTAGTGGCGCGATCCTGGGTTGTTTCGTGCTGGCCATAGCCGGCGGCGTGCACTGGGCCGTCTACGCTCTGCCTTTGTCGGGACTGTTCATGTCCGTTATCTACCCGACGGTCAACTCCAAGGGCATCAGTTGCGTGCCGAAGTCGGAACACGGCGCTGCTGCGGGCGTGATTCTCTTCTATACTTGTCTGTCGGCAGTACTGGCTCCCCTGGCAATCGGCGCGATCAGCGATGCCATGGGCAAACCGATCTATGGATTCATGCTCGCCACCGGGTTTGCCGCACTATTATTTTTGGGAATGCTGCTGAACCAATTCTTTGGCCCCGCCGGCGCGGTCCTGGGACGGGCGGACGTGACCGAATACCAACCGCTCGCTTCCAATATCTCTTCTACGTAAAGAGAGGGTTTACGATGCTGACTCGACGGAGCTTTGTCCCGCTGATGTTTGCCGCGCCCACCCTGATGCGGGCGCAGGCTGCGGCCAACCGCGTGGTGATCGATCCCCTGCGCATGCGAGCCACCATTGACCGGCGCATCTGGGGCAGTTTCTTGGAACACTTGGGTCGTGCCATCTACGGCGGCATCTATGATCCCGGGTCAGCTCTGGCCGATTCGGCCGGCTTCCGCAAAGACGTTGCCGCGGAGGTACGCGGCATGGGCGTGCCGATCATTCGTTACCCGGGCGGGAACTTCGTTTCCGGATACAACTGGCTGGATGGCGTGGGCCCGCGCGATAAGCGTCCCACTGTCCTCGACCGGGCCTGGAACTCCATCGAGACGAATCAGATTGGCACCAATGAATTCGTAACCTGGGCCAAAAGCGTGGGCGCCGAGCCGCTGATCGGCACCAATTTCGGCACCGCGGCGCCCGAGATGTCGGCCGCACTGGTGGAATATTGCAATGTACCGGGAGGCAGCAAGTGGAGTGACCTTCGCCGCGAACACGGCTACGCACAGCCTCACGCGATTCGCACCTGGTGCCTGGGCAACGAAATGGATGGAACGTGGCAGATCGGGCACATGCCGGCCCGCGAATATGGCCGCAAGGCCGTGGATGCAGCGCGGCAGATGCGAGCGGTCGACCCGAGCGTGCAACTGATCGCCTGCGGGTCGTCCGGGCCGGGCCAACCGACGTTCCTCGAATGGGATCGCGAAGTTCTCGAGGAGTGCTATTCGCAAGTGGATGGCATCAGCCTGCACCGCTACTACGGCAACGACGCGACCGGTGAAACGCGGGGCGATTCTCTGAAGTATTTGGCGATGAACCTGGCGATGGAGGAGCAGATCGATCAGATTGCCGCCGTTTGCGAATACGTCCGCAAGCGCACGGGCTCTAACAAGCGGCTGTGGCTCTCCTTCGACGAATGGAATGTCTGGTACCGCCGGCGGGGCGGCAACGGCCAGCGTCAACAGGCGCCGCATCTGCTCGAGGAAGAGTACAACCTGGAAGACGCGTTGCTGGTGGGAGGGTTGGTGAACACGCTCCTGAGGCGATCGGACAAGGTTCGCGTGGCCTGCCTGGCGCAGTTGGTGAACGTAATCGCACCGATTGTGACCAACGCAAACGGCCTCCTGCGCCAGAGCATTTACTATCCCTACTCGTGGGCGCTCGAAAGCGCGCGCGGGCAGGCGCTGGACGCCTTGGTGGAATCCGCCGCGATCGAAGACATTCCGGCCATCGACGGCGCGGTTACCTTTGACCCGGCTACCGGCCAGTATTGTGTATTGCTGCTGAATCGCGACCTGATGCAGCCGCGCGACGCCACGCTCGTGTTCCGCGACAATTCACCCACACGCACGTTACGATTCGACACCCTCACGGGCACGGATCTGAAAGCGGTGAATACGTTCGCCGACCCCGGCAAAGTGAAGCCCGCCTCGCTTGAATCGCCGCGACCCAGCGGACGTATGGTGCTGCAACTGCCGGCGCGATCGTATTCGCGGCTACTGCTGCAGGCAGTTCCTGCGTAGACGTCGGGCGCTGGTATCATTTAGCTCCAAGGATGACTTCAGATGATCCTTCGAATGTGTGCACTGTTGCTTCTGGCTGGAATCCCGGCCCTGGCTGACCTCAGCGGACAGTGGTCCAACGGTGGCAAAGACGTCTTCGTGCTGCGCCAGAGCGGGAATACAGTCACTGGCCCCATCGTGGGCAAGCCAGGCGAGCCCACATATAAAATTGTCGACGGAGTCATTCGAGGAAATCGAATCCACTTCTTCGTTCTGCATGAAGATGAGAACGATCCCGAAGTGAAGGCCAACGCGGGAAAGCCGTTTCATAACCTCGCGCAAGGAACGTTCACAGACGATGAAATTGTTGTTTCCGGATCGCGGGAGAATACCAAGATTCGCGAATATCGCTTGGTGCTGAAGCGAATCAGGAAATAGGGTGGAGGGTATATGCGGCGTGTCGATGTGCTCGTTTTGGTCATCTTTGCGGTATTGGCGGCACCAGGCATCGGACTTGGGCAGTGGGTGCACTACCCGACGGCCGGCGTACCGAAAAAGACCGACGAGACTCCGGACTTAGCCGCCCCAGCGCCGCGACTCCCCGACGGCAAGCCGGACTTCTCCGGCATCTGGCACGCTGCCGCGATCAATCAGTGCGTGCCGGCCACCGGCCAATTCTGCGGGCTCGAAATCGGGGGTTCTCCGCTCGCACTCAACATCGGCAAAGACCTGCCCGGGGGTCTCCCGTATCAGCCTTGGGCGGCCGAGCTCGTGAAACAGCGGTTCAGCAAAGACGATCCACACGTGCGCTGCCTGCCGGATAATCCTCCGCGCACGTGGGGAATGCCGCACCTCACGAAGGCGATCCACACACCCCGGCTGCTGGTGCTGCTCTACGAAGTGAACGCGATGTACCGGCAAATTTTCATCGACGGACGTCCCCAGCCTGAAGATCCGAACCCTTCGTGGAACGGATACTCAACCGCAACATGGGACCGCGATACGCTCGTCATCCAGACGACGGGCTTTCGCGACGATCTGTGGATCGACATGAACGGCGCTCCGCTGACCAGCGCCGCAAAAATGACCGAACGGCTACGCCGCCCGAACTATGGAACGCTCGATGTGGAAATCACCGTGGACGATCCCAAGGCGTATACGCGCCCCTGGACGGTAACAATAAAAGAAGGGCTTGAGGTCGACACCGAGTTGATCGACGAGATCTGTCTCGAAAACGAAAAGTCGTGGCAGCATATGCAAACGGCTCCGCCTGTCAAGTAGTCTGCTGTCGCGCCAAGCCTAAGGTCGCGGTCCATAATGCGGGGGCGCCTGACCGAGTTCAATCGCACCCAAATCGGGAGCGCGTCCGGCGAAGCCGTCCGTAATGTTCGGCAGCGCCACGCCCCGGTCGACCACGGAAGAACCTGGTTTAAGACGGAAGTCGAAATCTTTCGCGTCGTAAAGTTTCTGGACACTCTTGACATCGTGCCCGTCCAGGCGCGGCACGTTCATGAAGATGTCGTAGTCCACCAGCAGACTGTGAACATCCTGCTTAGTCGCCTGCTGATACTCCGCTAGCGTCTTGTAGCGCCGCGTCTCGGTCTGCGCGTTGTGCCCACGGCTAGAAAAATCGGCAGGAACCTCCCAGGCCGGCGAGTTCCATTGAAACGAGTACGGCGCGTTGGCGTTGGGGCTGAACCCGTTGTAGTCCGAGGAAGAATAGTTCGTATAGGTCGTAAAACCAAAAACCACCGACGGCGGCGCGGCGCCCCCACCTGCTGAACCACCAAATCCGCTGGAATTCTGCGCCAGAATCAGATTGTTCCGAAAATGCGTGTTCGACGTGGTTCCGCCGGATACCTCACCGAACATGGTGTTGTTGTAGAACAGAATTCCAGAGCCGCCCGCAAGCCGCGCCGATCCCCCGGGCGAGTTGAAGGAAACATTACGAATCCAATAAACCGGCCCTCCGATCACCGGCTGATTGCAATAGGGCTGGGAAGCATTATTGATCATCATGTTCCGCATGACCCGCACGTTGTGCATGCTTCCATCCACCTCGAAGGCGTTGTCGTGGAAATTGGTCATGTAGTTGTTGTAGTAATCGAGAGAAACTGGGCGGCGGTCCCAATACTCCTTTGGCGGATACTTCGGACCATCGATGGCGGCGGATCCGTCCGGATTTCCGTAGGTTTCGTTATCGATTCCATCGTGAAAGTTCGCCACGTAATTGTATGCGATGACGTTTCCGGAACCGTATACCTTCACGGCAATATACGAAGCCATTTTGGGCGGGAACACTTGTCCCTCCACGCCGGCGAACTGCGCCCAGAAATTGCCGGTCCACGCGATCAGGTGCTTGGGATCGTTTCTTCCTATGAAGTAGTTGTCGGCGATGTAAAAGTTGCCGGAGCCCGAATAGTTCGTGTAGACACCCATGCCAATGTCTTCAAACCGGCAGCGCTTCACGGTCAATCCTTTGGATCCCTCGATAAACTGCGTACCGGCCCAGATGGCGATTTCGGTATTCCTAATGGTGAGCCCTTCGAAATAGGTGTAGTTCCCGGCCTTCACATTGAAGAGATTAAACGCCCCGTTTCCGTCGAAGATCGCTTCACCGTCTCCCGCCGCCTTGATCGCGATCGGCTTCTCCGCGGTTCCGCTAGCCGTCAGATAGTAAGTTCCGTCGAAGGGAACAGTGCTGATCGAAAGATCGTTCGTGTAGATATAGCGATCGTACTTATACAGCCCTGCATGAACCAGGATCGTGTCGCCAGGTTGAACCCGCGGCCGCGAAGCCGTGGCCCAATCCGTGCCCGCGCAGGTCAGATAATAAGCGCACAACAATCCTTCGAAAGCCGGCTGAATCTTGGTGCCTTTGAAGCCATGCGGATAAACGTGGAAGGTCCGGCCGCCGGCATAAGGCTTGGGCTCGGGACGAGTGCGTACTGTCACCGTCTGTTCGGCGGCGCCCTGAACTCCATCCGGATCCGACAGGACAAATCTTGCTTCGTATTCCGTGTCCGGATCGAGATCCAGGATGCTTCCGGCGAACATGTTTGGCGAGACCACGTCCAACCGGTCGCCCTGAAAAATCTCTTCGTTCTGCAACCGCAGAAGAGGCATGCCTTGCCGCCACTGGGACTCGCCTTTTTTGCGATAGGAAACTGCCACGGCGGCGTTGCGGTTATCGTCGCCCTGAATCATCCACTCGAATCCTAGGTTGATGAGCGTGGGAGGGTCGATTATGAACTCTCCCGGAGTGACCGCGTTCGACTTTGCGTCCGCCGCGCGCGCCCCGGGCCCCTGCGACACAAGAGCTAAGCACAGCACGGCGCTGGCAATGATAACCCGAGATCTATTCATCGCGTTTCCCTCCAAATTGTTCTGCGCAACCCGCAGTCAAGGGCCAGTATAGGATAGTATGGTCCCGCGCAGCAGATGGGTTAGGATTGCCGGAAACATATGGACACCGCATTCGGGGCAATATTTGTCGTCGTGGCGATGCCGCTGGCTGGGCAATGGCTGAATTATCCGACACCCGGGATTCCCCGCCTTCCCGATGGTTCGGCCAACCTGGCGGCCAAAGCGCCGAAGCTCGTAGACGGCACGCCCGATCTCTCCGGAGTCTGGGCGGCGAAGTGCGGCATCTATGACGGCAGCCGCTGTTTCGTTCAAAGCTACTACTTCGACCTCGCGCAGGATCTGCCCGCCGAAGCTGTTCGGATGACGCCGTGGGCGGAGGGCATTGCCCGGCAACGCGCGAGCCGCAATCACGTCGACGACCCTTACGGCTATTGCCTGCCTCCCGGAGTGCCGCGCATCGATTTCGGCGGCGGCCCTTTCAAGATTCTGCAAACACCCGCTGTCACCGCAATCCTGTACGAGACCCTGGTGGGAATGATCTTCCGCCAGGTCTTTACCGACGGGCGGCCTCTGGCAACGGTCGACTCCCCGACCTGGCTGGGCTACTCCACCGGAACCTGGGAAGGCGATCGGTTCGTCGTGGATTCCCGCGGCTTTCGCGATGGCGGCTGGATCGATACGGCGAAAGGCCGCCCCAGCAGCGACGCGCTGCATGTCATCGAGCGATTCCGCCGCGTCGACTTCGGGCACATGACCCTTTCGGTGACTGTCGACGACCCCAAGGCGTATCTCGCTCCCTGGACCATGGAGACGACGCTGACGCTGATGCCCGATACAGACTTGATAGAAGCGTTCTGCGACAATCAGGAGCGCATCCTGCAGCACAGCCACGTCGACCCCGCGTCTCCGGAGCCGCACAGCCCGCCCTTCTGAGAGCAGCTATTGGCCAGCGGCCCACTTCTTCACGTCGAAAGCCTCCGGCACACGCACAAACACACTTTGGGAGCCCTTCTCCAGGGTTCTGTGCCCCTTGCCCGTGACGTCTTCGACGAAGCTCATATCGCCGGTCCGCAAGTGCGCCTTGGTCCCATCGCTGGCTTCGACGTCGATCTGACCATACACGGTGATGGCGAATTGCCGGTTGCTCGTATTGTGCAGCTTCTCGCTGCCGGCCGGCGGCGTGTTACCGGAATAATTCATGACGACGCCCGGAATCAGCACGCGCCCTTTCGTCGTGATGTCGATCTCCTCCAGATGGGTGTCGCCTTTAGCGTCGCTCCAAACTCGATACAGGCGTGGACCATCAGGCCCTTTCTGCTGACTCATTACAACGCCGGCTGCGAACACCAGCGCGGCCAGCCCGGACATGGTCCTCTCCATTGCGGTCGTCATCGTTCCATGAAACCTCACTTTGTCGAAGTTCGCAACGGGATCGGAAGATTTAGATGACTCCGTTGAATTGGAGCTCACGCAGTTCCGACTGCGTGTAACCCAGAAGGTCTCCATAGACTTCGCCATTGTGCTCGCCGATGCCCGGCGGCGGTTGGTCGGAGCCTAGGACCGAGCCGGAAAACACAATCGGAAGGCCGGGCCCATAGACATCCGCATCCAGCGCCCCAGGATGCTGCAACCGGACCGTTTCTCCGCGGGCGACCACCTGCGGGTCTCGCACCGCTTCCGCTGGACTGCGAACCTCGGCGGCCGGGACACCAGCCCGCGCCAGGATCGCGACGACATCCGCGGTTGGACGCACCGCGGTAAATTCGCCGACGGCACGATCCACTTCGGCGACGTTCTGCACGCGGGCGTCGCGGGTTCTGAATCGCTCGTCTTCGCACAACTGCGGGCGTCCGATCGCATGGAAAAGAGAAGCAGCGAACGCTTCCGTGGGTGCGCAAATGGCGACGTAGCCATTAGCGGTGGCATAAACCCCGAAGGGCGCCAAACGAGGCACAGTCTGTCCCGTGCGCTGAGGCACCCCGCAACGTTCCAGAAGATCGAACGGCTCAGAAGCGACCATCGATGTCATCACGCCCAGCATCGAGACGTCGATGTGCTGCCCCACGCCCGTGCGCTGCGACTGATGCAATCCGGCGAGAAGCCCGATCACGCCAAACAGCGGTGTACACAAATCCGCAAATGGAACTCCAACGCGTACAGGGGGTTCGCCCGCAGCGCCCGAGGTCATCATGGCGCCGCTGAGCGCCTGGATGATGGCATCCATCGCTTTTCCGGAGCCTTCACCCTGGCTTCCGAATCCCGTGATCGAGCAGTACAGCATCCGGGGATTTATACGATGCACGTCCTCGTAGCCAGCGCCCAACCGCTCCAGCACACCGCGGCTGAAGTTTTCGACCAGCATATCGGCCTTCTTCACCAGCTTCTCGAACACAGCACGGGATGCAGGATGCTTCATGTTCAAAGTCACGGCTTTCTTGCCGCGAAGCCGGTTGATAGCGGATACGGAGATGTCATCCGGATGCTGGCGTGTCAAATGCGGCCCTTCGGGACCGATATAAGGAGCGTTCGCGCGGCAGGAATCCGGACCCGCCGGGTTCTCGATCTTAATGACCCGAGCCCCCAGACCCGCCAACAGAAACGTCGCGTACGGTCCGGCCAGAGCCGTTGTGAGATCAAGGACGGTGATGTCCTCGAGTGGACGCCGTTGCGACACCATGGGATTCGACATCATTAATTCCTTCTGCGATAGAACTGGACCCGATCACCAGCCCATTCGAAAACCGCGTTCAGCCCTGCTCGTGCGCTCACGTCTTGAACGTATCGCGCGACATCTCGACCGCGGTTATCATTGCCCAAGATTTCTGGCTGCGAGTGGCGGTTCACGAAGCAGGGACGATAGCCGGCGGTGCGGACTCCGCTACGGTCCACCTCACAGTAGGCGAGGATGGCGTTCTTCGCCTCGGGATGAAACGGGTAGGTTGTGTACTCGGGGTCCGGTTCAAAACCGAACAACTTCCGCCTGCGTTCGGCCCACGCGCGACGATCCGTGCTGGCATTCCCATCTACGCTCAGCGCTTTGGTAGCGATCGCGAAATTGCCGAGTCCATGAAAGATCGGACGGTCTTTATAAATCTCCATCCCTTGCAAAATGTGGGCATGATGGCCCACCACCACGTCGGCTCCCGCATCAATAGCTGCCTTGGCGACTTGCCGTTCATACATCCCGACGGTCGCAGGAGTGTGCCCGAGGCCTTTGTGCAAGGCAACCATCAGAACGTCGACTTTCTGCCGGAGCACTTCGATATCGGCCGCCATAGCTTCGAGCGTAACGGGTTCGGCAAACGTGTATACCGTGGGCGGTCCCCCCGGAGATGCATGGTCGAGTTCGTAATGTGTCAAGACGTGTACATATGCGCAACCAGCTCGATCTCTTCGGGCCCAGGACTCGCGCGGTCCCACACAGTTGTAGCTGAGAAATCCCAAGAGCAGTCCTTTTCGTTGGACAATCGCCGGTTGCCTTGCCTCTGTCAGATTCATGCCCGCGCCGGCGGTCGCGATGCCGAGACGGCGGAGTTCGGCGATCGTATCTTCAACGCCGTTCGGTCCGGCGTCCGCGATGTGATTGCCGGCCAATGTCGCCACGTCGAATCCCGCACGCTGAAGGGAAGCGAGATGCGCCGGATCGCTGGCCGGTGCGGGAACATCGAAATGGGTCTCAATTCCCCGCGCTGTGTGAGGAACTTCGACATGCCCCACAAGGACGTCGCACGCGTGGAGCTGATGGCATGCCAGATCAAATAGAGCATCGGGGTTTGGCTCGTCGAGAATCAAGTCGCCGGCCATCTGCAGAGTAAGGAATTCACCCAAGGGAATGCCTCCGATTGCGGGGACCTGTATACATAGACATGTACACGAACAAATGCACTGGTAGAATCACAAGAAACCGTGACCAAAGCATCCCAGGCTTCCCGACCCAGGCGCGAGGTGGCGTACCATCACATCCAGCGCAAGATCTCGACCCGCAAGTTGCGCGCCGGAGAACCCGTTTCCGATGTCACCATTTCCAAGGAGCTGGGCATCAGCCGCACGCCCGCGCGGGAAGCGATCCGCCAACTGGTCAGTGAGGGACTCCTGGAATCGATTCCCGGACGCGGCGTGGTGGTGATCACTCTCGATCGTGACGATATCCGGGAATTGTTTGAAATGCGGGAAGCACTCGAGGGCTTGGCCGCGCGCACGGTCGCTGGACGCTCGCCGTCGACCGGAGAGATTCGCGACCTTCGCTCCATCGCTTCGGCTCTCACCTCGTTGATCAAGGAGCTGGATGCCAGCCGGAAGCCGGTCCTGGACGAAAAACAGATGGAACGCTTCGAGGTGGCCGATCTTGCGTTTCACACTTACATCATGAAGCTTGCAGGGAACCAAAGAAGCCTCAAGACTCTGGCCGGAATCCGGCAGCTGATTCGCATTTTCGCGGCCCGCCGGGGAGGGCACAATGTCGCCATACTCAAGCAGATCAACCGCGACCATCTGGATCTGATCAGCGCGCTGCAAGCGGCCGATCCCCAAGCCGCAGCCGACTGCGTTCATCGCCATATTCTGAAGAGCCAGAAGAGCCGTCTCAATGAATTCGACCAACGGGAACGAGAAGCCGCGGTGCCCCAGGATGTCGAATCCTTCATGGACCAGATCCGCGCGGAACTGACCTAGATCATCTGTCATCGGCGCCCCACTTGATCCAGAAAACGGGACGCATCCCGGCGCATCGTCTCTCCGCCCCATAGGCGCGCGTCCACCATGTCCGCGTGAACAGAGAAGACCGGAATTCCCGCCGCTTCCAGAGCGATCTCCACGAAACGCGTTCCGGTCGCCGAGGGACGCGTTCCGAGAGGCGTCAAAACGAAGGCGGCATCGATCCGGTGGCTGCGAGCCTGCTCCACAATCCATTCATTGGCCCACGGAGGATTGTGCAGCTGTTCGTTCATGCTGACCGTGCGGCTTGCGAGCGCCAACAAGGGATCATCCAAACCATAGCGGATGTATCCATCGGGACCAAACGCCAGGTACATCGACCAGACAAACACAGCGCCGTGGGATTCCTCAAAGGCGGTGTAGAAGTCCAGGTCGTACCACAGGCCGGCGCCGACCCACATGATCCGCAGGCGCTCGTTGGGACAGGCGGCGATACCGTGCTCCGCGCGGCTCACTACCTCATCGCGAAAGGCTCGCGCCTGCGAGACCGCCCAGTCCGATCCTCGCTGCCACTGCGCCGCCATCACGTTTGTGATCTGCTCCTGCATCCGAACTGGTGTTTTCGGCGCTTTGCAAATCGCTAACTTCGCCTCTTCGAAGTACTCCTCCTGATGATTCACTTGCTCCATCAGGGTACGCAATCGATCCGGGTCGAATGTCCGTCCGGAGATCCGTTCGAGAGACGCAATCAAGCGTTCGAACTGGCGCACCATGAACTGTAACCGATGGTCTTCAAACAGTTCGCGCCAATGATGCCGGCTCTGCTCCCACCATCGTGGCGGCAGATGCGTCGCCGCGGGCGCATCCAACAAAATCAACTCCGCACCAAAATGCGCCGCCCAGGTTTCGAAAACCCGCTGCACGCAATCGCACGTGAGGCGAGCCGCGAGCAATGCCGGCTTCGGCAGCCCGCCCCACGGCGCCTGACTGGTGTCACCCAACACCGTCGAGGCCATGGACAGGCTGCAATACCGGCACAACCCCTTGTGAAAGCCGGCTTCGTTCAGCTTGTCCAGATAATAAGGAGCCAATCTCTTCGCGGACACCACGGCCGCCCACCACTGATTGCTAACCATCGGTACGTCCATGGCTTGAAACACCTCGAACGGCATGTCCGCTTGGCCGATGGCGTAGGGTGCGCGAGTTTCGAAGACTCGCTCGCGTAGCGAGGCGAACCAGGCCTTCTGGCCTTCCGATGCCGCAATCGTCGATGTCAGCTGCTTCTGGGCCATGACTATTTTCGATGGAGGCTTCGGACGAAATCGGCAAGTGGACCACCGTTTTCGCGCACGTCTTCTCGCACGAGGACGCTCGGCATCGACCGCGCTTTCAGATACGCGAGTTGCTCTGGATAGTCCCACCCTTGAACGTCATCCTCCAGCGGGATATAGAACAAGACGCCGTCGACGTGCCCTCTCTCGATCTCGCGCTGGAACCAGGCGTCTCGATGCTCGGATGGATGGACCCGGGGGCTAACCTCGTCATAGAAGTACTTCTCAAAAATCGCCGTCAGTGGATCCTTGTTCACGCAAACATCGGTATCGCCCGCGGCACGAGAGCCGCGCCAGTCATCCTCGGCGACCACATAGCCGCCGGCTTCTTCCACCAGATGATGCAGCGAGGCATCCGCCAGCGGCACTCCTTTGATTAAGATATGCGGCCGATGAGCCGCAACCTGCTCCTGCATTCCTTTGAGCCGGTCAAGTGCGCGATCGGCGAACACACTACGTTCCTCCGAGTAAAATCCGCGTATCATTTCGATCGCGGCCGATCCCTCAAGGCGCCCTTCGCTCCGCTTTCGGAGGATGTCCCGGACACAACTACGGGCGCGATTGCTCTCAGCGATCGCATCGCGCAGATCATCTTCGGAGGAGTCGAAATCGCGCACCATCTGACGGGTCCGTTCCAACCCGTAGTCGTAAGATTCCGGCGTGCGGGTGTGCAGGAGGTTGTAGAAATACAATTCGGGGACCCCGCCAGGGTGTTGCGTGCGCGCAATTTCCCGAAGGTACAAGTACAGTTTGTGTTCCTGCTCGGACGTTCTCGGGATCACGACCCTATCCAGATGATTCCACGCCCCCGCGCAAAGGCGATCGAAAATCACACGAAATCTGTGGTCGACAACGTCCTCCATCCATCGGTCTGCGTGCGGAGTTGGTCCAGCCTCATCCTCGAGTAAGACCGGAGCGTAGCCGGCTGCGCGTAGAATCTCCCAGGGGACCGTGTTGGAGGTGATTCCAGCGATGCGATTTTTGCTCATGCGAATTGTATCTCTTCTGGATACAAAGCTCGCCGCTTGAGACTGTACCTCCGCAGAATCAGGAGGTCGCCAAGGGCCAACACCGCGGCACAGGCCACAAAAACCCACCCCGCCGTGAAGCCTCCGGTTGCATCCCGCAGATACCCCAGCATCTGCGGTCCCAGGTACCCGAAGATGCCACTGCCCAATCCGACGATCCCCATCCCCTTCCCAACCTCTTCCTTCGGCAATAGGGAGCTGCCGATCGCATAGATCTGGTTGGTGGCGGCGTGGCCCAAGGAGACAATCAGAGCGACCGCAATTCGGAAGACCAGAAGTTCCCGCGACATAACTGCGAAGCTGGCGGGAACCAGAAGCACCGCAAGCCAGATCATCATGTTCCAACGGGAATACCGGTCGCACAGGTAGCCGAAGCCCAGATTCAGCGGGATGCTCACCAGGTAACTGGCGCTGATGATCGACGCGGCGTCCTGAGCCCCCATGCCGAAGACCGACTTCACCGCATACGGCACGAAAAATGTCACGCTGAAGCCTCCCATGTTGATAAGTCCCAGCAGAATCATGCTCCAGATGATAGGGTTGCGAAGAGCGGAGACTGCACCTTCACGGGTGATCGGAGCCCCGTGCGGCACGGCGGTGGATGATCGCGGCGAGGATAGGCGATGGTAGAGCAATCCGAAAACGATCGCGGCGAGGAGCGTGATTGCGGCGTACCCTTGAATGCCGCCTCTCCATCCAAGCCACGCTGCCACACGGGTGCCGAACGGCGCTCCGATGACTGACGCGAAGGCCGCCATCGCGCCGAGAATGCCCATGGTCCGGCTTCGATACTTCTCCGGTGTCACCATCGCCATCGCGGTAAACACGCCGATGAACGCGGTACGGTAGCCGATCAGCCAAAGAGCGCGAAACGCGAGAGCGACGTCGTAATGAGTGGCTTGCGAGAGAGCGGCAAGTCCGGCGGCCGTGACGGCCAGTCCGATCAGAAGCGCGCGCTTTTCGCCGATGCGGGCTGCAAAAACGCCGGCGGGCAAGCTGACCAGCAGCGCGATGATGCCGTACATGCCCGTAAATAGACCTATTTGAGAATAGGACGCCCCAAGGTCCTGCTGAATCTCCGGCAAAAGCGGCGAGAAACCAAGGCTCGCCATTTGAATCGCCATCATGGCCACGATAACGGCGGCGACGGAGATTATCCAGTTTCGATTCACTCCGGGTAAGTATACATGATGGATACACTCAGCTTGCGGCTGACTTTAGCGGCTGTTACACTCTTTTCGACATGGCAAAGACGCTGTTGAAACTGGCGGTTCTGTTTCCACTGCTGGCGATGTGGCAGAACGCGGTCGCCCAGGACAACGGAGTAATCGCGTTCGGGACCAAGCTGATTCCGAAAACCCAGGTCGCCCAGTCGCAGCAACTCGCCAAGTCCCTGGCAAAGCCGGGCACGCCAGGCTGGCAGGCCAAAGGCGATCAGCGGCGAACGTATCGATTTCCCGACACCGAGACCGATCTGGCCTATCGCGTATATGTGCCGACGACTTGGGATGGCAAGGCGAAGCTGCCGCTGGTGATGATGTTGCACGGCGCGGGCAGTAATGAGAGCCAGTATCTGGACCAGAACAACAAGCAGCTTCTGAAGCTCGCGGAAGATCATGGCTACCTGCTGGTGTCTCCATTGGGATGGAATCCTCTCGGCGCGTATGGGACATGCCTGCGGCTTCCCGCCGTATTCGGCCAGGCAGAAACCGCCGCGCAGCAGCGTACCACCGCGTGCGTCCAGAACGCCCAGACTCTCGAACGCAGCGAGCAGGACGTGATCAACGTCCTGGAGACGGTGCTCAACGAGTATCCCGTCGACCGGGGCTCGATGTTCCTCATGGGACATTCGATGGGTAGCGGCGGCGTCTGGTATCTCGGGGCGAAGTATGCCGACTATTGGAAGGCGCTGGCTCCCATGTCGGGCCCATTTGTGGAGGAGTCCACCTATCCGTGGGATCGCATCCGGAAGATGCCGGTGTTTATGACCGAAGGCACGGGCGCGACGCCGTCGCTGGCGGGAAGCCGGGCGATGCAGGCGTGGATGAAGTCGCGGGGTTTTCCACTGGAATACATGGAGGTTGAGGCAGATCACGGTGGGATGGTGGCCCTGGTGCTGCCCGCGGTGTTCGATTTCTTCGACCGGCAACGAAAGAAGTAAAAGGAGGGAAATATCTACATGACCAGTGACAGGCGCACGTTCCTCCTGACGGCCGGGGCCGCTGCGCTCGCAGGTCCCGCAGTGCATCTGGCAAAAGGTCAGAGTAAGGCGAAGGTGCTCCTCCCGCACGCCTCGTGGGATTGCGGCATGAAGGATGGCATCCCCAACCCGGAAAGCGGCTCCTTGATTTTCGAAATCCAGCTGAAGCTGGATCGGCTGGCGAAGATCGGCAAGACGCAGTACGGAAGTCGCCGCGTGGCCGTCGCCCTGGAGGGCACCACTACCGGCCCGAAATTCACCGGCATGGTAATGACCGGCGCTTTGGATTTCGAACTCACGCTCTCCAACGGCACGGTGGAGGTGGAGCAGATCTTCGTCTTCAAGACCGGCGACGGGAAATACATCTACTCACGCAACGCGGGGGTGGGAGCGGATGCAAAAGACGTCCGCATGGCCATGGATTTTGAGGCTCCTAATGGAAGTTCGGCGGAGTGGATGAACTCCGGAAAATACGTTGCGCGGCGCATTTTGGATGAAAACGCCAAGACGCTCACGGTCCGCGTTTACGACGTGTCGTCCGTCGCGATTCCCGCTGGCGCCGCGAATGTCACCCGAATCGTCAAGCCGTCGGATGCTCCGGCACAGCCCTGGGCCAACCGAATGAAGGGAGCCGATGAGAAGCAAGGCAAGGAACTGATCGTCGAATCCGTAGGACTGAGCCCGTCTCAACGGGTGGGGGCCAGCAAGCGGGGCAACCGCAACATCATTCCCATCACCGGCGGCGACCTGAGCGGACGAATCAACGGCAAAGTTCTTTGGGGCGGCGCGGACTATCAGAATCTTTCCGGGCCTCCAGCCATCGACGCGCGCTACCTCTGGCAAGCATCGGATGGCGAGATCATTATTGTTCGCAATACCACCAGCACCGGCGGCCTGGTTCCGATCTTCGAAGCGCGTGTCGACAGCCCCTACGCCTACCTCAACACCGGCAAATTCCTGAGTTCGAATCCCGGGATGGCAAATGGCGGCGTCAAGATCACGATGTACAACAGTACGAACTGACCTCACGAGGGCAATAGGACAAGCGCCTCTACTTGTATCCCTTCGTCTCTACGTGCCAGCCGGCTTCCTGACACAGGCCGCAATTCGCGCCCAGGAACATCTTGGATTCGTTCTTCTCGCTTTTTAACTGCCAGTTCAGCATCGCCACGGCCACCCGTGCGAAGTCGCCGCCGTTCGGCTGGCTGTAAGTGCCGCCATGGCTGACGCCATCTTTATACGTGTGGATCGCGGGGACCTTGGTGATCCGCTTGAAGTCGTCCATGCCGTTCTCATAGGCGATGTCGGTCTTGTCCCCGGTCACATAGAAGATAGGCGAATGCAGCTTGTCCAACTGGTCCTTGCGCACGTCTTCCATGGCGGGCGCGCCCGGGCCGCTGGGAGCGGGCAAAATGCCGCTATTGAAGATGCCGACGAGTTTGACGCGCGGGTCCGTCGCCACCGCGTAGGACTGAATCCCTCCGCACGACATTCCCATCACCGCAATCTTCGACGCATCCAGTTTGCCGTTGTACGGGCTGCCCTTACGGCTATTTTCAGCTAACGCCCAGTTGATGGCATCGAGCAACTGCGACGATTTCGTGGCCGGACCGGCGGCCGCCTGCTTGCCGCCGCCTTTCGGGGCACCCTGCTTGGCATCGCCCTTCGGCGCGCCCTTGCCTTGGGCCGGCGGCGCGACCGGGGGTCCAATGGCGATCGCCAAGTAACCATGCGATGCGATCTCCATCAAGAAATTTCGGTGCGCCAGACCGTTGTTGACGCAGGCCCCGTTGCCCCACGCGATGATGGGTAGCTTCCCCTTCACCTTGGAAAGGTCCTGGGGACGATACACCGTGTGCGTCGGAAGACTTGGATCTTGCTCAAGAATCGCCTTGTACGGTCCGGTACCCTCCTGCCCCCACGCACACGCACCCACTAAACATAGTGCAACAGCGAATTTCATTGTGAAGTCTCCTTTCGATCTTCCGCGCACTGGCAGCACTGGGCGGTTAAGGCCGGCCGCATATTCACGCATTCCTAGATTGTACAGGTGTATACATCCTGTATCCACCGGCTCCTGTCGAAACAGCCCGGGTGCTCGACTCATGCTGAGTTGGGCGGTCGGAGATTCCCCTACGGACGTCCGTCGCCGATCGCCAGCCAGGCTTTCGCGCATTCCTCGACCACCGTGAGATACTTCTGGACTTCTGCCTTGCCCACGATCCAAGGATTAGGCTCGCCGACCTTACGCGCCTTGGTCCGCTCAAAGCGGTTCAGTGCATCGTTGTACTCGGTGTGGTTGACGATGATGACGTCGGCGCCCACGCCATCGCTGATGTCCTTCAATCGTTTTGCATTGGAGATATAGGACTCCAGCATTTCCTTCGAAGTCCCGCCACTCAACGCGGTTCCACCCCACTCCATGGCAAGATGGGGCTGACCGTGATCCTTCACGGGAACCAGCACGGAAAGCGTGCCCCCGGTGTGACCCGGAGTGATGTAGATGGTGACAGTGGTGTCGCCCAAGGTCACCTTCTGCCCGTCCGTTGCCTCGATGTCATGACGCGGAGGATCGGCTTCCCGGGCGGAAAGCTCCCAATCCTTGGGTCCCATGATGATGCGCGGCTTGTACGTATCCTGCAGGAATTTGACGGCACCGTCATGATCGCCATGCGCGTGGCTCACGATGATGTACTTGATATCGGCCGGATCGAGCGCCACCTTCTTCAGCCCATCCACGATCGCGTCTTGCGCGGCGTAGCCGAACAGCGTGTCGATCAGAATGATCCCTCCGCTGGTCTTCACCGCCCACGCGCTGTTCACTTTGGTGGTCAGCATGTAGAGGTTGTCAAACACCTGGCCGCCTTCGGCGTACCAGTTCTCTTTCGGGGGAACCGCAGCCGGGCCACGACCGCCACCCTTCGCCGCGCCACCTGGAGGGCCACCCGCCCGGCCCGGACCGGCGGGCGAGTTCGCGATAGACACCGCGCCGATTGTGGCCGGGCACGCCAGGCGCGCCGCGCCGCTGTTATTCGAATTCAAGAGCGCCGTGGCGGCGGCCTTGTGCGCTGTTCCGGTATCTTGCGCCAGCAAGGTGCTCAGGCACAGTAGGAATAGGATCGTCCGGTTCATTCGCATTGCGGATTAGTCACCTCGTGTTGACTGGGTGCGGGCCTCTATTTGTTAGCGGACAGTATACATGAGTATACTCGTGAGCTGTACGGGAGTTGTGACTACTTGCACGAGCATCATAAGGAGAGCTACATGAGAATCTGGATTCGGCGAACAACCGCAGTGGCCTTCGCCGCGCTCGCGGCGTGGCTGACCCTGTCGATCCCCGATACTGCCCAAGCGCAGGCTCCGGCGGGCGCAAAAGGCAAAGGTGGCGGCAAGGGATTCGCACAGGACCCTCGTGCACAGACCCGGACTTATCACTTCGAAGACACCAACGAGAATCTGCCCTACTCGCTCTACGTATCTTCAAAAGTGGAGAAGGATAAGAAGGCCCCCTTGGTGGTGACGCTACACGGGCTGGGCGCGCCACAGACCATCATGATGGGGAAGACGGCGATAGATCTTGCCGAAGCAGCAGGCTACATACTGGTGGCTCCCATGGGCTACAACACCGGCGGCTGGTATGGTTCCCCCGTCGGCGCCGGACCCGGTCGGGGCAAAGGCAAAGGCGCTTCCGCTGCAGCCACTGCTCCAACCGCGGCCGCTAAGGGCCGTTTCGGCGGCTTCGGCGGCGGCAACCAGCCAGCCAATCTGAGGGAGCTAAGCGAGAAAGACACAATGAACGTGATCGCCATGGTCCGCAAGGAATTCAAAATCGATGACAAGCGAATCTACATCATGGGCCACTCGATGGGCGGCGCTGGCGCGCTGTATCTGGGTTCCAAATACCCCCACATGTTTGCCGCGGTGGCCGCGGAAGCTCCGGCGGCATTCTGGCAAACCCGCAAAGAGACACTGCAGCCGATGAAGGACGCGAAGATTCCTGTGATGATCGTACACGGCGATATCGATGAGGTGGTCCCGGTTACCAACACCCTCGCGTGGGTCGACGACATGAAGGAATTGAAGATGAAGTACGAATTCATTGAACAGCCGGGCATCACGCACGGTCCGGTGATCGAATCCGGCCTCAAGCCGATCTACGAGTTTTTCGCGAAGCACAAGAAGTAAGGGAGACGACCCACATGAATATGACCAGGAAGGTCGCGACGCTGGGCTCGCTGAGCTCGTTGAGCCTGGCACTGTTTCTGAGTTACTCGCTGATACAGACACCCGCCGTTTTTGGACAGGCACCACAGGGCGGCGGAGCCCCGAAGGGAGGCGTCGCCAAAGCACCGGACCCGCGGGTCCAGCAGCGGACCTATCATTTCGCGGACACCAACGAAGAGCTGCCTTACGCATTGTTCGTCTCCTCCAAAGTCACCAAGAACAAGAAAGCGCCGCTGATTGTCGCGCTCCACGGAGTCTTCGGTGACGGTAACTCTTTGCTACGCGGCAACGCGCTGGATCTGGCAGAGGAAGGCGGTTACATTCTGGTCGGCCCCATGGGCTACAACCCGCAAGGCTGGTTCGGCTCGCCGGTGATCGTCATGAATGGCGGCCCAGGCAAAGGCAAAGGACCGGGCGCGGCAAAAGGCGGTCCACCGCCCACTCCCGAGCCTGCAAATCTAGCCGAGCTCAGCGAGAAAGACGTCATGAATGTCCTGGCGATCATGCGTAAAGAGTTCAACGTCGATGACAAACGCACCTACCTGATGGGCCATTCCATGGGCGGCGCCGGAGCGTTGTTCCTCGGGCCGAAGTACGTCGATCAGTGGGCAGCGGTTGCTTCCATGGCTCCAGCCGCGTTCTTGATGCAGCCGGAGAGCCTGGCGCCCGTTAAAGACAAGATGCCGTTGTTCCTGGCGCATGGCGATGCGGACACCGTCGTTCCTATCGACATCGGCCGTCGCTGGGCGAAGACCGCGACCGATCTCAAGATGAAGGACTTCAAGTACATGGAACTACCGGGCGCCGATCACGGGACCGTGATCACCCAGAGCATGCCCGAGATCTTCAAGTTCTTCAAGGACCATACCAGGTAAGTGTCCCCGCACAGGCAGTTTGGAGCATTCGTCGGACGAATGGCTCCCATCGCCACAATCAATTTCTGCGGTGCTAGTCCCCCGGCCTATACTGGCGGAAACATGGCGCACCGCACTTTCCGTATCTTGTCCGTTCTAACAGTCCTGTTGGCGATCGCGCATTCAGCAGCGGCTCACCATGGAAGTAACGTTTCCTACCATACGGACCAGACGATGACGATTGCCGGTACAGTCACAGAGTGGGAGTTCATCAATCCCCACCCGCAGATCTACTTCGATGTCAAAACCGAAACGGGGGAGATCGCGCATTGGGCGGCGGAGGTGCTGCCGACACCCTCGATGATGAGGAACATGAAGGTAGGCTGGACCCGCACGACACTGAAGCCCGGCGATCAAATCGTGCTGGTCTGCAATCCATCGCGAGTTGCCGGCGCGAGAGCGTGTCTGGCAAAGGAGTTGAAGATCAACGGCAAGGACTGGCCGATAGTGCCGGGCGGCGCAGCGCCGGGCGCGGCGAAAGGGAAACAGTAATGCGATGGGCCGCGCTAGTTGCGATCACCGCGGCATCCACTCTGGTGGTGTCTGCACAAGCCGCTGGGGATTTCGATCCGCACGATTTGTCGGGGCATTGGAATCGGACCAGCCGGTTCCAGACCTTCAGTAATGTGTGGTCGGGCCAGGGTCCGACGCAGGGTACGGAAGAGGCCCCATTCACAGCCGCCGGGAAGGCGCGCTTTGAAAAGAACAAACCGGGATACGGTCCGCGAGCGGTGCCTCCGGCGATCGGCAACGACCCGATGGGGACGTGCGATCCGCTGGGGATTCCACGGCTGTTGAACACGGAGGTGATTTCGCCGCATCAGACGATGGAGATAGTCCAGGTCCCGGGGCGGATGATTCAGTTCTTCGAGTGGCACCATGACTGGCGCGAAGTATTCGCAGACGGCCGGAAACTGCCTGCCGCCGACGAAGTGGATCCAAATTGGGACGGCACTTCGATCGGCCGTTGGGACGGCGACGTATTCGTGGTCTCCAGCATAGGGTTCGATGACCGGACGTGGCTCGACAAATTCGGGTATCCGCATAGCGAGAACATGCGGCTCGAGGAGCGTTACCGCCGGCGCGATCGGGACACCTTGGAGTTGACGATGACCTTAACCGATCCCGAGACCTACACGCGCCCCTGGGTAAGTGACACGAAGGTCTTCCGCATCGATCGGGAAAAGTCGAAACGTTGGGACGAGCAGATCTATTGCGTGCCCACCGAGGAATACAAGTTTAACCAGCGCGTCAGAGACGTGGCGGGCGGCAAGGAATCCAAATAATGAAGATGGCGAAAAGGCTGGCCGTCGCGGGGCTTGCAATGCTTGCCGGCGAGAGCACACGGGCACAGGGAACATTGGAGGACC
Organism: Bryobacteraceae bacterium; assembly: GCA_036003585.1. Classification (GTDB taxonomy): domain Bacteria; phylum Acidobacteriota; class Terriglobia; order Bryobacterales; family Bryobacteraceae; genus Palsa-187. The sequence continues at coordinate 5,829 of DASYSG010000045.1, read as the reverse complement.
ACCTTGCACGGGCGAAAAGCGCGGCGGGGAGCCGGTGGGCGGAAGCTGCTAATTACTTTTGCGGCGAATCGTCGATGCCGAACAGGCCGACGGATCCCGCGATTGAACCGACCCGGTTGTTCGACAATCTTTCAGTAGTGGGGAGCATCGGTACTGCGGTCTACATCCTTGAAACCAGCGAAGGGCTGATCCTGATCGATGCGGGATACCCTGAGCAGATCCAATCCGTCCTTGTTCCCGGTCTCAAAGCGCTCGGGTTCGACCCTGCCAAGGTACGCTACATCATCGTGCTGCATGGACACTCGGATCACTTCGGCGCAGCCCGCTACTTCCAGGACACGTACCAAACGAAGGTGTTTCTCTCGGCGGCAGATTGGGATTTGCTCGAAGCGCCTCAGGCCAAAGGCAAGGCGGCCGCTACCCCAGTCCCGCGCCGAGACCAAGTGGTGACCGACGGGAAACCAATCACGCTAGGCGACGCGACGATCCTGCCGGTGCTGGTTCCTGGGCATACGCCCGGCGCGCTAGCGCTGATCTTTCCGGTGTTCGATAAAGGGCGGAAGCACACCGCTGGGCTGTTCGGCGGCACGGTACTAACTGCCGGATTCGTCACGGCTGATGGCCTGCGCGATTACGTGAAGTCGATCCAGAAGTATTCGCGCATCGCCGCGGACAACCATGTCGACGTGGAGATCCAGAATCATCCGCTGATGGATGGATTCGCCGGACGGCTGGAACAGCTGAAGAAACGCGGCGCGCAGGACCCGCACCCGTTCGTCATTAAAGAGAGCGACTACGCTGCGTTCCTGAATGTCATGTCCGAATGCAGCCAAGCGCAGCTCATTCGTAAGGGGAATTGATGTCGCGCTGGTCGCTCGCTACGTGCGGAACGATTTTGCTCGCGGTCGGCGGCGCCCTCAGCGCACAACCACCTGCCGCAGGTCCCGCTGGAGGACGCGGCGGTCCAGGACGCGCCGGTCCTGCGGCTGCACTTTTCGATCCCACGGGGTACTGGGTTGCACAGATCACTGAAGACTGGAAAGAACGCATCCATCCGGCGGCGAAAGGCGACGTAGGCAGCATCCCTGTGAGTGCGGCTGGCCGTCGCGAGGCTGCCGCCTGGGACCCGGCCTCGGCCAACTCATGCAAGGTTTACGGCGTGGGCGGAATCCTTCGCATGCCCGGACGTCTTCACATTACCTGGGAAGGGAATAACCTCAAGATCGAATCCGACGCCGGCGCCCAGACTCGCATGCTCTCCTTTGGAACCCCGAGCGGCCAAGCTGGGAGCCTGCAGGGTGTCTCCGTTGCTTCGTGGGATCGTCTTGCGCCTGCTCTGACAGGCTTTACGCTGGGAGGCCGCGGCGGCAGCGGAGGTTCTCTCAAAGTAGTCACCACGCAGGCAGGCCCGGGCTACTTAGCGCGCAACGGCGTGCCCTATGGCGCCAAAGCCACCTTTACCGAATACTATGATCGCCAGGAGGTCCCCGGCGGGCCTACGCTGCTCGTCGTCAGCGTCGAAGCCACCGATCCAGACTATTTAAACGGACCCTACTGGTACAGCGTGCATTTCAAGAAACAGGCGGACGCCGCCGGCTGGAACCCGCAGCCGTGCGACGCAAAGTAGAGTATGGCGATCATCAAGGTTCTTCGTCTGAGTCTCATCTTGCTCGGATGCGCTGCCAGCGTATGGTTACTGGATGCTCAGGCCCCGGCCGGCGGTGCCTCCAAAGGTGGACCCGCCAAAGGTGGACCCGCCCCGGCCGTGGACTTTTCCGGATATTGGACGGGCAATATGCAGGAGGATGGTGCTGAGCGCGGCGCCGGGCCTGAGCTGGTTGACTACGGCGGCATCCCCATCAACGAAGCTGGCCGATTATGGGCTCTCTCCTACGACACCTCCCGGCTCACCTCGCGCTTTCACCAGTGCGATGGCTATGTCGCGCCGTATTCGGTCCGCGCCATCGGCAACACCCTGGTGTGGGAAGAGCGCGACCCTAAGCTCCGCACGCTGATTGCGATTCATTGGTACTCGCAGACCTTCGAGGGGCACCGCGTCTTCTGGATGGACGACCGTCCCCATCCGCCTGCGTACGCGCCTCACACGTATATGGGCTTCTCGACGGGCACCTTCGTCGGCAATGCCCTGCGCGTCGAGACCACCCATCTCAAACAAGGCTGGTTCCGCCGCAACGGCCTTCCTGAAAGCGATCAGGCAACGCTTACCGAATTCTTCGTGCGGCACGGCGATCATATTACCTATACGTCCGTGGTCAACGATCCCGTCTTTCTCTCGGAGCCGTGGATTCGCACCACCGATTTTTACCGTCAGCCGACCGACCCAGGTGCATGGCTGTTCCCCTGCGACGACAGCGAGCAGATCGTCGGCCGTGCCCCGGACCAGGTGCCTAACTATCTGTTTGGCGCGCACCCTTATCTCGACGAGTATTCCAAGAAGAACCAAGTACCATTGATCGGGGCACTCGGCGGTCCTGAGACGCTTTACCGCGAATTCGAATCCAAACTCGCCTCGGTCTCCGACGCCCAAGCTCGTGAATTGACTCATCCAGCGCCCGGACCGTCCGCAACCAGCGTCGCGGTAGATCCCAATCCTCACGACGGAGAAATCCACGTTCTACCGATCCGCAACAACGTTTATATGCTGGTCGGCGATGGCGCGAACATCGTTCTACAAACTGGCGACGAGGGAGCCTTCGTTGTCGACACCGGCGCAGGCAAGCTTACCAGTAAGGTTCTTGCCGAAATCCGCCGCCTCTCGACGAAACCGATCCGCTACATTGCCAATACGAGCTTCCACGCCGATTACACCGGCGGCAACCAAACACTCAAGAATGCCGGTTCGGATCCCAGTGTCGTCGGGACATTCCTCGCCTTGAACTCGCCGGGCGTAGGCGCCACGGCCACCATCATCGCTCACGAAAACGTCGCCGCACGAATGGCCGGCGCGCTCGGCAACAACCCACCCACCTCTCCGGATTCGTGGCCCATTGACACTTACGTCACCGAGCGCCGCAGAACGTTCCACAATGGCGACAGCATCGAAATGTTCTACATGCCCCATGCCTCCACCGATGGCGACAGCATCGTCCACTTCCGGCGCGCCGACATCATCGTCGCCGGCGACATCTTTAATACCACGCAGTATCCGTTTATCGACGTCGCGAATGGAGGCAGCGTTCAGGGCGAGATCAATGCACTTGACGCCATCCTGGACCGCACGGTTTTTGAGCATTCGGGTGAAGGCGGAACGCTAGTGGTACCGGGGCACGGGTACTTATGCGACGAGCATGAGGTCGTCGAATACCGCGACATGGTGGCCATCGTCCGCGACCGGGTGAAGGCGTTGATCGCGAGTGGCGCGTCGCTCGCGCAAGTGCTGGCGGCCAAGGTCACCACGGACTACGATAGGCGCTACGGCGCGAACAGCGGCCAATGGACCACCCAGATGTTCGTGACAGCCGTGTATCAAAGCGTCGCCATGTATCAAAGCTCAAAGCAACCGCCCGGAAAATAGCGTCAGCGGGTGGGGCGTTCGACAACGGCCGAGTGTAGAATCCGGCGGAGCCACCTGAGCCCCGGATCGCCGTCTCGAATCGCGTGCCACTGCATCGATTCGACCACAGGGGGGATCTCGACTGGCGTTTTCAAAATCTTCAGCGGTAGCTGTTTCGCGTAGAATTGCGCCAGCCGGCGGTGGACGGTTGCAATGCGCGTAGTGCCCACAACCAGTTGCGGGACCAGCGTGAAGCCGGTGGTGACGACTTCGATGCGGCGGGTCTCGCTGAAGTGCTCCATGAACTTTTCTTCGAACGCGGGCACTTGCTGCTGCTCTCCAAAACGGACGACGACGTGACCCAGGCGCAGGTAGTTGCGCATGGAGATGGTGCGCCCACGCAGTTCCTGATTGCCGGCCCAGGCGACGCAGACGAAGTCGTCCTCAAAGAGCGGCTCAGATGGGTGATTCTCCGACAGGTACTGCTTGGGCATGATCATCAGGTCCGCTTCGCCGCGGTCCAGCCGATCGGAGCGGTTGGAAGGAACCAGTACTTCGACAGAGATCCCGGGGGCCTGGTGCTGGATTTCGGGGAGTGCGCGGCTCATGAGTACTGTGGCGACGTAGTCCGACATGACCAGACGGAAGGTGCGTTGCGATGTTTTAGCCGAGAAGTGCGGACTGCGGTGGATGATAGCTTCGGCTTGCAACAGCAGTTGACGAACCGGCAGTGCGAGTTCTTCGGCGAGAGGAGTAAGGACCATTTTGCGTCCGACCGGAACGAGGAGCTGGTCCTTGAAGAAGTCACGCAAGCGAGCGAGGGCTCCACTGGCGGCCGGTTGACTAAGGTGAATCTTCTCGCCGGTTCGGGAAATGCTCTTTTCGGCGATCAGGGCATCGAGGGCCACTAGGAGATTGAGATCGAGTCCTCGGAAGTGCATGCATTTCGCTCGACACGAGCAATGGCTCCTAGCGTATCAAACGAATCGCAGAAACCCACGAGGCACTGGTAGGGCCGCAGCATGCTGGCAGCGACTGGTGATTGAGGCAGATGAAGGCGACAATGCGCAGATACGCCTCGAAGCCGCCTCGCTCTCAGGGTGTTCCTTGGCGAGTGTGAAACCGTTGAGCACGTGCACTTGGTAACCGTTTCTTAAGCCCATCGGTGTTCCATGGGCTCTCAATTGGTTACGGCGATTACTGCGCTAAGAAATTATTCCCGTGGTTTTTGATGGTCAGGATCCTGCGCCTTGATCGCATATGTTGTCTGTTTCCAATCGCTGAGCAAGTTCCAAACTTAGAGTTGTCATGCAACGGTCCGGTTTCACGACACATTCTTGCGCTCGTGGCGTCCAACCTAGGATGCGACGCGCATCTGCCTCAAGTGCAGGTGCGCTACACAATTGGCTAACGCGTTTACTCGTCTCAGTTAGCTTGCTGGAGGTCCAATCGAAGTAAGTGCAGAGGCGCTGGACTGGACCCATAAAATGAGACAGTTGCGATAACTACACTTTGCAGGGAAAGGAACTGCGAGTGACAAGAATCGTTTTCGAGACTTCGACATCCTCTGACGTTACATGCCCAGCCAGGTCCCGGCGCCGGTCCTCGTCTCGTTCCATATAGCTGTAATAGAGCCGCGCTTTCCAGGCCCGCTGGGTCGCGGCAATGGATGCCTCCATGATCTGGCGGGCGTCTGGCGCACTGGAGCGATCCTGAGATTTGACCGGAGACGTATCACCCTGAGCGAAAAGAATGGCGATCAGGGCGGCCATCAACACAGCCGGTGTAGGCTCATCCGGATGCCCGCTCGAGTTTTGGATTGAGCCAGGAGCCGTGTGAAGCGATGATCGCGTCAGCCTCCTTTGGCCCCCAGCTATGGCGCCTGTAGGGGCGAACCCGGTGGTGCGTCTTGAGAACTGGACCGACCACCGCCCATGCGGCCTCGACTGAGTCCTCACGGGTGAATAGCGCTCCATCGCCGTTCATGGCGTCGCCCAAAAGCCGCTCGTAGGGCCTTTCCTCTCCCGGCTGTTCTTCGAATAGGTAGAGCTCTCGCTGCTCACCGACGAACTCCTTCCCTGCGACTTTAACGCGAGCGGCGAGGGCGACGGCCGAGTTGGGAGATAGCCGGAACCGCAGGTAGTTGGACTGGCCGGTTATGGGCGCTGAGTCGGCGAAAAGCCTCTGCGGCGGCGGCTTCAGCTCCACCACTACTTCGGTCGCGGTTTCGGCTAGGTATTTGCCGGAGCGCAGGTACCATGGCACCCCTGCCCAGCGCCATGAGTCGATGAAAAGCCGCAGAGCGCAGAAGGTCT
>DASYSG010000044.1:0-62417 GCA_036003585.1 Bryobacteraceae bacterium | reverse complement strand
CGCGAGGTGTACGCCTTCTTCTGCGAAATATCGATACTTCCGATCCAGGCTCCGTCCATGCGCACGTGGGCTACGATGTTCCCGCCCTCATCGGCAATGGCAATATTCATCGGCTGGCCGATTTCGCCGGCCTTTTTCTCGGCTGCTGCGATCACTCTACGAGCGTCCGCTAAGGTCACCATGATTGCTCGTTCTCCTTGTGAAACATAACTTCGTGTGCTTGTTTTCCGCGCACGTGAGGCCTGGCGAACTTGATCCGGACGCTGGTCCACGCTGGGCGCTCAAGAATTATACCCTAACTATCGCGACTCCAGAAGTAGTCTTGAGACGTGATGGCGAGAGATCGCGTTACGGGCTACTTGGGGAGCTGCGTGGTTCCGTCTAAATGTTCCATGGCGGCTCGTGCGGATGCGATTCGATCGAGGTCCTGGAATGCAGAGAGGAGAGCTCATACCGTTCTACGACCTGCGATCTAAGATCGAGAGCCTGCTGGAGTTGATCCCGGCCCGGTTTTGGAATCGCTCGAGAACATGGAAAGGCTCTACGTTTGTAGGAGCCATCGTTCCCGTGCGGATTACGCGCGGGACGGTCAATGGTAGAGGCCCATCACCCGAGACTAAGTTTCATTGTAGCCCGCGGGGGGGCATTCCCCGAAGACCAAGACGGAGAAGCTCCCCGGAACCTTCTTTGTCAGGGGAGACGTAAAGGCGCCGGCTCTCGGAATCGGCCGTGAGGTAATCCCACCCGTAATCGCCGGGGACGGGGATCTTATTGATCAGATGGCGGCCGCCAGCCGCCCGAGTGGTCCCGATCAAGGCCATTCTGACGCCTCGCTGATGCAGCGGACGCGTTACAAATGTGCGAGCTTAATAAAAACTCCCGCAAGCCCGCCGCCGATCAGCCCGCCCAGAACCGGGACGGTGAAGCCGTAAGCGAAATCCGAACTGCCTTTGCCCGGTATCGGCAGGATGGCATGCGCGATGCGCGGGCCCAAATCGCGCGCGGGATTAATCGCGAATCCGGTAGTGCCGCCCAAGCCGGAGCCGATGGCCCAAATGATGGCCCCGACCAGAAATGGGGCTAACCCGGGAGCTGGTCCGGTCTTGACCATGGCATGCACCAGAAACGCCAGCAAGAACGTCCCGATGACCTCGCTGAGGAGATTTGCCGCCGTATTGCGGATGGCGGGGCCGGTGCAGAAGCAGGCGAGCTTTGATCCGGCGTCGGTGGTTTCGGACCAGTGCGGGAGAAAATGCAGCCACAGGAGCACTCCCGCTACAAAGGCGCCCAAGACCTGCGCGATCCAGAACGGGATGAGCATGCTGAAATCCCCACCGGAAATCGAAAACGCCAGTGTGACGCCCGGATTGATGAAGGCTGCGGGGCTTCCGCAATAGAGCGCGGTGAAGACGCCCGCCATCACGCCCACGCCATATCCGAACACGATGGTCAGCCAGCCTCCGGCGGACCCCAGCGTTTTCTTTAAAACTACGTTTGCGACAACACCATTACCCAACAACGCGAGAACCATTGTTCCCATGAATTCACCGAACAGTCTTGGGTCCATGCCGCTCCTTGAGGCCTAGATTGGTAAGTCTGACTTCGGGTATTACGCGAGCTTGCGCAGTTTTGTGACGCGGCCGATCTCGACCCACTCCACCACGAAGATGTTGCCGGCGCGATCGAAGCAAGCGCCGTGCGGCTGCACGAACTGCCCGGGAATAAAGTCGGCGCGGTTCTCGGTGGTGCGGGGCGGATTGGGCATAGTAGGCTCGCCGAGATGAAGAATGATCTTGTTGTCCTTGTCGAGCAACGTCACCCGAGCCTGCAAATCCGGCACCACGATGGTGTCCTTATGCGGGTGAAAGTGGCAGGGCGATTTCGTACCCGCCACGACGTCGATGGGTTTATCGTCCAGCGTGTAGCGCAGGATGCGGTTGTTCCCGCGGTCGGCGATCAGCAGGATGGGATTGGCGGGATCCCGAAGATCGACCATGTTGCCGTGCGGGTTGTTGGTGGACTCGATGGGCACGTTCCTGGGAACGCCGGGTTGTCCCGGGGGCGGAACCGCACCCCGACCGCCACCCTTGGCCTGATTGGGCGCGGGAGCGGGGCCCTTGGCCTGATCCTCGCCAGCGAACGCAGGGCCTTTCGCCTGATCGCCACCGGGGCCGCCCGGACCCTTGCCTTGTCCACGGCCGCCACCGCCGCCGGGACCGCGACCGCCGCCAGGAGCAGCCGCGCCGGCCGGAGGACCGCCGAAAGTTCTGACCAGCTTGGGATACGCATTCCCTTTCTGGCTGTAGTGGAACATGTAATACGATCCGTAGCCGTCGCCCACCCAGAAATCGCCATTAGGCGCGATCGCGAAGTTGGTAGGCCGGTAGTTCAGGCCCGCTGCGCCGCCGGGACCGGAGGAGCCGGGTCCCTTCTGATAGACCGGGGAATCCTGCGGATAACCCATGGTCCAAACTTCTTCGCCCTTCAGCGTGCGCTTGGTGACGATGCCGTGTTTCTCGTCGCAGAAGTACAGGTACTCGTCCTTGCCCTCCTTGTTCAGGAACAGGCCGTGTGCGCCGCCGCGGAACATAGGACCGAAGGAGCGGACAAACTTACCTTTATCGTCGAAAACTACAACGCTGTCGCTGCTGGGGCTGTCCTTGTACACGGTGTGATGCACGTAAATATGCCCCTGCGCATCCTCAACTACGCTGTGGGTGTTGCCGTACTTGATATTCGCAGGCAGTTGGCCCCAATCGTGGATGCACTCGTACTTGTGCTCGCCCTCGCCGAGGATGGGATTCTTGGTCCCGGCTTTGTCTTCGGATTTCAAGATGTAAGGCGCTGCTACCACTGCTCCGGCAGCCAGAAAACCGCGTCGTGTGATGTCGTCCATATGTGCGTGTTCCTTTCGGTCTCAGGCTATTATAGCGCCGCGTCGAGAGCTGTCTAGGGTTCAACCGGCGGCAGCATCTTCTCATTTCCGGTCATCAGGCACTTGGGATGGCCGAATCCCCCCGCGCTCTGGCCATTCGCGCCGATGTCGAAAACGATATTGTCGGGACGCATCGTATCGCCAGAAACGCCGCCGACGCCCGCCAGGTGGTCGAGACCCAGATTCTTGCGCAGGCGCCAGGCGATGAAGTGATCGGCGCAGGAAGTATCGCCGCTAACGCCGAGTCCGCCCACCATTTTCTTGCCGGTGGTGAATAGAGCAAGCCCGCCGCCGAAAACGTTGACGCCTCCGATCTTGCTGCCCTTCATGGGATCGGCCGCCGTGCCGTAGGCTGCGGACGGAACCTTGTATCCGGCACTTTCATTCACAGGGTTGCTGAATTGCAGTCCGTAGAGGCTCCCTCCCGGCTGAACGGCTGAAAACAAGTTGGCGGTTGAGAGCGCCAGGCCGTTGGCTTGGCCGGAACCGTCGCTGCTCGAACCCGAGTCGAGGCCGAAAGCGTTCGCGGTATTCGCCTTCTGAGCGGCGATCACGCGGCTTCCGGGCCACTGAGCGAACCGGTCCTTGCCGGAGAAGGCCACGGCGCAAACGACTCCGTCGCGATCCACGATGGTGGCCCACATGTGGTTATTCAGCCCGCTGGTTTCGTCCTTGGTGGCCTGGACGAGCGCAGCTTTCAATTTGGCGAAATCCGGCAAGGTGGCACACGTCTGTGCGCTGGCCGTCCCTGGCGTGCAGCTCAAGGCCACGAGAAGGGCAGCGGGACCCATCCAAAAATTCCTGAACAAGTTCGTCAGCAACATGTCGTCTCCTCTTTGAATCGTGTTGATGGTCGGACGTGGCGGGCGCGGTCGACTGCGGCCGTGCGTGGCCTGAAGGGGATTATACACCGGTTGGGAGGCGCTTCTGCAAACAAAAACAGGGAGTTGAAGGCCTTTAAAACCGTCAACTCCCTGTTCTCGAAGAATGCGATCTGTATGCTTACGGTTTACCGAATTTCGCGGCGTCGATCGCCACGTTGGTCTTCACGCTGGTAATCTTCGCGGTCCACCTGCCGTCCAGCCAAAGGAAAGTTTGTTCGAAGGGGAACTTGATCCCGCCGACATCACGATAATCGGCGAAGTCCACTTGTGTCGGAGCGCGCCCGATTGGAGACGAGGTGTAGATAATCATTCGCGAAAGGAGGCTCGTCTTGGTGTCGAAGTACAGCGTTACGAGCAAACCTCTGGCGGTGCCGCCCTGAACGATGTTGAAGTCCCGATCCCCGAGGCTTTCCATTTGGCCGACGCGCCAATTCGTGAAGAGCGTCTTGATTTGTCCGGGAAACGCCATCTGCGCGTCGAACCTGGTGCCATCGAGGCCGGTTCCGGTCACTTCATACTCGCCTAGCAAGCCGCGCGGCGTCCTGATCCAGCCAGTGCGGCCGTCGAAGGCCCACAGGCTGGTTCCGCGTTCGGGGTGATCCTTGTAACTAATCTCGGTTGTTTTCTGATTGGGAGATTTCGCGTAAATGTTGAAATCGCCCTCGCCGCCCAATCCCTCGTATCCCACGCTCTTTCCGGTCGCGATATAGCTAGTGAGGCCAGCCAGACGCTGAGCGCCGCCCAAGGCCGCGATGTATTTGTCAAAAATTGCAGCGGCAGACTGTCCGGGAACCGCGGTGACGACGTCATCCCTTTCTGAATTCGGGGTGCTGTAGACCGCTTCCAGGGCGATCGTGGTGGCGGGGACTTCGCGGCCGTGATGACACGTCCAGCACGTCACCATCTGCACTCCCGCGAAGTTGGTCTTGTTGATGGTCCCCAGCATTTCAATCATCTTCCGGGCGGTCTTCTTTTGCGGCGTATCGATCACAAAATCCGCTTTGTCGGAGCCGGCGCCGGGATGACAGTCCGCGCAATCCAGACCCAGATCGTCGGTAAGGACTCCCATAGCCAAAATGAAATCGGCGGGCGAGAGAGCCTTGAGAGTCGGCGTAGTGACGTTCTTGAAGAAATCCCCGGCCGTGATGGTTGGTGTTGCCGCAGCAGCCTTACCCTGTTCCGGGGCTTTCGCGGCAGCTTTGCCCTGAGGCGCCGGAGCCTGCGCGGATAAGCTGACGCTGCTTAGGCACACTGCAACCAACCCTGTGACCACAAAAGTCACTTTAGACCAAGACTTCATTGTTTATCCCTCCCTGGGAGTGTGAAAGACCGATTCTGCCCCCAACTGGACGAATCGTTTACGCAGGACGAGCGGACGCATGTGTGCATCCGCTCATCGCGCTTGAGGTTGTATGAGAATAGATCCTAAACTACTACTGCTTACCCTTGCCCTCGGTCTCCGAAGAGCCCGCGAACACCTGGCGGCCATCGGCCAGCTTCACGGTACGAGCATTGGCCAGCTTGGAGCCGTCCTTTGCCAGCGACCCGGTGATGCTGACGACGTCGCCCTTCTTCAGGGAGTTCCGCGTCCAGCCTTGGCGCATCAGGCCGTTGGGGCTTCCGAGTTCAAGCTCCCAGTTGGCCACTTCGCCCTTCTCATCCTTCACGTCGATATAAAACCGGGCGTGCGGATTCATCCACTCGACATTCGTCACGGTCCCGGTCAACGTCACCGGTTTGGCCGAATCGTATTCGGCGGCGAACGAGTGGTGCGCCAGCATCGGTACGCTGCACAGGAGCAAACCCAGTCCAGCGACGATTACAGCAAGAATCTTAGATTTCATTGGCAAACAACCTCCACCTTGAGTATATGAGTAGGCACTAGCCCGCCCAACATCGTAGCATACACGGGGCTGGGTTGAAGGTCAAGAGCCTCTCAATTGGGCGATGCAACTTCGAGCGGGGTTACTGAGTCCAGAAAAATCCAGCACGGAATCGCCGCGGCATAGAGAAAAGCTGAGATGTAAAATGCCACATTCCAGTTGTTATTGGTCCAGGCGAGGACGTACCCGATGACGGCGGGGGCCGCTGCCCCACCCAGGTTCCCCCAGCTATTCATCGCGCCGGAAAGGGTTCCGGCATACCGGCCTCCCATATCCATGGTCGCGGCCCAGGACGGCGGCATCGCCAAATCGTTGAAAAAGCTGGCTAAAGAGATCGAAATGACAGCTGCCCGCGCATCCTGCATATATGTGGTTATCAGCAGGAAACTACAGGCGCCGGCATATCCGAAGCTTGCCAGGATACGGCGGGTGAGGTCGACGCTTTTGGTGCGGCGCAGGAGGCGTTCGCCCAGGAACACACTGACCGGATTTCCCATTCCGCCCATGAACAGGGGTAGCACGCCGAACATGGCGGCCTGTGCCACGTCCATCCCGCGGGCTTCGCGAAGATAGGTCGGCAGCCAGGTGATGTTGAAGTACCAGCCGTAGGACAGGAAGAAGTACTGCCAGCACAGCAGCCACACTCGTCCCGAGCTCAGCATTTTTCTCCAGGGCGCAGCCACATGGCCGGAGGGCCGATACGAGTTCTTCAGAAGATCGCGCTCGGCCGCGTTGAGCTTGGGATTGTCCAGGGGATTATCGCGATACCAGAGGAAGAACGCGAGCGCCCATACGAGTCCCAACGCGGCGAAGAGCTCGAAAGCATGCCGCCATCCGACCCACGTGATCACCGCTGCGGCCAAAGGCGGTGTAAATGCGCCACCCCAGCGGGCGCTCATCCACATCAGGCCCTGAGCGCGATTGCGTTCGCGATCCGGAAGCCATACGGTGAACATCTTCGTGAGATTCGGAAAACAGCCGGCCTCTCCTGCGCCGAAGAGAAACCGGGTGGTTACAAGTGACGCGAAGCTCCACGCCCATCCGGTGGCTGCGGTGAAGAACGACCACCACACTACGATGCGGAGAATGACTCTGCGAGGTCCCATCCAATCGCCTAGGAAGCCCCCGGGAATTTCGAACAGCGAGTAGGCCAGGGCGAACGCGGTCAGCACCCAGCCCTTCTGGATGGAGCTCAGGTCGAGTTCCTTGCCGATGTACGGCAGGGCGAAGGAAATCGCCACGCGGTCGATGTAGGTGATCACCGCGAGGGTGACGGTGAACACCAGCACCCAGTAGCGGACTCGGGTGGGCCGCATTGTCGCGGACGCAGACACAGGCTCGATCTTCTCACGGAATGGCGGCCTGTGATAGCATTTGGGCGAAATGAAGCTTCTTTGTATGTTGGCGGCGGCAGCCGTTTTACTCCCAGCGCAAACGCGCACCCTAGACATCTATTGGATCGACGTGGAGGGCGGCGCGTCCACGCTGATTGTCGCGCCGTCCGGCGAATCGCTGCTGGTCGATACCGGTTTTCCCGGGAACGACGACCGCGACGCGAAGCGGATCCAGGCGGCTGCGGCTGCCGCGGGCTTGACCAGGATCGACAATCTTGTGATCACGCACTTCCACGGCGACCATGTGGGCGGAGTCGCGGCTTTGTCGAAGGCGATGCCGATCCGCAAAATCTGGGATCACGGGGAGTCGATCGAAGCATCGCAACCGAACGGCGCGACTCTGTGGAAGGACTATCTCTCAGCGGCGGGGAACCGGCGCACCGTGGTGAAGCCTGGGGACAAAATCCCTTTGGCCGGCGTCGACATCACGGTTGTGAGTGCGAATGGCGAGGTGATCGCGAAGCCGATCAATCATGGTTCCGCCAACAAGCTTTGCGAGGGCGCCGAACGCAAGCCGACGGACAACACGGAGAACTCGCGCAGCACCGGCTTCCTGCTGACGTATGGAAAATTCACTTTCCTGGACGTGGGCGATCTTACCTGGGATCGGGAGATGATGCTCGCCTGTCCGGTGAATAAGGTGGGTCAGGTTACGCTGATGCAGGCTACCCATCACGGCTTCTCGAACGGCCAGTCCGGCGCGCCCGCGCTGATTTGGTCGCTGAAGCCGCAAGTGGTGGTGGTGAACAACGGCGCTCGCAAGGGTTTCAGCAACGGCGGTTATGAGACGCTCGCCAAGATTCCGGGGATCGAAGGAATCTGGCAGGGCCACAAGGGCGCGATGAACGATGCCGACCACAACACCTCCGCGGACATGATCGCGAACCTGGATGAGGGCGCCGCGGATCAGGGCAACTGGATTAAGGCGTCGATTTCGAAGGAGGGTAAGTTTACGGTTACCAACAATCGGAACAAGTTCAGCAAGACGTACACGGCGCGGTAGAAATTCGGGACAGCGGTGAGGGATGAAGCTTCGCTGCACCCGGAAGCATGGAAATGCCCCGACCACCATCCGAAGGGAAAAAAGGGGACACCTCCTAACTTCCGCAAAGCTAGTAGCGGAGCGAACACCAGGAGGTGTCCCCTTTTTTCCAGTTCAGCAAGACGTATACGGCGCGGTAGCAATTCGGGGACAGCCAGCCGATTTCGGCATGCCATTGCGGATACTGGCCACGCTCGGCCTTCGAAATCGGAGGCAGTCCCCGAATTTTGCGACACTAGCTTGTCGTGGCTCCTCTTCGTTCTACTCATTGGTTCGGCCTTCAGGATCGTGACGGGTTCATCCACCGTTCCTGGATGAAGAACCAGGGCTTCCCACCCGACTTGTTCGACGGCCGGCCGGTCATCGGCATCTGCAACACCTTCTCCGAGCTGACGCCGTGCAACGCGCATCTCCGACAGGTGGCCGAGCGTGTCAAGCGCGGTGTGTACGAAGCCGGCGGATTCCCGCTGGAATTCCCGGTGATGTCGCTGGGGGAAACCAACATTCGCCCCACAGCCATGCTGTTCCGCAATCTGGCGAGCATGGACGTGGAGGAATCGATTCGCGGCAATCCTATTGATGGCGTGGTGTTGCTGTGCGGCTGCGATAAGACCACTCCGTCGCTGCTGATGGGCGCGGCGAGCTGCGATGTGCCGGCGATTGTCGTGTCGGGCGGGCCGATGCTGAATGGCAATTTCCACGGTCAACCCATTGGTTCGGGCACCGTCGTCTGGCAGATGAGCGAGGACGTGCGGGCGGGCAAGATGAAGATCGCCGATTTCTTCGAAGCCGAGGCGTGCATGTCGCGATCGGCGGGCCACTGCATGACCATGGGAACCGCCTCGACCATGGCCAGCATGGTTGAAGCGCTTGGGATGGGCTTGCCGCATAACGCGGCGATACCCGCTGTTGACTCCCGAAGGTACGTGTTAGCGCAGCAGGCCGGGCGGCGGATCGTCGAAATGGTTCACGAGGATCTGCGGATTTCCCGCATTCTCACGCGCCAGGCGTTCGAGAATGCGATCCGCGTGAATGCCGCCATCGGCGGGTCGAGCAACTTTGTGCTGCACATGCTGGCGATCGCGGGACGCGTGGGCGTGCCGCTGACACTTGACGATTTCGACCGAGTGGGTCACGATCTGCCATTGCTCGTGAATATCCAGCCGTCGGGCAAATTCCTGATGGAGGATTTCTACTATGCGGGCGGCGTTCCGGCGGTGGTGCGGGAACTGGCCGACGTGATCCACCGCGACGCGTTCACCGTGAACGGAAAGACCATAGGTGAGAACACGGCCGATGCGCCGTGCTGGAATCGCGAAGTGATCCATGAACGCGCGAATCCGATTCGCGAGCGTGCCGGGCTGGCCGTAGTGCGCGGCAATCTGGCGCCGAATGGGGCTGTGATCAAACCTTCGGCGGCGACGCCGAGCCTGCTCAAGCATCGCGGACGCGCGGTGGTGTTCGAAAGCATCGAGGATTTCAAGGCGCGCATCGACCGGCCGGATCTCGAGATCGATGAAACGTCGGTGATGGTGCTGAAGGGCGCGGGGCCGAAGGGGTATCCGGGGATGCCCGAGGTCGGGAATATGCCGCTGCCGCCGAAGCTTCTGGCGCGCGGGATCACCGATTTGGTGCGAATTTCGGATGCTCGCATGAGCGGCACGGCCTACGGAACCGTGGTGCTGCATGTTTCTCCGGAATCGGCCGCGGGAGGGACGCTGGCCGTGGTTCAGAATGGAGACGAAATCGAGTTGGATATCGACACGCGCAAGCTTGAGCTGCGGGTTTCGGATGAAGAACTCAATCGTCGTAAAGCCGCGTGGAAGCCCGAGCCGGATACTTGGGCCGGGGGCTATCAGCGCCTCTACATCGATCACGTATTGCAGGCGGACCAGGGGGCCGATCTGGATTTTCTGGTCGGGTGCCGCGGCGCCGGGATTCCTCGCGAGAGCCATTAACCGGGCCGGACATGTCCGGCCCCTACCGCGATGTAGGGGCGAGGCACGCCTCGCCCTCGCATGGTCTGATAGCATGGCGCTGATGTCTGCCAAACCCTTCGTAATCGCAATCGCGCTGGCGGCCACGCTGGCCGGCCAGAGTAAGACCTGCGATCGAGCGTGTCTGGAGCCCTTTGTCGACAAATATCTGGATGCGATGGTGGCCCACGATCCCGCGAAGGCTCCTTTTGCTAAAGGCGTAAAGTTCACCGAGAACGGCCAGCGCCTGGAACTGGGCGATGGCCTGTGGAACACCATGACCGGCAAGGGCACGTTCCGGCTCTTCGTCACCGACGTCGAGGCGCAGCAGGTCGCGTTTCTCGGCAGCATCACGGAGGCGAACGTGGGAGCGGTGATCGGTCTGCGCCTGAGGATCCGCGACGGGAAGATCACCGAAGCCGAGCAGTTTATTCAGCGCAGTCCGAACTCGGCTGCGGGTTTCGAGAGGATCGGCTACAAGTGGACCGATGTGATCCCGCCTGCCGAGCGAATGCCGCGAGATGAACTGGTGAAGACCGCCAACATGTATTTTTCAGGCATGCAGAAGAACGATGGGAAGGGCGACTATCCCTTTGCCGACGATTGCAATCGCATCGAGAACGGCGGACTCACCACGAATCAGCCCGTCGCACAAGGCAAACAGAGGCCCGATCCCAAGACCGCAACCGGTTACTCCGGCAACTGGAGTTGCATGGAGCAGTTCAAGAGCGGGCTGCTGCACTTCGTGACGCGTATTCGCGACCGGCGGTACGTCGCGGTCGATCCGGAACGCGGACTGGTATTCGCATTCGGATTCTTCGATCATTCCGCGGGCGACACGCGCAACTTCGAAACGCCCGACGGCCGCGAGGTGAGCGCGGGCCCGCAGCAGCCCTGGACCTGGCAGATCGTCGAACTGTTCCAGATTCAAAAAGGGAAGCTCCATCAGATCCAGGCCATCATGGAGCGTTCTCCTTATGGAATGAACGCCGGCTGGAGCTCCTGGGAAGACGGATTGAGCGACCGCGGCCGCGATGTCGCGAAACAATAACGATATGACATCCGCAATTCTCGTACTTTCGCTGCTGGGTTTCCAGACGCCCTCCGCCGGGCCTGCTATCGACAATGAGCGTGTGCAGGTCCAGGAACTGCGCGGCGCGGCCGACTCGGTTCCTTACGATGCAGTGTGGGTTTCGCGCAAAGGACATGCAACTTTCTTGAACAAAGGTTCGGTGCACAAGGCCGACGGCATGGGCATTCTGATCAGCCTCAAGGATTTCAAGTCCGAACCGCTTGCCAACAAATCGGGTCACCCGCTGGCGTTTCCGCGGCCGGGAAGCAAGAAGCTTTTCGAAAACGCTCGCGTGATTGTTTGGGATTACACGTGGACTCCCGGCGTCGCGACTCCGATGCACTTTCACGATAAAGACGTGGTCGTGTTTTATCTCGAAGACGGCGACCTCCAGTCGACTACGCCCAGCGGCGGGAAGACCGTGAATCCGTACAAACCGTTCATGATTCGTTTCAACCTGCGTGACCGGACGCATACGGAGACACTGATCCGCGGTAAACAGCGCGCCATCATTACGGAGCTGAAATAGCATGAGCATGAAGTTCGCCGCGGCTCTCGCATTCTTCTTGCAGGCGACTGGCTGGGCGCAGGGCGTTTGCGATCGCGGGTGTCTGGAAGGCTTCGTCGATCGATATATGGACGCGCTGATCGCGCATGATCCCAAGAAGCTGCCGATGACGACGCGCGTCAAGAGTACCGAAGACGGCGTGCGCCTGGAACCCGGCGACGGATTCTGGCGATCCGCGAACGCCAAAGGCTCCTACAGGCTCTTCGTCGCAGACCCGGAAGCAGGGCAGGTGGGGTTCCTGGGCACCATGCGTGAAGACCCCAACAATCCCGTGATCATTGGAATTCGCCTGAAGGTCGAGAACCGGCAAGTTTCTGAAATCGAAAACATGGTGGTGCGGGACGCGCTCGCCGCCACGAATCTCGAAAAACGGGGCCAACCCAATTCGGTATTTGTTGAGACGATTCCCGCAGCTCAGAGGGCCTCGCGCGCCGAATTGGTGCGCATCGGCAACATCTATTTGTCTGCTCTCGAGAAGAACGACGGAAAGATAGATGTTCCTTTCGCGCCGGGTTGTGAGCGCATTCAAAACGGCGTCCAGACAACCAATAATCCGGATGCTGTCGCGCAGTCGACTCCGCCTCCGGCTCCCGCGCGCGGGGGACCCGGGAAACAGCCTTCGCCCGCTCCACCCAAGCCGCAAGGTCTGCAGATCAACATCACGGCGATGGGATGCGCCGAGCAATTCAAGCTGGGCTACTTCAACTTCCGACGGCGGGTCCGTGACCGCCGCTTCGTGGCGGTCGACCGCGAGCGCGGACTGGCCACGGTGATCGCTGAAGCCGACGAGCCGGCGGGCAAATACGCGACCTTCAGGCTGGCCGACGGCCGCGAAATCACAACCGGTCCGGCGCGCCCGACGACCCTCGAGGTTTTTGAGGTGTACAAGATCGAAGGCGGCAAGATCCGTCGAGTGGAAGAGGCGCAGATCACGGTCCCCTATGGCATGCTGTCGGGCTGGTCGAGTTACGAAGACGGTATGTCCAGTAAAGCGAGGTAACGATAATTATGGCCCTACATCCGCAAGCGAAAGCGCTTCTCGACATGCTCGCGTCGACCGGTGCGCCGCCGATTGAGCAGCTTCCCCTGGCGGAAGCACGAGCGGTTCGAGCAGAGATGATCGAAGCGGGCGGCCCGGAACAAGCCGTCGCCGAAGTGCAGAATCGTAGTGTTCCCGGTCCGGCGGGGCCGATCGCCGTTCGCGTCTACCGTCCCGCGAAGAGCGAAACACTCCCGGTGCTGATTTTCTTTCACGGCGGCGGGTTCGTGATCTGCAATCTGGATACGCACGACCGCCAATGCCGCGCTTTGGCGAATGCCTCCGGCTGCGCCGTTATTTCGGTGGATTACCGGCTCGCACCGGAACACAAGTATCCGGCCGCGGTGGACGACGCGTATGCGGCCACGCGGTACGTTGCGGAGCACGCTGGCGAATTCGGCGTCGATCCAAACCGCATTGCCGTCGGCGGTGATAGCGCGGGCGGGAATCTGGCGACCGTTGTTTCTCTGCTGTCGCGCGATCGAGGCGGCCCCGGGCTGAAGTTTCAGCTCCTGATCTATCCGGTTGTAGATTTCTACGACGAGAGTCCGTCCATGCAGCAATATTCGGAGGGCCACTTTCTGACGCGCGCCGGCATGGACTGGTTTACGGAGTCCTATCTGCCCAGCCGCGAGGCAGGGCTCGAGCCGTCCGCGTCCCCGATGAACGCGAAAGATTTTCGGGGACTGCCTCCGGCGATGATCATCACCGCGGAGTGCGATCCGCTGCGCGACCAGGGCGAGGCATACGCGCGCAAGCTACAAGCCGCGGGTGTTCGGGTCGAGCTGAAGCGTTACGAAGGAATGATTCATCCGTTCTTCCAGTTTGCCGCGGTTCTGGATACCGCCAACGTCGCAATAAAGGACGCCGCATCAGCTTTGCGGGGGGCGCTGGGAAGCGAGACGTCTGCCGGCGCTTCCCTGTGATAGACTCCCGACATGAAAACCTGGACGACACTCGCAATTCTGTTCACCGCGGCGGTCCTGATGGGCGCCGACACGGCCACCTACATCGGTCACGATAAAGTCGCGGACGCACTCGCCAAGGGCGGTTCTCTGGCGGCCACCAAGGAGTACACCGTTTCGGGCGCGCACCGCACGGCAGCGGGCCAGGTGGAAATGCACGAAAAGGAAACCGACATCCTCTACGTGATGGACGGCGAAGCGACCTTCGTTACCGGCGGTACCATGGTCGGTGGAAAGATGAGCAAAGCCGGCCAGTGGCTCGGCAGCGACATTACCGGTGGGCAAACCCACCATTTGACCAAGGGCGACGTCGTCACGATCCCGGCCGGAATGCCGCACTGGTTTAAGGAAGTTCCGAAATCGGTCAGCTATTTCGTGGTCAAAGTTCTCAAGGAGTAAGTTATGTCCCGAAAACTTTTCGTGCTGATTCTGGCGTTGGCGCTGTTCGCCGAATTCGCGCCGGCCGCCAACCTGGATTTCAATAATCCCACGGGCACGCAGGGCTTGATCATGATTGACAAGCTGGGCGGATTCGTGCGATTTTTCGATCCCGTGAGCTTGAAAGAACTGTCGAGCTTCGCAATACCGGATGGACCTCCGCACGAACTGGCGATTTCTCCCGACCACAAGACCGCCTACATCCCGGTGTATGGCGACGGCGTGTATGGACGGAATCCGCACCCCGGGCATGTCATCGCGGTCGTCGATCTGCCGTCGAAGAAGATGACGGGGACCATCGACGTTTCGCCTTATCTGGCTCCGCACGGGCTGCAAGTGGATGCGAAAGGAACGTTGTACGCAACTTGCGATCAGAGCCGCAAGTTCCTGGTGATCGATCCGAAGACCCGCACCATCACCGCCGCGATCGATACCGAGGGCACCGGCCACTGGATCGCCGTGCTTCCGGACGGCAGCAAGGCATACGTCGCGAATAAGAATGACCGGCTGTTTGTGAGCGTGATCGATATTAAAGCGCGCAAGATGATCGGCAAGATCGACATGCCGAACGGCACGCAGGGCATCACCGTTTCGCCGGATGGGAAACGCGTGCTGGCGGTGGATTACAAAGATCCCAAGTTCATGGTGATCGACACGGCCACGGACAAGATCGTGGATACGGTGGCAGTGGAGCGGAACCAGACTGGTCCGTTCCGCGTGAAGTATTCCCCGGACGGGTCTAAACTGGTGAGCTGCGACAGTCAGGCGGGTCTCGCGAATATCATCAACACCTCAGATTTGCACGGCAAGCAGACCGTGCTCACAGTCGGCAAGACTCCGTTCGGGATCGCCTTCAGCGCGGATTCGAAGACCGCGCTGGTATCGAATCACGGCGATGGGACGATTTCGGTGATCGACCTGCCGAGCGCCAAGATCGTGAATACGTTCAAGGCCGGCACGGGCATCGAGACACTGGCGTATTACTAGCCTGTTCGCGCCCCGCGGCGCAAGCGGCTTTGTTCGGGAACAGCGGGACGGCGGGGCACCTCCTGCACGCTCACGCCGGGAGAACCCTCATGGACGATCACCAGGCCTGAGTCGGTCACGGTGTGACCTTCCCGGCGGTTGGCCTCCGGGTCCAGGCCAATCCCCGCGTGTTCCGGAATCTTCACATTGTGATCGACGATGCAGTTCCGGATACGGCTGTGCGCGCCGACCTGGACTCCGGAGAAAAGCAGGCAGTTTTCGACGGAAGCGTGGCAATCGACGCGCACGCCCGGAGAGAGAATGCTCCGCATCACACGGCCTCCGGAGATGATGCAGCCGTGCGAGACGATGGAATCGAGCGCTAATCCCATGCCGCGGCCCTCCGAGGCGAAAACAAACTTCGCGGGCGGCAGGGGCGGCATCGCCGTGCGCAGCGGCCAATCCTGATCGTACAGATTGAACACCGGATTCACCGCAACCAGATCCATATTGGCTTCGTAATAGGTCTCCAGGGTCCCCACGTCACGCCAGTAGATCATGTCCTTCTTGTTTTCATCCACGAAGTCGTAGGCCACTACGCGACGGCGGCCCATGAGTTTCGGCAGGACGTCATGTCCGAAATCGTGCGAGGATTTTTCGTCTTCGGCGTCTTCCTTGAGCGCCTCGAGAAGCACGGATGTCGAAAATAAGTAAACGCCCATGGATGCGCTGCACACATCCTGGCGAAAACGCGAACGGGCGGCGCGGTCTTTCGGCGGCTTTTCTTCGAAGTCCTGAATCAGGTAATTTTCATCCATGCTCACGATTCCGAATCTGCGGGAATCGGACGGGCTGATTCGCGTGGTGGCGACGGTCACATCCGCGTCGCGCTCCATGTGCCAGTTGAGCATGTGGGCGTAGTTCATCTTGTAAACATGGTCCGCGGAAAGAATCAGAACATAGGGCAAATGCTCGTCCACGATGCTCTGCATGTTCTGATAGACAGCATCCGCGGTGCCCAGATACCAGGTGTCACGCAGGCGTTGGGTCGGCGGAACAGCTTCAATGAATTGCCCTAGCTCAGGGGACAGAATATTCCAGACCTGGCGGATGTGCCGGTTCAGGCTCAGCGCTTTGTACTGCGTCAGGACGTAGATCTTGCTCAGACCGGAGTTCAGGCAATTGGAAAGCGTCAAATCAATCAGGCGGTAAATGCCGCCGAACGGCATCATCGGCTTAGGTTGATCGCGAGTCAGAGGTGCCAGACGCTCCCCGGCGCCCCCGGCTAACAAAATGGTGAGAATGCCTTCCACGGACCTCTTTCCCCGGATCTTGCGATCCGGTTACACGCTGCTAGGTCCTGGAACGCGCCAGGATCTCCTGTTCGGCACGAAGCCAGTCTTCCTCGGGAGATCCGCCGTTTCCACCTCGCTCCTTCCAAAGGAGATAAGCGAGACGGGCTATTTCATCCTGGATATTCTCCTCGGATGCTGCTGTTAGCGAACCCGATTCTGGACTAGCGGGCTGAACGGTCCGGCGACGCGTTGCCCTGGGTACCGCGCTGCCGCTTTTCGGACTTCTGGTTCCCTGGGTCTCGCCTTTGGGATTTGTCCTCACGCTCTGATCCTCCCTTGCAACCTATCGTGGTCGGTTGAGCGCCCTGCTATCGAAGAGGGCAAAACGAGAGGTGGACATGCCTCTCTGCGGCCATTGTGCTCTGAATTGGTTCGGCTGTCAAGGAGGAATGTCCTAGCCTTCCTCTGGCGCAGGTGCAGTCTGCGGCCGGAAGCGAACACCTTCTTCGCGAAACCGGCGATGAATCCGTTTGCGAAGTTCATGTTGGACTAGATACTGATCCGCGAACTCTGCCACATGGCAGTCCAATGTAAAATCCATCGACGTCTTGCCGAACCCGGGGATGAATTTCGCGGATGGCGCAGGATCCTTCAATAAGCCGGGAACCTGCCCGATGGCAGAGGAGCCGACTTCGGTCAACAGCCGTTCCACCTGGCTCGGATCGGAGTCGTAAGTTACGGGGACGGTGATCCCGATTCCGATCGGCCGTTGTGGAAGATTGTAATTGGTAACGATACTTTGCGCCAGCTTGTTATTTGGAATGAAGATCAGGCTCCCGCCCAAGTCCTTGAGCGTGGTGCTGCGCCAGCCAATATCCTGCACGTAGCCGCTTTGCCCGGCGTCGATTTTGACGAAATCGCCGATCCGGACCTGGCGGGCCACGCTTACATAAAAGCCGGCGAAGAGATTCGACAAGGTATCCTGCAGAGCCAGCGCCACAGCCAGGCCGCCCACGCCTAGAGCCGCAAGAATGGCCCGGATGTCGACGTCGAAAACCATCTGCAGCAGCGTCAGGAGGCCGAGGATCCAGATGACCAGACTGGCCAGAACCTCGGTGAGCGTGGAAACCGGCAGGGCTCCTTCGAGTCTTGTCGAATAGGAGCGCACCATTTGTCCGCTCAACCGCGATAGGACCAGGGTCAGGGAGACGATCCACAGCGCCAGCAGCACTTTGGCCGACCAGTGCGTCACGCTGCGCGGCAGGTCCGAGTATTCCGCCGCCAGGTGGATCGCCAGGATCAGGATCCAGAGCAGCAAGGGCCCGTGCAGCGACTCGATCAGCATGGGGTCGATCCGAGTCCCCTTGGATGCGGCCGGACGCCGAAGGCGGGCGTACACGATGTGGCGCAACACCCAGCCGGTTGCAACCACGGCGGCAAAGAGAACCGCCGGCCATACCAGCTCTCTCCAGTTCTCCATCAGGTATTTCGCGATCTGCTCGATCATTTTCTGGGAATGCGTTTTCGCCGGGTGATGGATCTGGGGCCTACCCAGCGTGACACATTGATCTCAGGTTACGATGAAAAACGGAATCTAGGAGGACGTTGTAAATGATACTTGTTCGAAATTGCTTTACTGCAAAGCCGGGAAATGCGAGCAAGCTTGCCGGCATGTTGAAAGAAGCCGCTGCCGCCGGGGGAATCCCCAAGTTCCGCGTCCTGACCGATATGACCGGCGACTTCAACCGCGTGGTCCTCGAATGGGAAGCGGACAACTTGACCGAGCTCGAGACTCGGCTAAAAGATTACGCGACCAACTCGAAGTTCCGTGAAAAAATGGCGGGTTACACCGAGCTGTGGAACACCGGGTACCGCGAAATTCTTCAGATCGCTTAAAGACGGTCCCGGCGGATTCTAGATCTCGCCCTTGCGCATCTGCTCGGCCATGTATTCCGAGGCGCGCATGGAGAGCGACAGGATCGTCATGGTCGGATTCTGACTGCCGCCCGTGACGAAACTGCTGCCATCCACCACGAACAGGTTCTTGATGTCCCAGCTCTGATTCCATTTGTTGAGGACGCTCGACTTGGGGCTGTTGCCCATGCGGCAAGTGCCCAGTTCGTGGATGCTGTAACCAGGCGGGAACATCTGGTCGTGGCGGCCGAGCACTTCCCATCCACAGGCGTGGCACAGTTCTTCGAGTGTCGCGATGGCGTCCTTGGCCATGTTGAATTCGTTGGCGGAGTAGCGCGTCTGGACGTGCAGCGCGGGGATGCCCCAGGCGTCATTCACACCTTTATTGATGCGCACCTGGCTATCGGCGCGCGGCAGGACTTCGCCCATTACCGTGCAACTGAAGCCCGCGCCCCGGCAACTTTCCATGGCCTTCTGCAGCGCTTCGCCATACAGCGGGAAGTACTTGGCATCGGGACTCCCGCCGGTGCTCCAATCCAGCGCGTAACCGCGAAGGAAGCTCTTGTCCTTGGTTTTAAGGTTGCGGAATCGGGGCATGTAGCCGCCTCCTCCAATGAATCCGCTCGGGGCTTTGCCGTCGCGCGCTTCCGGGATCACGGCCTGGACACTCTGGGTGATGTAGAACTGATCGTGCAGATAGTGCCCCAGAACTCCGCTCGAATTGGCGATCCCGGAATTCAGCAGCAGGCGCGTGCTCTCCAGACACGATGCGCCGACCACCACCACGCGAGCGCTCGCATGCATCTCGCGGTGCGACTGGCGTTCGAGAAAGTTCACTCCGTTCGCTAAGCCGGTGTTCTTATCGACGGTGATCTCGCGAACTACGGCGTTCGGAACAATGGTCAGGTTCCCGGTGGCCAGGGCATCCGGCAAGAGGAGATTGAACGAACTGGCGAACTGCCCCCGGCCCATGGAGGTCCGCATCTTGGTGTTGGGTATGCCGCGCTCCCGTGCCGCCGCGATAAAACGCTTGTTGCTCTCGCTCTCGCCCGAAGTGTCTTCGATAAAAACACCGTCGGGAAGCTGTTGTATTCCATCGCGGCGACCCCGCACGCGGAAGATCGGCTCGACTTGATCGTAGTAAGGGGCGAGATCGGAATAGCCGATCGGCCAGTTATCGCCGTAGCCGTCATGGTCCTTGGCCTTGAACTCGTAGTCGCTGAAGCGAAACGACATGCGCGCCCAGAACAGCGACTTGCCGCCGATCATCCGCACGCGGACCCAATTGTAGGGTTCCTTGGGATCGTGCGTGTAGGGAACCTGTGTCTCATCAACCCATTGGTTCGCGTTGAACTCGGTCGCCTGAAACACGTGCGACAGCTTGCCCGGCTTGCCGAAACCGCGAAAGGGCAGTTCGTGGGCGGCCTTGCTGACACGCTGGCGTTCGAAATCGATGGGCGGCCCCGCATCCAGCATCAGGCACTTGATGCCCTTTTTTGTAAGCGTGTAGGCGGCCATGCCGCCGGATGCGCCGGAGCCGATGATCAGGACGTCATATTTCGATTCCGCCATGCGTTCTTAATCGATCGGCAGCCAGTACAGGCCCCCGCCGCCACCGCGCGTTCGACCGGCTGCCGCCGCCAGGTTCCATTCGCGCGAGTTCAGGGTCGCACGGCGAACGTCGTCCTTAGCGGCCCGGAGCATCGCCGCGACGGGATCGGAGGGCGCATCGTAGGTCCAGGGCTCGCGCAGCGATGCCAGAAGCATCTCGGCCTGGCCGGCGTCGATGTCCGCGAAAAGTTTGTTGAATCGCCTCTTGGCCTGGGCATTGAGCCCGTCGAGTCCAATGCGATATAGCTGCTGGCGATCGGCGGAGGATTGGCTCAAGAGGAAGTCCAGGAATTCGGGCGCCTTGGCTTCGAGAGACCCGGGCGCGCCGTTCACGGGCGGACTCAATAGATCGCTCAACTTTCGCAGCGCCGCGAACTGCTGCGCGGTGAAGAAATGCAGTACGGTTTCGGCCGCGGCGTCGGGCGTCGCGTACAGCAAGGCAGCGTCATTGCCTGAGTTGGGAATCGTCTTCGCAACAGAAGGCGCCGGAGGCGCTTGCGCGAGTAATGCCGGGGCTGTGGGCGTCGCGGCCAGAGCCTGGATAAATCGGCGCCGTTTCATACGAAACGGATCATATCACTTTGTCGATTGAAGAGCGGCCGTGACTGGCGGATCCTGCACGCGGGCCGTGAACCAGTGCGGATACAGCGCTGCGGGAGCCGTGATCTCATCGAGCTGCGACATTTGTTCCGCGGCGAGCTGCAAATTCGCGGCGGCCAGGTTGTCCTCGAGTTGCGACATTCTGTTCGCACCGATCAGGATGGAGGTTACTCCGCGTTTGCGGAGCAGCCATGCTAGCGCCACCTGCGCTGGTGAGGCGCCGTGCGCTTTGCCTATCTCGCGCAGTTTATCGACGACCGTGTGGCCCTTTTCGCGATCGTAGGGAAGCATGTCGAAACCGGTAAGCCTTCCGCCGTCGCCTTGCGGATTCTCGCGCGTGTATTTGCCCGTCAGGAATCCTCCGGCCAGCGGACTCCACACCATCATGCCGATCCCGGCGTTCTCGAGAAATGGCACGATGTCATACTCCACGTCGCGGCCCACCAGCGAATAGTACATTTCCGCGGCGCGAAAGCGTGCATAGTTGTGCTGCTTCTGAAGACCCACAGCAGTCGCCGCCATCCATGCGGGCCAATTCGAAAATCCCACGTAGCGGACCTTGCCCTGCTTGACCAGCATGTCCAGTGCGTCCACGGTTTCTTCCACGGGCGTGTGCGGATCGACGCGATGCACCAGGTAGACGTCGATGTAATCCGTGGCGAGCCGCTTGAGACTGCCTTC
The DNA here is from genome assembly GCA_036003585.1 of Bryobacteraceae bacterium. GTDB lineage: Bacteria > Acidobacteriota > Terriglobia > Bryobacterales > Bryobacteraceae > Palsa-187. Next base: position 41,154 of record DASYSG010000044.1, on the reverse strand, counting down.
CGCGGACGCCAGAATGTGCTGGCGCGACAACCCCTGGTGCAGCAAAGGCTCGCCGGAGCGAAATCCGCACTTGGTCGAAACCACCACGTCCTTGCGGCGCGCGCCCAGAGCCTTGCCGAGCATCTCCTCGGACTGTCCGCCAGTATAACCGTCGGCTGTATTGAAGAAGTTGATGCCCGAGTCGAGCGTTTTGCCGATGATCTGATCGGCCAGCTCCGCGCCGACTTTCGAGACGGCGGCGAATGGTCCCTTTCCCGTGCCGAAGGTCATCGCGCCGAACGCCAGGCGCGAAACGATTAGTCCGGTATCACCTAAACGTGAATATTGCATGCTCTCCAGTTTCGCATGCGTTAGATGCTTGGGTCATAGACTTAATATCTCGCGCAAGCGTCCGGATTGACGCCGCGACATCTCCACCGCGCGCCCGCCCCGCAACGTGACGGACAGGCCGCCGGCGACTCCGAGATCCACTTTGTCGATCCACTTCAGGTTGAGGATCTGCTGGCGATTCGCCCGGAAGAACACCGCTGGGTCCAGTTGCGTCTCGAGCGCGTTGAGCGACCGCCGGATCAGCGGACGATGTCCATTGAAGTGAACGCGCGTGTAGTTGCCCTCAGACTCCAGCAAATAGATATCGGGCAGCGCGACGATCCAACAGCGGTCGCCGTCCCGCACGAAGACCCGTTCCAGTCGCGTCGGCCCGGAACGCGGGCGGACCTTGGAGAGCGCCGCAGCCAGACGGACAGGTGCGATCGGCTTCATCAGGTAATCGAGCGCGTTCACTTCGAAAGCCTTGATAGCATACGCATCGTAGGCGGTAGTGAAGATCACCTGGGGAACGTCGTCCAGACGTTCCAGAACGTCGAATCCCGTCATGCCCGGCATCTGAACGTCGAGAAGCAGAAGATCCGGCGACGTTTGCGCGATCAGAGCAAGAGCCTGGTCTCCGTTGCAGGCTTCTCCCGCGATCTCGATCTCGGGATGCGCCGTCAGCAACCGGCGCAATTCCGCGCGAGCCAGACGTTCGTCGTCGATGATAAGCGCCTTCATGCCGTCCGTGGAATTTCGACTTTGGCCACTACGGTTCCGCTGCCATTTTGCAATGACAAGCTGGCGCGATCGCCATACAGCAGATGCAAGCGCTCTCGAATGTTCTTGAGTCCAAGCTGAGTATCGCTGGGGCGCGCTGGTCCCAGTTCACCACTGTTGGTGACGTGCAGGATCAGCTTCCCATTACTAGACGACGCGTGAATCTGCACATCGCCGCCCTCGGGCCGGCGGGCGATTCCATGTTTGAGCGCGTTCTCAACCAGCGCTTGCAGGATCATGGGCGGAACCTGCATGGCTCGGGCTTGCGGATCGACGGTAACCTGCACTCGGAGGCGATCTTCGAAACGGACCGACTCCAGCGCCAGGTAGTCGGCCACAATCTCCGCTTCTTCCGAGAACGGGACCGTGTGCTGCCGGTCGCGGTTCAGGTTGTAGCGAAGCAGGGCGGCGAATCTCGTGATCATATCCTGGGCCTTCTGCGGGTCTTCGACCACCAGGCCGCGAATCGAGTTCAGGCAGTTGAACAGGAAGTGCGGGTTGATCTGAGCTTCCAGTGCGCGAAGTTCCGCGGCGCGCACGGCGAGCTGCATCTTGGCTTCTTTCCGCTCTTGAATGCGTCTTTCCGTCATCCGCACATAAACCATGGTCCATACGAGCGTGCCGATGTACATTCCCCAGCCGACGCCGAACACCGCGACACGCGGCCACGCGCCCGGGCGCTCGCCGTTCAGTGCGCTATCGATGGAGATCACGAGGACCGTCTGGATGACGGCGATGACCAGGATTCCGGCGAACAGCCACAGCCGCATCCGGAAGTTTGACGGCTGACGCAACCGCCGCTGTTGGATTCGCCCCCGAAAAACATGCGTCAGGCCAACGCTGTAAAGGAAAAAAAGGATGTGGCTGATGACCAGGTTGCGGATATTTCCGCCGCTAACTACATTGATGGCCAAGCCAATCGCAGCGAAGATTCCCCAGTAAAATGCCTGGAAGGCCCAGTAGGCGGCCGATGTCTCCATCTCAGTCGAATCATCCCAGACTTTCATGGTTCGATTTTGCGGCCCTTGGATCGCCATGGCCGGGAATTTGTGATGAGCGGTCGATTGCGGGAACGGAAGTGACCCTCTGTGCGGCTAGTGGCCCGGCAGGGTAAAAGCGTACAGCGAATCGCCCGCCCCGACCACCACATATTGCCGGCCATCCAGCTCGAACGTGATCGGGCCGTTGCCCACCGACGTGTGCAATCCCGCGTGCCACAGGATCTTGCCATTGGCGGAATCCATAGCGAACACGTTGCTGGTGGGATCGCCGCCGAAGAGTAATCCGCCGGCAGTGCTCAACAGGCCCGAACGATTCCCGCCCTGATTCGGATAGCGATGGCTCCAGACCACCTTGCCCGTCTTGTAATCGATCGCCTGCAGCAGGTTCTGCATCCAGATGGTCTGGTTGCGCCCGCCGTATCCTTCGGGCGTCTTCGAAAGATCGGTCTTCCAATCCAATCCGTACGATTCGGACGCGTGGGTATAGAACAACCCCGTCAGCGGACTGAACGAAGGGGCAAACCAATTTGCCGCTCCGCCCTCCGTGGGCGATACCAATGTTCCATCGGGCTTGGCTTCCTTGTCGGGATTCGGAATGGGCCGGCCATCCGCATCCAGACCCTTGGACCAATTCACGTCTTCCACAAAAGGCGCCGTCAGCAGATTCTTGCCGTTGGTCCGATCCAGCAACACGAAATAGCCATTCCGTGCCGCCTGCGCCAGCATCTTGCGCGGTTGTCCGTTGAACTGGCCATCGATCAGGACCGGCGTCTCGACATTGTCAAAGTCGTGACTGTCGTGCGGCGACACCTGGTAATACCAAGCTAACTTCCCCGTATCGGGATTCAGCGCCACGATCGAGCAGGTATATAAGTTGTCGCCTGTGCGGCTCTGCGGCGCATATACCGGGTTCGGATTGCCGGTGCCGAAATAGTAAAGGTTAAGCTCCGGATCGTACGTTCCGGCATGCCACGTCATACCGCCGCCGTGCTCCATGGACCCGCGCGACGGCCAGGTTTCCGCGCCGGGTTCACCGGGCCGGGGCGTTGTGTTCCAGTGCCACTGGAGCGCGCCGGTCTCCGGATCGTGCGATTCCAGGTACCCCGGCACGTCCAACGAATCGCCGCCGACTCCGGTGATGATGTGGTTCTTGATCACCATTGGCGCAGGCCCGCAGAAATACTCCTGCTTAACATCAGCGATCTGCTGATTCCAGCGCATTTTCCCCGTCTTCGCATCGAGCGAAATCAGATAGCAATCGGGGGTTTCGAAATATAGCCAGTCGCCATACATACCGAAGCCGCGATTGCCAATGTGGAGGCCGCCCGTGGTTGCCCATGTGTAGTGCCACAGTTCGCGTCCGCTGCGCGCATCCGCGGCCCAGGCGTTATCCGGCGTCGCAAAATACAAAATGCCGTTGACCTCTAAAGGTGTCGCCTTGATCTGGACGCCGCCGCCGCCCCCTCGACCTCCGCCGGCCGTGAAGCGGCGCGTCCAAGCGAGATTCAGCGTGCCCACGTTCGCCTGATCGATCTGCTTGAGCGGGCTGTAGCGGCGGCCAGTGTAGTCGCCGTTATAGGTCGGCCATGAGTCCGTGGGAGGCTGAAGGAGCTTCGCAGGATCGAGCGGCTGGGCTGCAAGGACGCCCGTCCAAACTAACGCGGCGAGAAGAGCCTGCTTCATTTCAGCGTCACCAGGTAGGCCAGAACGTCATGCATATTCTTGTCCGTGTATTGCTTGAGCAGCTGGACGTGCGCCGCCAGCGGATCCTGCATATCCACTTTGACCGCATCGCGCGAGAACGAGCGATAGTAGCCCTCGGCGTCGCGCAGCCCGACCGTAAAGTCATCCATGAATTCGAGCGTGCCGGAAACAGCGGGTCCCGTGCGCGAAACCACCGTGACCGTGGTTGGCTTAGTAGGACCGCCGCCGCGTCCCCCGCGTGGATAGAGGAAACGGGTCTGCAATTGTGCGGGCTGGAGTCGGCTTGCGATCCCGGCCAGATCGCCGGTAGCGGAATGGCAGCTATTGCAGCGGCCCGCCCCGTTGAAGTATGCCTCGCCAGCCTTGGCATCGCCCGTGAGCAGGTCTTGAAGCGGATACGCATTGCGGTTGATGGCCGATTGCGTCCGTTCCCTCAGGAACGCCGCCAGATCCTGGATCTGCGCATCGGATAGTTCGAACGCGGGCATGCCTTCGTTCGGAAACCCTTTGCGGAGCAACGGCCCGATCAAACTGCCGCGCTCGTCATCGAGGACAATCACGGAACGCACCAGATCCGGCCCGTTGTCATCGCCGCGAGCGTCCGAACCGTGGCAGCCTGCGCACTGGATGACGAACTGCTTCTGGCCGCGCTCAACGGCATCCGTGGCAGGAACCGGTCTGCTGATCAGCTGGGCACATAGAGGCACCGCCCATAGAACTGCGACTACGCCAACGCCGCTTTGCAATAGTCGAAACATTTCTTGACCTCGGTCACCGAATCGCTCGCGCCCTTATACTCGTACTCGATCAGCGCACGCATCGGATACTTTTCCTTCTTGAGGAGCTGGAGTACCTGTTTGATCGGAGTATCGCCCTGGCCCCACGGCGTGTTCGGGCCCTGATCGCGCTTGCGGTCTTTCAGATGCAGAATGAGAATATGTTCGTGCTGGGCCTTGATATATTCCACCGGATCGAAGTTCGCGGCGACGAAGTGCCCGATATCCAGGTTGATGGCGAATTTCCTGGACATCGCCAAAGCCTGCGCGAACGCTTCGGGCCTGGCGAACTGGTTCGGATCCTTCACGTCGGAATGCCCGTGAAAAGCCACGATCATGTTATGTTTTTCCGCGAAGGGTGCGACGCGCTTGGCGGACGTCACGGTGGCCGAGGCAGTGATCATCGGGACGCCCAACGCTTTTGCGATATCGAATCCGCGATCGATCTCTTCATCCGTGAAACTGTCGTTGAAGCTCAGGTTGAGAGCGCAAAGATTAATTCCGGCGTCGTCGAATTTCCTCCGGGTCGCCCTGATATCGTCGAGCGGCACGGTCAAGCGCCACTTTCGCAAATCCTCTCGCGACACGCCTTTGGGCTCGATGTGGGGTGAAAACAGCTCGCATTCGCCCAGCCCGATCTCGGTCATCGCCTGGATCACGCCCTCCAGCGGCTTTTCGCGGAAACTGTAGCTCTGCGCCCCGATCAGGACGCCGGCGATGGTCGAGTTGATCTTCTTCCCGGCAAGCAGAGTCGAAGCCGGTATAGCGGCCAAAGCGACTTTCCCGAAGTCACGACGAGTGTACATGCGCGTCTCCTATCAGCCAGATTGTACATCGGAAGGGCGCGCTAGTCGCTTCCGAACGCGAGCAGCACGTTCCCCGGCGTGCCATTCTGCCGCGAGTAACCGGAATTGACGTACACCATTCCTCCGACCACTACCGCGCCAGGCCCGTCGATCGATCCGCCGCGGCCCTTCACGCCGTTGACCGTGGAATACTCACGCGCCGTATCGAAATCCCAGAGAATGCTTCCGTCCTCCGAAGAATACGCGCGCATGTGCCCGTCAACCGACCCGGAAAAGACGATGCCAGGCGTCGCGGTAACTGCCGCGGGTTGAGCCGGGCTGCAGCCAACTCGATTCTCAGGACAGGTATGCTCCGGCTCGGCATTCCACATCTTGATGCCGTCGGCGATCCGGATCGCAAATAGACCACCCCCGACATTCGGATCCAGATTCGAAGTCCGCAGATTCGCAGGATCGTTGCTCTTTACCGCCGCACGCGCTAGATCGGAGACGGCCGCATAGACATTCCGGCCATCCGCAGCCATGCCCCACTGCACGCCGCCGTTGGTACTTCCCTTGCCGATGCGGATCTGCCAGAGAATTTCACCCTTACGCGCGGGGTCCAGCGCATACACGACTCCCGATTTCTGGCCGGCCAGCAGCAGGTCGCGATTTCCGGCCTGTGCATTTCCTAGGTGCACCAGAATTGCCGACGAGCCGAAATCGAAATCCGGCCCGCACTCGGATTTGCCGGCGCATTTGCCGCTGAAGATATCGGCCATGGTGAACTGCCGCGACCAGGCGATCTTCCCTGTCTTCAATTCGAGCGCAATCACGGCATCGCTCGTCGCTGTTGCGGGCGGCGAATAGTTATCGCCGGTGGTCACGTAAAGCAGCCCGCGCGCGGTATCCAGAGTAGGTGTGGACCACACAGAGGCTCCGGAAGGTCCCCACGACGCACCCGTCTGCCGGGGAACATCCACGGTGTACATGCGCCACACCGTTGTGCCGTCACGAACGCGCAGCGCGGCCACGCCGCCGCGAAATGTGCAGCATGGATAATCGGCGGCATTCGCGCGGTTTTCTTCCCAGGAAGCTACGGGCACGAAGACTGTCCCGTCGTACTCCACAGGCGATCCGGTCAGACGCGCGGCATCGTGCTCGTCGACCTTCTTCTTCCACAATTCTTTCCCCGTCGTTGCGTCCAGCGAATAGAACCATCCAATCTGATCGCCGAACAGCAGCGAATAGCCCTTTCCGTTGCGAACGCCCAGGATCGACGATCGCACCGGCCCTTTCGCAGAGTACGTCCAGCGGGTGCAGCCCGTTTTAGCGTCCAGAGCGTAGATCACGCCGCCCGCGCTTCCGGTGAACAGATTCCCGTCCAAGATCGTTGGCTGCGCAAACGCCGTGGTGTCGCCGTCGTAGGCGAAAGCCCACTTCAGCTTCAAACCTTGCACGCCGTCGATGGTGAGACCGGCGTCCTGAGCGCTTTGGTAGCGTGCGTTGCTGGAAGAAGGGCTCCAGCCATTCCATTCCGGCTGCGATTTCTTAGAGTCAGCCGCAAAACGCACCGTTCGATCCGCACAGAAAGCGGTCGGAGGAACCGGAGTGGGTGCATCGTGCGTGCCCAGGTAGGATGCGACGGCTTCCCGCTCGGCGATGGTCATGGTGTAGGCGACATTTCCCATCACGCCCCAGTTGAGCGTGCGCAGGATCTGTGCCGCGGGCATTCGATGCAGCGCTTCTACACGCGGAATGCGGGGATTGTTCCCCTCGTGGCAGCCGGCGCAGCGCTGCTTGAAAACTTCTTCGCCGGAGGGCGCCGCAGCCACCATGAGCCGCGCCCCAAGGATGGCCGCAAGCAAATATACTCTGATCATGTATCGTTGCTTATTTATCGTAGCAGCCGGAGTCGGATTCGTTCACGCGCAAACGACGCAAGAAGCTCGCTGCGCGGGCTCCCGCGATCTGCATCTCACCAACGGCAAGATCATGACCATGGACCGGCAGAACACGGCCGTCTCTGAGGTCATCATCCAGGAAGGGCGATTCACCGCGGTTGGCCGTAGCGGCGATACCCGCACCAGCCCGTGCACGCGCACCATCAACCTGCGCGGGCGCACCGTTACGCCCGGGCTGATCGACAATCACAACCACATTGTGCTGCTGGGAATCCGTCCGGGGCACGATACGCGCCTGGAAGCCGCTGCGTCGATTAAAGATGTCCAGGCGGCGATCGCGGCGCGCGCGAAATCGGTGCCCGCCGGCGAGTTCATCACCGCGATGGGTGGCTGGAACATCGCTCAGTTCGCGGAAAAAAGACTACCTACATCGGCCGAGCTGGACACTGCCGATTCAAATCACCCCGTGATCGTCTATCAGGCGTTTACCGGACCCGCCGCGGTCAATACGCGCGCGAAAGCATTTTTTGCCAGCAAAGGTGTCGCTGTAAGCGACACAGGAACGATTGCCGCCAATGCGCCTTCGCTCGCGGCACTGAATGCATTGCGCTCGGTCCAAACGTTCGAAGACAAGAAGCGTGGGACTGTGGATGCGATGGCGTACGCGGCCAGCGTCGGGTTGACCACCAATGTCGATATGGGGGCTTTTCTTCCTCCCGGGCTGCCTGATATCCAGGATTCGTTCACCTTCGACGGGCTTGCGACTGCTGATCCGTTCCGCATGTATGATGCCTTCCAGGCGCTGCACCGGGAAAATAAAATGACCACGCGCTTGCGCATCTTTTTTCTCAGCATGGATACGCGGCCGGACGTCCCGATGCTCAAGCAGCGCATGCTGAACATCTTCCCGGGTCTCGGCGACGACATGCTGAAGGTTTCGGGAATCGGTGAGTTCGCCACCCAGTGGCCGCTGTTTGGAACGGTCACCCCGCCCGCAAATTATGAAACCGCGCTGCAATTGGTCGCCAAGGAAGGCTGGGCGTTCCAGCAGCACAGTCTTTCGCTGGCGGAGGATCAACTCACGGCCACGACGTTTGAAAAAGTCAACGCCGTCACGCCGATCAAGGATCTGCGCTGGTCTGTCGCGCACGTGCCGCGGATCGATCAGGCGACGTTGAACCGCTTCAAAGCCGTGGGCGCCGCGATCGCGATACATCCGTTCGAGTATCTGGCCGGCGGCCCCGGAGCAGGGCCGCCCATCCGCATGATTCTCGATAGCGGCATCCACGCCGGCGCGGGATCGGACGCGGCGCAGATCTCGACGCTCGATCCGTGGTTCATGATCTACTACATGGTCACCGGCAAGAATTCCTCCGGTGTGCTGATCAACGATAAGCAGCAGATCACGCGCGCCGAAGCGCTGCGCCTGTACACGGCCGATAACGGCTGGTTCCTGCGCGAGGAAAATCAGCTCGGCTCGATCGAAGTCGGCAAGTTGGGCGACCTGGTCGCTCTCAGTGACGACTATTTCGATCCTGCCAAAGTTCCGGACGAAGCCATCAAGAAGCTGAAGTCGGTGCTAACGGTGGTCGACGGCAAAGTTGTTTATGACGACCTGAAGTAGTTACGCGAACGTAATCACCGCGCCCAGTACAGTGCGATCCCCTACGGCCTGGATCGCTTCACGGGTCTGCTCAATCGGATATGTCTTCGTGACCATGGACTGCATATCGATCACGCCCTTTTCGATCAGCTTCACGTAGCGCGGGATGTCGCGCAGCATATTCAGGCCGCCCTGCTGACCGGAGTAGAAGGTCCGCCCGCGGTTGGAGAACTGCGCGGCGTTGAAGCTCACGTTGCCGCGCCAGGCGACGCCCAGCATCACGATATGCCCGCCCGCGCGGGTGAAGTCGAAACACTGCTGCAGCGGAAGAATGGCCGTGGGATCGGGACCCACCTCGGCCTTGGGCGGGAACCAGTCGCTGCCCACGGCATTGATCACGAAATCGGCGCCATCGGGCACCGCATTGGTGGTAAGTCGCCCTCCTGCGTAGCGCCGATCTGTTGTGGCCTTGCACAGAGAGCGAATCCTGGCGACCAGTCCGTTACCTTCCGCATTCGGATCGAGCGCAATCGTCCCCCCGACCTTCATGGCGATCTCGCGCCTGGTCTTAATCGGTTCGATTACGATCACCTGGCCGGCATTGGCGAGCCGCGCGGCTTGGATCGCGCCCATCCCTACGGGTCCGGCGCCTTGCACCACCACGTTCCAACCGGGCTCGATCTGCACCAGGTCCCGACCGGCGGCAAGGCCTGTGCCGACCGTGTCGCCGAGCAGCGTCAGTTGCGCCGCCGGAAGATCGGTGAACACCGGGCAGCAATATTCCTCCGGCACCACCATGATTTCGCTTAACCCGCCCAGACCTGCCTGTTCGAAGATCTTCGTGCCATCGGACATCTCGGCCAGTGGATGCGCTGGTGCGGTGTCCAGGAACTGGCACCAGTCGGCTCGTCCGTGGAGGCATTGATAGCACACGCCACATTGCGGCGTGCCGGGGATCACCACGCGGTCGCCGATCTGCACGCGCTTCACCAGCGGCCCGACGGCTTCCACCACGCCCATGCCGGAATGATTCGGGATCGACGCCTGCGGAACGGCAGTCGTCGCCAGCGCGCCGCCGACGATGGTGTAGCAGACCGCCGACGCCTGCGTGCGAACCAGGACCTCGCGCGGCTGGATCGGGAGGAGCTTAAGTTCCTCGACCGATGCGCCCGTTCCGCGCCGGACGAAAGCCTTGAATCGGCGGCCTGCCTGGGTTCCCGTGAGTTGTGCGGGAGCTTGCCCGGTGACCGCCTGGGGAGCCAAGACCGCGCCTCCTGCCACCGCCGCCCGCTTGAGCATTTTCCGCCGCGAGAGTCCCATGGAAATTGCCTCCTGGCGCAGGATATCACCTTATGCCATTTGGTCGATCGACTCGCTCGCAGGGCGGAAAACGCAAAGACCGCCAGTGCATCAGCTACGGTGTGCCGGCGATAAAGGGCCCCGGGAGGCTTCTCTGGGTGCACCGAACAGCAGCCTGAAACTGATCCGCGCGCGGATCGCCTCCTGATCCTCTTCGGCATGTTGACGCCGGATGGCGCACTGGGAAGCTGCGGCGGTGACGAGGGCGCGGAACAGTCTTACCAGCTCGCGCTCGTCCTCGGATGAGAATTTGCGGCCCAGCCATCCTCTGCCGGTAGGCTCGCCTATGCTGAATTCCTCTTCCTCGTGCCGGAACCTTAAGACCAGCCGTGATCCCGCCCGTGAATAGACCGGTTCCAGGATCACATCCACGCCCTCAACCAGTGCCACATACCCGCTCTGTTCCTCATCCTTCTCGCGCCAATGGACCTGCGCCGGAAGTTCCGAGGTCCCGTCCAGCAGGTACTGAATAATATACGCGTCCGATGTCGGCACGGCCACACTCCAGATTTTCGGGAATGAATGCGAGCGGCGACGCGGGAACTCAGCAAGATAATGCTACCGGCGGCCTGGTAAACCGTCAAATAGAAAAAATCGATCAGGTGTATCCTTGAGATCGAGGTGCGCATGTCGCGAAAGATTTTATTCTTCTGTTTGATGCTGGCAACCGCCGGATTCGCGTACGCCCAGGGCAAGGGAGGGAAGGGCGGCGGTAATCAGGCTCAAGCCATTAAAGAAGTAAAGCCTGGACTTTATGTCGTCACCGGTGCGGGCGGGAATTCGAGCGTCCGCGTGACCAATGACGGAATCATTCTGGTGGATGGTAAGCTTCCCGCCGAGGGTAATTATGAAAAGTTAATGGAGCTGATTAAAATGTGTCTCGAACCAGCCCATTAAGTACATGTTCCTGACGCATCATCACCAGGACCACACCGGTAATGACGATAAATTCCTGGCGATGGGGATCCCCGTCATCGCGCATGAGAACCTCAAGAGCAATCTGACGACGTACGCGGCCACGCCCAAGCCGGCGCCGCCCAGTGTGACCTACTCGAAGGATTACACCGTGAAACTCGGGGGCGTGACCGTGGAAGCGCATCACTTTGGCCGGGCCCATACCAGTGGCGATACCGTGGTTTATTTCCCCGATCTCAAAGTGGTTGCTCTCAGCGACGAGTTGACGGTCGGCACTCCTCCGGGAAGCCGTGCGCCGCTGGCCGATTATGCCGGCGGCGGGAGCCTGGTCGAATGGCCGTCGGTGCTGGATTCCATTTTGAAGCTGGATTGGGACCTGGCGATTCCGGGCAACGATGATCCCCAGCCCAGGTCGTACGTCCAGGCGTATCGCGACAACATCGCGAAGGTTGTCGATCGCGCTAGGGCCGCGGTGAAAATGGGAGTGCCGAAAGACCAGTTAATGGCCACGATCAAGACCGACGATCTGCCGTTCAAACTCAACCTGCAACCCGCTGCGCTGGATGGGTTCTATGATGAGCTTTCGAAAACCAAGTGACTGTCCGGGTACGATGAATGAGTGGACGAGCGCGAAGTTTATCCGGTTGTCGGCAGTGACGGATTTGAGCGGCTGGTGTCGGCGTTTTACCGGCAAGTGCCTGCCGACGACGTGTTGGGCCCGATGTATCCGGCGGACGACCTTAAAGGCGCGGAACAACGGCTTCGCGATTTTCTGATTTATCGATTCGGGGGACCGCCAACCTATATCGAGGAGCGCGGCCATCCCCGGCTGAGAATGCGTCACGCGCCGTTTCCGATCAATCAAGCCTCTCGCGACCGCTGGATTCAGTTGATGAATCGAGCTCTTAATGAGACGGCATTTCCTCACGAAGTGCAGCAGCTCCTGCAGGACTTCTTCGCGGCGATGGCAACGTTCATGCTCAATCGAACAGACTAGATGTGGACCATCATGAGCAGCAACGCCAGGGCTGCTCCCGCCATCAGCGCGGCACCGCATAGCGCGGTGCCGAGGACCAAAACCATTGAAAGGCGGTCTGTTCCATTATTTTCAGGAGTCATGGAAGGATCTCCGACCCCTTTTAGACCGGGGTTCTTCGAGAGACGTGCATGATCAGGCTGACGACAAACAGCACCAGGAAAATGATGAACAGGATCTTGGCGATGCCGGCCGCCGCGAACGCGACGAATCCGAAACCGAGCACTCCGGCAACTAGTGCAATTACCAGGAAAACCAATGCGTAATAGAGCATAGCGCCCCTTTCCGGCGGAAAACGTCATCCCGCCACATGCTGCTAGTGCAAGTTCGGGGCCGGATGATAAAGCATTGTGTTTTCAGCAGGCAGCGCCACCCGGACGCAATTCGCTGTGCAAGAAGGGTCTGCGATTCTTACCGGAGCTTACTGTGCAGGTTCGATGCGCAGTACCGCGCCATCTTTTTCGTCGGTCAGGACGTAGAGCAGGCCGTCCGGGCCTTGGCGAACGTCGCGGATACGCTGGCGCAGCTCGGTGAGAAGCGATTCGCGGCGCAATTCCTGCATCTTCTCATTGAACAGAATGCGCTCCAGGTGGCCGGTCCCGGGGATTTCGCCGGTGCGAAGCGAGCCGACAAAGACGTCGCCTTTCCATTTGGGCAATTTGTCGCCCGTGTAGAAGGCCATGCCGGATACCGCGATCGCCGGTATCCACAGCACCACGGGCGCTTCGAAGCCGGCGTGGCCGGGGACCTCATTGTGCCACGGACCAGGGTAGTCGCGGCCGTAGCTCACGATCGGCCACCCGTAGTTGCGGCCGGGTTTCAGGATGTTGACCTCGTCGCCGCCGTTGGGGCCGTTCTCGTTCTGCCACATGTCGCCGGTTCCCGGATGCATGGCGAGGCCGAGCGTGCCGCGATGGCCGAGTGTGTAGATCTCGGATCTTTTGCCGGCCTGCCCGACGAACGGATTGTCCTTCGGAACGCTGCCATCATCGTTCAACCGGAGCACCTTGCCGCCCAGAGTGTTGGGGTCCTGGGGATCGTTACCGGTCAGGCTCATGAAAAGTTTGCCGTCACGGCCGAACGCGATGCGTGAGGCGCCGGCGATATCGGTCACGAAAATGTCCTTCATCCCGGCAATCGCATTACCGTCCCACTTCCCGCGAGCCAACGCGACCACTCTCCGTTTTTCGTCGAGCGGCTTGGTGTAGGTGAGATAAACGAACCCATTTTGGGCAAACTGCGGGTGGAGAGCGATATCCATGTAGCCGTGGACCGCGCCCGGCAATCCGGATTCGACCGCCCAATAGGACGCCGGGGTTCCGGCGACGGGCTTGGGATCGAGCACACCATTGCGGATGATCCTGAGTTGACCCGTCCGCGTAGTCACCAGCATGCTCCCGTCCGGAAGAAATGCCGCGCTGAAGGGAGACTCGAGACCGCGGGCGACCGCGACCACACGGATCCGCTGTCCTTCGCCGGTATCGAACTCCATGGGCAGCTTGGGGAGCGGCCGGTGCGCGAGACCTTCCGGCGCTACAGGGATGCCGTTGGCGAAAGGAACTTTCTGCTGCGCGGAAACGGCGGTGGCGATACACAGCACTGCGAGCGTGATCTTCATAGGGAAGCCTCCTTGATGAGTGTATATGGAATGATGAGTTTATATGGAATGACGAGTGTATACCGAATCAGGCGCCGAATCTCTCTGCGGCGCGCGCTTTGGCTTTTTGCGCCTCTTCTTCCCGGTTTTTAGGCGGCGCGTTGGTTTCGAGCGAAGCGAGAAGCCGGCTCGAAATACTCGCGATTTCGTCGACTGCGGCCAGGAAGGCGTGTTCATTGGCCTTGGACGGTTTATGGAAGCCGCTGATCTTCCTGACGAACTGAAGCGATGCCGCTTGAATTTCCTCGTCGGTGACGGGAGGATCGAAGTTGAACAGGATTCGGATGTTTCTGCACATAATTACTGAAACAGCTGCGGCGCGAACTCGTTCAGGTAGTTCCGCCAGTTGATCCAGGTGTGTCCGCCCGGGCTCTCTTTGAACACTGCGCTGAATCCATGTTTGTTGAGCGTCTCCACGGTGCTCTTCGAAGTCGCGATCAGCCGATCGTCGGAGCCGGTGCTGAACCAGACCAGTTTCAGGCCCTTTTTGGCGGCAGCATTATCCAGCTCCCCCTGATGCAGTTGTTCCCAACTGGTTCCTGGAGTCTCCGCCTGACTGCCCAGCAAGCCGCCGATCAAACCCGAGCTGAACACGCCGATGTAGGCGAACTTATCGAGATGCGGAATCGCGATATTCAGGGTTTGCGTCCCGCCCATGGAAAGTCCGGCAATGGCGCGATGCGGGCGGTCCGCGATCACCCGATAATGCGTCTCGGCGTAGGGCATGATGTCGCTCACAAAATCTTCGACGAACTCATCCTGTGCCAAGGCTGGACCCGCGATGCCGGAGGTACCCTGGCTGGTATGCCCGGCCGGCATGACGATGATCATGGGCTTGGCTTTTTTGGCCGCGATCAAGTTGTCTAAGATGAACCCGGCCCGTCCGGCAGAAGTCCACGAATCGTCCGAGTCGCCAGCTCCGTGGAGCAGATAAAGGATCGGATACTTACCCTGGCCCAGTTCGTAACCAGGCGGAGTGTAGACATGCATCCTGCGCCACTTTTTCAGCACTCCGGAATAATAGGATACGCTGGCCACGGCGCCATGCGGCACACTCCGGAGGTCCATGAAATCCGCACCGGGAACGTAAAACAGGCTCCACGTGTTGTTATTCGATTCGCTGGTGGCGGGATTTCGCGGATCGATGACGGAGACGCGATCGACGCTGAAGTTGTAGCGATACGCACCCGGATCGATCGGACCGAGAGTTGCTTCCCAGACACCGTTCTCTCCTTTGACCATGGCCGCGCCCTGAAGGTTCCCGGGAATATCGGTTCCGATCAACCTCACGGTCTGCGCCTGCGGAGCGTTGATACGGAAGACGACATGCCGGTCCGGGCGCAATTCGGGCGACACCACCACAGGACCCTGGGCTCCCCTTCCACCGCCCTGTGGAGGTGCCGAAGCCGCGCCGCCTTGCTGAGCCAGCGCAAACACAGGAAGGACCAACGCCCCGATTATCATTTGTCTCATGGAATGCTCCTGGATTATTTTCCGACGGAGTGCGTGGAGTCGCGCTCGTTGTCGCAGACGTCCTCGATCATTTCCGTATCGGCAAGAAATTCAAATTTCATGGGAAACGACCAGGGTTTTGTATATGCCCCGGGATCGTCGATGGTGACTTCGATATCCATGTGACCGAAGTCCGTTCGGCGGAAGCGCTCGATGGTGTGAAGTGCCTCGGTATGTGGACGACCGCTGTCATCGAGCCAGCTTCGGTCGTTGAATCCGCGGGTGTCGACGACGAACCAGTCGCCGTCCCACTTGCCGATGGAGTAGCCGAGCCAAGCGGGATTCGCGACGGGAGGATGCGGGCGGCCATCCGTGAAAATCTGGCGGAATCTCGCGAACTCTTCGTACAAGATGAAAGTCACGCCCCGGTTCTGTACGAGTTTCAATGGCACTCCTATGAGCATTTGGTCGGGAATGCCGTGGGGCAGGCAACGCGACGACGGCCGGTCGGCCATGAAATTCGACTGACGTTCTTTATACAGAGCCTCCGCGGCAGGAAGCATGGGTGGAATGGTTTCACCGGGCCGCATGAAGTCCGCCAGATTCGGCCCCATCGCCAGACCCGCGCCACCGGTACGCTGCCTCGCAGTTCCGCGCGCACGCTGCCATAGTCCCGACAGATCCGGCTTGCCGTCGGCAGCTTTCGGAACCGGAGCGGCGAGGTTCACTTTTCCGTTGGGAAGGCGGGGAACGTCAGGGGTGGGATAGTCGATCCACTGGGCCGCGGCGGAGAGGCTCCAGATCAACGCGGCCAGGCAAATTCGGAGAATCATACGCTAGCTCCTCATTCTATATGCCCGCATACCATGAGTAACCATAAGCAGCGCCCACCGCGCCCGTGCCGTCCTCGACATCGTCGAGGCGATCCGTAACGTCGATTCTGCTCAGGTATTTCAGACTCTTGTAGCCGAGCTGACGTTCGACTCGCAGCCGCACCGGTGCGCCGTGCGCCACCGGAAGCGCGCCGCCGTTCATGCCGTAGGCCAACAGAGTTTGCGGATGAAGTGCGTCGAACATATCGAGGCTATCCCACCATCCGTCGACGGTGTGAAACACGACGTAGCGCGCCTGCGGCAGCATACCGGCATCTTCCAAAATGTGTTTAAGTGTTACGCCGGTCCATTCGGCGATCGCGGACCAGCCTTGTTCGCAGTTGTGCTGGGTGACTTGCGTGCGTGAAGGAAGCTGCTTCAAGGCTTCGAGCGACAGCTCGGCAGGTTGCGAGACCAGTCCTGCGATGGGCAGCCGCCATTCGGCGAACCCGCCCGCGAGCAGCTGCTGATAGCGATCGTTCTTGGGGTTGGTCTCATTGATCGCCGGGAAATTCTTCGTGATCCGGTCGCGGGCGAATTCGCGTACGAGAGGCTGGTTGCGAAGCAGGGCGCGATGCGCGGAGAACGTCAGGGAGTTGCTCAGATCGAACAATGTGCCGTACGCAGGCGGCAGGGAATCCTTGCAGGCGCTCAGCAACAGGCTTCCGGCGGCCGGAACCCCCGCGATCCATTTCCTGCGCGACATCATTTGGTTTCCACCATTCCGGCGATCATGGAGTTTACGAGCCCTTCGCGGATCGTCAGGATCACGTGAATCAGCAGGAACAGCACCAGCAGATCGGCGGCGAAAAAGTGCACGGTTCTCGCGGACTGCCTTCCTCCGAAGATCGTGAACAAGACCGGATATGCGGCCGTGATTGCGGGCGACATCGTGACGCCGGTCAACATTGTTACTGGAAGCAAGCCGAAGATCACGCATAGATACGTGAACCGCTGAAGAGATTTGTACTCGCTGAACCGAAAGTGGCGCGAAGACAAACCCCAGCCCAGGTAAATCAATCCATTGATCACAGCGATCCAGGCTGCCATAAAATGCAGATCGCGGCCCCATCCGGTTTGGTCCAGATTCACACGGAGAGGAAGTTCGAACGCGGCGGGCGTATCGAAGTAGCCGGATTCGCCCCAGTAAAAACGGGGATGCGCCATCAAAATCGCGAAACCGCTCACGGCCAGCGCCACGAAACTCAGGAAGTTGATCCAGTGAGTGGCCCGGACCAACAGCGGATGATGCATGTTACTTAAGTTCGTTCCTAACGATCTTTCCGCCCTTCATCACGAACTTGACGCGCTGCAGCTCGGTGATATCGGCGAGCGGATCGCCCGAGACGGCAACCAGATCCGCGAACTTGCCCTTGTCGATGGAGCCGATCTGCTCCTGCCAGCCCAGCGCCTCCGCGTTAATCATGGTTCCGCCCTGAAGCGCGCGCACCGGAGTCAAGCCGCCGTGCTTCACCAGCATCTCGAAATCGAGAGCCTGGGTCCCATGCGCGTAAGTCGAGCCGTCGGCGCCGCTGCCGACCATGATCCTCATTCCCTTGGTGGCCGCGGCCATCGCCACGGCGTGCTCGAAAATCGGGATCATTCGATATTTGCCACCAGTACTCTTGGCGTCGTTATCGTCCATGTACGGCTCGATGTAGCGCTGCAGCGTGGGATCGTAGAACAGGCCCTTGGTGACCATCATGTTGGCCTGTTCCTGGTCCAAGCCATAGGCGTGCTCGATCGTATCGCAGCCGGCGACGATGGCGTTCTTCTGACCCTCGCCTCCAAGCACGTGGCAGGCGGCTTTTTTGCCGAGGCGATGGGTTTCGTCGATCAGCGCCTGCAGGACGGGCATCGGATAGGTGACTACATACTGCGGGCGTCCGCTGTTATCAAACGAGTACGCGCCGGTGGGGAACAGCTTGATCCAATCCACGCCGTGCTCCACATGTTCGCGGACGGCGGCGCGGCCTTCCTCGGCCGAACGGATGACATTGCTCGCCAGAGGATTATCGGGAGCCGCAGGATTCGGCGGCGCTGCGCCCCAGGCGATCCCACGGCCGGAAACCTGATATCGTGGGCCATCGATGCGGCCCTGATTGATGGCGTCACGGATGGCGACATCGCCGTAGCCATTGCCGTGCGAGCTCATATCGCGCGCCGTGGTGAAGCCCGCGCGCAGGTCGGCTTGCGCGTTCTGGACGGCGATCAGCATGGAGGCTTCCGTGGTCCCCTTCGGGCCCCGGTTGTTGAACATGTGCGTGTGTGCGTCGATCAGTCCCGGCAGAACCGTCGCCTGGCTGAGGTCGATTATCTGAGTACCAGCGGGAATTTTAACTTGACTCTCTGGTCCAACCTCGGTGATCCGCTCGCCCGACAGCACGATCACTTGTTTCGTCAGCATCTGGCCGGTTTTGCTGTTGAACAGGCGCCCGGCGCGGACGGCGATCACGCGCGCAGGCGGCGGGCATTGCAGGATCCCACCGTCCGATCCGACGCATGGTGCGGGCCCCGCGCCTCGCCAGGGAGCAGGCGGCGGCTGAACCTGCGCCATCACTGTGATCGCGCTTAGTATCGCGAATGCAAGTCGCATGGTCATGCTTTCTGTTGCGGAAACATCTTGAAAGTTTCGAAGTCGCCGTTCAGCAACTGATGCGTGTCGTGGAGGCCCAGCCAGCCATCGATCATGGTCGCGTACACGCGGCGGAAGTCGGTGGTGTGAATCAGATTGTCTCCCGGGTCGAGCTTCGTAAGGCTTGGTATCGCGCCGTACTGGCCGCCCTTGACTTGTTTCCCCGCGACAAACATCAGGTTCGCTGCGCCGTGGTCGGTACCGAGATTGACGTTTTCCGGAACCCGGCGTCCGAATTCCGAAAAAATCATCACGACCACGTCGTCGGCGCGTCCGATCCGTTCGAGATCCGCAAGGAACGCGGTCACGGCATCGGAAGCGTAAGTCAGCAGGCGTTTGTGCGTATCGCTCTGGTAAACGTGTGTATCGAACGCGTTGTTGCGATAAGACGTGTAGTATAGGCGCGTCGGCATGCCCGCCGCGATCAGCGCCGCGACCTTGGGCAAATCGAGACCGGTGATTCCATAATCCACCGGCGAATGGTATTTCGCCCATGCTTCCCGAACCAGTACCGAAGCGTCTTTCGCGCTCTGAGCCGTTTCCAGGAGGAAGCGCCGGGAGGGATTGTCGATCGGCGCAGCAGCGGGCTTGTTTGTGGAAGACGTATTGAGGATCTCTTTCTCCTCGTAGAATTTCTCCTGCGTGAACTTGTTGGGATCGTCGAAAACGACCGGGACGTGGCGGCGGCTGCGCACAGCCAGCGATTGCCGCGCGGCGATATTCACCAGGAAGTTCGACGGCGCTTCGGGAGCCATCGCATCCGCCAGGCGGCCGACCCAGCCGTACTCTTCGCCGCTATTGGGAGCCGCGGTATGCCAGTAGGCCATGGACGTGAAATGCGAGAACGATGGATTCTCGTATCCGCAGCCGTGGACGATGGCGAGCTTGCCATCCTTGTATAGATGCTCGAATCCGGCCATGCCCCCGCTGAAGCCGAAGTGCTCGTCGATCGGACGGAGTTCCTTTTTGGCGACACCGATGTGCGGGCGGTGCTTGTAATACGCGTCGTCGCCGTAGGGAACCAGCGTGTTCAACCCATCATTCCCACCGGAGAGCTCCAAGACGACCAGGATCTTCCCGTCGTGCTTGCCTTGGGCGGCGAGGGTCGCGCCGGCTTGTGCGAACAAAGGCAGAGGAAGCGCCCCCGCAGTGACGCCGACGCCGTACATTCCGGCTCGCAAAAGATCCCGGCGCGAAAGTTTCGAGAACGAAAAATGTTTCGACACGTTTGCCATGGCGATGCGCTCCTCAATCCAACTGGTATTCGGGCTGACTCATGATCAGGTGCAGGACTAGCCGCAGCGAGTCCTCCATATACGTTTTGGCGGCAGAAATATCGTCGGTTCCCAGGTCGTTGGTCAGGAAGACGATCAGCTTCTGGCGAGCTTCTGCGCTGGGCGGCACGGTCATGAAGCGATGAATCAGGTAATCGACGGTCTGCGAAGAGTTCGCGAGGTGCTGGTCGAGCACCATCTTCGCCAGATTGATTTGCGCTGTATCGCGCGGGATCGGCTTGACGCGCTGGATCGCCATTTGCGAGCCGCGGAAACTGCCATAGCGCGTGTTGAAATCTTCATCGCGGTCGGCATTCTTATTCGATTCGGCGCGGTCGCCGCTTTTGGTGTCATCCATGGTCGCGGTGGTAATGTCCATCCCTTGCCGGATACGTTCGGCGACCCTACGAACTTCTCCGCCACCGGTGTACCGGTCCGGCGGCAGGAAGCTGATATCGGGGAAAAGAATATCGCGGGCCAGGTTGCCCCGCTCAAGCAGCAATCCCGGCGTGATCCAGCTTTGGCCGCCGGCCCATCCGGCGACCGTCGGCGGCGAGAATAGTTGTTGCCCCAGCGCCGAGGTTGCCAGGTTGAAATCCGGGACACCGGGAATGTTCTTCTGGCCAAGTTTCTTGTAGGTTTCTACGGTTAGCTGCACGGGGCTTTTGATTTGCGTGCCCACCGACGCGGGACTGTAGAAGTCGCGCGACAAAAAGATGGTTTCGAGCAGCGGGGTGATCTCGTAATGGTTTTGGCGCAGGATCGCGCCCAGCTTCTTTTGCAGCTCGGGCGACAGGTCCTCGCGGACGAAGTAGCGATAGATTTTGCCGGCGATGTAGTCGGCGGTGGCCGGCTGCTGCATGATGATGTCGATCACCGCGACGCCGTCCAAGCGGCCGGTGTGACCCAAAAAGGTCTTTTCGCCGTCGTCATGCTGGTCTTTGTTGATCACGAATTTCGTGTCGACATAATTCCAACCAGTGAAGGCGCGGGCGGCCTCGCGAATATCGGTTTCGGTGTAGTGGCCCACGCCCATGGTGAAGATTTCCATGATTTCGCGGGCGAAATTCTCGTTGGAAGCGCCTTTGACATTAACGCCCGCGTCCAGGAACGAAAGCATGGCGGGGTCTTGGGCCACGGCGACCGTGAGATTGCGAAAATTACCCATCCCCTGTTTCTGGAAAAGCTCCAATTGACCGAGGAGCTTGCGATAGTCGCGAACCTTGGCCTCGTTGGATGCGAAATGACCGTGCCAGAATAGCGCCATCTTTTCCTGAAGCGGCCGCGGGCTGGTCAGCATCCGGTTGGCCCACCAATAGGACACGCGGTTGGTCTCAAGGACGCTGGCACGCAGCCAGTAGAAGAATTCGTCGACCACCGGTTGCAGGCGGCGGTTGCCGGTCGGCTTCACCTTGATTCCGAGAGCCTCGCCTTTTTCCTTGGCCAGGTCGGTCACAGCCGGCCGGGTGGGAGGAAACGGTTCGAGACCTGGATCGTGAATCCCGGAATGCTCAAATGGAGGCAACTCGCGGGCATCCGTGCCTTCAAAGCGAACCATGCGGGCGATGGCTTGTACAGGGGTTAGTTTCGCTAAAGCCTGAATTTCCTCGGGGGTCCCGCCGAATCCGGCGCGTTCGAGCAGGTGCGCGGCGAAATCGTAATTCCAATCCGCGGGGCCAATTGGAGCGAGGTCGTTCTGCCACCCCGCCGGGCCGGAGGTCTGCGCTACCCCTAAGGCTGTGCAAAACAACGCAAGAAACAGCGGTCGTCGAAACATGCCGGAGCACCCTCCTGAGCTTCTCAGAAGATGTTCCCACGAACGCTGGACGAATGCACGGGGCTACTTTTTGAAGGGGATCTTGACGATCCGATCGCCCTGGAACGCTCCGATATAGATCGAGTTGCCGACCTGAAGCGCCTCGGAGACACCCGAAATCAGCGCGCCCTTGCCCTCGGAATCGAAGACCGCCTTCGCTGCCATCTTCGCGGGGTCAATTTCGGCGATTCCGAACGCCTGGATGCAGGGAGTGCTGCTGCTGGCGGGGCAATTGCCGCGCGTGCCCTTCACCCCGGCGGCGAGCATGGTGCGCTTGCTGGTCCAGGAGATGTTGTCGGGCATGAAATCCAGCTTGACTATGCCGGTTTCCTTGCCTTCCTTCAGGTCGTACTTGTGGACTTCCTTGGCGGTCCATGCATTGAAGTACATGGTACGGCCATCAGAGCTCACAAGCACACCATTGGGATAACCGGCGCGGGTACCAGGCAGTTCAGTTTCGCCCTTTCCTGGAATCCAGCGGGAAACATAGCCGCTGGCCTGGCCGCTGAAAAGATCAAACGCTGGTGCGCCCTTTCCCTGGCCGCCTGGAGGAGTTGGCTGAAGCGCGGTGGGATGCGTCGCGATAAACCCGCCATCGGGCTGTGCCGCGACGTCATTGAACGCCTCCTTCGAGACCACGCAGCCATGCCAAATCAGATCCGACGTTGCTCCCGATTGCTTCAGCTCGAACATTTCGATCGACTCACGGCCGCCGTGGTTGACAACGTAGATTTGTATCGCGCCGTTGCTGCGTTTGAGCAGCGAGATTCCGTGCGGACGGAGCCCGTCGGCGGCGAGAGGCCCAGGGCAGGCGGGATCGCCCCAATCCTTGCGAGGCTCCGCGGTGGGCGTCATTCTGGTGAACGTTCGCTTGGCGGGATCGAACAACATCAGGCCCGCGATTCCCGCGCCTCCCGGCCCGTTGACGAATTGGCTCACGATGAGCGACTTGCCGTCGGGCGCAAGCTCCAGATCTTCAGGCGAACGCGTGCCGCAGAGGATGTCGATATCGCCGTGGGTGCCGCACTCCATCAGAGGAGGCGCCGGCGGGCCGCCTTTCCCTTGAGCGACGGCGACAGGGGTAGTAAACGCGCTCATCGCGATCATCATTATGATTCCGAAAGCTGTTTTCATTACTGCTTCTCCGTGAAGGGCTCGACGCGCATCAATGCGCCGTTGTTTTCGGCGGTCAACAGGTACAGGAAACCGTCGGGACCCTGCCGAACATCCCGGATGCGCTGCTGCAGCTCGCGCAGCATTCCTTCGCGATGGAGCTCCTCCCACTTGTCGTTGAAATCGATCCGCTCCAGATGGCCCGAGCGCGGAACTTCTCCTTGGCGCATGCCGCCTACGAAGACATTGTTCTTCCAATTGGGGAATTTATCGCCGGTATAAAAGGTCAAGCCGGAAGTCGCAATGGCGGGGACCCAGAAAACCAGCGGCGGCTCCATTCCTTCTTTCCAAGGATTTTCCGAAACGCGCGGGCCCAGGTAAAATCGCTCCGGGCGATACCCCGTGCGTGCGACAAACGGGTTATCGGGAGGAATGCTTCCGTCGTCGCGCAGCCGCAGCACCTTGCCCGCCAGGCTATTCGGATCCTGAGCCGCGGCTGCGGCGGGCGGATCGCCGACGCCCACACTCATGTAGACCATTCCATCGCTGCCGAAGACGATTCGCGAGGCGTTGCCGTTCTGGGCCGCTGAGAATATGTCGCGAACATCCGTGAGCCCCGGAGCAGGCGAAGTACCGTCCCATCGTCCCCGGGCGAGGGTGATGATTCCGGCATTGTTACCAGGGGCTGCTGAAGTTCCAGCCGGTCTGTGATACGTGAAGTCGATCCACTGGTTCTCGCTGAAACGAGGATGCAGCGCGAGATCCATCAGCCCGGACAAGCCTTGCGCCTGTACTTGCGGCACGCCGGCGACGGGATTCGGATCGAGCACTCCATTGCGGACGATACGCATGCGTCCGGGACGCTCCGTGATCAGGATCGCGCCGTCGGGAAGAAACGCCATGCTAAAAGGCTGGTTCAGTCCCTTGGTAGCGATCAGCCGGATCTGGTGCTGGATGCCGGTATCGAGAACGATCGGTCCATCGGCGAGGGGCGGCGACGGCCAATTGATCCCGGGCGGCGCGGTGGGGGCTTTTCCGTTACCCTTCGCTGCCGCCGGCTGTTGCGCACGGCTGGCGACGACGGCAAGAACCAGCATGGAACCGAGAGCGAGCGTCCAGATCGAACCACGTATGGTCATCGTTGGCAAGTATAGTCCAAAGTCGGCTAGCCGTGAAGCGCGACAATAAAAGCGCCAGAGATTCGTCATGATCCATTCAACATCACATACACGACGCAACTTCGTTTCCGGTCTCACTGCGGGGATGGGAATGCTGCTGGGAGGCTGCACCCGTGTCGGCCCCGAAACGGCCGCCGCGCCAGATACTGGTAAGGCCGATATCACCTTGCGGATCGGTCCGGTTCTGGTCGACATCGCCAAGGATCACACCATCAGCACCATCGGGTACAACGGCAGCGTTCCTGGCCCGCTGATCCGCATGCGTGAAGGAGTGCCGGTGACCGTGGATCTGTTCAACGATACGGACGCGCCCGAGCTGGTCCACTGGCACGGCCAGATCATTCCCGCCGACGTCGATGGCGCGGCGGAGGAAAAGAGCCTGGTGGTGCCGGCCAACGGGCATCTGCGGTATCGTTTGACTCCGCAACCCGCTGGAGCGCGCTGGGTGCACTCGCACGTCATGGCGATGTCGGACTTGAGCCGCGGTACGTACACCGGACAGTTTGGATTCGTCTACGTCGAGCCCAAGAGCCAGCCTGGCGCCTACGATCAGGAAATCTTCCTGGCGACGCATGAATGGGAGCCTTTCTACACCACAGCCGAAGAAGGCGAAGAGATGGACGCGGAGCAGAAAGCAAGGATGGCCGCCCAGAAGAAGGACGAAAAACCGAACGGCTGGGAGATCGGCTATCAGCGCTTCACCATCAACGGCAAGAGTCTCGGATTCGGCGAGCCTGTTCGCGTGAAGGAAGGGCAACGCGTCCTGTTTCATTTCCTGAACGCGAGCGCCACGGAGAATATCCAGCTCGCATTGCCGGGCCACATGTTCCAGGTCGTAGCCTTGGATGGGAATCCGGTGGCGCGCCCGCAAGCCGTGGAAGTGCTCGATCTGGGAACGGCCGAACGAATCGATGCCGTCGTGGAAATGAAGAATCCCGGCGTCTGGATTCTGGGGACTCCCAAGGATGACGATCGGCGGGACGGAATGGGGATCGTGGTCGAATACGCGAATAAAACCGGCCAGCCGCGCTGGATCAAGCCTGCCAGGCACGTTTGGGACTACACACTCTTCGGCGACAACCGGACGGCTGCGACTCCCGATGAAGTGATTCCCCTGGCGATCGGAAAGATCAACGGCGGCACCGGAGGGTTCAACCAGTGGACCGTCAACGGCAAGGTCTTCGATGAGAAAGCGGAGCCCAAGATGCTGCAAAAGGGAAAGCGATATCGTCTGGCCTTCGATAATCAGACGGACGACACACATCCGGTTCATCTGCATCGCAACAGCTTTGAGCTGACGAATGTGCATGGAAAGCCGATCGGGGGCGTGGTGAAAGACGTCGTGACGCTGAAAGGATTCAAAAAGATCGACGCGGACTTCACGCCCGCCATGGAAGGACTAGTACTATTCCATTGCCATCAGCAACTCCACATGGATTATGGATTCAAATTGCTCTTCAATGTGACGTGAGAGGTGATATGATACTTGGTCACCAACTAGCTGGAGTACGAGATGCTTGTGAGGTGCCTGCGAGCTTCGTTGTTGTTCGTCCTCCTCTTGTTCCCTGCCTTGACATTCCAGTCCGACCTGAGTGGTCCGAACATCGTACCGATTCGTACCCGGAGTAGCGCTCCGCGAGACAATCGGCCAGGTGACACCAGCGTGCCGGAGTCGACGCTTCGCATCGATTCTTCGTTGGTATTGATTCCGGCGCAAGTGACCACTCGTGAGGGAGCGCCGATCCTCGATCTTAAGCGGAACGACTTCCGGATCTATGAGGACGGAGCGGAGCAGGAGATCAGCTATTTCGCGAAGGACGATGCCCCGGTTTCCATCGGCATCTTGCTGGATTCGAGCGGGAGCATGCGGAACAAGAAGCAGAAGTCGTCCGAAGCGGCGGCGGCGTTCTTCAAGACCGCCAACTCGGAAGACGAGTTCCTCCTGATCGAGTTCGATGAACGGCCCAAACTGGCCGTGCCCTTTACCAAGGATACGGACCTGCTATATCACGAAATCAGCCACGTGAAACCGTATGGGCGAACTTCTTTGTTCGACGCAATTCATATGGCGCTCGGTGCGATGAAGACAGCTCACAATGATCGGAAGGCGCTGGTGATCGTTTCCGACGGCGGCGACAATCGCAGCCGCTATACCTTCACGGCCATCAAGGGCGACGTTCTGGAAGCCGATGTTCAGCTTTATGCAATGGGTATTTACGATTCCGAAGGCGCCTCACAGAGTTCGCGCGAGGAAGCCGAAGGGCCGCAGCTTCTCGATCAGCTCGCGGAATTGACGGGTGGCCGGCATTTCCCGGTTTTGAATATCGGTACTCTGGCCGACGTAAGCACGCGGATTGGTTTACTGCTGCGCAGCCGGTACCTGCTCGGGTACAATCCACGGAACGCATCGCGCGATGGCCGCTATCGGGGAGTTAAGCTCGAACTTGCCTCGCCGCCGGATACAGGAGTTCGCGTTCAGTATCGCAAGGGTTACTACGCGCCCCAGCAGTAACGCCGATTCTCTTAGCGTCCTTCTTGACCTTCAATCGGTGCGACGCCAGTGCCGCGTCCTGGTCCTGGACCGCGTCCGGCGGCCGGTGCGGCGCCCAGATTCACCCGCGCGCCTAACTGAATCAGGTTCGTCTCGCCGGGCGCCTGAAAGAAGGTGAAGCCCGGCCGTTCCGGACGATCCTTCCAGGCTTGCGGGCCGCCCAGGGCGATGTGATGCGCCAGCACGACATCGTGAATCTTGGTGACCATGGCTTCGTATTCGGGCTGCCCCTGCCGGGTTCCGGAGAAGTTTCCAAGATCCGTGCTGGCCGCGAAGATCACGTCGATTCCCGGAACCGAGGCGATCTTTTCGGCATTGGCCACGCCGATGGGAGTCTCGATCATCACGACCACGACCATGTTGTCATTCGCAGTCTGGCGATAATCGTTGCCCCACAGAGCGCCATACTGGCCGTTCCCCTGGCTGCGGCGCCCTTGCGGAGGATACCGGGACCATTTGACCGCGGCTTCAGCTTTCTCCACCGTGTCAACCGTCGGCACGATGATCCCGAGAGCGCCGATATCGGTGGCCTTCTGAATATCGCTTTCCGTTGCGTCCGGCACGCGGATAAACGGCATGGCCGATGCGCCACGGCAGGCATAAATCATTTTTGCGACGTCGCCGAAGGTCAGCGGGCTATGCTGCATCTCGATCCAGGTAAAGTCGTACCCCGAGTTCGCGGCGGCGCAATAAATGTTGGGATCAGGAGAAAAGATGGTGACGCCGACGAGTTGTTTGCCTTCGAGGAGCTTCTGTTTGGCGGTGTTGTATATCTTCGGCGCGCCGCCCTGTTTGCCCTTGCCCTGTCCTGGAGCGGGCGCCTGCGCGGATAAGTTGAACGCGAAATAAGCTGAGGCGAGAACAACTGCGAAGATCGCCAGCAAACCGAGTTTCTTGAAGGTCATGAAGGGCCACCTCGGGAGGTAGCTTAACACAGGCGTAGGCCAAACAGATGACTAGTTGCGGCGATCGCGGGATGTCATCAGCTCTTCGATGTTGATCAGTTCGGTAGGATAGTTGCCGGTGTAGCAGGCGTAGCAATAATCCTGATTATCGTCCTGGACGGCGTTTCGTAGCGCTCCCAGCGAAAGATAGCCCAGCGAATCGGCTTCCACAAAACGGCGGATCTCCTCGACGGAATGATTCGCCGCGATGAGCTCGCCCAGGCTGGGCGTATCGACTCCATAGAAGCAAGGTGAAACCGTCGGCGGGCACGAAATCCGCATGTGGACTTCGCGAGCGCCGGCCCCGCGCACCATGCGGACAATTTTGCGCGAGGTGGTCCCGCGGACCAGGGAGTCATCCACCAGGATCACGCGCTTGCCTTCGAGGAGATGCCGCACCGGGTTGAGCTTGAGCTTGACGCCGAAGTCGCGGATGGCCTGAGAAGGCTCGATAAACGTACGGCCTACATAATGGTTGCGGATCAGCCCGTGACGGAACGGTATACCGGATTCCGAGGAGTAACCGATCGCGGCGGCGACTCCCGAATCGGGGACCGGAACCACGACGTCGGCGTCCACCGCATGTTCCCGCGCGAGCAACCGTCCCAGCATCTCGCGCGATTGCTGCACGGGACGCCCGAAGACGATCGAATCGGGGCGCGAAAAATAGACGTGCTCGAAAACGCAGTGTGCGTGGTCGCGCACGGGAGCGTAGCGTTCGCGCGTCAGCCCTTCCGGACTCACGATCACCATTTCGCCGGGTTCCACATCGTTCAGATACACGGCATTGATCAGGTCGAACGCGCAGGTTTCCGATGCGAAGACGTTGCAGGTCCGGCCTCCGGACATTTCCATCTGGCCGATTGCCAGCGGCCGGAAGCCATGCGGATCGCGCGCGACCAGGATGCGGTCCTCCGCCAGAAACACGAGTGAAAAAGCCCCTTCCAGTTGCAGCAGTGCTTCGCGCAGCGCGGCGGGCAGAGTTTTTTCACGCGACCGGGCAACCAGATGCAGGATCACCTCGGTATCGCTGTTGGCTTGGAAGATCGATCCTTCGCGCTCCAGCTCCCGGCGCAATTCAGCGGCGTTGGTGATGTTGCCGTTGTGAGCCACCGCGATACGTCCCTTGTTGCAATTGACCGTGAAGGGCTGGGCGTTGAGCACTCCGCTATCGCCTGCGGTGGCGTAGCGCGTGTGGCCGATGGCCATTTCGCCGGGTAACCCGCCCAGCACTTCTGGAGTGAATAGATCCGCCACTTGCCCGATACCTCGATGGGTGTGGATCACGCGGCCGTCGCTCGAGGCGATGCCGGCGCTTTCCTGACCGCGATGCTGCAGGGCGTAGAGACCCAGGTAGGCCAGATTCGCGGCCTCGGGATGCCCGTAGATCGCGAAGACTCCGCACTCTTCATGGAGTTCGTCGAACATGATCTCCTTACCCGACTGGAATCGGACTCAGCAGATTTTCAAGAGCGTTTTCCCAAACTTCGCGAAGCCGACCGACATGGCAATCGATCCACATTTCAGACGACGTCTCGGAACTGTTACGGATCTGTAGCTTCTCTTTCATTGTAACGCCCAAACGAAGGCACTCGACATTGTTTTCGCGGGCGATCTTTTCCACGGCCTCAGGCGCGCTGGTGGACAGCAGGATTCGAGAGGGACCCTCGTGGAACAGCGCGAATTCCGGCCGCATTCCGGTCTCGATGGTAATCGCCGCGCCGAAGCCCTCCGCGCAGCACTCCGCCAGTGCCACTGCCAGTCCGCCGTCGCCCACATCATGCGAAGATTCCGCGAGCCCTTGGGCGATCGTCTCGCGAATCGCGCTATGGACGCGTTTTTCGTAGTCCATGTCGAGTGCGGGCGGCAGTCCCCACATCTTGTTTAGAACGACCTTCGCGTATTGTGTGCCGCCGAAACGCGTCGCGTCCACCGATCCAAGCCCGCCCAGCAGCATTACCGTGCGGCCTTCTTCTTTAAAAGGAATCGTCACCGGAGGCGCGGTTTTCAAGAGTCCCACGATGCCCATCACGGGCGTCGGCCAGATGGCTTCGCCCAGAGTTTCGTTATACAGGCTCACATTGCCGCCGGTGATCGGCGTCTCGAAATGCTTGCAAGCCTCGGAGATCCCCTCGATCGCTTCCACCAACTGCGCCATGATCTCCGGCCGTTCCGGATTGCCGAAGTTCAGATTATTGGTCGCCGCCACGGGTGTCGCGCCCACCGCGGACAGATTTCGACAGCATTCGGCGACCAGCAAGCGCGCACCTTCTCGCGGCGATAACGCGCAGTACCGGCCGTTTCCATCCACCGACATCGCCACGCTGGTTCCGGTTTCTTTTATCCGCACGATGGCTGCGTCGCCGCCCGGACCCTGCAGCGTGTTGGTTCGAACCGACTGGTCATACTGCTGCCAGATCCAGCGCTTGGAACACAAATCGCCGGACGCGAGCAACGTGAGCAGGTCGTCGTTCAAGTTGCGGCTGCGCACAATATCCGGCGCTTCCATGGGAGCGGGACGATACGGCGCGACACCGTGCGGTCGGTCATATAGAGGAGCTTCGTCGGCCAGCTCGCGATTGGGAATCTCCGCGACCACTACTCCGTGATCCTTCACGCGCAATTTTCCGTCGCCGGTCACTTCGCCGATGGTCACCGCGTCCAAGCCCCACTTGCGGAAAACCGCGAAGACTTCTTCCTCGCGGCCTTTTTCCGCGACCAGCAGCATGCGTTCCTGGGATTCGGACAGCATGATCTCGTACGGGGTCATGCCGGATTCGCGCTGCGGTACGAGCGCGAGATCGATCTCGACTCCGGTTTCCGCGCGGCTTCCCATTTCGCAGGTTGAGCAGGTCAGACCTGCCGCGCCCATGTCCTGGATACCGACCACTGCGCCCGTATGCATCGCCTCAATGCAGGCTTCGAGCAGCAGCTTCTCCATGAACGGATCGCCCACCTGCACATTGGGACGCTTCTGTTTCGATTCCTCGGTAAATTCGGCCGAGGCCATGGACGCGCCGTGAATCCCGTCGCGCCCGGTCTTGGCGCCCACGTAGATTACCGGGTTGCCGATGCCGGAAGCGCGCCCGAAAAAGATCTCATCGTGACGAAAAACTCCCAGTGCAAAGACGTTAACAAGGGGATTGCCGTTGTAGCAGCGCTCGAAGACACACTCGCCGCCGACGGTCGGCACGCCGAAGCAGTTGCCGTAATGTGCGATCCCTTCCACCACGCCTTCGAGGATCCGGCGGTTGCGATCGCCCCATTCGGGATCGTCTAACGGGCCGAATCGGATAGCGTCCAGGACCGCGATAGGGCGCGCCCCCATGGTGAAAATATCGCGCAGAATGCCGCCGACTCCAGTGGCCGCACCCTGGAAGGGCTCGATAAAACTCGGGTGGTTGTGGGATTCGATCTTAAAAGCGATGGCCCACCCGTTGCCGATGTCGATGATCCCGGCGTTTTCTCCGGGACCCACCAGGACGCGATCGCTGCGTGTCGGCAGCTTCTTCAAATGCAGGCGGGAGCTCTTATAGGAGCAGTGCTCGCTCCACATCACTGTGAAGATGCCGTTTTCAGTTTGATTCGGCTCGCGGCCGAGAATCGTGCGAACCTTCTCTAACTCGGAGGGGGCTAAATCGCTCATACCGAGTCGCTCATGCGTGTGCCGCAACCATCGACCGGATCATCGATTCGAGAACGACCCGCCCGTCGGTAGATCCCAGCAACGGATCGGCGGCGCGCTCGGGATGCGGCATCATGCCCATCACATTGCGGCCCTCACTACAGATGCCGGCGATATCGCGCAGCGAGCCGTTGGGGTTATCCATGTAGCGGAACACGACACGATCCTCGGCCTCAAGCGCATCGAGCGTGCGTGGATCGGCAAAGTAACATCCCTCGCCATGGGCGACCGGGACTTTGATGAGATGTCCCTTCGTGGCGGCGCAGGTAAACGGCGTGCTGGTGGTTTCCACGCGGAGTGTGACCGGCCGGCATACAAACCGGAGATTCCGGTTACGCAGAAGCGCGCCGGGAAGCAGGCCGCTTTCGACCAGAATCTGGAATCCGTTGCAGATGCCCAGCACCAGCCCGCCCTGCTGCGCGAATTTCTTCACCGCAGCCATGACCGGCGAAAATTTCGCGATGGCGCCGCAGCGCAGGTAATCGCCGTAGGAGAAGCCTCCCGGCAGAATCACCGCGTCGGCGTTACCCAGGGAAGTGGAATCGTGCCAGACGAAGTCGGCTTGGTGGCCCAGGTTCTGCGAGACCGCGTACCACGCGTCATGATCGCAATTGCTTCCCGGAAACACGACGACGCCGAATCGCATAAGAAGTGGGGGAAACTTCAGTGTAACATGGACGAAATGGAAGCTCTCGAGCTCGAAGCTCTTAATGCTTGTGTTCAGCGATATTTCGATGCCTGGAACCGCCGCGACGCGGATGCCGTGCTGGCGACATTTTCCGCGGACGGAACGTATTGCGATCCTGCGAGCGGCGGCCGCCTGCGCGGCGAAGCTCTAAAAGGATATATGAACGGTCTGTGGGCCGCGTTTCCCGATCTGTCGTTTGAGATCGCCAGCGCCGGGGCCGCGGGTCCGGATCTGGTCGCGGCGCAGTGGATCATGCGCGGCACCAACACCGGTTCCATGATGGGGCTTCCGCCAACGGGGAAATCGGTCACGGTATCAGGCGCCGATTTCATCCGCGTCACGGTGGACAAGAACGGCGGCAAGATTCAAACCGTGGACGGATATTTCGATTCGCGGGCTGTGCCGGAACAGCTCGGTCTGCAGGTCCTGGTGCAGCCGCACGAGATCGGCCCGTTTGCGTTCGGCAATTCGACCAGAGTCTGGGGAGGTAAGAACGTCAAACCGGGCGCGTTCAGCATTACCGTCCTGGAGGCCCGGTCACCCGAAGAGATTCAGGCCGTGGCGCAGCAGTCCCAGGGCATCGTGCAGGAGATGCTGGCGATGAATGGGTTCCTGGGCTGGGTCGGCGCGACCGTAGGACAGCGGATGGTGACGGTCACGGCCTGGGAGAACCCGAAGGACCCGCGCCAATTGCTGGCGGGCGGGGCGCATGCGGAGGCGATGAAGAAGTTCTTCGGCACGGAACTCGCCTCGGGTGGGTTCACCAGCGTGTGGGTGCCGGAGCGGATCAACACGCGCTGGGTTCGGTGTGACGGATGCCATCGTATGACGGATCATGAGCGGAGCGCGGGCACGTGCTCCTGCGGGTCGAAGCTCCCGGAGCCGCTTCCATATTGGTGAGCGCGCGGAACCTGTGGTAAGTTCAAAGAGTCTCACCGCGCGCGCCCGTAGCTCAGTTGGATAGAGCGTCTGGCTACGAACCAGAAGGTCGCATGTTCGAGTCATGCCGGGCGCACCACTAACCTTCCATTGTTCAGTTAGTTATGGGCAGTTTAGCGATCTGAGAATTTGTGTTCAGAATCGGACTGTGCCCAGAATTGTGCCCACCTGGGCCTTCTCGATCGCGGCTCGCGTGCTGTACTCCTGGCCGTTATCATTGTAGAAAGCTATTTTAGGCGCCCTTGATTTTGTGCCGACCGCGCCAGTGCCATGGTGGCCCAATTTGTCGCTGCCGCGGAGATGAACTGATTGGGGCCGTGAGGGAACTCGCTGTCGAAGTAAGGCTGGCTGGGAATGGCGCGGGTTGTGACGAGCCACGATCCATCTTCGAGCTGCGTATTCAGCAGAAACTGGACTCCCCGTTGGTAGGCGCGGTCCCTCACTGGCAACCCCCCGGCCTCGGCCAGGGCCGTCAGCGCCTGCCCGGTGGCGTAGGCATCACTGGCGAGAGAGGAAAGCTGGGCCCAACCACCATCCGGCCTTTGCAGTGTCATCAGGTCGCGCGCGGCCTTTCGAATGTCCCCTTTGTTCCAATGCGCCCATCCCAGACCCAGCAATCGAAACACGCGATCTTCAGTGGTCTTCGGTTGTGCCTGGCTCAGCCAGATTGCGCCCCTCTGAACGGCCCTCGCGTAACCCTCCTTTTGCGGATTAGGCGCGTACGCTTGAAGCGCCCGGAGAGCCATTGCGGTGACTTCGAAGTCGCTCGATTCGATGGGCGGCCGCTGCGTGGCAATCCGCCATCCTCCGTCCCCTGCCTGACGGCGCATCACAAACCGCGCCAAGGCGTCGGTTGCTGGATCCGGGGTACGATTCACGGCCGCGAGGCCGGACAGAATGTAGCTGACGGTGTCAACCGCACCCGGAATCGGGATATCCTGCAAGACACGCTCGCGCCAGCTTTCCAGGTACACGCCCATGCCCTGCAATTGCGATTGCACCCTCCGCTCGTCGATGGAAAATCCGTTCTTGCGTGCCGCTGAGATCGTCATCTGGAAAAGGCTATTGTTGTGGCAGGAAACGCAGCCTGCCTTTTCGAAAAATACACCGTCCGCATGCTGGAGCAGGGGAAGACTCTTTTCCACCGCGGCGCGCGCCGATCGGACCGCTGCCGGCTTGATCAACGTTGCACTCGGTGTATCCGCCCCCTCCGGGCCGATGCTTCTCAGCGCCGCCACCACAGGCGTGTCGCCGAGCCGCTTTGCCAGTCCCAACGCCGTTTCGTCGTTGGCCCCGCGATCCAGCAGATCCCGGACTCCTTCGAGCGGAATCTTCTCGGAAGCGGCCGCGAGTCTCAAGGCTTCGCCATCCACGTCCGCGCCACGATCGATCAGCATTCGGATTGCCTTGGAATCGCCAAATCGAGCGGAGGCTACCAGCGTCCGGCTCAGATCCGCGCGATCGGCGGATTGCAGTAATAGATCGATGCACGGCGCGCAGCCGGATCGCAGTGCGAGATCCTGCGGAAGCGGTTTCCTGTCCGCGCCGCGATCGATGAGCATCCGCATGACCGCTTCGTCACCGGTGGAAGCAGCCCTGGACAGCACTGGCTGGCCCTCCAGCTTGGCCCCGTGATCGAGCAGCAGTCGAACCACCTCGCTGGATCCAAACCGGCTCGCTGCCAGCAACAATGGAGTCACGCCATCTTCGGAACGGGCGTTTGCGTCCGCTCCGTGCTCCAGTAAGATCCGCACCTTTTCCGGATCGTCCACGGCCCACAACAGCGCTGTCGCGCCCGCCTCATTACGAATCTCAGGCTTGGCGCCTTGGTCCAGGAGGAGACCAACGGAACGGGCGTTTCCGTAAAGGGCGGCGAACATCAACGGCGTGGAGCCGCCAGATCCTTTGGCTTGGGCGGCGTTCGGATTCGCCCGCAGCAGTTTCTCGAATACTGCCCAATCCCCCCGGCGGAGCGCGTCCATTAACTGCGTAGCCCGCGGATCTTGGGCTGGCGCCGGCGTGTCTCCCGCCAGCTCATCCGGCCATTCGGCGCCCTGATCGATCCACGCTTTGATGATCCCGATCTGCTCTGGACTCAACGCTCCGGTCGGCGGCATCTGCAATCCCGCCTGGCTGCCGGCCACTCTGATGTAGACACGGCTGGCAGCACTATTGCCGGGAACCACGCGTGCTCCATTAGCACCCACGCGATTGGGCATCGAGTCCCGCCTCCGGTCCAGCCGGAAGCCACGGCTCTGGAGCGCCGGCCCATGACAGCCATAGCAGTAGGTGCGAAACAGCGGCTGGACGTCGCGCGCAAAGTCGATCCTGGTGGGTGTCTGGGCCGGCAATCCTTGGCCAGAAAGAGCGATCGCGATGATTACGGCTGCAAGGCACGGTCTTCGCGTAGGCTCCCTCACAGGGTAAGCTTACATCACGGCTGCGGACATTGCAGCCGATTGCATTGTCGGCCACGAGCGGCCTACGACTTGTCGAACACGTCAACGACTGGACACAACCGTTGAGCTCTGCGAGTGTGCGACTTTGTCGATGTGGATTACTGAATCAACGCTTAACCTGTCATCGAGTTTCGTGTAGACTGCCTAGGTTGCCAGCGACTGCGCTGGGGTACAGGAGGAAAACTCCATGAACGGGCACCGGAAAGTTTCTGTTCTGGTCTTTGCTGCATTGGCAGCTCTGTCAGGGCATGCTCAAACGGCAGGAAAATACCTCGCGCCCCGTGACCAGTTAATCGCCATCCGCGCCGGGCGGCTGTTCGACGCTCGTTCAGGCATGATGCTCACCAATCAGGTGGTGATCGTACGAGGCGATCGCATTGTGGAAGTGGGCTCGGGCGTTGCCATTCCTCAGGCGGCGAGCGTGATCGACCTCTCGAATGCGACCGTCATGCCCGGCATGATCGACGCACATGTCCACATCAACACGGGAGGAGAGACCGAAGCGCAGCGCACGCTGATCGCACTGGCCAATGCTCAGATTGACCTCGCAGCAGGCTTCACCACAGGACTCGATATGGATTCGCGCGGCGGCTACAACACGGTGGACATCCGCGATGCGATCAATTCCGGGCGGGTCCAGGGCCCGCGCCTGCAAGTGGCGGGCGAATCGCTCAATCCTCGCGCGACGAATTATTACCCGGATATCCGCACGGGCCGCTTCCAGGAAGGCTTCATAGAAAATAAGAACGTCAATGGTCCATGGCTCGCCCGCGCGGCCGTGCGGGAAGCCAAGCTACACGGCGTGGACTGGGTGAAAATCTACACCACGCAGGATTTCGCCGGGACGATGCACATGTGGACTCCCGACGCGACCCTGATCAATTCGCCTTCTCTGACCTTCGAAGAGGTGCAGGCCGTGGTGGACGAAGCGCACCGCCTGGGCCTTAAAGTCGCGTGCCATACTTACGGCGGCGAAGGCATGGCTAGTTGTATCAACGCCGGCGTGGACGCTCCCAACCACCTCCTCGAACTCGATCAGGATGGGATCCAGGTCCTGCTGCAAAAAAAGCTTCCGTTTGTCGCCACACTGGATGATCTGATTGCGCTGGAAAAAGGCGACCTGGAAGCGACCGGCGGGCGGAACTCCCGCATGAAGCTGGCCGAGCAAGCTATCCGGCGCGCGGTCGCCGCGGGGGTACCTATCGTCTTTGGTAGCGGTGCTACTTCGGACGCCGTCCCGCATGGTAAGCAGGCCAATCAGTTTGCTTTTTACGCCAAATGGGGATTGAAGCCAGCACAGGCGCTGCAAACTGCGTATCTCAACGCGGCCCACATGCTGAACTACGGAATCGAAAAGGATATCGGGACCATCGAGAAAGGCAAGTTCGCCGATATCATCGCGGTTTCGGGAAATCCGCTGGCAGATGTCTCCGAAATGGAGCGCGTGCACTTTGTGATGAAGGGCGGCACGGTGATACGGAACGATTTTGCAGGGCGATAAGGGTTACGAACCCGTGCGTCGGGCGCGCGTTGACTGTATCTAAGAAGGCATGGCGCAGCCTGCGGTCATCCCGCCGACCGCAGCATCCACGAAATCGTAGAAGACGATTCTAAGACATCTACCGTCACCAGACCTACTGCGCATGGGGGGCTTGACACCGCTGACGTTCTTGATAAAATCGCCCTGATCGCGGCGCAGCAAGGCGGCGCCCAACAGTTTAGGTGAGGGGGGCACATGCAGAGGGGTAAACTGCTTTTGTTGTCGTTGCTGGGAATCGCGTCCGCTCTTGCTCAAGGCAATCGCGGAAGCATTACGGGAACCGTCACTGACCCGGTGGGCGCCGTGGTCGCCGGCGTTGCGGTGGAAGGCAAAAACATTGATTCCGGCGGGCTCTACAAAACCGCAAGCACCAGTACCGGCAATTACACGCTTTCGGAATTGCCGCCCGGCAACTACGAAGTCACGTTTGCCGCGCCAGGTTTCAAAACCTTCAAACGCGGGCCGCTCGATGTCGGCGCCCGCCAGATCCTCAGAATCGATGGGGCGCTGGAGGTCGGCACGGCCGCGGAATCCATCACGGTGACCGAGGCCGCTCCACTTCTGATCACCGAAAGTTCCGAGGTCGGCTATAACGTCAACACCAACCGATTGAACGATCTGCCGGTGGGCAACATGGGCAGCGTGCGCAACATTGTCCGCACCGCG
This sequence comes from Bryobacteraceae bacterium, assembly GCA_036003585.1. Lineage (GTDB taxonomy): Bacteria > Acidobacteriota > Terriglobia > Bryobacterales > Bryobacteraceae > Palsa-187. The sequence goes on along the minus strand of DASYSG010000044.1, from coordinate 3,513 downwards.
GCCGTACTGATGCCGGGCGTCTCCTTCTCGGAAGGCTTCTTTGGCGGCGTCAAGATCAACGGAACGCCCACTGACGGATACAATCTGCGCATCGACGGTATGGATAACACTTATACTCTGGGCAATCTGCTGGTCACGCAGGTGCAGCCCAGCGTGGATGCGATTGAGCAGTATTCGATCCAGACCTCGAACTTCGCCGCGGAACTGGGGCAGGCCGGCGGCGCCATATTCAACGTCAACATGAAATCGGGGACCAACCAGTTTCACGGCAGCGCCTTCGATTACTATTCCACCGACACCCTCTATGCGGCTCAACCTTACACCAAGCTGAAGTCGCCCACCTCGAACTACGATTGGGGCTTTACCATCGGCGGACCGGTCGCGATCCCCAAACTCTACAACGGCCACGATAAGACTTTTTTCTTCTTCAGCTACGAGACGCGCCCGCAAGAGGGCACGGTCCTGACCACCTTCAACACGGTGCCGACGGACGCGTATCGCCTGGGCGACCTGAGCGCGGCCTTGGCGGTGGGGCCGGGAGGAGGAACCAAGCAGTTAGGCACTGACGTCGCGGGCCGCCCCATCCTCCAGGACCAGGTTTATGACCCGGCCAGCAATTTCACCAACGCGGCCGGCCAGGTGCTCCGCAATCCCTTCGTCAACAACCAGATTCAGCCCGCCCAATTCGATCCGGTCTCGGCCAAACTGCTGACGCTGGTTCCCAAAGCCAATCTGGCAGGTCTGATTCAGAACTACAACAACCCCTACTTAACCGCCAGCAAACAGTACCTGCCTTCTTTCAAGATCGACCACAATATCAACGCTTCCAACAAGCTGAACTTCTTCTTCTCGCGAACCACCCAGCGCAGCCCGATCGATACGGGCGAAGGATTTCCCACCCTGATCTCCGCCGGCACAAACTCCGACTGGATCAACAAGAACTACCGCCTGAACTACGACCGGACGATTACGCCCACCATGCTGCTGCATCTGGGCGTGGGATATCAGGACGCCACCATCGGACAGTTGGCGTTTGCAGCCAACACCCCCTACGACGCGACCGCCGAGCTGGGCTTAAAGGGTCCGTTCTTTCACGGCGAGGGCTCCACGTTCCCGCACTTCGGCAGCAATAACCTGGCGCCCGGCACCGGCATGAGCAACGCGCAGGGCGGCTTGTCGGACCTCGGGAACGCCAGCTTCAACGGGACGACGTTGACCAAGAACCAGAGACCCACCGCGATCGCGAGTTTGACTTGGGTGAAAGACAACCACACCTACAAGTTTGGCGGCGAACTGCGCGTCGATGGTTTCCCAGCTTATAACCTGGTGAACTTGAACGGCTACTTCGCGTTCAGTGCGAACGAGACGGCGCTGCCGTATCTGAACAGCGCCACGCTCGCCGGCAACACCCTGGGATTCCCGTTCGCGAGTTTCCTCTTGGGCCAGGTGGACCAAGGAAACACTTCGTCGCCGGCCAACGCGAAACTGGGCACTCATTCTCTGGGATTCTTCGCGCAAGACACCTGGAAGGTCAGCCGGAAACTCACGCTGGACTACGGCTTGCGGTGGGACTATTCGACCTATCAGAAGGAACAATACGGCCGCTATCCGACGTTGGACCCGCGGGCGCCCAACGCCTCGGCCGGGGGGCATCCGGGCGCAGTGACCTATGAAGCCACTTGCGGATGCAGATTTGCGCCGAACTATCCATACGCCTGGGGCCCGCGGCTGGGTGCGGCATATCAAATCGACCGGAAAACGGTAGTCCGCGGAGGCATCGGGCTGATGTATAACACCTCGGCCAGAATCGGCATCGCGGGGCGCTCGCTCGGATCTAACAATCCGTTCACCTCTCCGTCGTTTGGGGAACCCGCGATGGTGCTGGGAACCGGCGTGCAGGCGACCTACCAGCAGATCGCCTGGCCCAACTTCAATCCCAACTACTATCCGGTTTTCGGCCGGAGCCCGGGAGCCGGCCCTGCGAATGTATTCGACCAGAACGCCGCACGCCCGGCGCGCCAGCTCCAGTGGTCCATCGGCCTGCAGCGCGAGATCTTCCGCGACCTGGTGGTCGAAGCCTCTTACGTCGGCAATGTCGGCGTATGGTGGACGGCTGGGGCTGCGGTGAGCTACAACACCCTTCAGCCCTCCACTCTGCAGGCATTGAAGATCGACATCAACAATCCCGCAGATGTCACGCTGTTGAATTCGCAGATAGGATCGGCGGCGGTAAAGGATCGGGGCTTTGGACTGCCGTTCTCGGGCTTCCCGTCGAATGCAACCTTAGCCCAGGCGCTGCGGCCCTATCCGCAATTCAGCAGCGGTCTAACCCCTCAATTCGCGCCCCTGGGGACAACCTCCTACAACTCGCTGCAGGCCAAGGTGACCAAGCGACTCTCGCACGGGATCGACTTCACTTACGCGTTTACCTACCAGAAGAGTCTGGTCTTCGGTACGAGTATCAACGACGTCTGGAACCGCGCTGCGAACAACCAAGTACTGGATCCTGCGGATCAGCCGCTCCAAAGCGTGATCGCCTTCACCTACAACGTGCCGCGTATGCATGGAGTCAACAAGTTCCTCGCCTACGCTCTCTACGATTGGCAAGTTGGCGGAATTCTGAAGTACGCGAGCGGCTTCCCGATCCCTGTTCCGGGGGCCCAGAATAATCTCGGTACTGTTTTGTTCCAGAACACGTACGCCAACCGGGTACCCGGCCAGCCGCTGTTCCTGAAGGACCTGAACAGCCATTTGGATCCACGGTCGGATTTCGTGCTGAATCCACTGGCGTGGACCGATCCGGCTGCGGGCCAGTGGGGCGTATCGGCTCCCTTTTACAGCGACTACCGCTACCAGCGGCGGCCGAGCGAAGCGATGAACTTCGGCCGCAACTTCCAGGTTGGGGAGCGCCTGACGTTCCAGGCTCGCGTGGAATTCACAAATGTCCTGAACCGGGCCCAAGCCGCCAATCCCACCGTGACGAACGCTAAGGCCACGCAAGTGCGGGGCTCCGGCGCTTCTCCGAATACCGGGTTCGGCGCGATCAATTACACGGTGACCGGCCAAGCTCCGCGCCAAGGGCAAATGGTCTTGCGTATGACGTTCTGATTCCTCGCCGACGCAGTCCGGGTGTGGGTTCCTGCCGCTGCTTATCAGCCGCCATTCGATTCCTGGGCGCCGATCGCGAGGAAGGTTGAGGGAGAGTTCTGATTGCTGTACTCGGTGGCGATCCAGCCCGCCGAGCGGGAAGTAGAGGAGATGCGGACTTCATCCATGCCTCCCTTAAACATGGTGACAAGATCGTTGCGGGAAGCGATCTTGATGCTGTTGTTGGTGTCGGCCGCGGTGAAGTTGGTGAAGGCGGTGGCCCCATTGGCTGCGCCATTCAGATACTGCGTGAGTGTGACGCTCGCGGACGACCCCGAACTCACCACCACAATATGGTTCCACGCTCCCGTAGCGGGAGCCGAAGTTCCGGTCAGACTGCCATAGTGCGAGCCGCCGTCTCCAACG
>DASYSG010000043.1:0-22559 GCA_036003585.1 Bryobacteraceae bacterium | reverse complement strand
CGATAAGCAACCCAATGCAATGCCGTTGACCCATCCGCCTCAGCAGCGTTGACGTCTACCTTTTTCTGGACCAACGCGCGCACGGCATCTTTGTTCGCATTCTTAGTCGCCTCCACCAGAGGCTGGCCCGTTCCCGCACCGATCAGGAACACCGCGAAGACCGCTGGAATCCACCGGATCATCATCGTTTAAACTCCGGACAGCGTATCGAGCGGCAACTTGTCAGTGCTCCCGCCGAGCTTCTCCACGGGCACGTCCAGCTTGTCCATCAGCGTAACGAGCAAATTCGCATTCGACGGCTTGCCGGAGTACTGAATGTGCCGCCCGCTCTTCAGCCGCCCCGCCCCGCCGCCCACTACTAGCAGCGGCAGGTTGTCGCCAGAGTGCCGGTTGCTGTTCGAAATCCCCGCGCCATAGAGGATCGTCATGTGGTCCAGCAAAGATCCATCGCCATCCGCAGTCGCACGCAGCTTAGCTAAATACTGCGAGAAGAGCTGCACATGATAAGTATTGATCTTCGACATCTTGGCCACCAACTCCGGAAGATCGTTATGGTGCGAGAGCGGATGGTGCGCTTCCGGCACGCCGATCTGCGGATAGGGCCGCGCGCTCTGCTCCTTGCTGAGCATGAACGTGATGACGCGCGTGAGGTCTGACTGAAACGCCAGGAGCTGCAAATCGTACATCAGAGCCAAGTGATCTTCGAACACCGGGGGAGCCCCCAGCGGCTGTTCCATCCTGGGTAACTCGATCCCGCCCTGTTCTTCGGCCCGCTGAATTCGGCGCTCCACATCACGAATCGCCTCCGTGTATTCATCGACCTTAACCTGATCCCGCGGCCCCAGCTCTTTCTTCAAGGTCGCCAGCTTCTCGCTGACTGAATCGAGCATGCTCTTGTGCTGGCGCATGCGCGCTTCCCGCGCTCCGCGATCGGTACTACCGCTATCGCCAAACAACTTCTCGAAAACCACCCGCGGATTCCACTCCGTCGGCAGTGGCTGCGTCGGACTGCGCCAGGAAAGAGTGTGCGTGTATACGCAGCTCAAATTTCCCGTACACGCGCCCGCATTGGCCGGAGCGTCCATCGAGAGTTCCAGAGACCCCACCTGTGTGTCCTTGGCGAAATGCCGCGCCAGCAGTTGGTCCATCGAAACGTCCGCAATGATCTCTACCTCGTTGCGACCGCCCCGCGTGGTTCCCGTCAGAAACGATCCCGATGCGCCTGCGTGAATATAGTTCCAGCTCGACTTAATCCCCGACAGCACCAGCACCTGGTCGCGATATGCCGCCAGCGGTTGCAGAATCGGCGAGAACGCGAAAGCGCTCCCCTCACCCTTAGGCGTCCAATACTCCATCGCCATTCCGTTCGGCACATAGAACGCCTGGAAGCGATGCGCCGGCTTCGCAGCAGCGCGCAGAGGAGCCACCATCGCATTCAAGAACGGCAGTGCTACGCTAGCGCCCAGCCCGCGCAGCACCGTCCGCCGCGGCAATGATTTCGCAGTCAGAAAAGCCATGTCTGTCGTCTCCTTACCTCAGTTCGATGCCGCTCCCATCAAGAAGGGCGGGCTCTTCACGATCCCCACAATCAACGAGGACCAGCGATAATCCTGCCCCGCCGCGTCGCGAACAATTTGGCGCACCGCCGGCCGGTCGTTGTATTCCAGCCGCCGGCCCAGTGCATACGCCAGAAGCTTTTCCGTAACCGTGCGCGGAAACTGCTCGGGCTCGCCCAGCAACAGTTTGCGCAACCCTGGCAGCCCGTTGACGCTCACGCCGATCGAGGTCGCCCCGCTCGCGTCCACCGCTTTGCCCGATTCGTCCACCGTCCGCCATCCCCCGATCACGTCAAAATTCTCCAGTGCGAAGCCCAGTGGATCGATCACCGAATGGCAAGTGTTACAAGAAGCACTCTGCCGGTGCTGCGCCAGCCTCTCGCGCATCGACGCCGGCGTCGCTCCCGGCTTGTTCACAAGATTCGTATCCACTCCCGGAGGCGGCGGCGGAATCGGCAAATCGAAAATATTATTCAGCAGCCATTTGCCGCGCAGCACCGGCGACGTTCGATCCGGATACGAAGTAGTGACCAGCAGCGCCCCTTGCGCGAGCAATCCGCCGCGCTGACTGTGATCGGGCAGCGTCACACGCCGGAAGCGGCTGCCGTAGACTCCTGGAATCCCGTACTGCCGGGCGAGCCGTTCGTTGACGAACGTATAATCCGCGTCCAGCAACTCCTTCACCGGACGATCCTCGCGCAGCGTGCTGCCGACGAACATCTCGGTCTCTTTCTGGAACGCTTGCAGCAGGCTCTCATCGTAGTTGGGATACTTGATCGGATCGACGACCACATCTTCCACCTGCCGCAGATTCAGCCACTGCGCCGCAAAATCCTTCGTCAATGCTTCTGTGGCGCGCGGATCGGCCAGCATGCGGCGCACTTCTTTGTCCAGAGTCTGAGGATTACTGAGCTCTTTGTGTTCGGCCAGCGTCAGCAGCCGATCGTCGGGGATGCTGCTCCATAAGAAGAACGATAGCCGCGAGGCCAGTTCGATATCGTCCAGGCGATATGTGGCCGCTTTCGTGGCCGGATCGCGAACCACGCGCAGCAGGAAATCCGGGTCTACCAGCATGCGTTCGAGCGCGAACTGGATGCCGTTATCGAAACTTCCGCCGGCGTTACTGCCTTTGTCTTCGCGGCCCTTATCGTAGAAGTCCAGCAGCGTGTCCGTGTCGGCCTTCGTCACCGGACGCCGGTAGGCGAGGCGAGCCATTCTGGAGAGAATGGTCGCCGCGCAGGAACGTTGCTCACCCACGAGCCCCGACACGGCCTTGGGCGGCTGGCAAACGTAAATCGCCTTGCGGCTCGCCGTGCTGGTCGCGGGACCTTTCACATCGTAAGGCCCGCCGATCTGGACCGAGCCCACGTTGGCGTAATCCATGTACACCTGATCGTTCGCGATCACGCGGCCCCGCTGCATGGGTTGAGGGAGGCCTTCGGGCTCCCACAGCTCCCTTACGAACGAAACTGCCACCACCCGGGAACCCGCCTGGACGGGAACACGCACTTCCAGGCCCGCGTCGCCGGTGAGTTGCATATACGTTTCCCATTCGGGATCGCCGGCAAAACCGGGCTCGCCATCGCCCGCGTAGCTGGATGCGGCCGGTCGACCTTTACCCGCACCGCCGACCGTGAATCGCTTCAGTAGCTTCCCATCCAGGCGAATTTCGACTTTCTGCGGCCAGCCCATGCCCTTGAGGTAGTCCTGATACTGCCTCTGAAGCCGAACCTTAATCAGGTACTCGCCGTCCACCGGAAAATCGTAGTGAACCGCCAGCCCGCCGCGCGATCCGAAGGGCAGGTCTTCATTCATGCGGTCTTCCTGAAGCACGTGCAGAGGAACCTCGAATGTCTCGAGAGTGGGCTTGGGCGGAGGCAGACCCGTCGCCAGCCGCGTGACCTGGCGAGCCACCGACATATATCGCTCCAGGTGCGCCGTCGATATGGAAAGCGTGTCCGCGAAATCGTCGAAACTGCCGTCGGCGGTATCGTCGCCCGGCAGCAGAGGCTTCACGTCCAGATCGAGCGCGAACAGGTCGCGGATCGCGTTGTTGTATTCCGAGCGATTGAGGCGCTGCACCGCGCCGATTCTGCCGGGATTCGGATTCGCCGCCCAGGCTTTGTCGATCTCGTTTTCAAGCGCGGCCGCAACCGCGTGGTAGGTCGCTTCGTTGGCGCGCGGCATTCCCGGAGGCGGCATCGAACCGGCCCGCAGTTTGCCGATGACTTTCTCCAGCACTTCCGCATGCGCGCCAGGATTGGCGAGATCCACGGTGTCGAGCATCAGCCCTGCCGTCTTGAGCTTCTGGTTATGGCAGGTGACGCAGTAGGTATCGAGAAACGCCCTCGGATTCGGAAGTGTCGTCGGACCCGTGGTCGGGATGGCGTTGGCAGGCGCCTGCGCGCCCAATCGCGGGAACGTGATGAAACCGGCGGCCAAAACCGTGAGCACCGCCGCGCAGATCACGGTCGAGCGTCGACGCGATAGTTGCCGAGTTGCCATAACGTTGCAAGTCCGGACAATTGAAGTATATAACGGTTGACACGGGACTCATTTGACGATTGGGATCTTGGCAGACGTACGGCTCGCGCTCCGGCAGGCGCGAAAACACTTGGGTTACTCGCTCACCTGCGTGGCGGTCCTGGCGCTGGGGCTCGCTGCTGCTACCGCAGTCTTCTCCGCTCTCTATTCGACGATTCTAAAGCCGCTGCCATATCCCGAACCGGATCGGCTGGTGGTCGTACATAACCGCTTTCCGCAGCTGCCTCGAATGGGCACGTCGCCGCTCGATTACGTCGAACTGCGGGAGCATCGTGAGCTATTTTCCAATGCGGGTGCGTACTACTTCCTGGACCTGACCCGTACCGGGATCGAGCGGCCAGTCAAGGTCAACGCGATCGCCGTCACTTCCAGCCTGTTCGACACGCTAGGCGTACATCCGTTGTTCGGACGAACATTTACTACCGACGAAGAGCGTCCCCAAGGTCCCCGCGCGGTCATTCTTGGCGAACGCTACTGGCGCAGTGAGCTTGCCGGCGATCCGGATATTTTGAATCGCACGTTGCAGCTCGACGGTCAGCTCTATCAGATCGCCGGGGTGATGCCTCAGTCCTTCGCCTTCCCTAACGATGTCACGCAAATGTGGGTGCCCATCGCCTTCCGGCAGGACCAGTTGACGCACCAGCAAGTGTTCCTGCGAATGGAGGCGCGCCTGGCGCCCGGCGTGACTCTCGATCAAGCTTCGGCGCGCATGGCTGAACTGAGCGAGCAATCCTCGCACGACCATCCGGATGCCCGCCGATCGACCGGTGACGGATGGAGCATGTTCCTTTCGCCCATGGCTCGCGATGACGATGGATCCCTGCGGCGTTGGGTGACCATCCTGTTCGCCGCGGTGATGTGCCTGCTGCTGATCGTATGCTCGAACGTCGCGGGACTCCTGCTGGTCCGGTCCTCGGAGCGCCAATTCGAACTGTCCGTAAGGCTCGCCCTGGGAGCCAGCCGCGTACGAATCGTCCGGCAGCTTCTGACCGAGATCCTGTTGCTTTCGATCGGTGGCGGCGCCGTCGGCTTGCTCCTGGCGCGAGCCGGTATATCGTTATTGTCCGAATATGGACCCGCCGGCAAGCTGCAATTCGAGGCTCCGGTGTTCTGGTTCGGCATCGCAATGTCCCTGGTGACGGGCTTAGTCTGCGGGCTGTACCCGGCGTGGTCGGCGGCCAGGATCCCGGCGGCGGATTCACTAAAGGCGGGTGGTCATCAGCGCACTGCCGGCAAACGAACCTGGCAGCAGTGCCTGATTGTGGCGCAAGTGGCGCTCGCCACGACGTTGCTGCTGTGTGGTGGACTTCTGGTGCAAAGTCTCATTCGGCTCTTGAACGTGCCCCTCGGGTTCGACCCTCAGAACGTCCTGAGCATACAGATCGCGCTGCCGAATATCCGCTATACGACTCCCGAAGCGCGGGGGCGTTTCCTGAGCGCCCTGTTGGAGAATGTTGCGCGCATTCCCGGAGTGGAAAGTGTGTCCGGCTGCTCGCTTCTGCCCTTCGGTTATGGCGAGAACGTCAATACTTTTGAAATTGCGGGCCAGCCGAAGCCTCCTGTACCCACGTTCGCTCTCATTAACAACGTGCTCCCCGGCTACTTCGAGACCCTGCGCATTCCATTGCTTCGAGGCAGGTATTTCGCGACGCGGGACCGGCCGGGATCTGAGCCAGTCGCGTTGGTTGACGATACCGTAGCCCGGAACTTTTTCGCTAACGCGGATCCTGTTGGTCAGCAGCTCAGGATGCCGTGGGGCTCCTTCACGATTGCCGGCGTCGTCGGCGGCATCAAGAACAACGCGCTGGACATTGAAAATCGCCCGACCATCTACTTCAGCGCGCAACAGACGCCTACTCCCGGCACGACACTGGTAATCCGCAGCCAAATTCCCGTGAACATGCTCGCAGAAGACGTGCAGCGCATGGTGACGCGGATCGACCCGGATGAGCCGGTCTACGACGTTGTTCCGCTACAGACTTTCGTCGACCGCTCCGTCAAAGCGAGGCGTTTCGTTGCGTCGCTGATGAGCGTTTTCGCGGGCGCAGGCATCGCACTGGCCGCGCTGGGTCTCTTCGGCCTGCTGGCATACATGGTGGCCGTGCGACGTCGCGAGATCGGAATCAGGATCGCGGTCGGCGCGACAGGCCAGGCGATCGCATTACTGGTCTGCCGGGGCGGAATCCCTCTTGTTTTAGCGGGAACCGCACTGGGCGCGGCCGCGGCTGCCGGCGCGCGCCGCCTGATCGCCAGCCAGTTATACGGCACCCAGTTCTCCGATGCCTGGACCTGGGCCGCCGTCCTGGGGATCGTGATCGTCTCGGGTCTTCTGGCTTGCGCCGGACCCGCCTGGCGCGCGGCACGGGTGGATCCCACCAGGGCGTTGAGGGATGAGTAACCTCGACCCTTCCCTCGTCGTCCTATCCCCTTGACAACCTGCACACGCAGGCGTAATGTAAGTCGATAGATTTTAACGCGTTTAGCAGTTCCACAATCCAAACTTGGAGACGATCATGAGATTCAAGCTCGCTGCCTTCCTCACCGGCGTAGGTCTTCTCGCCGGCACTGTTCCCGCTCTCGCTCATCACTCCTTCGCCGCCGAGTACGACGCCAACAAACCCGTCAAGATCTCGGGGGTGGTCACCAAAATGGAGTGGATGAATCCCCACGCGCGCTTCTACGTCGATGTCAAGGACGCCGACGGCAAGGTGACCAACTGGAACTTCGAGCTGGGCGCGATTCCCGTGCTGCTCAAGCAGGGCTGGCGCAAGGATTCCCTGAAGCAGGGCGACCTGATCACCGTCGAAGGGTCCATGGCCAAGGACGGTTCTAAATCCGCCAACGCGCGCAGCGTAGTGCTGTCGGACGGCCGCCGCGTGTTCGCGGGATCGTCGGGCGGCAACGGCCCGGCCAATCAGTAACGATCAGCGCCACGGGAGACTCCACGTGCGGAAGAAACTCACTATATTTGTCGTCGCTGCCGCAGCCTTTGCGTGCCTCTCTCTGGCTATCGCACAGGACAAAGGAGCGCCTCCCCCGCAGGCCAAAGGCAGAGGGCCCGGACGCGGCGCGAAAAAGGGTCCCGCCGGCCCGCTGCCGCGACTGTCCGACGGCAAGCCCGATCTCACCGGCGTGTGGAACGGATTCGGCGGAAGCGGCGCGGACGCTCCCAACATGCAGCCGTGGGCGGCCAAGATCGTCGCCGACCACAGGGCGCACGGCGGCGCAGAAGATTTCGAAGCGCGCTGCCTGCCCGGCGGCCCGCCCCGCGCGGCTCCGTATCACACGTCTTTCTTCGCCACGCCCAAGCTGGTGCTGATGCTGTTTGAAGGCAACACCCACATGTATCGCCAGTTCTTCGTCGATGGCAGCAGCCACCCCAAGGACCTGAAGCCGACCTTTTACGGCGACTCCCGCGCCCACTGGGACGGGGACACTCTGGTGGTCGATACGGTCAGCTTCTTTGAAAAATCCTGGTACGATTTTGCGGGCACTCCGCACACCAAGGACATGCACCTGACCGAGGAATTCCATCGCCTCGATTACGGGAACATGGCGATGAAGGTGACCATCGAGGACCCCGGCGCTTTGAATGGGCCCTGGGTTATCAATCGGACCACGACGCTCGAGACCGATTTCGACATGACCGAGTACGTCTGCAACGAGAACAATCAGGATCCCGGGCATCTGGATGCGACTTTGGGTTCGGACGGAGGGCAGAGCAAGCGCCTGGTGAACGGCGTGCCTCCCGTCCAGGCGAAGAAAGCTCCCACGCCCCCTAGCGGTCCGACTCCGCGCAATGCGGACACCGGCACCGTCGATCTCTCCGGCGTGTGGGTTCCGACCAGCACAAACCTGCCCAGCGATCCTTCGTATCAACCAGCGTTCAAGAAGATTTACGACGAGAGAAAAGCGAGCAAGGGCAAGGATGATCCCGAAAAATTCTGCCTGCCCGACGGCGCGGTGCGCGTCAATCCCCTGCCCTATAAGATCGTGCAGGGCCCCAAGATGATCGCGTTGCTGTGGGAAGGCAACACGCATAGCTATCGCCGATTCTTCCTGGACGGGCGCAAGCCGAACCTCGACGTCGAGCCCGAAAGCTGGACCGGCCTCTCGAACGGAAAATGGGATGGCGACACGCTGGTGGTCGACACCGTGGGCTTCAACGATAAGAGCTGGCTGGATTCGACCGGCAAGCCCCACAGCGACGCGATGCATCTGACCGAGCGCTACAAGCGGCCCGATCTGGGGCATCTCAACGTCGAGCTGACGATCGACGACGCGAAGGCGTTCACCAAGCCCTACTCGTTCACGCGGACGTTCACGCTCGCTCCGGGGTGGGAATTGCAGGAATACGTCTGCCAGGCGGTTCTCGACGGCGTGTACTAGGTGGGGCAGGTCTCCGGACCTGCGCGGGGGTTGAGCCTCAGCTCCCTCATCGGTCGCCTCCACTCCTCGGCTGCGAAGCAGAGGTAGTCTAAAAGATCCACGCAACGGCAACGAGGCCCGCTTGCGCAGGCCTCCCATCGCAACAGGTGGATCCGATGCCGGGCTTAGTTACCCGTGTTTACGTATTGGATGCAGTCGCCCTGGTTCTTGAAGATCGAACCGTCGGAGCGCGTGAGATGTTGCCAACCTTCATTTTTGCAGGCGCTGGTGTTGCCGGCCTCGTTGACGCTCAACAGGCTCACATTGTCGATCGCTAGTACAGTAAATTCCTGGATCACGAGCCAGCCATAGCGGTGGCCGCCCACGGTCGAGCCGATTATGTCCGTCGGGTCGCTCAGATGCCAGGTGTGCAGGGGCGCGCCATCGAGCGTAGTGACGCGCAGGTCGACAGCCAGGACACCCAAACCAGCGTTATAGAAGTGGTGCTCGAACGTGTACCACCCGGTCGTAGTAATCACGAACGGATCGCGCCCTGGGTTCTTTGGAAAAGCACCGCTGCGAGTAGCGTTGTTGCTGGCGCTGATGACAAAGCGAGGACCGGTCCCGGTGGCGTCTGTGTCGTTGTAGAACCCGGCGTTGAACACGAAGTCGCGGCGGAAGGTGCCGTCCGGCATGCCGATCGCGGATGACCAATCGAAGCGCGTGTCGTTCGAGGGGCCTGCCCCGACGTTGAGATACACGTCCATGCTGGTTGTATACCCTCCGGCCGGAAACGTCGACTCATAGCCTCCAAAGCGGGTAAAGGCGTCCGATGTGCTTGGCGCTGCGAAGAAATCTGCCTGGGCATGGAACGCTCCTGCCGCCGAAGTAACACCGTTGGTTCCCGATGGGACGCGGGTAACGCCGCTCCAGTCGACGGTGTCGGTTTCGAAGCCCTGGAAGTAGTGCGTCGCTGCCAGAACCGGAATTGCCGCCAGGATCAGAACGATACCAGCGGTGGTTGGAATTACAAACTTCTTCATTAAGTTGTCTTTCTGCGTCTCATTTCGCCCAGCCGATATACAGGTAAATAAGCGCGAACGCGTCGCCGGGTCCGCTAAAAGCCTAGAGTTCGGGTCCTTCGCTGGCGACGTTGCCTGGAAGGGGTTTCGGATACTAGAGTGGATTTATGGCTGGGGAATTATTCTGACGCAGTTTGAGTATACGCCCTATCCCTTTGTTCGCGGCAGGTATTATCCGTAATTGACCGCAAATGGTACTAGTGTCCAGCCGGTATGGCGGAGCGATATGTTTTGTGGTACGGAAAGCCGGCTCTATTTGCCGACGATGTGCGGCGTGTCCTTATTGTTTTCCTGACAGATGAACTCGATCAGGTCTGTATCCAGCATGAGGCGCTGATACACGGTGACCGTCCACGGCTTGGTGTACGCCTTCGGATCGTCGATGGTCACTTCGATTTGCAAATGTCCGAAATCCGGGCGGCGAAAACGCTCGATGATTTTGCCGGTCTCGGTCAGCGGACTGCCTTCGACATCCAGCCAGCCCAGATCGCGGAACTTCGTCGATTCCACCACCAACGTGTCGCCTTCCCATTTGCCGGTCGAATAGCCGAACCACCACGGCTCGGCGTCCTGCGGCAACGCACGCCCGTCGGTGAAGATCTGCCGCAATCCGGCGTTGGCTTCATAGATGATGACGATCACGCCCGGCGCCTGCACCATCTTTCGAGGCTGGCCGTGCGTGTGAAGCTGCATCACGCCCAGCGGCAGGCAATGCGCGTCGGGATTGTCCTTGCTGTTGGACGCCACACGCTGGCGATGCAGCTCGGCTGCCCACGGCTGGAAAGGAAGTCCGTCCTTGAACGATGCGCCCAGGTTCCAGAACTGGCTGGTTCGCACGGACAACGGAATGATGTCGTTCGAACCTTGCCCTTGCGGCTCGGGCTTGGCCGGCGCGGGCGTTCCCGGTGGACGCTGATACTCCCAGACTCCCGAGAGATCCGGATGTCCGTCCGCAGCCCTCGGCGCAGGCCCGGCAAGGTTGGGCTTACCTTCGGCGGTCTTCGGGACTCCCGGGGTCGGGTAGTTCGGCCACTGGGCGAACAGCGCCGCCGGCGTCAATGCTAGAAGCACGTATAGAAGATGAGGTCTGCGTCGCAAGTACTCCAAAATACTCCTGGACAGCGCCCCTGTCAATCTAAGGCAGCAGGTATCCGTTGTTCGCCAGAATGGCGCGCCCTTCGGGGCCTAACAAAAACGCCCGAAATTGTTTCGCCGCTTCCGGGTGTGCGGAAGCCGCGACAATGCCCATCGCCTGCTCAATCGGGTGGTAGAGATGAGGATCGATTTTCAACACTGTTCCTTTATCGTGCAGCACTAGCGAATAGGCGGTGAACGCCGCGTTCGCGCTTCCCGATGCCGCGAATTGCTTAGCCATACTGATGCTGGTTCCATAGACCAGCTTGGGTTGCACGCGATCCCACAGGCCCGTGCCCTGCAATACCTCTACAGTCGCCCGGCCGTAGGGCGCCAGCTCCGGCTGGGCTATGGCGACGAACCGGATCTGCGGCCCGGCCAGGCCTTCCAACCCGCCTGCCCCGCCGGTTTCTCCTTCGGGAATCCACAGCGCAAGCTGCCCCAGTGCATAGATCGCGCGACTAACGGCGATGACTTTTCCAGCCGCCACCAGCGAGTCTACGTGTTCGGTATCGGCCGCCGCAAAAAGATCGAACGGAGCGCCGTTCTCGATCTGCGTGGCCAATTGCGCCGTGGAACCGTAACTGAAGACGACCTCTACGCCGGTCTTCGACGTAAACCCGCGTCCCACGTCACCGAAGACGTCCATGAGATTGGCCGCGGCCGCTACTGTCAGCTTGGCGTTGGTCGCTCGCGGTGCGCTACAGGAACTCAGCAGGATCGCCGCGCACAAGACCCCGGGCGTGTATCGGGCACCCATGTGATTGTTGCTTTAATTATATGCCGTCTTGTGGAAACGACATTCCGGGCATGTTGTGTTACTCTTACATAGTCGTTTATGAACACCAGACTAAACGTCCTCTCGGCAGGCTGGGCGCTTTCCGCCGCCCTGTGCTTCGCACAAGCAGGCCGAGCGGAGTTGTTCGGCACGATTCATGACCCATCCGGCCTGGCGGTGGCCAACGCTAAAATCGAAGCGGAAGACCAGGCGACCACGGCGCACTACGGCGCCACCTCGGATGGCCGTGGCGAATATCACCTCCTCGGGTTGCCCGCGGGCAAGTACACACTGACGGTCGAGCAACCGGGCTTTCGCACCTATCATCAAACCGGGATTACTCTGCGGCTGGGAGATCGAACGGGACTCGACGTGAAACTGCAGATCGGTCAGGCCGCGCAGACTATCGAAGTCACTGCGGCGGCGCCCCTGCTTCAGACCGCCGGCGGCGACGTCAATCTGAACGTCGACGAACAGAAAATCTCGACGCTTCCGCTGGATGGCCGCAACTTTATTCCTCTCGTCACCCTGGCTCCAGGCGTGGCGCTTCCTAATGGCCAGTTTCTTCCGCGGATCAACGGCAGCCGCCCGCGGACGAACGAATATCTTTACGACGGCATCAGCGTGCTGCAACCGGAGCCGGGCCAGGTGGTCTATTATCCGATCGTCGACGGCATGGAGGAATTCAAGCTTAACGTCAACGCCTACTCTCCCGAATACGGCCGCTCCAACGGCGGCACGATCATGGTGATCGGGAAATCCGGCAGCAACCAGTTCCACGGCGATGTCTTCGAATTCTTCCGCAATGAGGCCCTGAACGCGCGGAACCTGTTCGCGCAACCCGGCCCAAAGCCTGAGTTTCGGCGCAACCAATACGGATTCACCACGGGAGGACCGATCCAGGCCAACAAGACATTCTTTTTTGTCGACTGGCAAGGGACGCGGCAGCGCACCGGCATCACGCGATTGAGTGTGGTTCCGACACTCGCGCAGCGGCAGGGTCTCTTTACGCAGCCGATCTTCGATCCGGCCAGTTCACCCCGCACGCAGTTCGTGAACAACACTATTCCACTAAACCGTTTCGACGAGCTCGGTCTGCAGGTTCTTCAGCACTATCCATCGCCGAACGTCGCCGGCGCGAACAATTTCGCCCTCACCGGCACCGAGCCCGATAATCAGGATCAAGCCGACTTCCGGATCGATCGCTACTTCCGGGAGAAGCACCGGGTCTTCGCGCGCTACACGTTCCTGCGTGACGACGACACCCCGGTCACGCCGCTGCCGGATGGGAGCGGAAGCCTGACCTCCGGGGCGATCGGGCATGCGCATACACGGGGCGACGCGTTCGCCGGCGATTACAACTGGACGCTCTCTCCCATGGCCCTGAACCAGTTCCGCGTGGGCTATTCCCGGCGCGATCTCAACCAGACTTCGCTTCAAAACGGCGGGATCGCGGTGCCCGGCCTGCCCGCCAATTCCTTCAGCTCCGTGCTGCCGATCTTCACCGTCGCAGGATTCCAGCAGATCGGCCCGACCTCCGCCGCGAACTCTAGATTCACCACCTCCGTCACGGAATATCTCGACACGTTCACGCTGGTTCGCGGCCGCCACACCTTCAAACTGGGAACCGATATCCGGCGGGAAGCTCTGGACGTTCTGAACCCGCCCAATCCCACGGGATCGTTCGCCTTCAACACCACCGGCACCAACGCTCCCACGGTTGCCGGAAGCGGCAATGCGCTGGCCTCGCTGCTTCTAGGGCAGGTGAGCGCATTCACCATCGACATCCAGAAGCAAGTGATTCAGCCGCGCGCGCACATCGCCGAGTTCTTCGCCGGGGATGACTGGAAAGTCTCGCAGCGGCTTATGCTGAATCTCGGCACGCGTTACACGCTCAACTTACCCTCCACCGAGAAAAACGATCAAGGCGCGGTCTTTAACCTGAAAACGCAGCTTCTGGATTTTCCGCACACTGCCCGCCAGTTACACTGGGGCGACTTCGGACCTCGCGCGGGATTGGCGTATAGACTCGGCGACAGTTGGGTGATTCGCTCGGGCTACGGGATGATGTTCTTCGAACAGTCCGGGATCACCACTCCGTTCACGATTCCACAATTTCCGTTCATTCAAACCGTGGGCCAGCAGTCGCAGGACAACGTGAACGCCGCCTTCCTGCTTGCAAACGGTCCCTCGGTCCAAGTCACGCCGCCGAATCCAAATTCCGGCTTGGGCCAAGGTGTTTTTGGCGTGGACAGAACCAACGGTTCGGGCTATTCGCAGCAATGGAACTTCACCGTTGAAACAACTGTCGGAAAAGACTGGGACCTGGAGATTTCCTACCTCGGCTCGAAGAATACGCGGCTGGGTATACCCGACGCGAACATCAATCAGCTTCCCGCGCAATATCTTTCCATGGGCGCGGCTCTATTGACCAAGGTTCCGAATCCCTACTTCGGACAGATACCGGCCTCGTCTTCTCTCGGAGGATCGACGATCGCCCAGCAACTGCTGCTGCGTCCCTATCCGCGTTTCACCAACGTCGCCTTGTTCCGCGATAACGTAGGCAACTCCACCTATAACGCTGCCGCCGCGAAGCTCGAAAAGCGGTTATCGCACGGTCTGACGGTCACCGCGTCGTACACCTTCTCCAAGCTGATCGACGACGCGTCGCAGGTCTTCGCGCAGACCATCTTCAGCGGCCCGGTCCTCAACAATAGCGGCCCGGCGGACGCCCTCAATCGCCACCTCGAAAAGGATCTTTCGAGCGGCGACATTCCGCGTGTGTTCGCGCTGGGCTGGGTCTACGACATTCCACGCGTATGGAAGATTTCCGGGTGGCAACTGGGCGGCCTGGTTCGCGTGCAGGCGGGCGACATGGTGGCGATCAGCCAGGCCACCAACAACAACTCGAGTCTCGGATACGCGGTTCAAAGGCCCAATCGAATTGGCGATCCCAATGAGTTTGCCGGCCGCAGCGTGGCGAAATTCTTCAATACAGCGGCCTTCACCGCCGCGCCGCAGTTCGTGATCGGATCCAGTTCCCGCAATCCGATTCGCGGACCGGGACTCCAGAACGTGGATTTGATGATCGGGAAGACATTCCGCCTGACGGAGCGGGTGAATCTCGAATTCCGCGCCGAAGCCTTCAATGTCTCCAATACTCCTCCGCTGAATGATCCCAACGGCGTCTTTGGGAATCCGGCTTTCGGTTCCATTATCAGCGCCGGCAATCCGCGCGACTTCGAATTTGTAGCCAAGGTCCACTTCTGACCGCCTGACAAGCTGACATTACAATGTTAAGTATGGAGAAGACCCGCGTCCACAGCCGGCTGGCCGAGGTCCGCAAGAGCCGGGGCGTCGGAGCGTCCGAATTGGCGCGCCGCGTGCGCGTGAGCCGCCAGACGATTTATGCGATCGAGGCCGGAACCTACGTTCCCAATACCGAAGTCGCCTTGAACCTCGCGCGGGAATTGGAAGTCACCGTCGACGAGCTCTTTGTGCTCCAGGAAGCGGCCCCCGCCCCGCCCGAATCTTTGGCTGCCGAAGTCTTGAGCGCCGGACCTTCGGTGAAAGGCCAGCCGGTGCGAGTCTGCCAGATCGGATCGCACTGGGTCAGCGTGCCCGTGAGCGCATCTCCCTATTACATGCCCGAGGCCGACGGCATCATCAAGCGCACCGGAAAGACACCGGGCCGCGCCGATCTGGTGGTCTTCGCCAAGGAAGAAGCCGCGCAGAAGCGTCTGGTGCTGGCGGGTTGCGACCCGGCCACCGGTCTTCTCGCGCACATGGTGGAAAAGATTAGCGGCGTGGAGATTGTCTCCGCGGCCGCATCCAGCAAGCTCGCGCTCAGTTGGTTGAGCCAAGGGAAGGTTCACATCGCCGGCTCGCATCTGGAAGACCCGAAGACCGGGGAATTCAATCTGCCCTATTTGCGCAAACAATTTCCGGATGGGGATTTCAGCGTCGTCACGTTCGCGCGATGGGAGGAAGGATTCGTGGTCTCCGCCGGCAATCCCAAGCGTGTGCGAAAGATCGAAGATCTGGCGCGGAAGAACGTCCGGTTCGTGAATCGCGAGCCTGGATCGGGCAGCCGCGGGCTTCTGGACCAGCTTATGGAGAAGGCCCAGATGGACGCCGGGAACGTGCAGGGGTACGACCGGATCGCCCACGGCCACCTGGCGGCTGCATACTGCGTGGTGTCCCGCGAAGCCGACGTTTGCCTGGCGACGCGCTCCGCCGCCCAGACCTTTGGGCTCGATTTCGTCCCCCTGCACAGCGAGCGCTACGATCTGGTGATGCGCAAACGCACGGCCGATCTGCCTGCGGTAAAAGCGTTCCTCGACGTCCTGCAGCGGGCAGCTCTGCGGCGAAAGCTGGAAGTTCTGGCCGGTTACGATACTTCGCAGACCGGCACGCTGGTCGCCTGAATCGGCCTGGAAAAGGGGGCGATCCCTCCCTATCTCTTGACCGCATTACCCTGTATGCTCGGCGTGAGGGGAATCGCCATGTTGCATAATCGATTGCTCGTGGTTCTGTTGGCGGCGTCAGGCGTCTGGGCAGCCGATGCGAGTATAGGAAGCTGGAAGCTGAACGTCGCCAAGTCGACCTTTAGACCTGGTCCGCCGCCCGTCGCTGAGACGCGCACGTACAAAGCTGAGGCTAAGGGCGTGAAGACCACTGTAAAGACAACCTGGCCGGACCGTTTGACCACCACGGTTGAATATCCGGCGAACTACGATGGCAAGGACTATCCAGTCGAGGGATCCCGTGACGTGGACGCCGTGGTGCTGACCCGGATGGATGACTTCACTTCGGCTGCAACCCTGAAGCACGCAGGCAAGGAAATCGGCGTGGCCCGGCGAGTGGTTGCACCCGATGGCAAGACCATGACCATTAGCTATAAGGGAGTCAACACCAGAGGCGATCTGGTTGATAACGTCGCGGTCTACGACCGGCAGTAGCCCGGTCTCGGCGATCTGGTAGGCGCGGCTGGACTCGAACCAGCGACCCTCAGCTTAGAAGGCTGATGCTCTATCCACCTGAGCTACGCGCCCGAAACTCGTCTGTATTTCGATAGTACAACGGGATCGCGTAGGGATCGTGCGAGCCGCGCGCTGGCGCGATAACCCGAAAGCGCTACTTCGCCGACGGCGAGTTATAGACTTCGCGGACCAAATCCCGCGCGGCGTCCAGCAAGCCATAGCCGAATTCGATTCCGACAATATATTGCGAGCCGCGCCTGGTGGAGTGTCTTACCTGCGCGCATCCGAACAGTCCGCCGGTCTCTGCCCGCAGCGCAAGGCGCGTGCCCACGGGAATGGATTGCGATGTCTCCAGGCATAACCCGCGTTCCGAAACGTCGCTACTGGCCGCCCTGGCGTACTTCATCTGAGACATCCGCTCCGCCCAAAAAAGACGAAACGGCGCGCGATAGCAAACGCGAACATCCCGGCGCTGGTTCAGCCTTCTCTCGATCAGCGTTCGGAGCGCTGGGTCCATGGTTCCATGTGCCGGCATAATCGTACTGCGCCTTTCATCCTAAGGTGCGTACCGCAACGTGGCAATAGACGAACGTACTAGATCGGTTGGGGGATCGGCCCGAACCGCATCTAAGGACCGTCTAAGGTGACTCTAAGGGTGGTTCCGCTTGGCCGCGGCTGGCCTCAAATGCTACTGTTATGAGTTCGGAGGGTACCATGACGGTCGCAGCACCGCGGATCTCGCTGGTTCTCCTGATCCTGCTGAATCTGTTTCGCGCGCCTGCCTGGGCTCAGGCGCCCACCGGGCTGAGTATCAACATCGTCGAAGGCGAAGGCGCCATCAATAACATCCGCCAGCGGGTCAACCGCGAACCCATCGTGCAGGTGGAGGACCAGAATCACAAACCGATCGCCGGCGCAGTGGTGGTCTTTTTCCTTCCCGACTCGGGCGCGAGCGGGACGTTCGCGGATGGATCCCGCATGCTCATGACCGTGACCGATAGCCAGGGCCGCGCGGCGGCTCGCGGAATTCGTCCCAATAACCAGAGCGGGCCGATGCAGATTCGCGTCACCGCCAACTTCCAGGGTCTGACCGCCAGTTCCGTGATCGCGCAAAGCAACATCGCGGCGGCTGCGGCCGCCTCTGGTTTCGCCGGCCTCAGCACGGCCGCCAAATTGGTGATTATTCTGGGCATCGCGGGTGGCGCGGCAGCGGCCGGAGCCATCGTCGCCACTCACTCGGGCGGCGGTTCATCATCCTCGCCCACAACCGTGACGATCTCACCCGGAACCCCGACCGTCGGAGCACCCTAGATGCAACCACGATTCCTTCTCGCAGCGTGCTGTTTAGGCGCGGCTTCCCTGTCGATGAGTTCCGCGTTCGCCCAGGTCGGCGCGCCACAATTGGGCTGGGTACCTGACGGAACCGGTTTCCGGCCGGTGTATGGAATGCCCGCCGCCGCCGCTGTGGGCGCACCCGTTCCGTTCGATCAGAACTTCTCGCAAACGGCGGCATCGCAGGCGCGCGATTATGTCCTGGTTTCCGCCGCCGATACCGGCGCGGTGTCGATATATACGCTGGAACACGGCCTGGTCGCGCTCGACGGCGCGTTAAGCGCTCCGGACTCGATCGTGCTGAGTCCGGGCGGCTCCTCAGCTGCGCTGTGGTTTGCATCGCTCAACCGGCTACAAATCGTTACGGGATTACCGGATACGCCCGCGATCCGGCAGTTGGACGTGCCCTTCGCTGGATCGGCGCCTGGCGCGCTGGCTGTTTCCGACGACGGCGCATGGGTCGCTGGAACCTGGAACTCGGGCATCTACGCGTTCGGCCCCAGCGGCGACGTGAACCGCCTGCCGATCGATAACGCATCAGCCCTGGCATTCTTGGAGGGAACGCACAACCTCGCGGCAGCCGGCCCGGGCGGCGTGCAATTGGCGACCGGAGTCGACGGTTTCGCCGCGGTATCGAATCTCCTGACTTCCGCCGATGCTTCGCTTCAGCCGGTGGCCATCGCCGCGACTTCCGACAACCGGACCGTGGTGCTCGCGGATCACACCGGCGCGGTGACCGCAATCGATGTCGCGACCGCGATTGCCGTTGCGTCTGACTGCGGCTGCCAACCGGACGGCCTGTTCGGCATCGGACGCACGGCGTTTCGATTAACGGGTTTGATTGGCGGAGCCTTTAAGCTGTTCGACGCCGCCAGCGGCGAAATTCTGTTCGCGCCCGTGGCATTGAGTGCGCCCCCAGCCGATGCTTCAGGAGCCGGACAATGACGCGGCTCGCCAGGCTGGGAATCGTCGTTGCCGCGGCCGCGCTCAGTGTCTTCGCACAGAACAGCATCAACATCACGACCACTACGTTGCCCACGGCGATCGTCGGATTACCGTATCCGAGTGTTACTCTGCAGACCACCGGCGATCCGGGTCCGATGACCTGGAACATCGACGGACCGTCCAACTGGACTGTCGGATCGTCGACGGCTACAACGGGAGTCTTTTGTTACAAATCGTGCGGGGGATTTGCCGTCCAAGAGCCGCCCGGCCAATACACCCTCTTCATAGGCGTCAACTCTCCCGGGGGTTCCGGCTTTCGGAGTTACACCCTGATCGTGGAGAATCCGCTCCAGATCGGAACCACATTTCTTCCCAACGCGAACGCGAACCTGGCATATTCAACCCAGATGCAAGGGTCGGGAGGTACCGGCAATTTTCTTTGGTCCATTCAGAGCGGCACTTTGCCGCCGGGGATCGGGCTGACCGACAACGTGAAGGGCGTCCTTTCGGGAACCGCTCCCGGCGTGAACGGAGTCTATCCGTTCACAGTCCAGCTAAGGGATCAGGTCACACAGGAGACCGTGACCCAGGCGCTCAGCATAACCGTCGTCAACGGTGTCGCGATTCTCACCACCGCTTTGCCGAACGCGATCCTGAACCAGGCGTACTCCGTACAATTGCAAGGCGCCGGTACGAACCTGGCCTGGTCTCTTATACCCGGTTCGGTTCTGCCGCCGAACCTCACTCTGGCCCCCAACGGCGTGCTAAGCGGCGCGGTAATTGCGACGGGGTCATTCAGCATCCCGGTGCAACTGGTGAACTCGCAGTTCCCGAACGCAGCTGCTACCCGCACCTTTACTCTTTTAGTCACACTGGGACAGTTAAGCATCGTGGAGCAGACGCTGCCGCCCGCGACGCAGAATGTTCCGTATTCGGCTACTCGTACCGCCACCGGCGGCATTCCGCCCTACACATGGAGTCTGGATGTCAGCAGCCCGAAAGCCCTGACCATCGGTTCCAGCAGCGGCATCATCTCTGGAACGTTCACCACGTCCGGATCGTTTCCCGTGACGGTTATGCTGCACGATTCCACAGGAGCCGCAGTTAGCCAAACCTACCAGCTTGCGGTGGGCAATGCCGTTTCCGTCACGACCACCTCACTTGCGAACGGCTCCCCGAATGTACCGTATTCCGCCACGCTCACGGCCGCCGGCGGTTCGATTCCCTATCACTGGAGCGTGCTCACCGGAAACCTGCCCCCGGGTCTGGCCTTGAATGCAGCCAGCGGGCAGATCAGTGGAACGCCCACCGCGGCAGGAGCGGTCCAGTTTACGGTCCAGGTAACCGATTTCCTCGGCGGTACCGCGACCAAGGTGCTGACCATCACCATCGGCACAAGTCAGCCCGTAACCATCAGCGCCAGCGACTTCACCGCCTCCGTGGGCGTTGCCGTTTCTCAAACAGTAACCGCTGGGGGCGGCGTCGCGCCGTACGCATTCTCGGTTTCCGCGGGAAGCCTTCCCGGAGGATTGCAGTTTGGCGGATCGACCGGCGTGATAACCGGAACGCCGAACGCCACCGGCACGTTTCCGGTGACCCTGAAAGTGACCGATGCCAACCAAGGGACGGCCACTGTCGCGATCACTATTACTGTCAAATTGCTGTCCGTGAGCATCGTGGTGCCGGCCAATCCTGGTTCGGGCCAGCAGCCAGGCATTGGCGTATCCCTCGCGGATCCGGCGACCAGCAATATCAATGGAACGCTGACCCTCGCGTTCTCGTCTTCGGTCGGCGGCGATGATCAGATGGTGAGATTCATCGACGGATCGCGTTCCGTTGCGTTCAGCATTCCCCAAGGCCAGACTGCCGCGCCCAACACCCCCATAGTCACCGGCACGGTGGCCGGCACCATCACCCTGACCGCGAGCGTGCCTGGCGCCCCGGACGTCATCAAGACCATCGTCATCGATTCCGCTGTGCCCGTGATCGCCTCGGTCGCCCTCACGCAGGTCACCGGAGGACTGAACGTAGTGGTGACCGGCTTTTCCAATACGCGCGAGATCTCGAGCGGAAGCTTCACCTTCACGGTATCCAGCGGGAATACACTGTCCCAGGCCACAATTACCGTCCCGCTGGCGTCCGCGTTCACCACCTGGTTCAACAACGGTGCATCCAGCGCGACGGGCGGCCAGTTCAAACTAACCGCTCCCTTCAGCGTGACGGCGGGTAGCGCGATGGCAGTGACGAAGGTCACCGTGACGCTGACCAACAAGAAGGGCCCATCGGCCGCGGTCAGTTCCCCGTAGCATGCCCTCCACGGCTCCCGTCGTCTCCGGCAAATGGGTCGCGATCGTCATTGCGGTTGTGATCGCGATCGCCGTCGCGGCAGCGTGTCTCTGGCTGTACCGCGATTTTCTGATCGCCCCGCGTCAGCCTTAGCCGGTTGGTGCGTAAAAGCTCAGGCTGTTGTCCCCCTGCCGTAACACGCGTATCTGGCGGAGCTCACCGTAAGCCGGCGCGAGCTTCAGCCGTACGTCATGCTGCACGATGACTAATGCCGGTGGGATCTCGCCGAGCTTTGTCAGCGCCGTCTCGTACTCGTTATGCAGCTCGTAAGGAGGATCCAGAAACACGATATCGGCCGTGATTCTGCCGATCAGCGCGGTCGCTCTTCCCTGCCGCACTTCCGCCCGTCCTTCCAGCCCCAGCGACTTCAGGTTCTCACGCAACACGCCTATCGCGGCACGGCCAGTCTCGGCAAAGATAGCTCGCGACGCCCCACGGCTCAGCGCCTCAATCCCGACCGCGCCCGTTCCCGCGTAGAGATCGGCAAAGACCGTCCCCGCGATGCGCGGAGCCAGCACGTTAAACAACGCTTCTCTTAAACGATCCGGTGTTGGACGTACGTCAAGGCCCGGCACGGACTTAAGCACGCGGCTGCGAAACTCCCCGCCAATCACTCGCATTAGCCCACCTGCACGAGACCATATCGCCGCTGCCAATGGTCGCGGATAAACTCGATCGCCTTACGCAGATCGGTCTCGAGCGGCGGATGCGCCACAAACGCGGCCGCTTCATTGCGCGCGATTTCCAGAATGTCCGCGTCGCGCAGAATGTTGCCGATGTGCAGCGCCGGCAGCCCGGATTGGCGGGTACCGAAGAACTCGCCCGGCCCGCGCAGCTTCATGTCCATCTCGGCGATATAAAAACCGTCGCACGATTCCACTAGAGTCCGAATGCGCTCGCTGGCCGCCGGGTTCAGCCTCTCCGTCACCAGGATGCAGTAGCTCTGCTCCGCGCCCCGGCCGACGCGCCCGCGAAGCTGGTGAAGCTGGGCCAGACCGAAGCGCTCGGCTTGCTCGATCAGCATCACTGTGGCATTTGGGACGTCCACGCCGACCTCGATCACCGTGGTCGACACCAGGATCTTGGTTTCGCCCCGCTGGAATCGCTCCATCGCGGATTCTTTTTCGTCGGACGAGAGTTTGCCATGCAGCAGGCCCACGGCCAAATCCGGGAAGACGACTTTCGAAAGATGCTCGTGCATCTTCTGCGCGGCCTTCATGGCCTGCGTCTCACTTTCCTCGATCACCGGATACACGACGTAAGCCTGGAAACCCCTGTCGATGTGGGTTTGCAGAAAGCTGTACACCTGCTCGACGCGAGCGTCCTCCACATGCTTGGTGATGATCGGGATGCGCCCCGGAGGCATTTCGTCGATCACGCTCACGTCCAGGTCGCCATACACCGTTAACGCCAGAGTCCTGGGAATCGGCGTCGCGGTCATCACCAGAACGTCCGGATGCCCGCCCTTTTCGAGCAGTTTCTGGCGCTGCTC
>DASYSG010000042.1:0-1573 GCA_036003585.1 Bryobacteraceae bacterium | reverse complement strand
GAGTGTTGAGGTTTAGGCTGGCATGGGGACGATGGAAATTGTAGGCATGCAGCCAGGGATGGAGTTGTTGCTGGCGTTCGCTTGAGTTGCTGTAAGAGCGAGCGTAAGCCCATTCTCGAAGCGCGGTCTGGATGAAGCGTTCGGCCTTTCCATTGGTCCGCGGCGTATATGGCCGCGTGTAGCGGTGCCGGATGCCCGCCTGGTGCATGGTCTGGGCGAACTGTCGATGTCGATAACAGGGACCGTTATCGGTCAGCAGACGGCGGATGGATATTCCGAAACGCGCGAAGTGATCGCGGGCCATAGCAAAGAAGCGCAGCGCCGATTGATGGGTCTGATCGGGAAGCAAGGCGGCGAAGGCCATTCGCGAGCAGTCGTCGATGGCCACGTGCAGATACTCCCATCCGGCGCCCCGCGCTCGGTCTTCGAATTTGCCCGTTACCCGATGGCCGGGCCGCACGATGCGTGCCAGGCACTTGATGTCCAGATGGATCATGTCGCCTGGATGGGGATGTTCGTAGCGCATCACCGGCGGCGGAGGATCGAGCGAGCGCAGCCGATTCAGCCCGGCACGGCACAGGATGCGGCTGACCGTCGCCCGGCTCAGTCCTAGCTCACGGGCGATCCGCCAGCCGTTGTAGCGCAGCCGGCGAAGAACCAAAACCCTTTCTAATAGGGAAAACGCTGTCTGGCGAGGACACCGATGTGGCCTTGAGCTGCGATCGTACAAGCCGGTCATGCCGAGCTGACGGTAACGGACCACCCACTTGGCTGCCGTCTTGGGGCTAACCGCAAACCGCTCCGCTGCAGCCTTGTACGTCAAACCACCCTCAATCACCATTCTCGCCATCTGCTCTCGACCCAACGCCGTTAATCGGGCATGCTTGTGATAGTCCATCTGGTCTCCTGGATTGCCAAGTCTTCGCAAACTCAGCTTTACAGGTCCCGATCAGATGGACAACCTATTGCAACATCACAACTAGTCCCTTAGTCCCTGCCGTCAAGCAGTCTTTCCACTTCTGCGTGTAGTCGGTCCGTGATGGCCGCTTCGGATGTTTCGGGCGCGAAACGGACGAGAGCGCCGACCCGCAGTTCGATGACGCCGGAGCGGAACCAGCCTCGGCCGCGGGTTTTCAGTTCGCCGAGGCCGCGAATGGCAACGGGGAGGACGGCGGTGCCGGATTGCCTGACGAGCAGGCCGACGCCGGGGCGGAAACGCGCCAGCTTTCCCGCGGTAGAGCGGGCGCCCTCGGGAAACACGAGGACGTGAAAGCCGCGATCAAGGGCCTCTCCGGCGTGGGCGAAGCTGCGCTGGAAGTCGCGGAGACGCGGAAGCGGGAACACGTTGAAGAGGGCGGTAACGAGATAGTAGGCGGCAGGACCAAAGAGAGAAAAGCGGCCGTTTTCGGGGTTGCGGAAGTGGCGGAAGTCATCGAGCATTTCGCCCGACATGGCGACGGCGATGCGGCGGCGCATGCGTCCAGGGAGCGCGTACTGGACCAGGGGACCATCGTAGGCGGTGATGTGGTTGGCGATGATGAGGATGGGCTCCCGAATGCGGCCGTCGAGTTCG
>DASYSG010000041.1:0-42164 GCA_036003585.1 Bryobacteraceae bacterium | reverse complement strand
CGGTCATTCTGCCCTCAGTGTACCGCCGGCCCTCAGGATGAGACACTAACGTTAACCCATCTAAAAAAACAATGGCTCAATCACCTATCACTCTTCGCAGCGCCGATTTCGCGGCCTGGTATCAGGACGTGGTTCTCCAGGGCGACCTGGCGGAACCCGCGGAAATCGTCAAAGGCTGCATGGTCATCAAACCCAACGGCTATGCCATCTGGGAGATTTTGCAGCGCGAGCTGGATACGCGTTTCAAGGCCACCGGCCACAAGAACATGTATTTCCCGCTGCTGATCCCCGAGAGTTTCCTGAAGAAGGAAGCCGAACACGTGGAAGGATTTTCTCCCGAGCTGGCCGTGGTTACGATTGCCGGCGGCAAGAAGCTCGAAGAGCCCTACGTGATTCGTCCCACCTCGGAGACCATCATCGGGCACTTTTTCGCCAAGTGGATCCAAAGCTGGCGCGATCTTCCCATGCTGGTCAATCAATGGGCCAACGTGATCCGCTGGGAGCTGCGTACCCGCATGTTCCTGCGCACCACCGAGTTCCTCTGGCAGGAAGGCCACACCGCGCACGCGACCCACGAAGAGGCGCAAGAGGAAGTGCTGCGGATGCTCGACGTCTACGCCGAGGTCGCGGAAAACGTGATGGCGATGCCTGTGATCAAGGGTAGGAAAACGCACTCGGAGAAATTTGCCGGGGCCCTGCACAGCTATTCGATCGAGGCGATGATGCAGAATGGTCTCGCGCTCCAGGCGGGTACCAGCCATGACCTGGGACAGAACTTCGGCAAGGCGTTCGACGTGAAGTTCCAGAACAAGGAAGGCCAGCTCGACTACGTGTGGCAGACGAGCTGGGGCGTGACCACTCGCCTGATCGGCGGACTGACAATGACCCATTCCGACGACAAGGGCCTGGTGATTCCGCCCAAACTTGCGCCTGTGAAGAGCGTGTTGGTCCCGATCTATCGGAAGGATGACGAGAAGGGTCCGGTGCTCGAAGCCGCGCACCGCATGGCGAAGGATGTGGGCGCTGAAGTGGACGATCGTGAAGGGCACTCACCCGGCGCGAAGTTTTTCCACTGGGAGCGGCGGGGTGTTCCGATCGTGCTGGAACTCGGCCCGCGCGACCTGGCGGCGGGGACCGTAGTTCTGAAGCGGCGGGATACGGGCGCGAAGGAACCGGTTCCACACGCGGAGCTGAAGACTCGCGTCGAAGCTGTATTGGACGCGATGCAGAAAGAGTTGTACGCTGCGGCTAAGCAGCGGCTCAAGGCCAACACCGTGGTGGCGAACTCGATGGAAGAGATCGAGTCGATCCTGCGCGACGTGACCGCCGAAAAGGGCGGCGGCAAATTCGTGATGGCGCACTTGAAAGACGATCCGGCGTGCGACGCGCGGCTGAAGTCGTTCAAGGCGACGGTTCGCAATATTCCTCAGGTCGACGAGTATGACGGGGCGGGCAAGTGCATCGTCACCGGCGAGACTGTGGATCGCCGGGTAGTCGTCGCGAAGTCTTATTGAGCGATGCTCGAAAATCGGTCGATCCCTCGGTGCACCGTGATTCCGGAACTTGCCTATCCGGACATCGGGAAAGCTATCGACTGGCTCGGCGCGGCGTTCGGCTTCACCCTCCGCGTGTGCATCGCGAACCACCGGGCGCAGATGAACGTAGGCGACGGCGCTGTCGTTCTAACGGAACTGACTGAGGGCCAGCGATGCGATATCGGACACTCCTATGGTGCGGGTTGAGAATGTCGACCGGCATTGCGCGCGTGCGGTCGAGCACGGCGCCAAGGTCGTGCGACCGCCTGCCGACCATCCTTACGGCGAGCGCCAATACACCGTCGAAGACTTCGCGGGTCGTCGGTGGACTCTCACGCAATCTATCGCCGACATCGATCCCGTGACCTGGGGCGGTACACCCGGCGAATTGTAACTGCAATAGCATTCAGAACGGCCTTACGATGGTACTCTGTGACGAAATGCCTGATACGGGGAGACGCTGTGTCTACGAGGATCGATACTTCCAGGTCGTCGCGCCGGAATTTCCGTTGAATTGCCGCGAAGATGGCGGGCATTTAGTAGTGCTGAAAAAGGAGCCGGTCACGGACCGGTCGGACCTGACCTGGCAAGAGGCAATAGCGTTCATGCGCATCTCAATGGCGGCGGGCCGAGCGATGTACGACCTGCTTGGTATTGAGCGAATGAACTACGAGGACCTGGGAAACTGGGGCCTCGACGATCCGGGCGGGGCGAAGATGCATCTGCATCTGTTCGGGCGGTCGCGTGAGCAAATCCATCAGATTCGCGGGCAACATATATCGCTTTATTCGAAGGATCATCCGATCTACAAGGGACACCTGAAGGCGCTCACCGAGGACGATGTGGCGCGCCTCAGCGCGCGCGTCGGCGAGATACTCGCGGAGCCCAAGTACGCGAAGATGGCAGAGTTGGCGGAGCTGTGAAGCCCATGCCCCATTCCCCCGCTAAAGAAACGACCGAGTTCGTCCGCGGCCTGAACCTGTTCGACGCGACCATGATCGTGATCGGCACCATGATCGGGTCGGGCATCTTCATCGTCTCGGCCGATATGGCCCGCTTGATCAACAGCCCCGGTTGGCTGCTGGTCGCCTGGGGCGTCACCGCGGCGCTCACGATTCTGGCGGCGCTCTCCTACGGCGAATTGGCCGCGATGCTGCCGCACGCGGGCGGCGTGTACATCTTCCTGCGCGAGGCGTATTCGCCCTTGTGGGGATTCCTCTACGGCTGGACTCTGTTCGCAGTGATCCAGACCGGAACCATCGCGGCGGTCGCCGTGGGGTTTGCTCGATTCCTGTCCGTTCTGGTGCCCTCCATTTCAGAGACCAGTTACCTGATACCGCCCATCCATGTCTCCACGGGCTACGCGTTTTCTCTTTCCACCGCGCAACTTGTCGGCGTGGCCGTGATCGTGCTTCTCACGTGGACCAACTCGCGCGGGCTGGAGTACGGCAAGATCGTGCAGAACGTCTTCACGACCGCCAAGGTATCGGCGATAGCCGCTTTGATCTTGGCCGGCCTGTTCCTGGGCCGCAATGCGGAAGCGATCCATACTAACTTCACGTCGACGTTCGCCCTGGGCGCATTCGATCCCGCCCTGGGTGTCGCTGCTGGAACCGTATTCGGACTCATCATTGCGATCGGCGTGGCGCAATCGGGGTCTCTGTTTTCAGCCGATGCGTGGCATGACGTGACGTTCATTGCCGGAGAAGTGCGCGATCCGAAGAAACATCTTCCGACTGCGCTGGTCATCGGTTGCACCGCCGTCGTGCTGCTGTACCTGCTGACCAACGTGATCTACCTGCTGGTGCTGCCGATGCCCGCGATCCAGCACGCTCCCTCCGACCGGGTCGCCACGGCCGTTCTGGAACGGATTTTCCCGAACTACGGTTCGCTATTGATGGCGATTGCGATCATGATCTCGACCTTCGGCTGCGTGAACAGCCTGGTGCTCTCCGGGGCGCGAGCGTATTACGCCATGGCCCGGGACCGGCTGTTCTTCGTGAAGGCCGGGAGGTTGAATCGCTTCCAGGTACCGGCGTGGTCGTTGTGGATCCAGGGAATCTGGGCGGCGGTTCTGGTACTGCCGCGCACTTACAACACAGCGACCGGCCAGTACGGAAATCTGTACGGAAATTTGCTGGACTACGTGATCTCGGCAGCGCTGATTTTCTACATCCTGACCATCGCGGCGGTGTTCCGCCTGCGGAAGAAGATGCCCGATGCCGAGCGGAGCTATCGCGTGCCGGGCTACCCTGTGACGCCCGCGCTATATATCCTGGGAGCTGCGTCGGTGCTGGTGATTTTGTTCGCCTACCGGCCCGCGACCACTTGGCCGGGCCTGGTGATTGTGCTGGCCGGCGCAGTCATTTACGCATGCCTCCCACGTCGTTAAACGAGTCGTTAAAAGAAAAGACCGGGCTGTTTCGCGCCATCAAAAGCGCCATCCTGGGCGATCCTCATCGCGATTTTACCCAAGGGTCAATCGGCCGCGCCATCGCCATGCTGGCCGTGCCCATGGTGCTCGAGATGATGATGGAGTCGCTGTTTGCCGTGGTCGACGTGTTCTGGGTGGCGCATCTGGGAGCCAATGCGGTGGCGACGGTCGGCTTTACCGAGTCGCTGCTCACGCTGTTGTTCGCAGTCGCGCTCGGGTTGAGCATCGCGACCACGGCCACGGTGGCCCGGCGCATCGGCGAAAAGGATCCGAAGGCGGCCGCGGAAACCGCATCGCAGGCGGTTTTGCTGGGCGTGATGATCGCGGCGGTGATCGGGAGCCTGGGATTCATCTTCGCCCGCGATCTGCTGCGGATCATGGGCGCTTCGCCGGAGGTAATTTCGACCGGCAGCGGTTACACGCGAGCGATCTACGGCGGCAGCGGGACCGTGCTGCTGCTGTTCCTGATCAACGGCGTGTTTCGCGGCGCCGGCGACGCCTCGCTCGCGATGCGGGTCCTGTGGACCGCCAACTGGATCAACATCCTGCTCAACCCATGCCTGATCTTCGGACTGGGACCGTTTCCGAAACTCGGCGTGGCCGGGTCGGGCATCGGCACGACGATCGGACGCGGGTGCGGTGTGCTGCTGCAACTGTGGTTTCTGAGCCGCGGTAAGAGCCGCGTCGTGGTGCACTGGCATCGGATCCGGCTGATGCCGTCCTTGATGCTGCGGCTGGTCCGGCTTTCGCTCGGCGGGATGTTCCAGTACCTGGTTTCGGTGGCGAGCTGGATCGTCCTGGTGCGCATGTGCGCGGTGTTCGGCAGCGTAGCGATCGCCGGGTACACGCTGGCGCTGCGCATTATCCTCTTCGCGCTGCTGCCGAGCTGGGGCATGGCCAATGCAGGCGCGACGCTGGTGGGTCAGAACCTGGGTGCGGGTAAGCCCGAGCGCGCGGAGAAGTCCGTCTGGCTCGCGGGCTTCTACAACATGATCTTTCTGGGGCTGGTGGCGGTGGTCTTCATCGGATTTGCCGGCCCGCTGGTCCGGATCTTCAGCAGCGATGCCGATGTGGTTTTGATGGCGTCTACCACGCTGCGTACGATCGCGTACGGCTACATTTTCTACGCCTGGGGCATGGTGATCGCGCAGGCTTTCAACGGGGCGGGCGATACCAGCACGCCGACCCTGTTGAACGTGCTGTGCTTCTGGGTGGTGCAGATTCCGCTGGCGTGGCTGCTCGCGTTTCGCATAGGGCTGGGGCCCAATGGGATCTTCATCGCCATTGCGATCGCACAAGCGGCCCTGGCGGTGGCCGGGATTCTGATGTTCCGCAGAGGGAAGTGGAAGGGGTCTGCGGTCTAACGCAATTTGTAGACAGCCGCGGTTTGGGCTTTATACAGCGGATCCAGATTGGGGTTCGAGCGGATGGCCTCCTGGATGGCGTGAACGTCGTCCGTCGTGAGGCCCTGCCGGAAGTCGCTCCCGGAGAAGGCGAAGTAAGTCAACCCATGTTCCTGGGTGAAGGTGCGGAAGTTACTCATCCAGTCAATGATCTTGGCGTGGTCTTCGCGATACCAATAGGGCGGAGGCAGGGTGCGCCGCATGGCGTGACGGCCGGTGTTCAGGAAGACCAACCCGTCCTCGCTGCTCAGCAGGAGCGCATCCCGAGGCACGCCGTTCCGGATCCAGTCATAGATGGCGACCCGATCGGCATTCGCCGCCCGGTGCGCGGTCTCCTGCTCCGGCAGCAGGACTTGTCCGACGTAGATCTGGAGCGCGACAGCGCCGATCAGGATGCCGGCCACCGCCAGAAGCATGCCGGCGGCGACCACGCGTTGCGCCACCTCGCGATGACGCAATCCGCTGCGCAGCAGCAATCCGAAATGTTCCATCTCGGTCATCAGCCCCGCCAGCGCCAGCGGCAGCAGGGGCAGCACGAAGCGTTCGTTCGGCGGGAAGCTCCAGACCAGCAATTGCGCGCAACTGGCTGCGGCGAGGAGCGCGTACAAGACTCCGTGACCATGCCTCACCATGCGAACCACGCCCGAAATCATCGCTACAGCGATCACCTGCGCCACGGTCTTGTAGGCGAATGAACTGACCACATTGGGCAGAACCAGCGAACCGAGCCCCAGCAACAGGCCATCGATGTTTTTCCAAACAAACAGAGGCAGGTCATGCAGAGAAATCGAATAGAGCTCGTAACGGAAGTAATCGGTGTAATAGATTAACGTTGGATCGCTGGTAGGAACTTGATGGAGGCGCGTCCAGACGGTCCAGCCGATGACGAACGGCAGCATCGCGCAAGCCCATAGAACCGCTTCGCGCCGCTTATGACGCATCCATAGATAGAGCGGCCCGGCCACCAGAAAGACGATACCGGCCGAGCGCGTGAGATACGCGAATCCCGCCAGCGTGCCCGCGGCGACAGCGCTGACGCGCGTGGCCCGCTCGGTCAGAAACATGGCTGCCAGCATCATAGCCGTGTACGCCAGCTCGGATACCAGCGTGGAACTGAACACCAGCATGTATGGATTCACGGCGACCAGCGTCAGCAGCAGCCCGGCCCGCCATCCCGTGATTCCCAATTTCGGAAACAGCCAGAGAAGCTGGAGCATGATGGCCGGCATCGCCAGCCAGGAAATCCACGCGGCGATCGGCAGGTTGTTTGGGAATTGCGGGGCCAGCCTCCAGGCGACGGAGAGCAGCAGCGGATAAAGCGGAGGATACTTGGTCTGCGACGGTTCTCCGGGAAGACTCTCGATGCGGTAGGCACCGCCGTCCGCGAGCGACTTGGCGGAGATGTAGTAAAGGCTGTCGTCGTGGAGATCGCCAAAACGCGGCAGGTCGCTGTTGCGCCACAGGAATACGGCGGAGGGCGCCAGGGACAGCAGCAGAAGCAGGCAGACCAGAAAGCGATTCACCGGATCTTAACCACCCTGGAGTATCGTCGGAATTCTGCCGAACCTATAGGAAGCAATGGCTCTTGCGTCCACAACCGAGCTTCCCGTCGCGAATGCGGCCTCTCCCGTTGAGAAGGGGTTCCGGCGAGGCTTGTGGGTGGCTTCGGCACTGGCCGCGATCGTCATTCTGGGCTACTTCGCGACGATGCTGTGGGCCGTCAACGAACTGTCGCCGCCTGAATCGGTGGTCGCCGCGCAGTCGCTGATGCTGGTGCACGATGGGACGCTCTACTACGACCTGAAACATTATCCCTTCACGGTGTGCGCTTACATGCCGTCGTTCTACTGGCTCGAGTCGGGATTGATCCGCGCGGGATTTTCGGCGGTCCACGCGGGCCGCTGGATCAGCTTCGCGGCGCTGCTGGGGGTGATCGCTCTATGCGGGCGCATCGCGCTTCTGTACACTGGCGATCGCACGGCTGCCTGGGTTGCGGCGCTGGCGGCCGCGGCCAGCCCCTTGCTGGGATCCTGGGGAACCATCGGCCAGGTGGATGTGCTGGCAGCGTTCTTCGCGCTCGCGGCGTTCTATCATTACTCCCGTTTTGAAGTTCGAGGAGAGCCTTCGCTGTGGATCGCGGGGGTGTGCGCGGCACTGGCGATGTTCACGAAGCAGACCATGGTGGCCGCACCCACGGCGATCTTCGTCCTGCTTTGGATGCGCGACCGCAAAAAGGCTCTCTGGTTCGGGGCTCTTTTGGGAGGCGGTTTCGCCGCCGCTGTGCTGGCGATCAACGCCGCGCTCGACGGGCGGTTCCTCGCGAACACCCTGTTCGCGAATATGAACCCGTTTAATGCCGCGAAGTTTTTTATCCAGTCGCGCTATTTTGTCTCGGTATCGTTCGGGACGCTGGTCATCGTAGCGGTCTCCGTGGGCCGGATGGTTCGCGGCCGCGGTCTGGCACCCTGTGTCTACCTGGGGTTGGCGGCGATGGTCTTCCTGGGAACCGCCCCCAAGATCGGCTCGGATACCAACTATCAGATCGAGTCTACCCTCTTGCTGGCGATATGCGCCGCCATCGGTTTGCATGAGATCGATTTCTTCAGGCTATATTTCGCCAGGAGCAAGAGCTGGATCACCATGCTCCTGATCCCTCTGGCCCTGCACATGGCCATCGGCTACCGCGTATCCGTCAACGCCCTTATGGCCCGTGTGGTGAACGAGAAACTTTTCCGCGCGGAGATCGAACAGCTCAAACCCTACGTCCAGCCATCCGGCGGCCTCGTTCTGTGTACCGACTTCAACGCCATGACACGCTTGCGTCAGCGAATGGATATCGAACCGTTCATCTACACCCTGCTGGTATCGGCGGGCGTGATCGATCCCGAACCCGTACGCCGGGATCTCGCGCGGGGCGCATTTTCCACTGTCATTCTGGGCGAAGACGTGTTTCAGCCGCAGCAGCGCGCCGAGGCGGAGATCGGAACGTTACCCCCCGGCCAGCTCGAGGAAGTACGCCGGCATTATCGTCTGGTCCATCATGCTCCCGGGCCGTTCCTGGACGCCTATATTTATCG
This sequence comes from Bryobacteraceae bacterium, assembly GCA_036003585.1. GTDB lineage: Bacteria > Acidobacteriota > Terriglobia > Bryobacterales > Bryobacteraceae > Palsa-187. The sequence goes on along the minus strand of DASYSG010000041.1, from coordinate 33,715 downwards.
GCCGGCCGCGGGTGGGACCCTGTAATGAAGGCGGCCACTATTCTCGACCAGAAGGAATATCACAACATTCGATTTCCGTACGATCCGCGGCGGGCGGGTGTGTGGCGGGCCATTGCGCGCTACCTGCAGCCGTGGGTGGATTCGTCGCAGCCTCTGCTGGAACTAGGCGCGGGCTACGGCGAATTCTCACGCGAGATCCGCGCATCTTCCAAGTGGGCTCTGGACCAGAACCCGGCGCTGGCGGCGCATTGGGACCCTTCGGTTCACGCCCTGTTTCAATCCGCGCTGGATCCCTGGGAGATTGCCGACGAAAGCCTCGGAACGGTGTTCGCGTCCAATTTCCTGGAACACTTCACCTTGGAAGAAGGCGCGCGGATCCTGACCCAGGTCCAGCGTAAGCTTCGGCCCGGAGGGCGATTCATCGCGATTCAGCCAAACTTCCGGCTGGAGCCTCGCCGGTATTTCGACGACTATACGCATCGCACCGCGTATACCGACGCGGGGTTTCAGGATTTCCTGCGATCGCTGGGATGGCGTGTGGAGCATGCCGAGCCGCGCTTTACGCCGTTCACCATGAAATCGCGGCTGCCCACCGCGGAATGGCTGGTAAGTCTATACCTTGCTTTGCCGTACCGCCCCTTGGCGGGACAGTTTCTCGTTGTTGCCGCTCGTTTAACACTCGCTGACCAAGCCTAGCTGTAGTCCTCGGAATGTTCTGCCGATTTTGGGGATATGTGGCGCGGTAAAACCGTCGCGGTCATCCTGCCGACGTATAACGAAAAAGACTCTATCCGCGCGGCGGCCTTCGACTTCCAGCAGGAGGGTCTGGCCGACCAGGTGATCGTCGTCAACAACAACGCGGCGCCGGGAACTTCCGACGAAGTGGCCGGGACGGGTGCGCGCGAATTGTTCGAGACGCGCCAGGGTTACGGGAACGCCCTGCTCTGCGGCATCGACAATTCGTCCACGGATCTGATCGTGCTGGCGGAGCCGGACGGCACCTTCAGCGGCCACGACCTGTTAAAACTCCTGGCTTACTCCGACGACGTGCCGGTGGTTTTCGGCACCCGGACCAGCCGCGAGTTTATCTGGGCGGGCGCCAACATGGGTCCCTTCCTGCGTTGGGGTAACTGGGCAGTCGCCAAGATGACGGAGCTGCTGTTCAATACCACCATCCTGACGGATATGGGCTGCACGTATCGTCTGTTTCACCGGGATGCGCTGGAGAGAATTCGTCCGCACCTGACTATCGGCGGCTCGCACTTCGGGCCGCAACTGCTGATGGAAGTGATCGCGCACGAAATTCCGTTCATCGAGATTCCGGTGAACTATCGCAGCCGCGTGGGTGAATCGAGCGTAACGGGCGATTTGTGGAAGGCATTCAAACTAGGTCTGCGGATGATCACCCTGGTGCTGGGCTACCGGCTTGGTCTGCACCGGGCCGCGCGGGTTCGCTGGAACGATCGCGACCGCCGGCGGTCCTTTGCTCCCGCGGAGACGGTCGGGCCAGACTTAGTTGCTTTGCACGAACGGACGAACGCCGGTCACGACGAGCGTAACTCTGTGCCCGCAGGCCGACCGGCAGGCCACGCAAATGAGCACGAAGATGAGCACGAGGATGAACTCCAGGCATCCCGGCCATTTCCCAAATAAAATCGGCTCCCGGACGCGATACACGGGCGGCATGATATGCTGTTCTGTCGCTCGAATGGGGCAGAAGAATATCTTCCCGAACATCTGCATCGCACTGGGCTTCCCCGATGTGGAGTCCCTGCTGGCGCATGCGCGTGCGGAATACGACTGCGGAGAACGGTTTCTGGAATTCCGCCTGGACTACCTGGCGTCTCCGGAACGCGGTGTGGCGGCCTTGCGAAAGTTTCTGGCGCGCTATCCCGACTGCACCATTCTGGCCACCTGCCGGCGGCGCCAGAACCAGGGCCGCTTCACCGGCAGCATCGAAGAGCAGATCAAGATTCTGGAAGCCGCGCGCGAAGCGGGCGCGCAAGCTCTGGATATCGAGATTGAGAGCGCCGAGAACTGCGAGAACCACCTGGCGCACCTGCGTTCGGAAGCCTACCTGGTGCTGTCGTATCACAATTACGGCGGCACTCCGCCGCGTCTGGAGTCGGTGCTGCGGCGCATGGCGGAGATTCCCGCGCACGCCTATAAGATCGTGACCACGGCGCGAAAACCGTCCGATAATTCGCGTGTGTTGTCGCTGGCGCGGGCGCATCCCAAGATTCCCACGGTCCTGCTGGCGATGGGCGAAACCGGATTCCCTACGCGTGTACTGTCGCCTTCGTTTGGCGGCCTGTACACGTATGCCGCGCCGAACATGGCCGGCGGAACTGCCTCCGGACAAGTGACCGCGAAGAAGCTGCGGGGCATGTATCGGGTTGGAAAACTCTCGCGCGATGGGAAGATCTACGGGGTGATCGCCGATCCCGTAGGGCACTCCATTTCGCCCGCCGTACACAACCGGGCCTTCCAGGCTCGCCGCGTGGATGCGGTCTATCTGCCGTTCCTGGTGCATCCCGGGCAGCTTAAGGATTTTTTCGTCATGGCCGAGGAGCTGCCGCTGGCGGGCTTCAGCGTGACCATCCCGCACAAGCAGAAGATCCTGCGATATCTGGATTGGGTGGATCCGGTCGCGCGCCGTATCGGGGCGGTGAACACAGTGTGGCGCAAGGCGGGCAAGTGGCGCGGCGCGAACACCGATGCTCCGGGCGTAACCTCGCCGCTGGAGCGGCATGTGCGGCTGAATAAATCCTCAGTGCTGGTGGTGGGAAACGGCGGCGCGGCGCGTGGAGCGGTGTTCGCTCTGGCGGCGGCAGGCAGCAAGCTGGCCGTCACCGGGCGCAATCTGGATCGCGTACGCGCGCTGGCTTCGACGTGCGGCGCAGAAGCGCTCTCGCGCGACCAGGCTGCTGCGCGAACCTTCGACGCAGTGGTGCACGCCACGCCGCTGGGCATGGCGCCGAATGTCGAGAAATGCTTCTTCGATGGGCGCATCCCGTCGCAACTGGTGTTCGACATGGTATACACGCCCCGGGAGACCATGCTGCTGCGCAAGGCGAAGGATCAGGGCGCGGAAGTGATCGCGGGAATCGAAATGTTCCTGGAACAGGCCGGCCGGCAGTTCGAAATCTTCACGGGTGAGCGGCCGCCGAAGGCGGTGATGGAGCAGGCGGCGCTCGAAGCTCTGGCCGCGCGGGATCAAGTAGCTCACGCGTGAAGCACCCTATAATGGGCGCATGGACATTTCCAGACGCCAGCTAGCGGCTGTGGTTCTCGCGAGTACGGCGGCCGCCCAAGCCCCGCCCGCGCCGAAGCCCGAGCCCGAGGGCGATGTGGACGGAGCCCGCCTTCAGCAGCGCGCCGCGGCGCAGATCATCGCACGGGTTCCTCTGCCGATGACCATCGAGCCCGCCTTTCTTTTTAAAGCCTAAAGGTTCACACGTGGCTGAAATCGCTCCCGACATCTTCTTCGCCGGCATCAGCGAGCTTAACGCCAAGCTGCGCGCCAAGGAGTTTTCGTGCCGGGAGTTGACGGAGGCCTTCTGCGACCGCATCGAACGCATCGGACCGCGCTACAACGCACTGGCGTTATCCCTGCGCAAGCAGGCCATCAACAAGGCGAAAGACGTCGATCGCGAATTGAAACGCGACCGCACCCGCGGACCGCTTCAGGGCATCCCCTACGGCGTCAAGGATCTTCTGGCCGTGCAGAAGCAGCCGACCACGTGGGGCGCGAAGCCTTACGCCACCCAGGTATTCGACTACGACGCCCACATCGTCGAAAAGCTGGACAAGGTGGGCGCGATTCTGATCGCCAAACTGTCGATGGTGGAACTGGCTGGAGGCGGCGATTACCGCACTGCGGCGGCCTCTCTTACCGGACCGGGATTGAATCCCTGGGACCGAACGCGATGGAGCGGGGGGTCGTCCAGCGGGCCTGGAGCCGCCGTGTCCGCAGGCCTAGTAACGTTCGCCATCGGGTCGGAGACCTCCGGCTCGATTCTCACGCCGTCAGCGTTCTGCGGAGTCACCGGTCTGCGTCCGACATACGGATTAGTCAGCCGCCAGGGGGCGATGGCGCTTTCCTGGACGCTGGACAAACTGGGACCCATGTGCCGGTCGGCGGAAGATTGCGCGCTGGTGCTGCACGAAATCGCCGGCGGGGATACGGAAGATCCGGGCTCGGCCGGCCGAAGTTTTAACTACACGCCGAAGTACGCGCGCAAGCCGGCCGATATCACGGTGGGCTACATGCCCGTGGATTTCGAGGACGGGGCCGAACCGGCAGCACAGCCTGCGCTTCGGACTGCCTTTGAAGTGATCAAGTCGCTCGGCTTCAGGCTAAAGGAAATCCAGCTCCCGGAATTTCCTTACGGCGCGCTGGTGAGCACGATCATCGCGGGGGAGGCGGGCTCGATTTTCGAGGAGTTCATTCGCAGCGGCAAGGTGAACGAACTGGCGGACCCGCATCAGATCGCCGGGCTGAAAGCGATGCTCGATCTGCCGTCGACGGAGTATCTGCGAGCGATGCGTGTGCGAACCCTGGTGAAGGCTGCGTTCCACGACCTGTTCCTGAACTGCGACGTTGTGCTGGCGCCCACGCGCCTGGGTCCGGCCGGCAAAGCAGCCGAGCCTCTGGATGCGACGGGTCCGCCGACGCGCTCGCGGGGCGGTCTGATTCCCGGCGGAAATCTGGCGGGTTTGCCTGCAATCTCGCTGCCCTGCGGATTCGCGGAAGGATTGCCCGTCGCGATCTCACTGCTGGGGCGGCCGTTCTGGGAGAATCAGCTGATCGCGATCGCCAATCTGTTTCAGAAGCAGACGGATTGGCATCGGCGGCGTCCGCCTGTCGAAGCGTAGTCTCCAATTAGCGCAGAAACAAGCGCAACACGCTCGATCCGGCGACTCCGGTAAGCGCCGGGACCAGCGTTAAGTTTCCGCTGCGCCGCAATTCGCCATGCACAGCGTGCCCGCCCAGATAGAGGAAGCTGCCGCCCGCCAGCGCCAGCAATGCGTGTAATCCTTGCGTGCTCATGTGCGGAGCCAGAATCGATTCGAAACCCGCACCGGCGATGGTCGCCATTTGCGCCAGCGCGCACCAGGCCAAGGCGGAAGCCCGTGAGCCGAGCGATGCCCGCGCGATGACTCCCAGGGCCAGCCCCTCGGGGATCTTGTGCACTCCGATGGCTCCGATGAGGGCCATGCTGAATCCGGCGTTCTGGCTGGCTGCCGCGCTCCATCCGTCCAGGGCGCTATGCAGCGCCGCCGCGGCCAGCAGAGGCAGAGCGAATCCATGCAGCCTGGTGGCGCATTGTTCGTGCTGGTGCGAATGGGAACAGGCCGGGCATACCGGATAGACGAACCGGTCGATCGCGGCCAGCAGCAGGAATCCGCCCGCGAGCCACAGAATCGCAACCTGCCAGGTGAAGAACTCCGCCATTTCGGGCAATACCCAGAACAGGGCGACCCCCAATAGCACGCCTCCGCCGAATGGCACCAGGCGCCGGGAAAGCCCATGGAATGAGGTGAGCCACACGCCCGCGGCGGCGCTTAGCACAGCGATGAGGGTGATCAGGGACGGGTAGAATAACAACACGGTGTTCCGAGTATACTATCCTAAAGGTCCAACCCTATTCTTTACCTCATGCTCCAGGACCAATTGCAACAACCCACCCGAAGAAAATTCTACGCGGCTCTCGTGAACCTGCTGGGCGCCACCGCCACGGCCGTAATTGCCGTTCCAGCCGCTGTCTACCTGTTATTCAAGCCCAAATCGCCCGGCGCCGGGGCTATGGTCGAGATCGCCAACCTGGCGGACCTCGATCCCGGCGTGCCGAAGGAGATCGTCTACCACCGCACGCGCGTGGACGGGTGGAAGGCGACCAAGGAAAAGACCACCACCTGGGTCGTGAAGAACGGCCCTCAGAGCGCGGTGGCCTTCAGCCCGGCATGTCCCCACCTGGGCTGTATTTACCATTGGGAAGACGAGCAGGGAATATTTCTGTGCCCGTGCCACGATTCCGCCTTCGGATTGGACGGCAAAGTTCTCGCCGGGCCGGCCCCGCGGCCCCTGGACCGGTACGAATCGCGAGTGGAGGGCGGCAAGCTCCTGATCGGCTTACAGGTGAAGCGGTCGTAGGAGGCAATGTTGAACGGCGTACGCGATTGGTTGGAAGAGCGGACCGGCTTGCCCTCCGCGCTCCAGCATTTTCTGGACGAAGATATTCCGGCTTCGGCAGGCTGGCCCCAGGTTTTGGGGAGTGCGGCGTTGTTTGCGTTCCTGATTCAGGCTGCAACCGGTGTCCTGCTGGCTCTGAACTATGGGCCCACGCCTTCGGAAGCGCACGCGAGCCTCCGTTACATCATGACGGAGCTGACCGCGGGTCCCATGATCCGCGGCCTGCACCACTGGGGCGCCAGCTGCATGATAGTCGTGGTGGTGCTCCACATGATTCAGGTCTTCATCTGGGGCGCCTACAAGAAGCCGCGCGAAGCTACCTGGATCGCGGGCTGCGCGTTGCTCCTGCTGACCCTGGCATTCGGGCTCACCGGCTATCTGCTGCCCTGGGACAACAAAGCCTATTGGGGGACCACGGTCACCGTACACATCATGGGACTGGCTCCAGGAGCAGGCCCCTATTTACAGCGGCTGCTGGGCGCCGAAAACGAAACCATCGGCACCGTCACATTTGCCCGATTCTATTCCGCGCACGTGATTATACTGCCGATCGCCGTCCTGGCATTGATCGCACTCCATCTCTATCTGGTGCGGAGACACGGCGTAACGCCATCTCCCGAGGACGCCGCGAAACCGGTGAAGCGATTCTATCCCGAGCAGATGTTCAAGGATACGGTCGCGATGTTCGCGTACGTGATGGTCCTGGTGCTATTCGCGAACTTCGCGAGGCTGGGGCTGGGCAGTTTGGCGGATCCTACCAACACCCGCTATACCCCTCGTCCGGAATGGTATTTCCTGTTTCTATTCCAGGCCCTCAAACTTTTTCCAGGCAAGCTGGAGGTGCTGGGCGCAGTGGTTCTTCCGAACGTCGCTATTGTGGCGTTGTTTCTGGTGCCCTTTTTCGATCGCGCAAAGGCGATCCGGGTGCGCCAGCGAACGGTAGCGATCGCGCTGACGGCGTTCGCGGTAATCGGCTGGGCGGGCTTAACGCAGCGCGCCGCGGCGACGACCGAGCCGAGCATGGAGGATCCCAACGCCGGGCTCACAGCGCCGCAGGCCTGGCGCGAGCTTCCGCCCGAGCAGCTTGCGGCCATCGGATATTTCAAGAAAGACAACTGTTCGCGATGCCACGTCCTGGAACGGACGACGGTCGGCCCGGATCTGGCGAAAGAACCTTCGACCAAGCCCGCCGAGTGGCTCATCGCGCACTTTAGCAAGCCCACGGCCGATTCCCCCGATTCGACCTTGACGGCGGCTCAGAAGAAAAGCCTGGTAGCACTGGTGACTAAGCGCGACGACCGCACTCTGGAGGTTTGGGAGAATCCGCCGGAGGAAGCGATAGCCGGCGCCATGCTCTACGAGGCTCGCGGGTGCGCCTTCTGCCACACGCTGAATGGATCGGGCGCGAAGATGGCTCCTGTGCTTAACGGGCTGGCCGCCAGGCGCACGCGAACCTGGGTCGCGGCGCACTTCGCGGATCCACCTAAGCTATCGCCTAATTCCGAGATGCCGGCCTACAAGTTTAGCCAGCAGGATCTGAATGCCATCACCGACTACGTGATGGCGATTCCGAAGTAGACTAAGACGCATGGGGGTGCGGCTCATCGTCGCGCTGGCAGCCGGACTGGTGCTCGGTCTGCCGCTGGCATTTCAGGCACAAGTTGAAATCCCGTCGCGCACCAAGGCTTCCTCCAAGGCGCCCAACGACATTCCGAGGCCCGATCTGCGCATCGACCGGACTGAGGTTCTGGTCCCGGTGGCCGTGAATGACGCTTACAATCGACCCGTGGCGGGCCTGGAACAAGAGAATTTTCGCGTTTTCGACGATAAGATCGCGCAAACCATTACCAGCTTTTCCATGGAAGACGAGCCGGTGGCGGTGGCGCTCGTGTTCGACACCAGCGGCAGCATGAGCGGCACGGAGCGGCAAGAGCGCGCCGCGGCCACCGAATTTTTCAAAACCGCGAATCCCGAAGACGAATTCGCGCTGGTGGAATTCGACAGCTCGCCACGGCTGGTGGTGCCGGTGACGCCCGACCCCGCCAAAGTGACCTACCAGCTCCTGTTCACACACACCAAGGGCTCAACCGCGCTGCTGGACGCCGTCTTCCTGGGCCTGCATGAGATCAAAAAGTCCAACAAGAAGCGCAAGGCTCTGGTAGTGATCTCCGACGGGGGCGAGAATAACAGCCGCTACACGCCCAGCGAAATCAAGGAAGTGGTCAGGGAGAGCGACGTGCTGATCTATTCGATCGGAGTCTTCGCCGATCCTCTCTACACCGACGCTGGCGGGGTCCTGAGCAGCATTTCCGAACAAACGGGCGGACGCATGTTCAAAACCCAGGGCATGCGGCTATCGGATATCGCGCAGAAGATCAGCATCGATTTGCGCAACCGCTACCTGGTGGGCTATGTTCCGAGCAACCGGGAGCGCAACGGGCGCTATCACCCGATTGAGGTGAAGATCGTGCCGCCCAAGGGTCTGGGTCAGGTGAGGGCACACTGGCGCACGGGATATTATGCGCCGACGGAGTAGTGCAATGCAGGCTTGCCCAACGTCACGCGAAATGATCGTAGCCGCGGGGTGTAAGCTTTTCCCCTTCGAACCACACAGTGCCCGCACGGCCGCCCAGGATTTCGCCGATCAGGGTGGTGCCTGCGGGCGGTTTCACGCGTGAGGGAAGGGTGAAGAGCAGCTCGTAATCCTCACCTCCGTGAAGCGCGCGCGGGAGGCTCGCGCCGGGTACGATGGGAACGCGATCCAGCCTGGCGGCCACGCGAGACTCCTTGCACAGGCGGTGCAAATCGAGCGCCAGCCCGTCGCTCAGGTCGATGCACGCGGTCGCTTTCCCCGAGAGTTTCCGGCCAAGGGCCAGACGCGGGAAGATTTTTTGATCCCAGGGTTTGCCCAGGCGTCCGGAAACATAGAGCCGATCGCCGGGACGGGCGCCCGCGCGCGTCAGCGCTTTCCCGCGTCTGACAGCGCCGACCAGCATCACGCTGCAATGCACTTTATCGTCATGGGCCAGATCGCCGCCCACGAGAACGGTTCCGGTCTTCGATGCAAGACTCAAAAGTCCGCGGAAGAACGACAGGATCCACCGCTGGGACTTAGTCCGTGGTACCGCTAACGCGAGGAGGCAACATCGCGGATCGCCGCCTGCCGCGGCGATATCGCTCAGTGCGCGCGCCAGCGCTCTCTCGCCGATAATTTCCGGCCGCGTGCTTTTGGGGAAATGAATGCCTTCGATGAGCTGGTCGGTCTTGAGCAGCAGGTCTTCGCCGGCTTTCGGCCGGAACACGGCGCAATCGTCGCCGATTCCGCTGACGCCCTTCATGCGGCGAAGACGATCGATAAGCTCCAGCTCATTCATGCAACGCTATTCTTTGAACACCAGACCCGACGGCAGATCTTCACCGAAGATCCGGCCCATCGCGGCCAGATGATCCTGCGGCTCGCGATCCAGCTCGAGGTCCGGAAACGTACGGCGGATCACGCTAAGAGTGGACGCGGGCAGATCGCGCGTGGCGTCACCTGTTTGTCTCGCAAGCGAAGCTAGCGCGTCGCTCGCTTTCGGAGCCTTCAGTAATTGCTCCGCCCAGCGCGCGGCGGTCGCGGGCGGAAGAACCTGGTTCATGGGGCCATAGAACAGTTTGCGCGCGCCCAATCGGGCGATGCACCACAAGCCGGTTTCGGCAAACTCGCCGGTGAGAACGCGCGTCATCAGCTCATCGCCCAATTGCGTTTTGGTCTGGATCGGCAGCAGTTCCAGGCTGGCTGCGGCGCGCCACATTTCGCGCAGCAAGCTCGGATTCACACGCGGACGCTTGGACCCCCGAGGCAGCAACACGGGCGACAGGCGCTGGAACAAGTCGGTCTGCTGGTTTTTGTTCAGGCCGCCGGCGACGCGTCCCCAGAAGATCCACCATTCGATTTCATTCTGGATCTGATTGGCGAACTGCAGGCCGGAGGCGTACACGCGGCGGGCTTGCTCGATGCGGAAATCGTCGCCTGGGAATCCGAATCCCGGCCGCAGGCAGAAACCGCAGAGGTTCAACCAGCGCAGCTCGTGCGCGGCGCTCTTAGAGCGGCCGTCGGCCAGTTCCAGCATCCGATCGGCGAGCGTGCGGATCGCCGACACCGGCCAGGAATTGCGCCCTAATCCGAGTGTCTGCTCGAGCCGGGCCGGCAACTGCTCGGGCGACATTTGGCTCGTGGCAAATGCTTGGGGGATGAGTGTTTCCGCGGAGCGCAGCGCTGCTTCACTGATCACCGCCGCCGGTTTTTGCAACCCCTGGGCCGCGGCGGCCTTGCGCAGCTCGAATTGCAAACGCCAGCGATGTTCGGAAGTCTTCGACTCGGCCCAGATCTCGAGCGTCCCGACCTCGGTGAGTTTCGCGCCAAGCTTGACGGGCACCAGACGCTCGCCGGCCTTGCCGAATCGCAGGACCGCGTGAAGGGGAGCGTGCAGATGCAGCTCTTTTTGTTCCCCGGGAGAAAACGTAATGACGTCGCCCGCGCGATCCTCGGTGCGCGTCCGGGAGCTGTAGAGACGAAACGCCACCGGCTTGTTGGCGACCAGTTGCAGATTGCCGGGGTCGAGCTCGATCGACGAGCCTTCTTCGGTGCCGCGCGGGGCGAGGCACATGGCGCGCAACGAATCCCCATCGCTCCCCGCGAGACCGATGAAGTAGGCCCGCGGCAGGCCCCCGCGAACCAGGAGACCGGCGCCCGTCGAGCGGACATACGAATAGTACGCCGCACCGACCGCCACCGCGAGATCCAGATCGCGATTCTCGAAGATCACTGGGCGGTGGCCGTACCAATGCTCCATGACATCCGCGACGCGCTGGCGCAGGACTTCGGGAATGAAAAAACCGCCGTTGAACAGAATCGCGTCAGGGCGAATGTCGCCGGCGCTTTCGAGAAATGCCGCCAGATGCCTGGTCACCGCCGGATCGGCCACCAGCGGCAGGCCCACTTCGCGATAGGGGCTCGATGCGTCCTCCTGGGGCTGGTCGGTTCGTTCGCACACCGGGAGGAATCCATCCAGCGCGAGCTCCAGGACTTCGTCGCGCAGGATCTCGGTCTTGAGCGTGCCACCGACCAGTGACGATCCGCCGCCGAGCACCGTAATCTCCACGCTCTTGAGATTCGGATCGGAGAGAAGTTTCTCTTTTGCCGCGGCGCACTGCCGCCGGAGAGCGCTGCGCTGGCGGATCGACAACTGCTTGCCGAGCTTCGATTCCACCAGCCAGGCCAGCGTCAAATCCAAATTGTCGCCGCCCAGCAGCAGATGCTTGCCCACGGCGGTCCGGGTAAAATCGACGCGATCCCCTTCGCGGGTTACGCGGATCAGGGTGAAGTCGCTGGTGCCTCCGCCGACATCGCAGATCAGCACATTCTGCCCGTCGAACAGACTTTTCTGTGAACGCGCCAGGTCGTTCGCGATCCAGGAATAGAACGCCGCGGCAGGCTCTTCCAGAAGCGTGAGCTTCTCGATTCCGGCTTCGCGCGCGGCCATCACCGTCAGCTCGCGAGCTTCTTCGTCGAAACTTGCGGGAACGGTAAGCACGACAGGATGCTCGCCCACCGGGGAGCCATGCGCCTTGCTCCAGGCATCCGCCAGATGCTTGAGGATGCGCGAGGATGCTTCCACGGGCGAGAGCAGGCGCCCGGCTTCCTGCGCGTCCCACGGCAGGATCTTCGCGGTGCGGTCGACGTCCGAGTTCGACAACCAGCTCTTGGCGGAGTGGACGCATTGCGTCGGGACCAGCGCGCCTTGCTCGCGCGCATAGACGCCCGTGAATTGTTGATCGTCCTTCGGACCCGCGAGATACAGGAATGAAGGCAACGTGCGGCGGGGTTCTATGCGGCCCTGAGCGACGTACTGCGGGACATCGAGCACCTGAATCGCAGGCGTAGCTTCTGCCGCTGCCTGGTCATCGTCTTGGGATGTGTCGATGAACGCGAGCGCCGAGTTGGTGGTGCCCAGATCGATTCCGATATTCATGGATTACGGATGAAGACTACTCGATCTCGACTTCGGCCGGCGCAAGAACGTCATTTGGCCCGGTGGGAGGGAGGTCGACCTTTTCCGCTTTCCAGCCTTTGTGCCGCAGCACGCCGCCGGGAGCGGTTCCGCTGGGAGGCACCTTGCCGATGAACTTCACGGCGGCTTTGTCCACGCCCTCGGTTTTGGTGAAGGTTCCCTCCACGCCGTCGATCACCGGCTGCAGGCGCATATAGCGATCGAGCGCCAAGCGGGACTGGGCGTGCACGTCGCGCACGGCGGCGCCAATCTGGTCGTCGGCGTAGGGTCCGATATCCTCCATCAAAAAGTCGACCAGACGCGCCTCACGCTGCAGGATCCCGAGGATCTGGACTGCTCCCGTGGACGGACCGGCCTGCGGTTTGGGCGGCGCGGGCGCTTTCACGGGCATGGCTCTGGAGTATCCGAAAGCCTGGGCGATATCGGACGGCAGCGCGCCGCCGAACAGGATGGAGAAGAAAGCGCGAAACGCGTAGGAAATGCGGCTCATGGCTTTGTCGTATGCAGAGAACTCCAGGATACACTGCCTCCCTCGGACGCCCGCCCTATAATTGTTATACCGATGCGCAAACGCCATCTCTTCGGCGCGGGCCTGGTGGTTCTGGCCATCCTGCTGACGCTGGTGGTGTGGCAGGTTTCCTTTACCTTCGGAGAGTTCGGACCCACCAACACAGCGGAAACATTTCTGTTCTGGGCCGTCTCGACGCTGGTTTTCCTGCTGACGGTGACGCTCGGCTTCATGCTGTTCCGGGAAACGGTCAAGCTGTACCTGGAAAGGCAGCGTAACCGCGAAGGGTCGCGCATCCGGTCGAAGCTGGTGTTCGGCGCGCTGGCGCTCAGCTTGCTCCCGGTGGTGTTCCTGGTGCTTTTCAGCTACGCGGTCCTGAATCGCAACCTCGACAAATGGTTCAGCGCGCCGGGCGAGGGGATGAACATCCAGTTGCGGGGCGTCGCGGAGGGGCTCGGGGAAGAGGTGCAGTCGCGGGCGGATGCTCTGGCGCACTGGCTCTCGGTACTTCCAGAAGTGCGGAATGGAACCGCGGACTTCGCCAAACTGTGCCGCGAGAACCGGATCGAGCAGCTACGGATTGATTCACCCGCGGGGAATCGCATCCTGTGCGCGACTTCGACCGCTGGCGCCAGTGTTCCGCTCTTCACTTCTCGCCAGGAGCTTGGCGGTCAAGGGACGCTGGTGGTTCGCGCGCGGCCTCATCTCGACGTGGTGGAAAAACAGAAACAGATCCAGGACTACGTGAGCAAGTACAACCAGCTTTCCACCGACCGGCGATCCTTCCGCTATTTGTATCTCATGCTCCAGGCGTTGATCGCGTTGTTTATCCTGTTCGTCGCGACTTGGATTGCACTGTTACTGGCAAAGCAGATCAGCGTGCCGATATCGGCGCTGCTGGATGCGGCCAGCCAGGTCCGCAAGGGCAATTTGCGGCATCGTGTAAACGTGCCCGCCAACGATGAAATGGCGTCCCTGGTGCGCGGATTCAACGAAATGATCGATGGCCTCGAAGACAACAGCCGTGAGCTCGAAAGCCGCCGCAGGTTTACCGAAGCCATTCTCGAGAGCATTCCCACCGGAGTGATCTCGCTGACGTCCGACGGCCGCATCCAGCGCGTCAATCGTGCGCTGCGCGGGCTCTTTCCCGCCGATCAGGTGGAGCGCGCCGCCACCCTGGGCGATCTGTTTCCCTCCGAGCACGCGGCCGAGCTTCGCTATCTGATGAAGCGCGCGCGCCGCACAGGACTCGCGGCCAGCCAGGTGGACCTGGAGCGGCCCGGCCAGGTTCTGCATCTCGCCGTGACGGTTTCCGCCCTTCCGGCGCACGAGCCCGCCGCACCCGGCTACGTGGTGGTTCTCGAAGACACCAGCGAAATGCTGCGCGCCCAGAAAGCCGAGGCGTGGCATGAAGTAGCGCGGCGGATCGCGCACGAGCTGAAAAATCCGCTCACTCCGATCGCGCTCTCCGCCGAACGGATCGCACGCCAGTTGGATCGTGGAGCCTCGACGCCGGATTCCCATCGCATACTCCGCGAATGCGCGGCTACCATTTCGCGCGAAGTGGAATCGGTCAAGACGCTGGCCGATGAGTTCTCTCAGTTCTCACGATTCCCGAAAGCGCAAATGGTCTCGTGCGATTTGAATGCCGTGGTTCGGAATGGGCTGGATGTGTTCGACGGCCGCCTGGACGGGATCGACGTGCATGCGGATCTGGCGCCGGAGCTGCCCCGCGTCAACCTGGATCCGGATCAATTCAAACGCGTGGTGGTGAACCTGGTGGACAACGCCGCCGAAGCGATGCGCGACGCAATGGTTAAGCAACTCATGGTAGCCACCCGCGTCACCTCCGCGGATTCCGTGGAATTGGTGGTCGCGGATACCGGCTGCGGAATCTCCGCCGGAGACAAGGAAAAACTATTCCTGCCGTACTTTTCGACCAAGGGACGCGGCACCGGCCTGGGCCTGGCGATCGTCAGCCATATTTTGAGCGAGCACGGAGGCCGCATCCGCGTGGAAGACAACCGGCCAACCGGCACGCGCTTTTTCGTAGAAGTTCCGGTAACTACGCTCGACACAGTCCCTTCGGAGGCTGAGGTCCGCGCGTGAAGAACACGCGGGTACTGATTGTAGACGACGAACCGGGCATTCGGGCCTCCCTGCGCGGAGTGCTCGAAGACGAGGAATGCGTGTGCGAGGCCGTGGAAAGCGGCGAACAATGTATCGAAGAATTGCAGCGGCATGCATACGACGTGGTGCTGCTGGATGTATGGCTCCCGGGAATGGACGGCCTGGAGACGCTCGCGCGGATTCAGGAAATCCCGTTTGTGGATCGTCCGGAGGTGGTGGTGATTTCCGGGCACGGCACGATTGAGACTGCCGTGAAGGCGACCAAACTCGGCGCGTTCGATTTTCTGGAGAAGCCGCTGACCATCGAGAAAGTGATGGTGGTGATCCACAACGCCGTGCAACAGCGGCGGCTGGAACTGGAACTCAGCCGGTTGAAAGAGGGCGGGGATCATAAGCCTCGCATCATCGGAGAGAGCGTTCCGATGAAGGCGCTGCGCCAGCAACTGACCTTGATGGCCGCCACCAACGGCCGGGTGCTGATTTTCGGAGAAAGCGGGACGGGCAAGGAGCTGATCGCCCATGCGATCCATGCCGCCAGCTCGCGCGCGGAAGAGCCGTTCGTGGAAGTGAACTGCGCCGCGATCCCCGAAGAGATGATCGAAAGCGAGCTGTTCGGCCATCGCAAAGGCGCCTTTGCCGGTGCGGCGGAAGATAAGACCGGCAAGCTTGAAAAAGCGCATGGCGGCACGCTCTTCCTGGACGAGGTGGGGGACATGTCGCTGAAGACTCAGGCCAAGGTTCTGCGGGCGCTCGAAGAGCAGCGTTTTGAGCCGGTGGGGGCGGCGGAATCGGTTCAGGTGGACGCGCGCGTGGTGGCGTCCACGAATAAAAATCTCGAGGAAGAGATCGAGCGCGGAAACTTCCGCGAGGATTTGTTTTACCGCCTCAACGTAATTCCGTTTCACGTGCCGCCCCTGCGCGAGCGGATCGAGGACGTTCCGCTGCTGGCCGATCACTTCCTGCGGGAGTTCACCACCGCGTACGGCCGCAAGCCCAAGGAGCTGACGGAAGACGCGCTGCGCGTGCTCGAAGAGTATCCCTGGCCGGGCAATGTGCGCGAGTTGCGCAACCTGATGGAGCGGATCGTCATTATGAATCCGCAGCCGCGCATCGACGCGCGCCATATTCCGCTGGATCGCGCGCGGCGCGCGGTTTTCTACAAGCCCGTGGAGCGTTTCGGAAGCTTGCAGGAGGTGCGCGAAGCCGCCGAGCGCGATTACATCATCAAGAAGCTCGAGGAGGCCAAAGGCAACGTCACCCGAGCGGCGGAAATGCTGGGGCTCGAACGCAGCCATCTGTACCGCAAAATGAAAGCCCTCGGCATCGCGGCCCGCGAGTAAAAGTTGCGGGTTCCAGGCTGGCCAAGTTCGGCCTCAGGTGGTGGAAATCGGCCACCGGATGAGCGCCGGGTTTCCCCGGTAAGTCTCGAATTTTCCTACAGATCCTATTTGGCACATGGAGTGCATTTCCGGCCCTAGGAGGACACCAATATGAAAAAGAGTTTGTTGGTCCTGATGTTCCTGGTGGCGAGCAGTTCCGTGTTTGCGGCGCATTGGTCAGTGGGTATCGGGATCGGCGTGGCCCCGGCCTATGGGTATTATGCAGCGCCTCCGCCGCCGCCACCCGTGGCGTATTATCCGCCTAGCCCCGGTTTTGGATACACGTGGGTCCCCGGCTATTACTATCCTGTAGGTCCCCGCTACGTCTGGCGCGGCGGATACTGGGCCCGGCCGCCATATGCCGGAGCCGTGTGGGTGGGGCCGCGTTACGCAGGCCATCGTTACTACAACGGATATTGGCGCCGCCGCCGATAGTTATACATAAACGCGAGACACAGGAGGCAATCCATGCAACGTTCAGGAATCATCGGGTTTGCGATGTTGGCGGCAATCCCTCTGTTGGCCCAGGGGCAACCGCCCCCATCCTTCCCGCCGCAGCAACTGGACAGTCTGGTTTCGAGAGTGGCACTCTACCCGGATTCGCTACTGGCCCAGGTTCTGGCGGCCGCGACCTACTCCGATCAGATTCCCGATGCCGCGCGCTGGGCGGATCAACACCATTACCTGACCGGCGACGCGCTGGCGCGGGACATCCAGGAAGACCAGTTGCCTTGGGACCCGAGCGTGCAGGCTTTGCTGCCGTTCCCGTCCGTGCTGGGTATGATGGCTTCCGATATAAATTGGACTCGTGATTTGGGCGACGCGTTTTTGGCCCAGAACCAGGACGTGATGGAGGCCGTGCAGAGGATGCGCCGGCAGGCCCGGGATTTCGGTTATCTCCGGTCGAACGGGCAGATTATCGTGAGCGGCGGACCTTATATCGAGATCGCACCGGTCAACCCGGCGCTCATTTACGTTCCCTACTACGATCCGCTGATCGTATTCGCCCGGCCGCGGCCTGGATTTGTGGTCGCCCGCGGCATCACCTTCGGCTTCGGAATCGGGATCGGACCGGCTTTCCGGGTGTGGGGCTGGGGCGGGAATCGCATCTTATGGAACACGCACACGGTGATCATCAACAACGCCGAGTGGAGACGCGGTTGGGTCAATCGGGGAGCGTACGTTCATCCCTACGAAATCCGGCGGCCCGGGCCGGCGCGGATCGAGGAACATCATGAGCTGCGGGAACGCAGCGAGCACGAGCGGAATGCCGAACGCGATAGCCGTAGGCGGGTGGAAGAGCACGGCAAAGAACGGCGCAACGACGACCGTCGCGAAGATCACCACTAATACGCCGTTATCCGAAGAACCTGTCGAAAGCAGCGCGCGTCTCCGAGCGGATTCTGTTCAAGTCCGATAGGGGGATCGGCGTCCAGCGGCGCAGCAGAGCATTGAGGGCGTCCAGTTGCGCGTCGGATCCTGGCAAGCGACTTTCGGCGTGTCCCGTGATCACGCGCAGACCGTGATCGAGGGCGCGATAAAAAGCGGCTGCATCGTTCAGGAACTGAGCATCCTGGCGGCTCAAATGGCCCATCTGCTCCAGCACCTCGATACGAGCGGGTGTGTTGAGAACCGTGAAGAATACGCCCGCGCTCTTCAGGCGCAGGTACATCAGCAGGAAATCGATGTCGTAGTAGCCGCCGCGTCCGGCTTTCAAGGGACGCGATGGGCCCTGCTCTCTTTCCAGGCGAGCCCGCATCTCGCGCAGATCCGCGCGGGATCGACCGCCTTGCCCGTACCGCCGCCAGTCGACCTGCTGGAGCTCATGCAGGAAGACTTCCGCGCGTTTCTGATCGCCCGCCACGGCCAGTGACTTCATGTAAGTTATGCCTTCCCAGGCTTCCGCGGCATTCGCGAAATATTCGGTGACGGCGCTCTCGGTCTGAACCAGAAGTCCTGCGCCGCCGTTGGGCCGCAAGCGCTCGTCGACGGCGAACAGCACGCCTTCCCCGGTATAAGCCGTGATGAGATGGACGATACGCTCGGCCACGCGGGTCCAGAAGACCATCTCGGAGGCGTCGGAATCCGGCAGCACGAAGACCAGGTCCGCATCCGAGCCCAGATCGAACTCGCGCATTCCCAGGCGGCCGAGGGCTATGGTCCACATCTGGTTTCGGGGCTGGTAGCCCGGATTTTCAGGCCGGTTCGACAATTGGACGTCGGTGATGGCAATTTCGTAAACCCGCGCGATGGCCGCGTCAACCAGCCGCGAGGTCTTGTCCAGCGTATCGAAAATCGGATGCGACCGGCAGACACTTTCGGCCTCAATCCGCAGAATCGCGCGCCGGAACCAGCGGCGCAGCTCGGTGGCATCGTGCGGAGGCGGCTCGTCCTGGATCAGCGGGATGGAGACGCGCGCCAGTTCGTCCATGGATTCGGGCCGGCGGATCAGATCCTCGGCAAAGTAGGGACTGTGCTCGAACAGATCGAGGGCCGTAGCCGTCAGCTCCGGCTCCGAATTGAGACGCTCCATACGGGCTGGATCGTGCGACAGACGTTCCAGGAAGTGTTCGAAAGAGCGATAGCCGCGGTGGAGATCGGCACGGGAGATCGCGGCAGCCAGCGCGGGTGCACGTTGTTCGAGCGCCTGAATGACGAACGCGGTATGACGGCCAACTTGCCCGGCGGGTTCTGCCGCGGCGGCTCCCGCGACCGGCCGGGAGTAAACCACCCGCTCATACATCTCGATCACGGCCGCGAAATGGTTCCGCAGCTCGCGCATGAGAGACTCCGCCGAGGCAGTGCCCAGGCTGGCGCCAGGCATGCGCCGCGCGATCAGTTCGAGTGCCGCCGGATCCTCGGGCAGCCGGTGGGTCTGCCGGTCTTCATCGAATTGCAGGCGGTGTTCCAGGTGCCGCAGGAACTGGTACGCCTGAGCCAGCCTGCCGTATTCCGCGCCGGTGAGATACCCTTTGTCCTGCAAGCGGGCGAGCGCCAGCATGGTACCGCCGTGGCGGACCCAGGGATCGGCGCCCCCGTGCAACCGCTGCAGGCACTGGACTAGAAACTCGATATCGCGGATGCCGCCGCGCTCGAGTTTTACATCGATTCCGCCGGATTGCGAGCGGCGGTTGGCCTGACGCTTTTCTTGACGAGCGGCGAGCTTTTCATTGATGCGCTCGCGCGTGGCGGAGAGCTCCTCGATGGCCGAAAAGTCCAGGGAGGTGGAATAGATCCGGGGCTCGACGAAATCCAGCAGTGCGCGTCCGGTGAGCCGATGGCCCGCGGCCACCCGCGCCTTGATCAACATCTGCAGCTCCCAATCGCGCGCGCGTTTGTCGTAGTAATTTTGCGCACCCTCGACCGATAGACAAACCTCGCCCAAGCTTCCGTCGGGTCGCAAGCGCAGGTCCACGCGGTAACACATCCCTTCGGCGGAATAAGCCGAAAGAAGTCCCGTAAGCTGATTCGCGGCGCGCTTAAAGAATTCCTTATTGGATATGCTGACCGGGCCCGCGGTCTGGCCGTTCGCCGAGTACAGAAACATCAGATCGATATCGGAGCTGTAGTTGAGCTCCTCCGCGCCCATCTTTCCCAGAGCGATCACGGCAAAATACGATTCCTCAGCGCCATCCTCGGTTCGCGGCGGGCCATGCTGCAACACGAGATCCTGATAGATGCGCTTGTACGCGGACTCGACGATCACGTCGGCTACGGCGGTCAGTTCTGCGGTGATTTCGGGCAGCGTACCCAGCCCCATGACGTCCCGGATCATAATCCGCAGGATCTGGCGGCGCCTGAATCTGGCGAAGTCCACGGGTGGAGGAACGCCCGGCGGAAGGCCATATTCCAGCCGGATGCGGAAATCCTCGGCGGTGCGGGCCCGTTGTAGATCGACGGGGTCGAGGAGCTGATCGGCCCAGGCGGGATGCTCCAGGATTTCCTCGGCCAGGAACCGGCTGTACGTGAATACGGCCACCAGATGACGCATCCCGATCGGGGAGCGCGTCAAACGATCGAATGCGCCGGGATGCTGCTCGCGCAAGCGGCTGAAATAGTGCAGACCCTGTTCGGGCGCGGGTGAGCCTGCCAGCAAAAGATCGAAACGATTCTGAACGGCGGGAGGAAGCTGCGGCGCCAGAGCGGTAAGCTCGCGCAGGGCGCGCGGGCGATCCCGGTAGGGGAGATTCGACAGACGATGCATGACGGAACTACGCGGTTTCGTCCGCCAGCTGGATCGGATCGCCGGGACGGATCGTCCCCGCCCGCAAGATGGATGCGTAGAATCCGCTCAAGCCCCAGCGCGGCGACGCGGGATTCCCAGCTTTCACTTCTTGATCATAGACCGCTTTTTGAATGCCGGGGCCATAGGGGGTCAGGGTATCGCAGGGGGAGCGCACTTTGGTGATCTCGACAAGTAGGGGGCCGATGCGGTAACGCTGGCCGATCCGAATCGAGCGCCGGTCCAGGCCGCGGGTGGTGAGATTCTCGCCGAGCGCGCCGTGATATAGCGGATAGCCCTGCTCCTTGAGCTCGTCGATACCTTCGGAGGTGATGATGAGAATCGCCTGGCGAGGTCCGCCGTGAACCTGGGGATTCGCATGTCCGTCGCCGGCAATGCCTAGCGAAGTGACCAGACCTTCAGCGATCGGTCGCTTGGGCACACCGCCTGGAGAAACGTTGATTTGAAGAACGGACGCGGTAGACACCTGTATTTATCGTACAGGTTGACGGCCGAGTTGAGCGCACAGCGCGCGGCGTGGTCCTCACGATCAAGCTTGATCACGCCGCGCTGCGTTGTGCGCGATTTAGAATTGATTCCAGAGATATTGGTTGTAGATCTCGTGGTGGTACTGCACTTCCTGCGGCTTGACGATGGTGCCAAGCAAGCGGGCGCAGCGATCGGCGGACGCCTTCTTGAGGTCGGCGTAGCGGCCTTTCACATCTTCGCCCAGGATCTTGGTGATCCACTCGGACTTGTTGAAGTTATCCATGGCGTCGTAAATGTTGTCGGGCAGATAGCGCTTGGCCGACCGGAGACCTTTGACCTTATCGATCTTGCCGTCGATCCCGGTCTTGAAGATCGAGTACAGCACCATGTAGGGGTTCGCGTCCGGAGCGACCGAGCGCACTTCCACGCGCGCGCTGCGCTCGTTGCCGATCGGAATACGGACCATGGAACCGCGATCCACCGCCGACGCGATGATCTGGTTGGGTGCTTCAAAATGCGGGTCCAGGCGCCGGAAGGCGTTGACGCTGGGGTTCAGCAGCAGGCAGATATCGTTGCCGGCCGTCAAAATACGATCGACGAAGTCCCATGCGGCCTTGCTGATCTTTTCGTCGCCCTTGGGATCCCAGAAGATGTTCTTCCCGCCTTTACTGATCGAAACGTTGGTGTGCATGCCGCTCCCGTTGACGCCCACGACCGGTTTAGGAAGGAAACTGGCGCTCATGCCCATGCTGGTGGCCACCTGCCGGCAAATCAGCTTGTAGAGCTGGATATGATCGGCCGCCGCAACCACTTCGGCGTAGCCATAGTTGATTTCAAACTGCGAGGGAGCGACCTCCGGATGGTCCTTTTCGTTCTGGAAGCCCATCGCGCGCTGCACTTCGGCGGCGGTATCGATGAAGGTGCGCAGCGGATCGCCGGGAAGCGAATGATAATAGCCGCCCGTATTGACGTATTCGAACTTGCCGGTTTCCGAATAATGCCGCTCCGCGTCCACCCCTTTGAACAGGAAGCCCTCGATTTCATTGGCGGCGTTCAAGGTGTAGTCACTCTTCGCGTGCTGATCCTGCGCGAACTTCTTGAGCACGCCCCGGATATCGGCCGAGTAGGGGCTGCCGTCCTTGTCGATGACTTCCCCGAAGACCAGCACTTTGCCCGGACCGAAATAATCGGCCGGCGCCCAGTAGAAAGCGGACCAATCGAGGCCCAGCCGCAGATCGCTCTCCTTCTGCGCGGTAAAGCCGCGGATCGACGATCCGTCAAAGGTCAGGTTGTCCCAGCTCTTCAACAGGAACTTCTTGTCGTAGTCCAGCATGTGGAGACGGCCTTCCAGATCGCTGAACAGTAGAGTGACGGCTTTAATGCGCTTCTCATCCGTCAAGTACTTCAGCCGTTCTTCCTGGATCTTCTCCACCGGGACGCGCTTCATGCGCTGGTCCTTGGCCTTCAGGTTGAATTCCTCGAGTTCCGTGTAGGGCAGCTTCAGGAAGTCTTGCAGCCCGCTGAATCCGTTATTTCCGTTGTTCATGAATCTCCTTGATCGCTAGACTTGTAAAAAATCGATGTTGGATAACGCCACCGAGGGAGTATACGGCTTCGGTGTGGTGAATTCGCCCAGCTACCTGGAAGCCAGCGCCGCCCGAAGGGGCATAGCTCGGCCTGAATGACGTTCCGCCCTCAGAAACATACAAGATATCTTAGCGCCGGACTTGGGCTACCTGCTAATCGAAAGTTTTGATGGACGCGATACGGCCGGAAGTTGACTGAATGGCCATCGGGGCGGCATGGCTAGGCATATCTTCAACCACAGCAGATACTTACGGCGTGATTTTCACTCCCCCAAAAGGAAAACCGCGCCCAGCGATGTCTGCCGGGCGCAGCCTTTGGCTACAAGACGCAGGAACGAACTGTTTTTCTACTTCGGACCGAAGAAGGCCACGATGCCGATCGCCACAGTATCCTGATGATCGGTATTTCCGAGGAAGCCTCGTTCGAAGAACGGCTGATTCGACCAGTCGCGCCGGTACTCGAGGCGGGCCAACAAGCCATGCGTCCACTTGTACTCGTAGGTGAACGTAAACTCTTTCACGGTCTGCGCTACACCTGTCGAAAACCCATCCTGATCCTTGAACCACTCGATGCGAGGTGTGATTGCGTTATGGTCGTTCATCTGGAACTTCGCCGCGGCGGCGACGCCGTACCACTTCGCGGTAAACTCCGTGGGACCGGACCCGCTCTTGTTCTGGCCGTAGTCGAAATTCAAATACGCATTGAACTTGTCGGCGGGCGTGAACAGCACCGTGGTGTCGTATAGATTCCGCCACCCGGTGTTGGTGCCCGGATTTTCGGGACCGGTGTAATAGTTGTTGTTCCAGGAAATTTTCTTGGTGGTGATGTTGCCCACGAATCCCATGGTTTTCCCGGAATTATTGTCTTCCACGTTGTTCCAGCCATTGACCAACTGGAATCCGCCCGTGAAGTGGCCCTTGGTCTCGGTCAGGCGTAAGCCGAAGTGGTCATACGGAATCGCCCAGGAAAACAGCAGGGAGCGGGAGTAGTTCCAGTTCGCGTTGCTCTCGATCACTTCGGCGCCCGCGCTGGTGACGAACTTCCCGAAATCCATCTGGAAGCCGCTATCCTTGCCCTTAGGCTTCCAACTCACATAGGCCTGTTCGATATTCTTGGTCCTCAGACCATTATTGTCGATGCCGTTGATCATGTCGAATGCATGGCCGAAGCCGAAGTCGACCTGGAATCCGATGGGGTCGGCTGTGTGCGACATGCTCAGCTTGACCATGTTCAGGCTGAACTGGTTGGCGGCGGTATCAAAGTTATAAAGACCGTTGGTTTGCGACGCCGGGTGGTTGAAGTTGAAATCGTAGTAGCCGTCCACCAGTCCGCTGAAATCGATCCCGCCGACAGACCATGGCGGAGGCGCGGGAGCCGCGGCGGGCGCGGGTGCAGGCGCAGGCGCGGGCGCCTGTCCGAATGCGGACGCTGCGATCAACGCCGCGGTTAAGGGAATCAAGACACACTTCGAGCGGGTATCCAATTTACGACCTCCTGAGATTTTGGTTTACAAAAGCGGACTGAGCTTTAAGCTTTAAGCCTAATGGCAGTTCGGATAAACGTCCAATAGATTATTTTGATCCAGCCAATCCAAACGTTTCGTTTGGACGAATCCGCGCCCGGGGGCATCATATAGATAATCCAAGTAGATACTCAATAAAAAAGGACGGAACACCGAATGAGGAAAATCGAGGCGATCATCCAGCCCCACAAGCTGGATGAAGTGAAAGACGCGCTACTTGGCATAGGAGTCGACGGGATGACCGTCTCGGAAGTGCGCGGCCACGGGCGTCAGAAGGGTCACACCGAGACTTACCGCGGCCAGGAATACAAGGTCGATTTGCTGCCGAAGGTGAAGATCGAACTGGTGGTGACGTCGGCGCGGGCGGATGAAATCGTGCGGACTCTTTCCGCGGCAGCCCGCAGCGGAAAAGTGGGCGATGGAAAAGTTTTCGTCACCGAAGTGCTGGATGCGATTCGAATCCGCAACGAGGATCGGGGCGAGGCTGCGTTATAAGTCGGGTCGGACATGTCCGACCCCTACGTAATTGTAGGGGCGACGCATGCGTCGCCCACCACGCTTAAATGTCGTAATACAGCGCGAACTCGTAGGGATGCGGGCGCAGGCGAACGGCGTCGGCTTCGTTCCTGCGCTTGTAATTTATGTAGTTCTCGAGGAGTTCCTCGGTGAACACATCGCCCTTCAGTAGAAACGCGTGATCGTCTTCAAGGGCGCCCAGGGCTTCCTCCAACGAGGCCGGCATGGATGGCACGGCCTTCATCTCCTCAGGAGAGAGATCGTAAATATCCTTGTCCAGAGGCTCGCCCGGATCGATCTTATTCAGCACACCGTCGAGTCCCGCCATCACCAGCGCCGCGAATGCCAGATACGGGTTCGACGATGGATCCGGCGGCCGGAATTCGACGCGCTTGGCTTTGGGCGAGGCCGAGTACATCGGAATGCGGCACGCCGCCGAGCGATTGCGCCGGGAATACGCCAGATTGACCGGCGCCTCGTAGCCCGGTACCAGTCTCTTATAACTGTTGGTGGTCGGCGCGATGATCGCGGCCAGCGCGCGGGCATGCTTCAGCAATCCGCCGATGTACCACAGCGCCATCTGGCTCAAGCCCGCATACAGATCGCCCGCGAACAGAGGCTTGCCGCCCTTCCACAGGCTCTGGTGCACGTGCATGCCGCTGCCGTTATCGCCGAACAAGGGCTTGGGCATGAAGGTGACCGTCTTGCCGTACTGATACGCCGTGTTGCGGATCACGTACTTGTACAGCATCATGTTGTCGGCCGATTTGGTGAGCGTGTTGAAGCGCTGATCGATCTCGCATTGGCCCGCAGTGGCGACTTCGTGATGATGGCACTCGATATCGAGCCCCACTCTCCCCATGGTCTCGACCATCTCGGCGCGCAGATCCTGGTGCTGATCGGTGGGTGGAACCGGAAAATATCCTTCTTTGTAGCGAGGCCGGTAGCCGAGGTTGTTCTCCCGGCGGGCGGAGTTCCAGCGGCCCTCCTCGGCTTCGATGAAATAGAACCCGGAGTGCGCGTTCTGATCGAAGCTGACACTGTCGAAGATGAAAAACTCGGCTTCGGCGCCGAAGAAAGCCGTGTCGGCGAGCCCCGAGTTCTTGACGTACAGTTCGGCCTTGCGGGCGATCCAGCGCGGATCGCGGTCATAGCTCTGGCGGGTGATGGGATCGATCACGTTGCAGTTCATCACCAGGGTTTTAACTTCAAAAAAGGGATCCTCGATCGCGGTGTCGGGATCTGGAACCAGCAGCATGTCGGATTCGTTGATCGCCGCCCAGCCGCGGATCGAGCTGCCGTCGAAGCCGAAGCCTTCCTCGAAACTCGACTCACTAAGCTCACCAATGGGATAGGAGACGTGCTGTTGAACGCCGGGCAGATCGGTGAAACGCAGGTCCAGCTGCTTGAGGCCCTTTTCCTTCGCCAGTTCGAGGACTTCTTTAGGAGTCATTCCCACATGATATACATAAACAAACCATGGAGCAGATCACCCTCGACTGGGGTCTTCAGCGGCGATCCTATACCGTCAGTGAATTGACGGCGGAGATGCGCGCGGTGTTGTCGGGCGAGTTCACCGATATCTGGGTGGCGGGCGAGATTTCGGGCGCGAAGCTTCCCCCGAGCGGCCACTATTACTTCACCTTGAAAGACGAATCCGCGCAGATTCGTTGCGTGTGCTACAAAATGACGGCGCGGTATCTGAAGTTCAAGCCGCAGGACGGTGTCGCCGTGCTGGCTCGCGGGCGGATCGACCTATACGATGCGCGCGGTGAAGTGCAGCTCGTCGTGGACGCGTTGGAGCCGCAGGGCCACGGCGCGCTGCAGCTGGCGTTCGAACAATTGAAGCGAAAGCTCGCAGCGGAAGGACTCTTCGACCAGGCCCGCAAACGCCCGCTGCCCTCGCTGCCGGAGCGAATCGGGATCGTGACATCGCCCTCCGGCGCGGTGATCCGCGACATGATCCACATTCTGGAGCGTCGCTGCCCGGGCCGGCATATCCGCCTGTATCCGGCGCAAGTGCAGGGCGAGGGAGCGGCCGAGCAGATCGCCGCGGGGATCGAATACTTCGCGGAATCGGGCTGGCCAGAGGTGCTGATCGTGGCGCGCGGCGGAGGCTCGCTCGAAGATCTGTGGGCGTTTAATGAGGAGCGCGTGGCGCGGGCCATCGCGGCGTCGCCTGTTCCGGTGATCTCGGCCGTGGGTCACGAGACCGATTTCACCATCGCCGATTTCGTCGCGGATCTCCGCGCGCCCACGCCATCGGCGGCCGCGGAGCTGGTGGCGTTGACGCGCCAGAGCCTCCTGGACGGATTATCGGGAGCCGAAGGACGATTGCGCCAGGCGGCTCGGTTGACGCTCGCCCTGCGCGCCCGGCGTTTTCACGCGGTGGCGATCGACTCGGCTCGCCTGCATCGGGCTCTTGGCCGCCGGATGCAACGGGTAGATGAGTTGGAGTATGCGCTACGCGACGGTATTCGGATCGCGCTCGGGCTGCGTGCCCGTGAGTTAGACGCAGTTGTGAAAAGATTAGTGCAGCGCGATGTCCGCCTGCAATTCGCGGCTTCCCGACGACGGCTGGAGGCGTGCGACGCCGCCGTGAACCAGGCCGCCCGCCTGAAGCTGAGCCGGGCACGCGGTTCGCTCATGCCGCTTACTGCGCACCTGACGCAACTGAGCCCACTGAAGATTCTGGACCGCGGCTACGCGATTGTAGAGCGGAACGGAAAGATTGTGAAAACTCCCGCGGACGCTCCTGTAGGCTCGGATGTGCGCGTGCGCTTGGCGGCCGGAGAACTTGCCGCCAGAGTCATAGCGGCGAATAAACGCGAATAAACACAAATGGACCGAATCCTTTGCCAAGTCTGATGGGAACTAGCTTGTAGAAATGACCGACGCCGAGTTTCGCGACGCATTTCACGGGCACAAAGACGTGGTCCATCGCTTCGCATACCGGATGACCGGGTCTGCTTCGGCGGCCGAGGACGTCGTCCAGGATTGTTTTTTGATCCTGTGGCGGAAACCTGCGGCGTACGATCCACGCCGGGGCGCGATGCGGGCTTTTTTGCTGGGGATCGCTCGAAATCTGGTCCTGAGGCGATGGCGAGATGAGAGACCGCACGAAGCCTTAGAAGACGACGCGTTCGTTTTTCAGCCTCTCAATGTCAGGGAGGATGGGCGCGCCGAGGCGGTGGAAAAGGCCATCTTGATGCTGCCGCCGCTGCAACGAGAGGCCGTAGTCCTCGCCGAGTACGAAGAGATGTCGCTGGAAGAAATCGCGCATGCTACGGCGGCGGATCTTGCGGCAGTGAAGTCGCGGCTTCATCGGGCTCGGCAGAATTTGCGGCGCATGCTTGCGCCCATCTTGGAATCGAAAGGCGCTTTCCATGGAACCAAATGATCCTCAGTTGCGAGAACTGTTAAGGGAATGGCAGACGCCAGCGGTCTCGCCGGAATTGGAGGAGCGTGTACTTAGACCACGCACAAGCTGGTGGAGCTTTTTGATCCATGGGTACATCCGAGTTCCTGTACCTGTCGTGTACTGCCTGCTGGCACTCGCGATTTTCGCCGGATGGCGATTATCGACTCGAGCCAGCTCATCCGTACCCTGTGTCGCCGAATGCAATCACGCGCTAACCGGCGCTTGCTGAAACTTAACTAAACCAGTCAAGGAGAAATGAAACCATGAGATACGTGTGCCTGCTCGCATTAGGATTAGCTTTTAGTTCGTTGCTGCCCGCCAAACCCCCGGTGCCCCGGCCCGCTGCGGAATTCAGTTGCCCGGATGCGGACGGCCGGACAATCTCGCTCTCCAAGTTCAAAGGTAAGGTGGTCATAGCCCAGTTTCTGATTACCGACTGCCCGCACTGCCAGGCGCTTTCCAAGGTGCTGACCAAGTTGCAAAACGAATTCGGACCGCGGGGCTTCCAGGCATTCGGCGTAGCGATCAATGACGCCACTCCGGAGATGGTGCGGAGTTACGTGAAAGATCACCAGTTGGATATTCCGGTCGGTTACGCTCCTCACGACCAGGCAATTCGATATCTGGGGTTTTCAGCGGTGGAACGTATCGGCGTGCCGCAGGTCATGGTTATCGACCGGCATGGAATCGTGCAGGCGCAGAGCGATCCTCTCGGCACTCCCGATCTTCAAAATGAAACCTACTTGCGCAAGTTGATCAGCAATCTGCTCAAGTAGAACTGCTCTTCGCATTGGGGACTACTGCCTCCGCAAGACAGTAGCCCCCGCGTTGCGACTG
Source organism: Bryobacteraceae bacterium (assembly GCA_036003585.1). GTDB lineage: Bacteria > Acidobacteriota > Terriglobia > Bryobacterales > Bryobacteraceae > Palsa-187. Next base: position 4,855 of record DASYSG010000041.1, on the reverse strand, counting down.
GGCCTGCTGCTGTTGTGGCGGAATCTCGATATACGGGGTTCCGTCGCTGCGGGTCAAATAGCGCTTCATCGATTCCTCGCCGCCGACCGGGAGCAGTTTGCGCAGGTCCAACCCGAGCTGGGCGAGAAATTCGCGTTCATTCGTGTCCGGCAGACCGAAGATCCATGGCTCGCCGGAAGTGAGTCTTCGCAGCCTTTCAAACGCTTTCTGCGCGGCTTCGGGGAACTTGCTCAAATCCGCCGTCGCCATAAATTGGATGAGCCTCGCTCCGACGAAATCGAAAATGATGGTGCTGCCCGGAGCTTGCGCTGCTACCCAGCGCAACGTTTCTTCGACCGCAGCTTCGGGAAGGTACATGGTGACGCCCTCCCAGATGAAAAACGTCTTGCGCCTGGAGTCGTAGCCCGCCGCGGTCAGGACATCGCCGACCTTGTCATGGCGGAAATCGACGGCAACATACGTAAGGTTAGGCGGGACCGCGATGCCGGCCTCTCTCACGCGCCGTTTCTTATATTCCTGCGTGGAAGGCTGGTCCACCTCGAAAACTTGCACGGCTTTGAGCAGTTCCGTAAGTCGATACGCCCGCGTGTCGAACCCGGCTCCGAGGATCACGAGCTGTGACACTCCATCGCGAATCGCGTGGTCCAGCCGCTCCTCGATGAAACGCGTGCGGATGATCATCATGATGGCGGAGCTAAGTGCTTCGATATTCTTGATTGCCTCGGTGAAGTCGAGTTCCAGTGCCTGCACCACCGCCTGATCGGCGACCATGGCGCGCTCTGCAGGACCCAGCAGGCGCTCGGCTAGAAAGTCCGGATTGCGAATGGATTCGTCGGGTTCGCGCGCGCCCAGGGCTCTTCCCGCGGCGACATACAGACAAGTTTTCGAAGGACCGTTACTCAAGTCGCTACTATTCAAGGCGATAGTTGGGGGCTTCTTTGGTGATGATCACGTCGTGGACATGGCTCTCGCGCAGCCCAGCCGACGTGACGCGGACGAACTGGGCCCGTTCGCGAAGCTCCTGGATCGTGCCGCAGCCGCAGTAGCCCATTCCGGCGCGCAGGCCGCCAACAAGTTGATACACCAGGTCGGCCAGCATGCCCTTGTACGGAACGCGGCCCTCGATCCCTTCCGGAACCAGCTTGCCGCTCGCGGCCATGCCGGATTCCTGGGAATAGCGATCGGCCGACCCTTGGCTCATCGCGCTGAGCGAGCCCATGCCGCGATAGCTCTTGAAGGTCCGGCCCTGATAGAGAATCGTTTCGCCCGGACTCTCTTCGGTGCCGGCTAGCAGGCTGCCGATCATCACGCAGTCCGCGCCCGCCGCGATAGCTTTGGTGATGTCGCCCGAAAACTTGATGCCGCCATCGGCGATCAGCGGTACGCCGCTGCCCTGGGTGGCTTTCGAGCACTCCGCGATCGCGGTGATCTGCGGAACGCCCGCGCCGCTGACCACGCGCGTCGTGCAGATGGATCCCGGCCCGATCCCGACCTTGATTCCGTCCACGCCCAGTCCGATCAGATCGCAGGCGCCCTGCTTGGTGGCGACATTCCCCGCGATGAGTTGCACTTCGGGAAGCGCGCGCTTCAAAGTGGCCACCGCTTGCAACACACGCTCCTGATGGCCATGCGCCGAATCCACGGCGAGCACGTCGACTTTCCTCTTCACCAGTTCCTGGGCACGTTCGAGAAAATCGCCAGAAGACCCCAATGCAGCCCCCACTCGCAGACGGCCCTGGGCATCTTTCGCGGCGTTGGGATATTTGAGCTTCTTCTGGATGTCCTTGACGGTGATCAGGCCCTTGAGGTTGTAGTGGTCGTCGACCACCAGAAGCTTCTCCACGCGATGCGTGTGCAGAATCGCCTCGGCTTCTTCGAGCGTGGTTCCGACGGCCACGGTGATGAGATTCTCTTTGGTCATCACGCTCGAAATAGGCAGGTCGAAACGGGTTTCGAAGCGCAGATCGCGATTGGTGAGAATCCCCACCAGTTTGCCGTTTTTGGTCACTGGAACGCCGGAGATGCGGTAGCGTTTCATCACTTCGAGCGCGTCGCCGATCTTCTGCTCGGGATCGACGGTGACGGGATCGACGATCATGCCACTTTCCGAGCGCTTCACGCGGTCCACTTCCTCGGCTTGGCGTTCGATCGACATGTTGCGATGGATCAGGCCGAGGCCGCCCTGCTGCGCCAGCGCGATGGCCAGGTGCGATTCGGTCACGGTGTCCATGGCCGAACTGACGATGGGAATGTTCAGGCCGATCTTGCGCGTGATCCAGGTGCGGGTGTCGGTTTCAGCGGGGACGACGTTGCTGCGGGCGGGAAGCAGGAGAACGTCGTCGAATGTAAGTCCTTCGGGGATCGTTTCCGGAATCATCGGGGTTACTTCTGATGATACAGCACACCCCAAGGTTTATCCGACTGCCGTCGCTTGGTGTGTTCCGGCTCAGTTGGAAAGCCGGGCAGGAGCGGATCGCCTACTTGGATCAGAAGATCCAAACGAAGGACGATCCCATTCTCCTCACCGGGATACGATCAGCTTCGTCCCGTAAGGTGGTGCATATCCCCGCCTCACCGCGTTTTCGGGAGGCGCACTAAGCAGCACAACCGATTTGCCGCGCAACGCGTCCAAAACTGCGAGTACCTTCTGATACGGTGCTTGAACGTCAGCCTTTACATATACGGTTCTTTCACTCAGTCTGCTCAGCGCAGCCGGCTCGGTGGGCTCGACACCGACAAACACTCTCCCGTCTGCCGTCATGGTTACTACGGTGGCATTCTGTTCGTCTGCGGCCCGCATCTCCACGGCGTGACCGGCAACCGGCATGTCAACAGCGATACCTTGCTTTAGCGCGGGCTTCTGCGAATACAGAGCACCCGCCCCGGCGAGCAAAAGTGATCCCACCAGACACGCCTCAATTAAGGATTTCATATCTCCAGTCTGAGCATGCAGGCAAGTGCGGCAAGCGCTCCTCCAATACTGCTGCCCATCGGAATCTTCGAGATGCTGATTTGCGGATTCTGGATTTCGTCGCTCATACATCGCCTCCTATCTGCGTGTGATGAAAGCCACCATGCCGTGCCAGGCTTGGGTTAGCAGCGAATCTGCTACCGCAGCGCCTGCCACGCCGATCGTTAAGATGACCAGGCTTTGCGCCAAGAGGACCAACGTTCTTAGCGTTGTCATGGCCGGCTCCTATTGATTTTTGGCCAGAGTTGAAGTGGCCAGCATGCCGCCCAGACCCATGGTTTCGACCGCCGAGGAGGGCACGATCACCATAGCGCCCTTCTCTTTGATCGCCTCATATAGCATGTTCATGGCGCGCAGATGCAGCGCGACGGGGTTATCGCGATAGACCAGGGCCGCTTCGGCGAACTTGTTGGAGATCTGCGTCTCGGCATCGCCCAGGATGATGCGGGCCTGCCGCTCACGCTCGGCCTGCGCCTGGCGGGACATGGCGTCTTCCAGAGCTTGCGGGATCTTCACGTCGCGAATTTCGACGGACTGCACGGTGATGCCCCACGGATTGGTCTTCTCGTCGAGGATCTTCTGCAAGGCTTGGCCGAGCGTTTCGCGTTCGGTCAGCAACTGCGCGAGCTCATGGCGTCCGATGCATTCGCGCAAGGCGGTCTGCGCGCCCAGGCTCACGGCTTCGGCGAAATTGGCCACTTCCAGGATGGACTTCTCCGCATTCCATACGACCCAGAAAATGATCGCATCCACGTTGACGGGAACCGTGTCGCGGGTCAGCGCGGATTCCGCGGAAACGTCGGTCACGCGGATGCGCTGATCGACATAGGCGCTCAGGGTGTCCATCACGGGGATGATCCAGATCATTCCCGGGCCGCGCAGTCCGCGGTATTTGCCCAGCCGCAGCAGCGCGACTTTCTCCCACTGGTTGATCACTTTCACGGAAAAGAGGCAATAGAATCCCAGGAGTGCGCCGCCGAATGCCGGGATCGGATTTCGCAGCGCGACGCTGGACCCTATGCCAGCCAGCATGAAGATCACGAACAAAACCGTCCCCGGACCGCTGGTGGGCACAGCCTGCATTCTCGTCGAAGGTGCAAAGGTCATTTGGTCCTCTTTTCCGGTTCAGGAATCCGTTCCCGTAACCTGTCCATCAACTCTTTCACGGTGAATCCGCCGGCGCCGGCGCGCGCTACGAACTCGCTCACCAGTTGCTCCAGTTGGCGCTCGTGCTCCGCGTCGTCCTGCGGGACCTTGCGATCTGAAATGAACGTGCCGGTGCCCTGCTGGGTGTCGAGGACCCCGCGAATTTCGAGTTCCCGATACGCGCGCAGAACCGTGTTGGGATTAATCTCCAGATCTACCGCCACCTGCCGTACGGTCGGGATCTGCTCGCCGCTGGCCAGGTTGCCGGAGGCGATTCCAGCCTGCACCTGATCGATGAGCTGGCGGTAAACCGGCACGCCGCTGCGCGGGTCCAGCTTGAATGCGAAAGGTGCCGCCCTGGTCATCTCGAATGCTAGTGTACTAGTCTACTAATACATTGTCAAGAGGGAAGATTCGGGAATTTTCAAGGCGGTTTGCTAAACTGAAGCTTCCCTTATGCAGATTCCCGCAACACAGCTACGCCCCGGCATGGTGGTGAAGTTCAACAACGACCTCTTTTCGGTCTTCAAGATGGAACACCGCACGCCGGGCAACCTGCGCGGCTTTGTCCAGGTGAAGATGCGCAACTTCAAGTCGGGGACGATGATCGAGCACCGGTTCTCATCGGAAGACAAGGTGGAGAAGGCCTCGCTCGATGAGCAGGAGATGGAGTATCTGTACGACGACGGCGAGTACTACTATTTCATGAACACCGAGACCTTCGAGCAGATGCACCTG
>DASYSG010000040.1:0-33084 GCA_036003585.1 Bryobacteraceae bacterium | reverse complement strand
CGGAGCGAATAGCGGCAACATCATCATTACGAATGCGAACCAAGCTTTGCCCCCGTATCGCAGCAAGCAGTACGAAATCGGCTACAAGCTGAAGATCCGAAGGATCAATTTCACGACGGCGCTTTTCCGCGTGGAAAGGCCGTTTGCGAATTTTGTTACCGGCGTCGTGAATCCCATTTGCGGAGCTCAATCGGGGACAGTGAATTGCGAAGAATTTAGAATCACGGGCAACCAACTCAACTATGGCGTTGAGTCGACGATTTCCGGCAGGATATTTCCAAGTCTTATGGTCACGGCTGGGCTGTCAGTCTTAGATCCCAAGCTTACGAACACGGGCATCGCCGCGACCAACAACCGAAATTTTGTGGGTATTCCCCACTACAAGTCCAATATCCTTGCCGAGTACCGTTTGCCTGTGATCCTTGGCGCTTTTCTCAATTTCGATTGGCAGCATGTAGGCCGGCGGGCGATCGACGACATCAACAGCTCCTACACGGCTCAGTACAACGTCTTCGATCTCGGTGCCCGCTACACTACCAAACTCTTTGGGAAAGTGACCACCTGGCGCATCACCGCGAACAACGCGAGCAACGTATCCTACTGGTCGACGCTGGGCCCTGGCAGCATTACGGGCCAGAGTACCGGCAGCTATCTCGGGCACCTGGGCGAGCCGCGGCTGATTACCGCTTCGATGCGGTTCGAGTTTTAGAATCCTTATGTGGAAGTGTTTCTTCGCGTTGTCCCTGGCCGCCGTCGCGCAGACGCCGAACTGCGTGCCGCCATCTACACAGCAACTGATCATCTATCGTGCCGGTAGTCTGACACGTGCTTTTGCACCGCTGATCCAGGCGTTCACTTGCCAAACCGGCATTCAAGTGAAGGATGTGGCCATGGGCAGCGTCGACGCTGGCCGCCAGATCACCGCGGGTGGGCAAGTCTGCGACCTGTACGCGCCGGCTGACTACCTAGACATCGATCTCCTCCTGAAGCCCGCTGGCTATGCGGATTTCAATATCGTGTTCGCTCACGGCAGGATGGTGCTGGCTTATTCGGCCAGCGGGTTAGCAGCTAAGAAACTGCCCCCGATCACTGATCCGGGCAGCCAAAGAGCGGTGGCAAAGTGGTATGAGATTTTGACCATGCCCGGGGTCGTGATCGGGGGAGGGAATCCGTTTCTCGATCCCGGCGCTTACCGAGGTCCGATGATCTTCCAGTTGGCGGAAGCGTATTACAAGGTGCCGAACCTCTACAACAACATGCTCGAGCACGTTGTGATTGCGGGCTCGGATCCTGCCGCGCCAACTCTCGGTAAGGGGATCGATTTTCAGCTCACCTATGAACACAATGCCCGCGCAACGGCCGGCACGAATCCGGATTATCGTTACGTGGACCTGCCCGACGAGATCAACTTGTCCGACCCCGCGAAGGATGCTTATTACCGGCAAAACGCCGTAGTCGTCATTCCAGGTCTCGGAACTTCTCGAAGCGCGCGGGCCGTCGCGGTTCCGGGAAGCCACGTCGCATGGGGTATTACCCTACTGAAGAATGCCCCCCACCGGGAGAATGCAGTCAAGTTTCTTCAGCTATTGCTGAGCCCAGCCGGGAAGGCATCGCTAGACGAAAACGGTCCCGCGCCTATCTCGCCGGCGGTTGTGAGTCCGGCGGATTTCCGCAAGCTTCCTGAGTCCCTGCGACTCCTTGTTAGTTTGACGCTGCCGGAGCGGTAACCCGTTGTATCGTTCCCAAATTGTCGCGCTATACTCTCAGCGTGAAGCGAAGCGTCGTCACCACGCCGGTCATCCGCATAGGTAGCCCATCGGAAGCTGACGAGGATGTTGTGGCGGTGGAAGAGCCCGTTGGTAAAAATATTCATGCGGCGCGCTGGTAGTATTTCAGCAGACCGCCGAGTCGCTGACGACAGATGATGTTGCGGTTGGATATATGTCCTTTCTGGCGCACGTCCGGGAAGAGCAGCCGGTTGCCTTTTCCTTGATGGTTTCTTTCATGGTGATAGTGCCGGCTATACTCGGTCAGCACCTGCAACAATGGACCCTCACCGAATAGAATCAATTTGGACAGGCACTCCTGTTTGACCGAGCGAACCCAACGCTCCGCGAACGCATTCAGGTTCGGGCTTTTCGCCGGCAGTTGAATCGTTTTCACACCGCCGCTTGCCAGCGCTGATCGAAACGAAGCGCAGAACTTCGTGTCGCGATCGTGCAGCACATAGCGGCAGGGATGAAGACAACCCCAGGCCTCCTGAAGAAATCGCACCCCGCCAGCACGTTCATATGAGCCGCGAGGAAGTCTTTCCAGGACGTGACTTGGCTTCGTTTGGGAGCTGGAGCAATGCCGTGCCGCCGGAGGATGTTCTTCACGGTCTGATCCGACAGCGGATGGCCGAGGTTGGCGAGTGCACCGACGATGCGGTCATAGCCCCAGCCCGAGTTCTCTCGCGCCATGCGGACCACTAAGACTTCGACTTCTGATGAAACAGGAGGGCGGCCTGGATACTGCCGGTGTTTGGAGCCATCAAACTTCTGTGCAGCCAGTCTCCGATACCAGCCCAGAATCGTGTGGCAACGCACGCGACATCCCGGAGCGCTTTGCGGCCAAGCCGGTTTCCGATTTCCGCAAGCGTGACTCGTTCCAGGTCGGAAAGACGCAACCGCGCCGACAACTTGGTCCTCAGGATCCGATTCTCGGCGGCGAGGTATTCGTTCCGCAGCAAAAGTTCCTGGTTGACGGAGCCGGTCACGTAAGCGAGAAGTCGCACCCATCTACTGTTCCTCATGCTGCCGTCTATCTTCCTGTGCTGCCGATGGTTTGAATATTTTTACCATACGGGAAACAATCGCTGCCTCCACCTGCTCCGGCAACTGAGTTACCTATGTCTCGGTACGGTCAGAAGCTTATCGGGTAACTTCCACGTCGGGGCGCCCGGACCGGAGATGAAAAGCAAGCCGATTCGCCCTCATCGAAAATGGAAATAACAAGGCTGGTCTCCCGCGACGAACTCGATAGCAAGCAGTCGTCAACTTTCGTGAGAAATTGGAGATGTCTGCAAGGAGCTAGTTATGCCGGATAAATTGCCACGCCGAGTCGCTGAGAATCCCACGCAGTACAACATTGAGGCAATCGCCAAACTGGAGCATGACGCCCTTGAGCGCAGGACTCCCACGGAGCGACTTAGCGAGGCAACATGGGATTCCTACTGGCTCATTTGATAGTGATCCTCTGCTGGAGCCTGTTAAATCTCCACGTGATCCCTGGATTCAGAGCATTTGATCCGTTCCCTTTCGGCATCCTGGCGCTCGTCGTCTCTTCTGAAAGCGTGTTTTTGACTATCTTCGTGCTAATCAGCCAAAGTCGAATGGCCCGCCAGTCCGAACGGCGATCGCATTTGGATCTTCAGGTCGGCATGCTTTCTGAACAGGAACTAACAACAATCCTCCAGATGTTACAGAAACTCTGCCAACATGTGGGCGTGAACGTGGATTCATCCAAGCAAGAGGTTCAATCATTTAGCAAAACAACGGACGTGCACAAGCTCGCCAGTGAACTCGAAGAGAAACTTCCGGAGGAATAGCCATCAGTGGGTATGTTGTTAGGCGAAGCTTAGCTCCACTTTGCGAGAGCAGGCAGTCGGTCCGGCCTCAGCAATGACGCCAGCCGCCAAGGAATCTATGTTGCCACGGTAGACGAGCCTAACCAGAGAACCCGCTTGGCTGCAAGCAATGCTAAAGCGCTCTATGCACCGCCATACGCTGGGCATCCGGGATATCTGCTGTGGCTGCGTGATCAAACGCTGATGGTGCAGCCCTTTGACGCGAAAATATACCGCCCTGAAGATCGGTGGTTTGTAGGGGCGGATTCAGGTGCGATCGCCTTCTAGGGCACCTCTTCCCTTCCGCAACTATCCCTAAACACGCGTGTTTACAGGTAAGGCGGTAGCTAGAGGTTGTGGATCGGATGGTACTCTGTTGTTTGTCTTGCGGGCGCTCAATAAGTTCTCCCTCCCTGTTCTGCACACGCTGCGCAATGCGGCTCCCTTTAGTACAAACGCAACCCCCGCCGAGAAAATCTTTCTTGCGGTTAGTGTTTAGGGCGGTGTGGCAGGCGTGCCGATATTTCTCGTGACGCGCCCGATCTTTGTTGACTGTATAACAGAGCAGGTTGAAATGCCGCCTTGATGAGTTGACTAGATAGTGCTCGTTGAGCGGGTTTACCGAGTTCGTTCAGGGCAGCGTTGAACCATTGACGCTTCTCTGTTGACCAGGTTCCCGAATAATTGGGTGCGCGCATGTGATTGTGAATCGCCTCCACGTTCAGCCCGTTCGACCGTAAGCGGAAGCAAGCAGAGCTTGGCGAAATCTGGAGAGCGGGGATAACTACTAATAACGGAAGCCGAGCGTACTCAGTGCCGATATTACTGTTATCGGGCAGCTTCCTCGGCTGGCTCAACTCGCTCAAGCGTCCCCCCTTCCGCTTTTCCGTCCTGGGATAGAATCAGGAAGTCTCTATGACTCTGACGGCAGCTGACCTGCCGTAGCAACCGCTCACAGAGCCGTCTCGCATTCCGTCAGAAGTTTCGTCGATGGCTGATGAGCTGATCAACAAACCGAAGCTCGATCCCAGGGCTTCCAAGTTTGCTCTCAAGCTCAGACGATCGAGAATCCATCGTTTCGGCGTCTTTGCGTTGGAAGATATCTCAAGGCGCAAAAGGGTCATCGAGTATACCGGCGAACGGATCAGCCGACGCGCCATCAGTCGTCGTCTGGAGGGGGAGTTCACCTATATCTTTATGCTGGATTCTTACTGGGGGATCGACGGAGCGGTCAACGGATCCGGGGCGGAGATCATTAATCATTCATGCGAACCCAATCTGGAAGCTCACATCGTCAGGGGTCGTCGGATCTATTACGTTTCACTGCGTGCAATCAGAGCCGGCGAGGAGCTGACCGTGGACTACTCTTTTGATACCAACCAAGATCCGCAAGAGTGCCACTGCGGCGCGAGAGCCTGCCGCGGCGACATGAGAAGGCCGCTGAAAAGGTGAGTTGGCTGCGTGGTTCGGCGTTTCCGTTGAATCTAGCAGCGTTGCGGAAAATAGTTACCGTTATTGCTCGATATCGTTCCGGGGCGAATTGGTATCAAAGCGGGCAAAACTAGATATTTTTCGGCCATCGGGCCAGCCGACCTTCGCGTTTGCTTTGGTCGGTGTCATTTAGCGGGATGGTTGCTTGACAGGGGCATCTGAATGATGGTCATGCTCCGTGCAACCGGACCCATTTCCTCAGCCTGATGATGCTCATAAAAAGAATCTTGCAATTACGCTCTTCCCAAGCAGCCATGTCTCTGGTAAGCTGTTGCTAGCTCGCCTGCGAAACAAACGGGTTTTCCGGGGCAATCCCAGGGACCTTGTTCGCTTCCCACCTTTAGCTCCCAGCGGAGCCTGTTTCCCAAGTCGATTTTGGAATCCGACCCTCGCTTTACGCGGTCGGTGTCATTTCTTTGTCTGGCAAAGGAGCCCTTGTGGCGGAAACGGGATACGTGTATCTCAAGGAAACCGGCGCATGACCACACTTCCACTGATGGAGAGCGCCCTGCTCTCTACCGTTGCCAAGTCGCTGGTGCAAATCGAGATCGAGCCCAGGCCGCAGATCCCCGCGCGTCCCCTGGAAGTCGGTGAGCAGTATCGATTTCACTTCGATATGACGAAGTGCATCGGCTGCAAGTGCTGCGTGGTGGCGTGCAATGAGCAGAACGGCAATCCGGCGGCGCTCAACTGGCGGCGCGTGGGCGAAGTGGAGGGCGGGTACTACCCGTATGCGCAACGCTACCACCTGTCGATGGGCTGCAATCATTGCCTGGAGCCCTCTTGCCTGATCGGTTGTCCGGTGGAGGCTTATACAAAGGACCCGAAGACGGGCGTGGTTCTGCACAGCGCCGATACCTGCATCGGTTGCCAATATTGCACCTGGAACTGTTCTTATGGAGTGCCGCAATATAACGCCGAGCGCGGGGTGGTCGGCAAGTGCGACATGTGCCACAACCGGCTGGACGACGGCATGGCTCCAGCCTGCGTTCAAGCGTGTCCGGAAGGCGCGATCGCGATCGAAATCGTCAATGTAGCCGAATGGCGAAGCGACTATTTGTCGGCGAATGCGCCCGGGCTGCCTTCGGCGGACGATAGCATTTCGACCTCGCGCGTAACGCTGCCCGAAAACCTGGTGCCGGATACCGGCCGCGTGGATCTGCAGCGCGTCGAGCCGGAGCATCCGCACTGGCCGCTGGTCTTCATGCTGGTGCTCACGCAACTTTCCGTGGGCGCGTTTGCAGTGCTGTGGCTGCTCGACATGCTGGGGCGGGGCGCTGGCCTGACGATGGCCGCGCTGGCGTCGCTGGGACTCGCGGGTATCAGCTTGGGAGCTTCTACTTTGCACCTGGGGCGGCCGATCTATGCCTGGCGTGCGCTCAAAGGCCTGCGGCGTTCATGGTTGAGCCGTGAGGTGCTGACGCTTTCATTGTTCGCCGGAGCCGCCAGCGCGTTTGCTGGAATGTTGTGGCTCGATCTTCCGGGGCGGGGCTTCGTCGGCATGCTGACCTTCATCGCCGGACTCACAGGCGTCACTTGCTCGGCGCGGATTTACATCGTCCCAGCGCGCCCCGCGTGGTTCAGTGGATACACCTTCGCCGAATTCTATTCGACCGCCCTGCTGTTGGGACCGTTGTTTGTGCAGATGCTGGAGGGCGGAGTTCCTTCGTGGGTTCGCGTGGCTGCGATTGCGGGAGCGTCCAGCCAGCTAATCGCGCAACTGCTCAAGTTCCTATGGCTCTCTCGCTCGGAAGTATTCGAGTTGCGGACCTCGTCGCTGCTGCTGTCGGGCCGTTTGCAAAATCTCTTCGTGATCCGGCTGGCCGTGCTGGCTGTCGCCGGAGTGGTGCTGCCGCTGATCGCGACCCGCGCGTCGATCATCACAATTGCATTTGCGGCCGCGCTCGCGGGCGAATGGCTCGGGCGGCACCTGTTCTTCGTGAGCGTGGTTCCCAAGAATATCGCCGCAGCGTTCACCTCCGGTGAGAGGAGAGCCGCATGAACTGGAAGCGTACGCTTGGTCTCGACAACTTGAGCGAAGAGTATGCATTCGCGCGGAATGAATCCACCGGATACACGTCGGCCAAGAAGATTCCGGACCGTTGGGTCCCCACCACCTGCGGCTATTGTTCGGTCGGCTGCGGAATCGAAATTGGCGTGAAGGATGGCCGTGCCATCGCCTCCCGGCCGTTCGCGCTGCACCCGGTAAATCGGGGCAAGCTGTGCCCCAAGGGTCTCTCCGAACACTACATCATCGACTCCGACAATCGCGCTAAATATCCGCTGCTGCGCAAGAGCGGGAAGCTTGTGCGCGTCGGTTGGGATGAGGCGCTCGACGTGATGGTCGAGCGTTTCCGCGCGACGCAAATGAAGTATGGCGCGGGCTCGTTAGGCGTACTGAGCACCGGCCAGTTGGTCACCGAAGAGTTTTACACGTTGGGCAAGCTGGTGCAACTCGGGTTCGGCACCAACAATTATGACGGCAACACGACGCTATGCATGGCCAGCGCCGTTTCCGGGTACAAGATTTCCTTCGGCAGCGATGGCCCCCCGGGTGCCTACGAAGATATGGAATGCGCCGACGTGGTTCTGCTGATTGGTGCGAACCTGGCCGACAACCATCCGATCCTGTGCCAGTATCTGGAGGCGAATCGCAATAAGACCCTGATTGTGGCCGATCCGCGCGTCTCGAAGACGGCCATGATGGCGGACATTCATCTTCCGCTCAAGCCTCGTTCGGACCTGGCGCTGCTCAATGGCATTGCGTACATTCTCATCCACTACAACCTGGTCGACCGCGATTACGTAGAGAAGCACACGGCAGGATTTGCGGACCTGGAGCGCTTCCTGGAAGCGTACACGCCGGAGCGCGTGGGTGAGATCACGGGCCTGAGCCAGGAAACGATTTTCAAGACGGCCCTGTTGTACGGCCGCGCCAAGGCCGGCTTCATCGGCTGGACCATGGGTGTGAATCACAGCACGCTGGGCACCGCCACCGTGAATGCGATCTGCAACCTGGCCCTGTTGACGGGACACATCGGCCGCGCCGGAGCTTCACCGTTTTCGATCACGGGTCAATGCAACGCGATGGGGACCCGGGAAGCCGGGTTCGCGTCCGGTTTGCCGGGGTATCGCAAATTCGAGAACGCCTCGGATCGTGCGGAGCTCGCCTCAATCTGGGGAATGAACGAATCGCGTCTGCCCGCCAAGCGCGGCCTGGCGTATCCCGACATTGTCGAGGCCACCGTCGCCAAGAAGATTCGCGCCTTGTGGATCATCGCCACGAACCCGCTGGTTTCCTACCCCAATCAGGATGTCCTGCAGCATGGGCTGTCCAATCTTGATTTTCTGGTGGTCCAGGACGGGTACCATCCCACGCCCACGACGGAACTGGCCGACCTGGTTTTGCCAGCCGCGATCTGGGGCGAGAAGGAAGGTACTTACACCAATTCCGAGCGCCGTGTGAGCAAGGTCAACAAAGCCGTGGAGCCTCCGGGCGAGGCTCGCTCGGATTTTGACATCTTTCTCTCTATCGCCGAGAAACTCGGGTGCCGCGACGAGTTGTACCCCGGTTGGTCGACGGTCGAGGATGCTTTCAACGAGTGGCGCCAAGTCTCGAAGGGACGACTCTGCGACTATTCCGGCATCAGCTATGCGTTACTGGCCGAGCACGGTGCGGTGCAGTGGCCGCTGCCCGAGGGTGCGGATCCGAGCGTTACTTCACGCCTGTACTCGGATGGCCGATTCCAGACGACGGATGGCCGCGCCAGATTTGTATGCGCGGAGTGGGCGCCATTTCCGGAACAACCTGGTGGCGATTATCCATTGGTACTGAACACGGGACGAACCGTCGAGCACTGGCATACGCGCACCAAGACGCGCGAAGTGCCGATTCTGGAGCGCCTGTCGCCGCGGGCGTGGCTCGAGATGAATCCGCGCGATGCAAAAGTGCTCGGACTGCGCAGTCATGATTCGGTGGACGTCGTCTCGCGCCGGGGCCGCGTTCGTGGAGTGGAATTGCGGCTCACCGAGATTACCGCGCCCGGCCAGGTGTTCATGCCGTTCCATTTCGCGGAAACCAACGTGAACGAGGTCACGCAAGACGCTTTTGATCCCATCTCGCGCGAGCCTAACTATAAGCAGTGCGCGGTCCGAGTCGAACGCGGAGTTAACGCATGAAACGGCAGCTGGTAGTGGTGGGCAACGGGATGGCGGGCGTCGCCTGTGTCGAGCAGATCCTCAAGCAATCTCATAACTTCGAGATCACGATCTTCGGTGAAGAGACACACGTGAATTACAACCGCATTCTACTGTCTCTGGTGCTGGCGGGTGAGAAATCCCCGGAGGACATCGTTATCAACGACATCGAGTGGTACCAGACACACGATATCCGCGCGCGGCTGGGTGTGAAAATCACGGGAATCGACCGCGACAAACGAGTCGTGATCGACGAAGATGGCGGGGAGACGGAGTACGACAAGCTGATTCTGGCCACTGGAAGCAGCGCCTTCATCCCGCCGATTCCCGGCGTGGAAAAGAAAAACGTGCACGTTTTCCGCACGTTGGACGACACCAGGGCTTTGCTGGAAAAAGCCCGGCCCGGCCTGAAAACAGCGATAATCGGCGGCGGACTCCTTGGTCTGGAAGCGGCCCGGGGCCTGCAAGTGCGCGGCTGCGAAGTGACCGTGGTTCACCTGATGGACACGCTCATGGAGCGCCAGTTGGACTCGACCGGCGGCCAGTACCTGAAGCGCAAGATCGAGAGCCTCGGAATACGGGTGATGCTCCCGCAGCAGACGGCCGCGTTATTCGGCAACGGGCGAGTTGACGGACTGCGTTTCGCGTCGGGCGAAGAGATGGAAGCCGACCTGGTGGTGATCGCGGCGGGCATCCGTCCGAATGCGGATTTGGCGCGCAGCGCGGGTCTCGAAGTGCGCCGCGGGATCGTGGTCAATGACTACATGGAGACGTCCGACCCGCATATCTTCGCGGTGGGCGAGTGCACGGAACATCGCGGACAGACGTTCGGGCTGGTCGCGCCGCTTTTCGACCAGGGCCGAGTGCTGGCTTCGGCCATCACCGGCAACGGCGGACCGGCGTTCACGGGCGCGTCACCCGCGGCCAAGCTCAAGATCATGGGGGTCGACATTTTCTCGGCTGGTTCGATTGACGAATCCGAACCGGGCGTCGAGACCGTGCGTTACGAGGATCCTTCGCTCGGCACCTACAAGAAGCTGCTGCTCAAAGACGATCGCCTTCACGGCATGATCCTGATCGGCGACATCGAAGACGAGCACCTGTACATGGACTGGATGCGCAATGGAACGGACCTCACGCCTTACCGCCGCCAGATTCTGTTCCCTCCGCGTGATGCCGATCCCGGCAGGGAAGTGGCCGATATGCCGGACAGTGAGACCATCTGCGGATGCAACGGGGTTCGCAAGGGGGAGATCATCGAGGCGATTCACGCCCACGGTCTCACCACTCTAGCCGGCGTCAAGCAATGTACCCGCGCGTCGACCAGTTGTGGAAGCTGCACCGGCTTGTGCGAGAAGCTCCTGCGCGCGGTGACCCCGGACTTCCAGGAGGAGACACGAACCACTTTGTGCGCCTGCGTGCCCTTCTCTTACGAGCAGCTTCGCGACATCATCCGCGGCCAGCAACTCAAGTCCGTGGAGGAAGTTCTGAATGTGTACGGCAATCGTAAAGGTTGCGAAGTGTGCAAGCCGGCGCTGAGCTACATGCTTGATATGGTCTGGTGCGGGGATCACGAAGAAGACCGATCGGCGCGTTTCATCAACGATCGGGTCCACGCCAATATCCAGAAGGACGGGACGTTTTCCGTGATTCCACGCATGCGCGGAGGCGTGACCACGTCCGACGAATTACGGCGCATCGCCGACGTCGCCGACAAATACAAAGTTCCGATGGTGAAAGTGACGGGTAGCCAGCGCATCGACCTGCTCGGTATCAAGAAAGCGGACTTGCCCAAAGTATGGGCCGACCTGGGCATGCCATCGGGCCAGGCGTACACCAAGGGCGTGCGCATGGTGAAAACATGCGTCGGCACGGAGTTCTGCCGCTTCGGCGTGCAGGATTCGACGAGCGCCGGCATCGAACTGGAGCGGCGCCTGGAGAATCTGTTTACGCCCCACAAGTTCAAGATGGGCGTTGTGGGATGTCCGCGAAACTGCGCCGAGGCCACCGTTAAAGACCTGGGACTCGTCGGCCAGGAGGGAAGCTGGCAGGTGGTGGTGGGAGGAGCTGCCGGCAAGTCCGTCCGCAAGGCCGACCTGCTGATCACCGTCGAAACTACCGAGCAGGCGATGGAAGCATGCGATCTCTTCTTCCAGTACTACCGCGAAAACGCGAACTACCTGGAACGCAGCTACGATTTCGTCGAGCGCTTGGGGATTGAGAAGATCCGCAAGGAAACGGTCTACGCGCCGGAGGTGGAAAAAACGAAGCTGCTCGATCGCCTGGCACGCGCCAAAGCGCTGGCGAAGGACGCTTGGCTCGAACGCGAGACGCCGGTGCACCCGACCCAATTCGTCCAAATTCAGCCTATGGAGGTTCCGCCCACATGAATGTTGCAGGCGTGTGGACGCCCATCACGAAAATCGATAATGTGCCGCTCCGCGAAGGCCGAGCTGTGACGGTGGGAGGCATGGAAATTGCGATCTTCCGTCTAGAGGATCGTTGCCTGACCATCGAGAATAAATGCCCGCATAAGGGCGGTCCCTTGTGCGATGGAATTGTATCCGGCGCCACCGTCGTGTGCCCCTTGCACGGGCAGCGCTTCGATCTGGAGACTGGGATGCCCGTGCTGGCGTCCCAACCCGGCGGCGTGGCGGCGTATCCCACGCGCGTCGAGGGCGGCATCATTTTTGTGGATTTGGGCGGCTCTCTCAAGTTGCCGGAGGAAGCCGCCGCTTAGGCACGTTGTTCCCGCAGTTCCCCTCAACGTCTGAGGACCCATCACAGCCGAGCGGATGCGAACGGGTGTCCCGAATGCTCGATGACTCTCCCCGTGTGAGCCGATTTGAATTGAATCTAAACAATCAAGGAGAACCGACTCAAATGACACTTCGCAATAAAGCAACCCGCATCAGGCTAGCCGATTTTTCCAGCGCTCCGATGCGCGCGTTCCATATGTCGTGGATCGCGTTTTTCCTGTGCTTCTTTGGATGGTTCGGCATCGCGCCGTTGATGCCCGTCATTCGGGATGAACTGCATCTCACGAAGGCCCAAGTAGGCAACTCCGTAATCGCTTCCGTCTCGATCACGATTCTGGTTCGGATGTTGATGGGCTGGCTGTGCGATCGCATCGGGCCGCGCCGGGCCTACACGTGGCTGCTGGTCCTGGGGTCGGTACCGGTAATGGCAGTCGGTTTCTCGCACGACTATATGTCCTTTCTCGTCTTTCGCCTTGCGATTGGCGCGATTGGCGCTTCCTTCGTGATCACCCAATACCATACGTCGGTTATGTTCGCGCCCAACGTGGTGGGCACCGCGAACGCTGCGTCGGCCGGTTGGGGCAACCTGGGCGGCGGTGTGACTCAAATGGTCATGCCTCTGTTGTTCAGCGCCTTCTTAGCGGCCGGAGTGAGCGCCTGGTGGGGCTGGAGGCTGGCCATGATGGTAGCGGGCATCGCCTTGCTCATCACCGGCATCGCCTATTACTACCTCACCGAAGATACGGCGGATGGCGACTTCAAGCAGCTTCGCGCCGAGGGGAAAATAGACCACGCCTCCAAGGCATCCGGGGCTTTTGCGGAGGCCTGCAAAGATCCACGCGTGTGGGCGCTCGCGCTCATCTACGGCGCATGTTTCGGAATCGAACTGACGATTGACAACGTCGCCGCTCTCTATTTCACGGATTACTTCCATCTCTCGCTGACGATCGCGGGCGTGGTGGCAAGCACGTTCGGCATGATGAACCTCTTCGCCCGGGCGCTGGGCGGAATCGTCAGCGATCGCTGCAATGTGCGCTGGGGCTTGCGGGGACGGGTGCTCTTGCTCGGTTGCACCATCGGAGCCGAAGGTTTCGCGATGATGTTATTCTCCCAGATGCGATGGCTGCCGTTTGCCATCGGAACCATGATGTTGACCGGACTCTTCGTGAAGATGTCGAACGGCGCGACTTATTCGGTGGTTCCCTTCGTGAATAAGCGGGCATTAGGTGCGGTGGCAGGCATCGTGGGCGCGGGCGGAAATTTCGGAGCGGTCCTTGCCGGGTTCCTATTCAAAACGCCGAGCCTCACCTATCCGCAGGCCTTCATGATCCTGGGGCTGTGTATCGCGGCCTGCTCGGTGCTTGCCTTCGTCGTGCGGTTCTCGGAGAACGACGAGCATGCGGCTAAGCAGGAGATCGAGGCGCGTCTGGCAGGTGAGTTCGCTACCGCGGGAGCGATGGGGGACTAAGATGCGCAATATCCTTGTCCTTTCACTGCTCGCCGCAAGTGTTTCGTTTGGACAGTCGGCGGACACGCCCATGAAGGTAGGGGACGTGACCGTTACGGGGACCTTTCGTGCGCGCGCCTACACGTGGGATTGGTTCGAGGCGTCCTCAGGGGACAACCAGTATGCGTATAGCGGCAACCTGCTTCGGGTGAACTTCTCGGAGCGACGCAAGGGTTGGGAGTGGGACGCCGAACTCGCGGCACCGTTCCTGCTCGGATTGCCGGATAATGCCACCGCGCCGGCGCCGCAGGGCGCGCTGGGCCTCGGCTCAAACTATTATTCGGCGAATGGGAATAGCCAATACAGCAGCATGGTATTCGCCAAGCAACTCTATGTACGCTTCAAGGGCCTGGGTCCAAGCGAAGCCGGCTCGCTGCAAGTGGGACGATTCGAGTTTAACGATGGCTCGGAGCTGGTTCCCAAGAACGCCACCCTTGCAACGCTCAAGCGCGATCGGATCAGCCAGCGCCTGATCGGGACGTTTGGATGGTCCGACGTTGGGCGCAGCTTCGACGGCACGCGTTTCTCCTATTCCAAGCCCACGAATGATTTCACGTTCGTGGCGGCGATTCCCACGCGCGGCGTGTTTCAGACCGATGGTTGGGGATGGAATCGAGTGGGATTCGGCTACGCTTCGTTCACGCACGAGTGGGGCAGCGGAAAGCATGCCGCCGACACGCGCGTCTTTATGATCGACTACGACGACTGGCGGCACATCCTGAAGACCGACAATCGTCCGGTGGCTGTCCGCCGGGGCGATACGGACAACATCCGTATCGAAACCTTCGGCGCGCACAGCCTGCACGCCTTCACTATCAACGCTGGAACCATCGACGCTCTAGGATGGGGAACCGTGCAAACCGGCCGCTGGGGAACACAAACCCAACTGGCTTACGCTCTCGATTTTGAGGGCGGCTTTCAACCCAAGGTGCTACCGCGCCTAAAGCCGTGGATAAGAGGCGGGTTCACCATAGGTTCCGGCGACCGCAATCCCAATGATTCGCGGCACGGGACGTTCTTTCAGGTGCTTCCGACGCCACGGCCCTATGCACGCTTCCCGTTCTTCAACATGATGAACACGGAGGATCGCTTTGGCGCGCTCGTCTTACGTCCACATCCTAAGGTAACGGTGTCGAGCGAGTTTCATGCGCTCCGCCTTAGTAACGCAAACGACCTTTGGTATGGCGGCGGCGGAGTATTTCAGCCATGGACCTTTGGCTACGTTGGCCGCCCGACCTCCGGTCGCCGTTCGCTGGGCAATCTGTACGATACGAGCATCGAATACCGCGCCACCGCCCGCATGACCCTCACCTGCTACTTCGGCCGCACTCAGGGTTTGGCTGCGATGGAGCAAATCTATCCAGGTGGAAAAAACGGCAACTTCGGATACGTGGAGGCTGCGTTTAAGTTCTAAACTGGGGAAAAGTCCGGTCGCGTTGTAATACATGCCATTTGCAGGACTCCGCGTTCTTAGTCTGGAAAGCCGGCGCGCCAAGGAAATGGAAGCTCTCATCCGCAGGGAGGGGGGCGATCCATTTGTCGCGCCGTCGGTCCAGGAGCGCGCTCTCGATGACCATGGCGAAGCTATCCGCTTCGTGGAGAGGCTGGAGGCTGATGAGTTTGACATGGTCATCGTCATGACGGGTGCGGGGCTCGCGTTTCTTCGCGATCAGGTCGTCGCGCATTCGTCCGCAGCGCGGCTTGGGGCGGCGCTGCGTCGCGTAACCATCGTGTCGCGTGGTCCCAAGCCGCTACCGATTCTGCGCGAAATTGGCGCCCGTGCGCAGATTGTGGTCCCGGAGCCCAATACCTGGAAGGAGATCGTGGAGGCAGTGGCCGTGCGCACGGAAAGGCGCATCGCCGTGCAGGAGTACGGGCGTCCGAATCTGGAGATGAACGCGGCGCTCGAACGGCTGGGCGCCTGCGTCACTCCCATCGTGCTTTACCGATGGGAACTTCCTGCCGATGTCGGACCTCTTCAGGCGGCGGCACGTCGTTTGGCCGAGCGCCAATTCGATGTGATCCTGTTCACATCCTCTATCCAGCTCGACCACCTCATGATGATCGCAAACGGGCTTGGCCTTCAATACGAAGTTTCCAAGGCGTTGCTCGAATATACGGCTATCGCGTCGGTCGGGCCAGTAATGACGGCATCCTTGGAGGCCGCTGGCTTGCCCGTTGAACTCGTGCCGGTGCATCCCAAGATGGGAGCTTTGGTGAAGGTGGCGTCGGAGATGGCGGCGGCGATCCTAGCGCAGAAACGTGCAAATTCTGACATCAAGGTTCCTACCAAATTCGCTTGAGGCCAGAATCTCTTCGGGGATGAGTTAAGGATTCGATGAAGGTTCGCATGATTCAGGCGCATCCGGCCGGATTCCGCCGGATCACAGAACACCCTAAAACGATCCACAGGGCTGCAGTAGGCCCAAGCAGGAAGTCTCGTCAGTCCGGTTGGATTTGCCAAGACTCGTCACGCAACGGTGCGGTTAAATGACAACCTCGATTAAAGCCGAGCTGGCGTTATGCGCTAGCACCGATGCCGCCAAAAATTCCAGAGTACAGTCCTTTTGTTCCGGTTGATGTTCCCGCCGCCAAGAGGTAGTTCTTGATGAAGCGGTCCTGGGCTGGGAGAACTCGTCGGGCGTCCTTTGGATTCGTGGTCCGCCGAGTCCTGGCCGGAGGACTTCTGTAGGATCAACATCAGGAGCCTCAGCGCCTGGTCCCATGTCTCTGTACAACGAAATCCCCTATCCAACGCATGTTTATCCGGAAACGCATCCCGACTCGCTCGCCAGGACCGCTGTTTTGTTTGGCATGGAGCCGCCGCCGGTTCAACAATGCCGCGTTCTTGAGATCGCGTGCGGCGATGGCGGGAACCTGATTCCCATGGGCTTCGAACTCCCGAACAGTGAATTCCTGGGGATCGATATAGCGAGTACGCCGATTCAGATCGGTCAACGAGTCATGGAACGCAGTGGCGTCAAGAACGTGACCCTACGCGCGCTCGACCTGATGGAAGTAGCTCATGATTTCGGGACGTTCGATTACATCATCGCTCACGGCATTTATTCCTGGGCGCCGGACGCGGTGCGGGAAAAACTTCTCAGGATCTGCCGCGATCACCTTTCGCCGCGGGGCGTTGCGTTTATCAGCTTCAACACCGGACCGGCCGGCCGCATCCGTCAGCTGACGCGCGACATGATAATGTTCCATCTCCGCGCCGCCGGCATTGAGGCCGATCAGGTTGCCGAGGGCAGAAAGTTCCTTCAAATGCTTGTGGACCTCGCGGATGACAGCAGCATCTGGAAGGCAGTCCTTGGGAACGAAGCGGTTCGATTGTCGAAGCGTCCGGACAGCGTGACGTTCCACGATGAATTGGGCGCCGCATACTCGCCCGTGTATTTCGCGGATTTTGCCGCGGCTGCGGAACAGAACGGCCTCCAGTCCCTCAGCGATTCGGACCTCAAGGACATAGTCGATCCGATCAAACCCGAAGCCGCAAAAGCTCTCGAGCGCCTGGCCAATGGCGACGTGGTCAGATACCAGCAGTATCTCGACTTTCTGGTGTTTCGGGGATTTCGCAGAAGCCTGTTGTGCCATCGAGACATTCCGCTCGAACGGGGTCAGTACTTGCAGCGTGTTCAGACTCTTCTGGTTGCCTCGCCCCTGAGCAAGTCATCCGTTGAGCCGGCCGGCAGAGAAGTTTTCACGAATCGACGTGGTTCAGGCCGCATCACGACCAACAATCCGGTTGTGCTTCGGGCTTTGGCGCGCCTCGAAACGGTTTGGCCGCGAGCAAAGCATTTCTCGGAGTTGGTCCGGGAGATCGTCACAGAGGTGCCCCCGGAGCTGCGGGCGGAGGCGCCGGCCGCGCTGGCGCAGTCTCTTCTCAATCTGGCGGCGAACAAGCTGGTCGATCTCCGCACTTATCAGGCTTCGCTGGCGGAATCGATCCCTGCGCGGCCGCTGACGACTGGCTTGGCTCGCCTGCAGGCCGAGGAAGGCGTCTACGTCACCACGTTGCTACATACTCAGGTCGAGATCCCGGATGCGCAAACGCGGCGTCTTCTTCAACTTCTCGATGGCACGCGAGACCTGGAGGCCCTCGTTTCGGCCATGATGCCGCATGGCGAGAAGTCACAAGGCGCCACCGAAACGAAAGTTACGGCTGCGCTCGAAGGCTTTCGCACCAGGGCGCTTCTGGTGTCAGAGTCGAGCGTCTTTTGAACGGCGACACCGAATATCGCCAATTCTTGCATACACGGCCATGCGATCATCGGTTCCAGTAGCCAGCCGGACCCGAATGCCCCTATTCAGTAACGGCCCTGATCGGACTACATCTGAGTGTCGGGGGCCGATGCCTCGTGGCCTCTTCTCACCGAGGGGCTGGAGGTCCTTCCGCTAGCTCGTGCCCAACGATGCTGCCGGATCGGCCCCCTTCGTGAACTGGGAGAGAAGCGCCTTTGAAGACACGCACTTTGCGTTTCTGCCCACGCAGCCCAGTTGTCCTTAGGGGGTGTTGTTCGCCTGACTAATCACCGATGCAACCTTCGAGAATATCTGGCTGATGCTGACGCCCACGTTGGGAATGGTTGCGCCCGCGGCAACAGCAACAAAGGCTGCCATCAGAGCGTACTCAATCAAGTCTTGGCCTCGTCGATCCTTCCAGATCCTCAGTCGCCTAATCAGATTGTTCATTTGATCTCGACTCCCTTCCCTTTTGGTGCGCGACCGGGGCGCGCCGCCGCGATTCATAATTTGCATCGGCAGGTGTTTTGGATAAGAGCAGTGTCAAAAATACCGTAGTACGGCATATTCCCCTTAGGCCTGCGATGGCGCAGCTGGAAGATTCTCGGCTGCACCAGTGGTTGCCATGGCCGCCGCCTGAGCCTACTCTGGGGCGTGGTTGTGCACCGTAAAGCTCACTTACCGCCATGCGAAGAGAGGCGACGCCTCCGCACTCTCTACATGGAAGCGGTTGAGCATCACGGTCGCGCTATCAACGAGGTGCTTGAGGTTCGTGGCAAGGTATCCGATGAAGAATACGAACGTATCCGGGGGCTTGCCAATCAGGCCAAGAACGCCCGAGACGTTGCCCGTTTAGCCCTTTCGCGGCATAAGCAGGAACATGGTTGCTAGTCTGCCTGGACAATTTCGTGTTGCTCCATTCGACGGTTAGCATACCGTGACCATTCTCGCGATACTGTTTCACAACTGTGACGATGGCTTCCTCTGGGATTCTCAGGATGTGCCTGGGGAAACGCGCAAAACGCCAAAGGTCTCAATGCGTCTCGTGCCTGAAGCCCAAGCTAGGTTCCGATATTGCCCCATAGCGTACCTTTAGCCTCGAAGGTGTCGGCGTCGCGGGGTACGCGGAGCATCGCAGTACTGCAGCCCTCTGCATCCGAGTACTCCGACGATGCCCCGAACATAAACGGTACGTAAGGGTGATAGACACACAATCGGATGCTGGGTTTAATTAAGGTATGACTCGCTGCCAGTCCTGCGATGGAATCCTCACGAAGAATGAGGAGGCCTGTTACCGCTGTGGCGATCCAGTTCCAGAGAATGCAAAGTCAGCAGGGACTTTTTCCCTGCTGCTCGTCGCGGCAGGGTTGATCGTGTCGATCGGTTTCACCGCCTACTCGTTCCTGTAGGGCGCGACGCATCGGCGCGAGTTTCGTGCCCGCTTGGCCCAAGACATGCAGTTTGCCCGTTTCTACTACCAGGCGAAGGCTCCGGCCCTGCCCTACATGGAATCGCACATGCAAGGAACAACCTAGGCGGCGATGGTGTCTATTCACGCGGAGACAATTCCATGCGGCGAATCCTGATCTGCTTCGCGGGACTGCTACTGAGAACCACAGGCATTTTCGCCGATACCACGCCGGTGGATTCCCAAATGACGCAAGCCGTCCTCACGGAGATCCGTCTGTTGAGGCAGGATCTCCAGGCCGCTGCAGCGATCATACAGCGAGTGCAGATTGTCTTGTATCGCATTCAAGCTCAGCAAAACCAACTAGATCATGCCACGCAGCGTCTTGAAACGGCACGCGACGTTTGCAAAGGGGCCGAGATGCAGCGCAAACAGTTCACGACTCAAATCGAGCAGACCGAATCGGCGAAGCGGAGCGCCCAGAACGCATCCGATCGGCAGGCCGCGGAAGAAATGCTTGCTCGTCTGAGGTCCTCGGCTGAAATGTTCGCTAGCGAGGCGGGCGACTGCCAGGGAAATCAGGTGGATGCCGAGATTCAGGTTCGAGCCGAACAGGCCAAGATGAGCGAACTTCAGGATCAGCTAGAGAGGCTCGACAAGGTCCTCGCTGGCGATGGCCGAAGGTAACGGAAGGATACCTGACATCCGGACGGAACCCTGACGAACTTTTTCGCGCGACGCCTAATGGCTCATTGCGTAGGTGATGTAGTTGATGACGATCCGAAACGCGAGTCCGGAAAATTTCTCCGGATATTCCCCGGTATTCGCCCATTCCCATGCGTCACCCAGATGCATGTTGAAGCAGATCGCTACTTTGATGCGCCCGTGGCTGTCCCGAATGGCCCGCCACCTGGGTATATAACCGTCCTTCTCATAGGTGCGGCCCGTCGCGACGTACTGCTCGCCGGGAATCTGAAATTTTTCATCGATACTGTACATGACGTGGTAGATGGGGTCGTCGTCCGGGAGATCTTCGACCGTGGCATCGGGTAGCACCTGGAGCATACCCGCCATGAAGCGGTTCCAGTCGTCTTCGCCGTGAAAGTGGTCCACCATGAGGAAGCCACCCCTAGCAAGATACTGGCGCAGACGATCGGCCTCCTCGTCCGTGAAGGACCAGTTGTTGACGCCGACGGCGTAGATCCAGGGATAATCAAAAATCCGGTCGCTGTCGAGATCCACAACGTTGAGCGGTGCCGGCGCGTTGATGCTGGTCACTCGCCGGATGACAATCAGGCAATCGTTGTCAGCTCGGGGAAAGTCCTGTTGCCAGTTACCGCGAAACCCGCGGTATCCAAAGGCGTTGTACCGAAGGCGACTGAAATAAAACTCCGAGGGCTCTTTCCCTTCGCCCGTGATGGAAGATTGCTGGCCATCGAACCCGCCGCCGAATTGCAGGGCCCACAGGCCGAGGCTGGCCAAGAACATCATCACGACCGCGAAAAACAGCGGCGCCAGCTTCATAAGGAATGACCTCGATCGTCTTGAAGCGTATCATAATAATACGTCAACGGTTGGCAGCGTGAATGATCCGCGCCTGCTACGCACCAGGGTTTTTCACGCGAAGACTTCTATATGCAAAGACGAGATTTTCTCCAACTCGGTGCCCTGACGGCCTTCGGGGGCCCCCTAGTTGCCCGCAGTGCTGCCCAGCAGGCGCCAATGCCTATGCCGATGCCGGCCTTTCCGACGACAGCCAGTCCGGCGGAACTTACTGGGACCGAGTTCACGCTGCAAATCGCGCCGGTCACGGTGGAACTGGCGCCCAATCGCATTGTCAGCACCATCGGTTACAACGGCATTTCGCCTGGACCGCGGCTGCGAATGAAGGAAGGCGTGCCGGTCACGGTCAATGTCGTCAACGACACCGATGTGCCGGAGTACGTCCATTTTCACGGTTTGCTCATTCCCTCCGAGGTGGACGGTTCGGAGGAAGAAGGGACCCCCTTGGTGCCGGCCCGAGGTAAGCGCTCTTATCGTTTCACTCCCTCGCCCACCGGTACGCGCTGGTATCACACCCACACCATGTCGATGGACGACTTGCACCGCGGGAGTTATACAGGGATGTTCGGCTTTCTGATCGTCGAGGGCACGGACAAGCCGGGCAACTTCGACCAGGAACACTATCTCGCGCTCCGTGATTGGGAGCCATATTTCACCAACCAGCTGATGGACAACGACGATCTCGATCCGACGCTGCCAAAACCGGAAAAACCGGACGTGCTGGATACCCGGCCGCCGGGCATGGAGGTGACGGCCGATATTTTTTCCATCAATGACAAGGCGCTGGGAGGCGGAGAGCCGATCCGGGTGCGGCCCGGCGAACGCGTGCTGTTTCATTTTCTGAACGCCAGCGCGATCGAGAACCGTCACATCGCGCTACCCGGCCACAAGTTCAATGTGGTCGCACTGGACGGGAATCCGGTGCCAACGCCGGCAGCCGTGGATGTGCTGATGCTGGGCCCGGGCGAGCGCATCGATGCCTTGGTGACAATGGATCGGCCGGGCGTCTGGATCATGGGTGCGCCCGAAGACCCGGTGCGCGAGGGGGGCCTGGGTATCGTCATTGAATACGCCAACCAGCGCCGCACCCCCCAGTGGACGCCGGCGCCCCCGTCGTCTTGGGACTACACTCGGTTCGGCAAGTCGCCGTCGCAACCGGCACCAACGGAAAAAATCGAAATGGTTTTTGAAAAGATCCCGCGCGGTGCCGGTAAGTTCAACAGCTTTACAGTAAACGGCAAACCCTATCCGCACGATCAGGAATTTGTGCTCAAACAGGGTACGCGTTACCGGCTGACGTTTCACAACCGTACCGACGATGCCCATCCGATGCACCTGCATCGCCACCAGTTTGAGATCGCTGAGATTTACGGGAAGGCAACATCGGGCATCATCAAGGATACGCTCGTAGTGCCGACCTATGGCCGTGCCAGTGTGGACTTTACGGCGGACCAACCGGGACTGACGTTATTTCATTGCCATATTCAGCACCACATGGACTACGGGTTCAAGGCACTCCTCCGCTATGCGTAAATCTGTTCGGCTTCCGGCGGCGCCGCTGATCAACGGTGAGGATTGCCGGAAGCAGCGATGGTGATCTCACCCACAACAGCTTCTTGGTATTTCCAAACTTCTGTCGGCGTTGGCGACCATGGAAGAATACGATGCGCCGATTCACTGATCGGCGAGCGGTAGTGCGCGCATGCATCACCTGGAGCCGCGGCAGTTGAGAGAATGGACCCTTCACTCAGATGAGTTGGTCTGGGACAAGTCCGACCGGCGCCAGGCGGGTTTTCGTTTGTAGATTGCTTGGTGTCTCAAGACACCTTTACTTCAACTCGGGAAAACTCGTTAACGCGTGTTTGGTATTTAGCGGTCACCGGATCGGCCTCCAGCCCACATTCATTCAACCAGAACTTCATCCGACGCTCGCTTTCCCGCCGGGAAACGTCCACAACGTCGGCACGTGTCAGCAAATGAGCGGAGATACGGCGCAGAAAACGCGGAGAGTTCCAGGTGCAGATGCCTAAACAAACCTCCGAAACCAAAATCATCAAGAGAACTGGATTTAGATATTCCACGGTGGCAGACCTCGTGTTAATGGATGCGTAACACTCTTCTCCGTTTCAGAGTGTACGACCCGGCGTGTAGGAATCGAATCCTCCCACAGTACAGGGAGAGGAGACCAAGAGTCACAGTACCGCCCGGGTTTCTCTGACACCGCAGAACGGGCTTAATACCTGTGTATTACTACCTATTACTATGCGTTGGTCTTCTAGACGCTCGGCCTGAGGTGGTGCGAACATGAGAGGTGAGGCAGGAGAAGCGCTGGCATTGTAGTCGCCGGCTCTCGAGTGGCCTGCCGAAACAGCTCCATCCATCGGGGCCGATAAAGCCGAGGACGCCATCTGAGCAATCACCCCGAGATCCGTTCCGTCATAGGTATCGACCTGGGCACCACCAATTGTGCGCTCGCCTATTCGCAGGAGGGCGCAGTCGAGTTGTTCTCAATTCCGCAATTCGTCCATCCGAACGAAATCCGCGAAGAACCATTGCTGCCCTCGTTCTTGTTTCTGGAAGACCCGCCCATTGTCGGGGTGCTGGCTCAGAGAAAGGGCCTGGACAATCCTGGGCGCCTCGTGTCTTCGGCGAAGTCCTGGCTTTCCTACGCCGGTGTGGATCGCAACGCTGCGATCCTCCCGGTTACGGCGCCGGAGGGAGTAAGCAAGATCTCGCCCGTGGAGGCTTCGTCGCAATACCTCAGATACCTGCGTGAAGCATGGAACAAGAAGAATCCAGACGTCCCTTTTGAAACACATCAGGTGCTGGTAACCGTACCAGCATCCTTTGACGCCGTGGCGCGCGACTTAACACTGAAAGCAGCTGAACACGCAGGCTATGACAAGGTCGTCCTCCTCGAAGAGCCGCAGGCTGCGTTCTACGCATGGATTGCGCACAATCCAGATTGGCGAGAGCGGGTCGCTGTTGGTGATCTGATCCTGGTGATCGACATCGGCGGGGGCACTACTGATTTCGCATTGATCTCGGTGGAAGAAGACGCGGGTCAGATCTCCCTGCGCCGCATTGCCGTCGGCGATCATATTTTGCTCGGGGGCGATAACATCGACGCCGCCCTCGCGCACCATGTCGCGGAGAATCTCCCGAAGCTGGATGGGACGCAGTTTCATGCCCTCTATCAGCATTGCCGGCTAGCCAAGGAGCGCTTGTTAGCCGAGGACAACGCGCTGGACAACAAGGAAAGCCAGCTACCCATAGTAATTCTCGGTCGGGGCACCAGCGTCGTAGGCAAATCACTGAAGTCGACGCTCGCGCGTGCAGACATTGTGCGTATCTTGACCGATGGGTTTTTGCCAGAGATTCCAATCGATGAAGAACCAGACGAACGGCCAACGTCCCTCACTGAATTTGGCCTTCCGTACGCCTCTGACCCGGCCATCACTCGGCATCTGGCAGCCTTTCTCCGCCGTCAATCGGCCACTCCGACGCACGTCTTGTTCAATGGAGGCGTATTCCGCGCATCATTCCTGCGCGACCGAATAATGGAAATCCTGAACCATTGGTTTCCTCGGCCGATAACACCTCTGGTGAGTGGCGATCTTATGAGGTCCGTGGCACATGGTGCTGCCTACTATGGTTTAGCCAGACAGGGCGAAGGGGTGCGAGTGCGGGGCGGCGTTCCCCACAGCTACTACATCGGTATCGAGGCTGTCGCGCCGGCTGTGCCTGGCAGGCGCCCGCCGATGAAAGCCCTCACTGTCGTGCCCTTCGGAATGGAAGAAGGCACTGGATACAAATTCACGGATCGCACGTCCGTTTTGAGCGTGGGTAAACGGGCGCAGTTTCGGTTTTTCCAATCCAGCGAAAGAAAGCAGGATGCGCCTGGTTCCCTCATCGAAGAGATCGATTCCACGATGGAGGAACTTTCGCCGATCGAGGCCTTGCTGTCGAACGATGTCACTGAGAACGTCCTAGTAACCCTGGAAAGTCTGGTTACAGAAACCGGAACGTTGGAGCTGTGGTTTGTCGCTCGCGATGGGCGGCGGTGGAAGCTAGAGTTCAATGTGCGGCCTAAGAAGGAACGCTTGCCCTCCCAACGGGGGTGATCGCTGTCGGCAGTTGCCCGATATGAACCATTATCGTTCGCTACTTCTCAGGACGCGATTTTCTGGCGAACTCCGACTTGCCGACCCGTCCCGACGCCAACTCGGCATACCCCAGCCCACGCCAAATGCTTGACTCTCAGACGCATTAGGTGGATAACTTCAACCACAGGCGGCGTGAATGGACCCGGGCAAGCCGAAAAAGAAGGATGATTCGGTCAAGAAACCCACTCCGGATGAAAGTGGGTAGACCGTCTGGGCGCGCGGGACCGGCCACGGAGAAACCTACGTGCTCTACCCACCTTGGACATGATGACGCGTTGCCATATCCAGAAGGAGGATGTAGTCCACGTCGAAGAGCTTGGGGCGGACAAATCTCCGCGATGTTCGGCCGGACGCGCACCTCGACTACTCACCGGCTACTTAGGTGGAGCGGTCGCCAGTCAAGTACGCGCCGGTTCCGGGTGGTTCGAGCTCGTTTTTCCTGTCTTGTTCGCCGTCCCGCTGTGGGGCGGATTATGGCTTCGGGACCATCGTCTGCGTCGCATACTGGCGCTCGCGGCCGAGGCCCCCGAAGTAGCGTAACCGAAATCGATTCCAAAGGAGAAATGAAAATGCGATGCATGGTGATTGTTAAGGCAAGCAAAGATAGCGAAAAGGGCGTCATGCCCAGCCCGGAACTACTGGCCGCGATGGGTAAGTACAACGACGAACTGATGAAGGCGGGCATTATCAAAGAGGCTGGCGGTCTGCGTCCAACTTCCCACGGGAAGAGAGTGCGATTCTCCGGCTCGCAGCGCACCGTCATCGACGGTCCCTTCACCCCGGTGCAGGAGCAAATCGCTGGTTACTGGCTCTGGCAGGTCAAGACCATGGATGAAGCCGTCGAGTGGCTCAAGCGCTGCCCCAATCCGATGCTAGAGGACTCCGAGATTGAAATTCGGCCGGAGTTTGAGGCTGCGGACTTCGCGGGATAGCAGCCATCCGTCCATCATTCAACACCAAGGAACATTAGGAGAAGTGATGAAACTCTACACGTATCTGAACTACGCCGGCAACTGCCAGGAGGCATTCCGATTCTACGAACAGCATCTGGGTGGAAAAATCACCATGATGATGACTCATGGCCAAGGACCGAACGCGGATGCTGGTCCACCCAATTGGAAAGAAGCGATCCTCCACGCCCGCATGAATATCGGAGAGACGGAACTTATGGGAGCTGACATCCCCGGATGTCAGCCCATGCGGAGCGCGTATCTTACGCTCATTGTGGACAGCATAGACGAGGCGGAGCGAGTCTATGCCACGCTCTCCGCCGGTGGCGAAATCTTCATGCCCATGGCGGAGACTTTTTTCGCCTTCCGCTTTGCCCAGCTAAGAGACAGGTTCGGCACGTCCTGGATGATCCTCCACGAACGTCCGCGGCAATAGATGACGCTGCACGCTAGTCGCGTAAGCCGCCTCGTTAGGACTCCGTTCGCGGTTAGCTCCTGTATTACGGCGTATCCGCAAGCGAACTTTCTCGGCGCCCTGTGAAAGCCTTCCGATAATGGTACTTAACGGTAAACTTCCCGCAACCAGTCCCTGGTCAATTCTCCGAGGGCTTCTCGACACTATCCACGACCAGCATATCGATCGGGTCCTTAGCGGGTTCCAGCTTGAGCCCAAGTTGATCTATGACCGCGTATACGATGGTTCTGTTCACTTCGTCCGGACCCTTGCCCTCCGGCTGGGCGATCAGGATATCGTAGTCGATGTCGCCTATGATGCCCGTCCTGTCGATCACGGGTCGGTCGGTGGAAACTCCCACCAATTGGACGAAATCGCCAATCGATTCCTTCGTGGCCTTGCTGCGCAACGTGCCTCCAGGTCCTGGCGTGAGATTCCAGCTAAACGTCTCACCGGGATCGGCCGACTTGAACGCCCTACTCTTTTTTGACTGGATCAATCGATACACCGGAAGTTCTTTTGTGGTGTGATGTACCTTCAACTGAAACCGTTCGCCGAGCAGCGCCTGAAGCATCGGCCGAACTTGGTCTTGAGTAGGAGCTGCATCGCCGGGGCTCTCGGCTGTGATGATGAAAAGGAGAGATTCGGCCCAGGACGGCGCGCCTGTCACCTGATAGTCCTTGACGTTATACGCATCGGCCAAGAGGGTTCTCAGGGTGCCTCTAACGGTTATTCGGTTCCCAGTGATCCTAAATGGCTTACCCGCGGTTCCCACGAAAGAGAGGTCGTATTGACCCGGCTGCAATGATTGATCGAGTTGCTTGATCAACGCGACATCGAACTGCGCAGGTGAGGCTTGCGATTGACACCAACCGACTGTGAGACTGATCCATCCGGCCAAATAGATAATTATGAAATTGGCGAGCAAGCGGTTCGTAAAGATAGCCATGGCTTGCCTCCACTCCACATTTTATAGCGCCCACGCACTCTGAAGCGCCTTGCGGAACGAGCGGATGCGACCACCGGGAGCGAAGACGGTACGGGTGTACTCGACAGCGCGCACGCGCTGCAGTTCGAAAAACGGTGGGAGCGGCGGCACGTCCAGGGTGATGGAGGGTTCCCGCCGCCCGGCACAAGGCCGATGGGCCGAAGGCCCATTCCCACAAGGTCGATTGATCGCTAACTGAGAAATCTACTCAGTGCGTGATTTTATCGATTCAGGTTGGAAGCCGAAAACACGGCGTGGAGTGGAGATTATCTTTATTTCGCCTCTAGGCCCCGTGTGGTGCAAGCATCGGGCCAGTATCCGACGGGCTGAATCGGCCTCTGCCAGTGGAAGATTCGATGAACACAGCTCCGGGAACCCGATTCTCAAAGCAGGCTGCGTCAGCAGTTCTTACCAGTCGGCGGGGTTCGATTTGAATTTCCTTCAGGGAGCCGCGTCGAAGATCGTCAGCGAAGCGCAGGGCGCCGCACCACCTCGATAGATACCGATCATGCCCCATCGGGAGCCGCTAATCATGCCGGAGTGCCGTCATTGGATCGACGTGCGCGGCCCGGCGTGCGGGTAAATACCCCGCCACCACCCCTGCAGCGATCAATGCGAGCACGGCGATCGCGATGGTTTGCGGGTCGTCCGGCTTCGTGCCGTACGCGAACCTGTGCCCCCAGCCTGGAGCGAGGAGATGATCTACGATCGGACCTAGGGCGAGAGCGGCCGGAACACCCAGAACGATACCCGCGACTCCCACCGCCATCATCTCCCGCAGCACGAGCCAAGCCGCTCGACCCGGCTCTGCTCCTAGCGCCACCCGAATGCCGATCTCATTCGTCCGCCGAGTCACCGCATAAGCCATCACGCCATAGATGCCGATCATCGCGAGAATCAAGGCGAGTACCCCAAACACCAGCGCCAGCGCGGCCATCAATCTCTCTTGCGCGAGCCCATCCTCGATCTGTTGCGCTCCCGTACGAACGTCGGTAACCGCCAGGCTCGCGTCAGCCGAGCGTACTGCTTGCCGGATCGCCCTCATCACGGCTTCGGCAAGTCCAGCTCGGTCCGGGGCCATCCTTAGTTCAAACTTGACGGGGCTCGAAGGCCGATGCACCGCCGACGCGTCAGGCGTCGCGATCCCTCCAAACGCGCTATAGAGTGCAGGCGGAATCGGGTCGCGCAATCGCTCGAAGTGCCAGTCGGCGCACACTCCCACGATCTGATAATTTTCGACGCCGGAGCCGATGGTCTTCCCTATTGGGTCCTCGTTCCGAAAAGTCTTCCGTACAAACGCTTCGTTCACCACCGCCTGCTTCACGCTGCCGTGCTCGTCGAGCGCGCTGCCCTCCACAATCGGAATCCCCATCGTTTCAAAGAATCGGCTTCCGACAACCCTCTCACCGTCGTTCCGCGAGAACGTCACGGACTGAATACCGGGGATCGCCGCCAGCTTATCCTGCAACGCTCTAAGCAATGCTGCCAACCGGTCCTCCGGGTAGAGCGTCCGAGGCGGATCGAGCGTAAACAGCAGCAAGCCGTCGGGGCGGAAGCCCAGAGGCATGCCCCTCAAGTTCGTAAAGGTCCTTACACACAGTCCTGCGCCCGCCAACAGCACTATGGACAGCGCCACTTGAAACGCCACCAGCACCCGTCCCGTGCGCAGCTTCGATAGCCCCGCGCTTCCGCGGCTTCCGTCTTTCAACGCCTCATTGACTTCGACACGCCGCGATTGCCACACCGGCGCCAAGCTGAACAATACGCCGGTAACGAAGGTGATCCCGGCGGAGACGAGCAGCGCCTTGGGATCGAATGTCGTGTCGAACGGATTTGGCCGCCACGGCGTCGCCAGCAACGCCGGTATCCCATTGCGAGCCCAATAACCGAGGATTACCCCTGCTACTCCCGCAATCGAGGACAGCAACAGTCCCTCGGTTAGCAATTGCCGTCCGACTCGCGCTCGCTTCGCTCCCAACGCGAGCCTCAAACTGATCTCACGTTGCCGCAGCGCGGATTTTGCCAGCAGCAGATTGGCGACATTCGCGCACGCGATCAGGAGCACCAGACCTGCCAAAGCTAGCAGCGCTCCAAACATCCGATCATAGCGTTGGGCTAGATAATCCACACCTCGAGCGGCCGATTGAAGCTGGAACCGGGGGCGTTTCTCAGGTTTCTTCAGCATCGCGCTTAATCCGCCCGGGTCGGCATCCACTTGCGCTTGAAACAACGCATTCAACTCGCTCTGCGCTCGCGCATCAGTGACCCCCGGTTTCAACCGGCCCATCATCGGAATCTGCCACGCTCTCGGCTGATCGAAGAACGCGCGTCCGATAATCTCTGAAGAAAGTCCCAGCGGCGTCCAGACTTCGAAGTGACCGCCGGGTTCGATTCCCGTGAAATACTCTGGATTCACTCCGATGATGGTCAGCGGATTTTCGTTCAGCTTGATCGTTGACCCAATGGCGGCCGGACTACGCCCGAATCTTCGCGTCCAATAGTCATAGCTGATTACCGCGACGTGGCTGTCCCCAGTGGGCGTGTCGTTTTCCGGACCAATCACGCGTCCGGCGGCTGGTGAAACTTCGACTCCTCTATAAAAGTCCCCGGAGACTGCAAAACAATTAACGGCTTCCGCACTGCCCTCCGTTACAGCCGTTACGCGACCCAACTCCTTGAACGTGAACAGACTTTCGAACACCGTGTTGCTACGCACAAATTCCGAATACACCCGAGGCGAGAAGTCGGTATGGATGATTCCGCCGTCCGGTGTCACGCCCTGCTCATATATAGATCCGAACGCTGCCGAAAGATACCCGAGATTTGGCGCAGTCCAGCCGCCATCCTGTTCGCGCCACTGGAGCAGTCGCAGTCGATCGAGGTCCTTGACCGCAATCGGCCGCAGCAGCGTGGACTCGATGAGCGTGAAGATCGCCGTATTCGCGCCGATGCCCAGCGCGAGCGAGACCACGGCAACCGCAGTCACCCCGGGACTCCGCTTCAGCATGCGCCACGCGTAGCGCAGATCCTGGAACACGCCGCCCGTCCACGTCGGTCGCGCCAACCAGGGCGACCGCAGCAGTGTTCGTCGGATGAAGGCGCGCATGGTTGATCCTGACTCCAGGCTACATGCT
This sequence comes from Bryobacteraceae bacterium, assembly GCA_036003585.1. Lineage (GTDB taxonomy): Bacteria > Acidobacteriota > Terriglobia > Bryobacterales > Bryobacteraceae > Palsa-187. The sequence goes on along the minus strand of DASYSG010000040.1, from coordinate 2,612 downwards.
TCCCGCATCGACTGCGTGAACCGCTGAGAATGGGTGTCAGGTCAAATTATCGCGATTCGTCTGCCTGGTTGACCCGAAACGGCGTTATGGGAAATAACTTCCGATAATGTGGGATAACGCCATCCTGAGAGCAGAGGCCGGCAGCCACCGGATCGGCATCTTGACCGAGTTGCCGACGCCAGCCGATCCGTAACTTCCGAGAAGCCGACTTCCCGTTACTAACGCCGCTAGAGCCGCGATCACCGCATCAGACCAATGTACGAGTCGCCGACGATACACCCGCAGAGAGCTCATCGACACAGTCGTTGGTGCTTCCGTGCTCGTTAACCGGCTCTCAGACCCGTTCGCTTGGAGTGTCAATCAGAAATCGAGGTCGAAGGTTTCATCGTTTGGTGGCCGCACGGCGCGCGCAAGAAAAAAGCCGAAGACCGTCACGCCAGGGAAGGGCTCGCCCTATTCCCTTTAAGTTAGTCACGTCGTGAGTACATCATCGAACCGAACAACGATGTCCGGCGCCGGATCGGCGTACTCCATCATCGATGGAATAGTGTCCAGCACGGTCGGCAGGCGTTAGCCCCTGCTGCTTGGAATTGTATCCGCAGCCTTCATCGAGCGTGATGAGCGGACGGATGGCGGGCAGTTCCACAGCATTGCCGTGCTCCGTCGCCGCGTTCTCCGGAACGTTCTGTTACTATATCTCGGGACGGTCAAAACTGGGCGGCAGTTGCAGATGCTGTCTTGTAAGGTCGCGCAGGTAAGGATTTGCCTAAAGTGCAGCATGGTCTATAAGATAGGGACCCGGTGGACCGATGAAGCCGATTTCCGATGAAGAGAACACCAGTCAAGTTAACAGGGGGATGTCGTGAAACTTAATTCCATTCGTCAGGCGACCGTCCGGGCGGCCGCATTGGGCCTGTTCTGTCTCGCACTGGCCAGCGCACCGGCTGCGCGTGCGGAAGACAAGATGACTGCGCAGTCATTGATTGACCGTCAACTGATCCTTGATCAGATCACGCGCTACTACTACAACTTCGGCAAAGTGGATCGGCAGAGCGAAGAGAGCTTTTACGCCGAGGACGGCGAGTTGATTCTCGGCACGAGGCACTACAAGGGCAAGGAAGGCATCAAGCAGGCATACAACCGTGCCCCCGCGGCCCCTGCGGCTGGAGCGGCGCCTGCTGTCGCCGCGGCGCCCCCGCGCGAGAGGACCGCTTTCAACGTGGCGATCGAGAATCCTCTGATCATCGTGCACGGCGACACGGCCACCTCGCAAGTCATTTTCACCGAGTACCGGCAGGAGAAGGTGGGCGATCCGATGAAGTTTACGACTCAGGGAAAAGAGTACGCCACGTGGATCAAGGTGAACGGCCAGTGGCTCTATAAGACCCGCCAGATCGCGAGCGGCAGCAACCCGCCGGAAGGCTGGAAGGAATAAGCCCAGGCGCGTTGCATGTTCTGGCGTCCGAACCGCTGTTTCCAGATCCCTTCAGCCCCCGATGTCCCCCTTAGGGAGTCGGTGGCTGGAGCCTTGCGCGCCTGTCTGGAAGTTGATATCGTGGAACAGCTTAATTGATAGTGGTTCAGATCGAGGGTCGAGGTTTAACGATGCGAAAACATAATTTCTTGTTCCTTTCGTTGCTGGTTCCAGCCTTTTTAGTCCTTGGCGGATATGCCGCCCTTAAGGCTCAGCAAAAGACTTCTTCCACAGCGAGCGGGAAGCGCTGGTCCGATGCGGCCACTTGGCCCGACAAGAAGGTGCCCGGCAAAGACGCCGTTGTCACCATCGGGAGGGACATGGACGTCGTCCTTGATGTCACTCCGCCGGCGCTGCACGGTTTGACGATCAACGGCAAACTGAGTTTCGCCGATAACAAAGATCTCGAACTGACCACCGAGTGGATCATGGTGCACGGGGAGTTGGAGATTGGCACGGAAGCCAAACCCCACACGCACCAGGCGACCATTACCCTCACTGACAACTTCAAAGACGAGGATTTCGGTGGATTGGGTGGAAATGACCGCAGTGACCGCGGGATCATGCTCATGGGCGGAACCCTGAACCTGCACGGTACGGAGAAGAACTCCTGGACCAAGCTGGCGCAAACGGCCGCCGCGGGCAGCAACATCATCCAAGTCTTGTCTCCCGGTGACTGGAAGAAGGGCCAGACGATTGTCCTCGCATCCACGGATTTCGATCCCCACCAGGCAGAGGAGCGAACCATTGCCGCCATCAGTGGCAATACGATCACGCTCGACAAGAAACTGGACTACATGCACTTCGGCAAGGTCACCTTCGACGTGGATGAACGCGGCGAAGTCGGCATGCTGTCGCGCAATATCCTGATCCAGGCTTCGTCTGACGCAGACCAGACGCTCTTTGGCGGCCACATCATGGCGATGCTCGGGAGCAAGATGTTTGTGGATGGCGTCGAACTCAATCGCATGGGTCAGAACATGCATCTGGCGCGGTATCCGATCCACTGGCATCTGATCGGCGACGGGGGCCAGGGGCAGTACATCAAGAACTCGGCGATTCACAACACCTACAGCCGCTGCGTGACCGTGCATGGCACAAATTACCTGGACGTCGAGAACAACGTGACCTACAACAA
>DASYSG010000039.1:0-61523 GCA_036003585.1 Bryobacteraceae bacterium | reverse complement strand
AGGGCTTCATCGCTCACGCGGCGTCGCTGCATCAGGGTTGCCCCCATTGTGCAAGATTCCCCACTGCTGCCTCCCGTAGGAGTCTGGCCCGTGTTTCAGTGCCAGTGTGGCCGTGTGCCCTCTCAGGCCGGCTACCGATCTTTGCCTTGGTAGGCTTTTACCCTCCCAACTAGCTAATCGGCCGCGGGCTCCTCTCTCAGCGCATTGCTGCTTTCCTCTCTCGAGCTTATGCGGTATTAGCCCGGGTTTCCCCAGGTTATTCCCCACTAAGAGGTAGATTACCCACGTGTTACTCACCCGTACGCCACTTTACTCATGGATTGCTCCACTTTCTCGTGCGACTTGCATGTGTTAAGCGCGCCGCCAGCGTTGATTCTGAGCCGGGATCAAACTCTCGTTTGAACCGTTTGGGGCAGATTCGACTTTGCAGCCAAACCTACCACCGATGTTTTAGATCACTTCGGTCTTGAACTCAAGTTACTGACGAAATTGCACCCCGACATTCCCTTGCGGAAACATCGTGATGCTTCTTCTACTTAGCATCCAACCAGATTGTCAAAGATCTGCACGCCCCACGCTAAAACCCTTGCGGGTCTCAACGGCCCGAGCGATCTTGCGAAAGCCCGTAGGACGCCGGCCTCGAAACTTAGCGCGCAAAACGCTGAAAACCGCTTTGCGCTTAACTCGTTACTGAACGCTGCCACGCGGGCTGGACTAAATTACACAGCCCAGGACGAAAGAGCAGGCGTCCAAAGGAAACTAAGGGAATCTGAAAGAACTTCTTCAGTTTAAGGCTGGCCGGTAGAACCTTCTACCGCTGCCCGCACACCCCGCAGCAGGCGCAAAATCCCCCTGCCGCATAGTACCATTTGCTAATCTACCAAACCCTGGTCCGCTGCGCAAGGGGCAAAACAGCTTTTTTTGACTTTCGCCGCTTTTTTGCTCCCTGGCAGGGTCTCCCGTTGGGGAGCGGCCTGGCAGGACTGGATTCAGTCTAGCAGATGAGTTCCGGGTGTGCAAGGTTTCAGGAGGAATAAGCTCCCGCCCGACGCTTGAAGAGCGGAAGCGTTGGAATGCAATGCGGCCCGCTGACGCCTGATCGGGCTCGACTAAAGAACGAACGCCCGCAGGGAGGGGTCTCTCACAATCTCCGGAAAAGCGACTCCAAGAACGTTGCGATCTCGAGCGGCCACCGCAAGTACGGTTAGAGCCAAGTGCGACACCTCGCTTGGAGCAATGCCATTATCTGCTGCGAAGCTACTGCGCAAGCGCCGATAAGGGGCGCTTTCAAAAATCGAACGGAGATCATCGGCGGAGCGGATCCCTACCCAAGAAAGCGCCTCTATGCAGACGGAAAATCCGGGACAACGACCACTTTGCACGTTCATCCGAAAAGAGACCCTTGTGACGCCTCGGCACGCGGCCGAGCGGGACGTCCCGTTTTTCCCCGGCGGAGCCTTCGCCCCAGTTCCCTTTCCAGGCGTTCGGATAAGGCCGCGCCCAAAGGATAGCCACTTAGCGTAGCCTCTTGCAATTCTATCCTCGTGATTTCGTCGGAGTTGTCGTTACCAAGCCTCTGGAGCCACTCTCTCCGGGTCCACTCTTGGGCCCAGGGATTCAGATCGAGCCATGCTGGAGCGAGAGTCATCCCCAAACGAGCCTGGGCGCTCGACCACGGATAGTTCGTAGCCGAGGATGTCATCCCGGCGCGCACCGGGTTGCGTTCCACGTAGGCAAGCGCACGCCAACAATAAGTCAAATCCATTGGCACGGAGTGGTATCGGGCTTGCCAGAGATGGCCCGATGTTCCTCGGCGGACGTTGAGGTAGCGAGCATAATCGGCCTCCAGGCGCCCAAGCACCTTCGCTGCTGAATCTTCGTGAGAGGGAACGGCTATCAAGTGAAAATGATTGGACATGAGACAGTAACCCCAGACGGTCAATTGGTATTGACGCGAATAGGCCGCTAACAGGTCCAGGAAGACGACGCGGTCATCGTCGGAGTCGAATACACTGGCACGTCCATTTCCGCGCTGGGTGATGTGGTGCGGCAGCCCCGGGACGACAATCCGCTTGCTTCTCGGCATGGCTTCGAGGTAGTGGCTTTGTGAAGTACAAAGTCTCAGCAAATTGGAGGAAGGGGTCGTTGTCCCGGATTTCCCCCGGATTCCGGATTTCCCCCCGACCACCATCCGAAGGAAAAAAAGGGGACACCTCCTAACTTCCGCAAAGCTAGTAGCGGAGCGAACGCCAGGAGGTGTCCCCTTTTTCCCCGAAGAGCTTGCGGCTATTTTCAACAGAGCCGGTAGGCAGCCCCCGTTTTGCTATTTCCGGGCTGCCTGTGACAAGATATGCGTCATGCGGAATCACTTTACAAAGATAGCTGCCGGGCTGGCGATGGTCTGTGCGGCGCATGTCGCCAGCGCGCAGCCTCCGGCCCAGGCCCCACTCCAGACACCGAATCCGACGTACATCTCCATACCGCTCGAAATCACCGTCAACCGGCCCGCCGCCGAGGTGTGGAAGCGCGTCGGCAAGTATTGCGATATCGGCGAGTGGCTGCGGGTTCCGTGCACCATCACCCAAGGCAAGGACGGCGAGTTCGGCGCGGTGCGGTCCATCGGCAACGAAGTCCTGGTGGGCAAGACCGAGCTTTCCTACACCTACACGCAACCGGTGCGAGAAGGCCGGCCGTACAATCTGTATCACGGCACGCTGGAGGCGAGGCCGCTGACGGCGACCACGTCGAAGCTGGTCTACACGCTGGTGCTGGATAATTCGGGGCTGGCGGACGACGCCGCGCGCGAACGGGACCGGGCGCAAAGAGCCGCCCAATTCACCACCGCGCTTGAGAACATGAAGATCCTGGCGGAAGGCGGAACTCTGCCGCCTGCGCCGGCTCGCGGCGGCGGACAAAAGGGCGGACCGCCCAAGCAGTAATTTCGCGGCTTAGAACACCTTTCGAAACGTAAGGTTGATGCGCGCTGCGCCGGTTAGAGGATGCTCGCCATCCTTGAGCGGAGCGACGCCGTGATACACGAATCGCGCGGGACCGCCCCACACGACGACGTCGCCGGATTCGAGGCGCAGACGCCGCTGCGGATCCGAACGGCGCTTGCCGCCCCATAAAAATGTCGCGGGAAGGCCCAGCGAGACCGAGACGATGGGCGCGACGGGATCCTTCTCATCGCGATCCTGGTGCAGGCTGAGTTTCGCGCCGGCGACGTACCGATTGATCAGGCAAGCATCGGGATCGTAGTTGGGGAATCCTGCGTCGGCTGCGGCGCGTTGGGCGAGATCGAGAAATGCGGGCGGCATCGCGGGCCAGGGCTTTCCTGTGTCGGGATCGACCGGATCGTAACGATAGCCGGTGCGGTCGGATACCCAGCCTACCCGGCCACAATTGGTCATCGCGACGGACATGGTGTAGCCGCCGGGCGTGATCAAGTGGCGGAAGGGGGCTTTTTGAACGATCCGGCTGACAGCGTCGATCAGCGAAGGCGCTTCCGCGTCGGCGAAACCGCGCAGCAGCATGGCGCCATCTTCGAGAGGCTCGGTCGGAAACAGGTTCATACGCGGCCCCGGAGGCGGCCGATTTCGCGGCGATCGCGCTTGGACGGCTTCCCTTCCCTGAAGCCTTCGACACGCTGCATCACTTTGCGCTCCTCGGCGAGCTTCAGGCGCATTTCGCGGCTGGCGTCACTCTCCCGATATAGCGTCTGAGCCGTCGCTGCGGGGCCGCGCATTTCACTCAAGGCCAGAACTTCGACGACGAACTCGCCACTATCGTTCTTGACGCGCAACAGGTCGCCGACGCGGACATCGCGCGCTGGCTTGGCATCGACTCCATTGGACTCGATGCGGCCGAGGTCGCAGGCGCGTGAGGCGATGGCGCGGGTCTTGAAGAATCGCGCGGCCCAGAGCCATTTGTCGATCCTCACTTTAGTGGGTTAGATCGTAAACGAAGTAGTTCATGGCGATGCGGTAGGCGAGGCCGGCCCACTTCTCCGAGTAGCGCGGGTCGTCGGACCATTCCCAGGCGTCGCCCAGATCCATGTTGTGGCAGATGGCGACGATGATGCGGCCCTTGTCATCGTAAACAGCGCGCCAGTGTTCGCCTTTTCCGCTCTCGTCTTTTTCGTAGACACGACCGGTCTGCAGGTACTGAGCGCCGGGGATCTGGACGCGGTCATTCAGATCGTAGATGGTGTGGAAGATGGGATCGTTATTAGGAATGTCCACTACAGGGCGGCCGGGCAGAACTCGTTCCAGGCTGTCTAAAAATGTCCGCCATTCCTGATCGGCATGAAAATCGTCGACCATGAGGAACCCGCCGCGCAGGAGGTAATCGCGGAGCTGGTCGGCCTGATCCTGAGGCAGATCCCAGTGGCCCACTTCGACGCCGTAGAGCATCGGCCAGTTGTAGATGTCGTCGGTGTGGTCGAGCTCGGTGACCTGTTCTAGTGAGCGCGCGTCGATGCGGGTCAGCCGGCGAACACCTTCGAGCAGGTGGCGATCGGAGCGGGGATAATCCATGGTCCAGTAGCCGGCGAAGCCGAAAGAGTTCTGGGGGTAACCGGTGATATCGGGATAACGCAGCCGTGCGCGAACCCATTCGTGCTGTGTGGCCCCATCGGGCGGAAGACGGAAGTTCTCGTACTCGATCGCCGGCCATTCCTTGAAGGGCTTCTGCGCTTCAAGCATGCTCCAGGCGGCCAATCCGAGGAACCCGACAAGGAGTGCAATGAAGTATCGCATGAGGCCGGCGCGATTCGGTTTCAGAATAACACGCGCTCAGTGGGTGATCGAGTACATGACGTAGTTGACGCCGATGCGGATCCCCAGTTCGGAGAACTTATCCGGGTAATTAGGATCGTCGGCAAATTCCCAGGAATCACCGACATCCGAGTTGAAGCTCATGGCGACCACGAGACGTTGTTTGTCGTCGCGAATGCCTTTCCACTCGGCGACGGTTCCGGCGACACGGTTGTTATACATGCCGCCGCGCCGATTGAGCGCCCATTGCCCCAGGATCTGGTAGCGGTTGTCTAGATTGAACACGGAGTGAAAGATCTGGTCGGCGTTATCGATTTCGATGATTTCGCGGTCCGGGAACACGGCCTGCATGCTCTCTTCGAAGCTGGCCCATTCCTGCGGGCCCCAGAAGTCGTCGAGGTAGAGGAATCCTCCGCGCAGCAGATAGTCGCGCAGCTTGGCCGCTTGTTTGGCCGTGAGGAGCCAATCGCCCATCTCACCGGCGGCGAGCCAGGGCCAATTGTAGACGTCGTCTTCGTCGTCGAGGTTGACGGGCTGTTCGACGGAGCGGACATCCAAGCGAGTCAGTCGGCGCAGGGCGGTGGCGAAGTGGCGATCGGCGCGCGGATAATCCTGGGTCCAACTGGTTCCACCCTGGCGCCAATCGCGATTACCGCGGCGGAATCCCCGGCCTGCTCCACGGCCGTTGGGATTTTGAGGATACATCAGCCGCGCGAAAACCCAGTCGGTCTTGGCCTGGTAATCAGCCGGGAGAGGGATGTCGTCATACGGCTCCATGCTGGTGTAGACGCGCCAGGGCATCTGGGCGGCGAGCGTGGTCACCAGGATCGCGCCGCCGGCGGCCAGCCACCATGCACGCTTCGACATCGTGTTTCCTCAATCGCGAGGATATCACTGTGCGCCCCGGGTTTGCGCCAGAACCCAAACGCGTGTTATTGCTGAATACGGTTCGCCCGGGAGGCTGAGATGGAAATGAATCGGATTCGACTAGCGCGTACGGCGCTGGTGCTGGCCACTGCGCTTCTAAGCAGCCCGGCATTCGCCCAGGTCGATCTCTCCGGCGCGTGGCAGCCGGTGCCGGCCGAAGAGGCCACGGGGAACCCCAGCCTGGTGGATTATACGGGGCTTCCCATCAACGACGCTGCCCGGCAGTGGGCGCTTAGCTGGGATCCCGACCGCCTGGGACTACCCGAGCACCAGTGCCAGGTGCACACGGCCGCCTACATTCACGGCGGGCCCCACCGGCTCCGGATCTGGGAGGAGAGAGATCCTCAAACGCAGGATGTGGTCGCCATCCGGAACTACATCAGCACGTATGAGCAGAACCGGACCATCTGGATGGACGGCCGCCCGCATCCGCCGGACTACGCCGTGCACACCTGGATGGGTTTCTCCACGGGCAAATGGGAAGGCAACATCCTCACCGTGTACACCACGCACATCAAACAGGGCTGGGACCGGCGCAATGGAGTTCCTTCGAGCGACAAGATCACGCTCACGGAGCATTTCATCCGTCACGGCGATCATCTTACGCACGTCAGCGTGGTAACCGACCCGGTATATCTGGCCGAACCGCTGGTCAAGACCCAGATATACAACCTGGCCGCGAGCTCCGACGGAAACTGGCTATGGCCCTGCGAGTACGTGGAGGAACTGCCGGGTACGCCGAGCAGCACGGTGTTCAGCTACATGCCCGGACAGAATCCTTTTGTATCGGAATTCGCCGCCAAGTACCAGATCCCCGTGGAGGCGGCGCTGGGCGGACCGCAGACTATGTACCCTGAATTTCGCGAGACGATGAAGAACCTGAAGCCGCCGCCGAAAACCGTCCAGACCGGCGGAACCCGCTAGCGTCCTGAGTCAGAATGGAGGGCGGGATTCATCCGGCGCGGACGTTTCAGCTCCGCAAATCGAATCGAGGAGCAGGGCTAAAAAGCCCCGCGCGGACTGAAGTCCGCCCTCCACTGCCACCCGAATTATTCGACGGACTTCGGACGTTGCACATCAGTGGAGGCCGGTAGTGTGCTAAATCTGTGCTCCTGGGTTTTATGACCCGAGGCGACCGGAAAGACGATTGGCTTTAGCGCACTACCGGTGTTTTCTTCCAAAAGCGCGCCGGTCTGGTTATGCTTTATGGCTTGGGCCAACTGGGAAGTTAACTCCAGCTTGGTGTACAAAGGGGGATCGGAGGATATGTGAGATCTTTACTATTTTTGCTTCTAGCCGGTGCTGTGATGGCCAGTCCGATCTTAGCTGGGCCGATCTCCGGTACGGCGTTTACCCATGCCGCTGTTGAAGCGGGTTTTAACCTCAGTGGTCCAGGCTTTGAGGCTAGCTCGGAAACAGGAGACTGGCACAGCGGTCCTGAGTTTAACTGCACCGCACATCTAAATGACTTCTGCAATTTCTCTGTGTTCATACCAACGTCAGACAGCTTTGCAGGTTTCTTTTTTGGCTCCAGTCAAGGAACTTTGAATGGTGTAACGGCCAACGCCCTCTCGGGCGGCCTACTGTTTAGTGGTTCTGTTTTTGTTCCCGCCGGATACCTTGGAGCCCTCTCGGCCCCGGTGACTGTTGGAGGCACCATCACCGGCAATCAGGTTGACGTCGTGGGGGGCGTGATTGTCTCAAGTACGTCACTCTGGAGCGTGAACTTTTTGGGGACTGGGACAATGACCGTGGCGACATTGGTTCCTGGGGTACTCGCTAATCCATCGTTCTCGTTTGTCGAGGTACCAGAGCCAGCCGCATTCATTCTCATGAGCGGCGGATTGCTGCTCTGCTTTAAGGCGAGACCAAAATCGTAATTGGACCCGTGGTTTTTCTCAGGGACACAGATTTAGCGCCCTACCGGGAGGCCCATTGATCGTGGATAAGTTATAGAATCTATGTAGGGAAACATGACTATCGTACGGGATGTAATGCTCGTCGCCCTGGCCGGGGCGGTTTCTCTGGCGGCGCAGCAGACTGCGGCGATTCAAAAAGCCACGTTGGATAAATACTGCGTCACGTGCCACAGCCAAAAGCTGCATACAGCGGACCTGTCTCTTCAGGATCTGGATCTTAACAAAGCTCCCGAAGCCGCGGAGACGTGGGAGAAGGTGATTCGCAAGCTGCGGGTGGGCGCGATGCCGCCGCAAGGCATGCCCCGCCCCGATAAGGCGACAGCCGACGGGCTCGCATCCTTTATTGAAACATCGCTCGACCGTGCGTACGCGGCGAATCCGAATCCCGGTCGCGCGACGATGCACCGGCTGAATCGTGCCGAGTATGCCAATGCGATTCGCGACCTGCTCGCTCTGAACGTGGATGCGACGGCGCTGCTGCCTCCCGACGACGAGAGCAGCGGCTTCGACAATATCGCCGACGTGCTGAGAGTATCGCCATCGCTGATGGAGCGCTACCTTTCCGCATCCTGGAACATAAGCCGCGAAGCGGTGGGCGATAACCGGATTGTGGCGACCACCGCAACCTATCGCGTTCGCCCGGACCTTTCGCAGGATCAGCATATCGAAGGCTTGCCGCTGGGAACTCGCGGCGGAATTCTGGTTTCGCACACGTTTCCTCTGGATGGCGAGTATGTGATCAAGCTGCGGATGTGGCGCAATACGTTCGATCTGATGCGCGGGATGGAAGACGCGCATGAAATCGAAATCAATCTCGACGGCGTGCGCATCGCGTCCGTGACCATCGGAGGGCGGCCCGATTTCGTGAAAATGGGCGAGAATCCCGGTGCGTTCGGCGCGGCTCTCGATCAGAAGCTGACCGCTCGCATAAAGGTAAAGGCGGGGGTTCACACAATTTCGGCGGACACGGTACTGCGCAGTCATGCAACGAAAGACGACCTGGTCAAGCCGTTTCTCCGGACTACCGTAGATGGCCTGGACATCACCGGCGATCCTTCCGTGGACCGGGTCACGGTCGAAGGACCATTCAACGCGACCGGTGTCAGCGAGACGGCATCGCGACGGCGAATTTTCGTGTGCCGGCCCGCGAACGGAGCGGAGGAACTGCCCTGCGCCCGCAAAATCCTTTCCTCACTCGCGCGAAGCGCTTTCCGGCGGCCCGTTTCCGATGCCGATCTGGAGACGCTGCTCAGCTTTTATCAGCGCCGCCGCAACCAGAGTGCGAACTTCGACGCGGGAATCGAATCGGCGCTTCAGTTCATCCTGGCGAGCCCTGAATTCCTCTTCCGCATTGAAGCCGATCCTCCGGGCGTCGCAGCGGGCACGAAGTATCGTTTGGACGATCTGGCCTTGGCATCCCGCCTGTCGTTCTTCCTGTGGAGCAGTATCCCGGACGAACAGCTTCTGAATCTGGCCGGGCAGAAAAAACTGCACGAGCCAGCCGTGCTGGAGCAGCAGACGAAAAGGATGCTGGCCGATCCGAAGTCGGATGCGTTGATCGCCAATTTCGCCGAGCAGTGGCTGTTCCTGCGTAACCTCAAAAGTTCGGCTCCGAATCTGGACGCTTTCCCGGATTTCGACGACAATCTCCGCCAGGCGATGAAGCAGGAAACGGAGCTGTTCTTCGGCAGCATCCTGCACGAGGACCGGAGCGCGATGGATCTGCTGAACGCGGATTACACCTTCGTGAACGAGCGTCTGGCGCGGCATTACGGGATCGCAGGCATCTACGGAAGCCAGTTCCGCCGCGTGCATATCGACGATGAAAACCGGAGAGGGCTGCTGGGTCAGGGGAGCATTCTTACGGTCACTTCCTACGCCGCCCGGACGTCGCCGGTGCAGCGGGGCAAGTGGATCCTGACGAATATTCTGGGCGTGCCGCCGACCCCGCCTCCTCCCAACGTGCCGGAGTTGAAAGACAACGGCGACGACGGCAAGCCGAAATCCCTGCGCGAGAGGATGGAGCTTCATCGTGCCGACGCGGTGTGCGCGGGCTGTCACAAGGTCATGGACCCGATCGGGTTCGCGCTCGAGAATTTCGACGGCGTCGGGCATTGGCGAACCACCGATGACGGAGCGCTCATCGATCCCTCCGGAACGCTGTTCGAGGGGACCCGCATCGATGGACCGGCGGCTCTGCGCAGGATGTTGACGGCGCGCCCGGAGACGTTCGTCGGAGTGCTGACGGAAAAGCTGATGACCTACGCGCTGGGCCGGGGCCTGGAATATTACGATATGCCCGCGGTGAGGAAAATCGTCGCCGACGCCAAAAGCCACGATTTCCGGTTTTCCTATCTCATTAACGGCGTGATTGACAGCCCCGCGTTTCAGATGAAGAAGGCCTCCACAGAGCCGGCGGCCGTCGCAACTGCGAAATCGAATTGAGGAGGTGTATCCATGAGACTGATCACCAAGAAGCATATTCCGCGGCGTACGTTTCTCCGCGGCGCGGGCGTGACTCTGGCGCTGCCCCTTCTGGATTCGATGATTCCGGCGCAGACGCCGCGGGCGAAAACCGCCGCCAAGCCCCAGCTCCGCATGGGACTCTGCTTCATGCCGCATGGCGCGGTGATGAACAACTGGACGCCGGCGGGCGAGGGCTCAAATTTCGAAATCTCGCGCACGCTGAAGCCCCTGGAGCCTTTCAAGAATAATCTAGTGGTGGTCAGCAACCTGGCGCACAGGAACGCGGCCCCGGCTGGACCCGGCGATAACGGCGGCGATCATACCCGCTCACCTGCCGTCTTCCTGAATGGCGTGCACCCGAAGCGGACCGACGGCGCCGATATTCGGGCCGGCGTAACGATCGATCAGATCGCCGCGGAGAGGATCGGACAGGAAACGAGGCTGCCCTCGCTCGAATTGGCGATCGAAGATTATAGCGGCCTGGTGGGTTCCTGCGACGTCGGCTTCAGTTGCACGTATATGAACACGATTTCGTGGCGCACGCCGACCACGCCGCTGCCCATGGAGATCAATCCACGCCTGGTGTTCGACCGGCTGTTCGGCGACGGCGCGACCGCCGAGGAGCGGCTCGAGCGCATCGAGCAGGAGCGCAGTATTCTGGACGCGGTGACCGGTCAGGTCCGCCGTCTCCAGGGGAATCTGGGGGCTAACGACCGCAATCGCGTGGCTGAATACCTGGATACGGTTCGCGAAATTGAGCGCCGCATCATCCTGGCGGAGAAGGACAGCGCTCTCTCCGGAATCAATGTGCCTGCTACGCCGAGCGGCGTGCCGGATGACCACGAGACGCATACCAAGCTGATGTTCGATCTGATGGCCATCGCATTCCAGGCCGACATCACGCGCATTTCGACCTTTATGATGGCTCGCGAGGTGAGCTATCGCACCTTCCCGATGCTCGGGTTGACCGAGGCGTTCCACCCTGCGTCGCATCATCAGAACAATGCTGGGCGCCTGGAGAACCTCACCAAGATCAACACGTATCACGTAGGCTTGTTCGCCTACATGCTGGATAAGCTACGATCGACTCGCGATGGCGACGGCACGCTACTGGATCACACGCTCATGCTGTACGGAAGCGGAATGAGCAACAGCAACGTCCACAATCACTCGCCTCTGCCGATTCTGCTTGCCGGGGGCGCCGCCGGAAATCTCAAGGGCGGCCGGCACGTCAAATATCCCGAGAACACGCCGATGGCGAACCTGCTGCTGACGATCCTGCACAAGGCGGGCGTGGAGCAGGACAGCATCGGCGACAGCACCGGTCCGCTGGCGGAGGTTTAGCCGATGAGATCCATCGTCATCCTCACAGGATTCAGCCTGGCTTGTTCGGTGTTCGGCGGCCCCAGCGATGCGGCGGACGCGGCCCAGCGGCGGGACTGGCAAGCCGTACGTACTCTTGCCGGCCGGAAGGCCGACGTAAACGCCCCGCAGCCCGATGGCACCACGGCGCTGCAATGGGCCGCGCACTGGAACGACCTGGATGCCGTGAAGGCGCTGTTAAGCTCGGGAGCGAATCCGAAACTTGCGAACCGCTACGGCGTGACTCCGCTTTCTGAAGCCGCGGCCCTCGGCAACGCCGCCATGATCGAGGCGCTTCTGTCCGCGGGCGCGGATCCGAACACGCTGACGACCGGGGACGGCGAAACAGTACTCATGACCGCGTCTCGCAGCGGCAGCCTGGATGCCGTGAAGATACTGCTGGCCCGGGGCGCTGAAGTCAACGCCAAGGAAAATTATCGCGGGCAGACGGCGCTGATGTGGGCCGCCGCCGAGCACCATGCCGACGTCGTCAAGATCCTGCTGGACCACGGCGCGGACTGGAAGGTGCAATCGCTCGCGCGGGAAACCGCCATGCCCAAACTGAGCGCGGCTTCCTCGGTAACGCCGATGGCGCGGGGAGGGCTGGCGGCGTTCCACTTCGCCGCTCGCGAGGGAGACGTCGAAACCGGGCGCGTGATGCTCGACGCCGGCGTGGATATCAACCAGGTGGACGCGGACAATACCAGCGGCCTGGTGGTCGCGATACTCAACAAGCGGTATGGCTACGCGAAATTTCTTTTGGACCGCGGCGCGGATCCGAACATCGCCGATGTCCGCGGGCGGGCAGCCCTGTATGCGGCGATCGACATGCGGAACGAAGATTATTCTGCGCTTCCTAGCCGCAAGGACGCCGATGCATTCCCGAGCCTCGATCTGATCGTGGCGCTGCTGGACCGGGGCGCGAATCCTAACGCACAGTTGATCCGGGCGCTTCCGGGGAGAAGCGGAATGGACGCGGGCGACACGACATTGGGCGCAGGCACCACTCCCTTGATGCGCGCCGCCCGGGCCGGCGATGCTGCCACCATGCGGGCCTTGCTTGCTAAAGGCGCCAACCCGAACCTGACCACCAAAGATGGCAACAACGCTCTGCAGTTCGCGGCGGGCGTCGGGTATCGCGATAAGAACACCAAGGGCTCGGAAAGCGAGGCGCTCGAGGCGCTGAAACTTACGGTGAGTATCGGGATGGATATCCATCGCGAAAATAACCGGGGCGAGACCGCACTGCACGGAGCGGCGTCGCGCGGAGCGGACACGATCGTCCAGTACCTGGTGGAGCAATCCGCCAATCTAAATGCAAAAACGAAGACGGGGTTGACCCCGCTCGACTATGCCGTGGGCAAGAACGTGCTTTCTCAGTTGCCGGTTCCGCACGACAGCACGGTGGACCTGATTCGCAAACTGGGCGGCGTCGAAGGCAAAGACCTCAAGTAACAGGACGGCTCAGTTCACGCGGGCCGTGGCGCATTCTTCGGCGACCTTTAGAAAGTTCAGAGCCTTGGCATTGCCCACGATGTATGGATTCGGGCTGCCGGGCGTGCGTTTGGCCAACATCGGGAGATTGACCTTGGACCGGTCCCAATCGGTGTGGTTGGCCAGGATGATATCGACTCCCGCCTGCTTCACGATGCCGCTGAATCGCTGCACCGACCGGATATAGGTCTGCACCGCTTCCCGGTCCGTATTGAGCCCTACGCCGCCCCACAGAGCCGCGAGGTGCGGCGTCCCATTATCCTTTACCGGAAACACAACGGACATGGTTCCCGGAGTGTGACCCGGCGTGATGTAGAGCGTCAGCGTGGTGTCGCCGAGAGTCAACTTCTGGCCGTCGGTTGCCTCGACATCGCGCTTCGGCTTGGTGCCGTTGGTTCGCTTATCGAGCACGCCCCAGTCGGCCGGCGACATGATGACCCGCGTGCCGTAGTGATCCTGAAGAAACTTCGCACCGCCATCGTGATCGGGGTGAGCATGCGTGACGATGGCGTATTTGATATTGGCCGGGTCCAGACCGAGTTTCTTCATCCCGCCGGCCACCTCCTCTTCAACGGAGTAATCAAAGATGGTGTCGAGCACGATGATGCCTTCGGACGTCGTGATGGCCCACACGGCGTACTCGGACTGGCCGAAGAAGTACAGGTTGTCAAAGACCTTCACGGGTTCGGCATACCACGTCGATCGGTCGGGCGGTCCAGCGGCGCGCCCACCGCCGCGGCCGGCGCCTCGACCCGGTTGTGCTGCGGGCGCCGCACCGGGCGGTGTACGTTGGCCGCCGGGACCGGGACCGTAGCATTGAAAGTTGAAGAGATTCTGAAAATCTTCGCCTGCGGCGGCTTTCGCGGCGGCGATGTGTGCGTCGGGAGTATTGTTTGCATCCTGAGCCGCCACAGTAGCGACGGCCAGCAGCAAGCCGAGCGAGATCCGCATAAGTCTCCTATGATCGCGGGCCGATGCCGCTATTACATGATAAGATGCCTTCCTGGCCCACCTCCAGGAACTCCCTGCCACGCCAGGCTCCTCTTGAATCACAATCCCGATCGATGCAGCCGCAACAATACCCTCGACGCTGCAGCATCCGGCGGCGGCGCGGTTCTGGCTGGCGCTGATGGGAACCGGCGTCATCGCGGGTGTGGGAGCCGGCGCGTTGACACGCGTGCTCGCGTCGGCCGGGCAAGCGCCTTTCTCGACTAACCTATTTGCGCTGCCGGCGGCCGGAGTGGTCACTGGCGTCGGCCATATCGTTTTGAGACGACTATCCAGCGGCAACGAAATCGATACGACTGCGGCGATCCCCTGCGCACGTCGGCAGCGCGCCTCTGTCAGTCCTCATCGTGGGATAGGCGCGTCGCTCGGACGGGAAGGCGCGCCGAAGCAGGTGGTAGCCAGACGGATGAAGAGATCGAGGCTCGCCAGAAGCTCCGCGAGGCGGCTCTGGCTCCCGCAGGACTAGTGGGAGAATCGAAGTTCTAGACGCTGATCACCGGGCAAGGCGCTGCCCGAATGATGGAATAGGCGCTGTTCTTCAGACGTCCGAGAGAAGTTTGAATCGCTCCCCGCCCGATCACGATCAGGTCCGCGCTGTAGTCCAGTGCGGCTTGGTGCACCGCGCTGCCGACGCTGCCTCCAATCAGACGGATCTCGAAGTTCGTTCCAACCGACGCCTGCAATTTAACGAGCCGCTCGCGCGCGGCGTGAAACAGAAATCCGTACATGCTCGGATCGCTTTGTTCGGTCCACATGCCGTCGGCCCCGGCCACCGCATGGACCAACTGAAGTTGCAGGCTCTGCTGCAGCGCGAAATCCGACGCCCACTTGAGCAAGGATTCTCCGTGCTCATTCGTGTCGACGGCGCACAACATCCGTTTCCATCGATCGGGCGAGTGCGCCGTCAGCTCTTCCGCGTGAACACCGGTCCACACCGGGCAGTGCGTATCGTGCAGAACTTTGGCGGTGACGGAGCCCAGGAGCAGAGCGCGAAACGGGCCGTGGCCGTGCGTGGGCATCATGATCAGGTCGACCTTGTGCGCTGCCGCGTAGCTGACAATCTGGTGAGCCGGATCGCCCTGGAGCAGTTCCCGAACCACGCGAACATCCATAAACTCGCCGGCGGCGAAAGTTTCGAGTGCGGGCTCCGGAGCGGATGCGCTGGCGACGTGCAAGAGCACCACCTCCGAGCCGAAACGCTTCGCCATCGCCGCTACGGATGGAGCGACCGCACTGCTCTGCGCGGAAAGGTCCACCGGGTACAGAATCTTTTTGAAGTTGATCACGCTAGGCCTTCCGCTCCCCGGATGACAACTGAGATATCAGCACGGCGACCACGATCACGACAACGCAACCAATGACGTTGTACCAAAGGAAGGAGATCTTGGTGAAAAGGAAGGCTGCAAAAATCGCCGCCTCGCCGGCCAGGACCCCGAAAAACGCGCCATTCGCGCCCACGCTCTTGAAAAAGAAAGCCAGCACGAACACGCCCAGCAAGCCGCCGTAGAAGAGCGACCCGATGATGTTCACGGCTTCGATCAGGGCGCCGAAGCTGCTCCCATATTGGGCGAAAACGACGGCATAGATACCCCAGAACACTGTGGCGATCCGCGACACTGCGAGGTAATGGCCGTCGGATGCGTCCCTGCGAACGTGCCTCTGGTACAGATCGATCACCGTGACCGCGGCGAGCGAGTTAATTTCTCCCGAGGTGGACGACATCGCGGCTGTAAAAATCACCGCGACGATCAGCCCCACCACGCCGACCGGCAAGTATCCGGTCACGAACGACAGAAAAATGTAATTGGTGTCGTGAAAATCCTTCGCTACCAGCTGCTCTCCCGCCGCGTGGGCGCTGTCCAGTTCACGCTGCGCGATTTGATAGCGTGTGCGGGTACTCTGTTGAGCATCCGCATCGCGCGCCTGCAGAAAATCCTCGGCGGCCTGCTTGCGCTGTGCAAATGCCTGGTCGTAGCGCTGCTCGACCACAGGCAAACGAGGATCTTTCGCCAGGCGGGCCAGTTCCACCGGCTGGAACAGCAGCGGAGGCTTCTCGAAAGTAAAGAAGACGAACACCATAGCTCCGATGAAGAGGATAAAGAACTGCATCGGAATCTTCGCCAGCGCGTTAAAAAGCAGTCCCAGGCGGCTCTGTGCGATCGACTTGCCCGTGAGATAACGCTGCACCTGAGATTGATCGCAGCCGAAGTAAGCCAGGGCAAGGAACATTCCGCCGATGAGCCCGCTCCAGACGTTGTACCTATCGTCCCAATCGAAACGAGTGGTGACGGCGTTGAGCCTTCCGGCGGCGCCCGCGAGCGAAATGGCCTTGGCCCAGGAAACGTCGGCTGGCATGAGATGGATCGCCATGAACAGAGCCAGCACCAGCGCACAGGAGATCAGCATCATTTGTTGGACGTCGGCCCAGATGACCGCCTTGTTGCCGCCGATCGAAGTGTAAACGACGATCAGAAGGCCCATCAGGATCGTCGTCCAGCGGTCCGGCCAGCCCAGGATCACCGAGAGGACCACCGATGGAGCGTACAAAGATAACCCGGCGGCCAAGCCTCGCGGAATCAGGAAAATCGCACTCACCAGCCCGCGCGTCTTCACATCGAAACGCTGTTCGAGGTATTCGTAAGCCGTGTAAACATTGGCGCGATGGAAAATCGGGACGGCAGTAGCGGAAAGAATCACCATGGCCAGTGGCAGACCGAAGTAAAATTGCACGAAACGCATGCCGTCCGTGTAACTCTGGCCGGTGGTGGAAATGAAGGTGACGGCGCTCGCCTGAGTCGCCATGATGGAGAGGCCCATGGCGTACCAGGGCATGGATTTGCCGGCCAGCAGGTAACGATCGACCGTATTGCTGCCGCGGCCGCGATACAGGCCATAGCCGACAATAGCTACCAGCCACCCGAACATGACGATCCAGTCGAGGGGCTTCATGAGTCCATGGCTGCGGCCGGCGTGATCTGCGCTGCTTTCGGCAAATCTCAAGGGTAACGCGAATGTTGATAGTATGTACCTGCCCGGATGGCGACAAAGGCATCAGCCGCGGTCGCAAGAGAGGCGCCCCGGCGACGCCCACCACGACTCGCTACGTCGCGGCCGCGATCTGACAGGCCGCCCGCTGATCAGACGCGACCTGGGGCCGACGCCTGTCGAAATGAGCTACGCCATCGCGACGGATCGGTGTGGGAAATGCTGGCTGCTTCTCGATCCGGTGACGCCTCTGGAACAAAGCACGTAATTTACTTGGTTTGTTTCGGGGACTTCTGCTGATTTTTGTAATATGCCTCGATCGGCTGGAACGGGCCGAAGCGATGCTGCTCAATGGGAAAGGGGTCCGCATAGGGACCATAGCTGGTATCGACCGCTTTCTTGGACCGGTCCGGGAAGTCGCGATCCAGACCGCTCATCTCGGGCCGCGGCTTCGAGTTGATGTACGCCGCGACGTCGAAGGCCTGGTCATCATCGAGGTTCGCTGCGCCGAGGGGCATCTTCGCCTTGATAAATCGGGCCGCGGTCAGCACGCGATGCATTCCCGCTCCATCGTTGAAGCTGTTGGGTCCCCACAACGGCGGGAAAACATAACCCTGCGCCGGATTCCTGGAAGCCGGAAGTCCGAAGCCGTCGTTCTGATGACAGGCCGCGCAGCGCTGCTCGAACACTCGCTGGCCGGTTTCCGGATTGGCCGCGCGGTTGGGAGTCTTGAACGCGGGCGACTCGTGGACTTTGCGCTGGCTGGCTCCGGTAGCAGCATCCTGGTCGGACAAAAATCGCAAGTACGCCACCATGGCGACCATCTCCGGGCTGTCGTCGGCCAGCGCGCGGCCGTTCATGCTGCGGGTCATGCAGCCGTTGATGCGGTCCTGAATGGTTTCGTTGCCGCCGCTACGAGGCGAAATCCTTGGATACCGGCTCATGGCTGTCGTCAGGCTCAGGTTGCCCGGCTCAACGCCCGCTCCGATGTGGCACGAGGCGCAGGCGAGCCGGCTGTTGGTGAAGCGCATCTTCGGATCGGCGACGTCGGGACCCAGCACTTCCGTGGTCTGGGCAATGAGGCGCTTGCCATACTCTTCGGTGGCCATGGAAATTCCGGCCGGGCCCGCGCGATTTGGAACGAGAGAGCCCCGTCCCCAAGCCAGGGTGGCAGCCACGGTGATTACGCCGACCGCGCCGCAGATGGCGAGAACCTTAGCGCCACTATGTGTGCTTTGGCTCATGATCTGGCCCCTTGTCATAGCTTTGCACATCCGCGAGAAAGCGGTACTTGGGACGTTCTATCCACACACGAAGTTTCGGCGAGATGAGCCATGCCGCCAGGAAGAGAAGTGCAAATGCCCCCGCCAGCAACACGATGGTATCCATAATCATTGGTTGCCTCCCTGGAAGAATCCACGCACAAAGTATGCCGCGGCCGACAGCTCGGGTTCTGACAATTGACTGGTCCAGGGAGCCATGGGCGTCCCTTCCACTCCATTTCGCAGTGCGCGAAGGCTCGCGGCCAGGCTCGGCCGCTGGATCCGGAAATTTGTCGGCGCGATGGGAAACTGCGAAGCCGCCGAACCATCTCCCGCCCCGTTCTCGCCATGACACTGCGCGCAGTGAGCCGCATAGACGCGCGATCCCAGATCGAGCACATCCTGAGGAAGGGTGGGTTCCGCCTGCGCCTGATGAAACCCCCGCACGACCTGAGCCAGAGCAGACAGATCCTGAAGCTGGAGATCGCGCCAGGCCGGCATGGCGGTTCCCGTGCTGCCATTCCACAGCGAAGAACTCAACCGGTCGAGCGTGTACTCGTGTTCGGAAACATTCGCCGGCCGGGGATGCAGCCCCGCCGCGCCGGGTCCATCGCCCTCGCCGCGAATTCCGTGGCAGCCGGCGCAGTTACTCGCATAGAGCTGCTGTCCACGATTCAGATCGCCAGACGTGTCCAGCTTCGGATAGCCCCCCTGGCGGCGGGTGACGGATGGACTCGCATTCAAGACCGGCGAACCAAACGCGAATTGCTTCTCATCGTCGGAACAGTTGCAAGCCGCGCGGGCGCGCGTTTCGCCTTCCGGTCCCGCCAGCGCGCGATTCCGGCCCAGCGTTTCGAGGTACGCCAGCAAATCCCGGGCTTCCTGCCGGGGACGATCCGGAGCGCCATCGAACAGCCAGGGGAACGCCGGCATGACCGAGTCCGCCACCAGCCCCCGTGGCGCGTAGAGATGCGAGAGCTGCCAGTCGTCGGAGCGGGCGGCCCCTTCACGCGACAAGTCGGGACCGATACGGCGGGTGCCCCACAGATGCGGATAGTCGAAGATGGTCTCCCACGCCAAGGTGGCCGCGCCGAATCGTGCAACGTCGTTGCGCAGGTACCGGACTTGCTGCGTGTGGCAATAGGCGCACCCCTCGCGCGCGTAGATCGTGCGGCCCCGCTGTTCGCTGGCAGTAAGCGCCAGCGGATGATCGGGAGATGTGCCGCGGATCTGCTGTTCGAGCACGCGCCCCGGCCAAACGCCCAACAGCAGGACCGACATCGCAAAGAATCCCAAACCGGCCACGCCGGCCACCAGATAGGACATCCGCAGGAAGCGCTTCATGATGGCTCCGCAAATACCGGCGCGATCTCTTTAACCGGTTCCAGTCCGATGGTGGCCCTAACGCCACCCAGACCAGCGCCGCGGCCGCCGGTGGTCAAGCCGATCAAGAGGGTGATGAATCCCGCTGCAATGGGCACGGCGCTCAGCGTACGGATCCACCAGTACGGGCGGGCGGCACGGACGGATTCGATCCACGGCGCGGACGTTTGCCATACTCGAGCCTCGGCCAAGCCGGCCATGGTCAAATCGGTGACCATAATGATCACACCGGCGAACAGAAGCCAGTAGGACCAGTCGAGCAGCGAGGGGTTGTAGCGCGCCCACGGAATCCTTTGCCACACATGGATCAGCCCGCCCGCCGCGGCGAAGCTCGCGAATCCCAGCATGGCCAGATGGGAATGGCCGATCACCCAATCCGAAAAATGCACGCTCTGATTCACCGACATCTGGGCTTGCACGGATCCCTGGATGCTCACTATCAGGTAGAACACGGTTCCGGTGCTCACAAAGCGCAAGGCGACGTCGCGAGGAAACCAGCCGGCCCCCCGCAGCGACAGGAGCAGATTCGCAACCACGATCACGACATCCACACCGAGGAGGGTCGATGCGGTGATAGCCCCGATCTGGGCGCTCATCGGTATGACCGAAAATATGTAGTGGTGGGTGCCGTTTAGCGGGTAAAGAAAGAACAACAGCCAGAATCCCAGCATCGACAGAAAGTGGCTGAAGATGGGGCGCCGCGTCGCGGCGGGGATCACGAAATAGAGGATAGCGACGGCCAGCGGGGTGACAAACAGCCCGATCGCGTCATGGATCCAGAGTCCGCTGAAGGCAGCGCCGCGGGCCCCGGGAACCACTTCCGGGACAAAGTTCCCCATCGGGTAAGCCAGCAGCGTAAATACCAGCGCGCCGATGATGTACCAGCTTGAGACGTACAGGTCTTCCAAGCCCCGCGAGAAGAACGGCGGCAGGAACTGGACAATCGCCAGCACCAGCGCCAAAACGACGAAGGCATCGATCACCAGCGGGAACTCGGCCCACTCCAGAGGCTGGCTGAAACCGGCGAGCACCAGGACCCAGCCGGGCGCCACCACCGCAAAATTCCACAGCCCGAAGATCCACTGGCCGAGCCGCGCGCTGGTGACAGATCGTCCGGTGAGTAACGGAACTGCGTGATAGAGAAACGCGAAGAACGCGTTCCCGAGCCAGCCGAGCATGATTCCCTGAGTGTGGTCGTAGCGCAAGCGGCCCCAGCTCAACCACGCCCCGTGTCTCGCGACCAAGTCCGGGGCGAGCAGCTCAATGGATGCGAGCACGCCGAACGACACCGAGATCAGGAGCGTGATGAGGGCCGCCAATCCGTGCGCGTAAACCAGCCGTGTTTCTACAGCAGGCGAAACGGCCGGATCGGGGTTCCCGCTCATGGAACTTGATATTATCGAACAACTCAGCGTGGACCGCTGGCAGGGCGTATATCCACTAGATATTGCACGGCTTTACGACGGCACGAAAGCCCGGGCGATGGAGCCTACTGCTGAACCGCGTCCATTAATACCGGCGGTGTGCGATGGATGGAAATCGACCGGGCGGATATTCTTAGATCAACCTCACCAACGGAGAGACGGGCTGCCTTCCCCCCAAAGAGGTCAATATCCCGTCTCTCTGACCTAACGCTTGTGCGGCCACCTCCTCCATACAAAGTAAACAGTACCTCCGGTTAGGGGACCTGGGAGTCCGATACGCAACTGTCCCAAAGAGCGCAGGAACAGGCGCATCGCCTGACGGAACCCGGGTTGATCAACATCCTGGCTCTGCTCGAGCAAGGGCGGACCATCTACCAACCATGATCAAATGGCAAGTTCCTCTCGCCGCAGCCGGATGCGTGCTAATATATTCGCAGTTTTTGCAGATGCGATCAGAAAGGGAAAGGCACATGCGCAAACAGTCCCCATCTTCGCCGGAGCGGCGTTCGTTTTTCAGTCGTTTCAATGCCGGAGCAGCTTCGCTGGCAGCGTTGGCCGTCGGCGGAATTGCCATGGCAAAGCCTAAATCACCGGCACGCTGGGAGCCGGCTCGTCACGACAAAGACGACTGGATGGACTCGCTTCCCGGCAAACATCGAATGGTGATCGATACAACCAGCGTGGACGGATTCCGGAACGGACTCCTGTTTGCTGGCAACTTTATTCTGGCGAATCACGATGATTATGGCTTGCAGAATCAGGATCAGGCCATTATCGTCGTAGCGCGTCACCTCTCCACGGGATATGCCTACAGCAACGACATGTGGGCCAAGTACGGAACGTCTCTGGCGGACCCACCGGCTTCCGCGGATGCCCCGGCCAAAGAGCCGCCGAAGGCGAACCCCAATGCCGCGTCGCTAGCCGCGCTTTCCAAGCAGGGCGTTCAATTCGCCGTGTGCTCCATGGCTACTCGCCGGCTTGCCGGGATGATCGCACGCGCGACGGGCGGGAATGCCGACACCGTCAACAGCGAGTTGATCGCGAATCTGGTGACGAACGGCAGGATGGTCCCAGCGGGGATCGTCGCCGTCAATCGCGCGCAGGAGCGGGGATACACGCTGGTGAGTTGTTAACATCCCGAGTTCTTAGATCCTATGATTTGGGAGACGAATATGAAACGAGTACTTGCCGTTCTTGCAGTGGTCGCGATGGGAATTTCCGCCGCCGCGGCACAAGTCAAGAAATCCATTATCCCGGGGATCACGAACTTCGCTCAGGTGGAAACCACGGTTGCCTGCGCGGGCGCGGTGACGCCGGAAGCGGTCGCCGGGATCAAGAAGATGGGGTTCGCATCCATCATCAACCTGCGGCTGGATACCGAAAAGGGCGCGGACATCGATGCCGAAGCGGCCGCGGCCAAGGCTGCCGGCATCAACTTCGTGCACCTCCCGCTCAACGGAAATATGCCTGATCCGGCGGTGGCGGATCGCTTTCTGAAAATCATCACGGAATCCGGCAATCAACCGGCGTTCATCCATTGCGCCAGTGGAAACCGCGCCGCTGCCATGTGGCTCATCAAGCGGGTACTGATCGACAAGTGGGACAACGATCGCGCGCTGGAGGAAGCCTCGCAGCTCGGTTCGATGAGTCCGGTGATGAAAACTTTCGCGCTCGACTATATCCAGGCACACAAAAAGTAAGCACTCAAGCGCGTCTCAACGCCTGCAAAGAACCGCCATCGATCGCAACTGCCACCGCGCCGACGATTCCCGTGGCGCTGAAAAGAACGGCAGGCTTAAGAAGAATTTTCGCTCCGCCAATGAAAGTAGAGAACCTGAGAAGATCCGGTCCTGGGTGTTTCGCATCGCCAAGAACGCGTGCCTTATGAGTCGGACACAAAGCTCGACGACTATTTGCGTAGGGCCGTAGTGAAGGAAGGAGAGAAAACACATGGAACCGCACGCGGACAATCATAGATGTAAAGAGGTTTTTGCCATGCTCTCCGACTGTCTGGATCTGGGGTTTCCACCGGATGCGATGCTGGCTGCCAGGACGAGCAACCAATCCGGTTAGAGGTGTGGAAAATCAAATGGCTTTCTCCGTGATCCGTTCCTGTGAATCGTGCGGTTCGAAGAATCGCGTGCCGGCCGGGCATCTGGCCGACGTGGGCCGTTGCGGTATTTGCAAACAACCGCTGCGGCCCGAAAACGAACCGCTGGAGGTCGACACCAGCGCGTTCGATGAGATCGTGGCGGGGGCGAAGGTGCCGGTCATGGTCGACTTCTGGGCCTCCTGGTGCGGGCCTTGCCGGATGGCCGCGCCTGAAGTTCACAAGCTCGCCCAGGAAATGGCCGGGCGAGCGTTGGTGTTGAAGGTCGATACGGAGGCTAATCCGGGGTTAGCCGCGCGGTTTGGCGTTCAGTCGATTCCGAATTTTGTCGTAGTGCGGCGCGGCCAACTGGTGATGCAGCGTGCGGGCCTGGCGCCGCGAGCCGAGATGCGCCAGTGGCTGGAATCGTCCGCCGCCTAGCCGATCATTTCTTGGGCAGTGGAACGGCGAACATTTTGAAGGTCCCGGGATCTTTGTCCTTGAGCGCCGGATCGTTCCGGTAATTCAGCTTCCCCTCGACGATCCAGGCCATCCCGCGCGTCGCCGTCACTCCGGGGGTGCTTTCGAGCCCCTCCTTGATGGTCTTGATTACGGCGTTCTGCATGCCCGGACCATCGAACGTCACGATACTCATCTTGCCCGAGTTCTCGGCCAGCAGCAGCCGGTTCTTGCCGATCGCGCGCATTCCGTCCGGACGATCGATCGGGCGCGACAGCTTGAGATCGATCACGCCTTTGGCTTTGCCGTCCGGTCCCAGATCCAGACGCAGCAGTTTATTCGCACTGACGCTGTTCACATAGAGGATCGTCGTATCGCCGAACGCCAGCCCGTCGGCTCCCGCGAGCAGCGGATCTTTCGCCACAACTTCCAGGGCTTTCGCGCCGGGCTTGAGCATCAGGATACTGTTTTGGCGCGTGTCGCTTATGTAAGCTGTCCCGTCGGCAGCCGTAGCGATATCGTTGCACAGCGCGCCGTCGCCAGGCAGGGCATACGTGCCTTTGAGCGCGCCGGTCTTCAGGTCGAAAGCTTTGACGGAGGTCGCCTCGCCCTTGTTCTCCAGATTATTCGAGCAGACCCACAGATTCTTGCCCTTCTCGTCGGCGAACACGCCGAGCACACCGTTCAGGCCGCCGGCGCCAGGCTTGATCCATTCCTCGGCTGCGGTCTTTCCAGGCGCGATCCGGCTCACGTTGCCGTGCCCCAGACTGCCGACGATCAGGGTGCCGTCGGAGGTCGACGTGATGCTTTCGGGGAAAATCCCTTTTCCAGGAAGCACGATTTCGGTAACGGGCGGAGCAGCATAAGCCCCTGCGATAAACATCAATGCCGTAGCGCTGAATGCGGATCTTGTGAAAAGTCTCATAGTCTCCTAGAAGCATACAATAGAGGTTGAGACTCCTGGAGAAGAAATGAAAAAGCATCCCTATCTACTTACTGGAGCGGCTGCGTTCCTGGCGTTTGGCTGTGCGCTGTTCGGAGACGGCGCTAAGATCGCCGGCCTGATCACCGGCCAGAATGCGTTCGTGAGCGCCAAGGATCTGAAACCCGGGACGTTCCGCAAGATCACGGTCGCCGATCTGCCCGCGCCCATGCCGCCCGCGGGCCGGGGAGGTGGTTTCGGTGGTTTCGGAAAGGCTGCCGCGCCACCGGCAGGCGTTATGCCCGCGGTTCCGGCGGGTTTCAGAGTGGACGTGTTCGCCGATAACCTGAAGGCCCCCCGACAAATCCGGCGCGCGCCGAATGGCGATCTGTTCGTGATGGAACAGAATGCCGGTCAGGTCACCATACTCCGCGGGAACAAGGGTGGGAAGCCTGAAACCACCTCCGTATATGCCACCGGTTTGACGACGAACTTCGGGATCAATTTCTATCCCAACGGTCCGAATCCGCAATGGGTTTATGTCGGCAACACGGGCAGCGTCGTCCGCTTTCCTTATAAGAACGGCGATCTGAAGGCGAGCGGCCCCGCGGAGACGCTGATTTCGGACATCCCGCCGCGCGGCAACCACTCGACGCGCGATATCGTGTTTTCGAAAGACGGCACGAAGATGTTCGTGGCGGTGGGCTCGGCCGACAACGTGTCCGACACGCAGCCCGTTCAGGAACACCGCGCCAACGTGCTCCAATACACTCCCGAGGGCAAGTTCGTGAAGATCTATGCTTCGGGCATCCGCAATCCCGTGGGTCTCGGCATTAATCCGACGACCGGTGAGTTATGGGTTTCGGTCAACGAACGCGACCTGCTCGGCGACAATCTGGTTCCCGACTACATCACCAGCGTCAAGGAAGACGGTTTCTACGGATGGCCGTGGTTCTACATCGGCAAACACGAGGATCCGCGCGCGAAAATGGAACGCCCCGCCGACAAGACCATCGACAAGGTCATCGTGCCCGATGTGTTGCTGCAGCCACACAATGCTTCACTGGGGCTCACGTTCTATGACGGCACCATGTTTCCACAAGAGTATCGCGGCGATCTATTTGCGGCCGAGCACGGATCGTGGAATCGGTCGACGCCATCGGGACACGAACTGGTGCGCGTTCCGCTGGAAAAGGGCAAATCCAACGGGGTCTATGAGGACTTCATGACGTTCCCAGGCGGCGATTCCACATGGGGACGTCCGGTCGGCGTAGTTACGGGCTCGGACGGCGCGCTCTACGTCACTGACGACACCGGCAACAAGGTCTGGCGGATCAGCACCACCAAGTAGTCTCTTTATTTCGGCGACGGTTGGCCATTCAGCATAGAGCCCTATCTTTCGGATACTCCTGTTGACTCCCCGCCGGGTCGCCCGCTACACTCCTTGGAACAACTGCTGAAAGCTTCTCCTCCGATGGGCTTTCCGCTTAAAACGGGGATAGCGCGGCGGTCCGCTGTGAGGCCGCCGATCCCCTTTTTTCGTCACCACGAACACCATCGGTTTGGCCGCGGGCGAAGAACCGCCCGAATAGTGGCGTTCAGCGTGAGCTGACCCACACTTTGTGCATCCAGGCAACAATCACTTCGTGTTGCCAGACCGAAACCCAAAATATGGCGGCCACCACAACCACCCAAAGGATGCCAAAATCCCTTTTCTTAGTCATATGGCTGGGGATCGGCCCGCGACCGGCCCGCCCACGACCTGATTGTATCCCCAAAACCGTTTTCCAGGCTGCCGGCGTATCAGGGCGGAATTCATCCGGCCCGGAGCTTCAGCTCCGCAAATCGAATCGAGGAAGCGGGGCTAAAAGGCCCCGCGCGGACTGAAGTCCGGCCTCCTCTGGCAGGACACTAGAAAATCGTGACTGGAAGCAATCCCCCGGCGCTTGTCTGATCGGAGCTCACCTCCACGACGATTTCGCCACTGGCCGGGATTGAAATTGAGAAGGTGACCTCTGCCGGTTGCCCTGGTGTGAGCGTACCCAGGGCACAGGTGTAGGAGCGTAATCCGCCGGGGAAGTGGTCGACCTGGCAACCGGCGGCGTCCACTTTAGCGCCTTTGGGCGGCCTGAGGGTCACAGTCACGTTGGTAGTTGCAAACTCCCCGGTGTTTTGTACCTGGATGGTTCCAGGCAAACTCTGACGAGCCGAGCCGCTTATCGGGTCGGCGGTGATGACCAGATGGAAGGACTGCGCGTGCGCGCTGGTTGCCAATCCCAGCAATGCGCCACAGACCATCACCGCGCCTCCGAAAAACCGAGCTAAGGTTTTTTTCATTTCGATTTCCTCCTGCGACATGATTAACACGATGCCCAGGAGCCTTCAAGCTCTTAGTACCCTCTTTTTGCTTGAAAACCGCGGTACTAGGCCCGTTTTTCATAAGGCTTGGCTCGCTCCGCTGCTTCCAAATGCCCTAGGAAGCTGGTTGCAACAACCGAGAAGGTTTCTGAGTTCGAGCTTAGGACCGCACGGAAACTAGTCCTAGCGTGAAGGATTTTTGTTCCACTGCGAGTCGCCCTTTGCCGGTCTGATTCGTCCCCGCTAAGGTTTACGCCTCGTGAGGTTTCACAAACTATTTGAAACAACTCGGGGCCAGCCGAATCGTACTAGGCGGAATGGCAGCTTCTGGCTATGGACACTCTATGGCGCGGTCGTGAAACTAGGGTTGGAATGAACGCAACAAGTCACGGATGGTGGCATCGATTATGGTCGAGCTGGCGAGACCGCCGGGAACTTCGCCGCTTGTGCCAGCGGCCGCCGCACCATTCACACTAGCTTGCCCTGAAATCAAGCGTCCAGCCAGTCTTATTTTCCAACAGCTTTCCACACATCCGACTTGTGCTGCGGTGTAGGCGAGGTGTGGACGTTAATATAGCGGTCGAAGTCGAGATTGAGCTTCTCGAGAATCGGGACCAGAGCTTTCAGGTGATCGTTCGCCGGCTGCCCGGGAGTGACCGTGAAGTCGCCCTGGAAGATGATCTTCTCCTTGGGGATGTACGCGATCATCAAACCGTTGGAGTGAGGGACCGGGTAGACGTGGTAGAACTCCACGGTTCGCGTTCCATCCGAATAGACCTTCTTCTCCGCAACGGCCTCGATTTTGACTTTTTTCGGATTCTTGGCGAGCGGGTCGTCCAGCAGCGTTCGGGGAGTGTTGAGCGCTCTTTCCAGGAACTCCTGGTTGTTCTTCTGCGTGATGATGGTTGCGCCTTCGGCCACTAGCACCGGCAGCCCTCCGGTGTGGTCGGAGTGGGGATGGGTATTCATGACATAACGGATCGGCTTGTTGGGGATCAGCTTCTTCGTTGCCGCGACGTACGCTTCACCGCGGGCGATAGATTGCCCGGCCTCCAGCATCATGATGTAGTTCTTGAACTCGACGATCACCGAATCGTAGCTGCCGGGTCCGGTGGTGAGCCTGTAAAGGCCGTCGCCAAGCTTTTCGGAAGTGACGACCAGAGGAGCCGGAGCACCGCCAGGAGCACCGCCGCCTCGACCGCCCGCCGGTGCCGGAACAAGCGTTGCGACATTGGGAGGATTCGCCTTCGCGGCCGTCACATTCACTTCAAAGAAGGGCCACCCGCCTCGCCTCTGCACGATCTTCGCGGGAGCCGTGACTCCGCCGAAATCCTTCCAACCCGTGTAGGTGGCGACGATGTGCATGTCGCCCATAATGTTGTCACCGAGCCATGTCTCGATCCGATCGACCATGTTCTTGTCATCGACATACCCATTGATGACGTAGCTCTTGCCGGACACCGCCTTGACGGTCGGGCTCCAGGTCAGGACGGTGTAGTTCTTGCCATCGACTTTCTTTTTGCTCACGGTCGCGTTGTTCGCGGCAGCGCCCTTCAGGAAGCCCCAGGGCGTGATGTAGAACTCGATGGAGTTGCCCCAGGGTTGCGAGATGTCGGTTTGTTGCGCCGTAACGCCCTGAAAGAACGTTCCGGGCATCGGCTGGGTTGCGCCGCCGCCCGCGGGATTGTTCGTGGCGCCGGTGGCGCGCGACGAGGGCGCCGTAAGATCGATCACGCGGACGTAGTTGTCGATCGGCCGCATGGGATCATGCGTTCCCCGGCAGTTCATGTCGGCTGCGTTAGATCCGCACTGCTGGAACGCAACATCCTTCGCGGATCCCGAATAGGTGATGGATTTCACATCGCCCAACGCCTTTTGCGCGTTGGCGATTACCGTCTTTGCATCCTGCGCCATGGCGCTCGCACAGAGCGACGCCAGGCAGATCGCGACAACAACAAGTCTCTTCAACACAGCTTCTCCTCTTAACACGTTCTTCAACCGCGTCTGGTTGCCCGGTGGAACGGACCCGTCTTGATATTCTATATCCACTGGGTCTCCCATGGGCCTCCGGCTCTGCTAGTCGGCTAAGGTCAAATACCTATCGCATGCGGCGAAGCTCCCCGACGGCGACACCGGTGATCTGCCGATGGTTGCACAGGGAGGGAGTGCGGCACTCCCTGCCCCGGCCGCGATGATGTCCGAGCCGCGGTTTTTGCCGGCTTAGCACGAGCCAGTATCTTCAGATTGCCCATGTTCCACAGCGACGACCCCATGATTCTGATCAGCTTGATACTCCAGTCGGGTATCATCGTCTTCCTTCTACAGGGTGCGTTTCGGAAGTACCAGTGGGTCCTGGCCTATTCCGTTACGCGACTGATCACCACGGTGCTGGAAGTAGGTATCCGTCAGAAAAGCGGTAACGAGACTCTGTTCTTTCGGCAGGTCTACTACTCCGACCGGGTAATTCTAAATCTGGTTCTTTTCGTAATGGTGAGTGCGATCATTTACCGGCTTCTGGAGGGAAAACCTCATCGGCCAGCCATAGGCAGGGCACTCATCGGAATCGTTGCGGCCGTGCTGTTGCTGCCCTTCCTGGTACTTTCGCGACCCTTTACGGTCCATTGGCTGAACGGGATGAGCCAGTTTCTGTACTTCGGCAGCGGGATTATGACCCTGGTGCTTTGGACAGTGTTGATGAGCTCGAACCCGCGCGACTCACAGCTCCTCAAGTTCACCATGGGTCTGGGAGTCGCCATGTCCGGCGCGGCGATCACTTTTGGCCTGCATCCGTGGCTGGGCTCGAGGCGGCTCGAGTGGATGCCGAACCTTTTCCTACAGGCGACCCACATCACAGGCCTTCTTATATGGTGCTGGGCATTCCGGCCGGCAACGCGGCAGACCAACGCGCCTCCGAACGCTGTGACCTCGCAGTAACCCGCGCCGGCCCCGATGCAGGCCTTACAAATACGACGGGCCGATCTGGAAATGGACATGCTCCTGATGCGACCGGCGGAGTCCCAGAGCGGGATAGTCCGGATGAAAAATGTTGGCTCCTTGCCGCACCGGCTTGCCCTCTTCTAAATCCAGATTGTCGGTCGGTGCGACGGTGAACTGCTCCCTTCCCGCCCGGTAAAGTTCCTGGAAGAAGTAATATTTCAAACCGTCTTCGCTGCTGCGAAGCCGATAGTAGGTGCTGGTGGCATCGCCCCAGGGATCGCCGTGCGCCGCATGGACTTGCTTGCCGTCGGTCTTGAATACGGGCCGCGATCCCCAATCTTTATATACGTCGAATTTCCCGAATCGCGTCAACGCGCCGTAGATGTCGACGCAGGTGCCCACTTCGTGGCAATTCAGCGCCTTGCCCTCATGACCATGGCCGATACCTCCCCACACAATTTGTTTGGCTGCATAATATCCGCCGCTAAGCCTGGTGGCGAGCCTGTAAAGTGCAATGGCGAGCACAGGCTTGGGAAGGAAGTAATCGAGGCTTGCGTTCAAGGCGTTCTGGAACTCGACTCCGCCCATTCGCGCTTTAATTGTCAACTGTTGGCCCGGCCGGGGTTGAACGATTCTTCCGGCCGCGTCGGTCCTGATCTTCTCGAGCAACGTAATCTCGCCCTGGTAAACGAGATGCATCAGCAAAGCGAACGACTCCTGGTCGCTGAGGTCCCGGGCCGCCTTGGAAGCCCCTGGCGGCTCGTTTTGAAACGCAGCCAGAACTCTCCTGATTTCGATTACGCCGGCAAAGGCCGTGAGGATCTCCTGGCCGGCCGTCTTGGTGTGCTCCCAAAATCCAGGGATGCCGACTTTGGTTGGCTTCGGATGCCCCATATCGCCCGCAGAGTCTTACTCTAACATTCGGGCTATGGGTCCGCTACTTATCCGCGGTCGGGATCGACGTAAGCGCGATTCCATTGGCGCGAAGACCGAGCACGGCCAGATTCCCGGCGGCTGTCGAAAACACTGCGGTGCCGCGATTTCCGACCACTCCATTCAAGTTGAGGCTCGGATCGCGCAAAAGCAGTGCCGTGTGGTTATTCGGCTGTAAGGATACATTCGCCGTGCCCACCAGGCTGCCGTCCGATTTCGTAACCGTGATCGTCACTGTCATGCCGAATGGATTGGGATTGGCAATGGCGAACGCGGTGACCCGTGCGTCGGTATCGTCCCAAAGCAGAGTGCTGCTGGTCGTGCTGGCTGAGGAAAACGGCACTACCGCTTCCTGATCCGGCTGCCCCAACAGGCTCTGCCGGAAGACGCCGTATCCGATGACGCCGGGAGGCGGCACCACCGACACATATCCCTGCGAGATCGGCGTACCCACATTCGGAGCTTCCAGGCGGGTGCTTTCTCCGGGTGCGAGCGTCACGGTGGTCGCGGGACCGATCAACGGGACGTTCAACGATGTGCCATTATCGGCCGTGAAGGTCACGGGAAAAGACACCGGGGCGATTCCGGTATTCGAAAAATATAGCGCTGAATACCAGCCTCCTCCGAATGCGAACTGCGGCAGTATCTTACGCGCGCCCGCGGCAAAACCCGCCAGGTGCTGGATCTGGGTCTGGGTAAGAACGCTATTCCAGACTGCTGCCTCATCGATAAGACCCTCGTATGGCGGGGCTGAGGCTACGGCGGGAGTTCCGCCAATGTCCAGGGCGGCACTGTTGACGATGGAACCGGTAATCGTGGCGTTCCCGCTCGCGACCGTCGCCACCTTCACGCCGTCGATATACAGTTGAACGCCGCTTTCCAAGCCGCTGCCATCAAAGGTGGCGACCAGGAAGTGCCAGGCTCCGTCGTTTACAGGAACCACGGATTCGACTACCGAAGTAAATCCGTGCGACTCGAGGATCAGTCCGAAGCGCCCGCCGCCGAGCGGCGCACCCGCTCCGCCGTTGTCGATGACCATGAGGTAACCGGTCTGACTGGAATCGACTTTGCCAAGAACGGGCATCGCAGAGAGCCCCTGATTCGCCGTCTTCACCCAGGCCATTAACGTAAAAGATTGTAAAGCGCTGAAGCTGAATACGTTGCCCGCCGCGACCGAAACGGATTGGGAGCGCGAGCTATTGAGCACCGCCGCCTGGCCCAAGGGGTCGATGGGAGCTCCGCCGCCCGTCGCAGTGAAGCTTACCGCACTACTTGGATTGGCGTCGACGCCCGAATTCCCTTGCCCGGAATCCGCCAGGTTACCGTCGAACCTCCAATAGCCGAGGGGATTCAATGACAGCACCTCATTCGTGTACAGACTGTTCGCCCAGAGGGAAACAGGTGCCGTCAGGGCCGCTGCAATGATCAACCGTAAAGGGAGGAACTTCATTGGTGATAGTCTCCTGATCGATATTGGCATAGTAATTCAGAAATGCCTTGCGTATCAAACACCTAGTTTCGCCGGCAGATTCCCTAAGGCGGTACTAAGATGATGCGCCCCGAGCGAATGGATACGCAGGCGGGCTACGGCTTCGGCGTGATCTTTACAACCATGGCAGTGAAGCTTTGGCCGGGCCCGATCAGGAACTGGTGCACCGTGTTGGCGGGAATGTAGAGCACGTCTCCGGCGGCGATCGGGTAGCGGGTGCCGCCCTCGATCGCTTTGCCACGTACCTCGTCGGGCGCGCTGGGCTTGCCTTCAATCATTTTGCCGCCCACCAGAACGGTGCCTTCGCCGGACCGGATCAGGAGCAGATCGGCCTGCTTCTCATGGAGCTCCGCTTCGCCTGATCCGTTGCGGTAGGCGACAAACGCGGAGTCGAGCAGGCGCTCGGTGCCCAGATGCCTGTCGGCATTCAGCTTGGACTGAGCCAGCTTATCGAAATCCTTCTGCTGGGCGGCGCTCCAGAACATGGGTTGCGAGGGATCGGCAGCCGGTGATGCTACAGAAAATACCAGCGCGAGCAAAATCGTGGCTTTCATAATGCGGCCCAGTATACGCCTTCCGATCGGCGTGAGCCAGCGATGCAGATCGGGGATTGACATCGCGAGCAAACAGCGCTACACTTCGTAGCGCTACGACATGTAGCGTCTATGCCCAGCGTAAAACCACCCCGAAAACCTCTCAGCGAACTGGAACATCTGGTCATGGAGGTCCTGTGGAAACGATCCTCGGCAACTGCGGAGGACATTCGCGATGCCCTGGCGGCGCGGCATCCGATGAAAGATTCGACCGCCAGAACCGTTTTGAAGCGGCTCGAGGAAAAGGGCTATCTCGATCACCGCGTGGAGGGCCGCACTAACATCTACCGCGGGCTGACCGCGCCGCAAAACGTGGCGGTTCGGGCGGTACGCCAGATAATCGACCGTTTCTGCGGTGGATCGATCGAGCAGCTCCTGGTCGGCATGGTGGATGACGAGATTCTCGACGAGCAGGAGCTCCAGCGGCTGGCGAAAAAGCTGGTGCGCCTCAAAGGTGGAAAAGAGAAGAGCCGCAAGGAGGAAGGCTGAGATGGGATCGAACGATTTCCTGTGGTATCTGGCCGTCCTTTCCTTCCGCTCGCTGGGACTGGCCTGCTTGGCGTGGCTGGCGCTGTGTGTGTTCCGCGTTAAGTCCGCGTCCGTGCGCCACGCTGCTTGGACCGTCGTCACGGCAGTGATGCTGGTGCAAGTTGGGGCGAGCACTGCCCTGCCGCCGGTTCCCCTCAGAGTGTTGGCCCCCGTACCGGATGCAGGTCCAACCCTGCCCAGTCAATTCGCATTTCCGCCGATACCCATTCCAGTTTCGAACTCGCCTGGCTGGCACCTCGCATTCACGTGGAGGGAGGTTGTCATCGGCATCTATGCGGTGGTGGCCATCGCACTCCTGCTTCAGCTTGCTTTCGGTTATATGTTTGCTCGAAGGCTGGTGCGTAACAGCAAACCAGTTGACGGACCCCGAGTGCGGGAATCCGAAACGATTTCAGTCCCCATGACCGTGGGAAAAATCGCACCCGCGATCCTTTTGCCGATCGGCTGGCGCGAGTGGGACTCGATCAAGTTTCAAGCGGTGCTGGCTCACGAAGAAGCTCACATTCGCAGAGCGGACTGGGCGATCGGCGTGATGGCCCGCGTAAACTGCTGCATCTTCTGGTTTCATCCGCTGGCCTGGTGGTTGAAGAGAGAGCTCGCGCTCCTGGCGGAATACTCCTGCGACGATTTGGCTTTGACCCAGATGGGGGATCGGCGGGCGTATGCGCGGGCCTTGCTCGAAATAGCGTATGCGATGAAGTCCGCTCGTGGACGGTTATGGGAGCAAGCGGTACCTATGGCAAAGGAGACCAACGTGGAAAAAAGAATGGAGCAGATCCT
This sequence comes from Bryobacteraceae bacterium, assembly GCA_036003585.1. Classification (GTDB taxonomy): domain Bacteria; phylum Acidobacteriota; class Terriglobia; order Bryobacterales; family Bryobacteraceae; genus Palsa-187. The sequence continues at coordinate 27,409 of DASYSG010000039.1, read as the reverse complement.
GGACGATGCGAGAACGATTTCGCCTTCTTTTGGACGTCGAGGCTGGGTAACGTTATTGGTGTGCAGCTTGCCAGTGGGATATTTCGTATCCGCGGTTCAGCTTGCACCGGCGCAGAACAGACCTGTGGCGTCCGTGGCCGAACCACCGGCGGCTAAGCAGCCGGTTCAGGTCATGCCGGTGCAGATCGCGCAGGCCAAGTCAGAGCAAACTCCAGCGCAGGCTCCTACCGCCGCCGTAAGCCCATCTCAGAAACGTCATGACGAAGTGGTTTTCGTCATTTCAGATGTCGAACGCATGGCTTTCAATCGGCTCCAGACCGAAGACGAGCGCAAGCAGTTTGTCGCGCAGTTGGCGAGGCCTCCCGTTCCTGTACCGACGCGCACACCCGCCGCGAGCCCGTATCAAAGATGGCTCGATGAAGAGGTGGTTTACATCATTTCGGACGACGAAAGAAGAGCGTTCACTCGACTCCAGACCGATGACGAGCGCAACAAGTTTATCGAGCAGTTCTGGCTGCGGCGGGATCCGACACCCGGCACCGAAGAGAACGAATTCAAGGTGGAGATGTACCGGCGTATTGCCTTCACCAATGATCACTTTTCCGCCGGTATTCCAGGATGGAAGACCGACCGAGGCGCGATCTATATGAGATACGGTCCACCCGACGGCTTAGACTCGCATGGCGCGACCTCCACAAACTACCCCTACGAGACGTGGACCTATCGTTACCTCGAAGGGATAGGCATGGACGTCGAGCTGGAATTCGTGGACCCAACCATGACTGGCCGGTATCACCTGACGAAAGATCCGACCGAAAAAGAGGTGCGAGCCGCTTTGATCAGGCAAGGCGAGATTCTCACCATCGCGGTCCTCGGCGCCTCCGATCTGGGACGAACTGTGGCAGTAAACCCAGACGGTAACGTGAACCTTCCTTTAGTCGGTGGCGTAAAGGCGGAAGGGCTTAGCCTCTCGCAATTCGCACAAGCAGTACAGCGGGCATTATCCACCTACATCAGTAATCCGCAAGTCACAGCAGGGCGCGTGCCCACAAGATAACCACCTTCACAAAACCCTCAATGCACATCCCGGCTCTGCCCCAGATACGCCGCCCACAGTTTACTGCCGCAGCGCGTACACAAACAGCGCGCTGCCCGCTGCCACGGCTACATACTGGCGATTGTTCACCATGTAGCTCATCGGACCGCTATTCACCTGCCCGCCCAGGCTCTGCTTCCACAGCAGGTTCCCGTTCTTGCCATCCAGCGCGAAGAAATAGCCATCGCGCGAGCCGCTGAAGATCAAGTCAGATGCGGTGGATAAGACGCCGGCCCAGGTGATGTCGGTCATTTTGTATTCCCACCGCATATCACCTGTCTTGGGATCGAACGCGCGAACGATGCCGAATCCATCCTCGGGCGTCTTGAGATCGACCGCCAGATTCGGCTGCGCCATGGGGGTGTTACCGGTGGCCCGGCCGAAGCCTGCGCCCTTGGCGAACATGGTTCCGCTGTTCTCCCAGCCAGGAATGTAGAACAATCCCGTGTGAGGACTGTACGAAGGCGGATACCAGTTGGTGCCGCCCAGGCCGTTGGGCTGAATGAGCACCGGAGTCGCGCTATCCTGCTGCCCCGGCGTACGCATCGGCCGGCCCTTCTCATCGAAGCCGGTTAGCCAGTTCGCCTTGACGAAAGGCTTGCCCATCAGAAACTGGCCGCTGTTCCGGTCGAGCACATAGAACACGCCGTTACGATTGGCCCACATCATGACCTTGCGCGGACGGCCCTGATATTCGATATCGGCGAGCACAGGAACCTGCGTCGAATCGTAATCCATCGTGTCGTGCGGCGTGAACTGGTAATACCATTTGAGCTTTCCCGTGTCGGCGTCCAGAGCGACCACGCAATCGCTATAGAGGTTGTCGCCCAAGCGAACGTCGCCATTGGTATCGGGCGCGGGATTTCCGATCCCCCAGTAAGTAAGGTTGGTGTCGGGATCGTAGGCGCCGGTGTTCCAGACCGCGGCCCCACCGGTTTTCCAGGAATCGCCCGACCAGGTTTCATTGCCCGGCTCCCCGGGTCCAGGAATTGTGTAGAAGCGCCACACTTCTTTGCCGGTCTTCGCGTCGAAGGCGGCAATCGAGCTGCGGATGGGTCCATCGCCGCCCGCCAGACCCACGACCACCTTATCTTTGACGATCAGAGGGGCGTGCGTGATCGCGTAACGGTCCGCGGCGGAGCCAACCGTCGTGTTCCAGACGATCTTGCCCGTCGCGGCGTCGATCGCAAGCAGATGCGCGTCGAGCGTTCCCATGTACAGCGTATCTCCCAAAATCGCCAGCCCGCGATTGACTCGGCCGCAGCAGGCGCGGGCCTCGGGCGCAGGCGTGTACGGAAGCGTCCAGAAAATGCGGCCGGTGACGGCGTCCAGCGCATAAACATCGTTGGGCGCCTGGATGGTGTAGAGAACGCCATCGACCACCAGCGCGGTGGTCTCGAACTTCTCGATGGACTTAGCTTGCCACACCCATTGCAGCTCCAGGTTCTTCACATTCGCGGGAGTGACTTGCGTCAGCGGGCTGTACCGCTGGCCGCCGACCGTTCCGGAATAGGTGAGCCAATTCTGAGGTTCCCGATCGGCATGCAGGATGCGGTCGAAGGTGACGCCCTGAGCCCCCAGAAATCCAGTCGCAGAAACCAGCAGGAGCGCGCGCAAGAGCATGCCCTACAGCATATACCGAACACGCGTACTCAACAACGGGAGCGCTTATTCGAGCATGGTCTATATACGCGCTCGTGCGCCATCACCTGCTCTACGGCATATGGAGCTACGACAACGGCGCCAACCGCCAGCGGCCGTAGGCGACGAACGCCGCCAACACCGTGGTTACGAGCGGTATCAGCGCCGTCGCGATCATCCCGGCCATCACCGTCACCACCGTTGCGCCGATCACGATGATCGTCAGGCATGCCGCGGCCAGCGGTGTGAGGCCGGGTTTGATGTGCAGGAGTCCCGGGAGGATCAGCCCGATCCCCCCGAGCATCTCGCAGACGCCGATAAAGTGCAGGAACGAAATCGACATCCACGCCGGCATGCCCTGGGTCATCTGCTCGGCCGGCGTGAAGAACTTCGCTGCTCCCGAGAACAGAAACAGAGCCGCGAGCAGTATCTGAACGATCCAGAGTGTCCGGTTCATGCCTGCTTCACCTTTGCCAGGTAAGCCTCCAGTTGGTCCAACGTTCCTTTAAAGCCCTGTTTCATGGAGCCGTGTCCGGCATTGTAGGTCTGGCGCTCCTCTTCGGTCGCGTTAATCGGATATCCGGAAATCGTCATGGTTGTTTGGCCATCGCGCTCCGACAGAGTCATTGTATTCAGAACTTCGAGCGGCCAGGTCGCGCTCCCGGGATGCCGCAGGATATTGCCATGCTTATCGGTGAATGAAACGACGGAGCTCAGGCGCTCCGGCGGAGCGATTTCCCGATACACCCATTTACCCCACATCTCGTGGCCGTCCGGAGATCGCATGGCGTAGCGGAATACCCCACCAGGGCGCAGATCCACGTCGCAAACCAGCATTGTGAATCCCTTCGGCCCCCACCAATGCGTCAGACACTCGGGTTCCGTGACGGCTTTCCACACCAGATCGCGGGGTGCATCGAAAACGCGTGAAAAAGCGAACTGCTGGTTCGGGATGGTCTTGGCGAGGTGCTCGCCGAAGCGGTCCAGAGTCTGGTTCCCGCCCTCGATAGCATGATACTTCGTGACCACCATCTCGCGTTCCTCGGCGGTGGCAAAGAGCGAGCGCATGGTCAGCCTGGTCTTGCCGTTTTCCTCGGCGAAAGTCACCGTCACGTGGAATCCGCGCTCGCCCTCATCACCGTGATCGTAGACCAGCAGCACAGGCTTCGCGATCTCCAGATACACGATCTTGTTCGGATAGTCGACGCCGTCCGGTCCGTGCATGATGAAGCGCCAGACGCCGCCGGGCCGCACGTCAATTTCGTGAGTCGTAGTCGTGAATCCCGTGGGACCCCACCAGGAGCCGACGTGTTTGGGATCGGTCCACGCCTGAAACACCAGATCGCGGGGCGCATCGAAGACGCGCGAGATGACGATCTCGCGGTCGGAAGCCTTTTCCAGAGATTCCGCGAGTTTCTCCAAGCTCTGCGTCCAGCCCATCTCCATGCCCTGGAGATACTGAGCCGCGTAGTCGACCTTGGCGGTGCCGCGTGTTTCGAGCGTGAGTTTCGTTTTGCCGTTCTGATCGGCAAACGTGACGGTGGTAAAGCCATCAATGATCACGTTGCCGTCCTTATCGACCGCTAGATTCGTGAACACCAGCCGCTCGGGAGGCACGATCTCCCGATAGACGCCCTGGGCGGGGTACTCGGCGCCATCGGGCGCGCACATGATGATCCGCCACGCGCCGCCCGGCCGCACGTCCATCTTTTCGACGCGGTTGGTGAAAACCTTGGGTCCCCACCATCGCGCCATATGTTTCGGATCCGTCCAGGCGCGGAACACCAGTTCCCGCGGCGCATCGAAGACGCGTGTGATCACCAGTTCCCGTTCCATCGGGAGTCCGGCAGGGTTAGGGCTTACGTTGCTTGCGGCCATGTTTCTTCTCCTTGGGGTTTACGTTCTTACTTTGCAATTCCTGTAAATACTCGTCCAGACGATCCAAACTTTGCTCCCAAAAACGGCGGTATTCCTCCACCCAGTCGGCGACTTCCTTGAGCCGGCCTGCTTCGATCCGGCAAGGACGCCATTGTGCTTCCCTGCTCCGCGCGATCAGGCCCGCCCGCTCCAGAACCTTGAGGTGCTTGGAAATGGCGGGCATGCTCATGTCGAACGGCTTGGCCAGCTCGGTTACGGGGGCCTCGCCAGTGGCCAGACGCGCCAGGATCGCACGCCGGGTGGGATCGGCCAGCGCGGCGAAGGTGGAGCTGAGGTGATCTGTCGTCATTTGCATGTAACCTATCGGTTATATAACCACTGAGTTAACTATATCCGGCAGGCGGCCGGGCTGTCAAGAGCTTTAATGGAAGCATGCCGGAATCTTTTCGAATCGAACACGACACCATGGGCGAAGTGCGGGTTCCTGCCCACGCCCTGTATGGGGCAGAAACGCAACGCGCGGTGGAGAATTTTCCCATTAGCCGGATGCGCTTCGGACGAGCCTTCCTGAACGCGCTCGGGCTGGTGAAGCTCGCGGCGGCGCGCGCGAACCAGCAGGCCGGCACCCTGCCGTCGCCCATCGCCGGCGCGATTGAAACGGCGGCGCAGGAAGTGATGGACGGCCGCCAGGATTCCCAATTCGTCGTGGACGTGTTCCAGACCGGCAGTGGAACGTCGACCAACATGAACGCTAATGAAGTGATCGCCTCGCGGGCGGCGGCGTTACTCGGTAAACCCGTTCACCCCAACGATCACGTGAACCGCAGCCAGTCGAGCAACGACGTCTTCCCAACGGCTCTGCACATCGCCGCGGCGACCACCGCGCACGAGACACTCTTGCCGGCCATGGAAGCGCTTCGCGACGCGCTCGATTCCAAGCGCCGGCAGTTCTGGGACATTTTGAAGATCGGACGGACGCACTTGCAGGACGCCGTACCGATGCGGCTGGGACAGGAGTTCGGCGGCTACGCGCGCCAAATAGAGTTGTCGCAGACCAGGATCCGGCAAGCCCTGGAAGGTGTCCATGAGCTGCCCTTGGGCGGCACCGCCGTCGGCTCGGGGCTGAACGCTGCGCCGGGATTCGCCGCGGCCGCTATCGCCATCATTGCCGAGCGAACTCGCCTGCCATTCCACGAAGCCCGGAACCACTTCGAAGCGCAGGCGGCGCGCGATGCAGTCGTGTTCCTCAGCGGAGCGCTCAAGAGCTATGCCATCGCGCTCACCAAAATCGCCAACGACATCCGCTGGCTGGGCTCCGGACCGCGCTGCGGACTGGGCGAACTCCACTTGCCCGAAGTGCAGCCAGGCTCGAGCATCATGCCCGGCAAAGTGAATCCGGTGATCGCCGAGAGCGTGCTGATGGTGTGTGCGCAGGTGATCGGCCACGACGCGACGATTGGCTGGGGAGCCGGCGCGGGCGCTCTTGAGCTGAATACGATGATGCCGGTGATCGCTTACGATCTTCTGGAGTCGATCGAGTTGCTGGCGGCGTCTTCCAGGAATTTCGCCGAACGATGCATCCAGGGGCTGGAAGCGAACGAAGTCCGCTTGGCTGACACAATCGAACAGTCGCTCGCGCTGGCTACCGCGCTAACCCCGGAAATCGGCTACGAACGCGCCGCCGCGCTGGCGCATGCTGCTTACCAATCCGGCAGGACGATTCGCGAGGTCGCCGGGGAACAGAGCGGCATCTCGCGCGAAAAACTCGCTGAGCTCCTCGATCCGATGAAGATGGTCGGCCCCCGGTAAAGGATCAGGCCTGGAAGTAGCCGGCGGCCAGCTCAGGTTTCTGCTGCAGAGCCTGACGCCAGTAGTCGCGAGCTTCCTCGACCGATCCCTTGGCTTTGAGCGCGTGGCCGAGGTTCAGTAGCGCCTCGGCGAAGTTGGGCCGCTCGGTGAGCGCTTCTTTGTATAGTTTGATCGCGTCGTCGAGCTGGCCCGATTTTTGTAGAAGCAGTCCGGTGTTGTAGAACAGCTCCGGAGTGCGTTCGCCGGATTCGATGAGCTTGGCTTGCAGGTCGAGGGCCTTGGGCAGATCCTCGCGTTCCACGGCCATCGCCGCCAGACCGCGCATGGCATCGAGGGACGACGGATCGGTTTCGAGCACGGCCTGGAACGCCTTCGCGGCTTCCTCATGCATGCCCAGCTTCCAGTGCGCCAGCCCCAGGTTCAGCTGCGCTTCGGGCCACGGAGTCCGCTTGCGCACGCAGTTCTGGAAGGCTTCGGCCGCCCCGCGATGATCGTCGCGCTGCAGGCGCAGGTAGCCTAACCGGAACCAGGCATCTTCCCACTCGGGATTCCGCGCCAGAAGCTTCGCATACAATTGCTCGGCTTGTTCTTTCTGACCCTGCTGCTCGAGCACGCTGGCCAGGTTGTAAATTACATCCGCCAAATCCGGGGCGATTTGCAGCGCCCGCTCGTAATTCTCACGGGCGGCCTTCAGATCGCCCTGCTCCTGCAGTACGATTCCGAGGTTGACATGCGCCTGTTTAGCGTCCGGCCGGATGCGAACTGCCTGGCTATAGGCTTTCGCGGCTTCGTCGGCGCGTCCGCACTTCTGCTGCGCCACGCCGAGATTAAACCAGCGCTCGAAGTGATCCGGCGTAAACTCGATGAGTTTCTCGCAATAGCGGGCAGCGGCCTCGAAGTCATTCGAGTGAAACGCGCAGGTGGCCAGGCCTTCGAGCGCAGCCTGCGAATGAGGACGGATGGTGAGCAGCCGCTCGGAGTATTCCTGGATCGAGGCAACTTCCTTGCGCGCCATGCCGATGGTGATGAGATTCACCAGGCACTCTTCCGATTGCGGATTCTTGGCCAGAATTTTGACGTATAAGCTGGTGGCCTCGTCGAACTTCCACAGCAGTTGCAGCGCGACGGCTTTGCCGAACAGCGCGGTCTCATGCTCGGGGTTCGATGCCAGAACCTTGTCGAAGCAGGCGATGGCAGGCTCCGGCTTCTCCTGGCGCAGCAGGCAGATGCCCCAGCCCAGGTTGGCCTCCTCGCGCTGCGGGTCCACTTGCAGGGCCTTCTGGAAAGAATCCGAAGCTTCCTGCCAGCGGCCGAGTTTCTCGTAACAGATTCCCAGGTTGAAGTTCGCGGTGGGATGCTGAGGAGCCGCACCCAGCAGCTTCTCGTAGGTCTTCACGGCGTCGTCATACTGCTCCAGCTCGAACTGGATATGGCCTTTGGCCGCGTAGATATCCGCGCTCTGCTCGCCGCTTTCGATAGCCGTGTTGAGTTCGCGCAAAGCTTCCTTGCGCTTGCCTTCCAGGTGTAAAGACACCGCTCGCGCCAGCGTCGCCGATACCGGCTGTGCGTTCGCGGGTCCCGATGTTGCGTCTGTTTTCTTCTTTCCACTCATGGTTGCCAGCTCCCGTTTGTAGTGTCGTAAGGCGCCAGATAAGCGCACAGGCGTCCTAACATGTCGTATTGATGCGTGATCTGCATCCACCGCAGGCGGCTCGCCTCGCCGCTCGCCGTAAAGAACCCGATCCCACCCCTGGGCAAACGTGTCTCGGTCCAACTATCGGCCATTTGCCCCTGAACCTCTACTGAAAAGTTGGATCCCTGTACATCCATGTGGACGTTGTAGACTGTGTCCTCGCGCGCGCTAAGGGGGATATTCACGTCGTGCCTGTCCCGCGCCTTGCCGCCGATGACCGCGTAGCGGGTCAGGCCAATCACCGGCATGGGACCCGGTTTCAGCACCACCAGCTTGATCACGTAAAAGTTCTCGAAGTCCGCCGCGCGCACCACCCAGCTCATGGCCTTCTTGTCGATCAAGCCCACGAACTCCAGATGGTAGTCGGTCAGATTGACCGAAGGCCGGTAGAGAGCCAGCGGTCCAGGCCGCACAAACCCGGTGGCGTCGAAAGACCATTCGGTGGTGGAACCGCCCGGGCTCGCCCAATTATCCAAGCCGGAGCGGAAATCCTCATCCAGAGCCACCGCCGCGCGATTCTCCAATGTCTGGCGAACGCCCACCCACTGCGTATTCACGACCTGTTTGAAGCTGCCGGTGAAACTGCTGGAAGCCTGAGGAGCGGCCACGGCTACCTGGGGCCATCCTGGATGGAAATACAACGCCAGCAGCGCTGGAATCACGAACAGCAGGAGTTTCAGATCGCGCGGCGCGTGCTGATAGAACCCAGTGGCATGCGCCCAGGCCGGTACAAGCTTTTTGAGCCCCGCGCCTCGCACCAACGATCCCATTACGCCCGCGGGAACGCGCAGCGCGTCCTCGGCTGGTTTCCGATCCAGCGGCTCCAGTCCGGAGCTGGGAATGGTCGGATGCATCTCCACGGATTCCGGAAGAAGGCGCGCAATCGGCTCGATGCGGGGAACGTCTCCCGCGGATTTCCGTTTCTTGGCAAACGTCAACGGCAGAATGCGCGTGAACAGCAGGGCCCCGGTGGAGGCGGCTGCAGCAGACATGCGCGGGTAGGTGACATCCGACGAGACTCCGGTCGACAAATCGAACGCCAGGGAGCTGGCGGCTTGCAGTCCGTACGCGCCTTGCGCCGGGAGTAGCGTATTCGGGAGACGGCACAAGCCCGCGATGCCCATTTGTTGGACCGATTCCACCGCGGGCATGACCGCCGCAATCTCCGTTTGCGGATTCAGTGCAATCTCTGAAATGTTCGCGCGGATTACAGCCGTTCCCTGCGCCAGCGCCGCGCCGGGAAGTTCCAACATCTCCGTACACGAATTCAGTTGACAATCGGCGATAGCGTGCGCTGCCGGCCTGGGCAAGGCGGCTTCCGGAGCAGCATCGACCTGCTGAAGCGCCGGACAGGCGTGCACAAAGACCGCCTCATGCGCGGCGAACTGGCCCAGCGGGAGCATCCGGTCCGGATGCGGGACCTGCTGGTCGAGCAGTTCCACCAGCACATCGCTCTGCGGCCGAACCGTCAGTTCGACAGACGTTATCGGCGCCGGTTCCATCTTCAGAATTTGAAGATCGGCTCCGGTATCGATGGTTGGCCGCCCGGTTTCGAAAGCCCCGGTGAGAGGCAATCCCACGCGGCCCGCCGCGCGTATCCCGACTGCGAGCTTTTGCGAACTCGGATGGCAGACCTGCGGATCGCATTCCAGGCTGGCCGCGCCGGAGGCTGCTTGGATAGTTGCACTAGCGGCTTCCGTGAAGTTTGACGGCCACGCCTTGAGATACGACCAAACGGAGATCGGCAGGCCTTCCGGCAATGGCCTGGTCTGAAGAACGCTGGCCCGCGAAGGCGGCAAGGGCGGGAGCGCGATCTCATACTCGAGCGGATCGGCCGCAATCAGTTCGGGTACGCATCCATCGACGGCCGAGAAATCGTGCCCCAGAAAACGGAGCAGCTCGGAAGCGGGCATGGGAGGCTCGCTCACATTCGGAATCGGATACGGATTCTCCTCGAAGGCAGGACTGCGGTCCTGTTCCAGGTTCGATTCCAGCGCCAGACCCGTAGCGACTCTGACTTGGATCGCTGGTTCCAGCTCGGGGTAAGGAGCACCTTCCTGAGGGACTTCCGGATGCGCGGAGGGACGATAGGATCGCAGCGAACTATGGGTCTGATGGAGGCGCTCGATAGCCAGCCGTTCTTGTTCCTGCCAATAAGACTTCCGATGCGCACTGGAACAGAATTGTCCATGCGTGATCTTGCGATAGAGCGGCAGTCTGCCCTCGCAATAGAGACACCGGGTGTCCTCCGACCATGACATCGATTCCCATGGTACGGTTCAGGCCGGGAAAATACTACACAGTGAACGCCTTAGGCGATACTTAGGGATTTCGCCTAGCTGGGGCGCGTTTTCTCTAGTTTCAGGGAGCTATTCGGGGCCTCAGACGACAGGTCAAACACCCCAGCAATAGTCCTCGACGGCCCGCTGGATGGTCGGGTCATTCTCGCCCAGGCGCATCAGTTCCAGCCGGAGAGCGTCGACCAGCGCGAACCAGCTCGCTTCGATGACGTCCTCCGATACACCCACGGTAGCCCAGCTCCGGCGATGGTCGGACCACTCCACCAGCACGCGGACTCGCGCTGCGGTGCCCTTCTTGTTATCCAGAACGCGGACCTTATAATCGGTCAGGCGCACGCCGGCGATGCCGGGATAAAGCGAAGACAAACATTGCCGCAGCGCCAGATCCAGGGCGTTCACCGGACCATTGCCCTCGGCCGTGGCGGAGTGGACTCCGTCCTGGGCCTTGAGTGTGACCGTGGCGGTGCTGCTGCGGGAGGACCTGGTGGTGGTTTCATAGCTGACCACTTCAAAGAACTGCAAACCGGGCCGCAAAGCCTCGCGTACTAAGAGCTCGAAGGTGCCCTCGGCGGCCTCCAGCTCGTAGCCCTGAAACTCCATCTGCTTGATGCGATCGAGCAGCTCGCGCCGCGCGGTATCATCCAGACGATCCTCCAGACCGTGCTGCTTGAGCTTGTATAGAACGTTGCCCTTGCCTGATAGATCGCTGAGCAACACGCGCTGGCGATTGCCCACCAGCTTGGGATTGATGTGCTCGTAGGTTGCCGAATCCTTCAGCACGGCGCTTACGTGAACGCCGCCCTTATGGGCGAAGGCGCTGGGACCCACGTAGGCCTGATCGTTGCGGATGGGCAGATTGGCGAGCTCGGCGATATACCGCGCGGCCGCGGTCAGATGCGTCAGCCGCTCCTTGCCGATGGTGGTGTGGCCCATCTTCAGTTCGAGGTTGGCGATGATCGAGATCATGTTGGCGTTGCCGCAGCGCTCGCCATAGCCGTTGGTGCAGCCCTGGACGTGCGCGAATCCCTGGTCGATCGCGGCCAGCGAATTGGCCACCGCCAGCTCGGAATCGTTATGCGTGTGAATCCCCAGCATGCCGTCGAAGTTCTTGCGCACATCCGCGCAGATTTCGGCGAGCCGGGCGGTGAGCATGCCCCCGTTGGTATCGCACAGGCAGAGAACGTCGGCGCCGGCTTTCTTCGCGGCTTCGAGCGTACGCAGGGCGAAATCGCGATTGGCGCAGTAGCCGTCGAAGAAGTGCTCAGCGTCGTAGACGACTTCTTTGCCGTGGGCCTTGAGGTATTTGACGGTGTCGGCGATCAGCTCGAGGTTCTGCTTCTCCTCGATCCCCAGGGCCCGATGAACGTGCAGGTCCCAGCTCTTGCCGAAAATCGATACAACCGGAGTGCCTGCGGCGATCAGCGCATTCACGCTGGCGTCTTCTTCGACGGTATTCTTGGCGAAGCGGGTCGCGCCGAATGCCACCAGCCGTGAATGCTTCAGTTGCAGATCGCGCGCGCGCGCAAAGAAGTCCTTATCCTTCGGATTCGACCCCGGCCAGCCGCCCTCAATATAATCGATCCCCAGCTCGTCCAGTTTGTGGACGACCAGGATCTTGTCGTCGGCGGAAAAGCTGACGGCTTCGCCCTGAGTGCCGTCGCGCAGCGTGGTGTCGAACGTGAAGATGCGCATAAGGGTTACGTAGCGGCCGGTACGCCGACTTCTTTCTTTTTCTTGAGGAACGTCATCATCTTGCGCAGCTCGGCGCCGACCTTTTCGATGGGCTGGTTTTCTTGCTCCGCGCGCATGGCCAGGAACTTCCTGCGGCCCGTCCGGTTCTCTTCCATCCATTCCCGCGCGAACTGGCCGGATTGGATCTCGCTCAAGATCTTCTTCATCTCGGCGCGCGTCTGTTCGGTGACGATGCGGGGGCCGCGTGTGTAATCGCCGTATTCTGCCGTGTCCGATACCGAGTAGCGCATATAGCTGAGTCCGCCCTCATAGATCAGATCGACAATCAGCTTCACTTCGTGCAGGCACTCGAAATAGGCCATTTCCGGTGCATATCCGGCGTCGACCAGAGTTTGAAACCCGGCGCGGATGAGCTCGCTGACGCCGCCGCACAGCACGCTCTGCTCACCAAAGAGATCGGTTTCGGTTTCTTCCTTGAAAGATGTTTCGAGAATCCCGGCGCGCAGGCATCCGATGCCGCCGCCGTAGGCCAGAGCGTTCTTGAGCGCGTTTCCCGACGCGTCCTGATGGATCGCGACCAGGCCGGGAACTCCCTGCCCTTCCGTGAAAACCTCGCGCACGCGGTGCCCGGGAGCTTTCGGAGCGATCATCGTGACGTCGACATTCTTGGGCGGCGTGATGAACCCGAAGTGAATATTGAAGCCGTGCGCGAACATCAGCGTCTTGCCCGCGGTCAGGTTTGGCTCGATATCTTTCTTGTAGATCTCGCCTTGAACGTGATCCGGGACCAGCATCATGATGACGTCGGCTGCTTTCGCGGCATCCGCAATCGAGAGAACTTTCAGCCCGGCAGCTTCGGCTTTCGCCTTGCTCTTGCTGCCCTCCGGCAATCCGACAATCGAATTGAGGCCTGAATCGCGCAGATTCAGCGCGTGCGCGTGTCCCTGGCTGCCGTAGCCGATAATGGCGATTGTCTTCCCTTTGAGTAGCGAGGGATCGCCGTCTTTTTCGTAGTATTTGGTGACCATTACGTTTTTAGTTACTCCGTGGTTTTGAGGACCGCGTGGTCCGTTTCTAAATGTTCTTTATGCACCGGCGGCGCCAGCTTCACTTTTTTCGCCTCAAGAGGCACGGAAACCAGACCCGACCGGGTTACTTCAATCTCGCCATAGCGCTGCATGGTGCGAATAAATGCATCCAGCTTTTCCGGATCGCCCGTGGCTTCGAGCGCATAGCCGTCCGCCGAACTGTCCACTGCTTTCGCGCCGAAGATCTCAGCTTCCTTGAGCACCGCCATGCGATTTTCCTGAGTGGTCCCGATCCATAAGAGGACCAATTCTCGTCGAACGGCCGAGCCTTCGGTGAGATCCGACACTTGCAGCACATTGACCAGTTTGTTGATCTGCTTGATCACTTGCACGCGCTGGCTGGGCTCGATATCCACCACGATGCTCATACGCGACAGCTCCGGATCGAGCGTCCGCGCGACCGTCAGGCTTTCGATGTTGTAGCCGCGCGCCGAGAGCACGCCGGTTACCCGCATCAGCGCTCCGGGTTTGTTTTCCAATAGCAATGAGATCAACTGCAGCATTCTGACTCCTGAATTCTGTCTTCTGACTCCTGGTTTTAGACCGCCACCGGTTGAACGGGCCCCAGGACCATTTCGTTGATCGCGCCACCGGCCGGGACCATCGGATAAACGTTCTCAAACGGCGTCACGCGCACGTTCAACAAGTAGGGACCCGGTTCCCGCACCGCGGCTTCCAGCGCGCCCCGCAGCTCGCGGACGCTTTCCACCGTCCGGCCGCGGAATCCGTAAGCTCCCGCCAGTTTTTCAGGATCGGGAAACCCTTCCAGCTGAACAGAGCTCAGGCGATTCGCATAAAACAACTCCTGCCATTGCCGGACCATGCCCAGGTAGCCGTTGTTCATCACGATGATCTTGACCGGCAGTGCGTGATTGGCGATGGTGGCGAGCTCAGGAATCGACATCTGGAATCCGCCGTCGCCGACCAGTGCGAACACCAGCTTGTCGGGCCTGGCAAATTGTGCGCCGATGGCTGCCGGCAGGCCGAAACCCATAGATCCCAGGCCGCCGGAATTAAGCCAGAGCCGCGGATGATTGAACTTGAGGAACTGCGCGCCCCACATCTGGTGCTGGCCGACGTCGCTGGCGACGATCGCTTCGCCGCCCGAGAGCCGGTCGATTTCGGAAATGAGATGCTGCGGCTTGATCTCGTCGGTGGAGATTTCGGGCTCCAGCGGGTGCTCGGCCTTCCATCCTTTGACCTGCGACCACCAAGCCTTGCGAGCGTCGGAATTCTTCGCCTTCATGGTGGGTGCGAGATCCCTCACTTCGTGAGTCAAACGCTCCAGAACTTTCTTGACATCGCCGACGATCGGAATATCCGCCGCACGATTCTTCCCAATCTCGGCAGGATCGATGTCCACGTGGATCACCTTGGCATGCGGCGCGAACGCGGCCAGCCGGCCCGTCACGCGATCGTCGAAACGCACGCCCAGGGCGATCAGAAGATCGGTTTCGGTCATCGCCATATTGGCGGCGTAGCTGCCGTGCATCCCCGGCATGCTGATGAAATTCGGATGCGTGCTGGGCATGGAACCCAGTCCCATCAGCGTGCAGACCGACGGTATGTCGACAAATTCCACGAATGCGCGCAGATCGTTCGCCGCTTCGGCCGCAACAATGCCGCCGCCCGCGTAAACCATGGGACGCTCAGCTTCCCAGATCATTTCAGCCGCACGGCGAATCTGCCCGGCGTGGCCTTCCGTGTTCAGACGGTAGCCCGGAAGATGAATGGTCGAAACCGGCGTGTAGTGGCCCTGGGCTTGGAAGACGTCTTTCGGAATATCCACCAGCACCGGACCGGGCCGGCCGGACGCCGCGAGATGAAACGCCTCATGAATGATCTGCGGAAGCTCGGAAAGCTTCTTCACCATGTAGTTGTGCTTGGTGCAGGAACGCGTGATGCCGAACGTATCGGCTTCCTGGAACGCGTCGCTGCCGATCAGCTTCGTCGAGACCTGGCCGGTGATCGCCACGACGGGAATCGAATCCATCAGCGCGTCCACCAGCGCAGTGATCAAGTTCGTCGCGCCGGGACCGGACGTCGCGCAGCACACGCCGACTTTTCCCGTGGCGCGCGCGTATCCCTGGGCCGCGAAGCACGCGTTCTGCTCGTGCCGCACCAGGATGTGCTTGATCTGGTGATCGTAAAGCGCGTCGTAGAGAGGCAGCGTCACGCCGCCCGGGTAGCCGAAGAAGGTATCCACCTTCTCACGCAGCAGACATTCGAGGACGACTTGCGCGCCGGTCATCAACTTGGTCGACATTTAAACATCCTCCCAAAAAGGAAAAGGCCACTGTCCGGGGTTTCTGTCCCCGCCAGTGGCCAAGTCCGTATTCCTACGAATTGGGCCGTTCAGGCGGGGCCGGCTACACCGACCCCAATAATAAGAACGAGCCCTAATACAGGAATGAGTTCAGTAGAGACCGCGTTGCCGCGCGAGAGAGCCTGGTTGGGATCTGCAAATGACATCGTCGTCTCTATGAATCTAAGAGTA
The DNA here is from genome assembly GCA_036003585.1 of Bryobacteraceae bacterium. Taxonomy (GTDB): domain Bacteria; phylum Acidobacteriota; class Terriglobia; order Bryobacterales; family Bryobacteraceae; genus Palsa-187. The sequence goes on along the minus strand of DASYSG010000039.1, from coordinate 11,715 downwards.
CAGCACAAGAATCGCAAATGCAAGAGGGGTAAGCCATAAGATTGACTTATGGAGCTATCATGACTCCCGCGCGCACCGGGCCGCTCCAGAAGATCAGAGCCAAAGTAACCGTCACCATCTGCACCACCGCGATGAACGCAACGCAGGCGGGCCAGCCGCCCAGGTCCCAGAAGTACGCTGGAATGGCCGCGCCCAAACCGCCGCCGACATAATAGAACGCCGCGTACAATCCCACTGCCAGCGATCGATTGTGCTCGGCGGCCGCACCCACGAAGTTGTTCGCCGCGGTGGTGGCCGCGAAGACGCCGCTGCTGCAGATGGTCAGCCCCAGCCCCACCATCCACAGACTATGCACCAACGTGATTGCGACGCCCGCTATGCCGGCGCCGATTCCGCAAGCAAGCACAGTGCGCTGCCCGTACCGGTCAATCGCACGCCCCGCCACCGGATTCACGGCGGCTCCCACCAGGTAGACGAAGAAGATGGATCCCAGAGCCGCGGGCTCCAGATTGAACGGCGGCGCGGCCAGATAGAACGTCACATACGTAAACACCGCCACTAGAGAAAACAGAACGCAAAACCCCACCAGATACGTTCCCAGCAGTCGCCGATTCTTCAAGTGCGACGTCACCGCGGCCAGCCACGAACCTTCCCAATCCGATGCACGATGCGGGTGCCGCTCCGGTTCGAGCAATCGTGCAATCGCCACCGTGCCCGCCAGCGTCAAGACGCCAAGCACGATGAACACCCATCGCCAGCCGAAATGCGAGGCCACCAGCCCGGAGATGAAACGGCAGGAAAATCCACCCAAAACAGTTCCGCTGACGTAGGAGGACAAAACCGCGCCCGCGCCGGCTCCGGCCCATTCGTCGTTGATGTAGGCGACCGTGACGGAGAACACGCCGGGGGTGCACAATCCTTGGCAGAATCGCCAGAAGAGCAGCATCCCGAGCCCCGGAGACGTCGCCGCGGCGAAGCTGCAAATGGCCAGCAGGAAAGCGGACCAGACGATCACGCGCTTGCGGCCGATCTTATCCGCTAATATTCCTGCGATGGGCGCCGCGACGGCGACGCCCAATCCCGCGAGCGTAACCGTCATGCTGACCGCGATTTTGCTGGCGTGGAAAATTCCTGTCAGCATCGGCAGCAGGGGCTGCGTGGAATACATCTGCAGGAAGGAGCAGAAGCCCGCGACCACTACCCCGAACTGGCGTGAGCTCACTGGTCTCGCTTATTGTGCCGCTTTTATTTCCCAGGGCCGCGGATGATGCGGTTTGTCGCGATCCTCTACACGGTCGTACAAATGATCATCGGAGGTAGTCCCCAGCGACAAGTTGTACAGGCTGGTCAGGCCCAGTCCTTCGCGCAGATCTTCATCGAACGCGTGGAGTTTCTTGAGTTGATCGGCCAGCGCGGGAATTTCTTTGCCCGAAGGGGTTCGCAGAAACATCTGGTAGCCGCGGCTCACCAGATTGGCGATCTCGCCGCCCACCAGGACGCCGGCCTTGCCGACCTTGACCTGCCCGCCGCCAAGATCCTCGATCATGGCTCCTGAGCCATCGCGGGTAACCAGCGCGCCGGCGCCTTGTCGTTCAATGGTGAACTGGAACTGTTTCAGATTGCCGAGGCGCTCGTCAAAGGTCCACTGGTGGGGCTTCTGGTTCTTAAAGAACATGTCTCTTCATTATGTGGGGCAGGATTGTATCCTGCAAGCGGGTTTGTAACCCGCGTAGGGCGCCGATAACAAATCGGCGCGCAGGTTGAAAACCTGCCCCACCAGAAATCGGAAGCTAGCCCAATTCACTGCGGATGGCAGCGGCGATGGATTCCGCGAAATGCTCCACGCGGTCCAGTTTCGGACCTTCGACCATCACCCGGGCCAAAGGCTCGGTGCCCGAAAATCGCACGACGACGCGGCCGGTGTTGCCGAACTCGGCTTCCATGCGGCGAATCTCTTCCTTGACGGTGGCCATATCTTCCAGCGGACGCCGCTCTTTTACGCGGACATTCACCAGAAGCTGGGGATAAATCTCCAGCTCGGCCGTCAGCGCATCCAGATCCTGGCCGGAAGTCCGCATCGCATCACAGACACGAAGAGCTGTCAGGAGCCCGTCGCCGGTGGTGGCGAATTCGCGAAAGATCACGTGCCCGCTCTGCTCGCCGCCGAGAAGCGCATCGCGCTTGATCATTTCTTCCAGAACGTACTTGTCTCCGACCGGCGTCCGCACCATGCCGATCCCGTGATGCGCCAGCGCGCGCTCCAGTCCGAGGTTCGACATCACTGTCGAGACGACTTCTTTCAACCCGCGCGTAACTTGTAACCGTCGCGCCGCCAGCAGCAGCACTCCGTCTCCATCCACGATCTTGCCGGAATGCGAAACGAACATGGCTCGGTCGGCGTCGCCGTCGAAGGCGACCCCCAGGGTCGCGCCCGTCTCGAGCACGCGCTTCCGCAACCCTTCCACATGCAGAGCGCCGCTGTTGAGATTGATATTCTTTCCGTCCGGCGCGCAATGGATGCGATCGACTTTGGCGCCCAGCCGCTCAAAAAGTGCGGGTCCCAGGTGAGTCGCCGCTCCATTAGCGCCATCGACCACGATGGTCATACCGGCCAGTCCGCCGGGCATGGTGGCGGCGAGATGCTCCACATACGCGCGATCGAGTCCCTCATCCACGGTCAACTTCTGCGGCGATGGAGGCTTCCCTGAACTGGCTGAAGCGAAAATGTAGCCTTCGATCGTATGCTCCTGCTGATCGGGCAGTTTAAAACCCGAGTGATCGAAAATCTTGATGCCGTTGTCCTGAAACGGATTGTGCGACGCCGAAATCATCACACCGGCGGCGAACGGTCCAGTCTTGGCGATGTACGCCAAACCCGGCGTGCTGATCAGGCCGGCGCTGCGCGCGCGCACGCCTCCCTGGGCCAAGCCACCGGCCACGTGTTCGGCGATCCAAGGTCCCGACTGGCGCGTATCCATCCCCAACACGACTTCGGGATTCAGATGATTCGTGCCGATCCATTGCGCCAGGGCAACGCCTACGGCGAAAGTGGTCGGGCGGTCGAGAGGATATTCACCCGCAGTGCCGCGGATCCCATCGGTTCCAAATAACTGTCTCATTTCGGTGCGATGATCCTTTTCGATTCCGCTGTTCTGTCCTCAGGCGCGCGGTCCAAGTGCAGCTTGAGTTCAGGCGGATCCGAGCGTACGAAGTTCACTCCCGCCGGCAGCGTCACATTGGCGCGCGAGATGGGAAACACTTTCTCTCCGGGCTCGGTTTGGCCGGACAGATCCAACAGCAGAGCGACACTGGACAAATTATCGCGGCCCAGCACGTCGGAAGGCCCGCGCAATTCGACCCGGACCGTCGCGGGAGGATTCGACACCAGGGCCAGCGTGGGCCCGACATTTCGATAGAAGACTGGAACAGCTTGCACGGTGACCAACTCGGGTTCGCCTTCCACGGCGATCCAGAGCAGCACGGCCAAGCCCACGGAAAGCAACTTCCAGCCGAGGTTGCGCGTCAGCACGCGCCATACCCGCGTCATGTCCGAAATCTCAGGGGCGGGAGCCTCATGGTTGAGCCCGCCTCCATTCCGGCTCCGGGGCGTCCTCGGCACTGGCAGGCTGCCCTGTGGCGTGGTGAATCAGGCGCTCGCGCAAGCGGTCGATACTGACATCCTGCTCCAGTTCCTCGCGCCAGGCGATCGAGATCTGGCCACGCTCCTCGGAGAGCACCACGGCTAGAGCGTCCGTGTCTTCCGTCACGCCAATGGCCGCGCGGTGGCGTGTGCCGACTTTGCGGGCGCTAACGGGATGCGTGTGCAGCGGCAGGAAACAAGCCGCCGCCGCGATGCGGTCGCCTTGAATAATGACGGCGCCGTCGTGCAACTGGCCGCCGGGATGAAAGATCGCGCACAGCAGGTCGCGCGAAACCACCGCATCCAGCGCCACGCCGCTTTCGACAAAGGTGCGCAGGCCGATTTCGCGCTCGACGACGATCAGCGCGCCGGTTTTGTCCTCGATCATCTGCTGCACGGCCAGGACGATTTCGTCCACCACTTCGCGCCGCTCCAGCTGGCCTCCTAAGCCGAGCCAGCGGACTCGTCCGACGCGGGTCAGCAGCCGGCGAATTTCGCCTTGGAACATGACGATCAGGGCGATCGCGGTATACGGAGCCAAAGCGGCGAGTACCGAGTGAAGTAAGTTCAAGCCTAGTGATACTGCCACCAGGTACAGAAGCACCAAAGCCAGCAATCCGGCGAAAACATGCATGGCGCGGCGGCCCCGCAGCATCAGGATGAACTGGTAGAGCAACACCGCCACCGCAAGAATATCGATCACCGCGGTGAGCGTGAGCTTCGGGATGACCGGCAACAAGATTTGCGGCATGGAGATGCTGGCTTTAGTGTATCGCGGCAGGGCCAAAATCATCAGGTCAATCGGCTTATTTCGCTATTGGCTTAGAGCTCTTGATCTCGTCGGATCGGTGGTCGGGAACTTTCGTCTTTGACCACTCGTTCATAATATCGGGAGACCGCTAATCATGGATGCGCTCGCTGATTTTGTCACGATCGTGCATCTGGCGTATTTCGTGTTCGTTATCGGTGGCTTCATCGCCATTGTTGGGCGCCGGTCGAAATGGGTTTTCAATCCTTGGTTCCGGATCGTTCACCTGCTGTCAATTTGGGTTGTTCTCGCCGAAGATGTGATCGGATTCAACTGTCCTCTTAATGTCGCGGAAAGCTCTTTGCGCGCACCGGAGACGGGAGGCGCGGAAGCGTCGTCAGGGTTCGGATACCTGCTCGATCAGCTTCTTCATCACACCATCCCGGAGAGAGTGCTGGATGGCGTGTATTGGACATTGGGCGCAGCCTCGGTACTCCTGCTCTTCCTGTTGCCGCCACGTTTTGCGTCAACCGTTAAGTCTTGATTTCGGTCCATAAGCGATCACGCAGGCGTTGCCCGGCGGCGGATTGAGGGGTGAACCATTCTCCACGCGCGAGAATCTCGGCCGGCGGATAAAGCACTGGGTCAGAACGTAGCGCCTCGGGCAAATACTGTTGGGCTGCGCCGTTGCAGGCTGCCGTGCGCGTGGTCTCGACGATCGCGGCGGCGACCTGTGGGCGCAATAGGTAGTCGATGAACCGGTGGGCGGATTCCAGGCGAGTGCTTTCGCGCAAGATCGCCACGTTATCGGCGTAGCGCGGGAAACCATCGGACGGGAACGAGAACTCTAACTTGTCGGGAGCGGCTGCGATTGCTTGCGCGGCGGTGACGGCCCAGGCTTGGGCGGCGGCGACGTCGCCGGCCACTAACTGATCCCGCACTTCGGCGTTTAGATAGGCTCGGACCAGCGGCTTCTGCGCGATGGCCCGCTGCTGGGCTGCTTTGAGCTGGCTGGGATCGGACGAATTCAGCGAATAGCCCAGCGTCTTGAGGCACGCGGCGAACACCTCCGGCGGGTCGTCCAGCATGGTGAGCTTTCCGGCGAGGCGCGCATCCCACAAATCCGACCAGGCTCGCGGCGTCCATCCTTGTTGATTCACAAGACTCTTCTGATAGACGATCCCCGTGGCCCCGTGCATGTAGGGGACACACCACTCGAGTCGCGGGTCCCACTGCGAGCTTCGGGATGACCGGCAACAAGATTTGCGGCATCGGGGGAGACTGGGAACCTGTCACCAGTCTATCGCGCGGGGGGGAGCCGGGCCAATAGATCTTATTGGGAGGTGGCGGCGTATGCCTTTTGCATCCAGGCGGGCGGATCGGGCTCCGGCATGGGCTTGATTCCCTTGGCCACCGCCCAGCGATGGATCCAGGAAAAGCCGTTACGCCGTGGACCTGTGTTGAATCGCGGCTGCGTTCACTTAACAATTTCCCACGCCATCCAACCGGCGACGACAATCCAGCCGAGCGGCCCCATTACTATCATTCCCGGCATCGTCGCCCTAAACCTATTGAGACGGCCGCGCCACGTGAGAGCAGGAACGTAGCGCGCTGCGATCTTGCGGCCTTCCTCGTCCCGTCGCTTGTACTCCAGCTTCGTTTGCGCAAATCTGGGCCCCAGGGCGTCAGTCAGCTCTGCCAGATGTTCACGGAAGAACCAAGCCCACCCTTCTAAGTCGGGATCCGGCCGATCTCCCGTAAGCGTCATCCAAAGGAACCCAAGATTCATCCACTGGTCAGGCTCGGAGAGCGAGGCCAGGTCGAGCTCAATCACGCTCTTATCACGAACAAACCGAAGCCGCAAGGAATCGGATTGGATCACTACAAGCGAATCACCCATGTGTTTAGGTGAATAGTCACAGTAGGTCACACGAAAACCAAGATCCTGGAACAGCCACGGAAGCCTATTCTCTATCTGTTCTTTGAGAGGCCCGGTCATATTCGACGATTATACGGGTCGGCATTTGACTCTGGTAAAGACAACGTCCCTCCTCGACCCAACTCCAGCTATGTCTTGATTTCGGTCCACAAGCGGTCACGCAGGCGTTGCCCGGCGGCGGATTGAGGGGTGAACCATTCTCCACGCGCGAGAATCTCGGCCGGCGGATAGAGCACCGGGTCCGAGCGCAGGGCTTTGGGTAAATACCGTTGGGCCGCGCCGTTGCAGGCTGCCGTGCGCGTGGTCTCGACGATCGCGGCGGCGACTTGCGGGCGGAGCAGGTAGTTAATGAATTGGTGCGCGGCCTCCTGACGGCCGCTTTCCCGCAAGATCGCAACGTTGTCGGCGTAGCGCGGGAAACCATCCGACGGGAATGCGAAGGCCAACTTATCCGGGGCTGCCGAAATGGCCTGCGCGGCGGTGACAGCCCAGGCTTGGGCGGCTGCGACGTCGCCGGCCACTAACTGATCCCGCACTTCGGCGTTTAGATAGGCTCGGACCAGCGGCTTCTGCGCGATGGCCCGCTGCTGGGCTGCTTTGAGCTGGCTCGGATCGGACGAATTCAGCGAGTAGCCCAGCGTCTTGAGGCACGCAGCGAACACCTCCGGCGGGTCGTCCAGCATGGTGAGCTTTCCGGCTAAACGCGCGTCCCACAAATCCGACCAGGCTCGCGGCGTCCATCCTTGTTGGCTCACAAGACTCCTCTGATAGACGATCCCAGTCGAGCCGTGCATGTAGGGGACACACCACTCGAGTCGCGGGTCCCACTGCGGCTGCTGAAACTGCCCGTCGAGGTTGCTGAGATTGGGCAGCCAGTCGTGATTGAGTCGCGCGAGGAGGCCCATGTCGCGCATGGGCTGGATGTATTCGGCGGAAGGGAAAATCACGTCCCATCCCGAGTTGCCGGTCATGACTTTCGCCAGCATTTCAGGAACGCTTTCGTAGGTGCCGTAGCGAACACGGATACCGAATTCGCGCTCGAAATTAGCGACGGTGTCCGGTGCAACGTAATCGGACCAGTTGAAAACGTTCAGCCGGGGACCACGGCTGCAGGCTGCGGCAGTAGCAGCGCCAATGAGGAAGGTTCGCCGATTCACAGTCACATTCATGTGCGACGCAGCCTCTCCGACAATATGATCAGCATGCCCAGGCCGAACACCACCAGCGTGGAGACGGCGTTGAGCGCAGGATTGACACCACGGCGCGCCATCGCGTAGATGACCATGGGCAGCGTCTGCGAATCGACGCCGGCGACAAGGCTGGTGATCACGTAATCGTCGATCGAAACGGTAAAGGCGAGCATGGCCGCCGCGGCGATCGCAGGAACAAGGTATGGAAGGGTCACGCGCCAGAATGCCCCGAATTCGGTGGCGCCCAAATCGAGCGCGGCTTCTTCGAGCGTGCGATCGTAGCTGCGCAGCCGCGCCAGCACGACTACGACCACGTAGGCCAGCGAGAAGCCGACGTGCGCCAGGATTACGGTGTGCATCCCCAGTCGCAGGTGCGCGAATCGAAAGATCCATTGAAACAGCGCGAGCAGCGAGGCTCCGGTCACGATCTCCGGCGTCACCAGGGAAAGATATAGAGATCCAGACAACCAAGCCGAGCCTTTCTTCCAAAGGCCATAGGCCGCAAGGGTTCCTATGATCGTCGCGACGCCCGTGGCGACGATGGCGATGATCAGGCTGTTCATCGACGATTCGATCAGGTTGGCATCATCGGCGACGGCCCGGTACCACTGAAGTGAGAAGCCTTGCCAGACCGCGAATCGCGAGGAGTTAAAGCTGAATACGGCGAGGATCAGCAGGGGCACATGCAGGAACGCGTAGGCAAAGACGGCGTAGACGGTGAGGCCTCTTTTCATAGCAGCTCTTCGCCCTTGCGGCGGGCCGCAAACAGCAGCACCATTGCAATCGCCATCAGCGCGAGCGACAGCGCCGCACCGAAGGGCCAGTCGCGCGAGGCCGTGAACTGATTCTGGACCAGGTTGCCGATCAGCACGGTCTTGCTGCCGCCCAACAGATCCGACGTCAGGTAGGTCCCCAGGCACGGCACGAACACCAGGATCGCGCCGGCTCGAATCCCTGGCGCGCACAACGGCAGAGTGACACCTACCAGCGCCCGCCATGGGCGGGCTCCCAAATCAGCGGCGGCTTCAAGTAGGCTCGGATCCAAGCGTTCGATCGTAGCGTAGAGAGGCAAGACCATGAACGGAAGGAATCCGTACACCAGGCCGAGAATCACTGCGCCGTCGTTATAGAGCAGCGGAAGTGGTTCGCGGATGATTCGTAATGCCAGCAAAGCCGAGTTCACGATCCCGGTATCGCGCAGGAGGAACATCCAGGCGTAGGTGCGGATGAGGAAGCTGGTCCAGAACGGCAGGATGACCAGGCTCAGGTACAGGTTCTTGCGGGAACCGGAGCGCGCGATGAACATCGCCAGCGGGAATCCCAGGACCAGGCACAGCGCGGTGGCAACCGCGGCGATCCAGAAAGAGCGCAGGAAGATGATGGCGTAAACGGGGTCATATAAACGACTGTAGTTTTCAATCGTCCAGGGGAGCTCGACGCCACCGTAGGCTCCTCGCGTCAGCAGGCTGTAGACCACGATGATGGCCAGAGGGGCGAGCATCGTGACGGCCATAAGAAGCGCGGTGGGAGCGAGGAAGAGGTTACGCAGCTTCATACGCGAATCTCGTCCTCGGGATCCCACGTGACACAAACGGTCTGGCCGTTTTCAAATGTCGAACCGGGCGGCGCTTGAGCGGCGATCGTTTCCTCGCCCTCAACCAGCTTCATCGCAATATGACAAAACGAACCCAAATAAGTCACACCAGTGACAATTGCTTTTCTGCCTTGAGAAGTGATGTTTACGGCTTCGGGTCGCACGCCGATGCCATCGATCCAATTCATCGCGCCGAGGAAATCCGCGACGAAGCGAGTCCGCGGCCGGCAATAGATGTCGCGCGGCGATCCGACTTGTTCGAGCGCGCCGGCATTCATCACCGCGATCTGGTCGGACATCGATAAGGCTTCTTCCTGGTCGTGGGTCACGAACAAAAAGGTGACTCCGACGCGCCGCTGAAGATCACGCAATTCACCGCGTACTTGCTTGCGCAACTGCGGATCGAGCGCGGAGAGCGGCTCGTCGAGCAGCAGGACGTCGGGCTGGAGCACGATGGCGCGGGCGAGAGCTACTCTTTGACGCTCTCCTCCGGAGAGCTCGGATGGTTTTCGCGAAGCTTTCGCCTCTAAACGTACCTGTTTCAGGACTTCCCGCACTCGATTAATGTCGTCTGACACCTTTTTGTGGCGCAGTCCGAATTCGATGTTTCCCTGCACCGTCAGGTGTGGAAAGAGCGCGTAGCTCTGGAAAACGGTATTGACATTGCGCTGGTAGGGCGGGAGAAGATCGATGCGCTGCCCGTTCAGCCAGACCTCGCCGGTAGTGGGAGTTTCAAAACCGGCGATCATCCGAAGGATGGTGGTCTTGCCGCATCCGGACGGACCTAGCAGAGAAAAGAATGCTCCGCGCGGGATCTCCAGCGAAACATCGCTCACAGCCCGCTGCGTGGCAAAATCTTTCGACAAACGGCACAGCGAGAGCAGCGTTTCCGGGGGCATTCACCCCAGTTTAAGCGGCGATTGCTAATTGTGCGCGGATGCCCTGCCGAATCCGCAACATGCGCACACGAATCCCGGTGGAGCTGATGCCCTCATCGCGCGCCATTTCTTCCGCCGAGTAGCCTTGCAGGCTCTTCTCGAGCAGGGCCCGGTCGCGTTTTGGGCAAAGATCCAGGATCCGGCGCACCTCGATCTCGTCCTCCATGCTCATCGTGTAGGAAGGATCGACGCCCTCCATCGGGAGCACGGGCGGAGTACGGAAGCGCGCACGAAACAGGTTGCGGGCGATAGAGTTTACCCAGAAGCTGACCATCGAGGGGTCGCGCAGTTGATCGCGATATTCCCATCCGCGAGCCCAGGCGGCCTGTGCGATTTCTTCTGCTTCTTCGAGCCCGGCGCCGCGGGACAACAGAAAGCGGCGAGTGGCACTGTATCCGTTCTGGAACGCATCAGCGTACTCGGTTCGTTTCATGTATTCGCCTTAGTGCAATCGGCCGACCACGGTTAACTCGTGTATTTGCAATAAGGCGCTCCAAGGACGGATGTAAAACTTACCGGGTACACTGTTCGAATTGTTCATCCGATCCGCTTAACATGACATCGCGCCTGATTTTGATTGTTAGCGGACTGCTTCTCAGCATAGGCGGGGCGTCCGCGGAATCGCATCCGGCCTGGTGGCGCTACGCGTCGCCTGAGGCGACCGCGCTGGTGGGCATCCAGTGGGAGCATTTACGATCCTCGCCGTTCGCCGACGCGATCTCGGGCGAGCTCCACGGAGACGGCGGCCTCGGATTCCCGGATCTGGATTGCCTGAAAGACGCGCGCCAGATTCTGGTTTCATCGCCGGTGCTTCTCGCGATGGCGACCGGAGATTTTCCCGCCGCGGCGTTTCAAAACCAGGCTGCGGTGAAGGGACTGAAGCGGGCTGTCTACCATGAGGTCGAAATCTGGGTGACTCCCGGAAAAGAGACGCTGAGCGTCGCACGCATGAGCGATCGCCTGGTTCTGTTGGGACACTTTAAGGATCTGCAGGACGCGATCGACCGCAGCCTGGCAGACGAAGCCAATCGCGCCTATTCTCCACTGCTGGCTCGCGCCGCCCGGTATGCTCAGGACGATCTGTGGGTGGTGGCTGCGGGTCTGCCGGATCCGCTGGCCGGGCGGTTCCTTCCTATCGATACGGAGGCGGATGGATTCGAAGGCGGGGTGACACTCGACGCCGGACTCAAGCTGAAAGCGACTTTTCTGGCTTCGTCCGAGGAAGGCGCCAACCAACTGCTGGAAACGGTCAAGCAGACGCTGATCGCGATGCCGTTGGCGACGGGAGGAATCGAGGTCCGTATCGATCAGAATAATGTAACCCTTTCCATGGCGGTGACCGAGCAACAACTGCTGGCAGGACTCAAGACAACCACGCCGGTGGTGGCGAACGCCGCACCTAAACCGGAGCCCGCGGTGGCGGCCAAGCCGGCCGCGCCGCAAGTGATCCGCATCTACGGTTTGGACGAGGGAACCCGCGAAGTTGTGGTGCGCTAACAGACGCGTTTAATACGACCAGCGCCAAAGGTTCGCGCCCACGGTAAAGCCCGCGCCGACGGCAGTGAAGAGAACGATATCGCCCTTCTTGAGCTTTCCGCTCTCAATGGCGTCGCGCGTCGCCAGGGGAATGGTCGCACCGGTGGTGTTGCCGTAACGGTCGATATTG
>DASYSG010000038.1:0-8387 GCA_036003585.1 Bryobacteraceae bacterium | reverse complement strand
TCGGCCAGGGGTTTGGCAACGGCGTGGGCATCGCGATTGCGGAAGCGCATCTTGCGGCACGCTATAACCGGGCGGGCTTCGATATCGTCAATCACTTCACCTATGGGTTGGTCAGCGACGGCGACCTGATGGAGGGAGTGTCTTCAGAAGCAGCCTCGCTCGCGGGACAGCTGGAACTCGGCAAGTTGATCTACCTCTTTGATAACAACCATGTGACGCTCTCCGCCGGTACGAACATTTCATGTAACGAGGACCACGCGAAGCGCTTCGAGGCGTATGGTTGGCACACGCAATCGGTGGAGGACGGAAACGACGTGGAGGCGATCGACCTGGCTCTGCGCGCGGCGCGCAGCGAAACCAGGCGCCCTTCGCTGATTCTCGTCCGCACCCACCTGGGCTTCGGTTCCCCGGACAAGCAGGACACGTTTGAAGCTCATGGTTCGCCGCTGGGCGTAGAAGAGGTTAAGCTGACCAAACAGAACCTTGGTTGGCCGGTCGAACCCCTCTTCGATATCCCACCCGAGGCACTCGCCCATTTTCGCGAGGCTCTGCCCCGCGGCCGGCAGGCGGAGTCGGAGTGGCGCGATCGATTCGCTCGCTACGCCAAAATACATCCAGAGTTGGCCGGGGAGTTTGAAGAACGAATGCGCAGCGAGTTGCCTGCCGGCTGGGATGCGGACATTCCCGTCTTTCCTGCGGACCCGAAAGGGATGAAGACCCGGGTGGCTTCCGGAAAGGTGATGAACGCGATTGCTCCCAGGCTTCCGTCGCTGGTGGGCGGTTCGGCGGATTTGGACCCCTCGACGTATACCGCACTGAAGGGCGCGGGCGATTTCGAATGTTTCGATCGATCCTCGGGCGACACGCAAGGGTCGGCCGGCGGGGGCTGGAATTACGCCGGGAGCAACTTGCATTTCGGTATTCGCGAGCATGGGATGGGCTCGATTCTGAACGGCATGGCCGTGTATGGCGGCATCATTCCGTACGGAGCGACGTTCCTGATCTTCTCCGACTACATGCGCCCTCCCATTCGGCTGGCGGCCATGATGGAGCAGCAGGTTATTTATGTGTTCACGCACGACAGCATTGGACTGGGCGAAGATGGGACCACCCATCAGCCAGTGGAACAACTCCCTAACCTGCGTGCTGTGCCGCAACTGATCGTGATCCGGCCTTGCGACGCGAACGAAACTGCGTACGCCTGGCGCGTCGCGATTGAGACGCGGGACCGTCCAGTCGCGTTGATCTTGACCCGTCAGGATGTGCCGACCCTGGACCGCAGCCGTTACGCCGCCGCCGCTGGGCTGAAGCGTGGAGCCTACGTCCTGGCCGAGGCGGCGAACGGCCGGCCCGAGATCATTTTGATCGCAACCGGTTCAGAAGTGGGTCTGATCGTTGAAGCGCAGCGTGAGTTGGAAAAGCAAAACATTCAGACACGCGTGGTATCCATGCCCAGCTGGGAGTTGTTCGAGGCGCAAGAGGAGGAATATCGCCGCTCCGTGCTTCCGCCTTTGATCCGCGCGCGACTGGCAGTGGAAGCAGGAGCGACGCAGGGATGGCATCGCTATGTCGGCGACCTTGGCGACGTGATTGGGCTCGATCATTTCGGCTCCTCCGCGCCCGGACCGGTGCTGATGCGCGAATACGGGTTTACTGTAGAGAACGTCTGCAAGCGAGCGCTGGCCGTGCTCGAGAAGAAAAATGCCTGATTCGCCGTCAGCGCCTCCGAAACGTGTCGGTATCGCTGCCGATCATGGAGGATTTGAGGTCGAAGGAGTATCTGGCTCGAGTATTGCGTGACAACGTGCCGAGCGTGCGAGTGTCGTTTTTGACGCCGTTTTGACGATGCTTCTCCTACAGTGAAGTTATGAAGCCCACGCAACAGCTCCACGATCTCGGCCAGAGCCTCTGGCTTGACAACATCACGCGGGGGCTCCTAATCAGTGGAACACTGCGCCGCTACATCGACGATTTCTCGATCACGGGGCTTACTTCGAATCCCTCGATCTTCGACCTCGCGATCAAGAACTCGAACTTCTACGACGATGCCATCCACCAGAAGGGCAAGGAAGGCAAGTCAGGCGAAGCCCTGTTCTTCGAGCTTGCGATTGAGGATCTGAGGCAGGCCGCTGATCTCTTTCGGCCGGTCCACGAGACAACCGCTGGCATGGACGGCTGGGTGTCTTTGGAGGTATCCCCGTCGCTGGCGTACGATGCAGCCAGCACGGTCAAAGAGGCGGTTCAACTCCACGCTCGAGCGCAACGGTCTAATCTCTTTATCAAGATTCCCGGGACCAAGGAAGGGCAAGCTGCCATCGAGGAAGCCATCTTTCGAGGAGTGCCGGTGAACGTCACGCTCCTATTCTCACGCGAGCAGTATGTCGCGGCCGCCGAAGCTTACGTGCGGGGGATCGAGCGCCGGATCGCCGCGGGGTTGGACCCGAAGGTGCATTCTGTGGCATCGGTGTTCATCAGCCGTTGGGATAAAGCCGTAATGGGGAAAGTCCCGACGGACCTCCAGGATCTTCTAGGTATCGCGATCGCAAAGCGTACCTATAAGGCCTACCGCGAGTTGCTGGCTTCGCCGCGCTGGCGAAAAGCTGCTAGTGCCGGCGCTCCATCGCAGCGCCTGCTTTGGGCGAGCACCGGCACCAAAGACCCCAAGGCCTCCGATATCCTTTACATCAAGGCGCTCGCTGCACCGGACACCATCAATACGATTCCGGAGAAGACGCTGCTTGCGTTCGCCGATCACGGCGCGCTGGGTGGCGTCCTGCCCGAGGATAGTGGCGATGCCGAGAGCGTAATCGCCGCCTTTGCTAAAGCCGGCATCGACGATGAACAACTCGCCGCCGATCTTCAGCGCGAAGGAGCCGAATCATTCGTCGCGTCCTGGAAGGATTTGCTTAAGCGCATCGGCTCGAAGAGCGCCACGCTCAAAGCTGCGGGTTGAGATCCACCATGACGATTCCGCGACCGCCGTCCACCATCGTGCCACTCCGCCAGCGGCCGGCTTGGAACGCGCTGAAGCAGCATTATGCCAACATCCGCAATCTGCACCTTCGGCAGCTCTTCACGGAGGATTCACAGCGCGGCGAACGCTTCACCCTGGAGGTCATGGGTCTCTACTTCGACTACTCGAAGAATCGCATCACCCACGAAACGATGCAGCTGCTTCTTGAGCTCGCGGAACAGTCCGGCCTGCGCCAGCACATCGACGCCATGTTCGCGGGCGACAAGATCAACGTCACCGAACAGCGGGCGGTTCTGCATGTCGCGTTGCGCGCTCCAAAGGGCGAACAACTCTTCGTCGATGGCGTGGATGTGGTTCCCGAAGTTCACGCCGTGCTCGACAAGATGGCGGCTTTTGTCGAACAGATTCGCAGCGGTGCGTGGAAGGGACATAGCGGCAAGCGCATCCGGAATGTAGTCAACATCGGCATCGGTGGCTCGGATCTCGGTCCTGTGATGGCATACGAGGCACTGAAGTACTATAGCCAGCGCGACATGACCTTCCGTTTCATCTCGAACGTGGATGGCACCGATTTCGCCGAGGCGACACGCGACCTAAACGCCGAGGAGACGCTGTTCATTGTCAGCTCCAAGACCTTCACGACGCTCGAAACGATGACCAATGCCCACACCGCTCGCGAGTGGACGCTCCAGGCGTTAAGAGACGAAAAGGCTGTTGCGCGGCACTTCGTCGCGGTCTCGACCAACACCTCGAAGGTCGAGGAGTTCGGTATCGACCGCGCCAACATGTTCATCTTCTGGGACTGGGTCGGCGGGCGCTACTCGATGGACTCGGCGATCGGTTTGTCCACGATGGCCGCGATCGGACCTGAGCACTTTCGCGAGATGCTCGCCGGCTTCCACGCGATGGATGAGCACTTCCGCACCGCGCCGTTCGAACGCAATCTTCCAGTGCTGATGGGATTACTTGCGGTCTGGTACAACGATTTCTTTGACGCGCAAACGGTGGCAGTGCTGCCTTATGAGCAATACCTGAAGCGCTTCCCTGCCTACCTTCAGCAGTTGACCATGGAGAGTAATGGAAAGCACGTGGCGTTGCAGGGCGCCCAGGTCGACTATCAGACGGGACCGATCTATTGGGGCGAGCCGGGCACCAATGGCCAGCACTCTTTCTATCAGCTCATCCATCAGGGCACGAAGGTCATCCCGTGCGACTTCATTGGCTTCGTCCACGCCCTCAATTCGCTCGGCAATCACCACGAATTGCTGCTGGCCAACGTGTTTGCGCAAACGGAGGCGCTCGCGTTCGGCCGGACACCTGAAGAGGTTAGAGCTGAAGGCACACCGGAGTGGCTCGTGCCGCACCGCACGTTCGAGGGTAATAGACCATCGACCACGATTCTGGCCGAGCGGCTGACGCCGGAGACGCTGGGCAAATTAATTGCGCTCTACGAGCACAGCGTCTTTACACAGGGCACGATCTGGCAGATCGATTCATTCGATCAGTGGGGTGTCGAGCTCGGCAAGGCCCTGGCCGAGCGCATCATTCCCGAACTGGTGAACGTCGACGCCCCACTCCGGCATGACAGCTCGACGAACGCGCTGATCCGGTATTACCGAGATGCCAAACGTTGAGATCAAGAAAGGAACTATGCAGATCGGAATGATCGGTCTAGGCAGGATGGGCGCAAACATGGTCCGCCGTCTACAGCGCGGCGGCCATCAATGTGTTGTCTTCGATAAGAACCAGGATAACGTGAGGGACTTGGGGAAGGAAGGTGCGACCGAATCCACGTCACTCGATGATTTCGTGGCCAAACTAAAGCCTCCGCGCGCGGCATGGTTGATGGTGCCCGCGGCCGCGGTCGACGACACACTGCACGGCCTCAGCGCCCAAATGCAGAAGGACGACATCATCGTGGATGGAGGCAATTCCTACTACATCGACGACATCCGGCGCGCCAAGGAACTCAAGCCACGAGGTGTTCACTACCTTGACGTCGGGACCAGCGGTGGTGTCTGGGGTTTCGAGCGTGGTTTCTGCCTGATGATTGGAGGCGAGACTGAGCCTGTCCGCCACCTGGATCCGATCTTCAAGACGCTTGCGCCGGGACGCGGCGATATTTCGCGCACGCCGGGGCGCGAACAGTTTGCCGGCACGGCTGAGGAAGGCTATCTTTATTGCGGGCCTTCCGGCTCCGGCCATTTCGTCAAAATGGTTCACAACGGTATCGAATACGGCCTCATGGAGGCGTACGCCGAGGGGCTCAACATTCTGCGGCACGCGAACGTAGGCAAGCAGGACCGCACCGCCGATGCGGAGACAACGCCGCTGCGGCACCCGGAACATTATCAATACGATTTCAATCTGGCGGATGTCTCCGAAGTGTGGCGTCGTGGCAGTGTGATCGCTTCATGGTTGCTGGACCTGACCGCGGCCGCACTATTCGGGCAGCAAGATCTCTCCAAGTTCTCCGGCCGCGTGTCCGATTCCGGGGAAGGCCGGTGGACGATTACCGCGGCCATCGACGAGGGCGCTCCCGCTCCGGTCTTGAGTGCCGCGCTTTACCAGCGGTTCACGTCCAGAGGCGAGGAGGATTTCGGAAACAAGTTACTCTCCGCGATGCGACTCGGATTCGGCGGTCACCTCGAGAAGAAGTCATGAGAGTGCCTTCCAGGAAGGCTGCTTCGGTTCTGGTGATCGACGTAGGAGGAACCCACATCAAAGTGCTGGCGACGGGACAGGATGAGGAGCGCAAGATTCCCTCCGGTTCCAAAATGACGGCACGCATAATGGTGCGGGATGTGAAGCGCGCGACAACGGGCTGGGAATATGGGCTCGTCTCGATCGGCTATCCGGGGCCCGTCATCCATGGACGCCCCCTTCACGAGCCACATAACCTGGGCGGCGGCTGGGTCGGATTTAATTTCGCCAGGGCATTCGGGTGTCCAGTGAAAGTGATAAATGACGCTGCCATGCAGGCGCTCGGAAGCTACAAAGGCGGCCGCATGCTTTTCTTGGGGCTCGGAACAGGACTCGGATCCGCGATGATCGTCGACGGAACTCTTGAGCCGCTGGAGCTGGCTCATCTCCCCTACAAAAAGAATGGGACGACCTACGAGGATTACGTTGGCACTCGCGGCTTGAAGCGATTTGGCAAAAAGAAGTGGCGTCGTCACGTGGCCGATGTCGTGGAGCGGCTCAAGGACGCTCTAGGAGCCGAATACGTCGTGCTGGGCGGAGGAAACGCGAAAAACATCACGAAGTTGCCTCCGGGCACTCAACTGGGCGACAACCGGAATGCCTTTGTGGGGGGCTTTCGCCTATGGAAGAGCAAGACTGGCCATAAGGAAGAGGCTGCCGCCAAGAAAGGTAATGCCTGATGGCTACCTCCCGTTCGGACGCGCTGGTGATCTTCGGCGTGACCGGCGATCTCGCCCACAAAATGATCTTCCCGGCACTCTATGCGATGGTGAAACGAGGTTCGCTTAAGGTCCCGGTAATCGGTGTCGCCCTCCCCAATTGGAGTCTGGCGCGTTTGCGCAAACGCGTGACGGACAGCATAAAGCGATCGGGGGAGATCGATAACCGGCGCGCGTTCCACCATCTTCTGTCCTTGCTCAAGTACGTAAGTGGGGATTATAAAGACCCGAACACGTTCACGGCGCTAAAGAAGGCGCTCGGCGCAGCCCGGCGGCCCGCGCACTACCTCGCTATTCCGCCGGCGCTCTTTGAAACGGTGATCAAAGGACTCGGTGCAGCAAACTTGGCCAGGCATGCGCGCGTCATTGTCGAAAAACCCTTCGGACGTGACCTGGCCTCCGCGAAGGAACTCAACCACGTCGCGCGGGCGGTGTTCCCGGAAAACTCGATCTTCCGCATCGACCACTTCCTCGGGAAGGAGGCGATCATGAATATCCTCTATTTCCGTTTCGCCAATTCGTTCCTGGAGCCGATTTGGAACCGCAACTACGTGGCCAGCGTCCAGGTAACCCTATCCGAGGATTTCGGCGTCGAAGAACGCGGGGCATTTTACGAAACCGCCGGCTGTCTGCGCGACGTGATCGAGAACCACCTCTTCCAGGTCGTCGCGCTGCTTGCCATGGAGCCGCCGTCCGATAGGGACTTTGGAGCCGTGCACACCGAGAAGGCCAAGGTCTTTCAAGCCATGCGCCCTCTGAAGCGCGACGACTTGGTGCGCGGCCAGTATGCTGGCTACCGGAAGGAACGAGGCGTGGCAAAGAACTCCGACGTCGAGACCTTCTGCGCTCTGCGGCTTTTCATCGACTCATGGCGCTGGGCAGGGGTGCCATGGTACCTGCGCTCCGGCAAATACCTAGCCGAAACCGCGACCGAAGTAGTTGTTGAGCTGAAGCCGCCGCCGCAGAGGCTTTTCGCCGACTCAGCGCCGGCCATCGGCCGGTCCAATTACCTGCGGTTCCGGCTCTCTCCGAACTCGGCCCTCGCCCTCGCCGCTCGCGTTAAAGTAGCAGGGAAGGAGTTCGTCGGTGAGCAGCGAGAGCTCTACCTGTTCGAAGAACAGCCGGGAGAGGAAATGCCCTACGAGCGGCTTTTGGCCGACGCCATGAACGGCGATGGAGCGCTCTTCACCCGTGAGGACGCGGTCGAGGCCGCGTGGGCGGTGGTCGGTCCAGTCCTCAAGACGCACCACCGGGTTCGACCCTACAAGCGCCATAGCTGGGGGCCAAAGGAGTCTGACGCGATCATCGCCTCAGACGGCTACTGGCACAACCCCAGACCCGAGGGGGCATCCGAATGAGCCTGCACCGGCTGTATTGATGGCCGCCCTGGTCGCCATTCTTTTTGCTCAGGGTGATACTTCTCCGGTCAAATCTCAGGATCGCTCGAGCGCACCAGACGCCCGCCTGATCATGAAGGCATCCATTGCCATGACACAACGGGACTGGAAGGCAAGGCTCCACTACACCTATATCGAACGAGACGAAAACCGGCGCCGGGATCTCGCTGGGCGCGTGAAGTCGGAGGATGTCGAGGTCTCGAAAATGATTCTGGTCAATGGCGTTCCGTCCGAGCAACTCGTAGAACGCAACGGCCAGCCTCCCTCAGCCAGGCAGGAACGGAAACAGCAAAGGGAACTCGATAAGTTGAAGTGGGAAACTCCAGCGCAGCGGGCCGAGCGGTTGCGCAAGCAGGAGGAGGAGAACACGTCGATTGTCCAGGAAGTGCCCAAGGCCGTTGACTTCCAGGTTGTCGGCGAAGAAGCAGTCAACGGCAGACCAGCTTATATACTTCAAGCGACACCGCACCCCGGTTACCATGCTCAAGGCAAGTACGGCAATATGTTCTCCAAGGTCGCGGGTAAGCTTTGGGTCGACAAGCAGGATCTGGGGTGGATCAAGGTTGACGGACAGGTGATCCAGCCATTCTCGAT
>DASYSG010000037.1:0-58324 GCA_036003585.1 Bryobacteraceae bacterium | reverse complement strand
CGCGATTTGTAGAACTCCGATGCTAGTCATAAACTCCCTTTCGAACTAGAACTTCTCCGGACGAAGCAGCGCGTAGATCAGGTAAACGAACAACCCCAGCGACGCGATTCCAGCAATGATGTAGTCCATATTCCTCTCCCGCTCTTACAACTTGTCGCAGGCCTTCGTGAAGACCCAGCAGACCACCAGAAATGCGCAACCGACCGCTACGTAGAATAAATCGAGCATGTGAAGTTACTCCGTTTCGATCAAAAGCACTTTGTGGCCGGCCTTCCGCAAGCGGCGCGCCGTTAGTGTTTCGGTGGTGGGCCACCACTTCTTGCGGCCACCGATTACCACCAGCGAATTCGGGCTAAATGTGCGCAACAGCATCTCCAGCCGGTCGCGGCACAAATAGACTTGCACGCTCGTCTCAACCGGGCTTTCGCTTGCGATCACCCGAAAGCGGTGTTCGTTAAACTCCAATAGAACCGGCGGAGTTTCAAGCGGGAGCGGATAAGGCACCACTTGCGGGACCACGAGCGTGATTTTCGCGCCCAGGCTATTCGCCAGATTGCCGGCTTCCTTCAAAGCCGCGAGGGTCGATTCCACGGACGTGAAGACGACGGCGATGTTTAACTTCTGATCTGCCTCTTCCCCAATGGGCCGCGTGGGGTGTCCAGTTCGCGGCGCCAGGAGTTTCTCAATCGCGAGTGACATGTGATTCTGCCCTCCCACATCCTGAGAATATTCCCCGAGGCGTTAAAAAGTCATGGAAAAGCCATGAAGAAGTTATAAAGATTGGACTATTCGGCGGTTCCGTTAAAACGGTATCCCACCCACGGCTCGGTCGTGATGAACTGTGGCTGTTCCGGATTCGGCTCGATCTTCTTCCGCAGGGTTTTGATAAACACGCGCAGATAGTCCACCTGTTCGCCATAATCAGGTCCCCACACGGCTTGGAGCAGTTCCCGATGCGGTACGGCTTCATTGGTATGCTGCGTCAGGTATCTAAGCAGATCCAGTTCCTTCGGGGTCAGGTGGGATGTTTTCGCTCCCTGTGTGACCGTTCTTCCATCGAAGTCGATGGTGAGAGAGCCAACCCGGAGCCTGCCGGGCGACGATTGCGTTACGGGAAGTCGGCGCAGTGCGGCGCGTATGCGAGCAAGAAGTTCGGGAGTGCTGAACGGTTTCGTCACAAAGTCATCGGCGCCTGCGTCCAGAGCCTCGACCTTGTCTGCCTCGGTGTTGTGAACGGTCAGCATCACGATGGCGACGTTTGGATCCGCACGAATTTCCCGGCATGCTGCCAGGCCGCCCATGCCGGGCATGTTGATATCCAGCAGCACCAGGTCGGGGCGGAACTCTCGGAGTTTCGCAAGTCCCTCCTCGCCTGTTTTAGCGTCGTCCACCTCGTATCCAGCACCGGTCAACGTGGTCCGCATAATGCGCCGGATCTGAGGTTCGTCGTCAATGACCAGAATGCGGCCCGCGCTCAATGCCGTCCTCCCTTTTGATCCGCCGGAAACGTCAGCCGGAAGGTGGTCTCGCCGGGCTTGCTGGCCACCGCCAGTTCTCCATGATGCGCTTTCACGATGTTCTGGGCGATGCTCAAACCCAGACCCGAGCCGGGTATCTGATTCTGCACGGAAGGACTCCTATACAAGCGTTCGAAAATGCGGCTCTGCTCCTGGGAAGGTATGCCCTTACCACAGTCGGTCACCGTTACCGTGACGCCACTGTCGTTGTGAACGCGAACCGTTACGGGCGTGTTGGGAGGAGAATACTTCAGAGCGTTATCAACAAGCTGTTTGATCGCCAGCTTCACTAACCTTCGATCAACGGGCGCCGCTGGCGGGTGTTCGTCGCACACCACACTGAGGGGGCGGCCATCGATCACATGGTGCATCGAGGCGACCACTTCGCGGACGAGTTCGCCGACGTTCGAGGGTTCCGTGTGAAGCTGAATATCCGCCGTGTCCAGCCGTCCCATTTCCACGGCATCCTCGATGAGTTCATTAAGGTGCCTGGCTTCCTCATCGGCGATCTTGACCAGCTCCGCCTTGCTGTTGCCCGGCTGATCCGGATTGGCCAGGAGAGAAGTGGTCGCAGCCATGATCGATGTCAGCGGGGTCTTGAACTCGTGCGCCATTGCGTCCAATAGCGTAGTTCGAAGCCTTTCACTTCGCCGCGCGGCCTCGATCTGAGACGAGAGATCTTGAGCGTGCGCCCGTTCCAACCCGATCGCCACCAGGTTGGCGATTCCCTGGAGCACGGCATCCGGCATCGGAGCGCCCCCCTTTGAAAGCTGTAGGGCGAGGCCCGCAATTGGCTCCGAGCCCAGACGTACCGCCGTAATCACTCGATTGCGCTGGGCGTCTGTAAAGGAAGTACCCTGCAAAGCCGCATCGCGAAGCTGATCTTCAAAGCCATCGAAGTCCAAAGGGCCGGCATGATAAAACTCTTCCGCGCGGCGCTCGAAGAGCACCGCGGCACTCAGCTCGAATATTTCGGCGAGCTTTCGAACCAGTTGTTTCGGGAACGGTTCTGTGTGGTCGATCAGTAGGATGGCGCGGCTAAAGGTGTATAGCCTCTCTAAGTCTTGTTGGCGTGCGACGGCATCCAGCGCCCGGCGTTTGACCTCTCCCGATAGGCGGCTGGCGATGAGCGCCGTGGTCAGAAAGCTGAACAGCGCAACCCAGTTTTGCGGATCGGCAATGGTGAACCTTCCGACCGGCGGAAGAAAAAAGAAGTTGTAGGTGAGCGTAGCGGCGACTGAGGCGATGGAAGCCTCCAGGAACCCCCAGATACTCGCGACGATCAGCACGAGCAGGAGGTACGCGAACCCTTGGGTTGTGGCGTTGACTGGAAACAGGCTGTAGCCTGCGTAGGTCAGAAGTGCCACCCCTGCGAGAGATACCACCAACTGCAGCGCCCGCCGACCCAATGTGCCCGATGCCTCCGGCTGCTATTCTAGACCATCAGTCGCTTGGCGCTATGCCCGAAGAACTGGAACGTCGGTACCGATGTCAGAGCCTAACGGCTCTTGTATACGGTTCGATACGGCGACGACCAGAAGCCTGTAGCCCCGATTGCAGCCCCAACCGCTAGACCCGCGGGAACATATTTAGACTGATCGCGGCCTTCATTCGCGCAAGCGGCACATGCCGCCAAACTGGCGCCAGCTCCCGCGCCCGCTCCAACCAGCATCCAGAGAAGCCCCCGGTGGACTGTCCTCCCGGGATCGAACACCCGCAGTTCACGAATGTCCGCCCGCGGAATCGAGCGCTCGCCGGAGGCTTCGCGCACCACGATGGTGTCCGGACTGGTCGACACCAGAGTCGCCCGCAACCGGCCGCCCCTCTGCCGTTCGGTTATCTCAATCCTCTTCGCTGGCGGGATCCGTTGGACGGTGTCCCAATCGGCAGCGAACACCAGACTACTCACGAACAAAAACAAACAGAGTTTCATAGGTGCTTTCCTTTCTGAAATCCGACCGAGACGTAGAAAGAAATATCCTCGCCGGGCATAACCGCTAGACCGAAACAGTGATCCGCATGAACGTGGCGGGTATGAACGTACCGGCGTCCTTACTCTTGTTCTGTGCGTTCGCCAGTTCCACGAGTTGTTGATGGAGTTCCTTGGCCTTGCCGCTTTTCTGGGCCGCCTCAACAGCGTTCATGGTCGGTCCATAGAATTTCTCAAATAGATCGATGAACTGCGCCGGGCTCTTTTCAGGCGAGGCAAAGTAGTACGTGTCGTGGATCATGGAGATGTTCTCCTTAGGCACTCCCGCATGCCTAAAGCGCTCCATGATGTTGCTCTCTACACCCCACGTCATGGGGCTGACAAAGCCTTCCGGCGGTGGCGGCGTAAACGCAGAGCTGATTTTCAGCACCTGCGATACGAACGTCGGATCGTTCGGAATCCAGTTGCCCATGACGATGTGGCCGCCGGGTTTCGTGACGCGCACCATTTCCTTGGCGACCTCAAACGGCAATGGGGCGAACATGGCGCCAAAGATGGAAACAACCAGATCAAACGAATGGTCGGCGACGCCCTCTAGATAGCACGCGTCTCCTTCTCGAAATTTCAGCCGAGTGAGACCCGCCTCCGCGGCGCGCCGGTTCCCGGCCTCCACCAGATTCCTGGCGATGTCGATTCCCACCACGTCAGCCCCCAAACGAGCCATCGGAATCGCCGTGGTGCCGTCTCCACAGCCCAGGTCCAGAACCCGCAGCGGCGGGGTTATCCTGAGGGCTTGAACCAGCGCTTCACCAGACTGACGCATGAAAGCGGCAATTTTCGTGAAGTCGCCCTTTTCCCACAGTGCTTGGTTTGGATTGACAGTGTTCGAATTCATGAAAAGGCTCTTTATCTATGCGGCTCTGAACTTCGTCGCGGTCTGACGTGTCTGGCGATGCGCCTTTTGCAGCCTTTCGGCGACGACAGCGATTCCTTGAATGCGTATCATAATGTGTTTTCCTTCTTTCACGAGCGCCCTACTTGGCGGCTGCCGCGGTTCGGGCCGATGGAGGGATCGCTAAGCGGCGGGGCAATCCGGGCACGATCATTGGAACCTGCTGGCGATACGCGGCATACTCCGGATGCTTGGCGATCAGATCACGCTCTTCAAATCGAATTGCGACGAAGATGTAGGCCGTCGTCACCACGGCGAAGAACAGATGAGTTACGGTCATCACCGGAGCGCTCCAGAAGATGCATAACCAACCGATATACAAGGGATGACGGACCACGCGATAGAGCAACGGCGTGCCGAACTCCAAATCGCTTTGCGGCTTGCCAAACAGATGCCGCCAGACCTGCCGAAGTCCGAATAAGTCGAAATGGTTGATGACGAACGTGGCGAACAGCAGCAGCACCCAGCCGAAGGCATACCCGCCGTAGAGCAGCACGATGCCCAATTGGCTTTGAACATCCCACACCGTTCCGCCCAGTGGCCGCCACTGCCAGAACAGCAACAGCATAGCGACGCTGCTTGCCAGCACGTAGGTGCTTCGCTCGATGGCGACAGGCACCACCCGTGTCAGGCCGCGTTTGAATGCCGGACGCGCCATGACGCTGTGCTGCAGTGCGAAAAGGATCAGAAGCCCCAGATCCATCATGAGGGCGATTTGCCAGGGACCATCCGCCGGTGAGTCCATCGACTTCGGAACACCGAAGTTGCCGATAAACCCGGCCAGGTACAGAAATGTGGCGAGACAGACGGCGTAGCTCGCCGTGCCATACAGGAAGCTGAAAATACGATTCATGTCTGTTTGCTCCTTTGGGTGGACTTCGTCGGCAAACTGAGAAGTCCTCTTCACGGGTACAATTGTGCAGTGCCCCTGCTCGAACAACCATGCCCGAGCGTCGCCGTGTCTTGCTCGAACGGCTCGCGGAAGCCGATCGCTTTGCGAGGCGGCCAGGGAAGTTTGCAGATAGGCTAACGAATCGAATGGACCCGTTCTCGCAAATTCTGAGTGGAGTTCAGTTGAACGGCGCTGTGTTCTTCCGTGCGGAATTCTCGGCACCGTGGGGAGTCTCGACCTCCGCGGCAAAAGCGATGGCGGCCACTGCGGGCGTGGGGTCGGAGCACCTTGTGCTCTACCACTTGGTCATCGAGGGCCGGGCTTTCATCGAGTTGATCGATGGGCAGCGAACCGAACTGAGCCCCGGTGACATCGTCGTTTTTCCGAATGGGGACCCTCACCACATGGGCAGCGGTGCCCGAGAACGGCCGTTCCCGAACTATGGGATCAGCGAAAAGATCAAGGCGCGCGACTTGTCCCCCTTACGCGCCGGCGGCGGTGGTGATGTTTCGCGGTTCGTGTGCGGGTACATGAGTTGCGATCCCCACCTCAGCCGCCCGATCCTAAGCGGGCTGCCGCCCGTCTTTAAGGTCAACATTCGGACGGACACCTCCGGAGTCTGGTTGGAGAATTCCATTCTGCACCTGGTCGAAGAAGCCGCTTCGGGGCGAATCGGCAGCGAAGCGATGCTCGCCAAGCTTTCCGAAGCCTTGTTCGTGGACACCTTACGGCGCTATGTGGCTAGCCTGCCCGAACAACAGACGGGATGGCTCACCGGAGTGCGCGATCCCATTGTGGGGAAAAGTCTCGGCTTGCTGCATGGCCGCATTGCCCACCCGTGGACAATCGCCGAGCTCGCGGACGAGGTAGGAATCTCACGCTCCGCATTGGTGCAACGTTTCACACGCTATCTTTCCGAGCCACCGATGACCTACCTAACCCGCTGGCGGCTTCAACTGGCCGCTCGATCGCTCGAGAGGACCGCACGGGGCGTGGCGGAGATTGCCGCCGAGGTCGGATACGAATCGGAAGCTGCCTTCAATCGCGCATTCAAGCGGGAGTTCGGGCAACCTCCGGGCCGATACCGCAGCGATCGTCGGTCGCTGCCGGCCTAGCAGGCTCTTCTAGTAATTTCAAAAGCGGATCCCTCCCGTTCATTTGTGCAAAGAATGAAGGACGATCGATCAAGTCCTCCTGCCTTCTCTCGTGCATCATTGAATGCAAGGAGAGTTATCGTATGAGCTCGCTTCAAAAAGAGACGCTGGTGGCCGAGCCACAAAGCGCCGCTAATCATAAAATCGGAGGTTCCAGGGCACGCCGGGCTGAATTACTGGCGAATCGCATCGAGGAAGGCGCCGCGGGTCTGGCCGCGTTCGCGGAAGGACTTTCGGACACCGAGTGGCGTACGCCGATTTCCGCCAAAGACCGGCGCACGGTCGGCGTCATCGTGCACCATGTTGCCAGCATGTACCCTATCGAGATCGATCTCGCGCGTGCCGTCGCCAGCGGCAAGGCTGCGCCCGAGATCACATGGGAGCTTGTCGCCGAGATCAATGCCAAGCATGCTCAGGAGCAGGCCGGAGCCACGAAGGCTGCGGCTCTCGAACTCCTGCGCCGGAACAGCGCGGAGGCGGCCGCGGCGGTGCGCACGTTCAGGGATGAAGAGCTGGACGCGGCGGCTCCTGTCGGCTTAAGTTTCGGTGCGCCCGTCACCGCGCAGTTTATCATTGAAGACCACGCACTACGGCATAGTTGGCATCACCTGGCGCGTATCCGGGCGGTCTTGGACCGGTAGAGAGGGTGCCTGGAGCATTGGGGTTCGATGACTCAAAAACTCAGGCTGATGGCCGTCTTGGCACATCCGGACGACGAATCGCTCGGCTTTGGCGGGACGCTGGCCAGGTATTCCGCTGAAGAAGTCGAGACTTACCTGGTCACAGCGACCCGTGGCGAACGGGGCCGTTTTTTTTCACCACACAGAAAAGCCGAACCGGCTGAGATCGGCCGAGTGCGTGAAGCGGAACTTCGAGCCGCCGCTGCTGTGCTTGGCATTCGTGAAGTTTTCGTCCTGGGCTACCCCGATGGAGCCGTCGACCAGATCGATGCCGCGGCTGCCATTGCGGCGATTGTCCGGCACATCCGGCGTGTTCGTCCTCATGTGGTCGTCACGTTTGGCCCGGATGGCGCTTACGGCCACCCTGACCACATCGCGATCTCCCAGTTCACGACAGCCGCTATCGTGTGTGCCAGCAATGCAGGTTACGATGCCGGCGACGGTTCCCCAGGCGACTGGTCTTCCGCGCATCGAGTTGCCAAGCTCTACAATCTCGCGTGGCGGAATGACAAGTGGGAAACTTACCAGGCCGCCTTTCGCAAGTTGACTTCGATGGTGGATGGAGTTGCGCGGCAGGCGAATCCGTGGCCTGACTGGGCGGTAACAACCGAAATCGACACTACCTCCTATTGGTCCGTCGTTTGGAAAGCGGTATGCTGCCACCAGACACAAATGTCCATGTACGAACGGCTGGAGCAGCTTTCCGAAGCACAACAGCGGGCGCTTTGGGGCTCCCAGGAGTTCTACCGCGTTCATAGCGCTGTGAACGGCGGCCGCAAGCTGGAGAACGATCTATTTGAGGGGCTACGGTAAATGAATATGGGTTCTTTTCCCCAAGTCGATCGGCTCAAGTCTCGCACAGCTCCCCTCGAGATGACGGAGGAGCAATTTCGTTCGCTCGGCCACGACCTCGTCGATCGGATCGCCGGCTTCCTGGGCTCTCTGCGCGGACGTCCAGTCACGCCAGCGGAGTCCGCGGATAAAGTCCGCGCAGCTTTAGACGCGGCGCGCACGCTGCCCGAACAGGGCGAGGACGCCGATGTACTGCTTAAGAACACCGCCGGCCTGCTTTTTGAGCACTCTCTATTCAACGGGCATCCAGGCTTTTATGGCTACATCACGTCTTCCGCCGCTCCCATCGGAATGCTCGCGGAATTGTTGGCGGCGGCCGTAAATGCCAACGTCGGCGCTTGGAAGTTGTCTCCCATGGCCACCGAAATCGAAGCCCAGACAATTCGATGGCTCGCACAATTCATCGGCTATCCGGCCGATTGTGGCGGCTTGCTTCTGAGCGGAGGCAACATGGCCAATCTCACGTGTTTCCTGGCCGCCCGTGCCGCAAAAGCCGGATGGGATGTCCGAAAACAAGGTGTCGCCGGCGGGCCGTCTCTGTTGGCTTACGCTTCCACGGAAACACACACCTGGATTCAGAAGGCCGCCGACCTCACTGGACTCGGCACGGACGCGATTCGCTGGATCGGCGTTGACCAACAGCAGCGCATGGATCTTGCCGCTTTAGAAGTTCAGTACAAGCGGGATCTTAAAGAGGGCCACCGGCCATTTGTTGTAGTCGGATCCGCCGGAACCGTCAGCACAGGAGCCGTCGATCCCCTCCCGGATCTGGCGGCCTTCTGCCGGGAGCGCAAATTGTGGTTCCATGTGGATGGAGCATACGGGGCCTTCGCCGCCGGGAGCAAGGAAGCGCCTGCCGATCTCATGGGCTTGACCGCGGCGGACTCGGTGGCTGTCGATCCTCACAAATGGCTGTACGCCCCGCTCGAAGCCGGTTGCGCGCTGGTCCGCGACCCTGCCGTTTTGCGCAATGCGTTTTCCTACCACCCGCCCTACTACAGCTTTGACGTCGAGGCCACGAATTACTACGATCTCGGGCCTCAGAATTCGCGCGGCTTTCGCGCACTCAAAATCTGGCTTGCCCTTCAGCAAGCGGGTGCGGCAGCCTACCGCCAGATGATTCGGGAAGACGTCGCATTGGCCCGGCGCCTCTACGAACTTGCGGCAGAACACCCCGAACTGGAAGCGTTCACGCACAACCTAAGCATTACGACGCTGCGCTACGTTCCGTCAGAACTGCGTGCCAGTGTTGGCTCTGAGCAGACCGAGACGTACTTGAATCGTCTGAATCAACTCCTGCTGACGAACTTCGAGAATAGCGGAGAGGCGTTCTGCTCCAATGCTCTGATCGAGGGGAAGTCGGCCTTGCGGTTCTGCATCGTCAACTTCCGAACCTCGACCGGCGACATCGAGGCCGTGCCCCCATTAGTGGTGCGGCTCGGCCGCCAGGCCCATGCCGAGTTGAGCCGGCAACAATTTGTTGCAGACTCCACATCGCCGCCAATTACCGCGTCCAATAGCTGACGATCAGACCTTCAGCGGCGTTGTTTGCATCGACAAAATACTGTGACGGAACCAGATCGTTACTTCCATCGGCGCTAACAATGTCGAATGAGTCAGCGACTCCTCCGCCAGCGCCAGTCGGCCAGAAATCCTTTATCACTCCAACAAAGGTTGCCCTGGTCAATCCGCTGACGCCTAAGAACGTGTGGCCGGTCTCGCCAATGACGTTCTGGAACCGGATGCGGTTTGCGCGGATCTTGGTGTCGGTAGTGACTTGAACCGGAGTACCCGGCGTCGGGACGCTGATCTTGCCAAATGAATTAGGTTGCATTGAGAATCTCCTTTAGTACTGAAGCTATGATGAAAATTGGAACACTTGCCCTGCGACGCCTTTCGGGAGCAGGATCTTCAGGCGCAACGAGTCGCCCGAAGCAGCCAGGCCAAGGAAAGCTCTGAAGCCTCCGCTAGAAAGTTACTTCACGTAAGCTGCACGGGAAGTATCGCGGAGGTGCAAGTGATTGTAAATTCAGAATATAAGAATGGTGAGCCGGGCGGGGCTCCAACCCGCGACCACCGCATTAAAGTGCAACTGTACCTGCACCACCTAGTTGTAATCCGGCGGATCGGGAAAACCAAGAGTGCACTACGGCGCACCGAATGTCGCGTCTGTGGCCCATTCGGTTGTGGTGCGTTACTGTTTTCCTCGTCCTCGACCGGTAGCTGGTGCCGCCGCCGGAAGCGCGAGGGCCACGATATCCACCCCATCGCCAGCCCGCACGGCCACCGCGATGTACTGCCGCCCTGCCTTTGTGTAGGTAACAGGGAAACCAGTCGTCGGACCCGGCAACTGGATCTCGGCGACGACGGCGCCCGTCTTTTTGTCCCAGGCGCGGAACATCGGGCTGCTACCACCTTCGCCGCCGAACAACAGCGTGCTGGTGACCAGCAGTCCCGTGCCTCTGGTCTGCGATCCGGTATTGGGAATTTGTACGCCCTGCAACTTTGCGTTTCTCTTGATCGAGTCTGGAGTGTTGCCGTGCGGCACCATCCACAGGCGCTCACCCGTCTTCAGATCGATGGCCGTGACCCGCCCATAAGGCGGCTTCAGGAGCGGAAGGCCGAACACCGTCGTTGGCACCGTCACTGATTGGCCGCGAGTATCGTGGTACAAAACGCCCTTGCCGGGCGTTCCCGGCGTGACTTGGGCGCGGTACAAGGTGTTCTCACTGGCGACGTAGAGCACGTCCTCCACGGGATCGACGGCGCCACCGGGCCAGTTGATGCCTCCGACTGCAGAGGGCGCAGTCAGCGTGCCATTAGTTCCATCCGGCCCACCCGCCAGCGACGGCGGTGCATAGAGGCCGCCCAAGCGGAACTGCTTGGCAACGCGAAGCGCCTCCGCCTTGATCTCCGGCGTGAAATCGACCAAGTCATTCTCCGTCACCCCCTGCGGTACGAGCGCGACCGGCCTGGTGGGAAACGGCTGCGTCGGCGACGTCCACTCTCCGGGGACATCGGACTTCGGGACCGGCCGTTCCTCGATGGGCCACACCGGCTTGCCCGTCACACGGTCCAACACGAAGGCGAATCCCTGCTTGGTCAGCTGGATCACTGCCTTCACGGGTCGGCCATCAGCGGTGATATCGGCGAGAATTGGGGCGGTCGGCGGGTCGAAGTCCCAAATATCGTGGTGAGTCGTCTGGAAATGCCATACCCGCTTGCCGGTCTTTGCGTTGAGCGCAATCACCGAATTCGCGTAGAGGTTGTTGCCCGGGCGGTAGCCCCCATAATAGTCGCTGGTCGGCGATTCCGCCGGGATATAAAACATGCCTAGCTCCGGATCGGCCGTCGCCGGAGCCCAGAAGCCCCCGTTGCCGGTGTAGCGATTCGATTTCTCGCGCAATTCGGGGTGATCCTTTGCCCAGGCGTTCAGGCCCCCTGGCACGTCCCAGGTCTTGGTGTCCGCCGTGAGCCAGTTCTCAGAGCCCTCTTCTCCCGGACGGGGGATGATATTGAAGCGCCACAGCATCTTGCCTGTCTTCGTGTCATAGGCCACGACGTCGCCTGGAATGTTCATGGGCCATTGTTCGTTGATCGACGCGCCAGGCAGGTTCGGGGTGGAGCCCGTATGCATCGAAATCGAGGAGACCAGCACGTTGCCCACGATCGCCGGCGGAGAGGTATTCGCTACCCGGCCCTCGCGAGGCAACCCGGGCCGCTCGTTCCACCGTAGGTTTGCGGCCATATCCACAACGCCGTTCTTGCCAAAGCTCGCAACCTGCCGCCCGGTTTTCGCATCCAACGCCACCAGCATGTAGCTGGGCATCACGACGAAGATCCGATCGTCGTCCGCTCCATCCGTCCAGTAGCTCACGCCGCGGCCGGAACTTCTTGCTAACGGGTCGATGATGTCGGCCCAGCGGAGAAGCTCGCCCGTCGGGCGCCAGTGCCAAAGCAGCTGCCCAGTGGCCGCATCGAGCGCGACCACATCGCGCGTCACGCTCGCGGTCGTGTACATGACGCCGTCTATGATCAGCGGACTGACCTGCATCCCGGTGGCCGGCCGGGGACCTAAGTTCCTTGTTGAAAAGCGCCACGCGACGCTCAGGTTTCCCACGTTGCTGGCATTAATTTGATTTGCCGGCGAATACCGGGTGGCTCCGGCGTCACTCCCGAAGAAGCGCCATTCGGTTTCACTTGGGGACCCTTTCCCTCCAGTCTTGGACGCGTTTCCTCCGGTCTGCCCAGCCAAGATGGCGGTCAGCCCCAACACGATCCCGAGCGCGCCGACGCAGGCCGGAAGCAATCTCACACTTATGACGGGCATTTGGACTCCTTTTTACAGGCCGCTCTACTCCTAGTCGCGCAGCTCGAGTAATTATGACATCAGGTGGGCCGTAGTCGTCCACCCTGAGATGTGTTCTCTTGAATATGCGTAACTCGCACAACCCCTGGGGATCGTACATCTGACCATAGGTCGGGTTCTGGAAGCTAGCCCGATAATCTACATTAGACGCATTGCTCGCCAGTCGAATTATGACAGGGTACCGGTTCGGCGGCGAAACCGAATAGAATGAGACGAACTATGCAACGCTTCTCACTCTTGGGAGTCGCACTTCTCTGTTCCATCACTGTCAGCGCAGCGGACTGCAACCGCGCCTGCCTGAAAGATACGATGACGAAATATCTCGCCGCGCTTGTCGCCCAGGATCCATCCAAAGCGCCGCTCGCGCCCAACCTCCGCTTCACGGAGGATTCCAAAGACCTCAAGACCGGAGAAGGCCTCTGGAAATTGGCCACCAAACTCGGCGACTACCGTCAAGACTTCATCGATGTGAAGCAACAAGTTGTTCTCTCGCACGTCATCGTTGAAGAGAGCGGTAAGCCCGCGTTCTTCACAGCACGTCTCAAGATCTCAAAAGGCAAAATCACTGAGGCCGAAACCCTGGTCACCCATCCCACCGAACGAATGGCACCGCGTGCCGAGTTCATCACCCGTCCCGGCATGGAGCTGCCGCCCCCCGCCGGCAAACAAAACCAGCGGGAAGACCTGATTCGCATCGCGGACTACTACCCCCGCGGCCTCACCGTCGGCGGCTTTGACAAAGTGGACGCACCGTTCGCCCCCAACGCCTACCGCATCGAAAACGGCTCCGTCATGGCCGGAGAAGGCTGCGGACGCGGTACACCCAGCGGGCGGCCCACCACCCCTGCGCCGGGCGGCCAGCCTGCCGTCAGCGCCACCGCGCCGCAGGATATCGCCGGTTGCCGCAACATCAAAACCCAGCGCATCATCGAACACCCCGCCCTCACCAAAAGCCTCGCTGCCGTGGATGAGGAGCAAGGAACCGTCGTCTTCTGGATGAACTTTGGGGACACCGGCACCTACGGACCCGGCAATGCCCTGGTCACCTTCGAAGCCTTCAAGGTCTTCGACAATCAATTGCAGGTCGTACAGGCCTTCTTAAAGGTAATGCCCAAGGAAACCCAACGTGGCTGGGGAACCACGCGCAAGGGCGCGGAGAAGTACTAGCAGAATCGGGCTACCATTGCGGGGCGTTGCAAACGCCCCTATATCAGTGCGCTGGAACACACAGCACCGGCCTTGGAACTCACGTCGACGTTGCGGGGATACAACAAGATTTCACCTCCACCCTGCAAGGTCGGGGGCACGTAGCTTTCCGCGGCGAGTCGCCGATCTAGAACGATCAGCCTCGGGGCGTCCCCACGGCCGAATCACGCGCTACTCGGAGAATACTCGGGGCTGGTCGCTACTGACCGTCCCGATACGGCAACGGATTCCTCCTGAGATACGCCGATCACATCCCGAACCGACGCGAGCCTCGATGCGTCGAGCTTGGAGGCTAAGATCGCGGCGGGCTAGTCGGTCATCGACCCAGACATATCTATCCGGGGCCGTAGTTGCCAATCAAGAGGCCCACTGCGTAGAATCATTGGGCTGGGTGAACTGATATGACCGGCCGAGACTCGCGCGTAAATCAATGCCAGAATCCGAGCGGGTGGCTGGGACGATTGGTTCTGCGGAACATGAATTCGCGCCACTCCAAGGTTACAGATTGGGGGTTATCGCAGGCTTCGATAGGGAACCAGGACATCATCCTGGATGTAGGCTGCGGCGGAGGCAGAACCGTGAGCAAGTTGGCTGCAATCGCCACTCAAGGCAAGGTCTATGGCATCGATCATTCAGCGGAGAGCGTGGCTATGGCCGTGCGAACGAACAAGCAATGGATCGATATTGCACGCGTTGAGGTTTGGGAGGCGTCCGTTTCCCGATTGCCATTTCCAGAAAGTACCTTTGATGTCGTCACGGCGGTCGAAACGCATTTCTGGTGGCCTGCTTTGCCGACGGATATGCGCGAAGTGTTGAGAGTCCTGAAGCCCAGTGGCAGGCTGATCATGATCGCGGAAGTCTACAGAGGAGCAGAGGCCTTCGCTTCAAAAGCTGTGGAGAGATACTCTGAAAAAACTGGTATGGCGCTCCTCAGCATCGAGCAGCATCGCGAACTGTTCACGGATGCCGGTTACTTAGGCATTCAGATCACTACGGAACCAAGCAAAGGGTGGATTTGCTGCGTCGCGAGCAAGGCCCCAGTTTCGTAAAGCTCGGTCATAACTTACGTGGCTAACCTGTCCGAACCCGATGTTCAGCTCGTCCAGGCAAGAATTAAAACCAGGACTGAGGGCCCAAGAGCATCTACACATTGTGCGCTCTCTTAGGAAATTTAGTTAGGATGCTCCTATGCGCGTTCTGAGAATGAATCCCATTCTGAATGTCTCGAACATTCCGGAGAGTGTTGCTTGGTTCGAGAAACTCGGCTTGTTCAAAGGTTTTGAATGGGGGGATCCACCCACGTTCGGATCCGTCTATCGTGACGACAACGAGATCTTCCTGTGCCAGGGTGGCCAGGGCTCCCGCGGCAAAGGCCCGAATAAAATGACGTTCGGGCCGGAGGGCGATGAGTGCGGCGACAAAGGCGTCTGGATCTCGATCTTCGTGGACAACGTGGACGAAGTGCACCGGCGCTGCATCGAGCAGGGGCTGGACGTGACCTGGCCACCGACAGATATGCCTTGGAATGTGCGCGAGGCACACGTTCGCCATCCCGATGGTCACGTGTTCCGGATCAGCCAGGGTCTCGGTGAGTAGCTACAGTTGATCTTGCCGACGAGGAAGTATCGTTTCCGTTAAGACGGCGTCCTTTGGAACTTGTCGCCGTCTCTGAGCGAGTCACGCGCCACTCGTACAAAGCTCGGGTTGGTAGCCTGGCGTAAGGCGGGGTCTGGGAAGTTTGGATCACAACCTGGCGCCTGGGATGATCTGCTAACTGATGAGTAGCCCTTCATCGATGATGTTATTCCAATCCTGCGATAACCTGTGCAGATGGAAGTCAGTCATTTCCCAATCCGCACCGACCCGGCTTTGGCTTGATGGCTTGAGGCACGGCTCAGATTCTGCCTAATCCTGCGAATGGATGATCCCGCGGTGTATGGCAACTGTGGCAGCTTGTGTGCGATCGTCCGCGCCCAATTTACCAAGAATACTCTTCACGTGATTCATCACCGTGTACTCCGCGATGCTGAGTGCATATCCAATCTGTTTGTTGCTGAGTCCCTGGGCGATCAGTCTTAGGACCTCCAACTCTCGGGCACTTAAGTCCGGACGCGGCCATTGCGCCACAAGTGATGCCGTGATGGGAGCTTGTCCGGAGTGAACGGCTCGGATGGCCTGGATGAGGTCATCGTGCTGGACGTCCTTCTTAAGATAAGCCTGGACACCTGCCCTGAATGCGCGATGAATGTATTCATCGGCGCTATAGGTGCTCAGGGCTAAGATGCGTGCGTCGGGGAATTCCGCTCGGATAGCCCGCGCCGCGTCAAATCCGTCCATCACAGGCATGCGCAGGTCCATGAGAATGACATCCGGACAGAGCTTTCGGTAGAGCGCCACAGCCTGCTGTCCATTGGTTGCCTCAGCTACGACCGTCATGTCGTGCTGTTCGTTCACAATCGTGACGAGTCCAACACGAGCAATCAGATGGTCATCGGCAATCACAATGCGGACGGGCGGGGTTTCCACCGCCGGCGCGCTAACTGCCATGGCGTTCTTCATAAGGCCTGATGAGTGTGACTCCGCAGTTGCGATTCCCTGTGCGGGTCTTCGGAAGACAGGGGAATATTTACCTTCACCTCCGTGCCCACGCCAAGCTCGCTGGTTAATTCCAATTCGCCGCCCAGACGCTCGGCGCGCTCGCGCATGCCAAGCAGTCCGAAATGTCCACCTGTTGTGACGAATGCGCCGGAGAGCTCAAAGCCGCGGCCGTTGTCCTCCACGGTTAAGAAAAGCCTGTCTCGTTCCGTCCGCAGGCGGAGCCAGATTTTGCTGGCGTCAGCGTGGTTGAGAGCGTTCGTCACCGCTTCTTGAGCGATACGAAGGAGGTTGTGTTCCACGTCCTCGGGTAATTTCGGGAGCGTGCCGGCGACGTCGAGGTCCAAAGGAACTGCTGCAGGCGCGGTCCATTCGCGAGCGGCGGTTGTTAACGCCGAGAGCAGATCTCCGTCATCGAGAGCGGAGGCGCGAAGGTCCATCACGGACCGTCTTGCTTCCGTGAGGCTATGCCGAGCCATCTTCTGGGCTAATTCCAGATATTGATGCGCAATGTTGTCGTCGCCATTCATCCGCATGGCGATCGCATCCAACTGCCGCGAAATACCAACAAACCCTTGCGCCAGGGTGTCATGAATCTCCCGCGCTATTCGGGCGCGCTCTTCCAGGACCAACGAAAAGCGGTTGTGGATATGCTGCAGGCGCAGCTGGTACAAACCAAACATCACGCCTAAACACAAACCCACGCAGAGCCACGGGAAAAAAGGTCTTTCGTAAAAGTGAGGCAGCACTTCAAGGCTGAAAGCAGCCTGGCTGGTGGGCTGTCCGGGAGCGGTGGCTCTCACCAGGAAACGATAGTTTCCATGCCGCAGGCCGCTGTAGTCGATAGCCCGATGTGGGCCTCCGGGAATCCAGTCGGGATCTAATCCTTCCAGCATGTAGGAATAGCTGACATGCCCCGTCGCGCTTAATTGGATGCCGGCGTATCGGAACTGAATGCGGTCCGTTCCAGGTGTGAGCCTTGCGGCCTGGCGTAAATCGAGCTTCTGGCTGTCGGCAGTGACGTCTAGGAGCTGAACGGACGGAATCGGGGCAACCTGCTCGAGGGTGTCCTCACGGGGATCGATCACCGCTAAGCCGCGGCTGGTTGTGAACCACAGACGGCCATCCTTGGTTCTCCCTCCGCCGCCTCCCACCGGAGTACCGGGCGCGACCTGCGAGCTGGGCAATCCGTCCTCTACACCATAATTTATTGGCGTCAAGGCCTTAATCCGGCCGGCAGCGAAGTCGAGCAACTGCTGTTTTGGAATACGACAGATTCCTCGCGTCGTGCTGAGCCACAGGCTGCCATTCCGATCGTCTTCCACGTGGGCAATATTGTCGCTTAGTAACCCGTCACGCACAGAGTAGGTCTTAAAGGTCCCCTTACGGAACATCGTCAGCCCGCCACCGAACGTGCCGATCCACAGGGTGCCATCCACATCCTGATAAAGCGAACGAATCTGGTTGCTGCTCAGACCTTCGACTGTTGTATACCGGCGCGGCTTGGCATCTGGTGCTTGGCCATCGATGATCCGCCAAAGTCCGTTACTAAGTGTCCCAGCCCAGATGCTTCCGTCTCCTCCTTCCGTGAGCGTGACCACGTGACTACGATCCTGTGTCACGCTGCGCCATTTTGTTCCGTCGAACTGATAGATGCCTCTTGCTGTTGCCACCCAAAAGTGTCCGCTCATATCCTCGATCGCGTCGTACACTACGTTCCGTTCCGAAGGATCGAGTACAGAGTAGTTTTGGAACCTACCGTGGTTCAGGCGAGTCAACCCGACTCTGGTTCCAATTAAGAGTCCGCCCTCCCGGTCGCTGCGGATACTGAAGATTTCGTTGCTGGGCAAACCATCCAGCGTGCTATAGGTGCGGGACTTTGGGGGGCTAAACGCGACCAGGCCGCTATCGTGATACCCCACCCATATCTGGCCATTACCATCCTGATGCACCACGTTCGGTTCGTCGCTGGGCAAACCCTCGGAACGGCCGTAGGAGCTGAAACGGTCATCGCGAAGCCGGCTCAAACTGCTGTTCATTCCTACCCATAAATCGCCTTCGCGATCCTCGAACAAAGTCCAGACCCAGTCCCGGTCATCCTTGTTGTCCCGCGATGAGCTCACGAACCTTTCATTTTCCAGGCGGCTCAGACCTCCGTAGGTTCCTACCCAGAGATTGCCTGCGCGGTCTTCACGTAGCGCCAGAACGAAGTTATTGGGAAGTCCCTCCCGCGTGCCGAACCGCGTCAATTTGCCGTTGGGCCGAATCAAGATGATTCCCTTGGTGCCCCCGACCCACAAGCCCCTTGCGTCCTTCAGGATGGAAGTAATGAAATTACCATCCAAATCCTTTGCTCCGAGAACCGGCGAAAATTTGTCTCCAACACGTTTTACAACACCGCCGGTGCCGCCGATCCAGAGTTGCTGCTGGTGGTCTTCATAGATGACTTGAGGGGATTGGAGAGGCTTTAGGCTTTCTTTGGGGTAAGTTGCAAATTTGCCGTGGTCGTAGCGGGTCAGAACACCACCCGCGACGATCCACAGTACGCCCGAGTGATCCTCCGCGAGGGCGGTGACACTTCCAGAGGGCAGGCCGTCCTTTGGCGTAAAGGTTGCGAACTGCCCGTCGGAATAACGGGTGAGTCCGCCGGCCGTGCCGATCCATAGAGCACCCGTTTGGCTGGCAACTAGATCCGTAACAGCGTTTCCGGGGAGCGAGTTATCGTCTTTCGCGAAGGTGACGAATTCGTTGCCGTCAAAGCGGGACAATCCCTCATTTGTCCCGAGCCAAAGGTAGCCGTCCTGCGTCTGCGTAATGGCTCGAATGGTGTCCTGGGGGAGCCCCTGAGCCTGTGTCCATACCGTGCGCGTGTATTGCGTC
Organism: Bryobacteraceae bacterium; assembly: GCA_036003585.1. Classification (GTDB taxonomy): domain Bacteria; phylum Acidobacteriota; class Terriglobia; order Bryobacterales; family Bryobacteraceae; genus Palsa-187. Next base: position 39,297 of record DASYSG010000037.1, on the reverse strand, counting down.
AATGCCTTGGAAGGATCTAGCCCTAGCAAGTTCAAGGAGCTCAGCAGCAGGCTTAACGTCAAGCCCACGGGGCTGCGTCGGGACGACATCCGTTTGGTATTCTAATCCTCTCTGCCGATAAGTCAAGAGACCCCACGCTACCAAACCTTTAAGATATGCCCCTCGGCGATACGATCCGGGCTCCTTTAAACAGTTGAAAACAGCTTGAATTGGCTATATACCCGGCCAAACGCTCATGATAAGCTCACTTCGTGTGTATGCCAAGGGTTTCCACCCAACTAGGCGAAAAGGCCCCTGTACGTAAGACTCTGCTGCTAGGCTGGATCGTTCTTGTTTTGGCCGCGTCAGGGTATGGCCAGGCTCCTCGTCCGCAATCGCCTGCGGCCAACCAACGTGCCTTTCTCGACCAGTATTGTGTCGGATGCCACAACCAGCGAGCTAAGACGGCGGGTCTGATGCTGGACAAGATGGATGTCGCCCAGGTGCCGCAAAACGCCGAGGTATGGGAAAGGGTCGTTCGTAAGCTGAGGGCTGGGATGATGCCTCCATCCGGGGCGCGGCGGCCTGATCGGCCAACCATTGAGGCTTTCGCCACGCGTCTGGAGTCGGAACTCGACCGCTCAGCCGCCGCCAAGGCCAATCCAGGGGCTCCGGCCCTCCACCGTCTCAACCGAAACGAATACGCGAACGCGATCCGCGACCTCCTTTCGCTTGAGATCGACCCGACGTCGCTTCTGCCGGCTGACGACTCGAGTTCAGGTTTCGACAACAACGCGGATGCCTTGGGCGTCTCCCCGGCGTTAATGGAGCGATATCTGTCAGCGGCCTCAAGGATCAGCCGCCAGGCTGTTGGCGACCCCGCAACCCCAGTAAGCGAAAAAGTATACGCTCTGCCGAACGACCTCACTCAGGACACACACGTGGAAGGTCTTCCCTTCGGAACGCGCGGAGGCGTACTTCTTCGGCATAATTTCCCAGTCGATGGCGAATACTTGATCGCGACGACGCTATCGCGGGGAGGCAAAGACGGCGGTGTTGGTTCTGGCGCTGCCGACACAAAAGGCGAGGAACTCGAAGTTAGCGTGGACGGCGAGAGGGTGAAGTTATTCAATCTTGCGAGTGCGCCGGATCTGGAAGTGCGGATTCCGGTCAAAGCGGGCTTGCGGTCGATTGGCGTCACCTTTGCTGCCAAGAACTATGCGCCGGTTGAAGACACATTGCAGCCGTATTTGCGTAGCATGTTCCCTGGCGGAGTGTGGACGGTTGTGCCGCACGTCGGCAGCGTCACGATTAGAGGTCCGTACCAAACCACAGGTATCGGGGACACCGCCAGCCGGCGGCGGATCTTCACATGCCATCCCGCCAACGAGCAGCAGGAACTGCCCTGTGCGAAAAAAATCCTCTCGGCCATCGCAGGTCGCGCATTTCGCCGGTCGATAACCGATCAGGACCTGGAAACCTTGACTTCCTTCTACCAGGTGGGCCGCAGCAAGGGAAGCTTTGACGGCGGAATTGAAATGGCACTTCGGCGGATTTTAGCGAGCCCTGAATTCATGTTTCGCTTCGAGCGCGGTCCTGCCAAGCCTGGAGAGGTCTATCGTATCAATGACCTAGAGTTGGCTTCGCGCTTGTCGTTCTTTCTGTGGAGCAGCCTCCCGGATGATGAGCTGGTGAAGCTGGCCACGCAAGGCAAACTCAAGGATTCGGCGGTGCTGGAGCAGCAGGTTCGCCGAATGCTGGCCGATCCCCGATCGAAGGAACTGGTGAGCAACTTCGCCGGCCAGTGGTTGTACTTGCGGAATTTACAAAGCTTGGTTCCGGCCATGGAGGAGTTTCCGGATTTCGACGACAATCTGCGGCAGGCCATGCGGCGTGAGACAGAGTTATTCTTTGACAGCATTGTTCGTGAAGATCGCAACGTCCTGGATCTGCTAACGGCGGACTATACGTTTGTCAATGAGCGTCTGGCGAAGCATTATGGCATGCCCGACATTTATGGGAGCCAGTTCCGACGCGTTACGCTCAATGCCGACAACCCTCGCCGCGGATTGCTGGGTCAAGGAAGCATTTTGACGGTCACCTCGCTAGCCACTCGCACCTCCCCCGTTCTGCGCGGCAAATGGATTCTTGAAAACATCCTCGGCGTTCCTCCACCCGAGCCACCGCCGAACGTGCCTGCATTGAAGGAGAACGTAAGACCGACCGATAAGGGAACTGATACGGTCGAGGTTCTTTCGGTTCGCAGCCGGCTGGAAGAACACCGCGCGAAAGAGCCCTGTGCAAGCTGCCACAAGATGATGGATCCCATCGGCTTTGCGCTCGAAAACTTCGACGCAGTCGGTCAATGGCGAACCTTGGATGGGCGCCTTCCGATCGATGCGTCCGGACAGCTGGTGGACGGCACCAAGGTGGACGGCCCGGTGAATCTGCGGAAGGCTCTGCTGGTATACTCGGACCAATTTCTGCGGACGGTGACCGAAAAGCTTCTGACGTATGCCATCGGCAGAAGTGTCGAATACTACGATATGCCGGCGGTTCGCGCGATTGTAGGAGACGCGTCCCGCAATGACAACCGTTTCTCATCGATCATCGTGGGCATCGTCAAGAGCCCGCCCTTTCAGATGAAGGTAAACGTAGAAGAAAGTGCTGTCCGGAAATAAATAAGGGAGACTACGGCAATGTTCATCACGAAGAAACACATTCCTCGGCGGACGTTTCTCCGCGGCGCGGGTATAACCCTCGCCCTGCCATTGTTTGATGCGATGGTGCCGGCGCAAACGCCACTGGGTAAGACAGCGGCAAGCCCGAAGAGTCGCTTTTGCGGCATCTATGTGCCGCACGGGGCCATCATGAGCGAATTTACACCCGCGACGGAAGGCACGAACTTCGAGTTCAAACCAATCTTGAGCCCCCTCGAGCCCTTCCGGGACCGATTGTTAATTGTCAGCGGCCTCGAAGCTACAACGGCGGGCCCGGCCCCCGGTGAAAGCGGTGGCGATCATTCCCGCTCCGCCGCGGCATTCCTCAGCGGTGCTCGCGCCAAGCATACCTCCGGCGTGGACGTCCATCTGGACACGACTATCGATCAAATGATCGCCCAGAAGATCGGCCAGGACACGCTGTTGCCTTCAATCGAGCTGGGCATCGAGGATATCGGCTACACGGGCATATGCGGCTATGGGTATAGCTGCGCTTATGTCGACACGATCTCATGGGAAACGCCTACGAAACCGCTCCCCATGGAGGTGAACCCGCAGGTTGTGTTTGAACGCCTGTTTGGCGATGGGACTAACGCTGAGCAGAGGGTCGCGCGGAGGCAGGAAGACCGCAGCATTCTGGATTCGATTACCCACGATGTGGCTCACTTCCGAAAGGTGATCGGTCCAAGCGATCGTCAGCGGCTTGACGACTATCTCGAAGACATTCGCGAGATCGAGCGGCGTCTCCAGATCGCTGTGAAGGTTTCGGCTGACGCCCCGGCAGTGGACGTTCCGGCCGGTGTGCCGCAATCCTTCGACCAACATTGCAAGTTAATGTTCGATCTGCAGGCTTTGGCGTACAAGGCGGACATAACGCGCGTTTCGACATTTATGTATGCTCGCGACAACAGCAACCACACCTACCCCGACAGCGGCGTTACCGTTTCCTTCCATGGCGCATCGCACCACGGGAACAAGCCATCGGCTATCGAAACTTTTGCGAAGATCAACAAGTATCATATGCAGCTCTTCGCGTACTTCCTGGATAAGTTGCGGTCCACGCCTGACGGCGACGGCAATTTGCTGGACCATTCCATGATCCTGCTGGGAAGCAGCATGAGCAACGCGAACGAACACGATCATGCTCCGCTGCCGGTCCTGGTTGCCGGAGGAGCGTCGGGGCAGCTCAAGGGTGGGCGTCATCTCAAGACACCCGACAACACTCGGTTGTCCAACCTTCTGGTGGGAGTGCTCGACAAGTTCGGGGTTCAGCGGGAAACCGTTGGCGACAGCAACGGACGGGTTGAAATCTAATATCCTTACGCGCCTCTAGGGAGGAAGCATGCGCAAGCACTGTGTAGCGGTGTGTAAGCTGGTGTGTGTGCTCGCCGCCGTTCCAGCAGCGATCCTGGCGCAGGACGCGAGTGCCGTCGTCGCGAACGTCGTTAAAACGATGGGCGCGGACAACCTGAAGACGATCCAATTTTCGGGCACGGGATCCAGTGCCGGAATCGGACAGAACATCAATCCGACCGCTGCGTGGCCGGTGGTGCGGGTAAAATCGTATACGCGTGAGATTGACTTCAGCTCCATGGCTTCGCATGTGCAGATGGTGCGTGCTCAGAGTACCGGGGATCAGACTCAAAACCAATACATTCTGCCAAACGCCCCATGGGCCACCCAATTTAATTTCTGGCTGAATCCCTTTAGCTTCCTTAAGGGAGCTATGGCCAATAGCGCCACGGCAAGGGTGGAGACCGTAGGCGGCACGAAATACAGCGTCGTTACATTTTCACTGCAGAACAAGTACAAGGTTGCCGGATATATCAACGATCGGAATATGGTCGAGAAAGTGCAGACCTGGATCGACAACGATGTGCTGGGTGACATGCTGGCCGAAGCGTCCTATAGCGTTTACAAGGATTTTGGCGGCGTTCAATTCCCAACGATGATTATCGAGAAGCAAGCAGGCTTTCCGGTCCTGATTGTGGCGGTTTCAAGTGCAAAACCTAATGCAGCGGTGAATATCCAGCCGCCGCAGACTCCGGCAGACGGGGCATCCCGGGATATGTCGGTCCAATCCGAGAAAATTGCCGACGGGGTGTTTTATCTTAAGGGCGGAACGCATCATAGCGTCGCGATTGAGTTCGGCGACCACTCCGTGATCATCGAAGCACCGCAGAACGAGCAACGCTCGCTGGCCGTTATCGCCGAAGTGAAGAGACTGATTCCGAATAAGCCCATTAGGTACCTGGTCAACACTCATCATCACTTCGACCACTCTGGAGGGCTCCGCACGTATGTGGCTGAAGGCGCTACCATCGTCACCCAGGAAATTAATAGGGCTTTTTATGAGAAGGCTTTCGCGGCGCCGCGAACCCTAAACCCCGATCGTCTGGCTCAGTCACGTGAAACAGCCAAGATTGAAACTGTCGCCGAGAAGAAGATTCTCAGCGATGGCACTCGCACACTCGAGATTCATCTGATCAAGGGCAGCCCGCACGACGATGGAATTCTCTTGGCGTTCCTGACGCAAGAAAAGATCCTGATTGAGGCGGACGTTTACACCCCGCAAGCCGCAACTACCTCGCCGACTGCCGTTAATCCGGGTACAGCGAATCTGGTGGATAACGTCGAAAGGCTAAAGCTCGATTTTGAAAAGATCCTTCCTCTTCACGGGCCCGGTGCGGTCACCCGAGCCGATCTTTATGCGGCCATCCGCAAGCAGGCCCCAAGCATCACCGAGATTTTATCGGCCCAGCCGCCAATCGCTGCCGGTGGAAGAGGTGGCCGAGGTGCCGCACTTTCTCCCCCGGACCCTAAGCAAATTCTCGAAAAGGGATGCACGAGCTGTCATAACCTTAGCCGGGTTACGAGTCAGAACTTGTCTAAAGCTGAATGGCAAGGAGTGGTCGATCAAATGAAAGGTAGAGGTGCCGAGGTGTCGGATGCCGAAACTTCTATTTTGATCGATTATCTCGTCAAAACTTACGGTCATAACTAAGACCCGCGGATCGTTTCTCAGAATAGGCTCAATCATTTTGCCGGTAAGCGTGCCGAGATTCGTTTTGTGCGAACGGAGTCGTGCGAGCATAGACCAGCCACCGCGATTGTGAATCGCCGCGGGAACCTGGCATCCCTCCCGCTGCAGCGGGCGCAGGGATTTCGGCGCGCCCCATCGTTCAGCCCCAATTCCGACATCGCCTTGTGGGAACCGGTTGGAACGGCCATTCGTGGACGCGATCTGTAGTCGCCGGAGTAAAATACCCGATTCAATTCTCTTGCCGATCCGCCGAGCTGAGGTCTAGAATTGTGAGGTGCGGTGGTGGGTTGCGGGACTCGTCCTGGTTGCCGTGTTGGCGGGCGTGATCTACTTCACGCGCCTCCGCTCCGCCGCAACGCCTCACGAAGCGCCTCAACAGGCTAGCGCCTCCATCGCCGGCTACGTCGATCCCGCGATCTGCGCCGGCTGCCACGCGGACATTTGGGAAACTTACCGGAGCACGGGAATGGGCCGTTCCTTTTCCCAGCCAGTGCTTAGCAACACCATCGGGGATAACAAAAGCGCCCCCACGTTCTATCACAAACCGTCAGAGAGTTATTTTACGATGCTGGAGCGCGACGGACGGTTTTACCAGCGCCGGTATCAGATCGGCTTCGACGGGAAAGAGACCAACATCATGGAGAAAGAGATCGACTTCGTGGTGGGATCCGGCAATCATGTGCGGGCGTACTTGCACCGCACCAGCCGCAACAAGCTGGTGGAGCTTCCGCTCGCCCGGTACGCGGAAAAGGGCGGCTCCTGGGCGATGAATCCCGGCTACGATCATCAGGATCATCCCGGCTTCAGCCGCACTATCACCTACGGCTGCATGTTCTGCCACAACGGATTTCCCGAGGTTCCGGCCGGGAGCGGCGAGGCGGGAGCCGACACGGTGTTCCCCGGACGCCTCCCGGAAGGCATCGATTGCCAGAGGTGTCACGGGCCGGGCGGCAAGCATGTGCAGGCGGCCGAGAGCGGGGACGCCAAACCCGAGGACATACGCAAGGCCATCGTGAACCCTTCGCGGCTCAACCCGGAAAGGCAGATGGAAGTGTGCATGCAATGCCACCTCGAAACCACCAGCAGCCGCTTGCCCAATTCGATCGTGAGGTACGGGCGAAGTCCGTTCTCCTACCGTCCAGGCGAACCTTTGGGGGATTTCATGCTCCAGTTCGATCACGCACCAGGCAGTGCCTCCCCCGGCGGCAGTTACGACGATAAGTTCGAGATCGCGGGCGCGGCCTACCGGTTGCGACGCTCGGAGTGTTTTCAGAAGAGTGGGGGCGCGCTGCTCTGCACCACCTGTCATAACCCGCACGACATTCCGCGCGGCGAGGAAGCGGTGCGGCACTATAACGGGGTGTGCAGCCAGTGCCATGATGCCGCGGTGAAACAACTGGCGGCATCAGGCAAGCATCCGCAATCGGCCGACTGCATCGGCTGCCACATGCCCAAGCGCCGCACCGACGACGTGGTCCACGCGGTGATGACGGATCACTACATCCAGCGCCGCAAGCCGGAGCGCGATCTGCTGGCGCCACTCGCGGAGAGCCACGTAACGGAAGACAACGGCTACCGCGGCAAGGTGGTTTTGTACTATCCCCAGGACCTGCCGAATGGGCCGGACCGTGAACTGTATCTGGCTGTAGCGCAGGTGAGCCAGAAGAGCAATCTGAGCGCGGGAATCACGGCGCTGGCCGCAGCGATCGACAAATATCATCCGGGACCGATGCAGTTCTATTTGGAGCTGGCCGACGCGATGCGTGACAACGGCCAAATGGCAAAGGCCCTGCCGATTTATGAGGATGCGGTCCGGCGTGAACCGAACTCCCTGCCGGCGCTGCGAAAACTAGGAGTCGCCTTACGATCCTCAGGGCAGCCTTCCCGCGCCACCGAGTTTCTGAAACGGGCTTTGGATTTGGCGCCTGCGGACGCCGCCACATGGCACGAGCTGGGTCTGAATTACGTGGACCTGGGCTCGAAACCCCAGGCCATTGCCGCGTTCGAAAAGGCCACCGAACTGGATGAGGACCCGGAAGTCTACAACAGTTTGGGCGCCGTGTTGCTCGAGAGCGCCGATTTGGCGCGCGCTGAACCGGCCTTCCGAGAAGCCATCCGGATCCGACCGGCTTACGCGGAAGCGCACAGCAATCTGGGTAACGTGCTTTCGGCGTCCGGGCGCTTTGAGGAAGCCCGCTACCACTTCGAAGCCGCGCTACGCTTCAATCCGAACTATGCCGCGGCGCGCCAGAACTATGCGCTCGCGCTGGCACGAGTGAACCGATTCGAGGAGGCGCAACGCCAGGTGGAGGCGGAATTAAAGATTGATCCCGGCAATCCGGTAGCCCACGACCTACTCGGTAACCTGCTGGTGGCCAGAGGACAGGTGAAACCCGCGGCGTCGCAATATCAGGAGGCCATCAAGCTCCGGCCGGAATTCGGGCGCGCGCACCTCGACCTCGGTGAGTTGCTTGCCGACTCGGGAGACGTGGCGGAAGCGCTTCCGCACCTTCAGAAAGCTGCCGCGAGTCCGGAACCGGGTGTGCGGGAGGAGGCGCTTCAGGCGCTGGGACTGCTCGGGAAGGCCCGTTAGATTCGGCTCTCGGCCAGTCTTGATGGAGGACTCCGGCACGGTAAGGATTAATTCTGCTATTCTCCGAAGCCATTGCTCTGCGCCGACTGAAGCCGCGAACGGCAACATCAAGTCCCTGGCCCGTTGGGGACGCTAGTTACAAAAAGCTTCGCTCAGGTTCTTGCTGAGCTCTAAGACTTCTTGCTACGCGAGAAATAGGGAACGGCAGACGGTCGAAATCCCCTGTACAGCTAGAATTGGCTATTTACCTCAAGGGGAAAGCAGTGATAAAGATAGAACCCGGGGAAGGGGCCATTAAAAGGTGCTAATACGTGTATCGACGGTCGTAGGTCTATGTTTTTTGTTTGGAATGAACGTGTTCGCCCAAAACGGCACGATCACTGGGACTATTGCCGATCCCGCTGGAGCCGTCGTCGCTGCCGCGGCGGTTGAGGCGCGGAATATGGCAACCGGCGCGCAGTACCAGGTGGGGAGTTCGGCCACCGGGAACTACGTGGTCCAACTGCCGACCGGCAACTATGAGTTGAAAGTTTCCGTGCCGGGCTTCAAGCAGTACGTCCGCCAAAACATCGCCGTTCCAGTGGAGCAGACCGTGCGCATCAACGTGGCGCTTGAGGTTGGCTCAAACACCGAGTCGGTGACGGTCACGGAAACAGCCCCGTTGCTCAAGACCGAGAGCGGGGAGTTGAGCCACAACGTCACCGCGGACACCCTGAACAGCCTGCCCGTGCTGGGGATCGGGTCGACCAACGTGGGCGCCAGCGGCATCCGCAGCGCGTACTCGGTGATGAACGTGCTTCCGGGCGTGTCTTGGGCCCCGGATAGCCGGCTCAAGGTGAACGGAAACGAAAGCAACACGGAAGGGATCCGGATCGAGGGTCAGGATGCGACCAATGGGTTTAGCCGTTCCGACACCTCCACAAACCAACCGAGCGTAGAGGCAGTCCAGGAGTATGCGATCCAGACCAGCAATTACTCAGCGGAGTTCGGGCAAGCGGGCTCCGGTCTTTTTAACCTCACCATGAAATCGGGGACCAATCAGTTTCACGGCAGCGGCTACGACTATTTCGTGAATGAAGCGCTCAACGCAGGCGTTCCGTTCACCAACGACGGTAAGGGTAACCTGCTTCGGCCGCGCGCGCGCCGCAACGACTACGGAGGCAGCTTTGGGGGTCCGGTGTGGATTCCCAAGGTCTACAACGGTCACGATAAAACTTTCTTCTTCTTCAATTTTGAACAGTTCCGCGAGACCACCATTACCAACAACGTCAAGACCACCATTCCCACACTGCTGATGCGGCAGGGCAATATGAGTCAGGTCCTGACCGGCCGTGCTCTCGGGAAGGACGGGATCGGCCGCACGCTTTTGGAAAACACGATTTACGACCCGACCACGCTGCGGCTGATCGACGGCGTTCCGTACACGGATCCGTACCCGGGCAATATCATTCCGGTGCAACAACTGGACCCGGTGGCTATGAAAGCCCAGACTTTCCTCCCTCAGCCCTCCAATTCCGGGTTGATCAATAACTATTTGCCTGTCTACAGCAATAACAGACTTACGAGCAACGTTTCGATCAAACTTGATCATTCGCTCAGCTCCAACCTGAAACTGTCTGGATACTGGTCGCGGAACGGCACGCAATCTCCCAATAACGGCGCCTTTCCTTACCCGCTTGCGGCCGCGACCGTCGATACGCATTCGCAGACCACTCGCGTGAACGTCGATTACACTCTGACGCCCACGATGCTGCTGCATGTGGGCGTTGGATTCGTGGACTACGTAAACAATCCAACTAAGCAAGCCTTCGATCCGGTGGCACAGCTGAGCTTCACTGGAGCATACGCACAGCCTTCCCTGTTTCCGAACTTTACGGGGCTGAGCCAAGCCCAGGGAGGCTTTAGTACAGGTTTCGCCTCAGGGGGTCCTTTGCACGCGATAAACTGGAAGCCGACGTCGACCGTCAGCCTCACCTGGGTCCACAACAATCACACGTTCAAGGTCGGCGGCGAAGTGATTGTTAACGGATTCTGGTCCAATGGCCAGGGGTTCGCGAATGGGAGCATAGGTTTCCTTGCCACGGAGACGGGACTTCCGGCCCTCGGCGGAGTATCCCGGCAGGTCACTTCGATTGGCGGCGGCTCCGTCGGATACAACTATGCCAGTTTCCTCATAGGTTCGCCGGATAGCGGATACATTTCCGTTCCGAGCGTGCAACGGCTGGGGAACCATTCGATGGCGGGATATATCCAAGACAACTGGAAAGTGACGCGCAAGCTTACCCTCGACCTCGGCCTGCGTTACGATTATCAAACTTACCTGAAGGAGCATTACGGCTACATGTTGAACGTCTCCTTCAACACGCCGAACCCGAGCGCGGGCGGGCAGCCCGGCGGCATCATTTTTGAGGGATACGGAGGAGGGCGTTGCAACTGCGAGTTTGCGCACAATTATCCGGCTGCCCTCGGACCACGCTTAGGTCTGGCGTACCAGCTGGATAGCAAGACGGTGTTGCGCGTGGGCGCCGGCATCTCTTACTCCCCAACCAGCAATGAAGGATCGTTCGCGGGCAATACCGGCTCCAACAAGCCCTTCAGCGCCCCGTCATATGGGATCACGCCTCCCTTCTATTTGCGGGACGGCCTGCCCTACAAAGTCAAGTTCCCAGACTTCAACCCCGGGCTGCTGCCGCTGCCTGGGACCATAGGCAATGCTACCAATTACCTGGATAGGCACGCCGGCTGGCCCGCCCGGACAATCCAATGGAGCTTCGGGCTGCAACGGGAGATCACCCACGATCTGGTGGCGGAAGCGACCTACGTCGGCAACCGTGGCGTCTGGTGGGCCTCTTATACCTTGTCTCCGTTCAGTTCCGATGCAATCGACATCCCGAGGCTGACCGCGAATGGACTCAGCTTGAACAATCCGGCCGACTTAGCACTACTGACGTCTCCGGTGAATTCCCCGCTGGCAGCATCACGCGGCTTCGGTGGCGCGCCCTACCCGGGCTTCCCGACCGGCCTCTCTGTGAGCCAAGCACTACGGCCCATGCCGGAGTACACCATGGTGGTGAATCACTTCAACCCCCTGGGCGACACCTGGTACGATGCGCTGCAAACCAAAGTAACCAAACGGTTTTCGCACGGTCTGGACTTCGTGGTCAGCTACACCTGGTCCAAGAATCTGGTGTTGGGCGCGGAAAACAATAATGCCTACTTTGACCCGTATCCCACCGATGTATTCAATCGGGGTATAAACAAACAATTGAGCTCCACCGATCAGCCGCAGGCTTTGATCATAAGCGGGAATTACACGACGCCCAAGCTCACGGTCGGGAACGGTTTTGCGTCTAAAGCGACGTCGGCGGTCGTGCGCGACTGGACCATCGGAGCGGTCCTGCGCTATGCCAGTGGAATCCCGATCCACGTTCCCATGTCCACGACCAACCTGGGATCTTATGTCTTTCAAAACGCTTTCGTGAATCGCGTGCCCGGCCAGTCTCTTTTCACCGAGGACCTCAACTGTCACTGTTTCGATCCCAATACGACGTTCGTTTTGAATCCGAAGGCGTGGTCTAATCCGCCGGTGGGGCAGTGGGGCACCGCCGCCACCTTCTACAACGATTACCGGCAGCGGCGCATCCCGGCCGAGAGCTTGAGTCTGGGCCGCAACTTCCGGATAAGGGAGCGCGCCAACCTGCAGGTTCGCGCCGAGTTTACCAACGTCTTCAACCGTACGCAATTTAACGCCCCCACCAGTACGAACGCCTTCGCGACGCAAAGCACGACCGCGACCGGCCAAACTACTGCGGGCTTCGGATATATCAATACGGCAACGACCGGGGATCCACGCGCAGGCATGCTGGTCGCACGCTTCCAGTTCTGACTCGCGTAGTTGCTGGCGAAAGGAGAACGACGAATGAGCGTTGGACGTTTCATCGCGGGATGTGCCGTCGTAGCCATGTTGCTGTTGACCGGCGGCGTGAGCGCCGTCGTCAGCGAGGTCGCGGATGCGGCGATGAACAAAAATATCTCAGCCGTGCGCTCCCTGCTGCAGCGAAAGGCCGATGTCAACGCGCCGCAAGTAGATGGCGCGACGGCGCTCCATTGGGCGGCACGCCTCGATGATTTGGACATGGCGGACCTGCTGATCGAAGCCGGCGCCAATGTGAAGGCAGTAAATCGCTTTGACGTTACGCCCCTGTCTCTCGCTTGCATCAACGGGAGTGCGGCTATGATTGAAAAGTTGTTGAAGGCTGGCGCGGACCCGAATGGTGCACTTTCGGAACTCGGCGAGACGCCGATAATGATGGCGGCGCGCACAGGCAACGTGGAAGCGCTGCAGGTTCTGTTGGACCATGGCGCCAATGTGAATGCCCACGAGACTTCCAGAGGCGATACGGCCTTGATTTGGGCGGCTTCGGAAGGGCATGCCGCAGCCGTCAAGTTGCTGATCGAGCATGGTGCGGACGTGAATGCCCGTTCGATCGCCGAGCTTCCGCCCGCAGGCGGCCGAGGCGGCGGAGGCGCGGCGAAGACTGCCCAGAAGAAGGGCCAAGCGCCGGTTGCCGGGCGTGCTGCCCCGCTCGCTTGCCCGCCATCCGGAGGCCCCCTCCGGCTGCCTCCGGTTTTTGGAGTGGCGGGAGGAACTATCCGAACTAAGGCGACGGGCGGAGGATGCATTAGCGCGTTGATCCTGGCGGCTCGGCAAAACCATCCGGAAACGGTGCGTGTTCTGCTGGACGCGGGAGCCGATATCAACCTGACCATGGCCGACGGAACCAGTGCATTGGTGGTGGCCATTATCAATGCCCACTTCGGACTCGCTAAACTTCTTCTGGATAGGGGTGCGGACCCGAACATCGTAGACGGCAACGGGATGGGAGCGTTGTACGGAGCGGTGGATATGCGCAATGTGATGACCACCGACGTGCCTCAGGCGAAGCCAGACACCATGGATCCGTTGGACCTGATTAAGGAGATCCTGGATCATGGCGCGAATGTGAACGCCCGTCTGACCGGAAAATTGCCGTATCGCGGCGGAACTAACCCGACTTGGCAGTCCGAAGTGGGCGCGACGCCGTTCTTGCGAGCTGCGTACTCAACCGACATTGTTGTCATGCGTCTTCTGCTGGCCAATGGCGCGGATCCGGGAATCACAGCGTCGGACAAAACGACGCCGCTGATGGCCGCCGCAGGAGTGGGGTGGCTTCCTAGCCTGGTATACACACGCAATGAGAATCTGTTGGAAGTACTCAAGCTTTGTGTGGAATTAGGCAACGATGTGAATGCGGTGAACGACGGCAAGCCTAATTCTGGAGGACCCTCCGGGCTGACTGCCCTGCACGGCGCGGCGTTCAAGGGATTGCCCGAAGGAGTTCAATTCCTGGTGGACAATGGCGCCAAGGTGGACGCCAGGGACACTGGGAGCACAGACGGCGGTGCACGAGGCGAGGGACGAACTCCGTTGGAATGGGCGGAAGGCGTCTACTTTGAAGGGCAACCTCCAAGGCGTGAAGAAAAGACGGAAGCTCTTCTTCGCAAACTGATGAGCGCTTCGGCGGCGAAAGATCAGCGACCAACCCGGTAGAATCTCGTTGCCGAATCCTTAACCGCACTAGCCCGATCCCGGTCGAAGTGCCCAGATTTGCCAGATCTCCGTGTGTATAGGAAAACCGGTCATAGCGAATACAGTGTAAAATACGTGCGTCCCACTTGCAGGCATTCCCGGTTGCTGATCATAGAATTTCCGACCCGACGGTCTGGGAGAGCGTTTCAGGCACGTGCTACAAAACCTTCTCTTGAATTCCTGATCGATTTTGTCCAAGGACGGTCCGCCGAGCGTGTATCGGTAAACGTTTCATCCGATGACCTTCGGGTTCGCGCGTTCCAGCGCTAATCGAACAAGCATGGGATCGCCGGCCGGGTGGTACATCACGGTCTTATGCTCGCAGTCGCTGAGCACGCGGCTCGGGTCGTCATCCTTTATCGCGAGATCGATGAGACTCACCCACGGTTCTTTGGCCGGATCGATGCCTGCGGAGGTCAGAATATTGTGGTGCACCTGGCGGGGGTGGTTTCTATATCGCCCTCAAACTGTGCGCCATCCAGCCTCGCCCGCGTGCGCTGCATCAGTTCCTCCGCGTTCTTCCGGTATTCGCTATCTTTCGGCCACTGCTCGATGATCGACCGTACCCATTTGAAGATGTCACCGTTCTTGTCTCGTTCGAGTGTTCTGGCAAGCATCACTGCGCTGAATAGGTCATCCATTGACCCCTGCTTCGCTGGCAATCTCCGCAGCGGATCGTATGATCTCGAACGCGGACTGGTTGTAGGGCCGCGCGATCTCGGTCAAATCACAACTCTCCGGCACTCTCGCCAGCATCCCAATTGTTACGGCCATCTCCGCGAGTGGGCGCGACGCTACGGAGCGGTATCGGGACTTGGCGGTCGCCTGCGCCAGATCATCAAGAGTCCGAACGTTTCTGGACGGCCACGGCCAGTTCTGCGGCACTCCGCAAGGTCTGGACAGCGGCGTGAACTGCGGCCAAAGTGCCAGCAGCCTTATTCCACGATCTCAGGGCGCACGGCGTTAGCCAACATGATCGAAGCCGGCCTCTCGGAAAAAGAAGCCATGGAGATTTCAGGTCACCGGACGCGCGCCGTCTTCGATCGCTACCACATCGTGAGCGAGCGCCGCCTCCGAGAGATGGCCGGGAAACTGGAGCTGCACCTCAACTCGAAGGAAACCTCAAAGGCTGAAAAAGGAGCGGTGCACTAGGCCATGGTGTCAGTCGTCGGTGTCAGCGCTAGAAAGGAGCTTGCGCAAATGCTTGAAAAATTTGGTGAGCCGGGCGGGGCTCGAACCCGCGACCACCGCATTAAAAGTGCGATGCTCTACCAACTGAGCTACCGGCCCGTCAATGACTTACGAGGTACCCGCCGAAGTGGTATCAGTTTTGGCGCTAGTTGCAAAACTGACCAAATGACTCACAGCGTCCGCCAGATGCTTCGGTGCGAGATGTGAGAACCCTCGCGAGACTTTTGTTTCCTGGATTGCGCCGCTAACGCTACTAGACCCACACTCTGCATTGTACATCGGCTTGGGAAAGTTGTGCCGCATGAAGCCAAGATGTATCTATCTTAGTTGGGAAGGCGGTTGGGAAGGCAGTTGGGAAGGCGGACGCCACTCTGGGAACAAGGCAGCAGGGGCGTGCTAACGCACGGCGCCACGGCCTGCCCTACTGATTGAGACCGTTAGGAAAGATTCTCAAATCGCCTGCGTCTCGACACAAGCAACACGAGGCCCAAGCCGCTTGATAGCAACAGCCAAGTCGACGGCTCGGGGACACCGGTAGGCGGCGGAAGGACCAAGGTATAGTCGACAGAAAGGTCCTCGACGTTCAGTCCGAAGGTCGTTCCGGTGATCGTGCGGTCACTGATCAGAGCTCCAGTTGTACCGTTGTACAGCGCGAGTTTCTGACTAGTCCGATCCGAGACCCAAAAATTGGTGCCATCGAAAGCGATTCCCGTCGCACCGAAGGTGGTGGTGATGAATGCGGCCTGCACCAGATTCCCCGACGTGTCATAGACATCGTACGGGCCGATTTCAGAATCGCCGCGATTTGAGATCAACCGTCCCTGGCCGTTTTGCAGAAAGAATTCCAGTCCATCACAGAACCCCGTGCAGTTGCCCAGGTGAACGGTGCTGAGCAGCGTTCCGGTGGGCGTGTAGTGATACGCCTGATTCGTCCCGCTGTAGTCGCCGATCCAGAAGTCCGCACCGTCATAGGCAATGGTCGAAAGACCCGACGCGCCAGCCACAGTGAAGGCCGTACCTTCGGCGTTGGTCAAAAGATTATGCTTGAATACGGTTCCGGAATTCGCCAGGGTGTAGTACAAGGTGTCGCCGACAACCACCACGCCGCGACCGTTACCGCTGCCCCCGTTGATCAGGAAATCGCTGGTCACAGTCATGGTTGCGCCATCGATCACGTCAATGTGGGGTTCGCCGGCATTATTTGCGTAAATGATCGGGCTCGCCCACGTGGTAGCAGTGCCCACGCAGCCGAACAGAATTAACATCGCTTTTGATTTCATGAATCCCTCGGTATTGTCCGATTCCCTTAGTAATCCATTCATAAAGCGGGACTTGATGCGCGGAGCGAGCCCCAGGGGCGGCTCCTCTCATGGAGCTGTGTAGGCTGTCCTGACCGCAATGTCGACCCGCATTGGGTACTATGCGACGCGAGCACGTACCATTGACCACCGCCGATCAGGACACTAGAGCGAACCTCTATCGCAGAGCGTGCTCCACTGCCGAGGCCAGTTGCGCGAGACCCGCGCCTACGTCCGGCCCGAGATGAATGTGCAGCGTGCGGCGGCCGCGCTCGCGAAGCACTTCAAGATCGCCGCGAGCCTGCGCCGCCTTCACTACTCCGAACGTATATTTCTGACCCGGCACCGGAACATCTCTGGCATCGTCGCAAGTAATCTGCAGGAAGACGCCCGTGTTCGGTCCGCCTTTATACGCCTGACCGGTCGAATGCAGGAAGCGCGGCCCAAATCCCAGGACGGTGGCGACTCTCTTGGAATCACGAATTTTGCGCCGGGCGGTTTGCAACACTTCCTGGTGCGAACCGTTCATCTGGATGTAGGCCAGAATGCCGAAATAGTCGCCGGCGCGGATCAAGCTGAAAAGCTCTCGCAAGCGGGCTTCGAGATCCGCGTCGCCGATTCGCACCACGTCCTTCTCGGGCGGCAGCGAGCCGGATTCTTCGAAGGCTGACGTGAGTTTCTTGGTCGCGATCTTGGCCGCTTCCACGTCCGGCTGATCGAAAGGATTGACGGCGATAATCGAGCCCGCTACGGCCGTCGCAATTTCCCAGCGGAAGAATTCGGCGCCCAGGTGGTACACGTCCGGCACGGAGAGCCGCGCCACTGGATGCCCGGCCGCTTCGAGCGCAGCCACGGCTCGATCCTGTTCCGGATCGGGCGCGCTTTCCAGCCGTTCGTATATGAAGACACGGTCCGATCCGTACACGGATGGCGCGCCCAGCGGCTCACGATCCACGGGAATGAGGCCCCTCCGGATCTTGCCGGTGGATTCGGCAATCAGTTGCTCGAGCCAGGCGCCCAGATCGTAGATGCCCGGGGACGCAATAATGGTGACCTTATCGCGACCGGCGAGGGCGAGCGAACCCAACAGTGCGCCCAGTACCACGCCCGGATTCTGATCCGCAGGTGACGCCGGCGAGCACGCGTGCACCATGCCCTGGGCGAGACCCCCAAACATCGGGACGTCCACTCCCATGCCCGCCGCGGGAATCATCCCGAAATCGGAGAGCGCCGAGTAGCGGCCGCCGATGCTGGGCCGGCCAAAGAAGACGCGCCAGAATCCATCGTGCTCGGCCACCTGTTGCATCTTCGATCCTGGATCGGTGATGGCGATGAAGCGGCTTCCATCGCGGCCCGCGCGTTCGAAAAAGTATTGCTTGAAGATATTCGGTTCGAGCGTCGATCCGGATTTGCTGGAGACGACGAAAAGCGTCTTTGCGAGGTCGATTCGGCTCTCGACATCCAGAAGCTGCGCCGGATCGGTGGAATCGAGCACGTGCAGCTCAGGGAAACCTTGGCGTTTGCCGAAGGAGAGCGCATGCACCTCGGGGCAGAGGCTGGATCCGCCCATCCCCAGCAGCAGGATGTGCGTGAATCCGCGCTCTCTTACATCCTTGGCGAATTGGTCGAACTTGCCGGCGTCGTTAAGCTGGGCTTCGACAATATCCAGCCAGCCGAGCCAGTTGCTCTCATCGGCGCCGGTCCATAGGGAGGCGTCTTTCGACCACAGGCGCGCGATCTTGTTGCCTGTGCGCCCGGCATCGCTTGAATCCGCGCTCCAGTCCGCGCGCGTGCGAGCGAACGCCGCCTGCTGATCCGATGTCAGCGAAAAAGTTCCGAAGGTAGACACAATGCTCCGATAGTAGCATCGGAGGTGCCCGCGAAATTAGTGCCGGACTACTTGGCGCCAGGCTTGGCGATGTCGACGCCGCCCTTGAAATAGGCGCCGTCTTCGATGACGATGCCCGCGGTCCTGACGTCGCCCACCAGGTTCGCACCCTTGCGAAGCACGATGCGCTCGGAGGCGTCGATATTGCCCTGTACAGATCCCGCGACGTCCACTTCCTTGGCCTTGATATTGGCGGACGCTTTTCCTTTGGGGCCGACGGTCAGGCGGCCATCCAGTTCCACTTGGCCTTCCAGCTCGCCATTGAGCTGCAAGGTCTCGCGGCTGGTGACCTCACCTTTGATCTTCATCGTCTCGCCGATTAGTGTACCGTCCATGAATTCTCCATTCTTGTCGATGTCCGATCACCGTGCCACCCAACGGCAACTTCTCTTGATCTTAGCCGAAATCGAGCGGCTGAGGAAGGTGGAAAGTTCACATTCGGCAAAAACTTTGCAACAAAAAGGCTTCCTGGAGTATCTTTCTACCGGATTATGATGAGCACTCGAAACCTACTTCATCGCGCGGCGGCGGTCCTGATGGCTGCGGCGCTTCCCGTGGCGACTATTTTCGCGCAGGATACGCATGTAGTTCCGCTATCCGAGCTGCATTCGGCCGTGGTGGCCGCGGGGCAGCAGCGCCAGGAAAACGTTTCCCGCCTGGAGCGATTTTTCACCGGAAATTCAGCGGAAAACGCGCTCCAAAGCGCGCGCTTGAACGGCAGCCAGATCCGCAGTGCGATCGCGCTGCTGAACGATCAGGAGCTGGCTCGCCTGGCAGCACGCGCGGAGAAGGCGAACTCCGACTTCGCGGCCGGCTCCCTTACTAACCAGGAACTCACCTACATCGTGATCGCCCTGGGGACGGCGGTGCTGATCCTGGTCATTGTCGCCGCGCGATGAAACGCCGGATCGCACTTCTATTTCTATTCGTCCTGGCGGCGGGTGTCGCGACGTTGGCCGCCGCGGATGGCGTCTGGCTGGATGTTCCCTTCATTGCCCAGGAACCTCAGGGGTGCGGAGCCGCGTCCTTAGCCATGGTGATGGATTACTGGCGCGGCCACGGGATGACCGCTGCGCCAGCCGATACGCCGGAAATCTTCCGCGAACTCAACGCTCCGGAACGCAAAGGGATTCCTGCCGAAGCGATGCCGCGGTATCTGAAGGCTCACGGGTTCACGGCTTTCGCATTTTCGGGCGAATGGACCGATTTGCGCCACCACGTCGAACAAGGGCGCCCCTTGATCGTCGCGCTGAAGACGGGAGCGGATTCATTCCACTACGCCGTCGTGGCCGGCGTCGGTGGCGCGACGATTTCCCTCAACGATCCCGCCGACCGGAAGCTGCGCCTCTATTCCCGCGAGGACTTCGAGAAACGGTGGCAGGCCACAGGGCAGTGGACATTGCTGGCGGTTCCCGTTCCTAAGTCGTGATCCTGATCTTTCTGCTCGCAGCGCAGTTGGCGTTTGCCGACCACTACGAGCGGGGAATGGAGCTTGCGGGCAAGGGATCCTGGCGCGAGGCGCGAGAGGAACTGCTGGCCGGCCTTGCCGAATCTCCTAACGACAAACGCTTTCCTCTGGAATTGGCCGGTGTCGAGTACCGCTTGGGGGATCGGAACCGGGCGCGGAACTATCTGCGCAAGGCTCTGGATCTCGATCCAGCCGACGCCTACGGGAACGACTTTCTGGCGACGCTCTATTTTCTCGACGGAAACGCCGAGGCCGCGCTGGAGCATTGGAATCGTATCGGCAAGCCGCGCATTCAAAATATCGAGATTTCGCCGCATTCGAAGATACGCCCCGAACTGCTGGACCGGGCCCTGGCATTCGCTCCGGGCGACGTTCTGACCGTGAGCCGGTACCGATCCACAATGGATTGGATGACGGGACTCGATACCTTCGAGGGCCTGAGTCTGGACCTGCGGGCACGTGATGACGGATTCTTCGACGCGACGTTTCGCTGGCGCGAATTGCCCGGGTGGATCAATGCGGCCCAGGTTTTAGCCGGAGTCCCGTTTCAGATCCTGGAAATTCGCGAACATCTGGGCGACGCGGGCGTAACGCTCGCGGCTCTGTACCGCTTCGACGCGCAAATGCGGCGAGCGGGCCTCACCTTCTCTAAACCCCTCAAGGGCGATCCGAAAGTGCGCTATTCACTGTTCACCGACGCGCGCAGCGAGACCTGGAATATCGGACAGCCGAGTGATTTTCGCGTGCGCCGGATCGCGGCCGGCGCAGCCATGCGATTCATTCCCTTCGACCGGTTCTCCTGGGAAACCAGCGCGACCCTGGCCGACCGGTCGTTCCCAGGAGCATCCCAGTTTGTCTCCGGGCCGTCGATCACGCATTCCATTTCGTTCCGTTACCGGTTCCTGAACGTCCCGGACTACCGATTGAGCGCCGATTTCCGCGGAGCGTGGGAGACGGGCCGCTTGTTCGATCGCACCTCGGGAGGATTGTTTGCCCGCACCGACTGGTCCGTGCGAGGCCAATGGTTTCCCAAACCGCGCGGAACGGACTATCAGGTTCTCGTCCGGCTCAGCGCTGGCGCCGTGCTGGGAAAAGCTCCGCTCGATGAATTATTCATGCTCACCTACGATCGCGATTACGATCTTCCCTTGCGCGGGCACAGCAGCACCATCGACGGCAAGCGCGGCAGCGCTCCCATCGGGCGCAGGTACGCTCTGGCAAATGTGGACTTCTACAAAACGATCTGGCACCCGTCGCTGGTGACGTTCGACATAGGTCCGGTGCTGGATATCGGGCGTGTATGGGATCAGGTCGCCCCCAGAGAGCAGGGCAAGGTCCTGGTGGACGCGGGTGCGCAATTACGCCTCGGGCTGCCGGGCGGCTTTCAGGTGATTCTGTCCTATGCCCGCGATCTGCGCGGCGGATCGGGCGTCTTCGACAGCTTTACGCGCTGAGGAATGCCGCAGTTATTTTTCCATCTTGTGGAGCTGATAGAATCCGCTCATCTTCAGCTGGATCACGATCGGCTTCGCGCTCAGATTGAGCCAGAACCAGCCGTGGATTCCCTCGAAAGGCGCGACGAACGCTCCGTTGCCCTTGGTATTTTCCTGTTCCTCGCGATAACGGGTTGCATGTTTAGGATCGTTCGACGGCTCCCCGTGGAAATCGTAATATACGGTCTCGTGATCGACGGCCCAGCTATAGACCATCGCCTCGCCGGCTTTCATCGCGACCTTGTATTCGATCTCGCCATCCGGACCCAGTGGGATCTTGACGGTGTCGGTCCGGTACTCATTGGGAAAGAACCACGCATTTGTCGTCAGCGTGGGCGTAGCGTCGCCGGTTAAGGCCGCGACCGTCGCAGCGGGTGCAGGTTTCGCCACCGTCGGTGTCGCCAGCGCGATCAAGCCGGTCAGTTTGCCGAAGCCCGTGGGATCTTTCCGGTATTCGGCAGGCATGATCACGCATACCGTGAGGACGGCGCCCACCAAGGCCGCGATCGCGAGGCGCAGAAGCAACCCGCTCGCGGAAGGCATGTGCACCGAAGCCGGGGTCATGCGGCGCTCCCAAATGCGTAGCCGGAGAGTTGATATCCGATCAACAGGAAGCCCGCGGTCATCAGCAGCACGTTCGCCAAGACGGCGTGCTTGCCGAAATCGGCCGTGCGGCGCCACTGCGTCATCACGAAGAGAATCACGGTCAGTGCGAGAAGCTGGCCGATCTCAACTCCTACGTTGAATGAGATCATGTTGGCGACCAGACCCTCGCGCGAGAGATTGAATTCCTGGAGCTTGGTCGCCAGGCCGAATCCGTGGATCAGGCCGAAGCCCAGCACGGCTGCCTTGGTGTTGATCTGGAAGCCGAACAAGGTGCGAAATCCATCCAGATTGTCGAAGGCTTTGTAGACCACGGAAAGTCCGATCAGCGCGTCCACGATGTACGAGTTGACGTGAATTCCGCCCAGCACTCCCCCCAGCAAGGTGATGCTATGGCCGACGGCGAAGCAGGTCACGTATACCGCTACATCCTTCAGCTTGTAAAGGAAGAAAATCACGCCGACCAGGAAGAGCAGGTGATCGTAGCCGGTCACCATGTGCTTCGCGCCCAGGTAGAGAAATGGCGCGATATGTGTTCCAGTCGAGTTCCGGACGAAATCGGCATCGCGGCCGGTTACCGTATGCGCCATGGCGAGCGTCGCGGTCGCCAGGAGGACGGGGATAAGCTTTCTCAGCATTCTTATGACGATCATCCGTACCACTATACGGCATCTCTATATGCCGGGCGGCATATCGCCCCTCAGGGAGGCGTCGATCAACTGGATCGTGTGGAGCACCGGCGTCTTCTGGCCCTGGCGCTCGAGCGCGGCGGCGATTTGCAGCATACAGCCGATATTGCCGGTGGCGACGACGTTGGGTCTTGCCGCCGTGATGTGCTGCGCCTTGCGATCGGCCAGCGCGTCCGCCGTTTCGGGCTGGACCAGGTTGTAGATTCCGGCCGATCCGCAACACAGGGTGGCCTCGGGTAAGTCCAGCATCTCGACGCCGGGGATCGCGGAAAGCTGCGCGCGCGGTTGCGTTCGCACGCGCTGGGCATGCTGAAGATGACAGGAATCGTGATAGGCGACGCGCAGGTTCAGCGGCTTCCGCGCCGCCCGGGGACTGAGTTCTCCCAGGAACTCGCAGACGTCTTTACACTTGGCCGAGAATCGCGCCGCGCGTTCGGCGTACTGAGGATCGTCGCGAAGCTGGTAGCCGTACTCGCGCACGTTCGATCCGCAGCCGCCGGCGTTGGTGACGATGACATCGACCTCGGCTCGTTCGAACGCGTCGATGACGCGGCGGGCCAGATCGAGTGCGGGCGCTTCCTCGCCGGCATGCACCATCAGCGCGCCGCAGCAGGGTTGATCCGCCGGGGCAATTACTTCGCAACCTTCGGCTGCAAGGACTCGCACGGTCGCCGCATTGATTTCCGGCATGAACTCGCGCTGGACGCATCCCAGGAGGAGGCCCACCCGCCTGCGCTGCTCGCCTTGCGCCGGAGTCACGGGTGCGATCTCGCCGCGCGTCCCGAGCTTCGGCATCAGCGCCTCCATGGCGCGCAATTGCTTCGGCAGCAGCTTCAGCAAGCCCGATCCGCGAACCAAAGCCTGCAAACCGGATTTCTGATACGCGCGCAGAAAGACGCGCATCACCTTCAGGCGCCCGACGCGCGGAAACGTGTTGAAGATCATCCAGCGTTGCAGCCGTTCGGCGGTGGACCGCGGATGGCGGCGCTCGATCTGGGCGCGCGTCGCCTCGATGAGTTTGGCGTAGTCGACGCCCGAGGGGCACGCCGTCATGCACGACATGCATCCCAGGCAGGTATCGATGTGCTGGACCCACGGATCGGTCATGGCCGTGGCGCCGTCGCTGGCCATCTTCATCAGGTAGATACGGCCGCGCGGGGAATCCATCTCGTTGCCCCAGAGAACGTACGTCGGACATGCGGGCAGGCAGAATCCGCAGTGCACGCACTGATTGATCAGCTCGGGCGCGGGCGGATGGTGTTGATCGAATGCGGGTGTCATCAGATGCCGCCTACAAAGCGCCCGGGATTCAGCGTGCCCTTGGGATCGAGCTGCGCTTTAACCGCTCGCATCAAAGGCAAAGCATCGCCTGGCGAACCCCACGCGTCGAGCGTGGTTGTTCCCAAAATCACGAGCGACCCGCCGTCTTTTTCTATAGTCTTGCGAAGGGTTCCGAGATCGCCGTCAAACTGCGCGTAGCCGATTCCCGTCGCCTGGATCACATAGCGTGAAAATAACGCCGACGTTGCTGCGATCCGTGAGGGAAGCGTCGTGAACTTCACCATCGGTTTATCGCCCCAGAGTTCCTCGCGCGCGTTCCACACAGCCGGCGATCCTTCGCTCACAGCGCCGAATGCGCCGATGGCCGATTCCTGCGCCGCGATGCCATCCAGCGTGCCTTCCAGCAGGATATCGACACTGCCGTTTCTGACCTGAATCGCCGCCGGCGCGAGCTGCGCGCCGAGAATCGCGGAAACAATGCGCTGCATCTCCTGCGCATCGTCCGTGGCGATCGTCAGCGTTCGGGTGTTTCGCGGCAGCGGGTGCAGCCGGAACACTGCGCGCGTAATCACTCCCAGCGTCCCCAGCGCGCCCGTTGCGAGCTTCGGAAGGTCGTAACCCGCGACGTTCTTCACGACTTTCCCGCCGCTTGACGCGATGGTGCCGTCCGCCAGCACCAGCGTGACGCCGATGATCAGGTCGCGCAGAGCTCCGTAACCCAATCTGAGTGATCCGCTATCGTTGGTCGAGAGGATTCCGCCAACGGTCGCACGCTCCGGCCACAGAGGATCGACGGCCAGGCGCTGTCCATGATGGGCGAGCGTCCGTTGCAAGTCGGCGACCGTGCAGCCGGCCTCGACCGTCACCGTAAGATCCGCCCAGGCATGCTCGATGACCTTGTTCTGGCGGCGCATGGAAAGAAGTATGTCCGCTTGCCGAGGAGGATTACCCCAGTCGAGCTTCGTTCCACCACCGGTCGGGATCACTGCCTGTCCGGATTCATTGGCGCTTCGCAGAAGCGCGGCCGTTTCCTTCTCGTCGGCAGGCTCGACGGTCGATCTAGACAATTCTTGGATACTCAAAAGCGTTCCGCGACCCCCGCGACTTCTAAAGGATGAGCCACATATTCGCCGGGTTTTTCGCCGCACAATCGCGTCCGCGGAAAGACCTTGGTGGGATTCGAAAGCTGAAAAGGATCGAAGGCGCAGCGTACCCGCTGCATCGTGTCCAGGTCCGGCTCGGCGAACATCTTCGACATCATGTGTTTCTTCTCTTCGCCGACCCCGTGTTCGCCGGTGATCGATCCGCCCTTTTCGATGCACAGCTCAAGAATACGCTCCGATAGCCGCTCGGCGGCTTTTTCCTGACCAGGGATCCGGCGGTCGTACAGGACCAGTGGATGCAGATTTCCGTCGCCCGCGTGAAAGACATTCGCCACGCGCAATCCGGTTTCGGTGCTCAGTTGGTCGATCTCGCTGAGGATCTGGGGCAGTGAAGTACGAGGGATCACGCCGTCCTGCACGATGTAGTTGGGCGAGATCCGGCCCATGGCGGCGAATGCGGCCTTGCGGCCCTTCCACACCAGCGCCCGCTCCGTTTCCGACTGCGCCACGCGGATTTCCGACGCCCCATGTTGCCGGCAAATTTCGTCCACGTGCGCCATCAGCGAATCGACTTCCGCAACCGGCCCGTCTAACTCAACGAGAAGAAGTCCCCCGCAATCTGGATAATTCGCGTGCACCGCTGCCTCGGCCGCTTGAATCGCCAGGTTGTCCATCATCTCAATCGCAGCAGGAAGCATACCCGCCGCGATGATGCCGCTGACGGCGGCCCCGGCTTCCGTAGGACTGTGAAACGCGGCGAGCAAAGTCCGCACGCACTCGGGACGCTTCACGATCCGCAAAGTGATCTTCGTGGCGATCCCCAGAGTCCCTTCCGAGCCCACAAACACACCGGCCAGATCGTACCCGGGCGTGTCCAGCGTCTTGCCGCCGAAATGCACCAGCGATCCATCCGGCAGGACGACCTCCAATCCCAGCACGTGAGTGGTCGTAAATCCGTACTTCAAACAGTGCGCGCCGCCGGAGTTTTCCGCGACGTTGCCGCCGATGCTGCACACCGACTGAGAGGACGGGTCGGGAGCATAGAAGAAATTCGCGGAAGCGACGCGGCCCGTGACGTCCAGATTAATCACGCCCGGTTCGACGACCACGCGAGCGTTCGGCAGGTCGACTTCGAGGATCCGTCTCATGCGCGCCAGGCAGATTACTATCCCGCCGGCCACCGGCAGCGCACCGCCGCTCAAGCCTGTGCCGGAGCCGCGCGCGACAAACGGAATCCGTTCGCGATGGCACACCCGCACCACGGCCTGCACTTGTTCCGTGGAATCGGGCAGCACCACCGCGCTCGGAACCACGCGGAAGTTGGTCAGCCCGTCGCACTCGTAGGTCCGCAGCTCTTCGCGGGAGGAAATGAGTCCCTGCGGCCCCAGAATCCCGCGCAGTTCGTCCAATGTTTCCGGGGCCGTCGTGGGACTCACTTACAGATACCGGTACGCTTCGAGCGTCAGGAAGTCCTTACACTCGCCGCTCACCATCATGTGCTCGAACAACTGCGCCGCCTGCGGAAATTTGCTCTTGTCGTAGCGCTCATCGCCTATATTCGAGCGAATCTGAGCGAGCTGCGTCTTGATGGTGTCGCGGATCATGGGAGCCGAAATCTTGTGGCCATTCGATAGTTGAGCGCCGTGGTGCATCCACTGCCACACCTGCGTGCGTGAGATCTCCGCGGTGGCGGCGTCCTCCATCAGGTTGTAAATCGGTACGCAGCCGTCGCCGCGCAGCCAGGATTCCAGATACTGGATGCCGACGTCGACATTCATGCGCAAGCCCTGCTCGGTGATCTGGCCCTCGGGTACTTCGAGCAGGTCGGCGGCGGTCACCTTCACGTCTTCTCGCTGGATGTGAATCTGGTGGGGAGTCTTCATGTGCTGATCGAAGATCTCCCTGGCGACCGCAACCAGGCCCGGATGCGCCACCCACGTGCCGTCGTGTCCCGCCTTCACTTCGCGCAGCTTGTCCTGGCGGACTTTTTCCATAGCCGCCGCATTTGCCGCGGCATCATTCTTTATTGGAATCTGCGCCGCCATGCCGCCCATCGCGTGGATCTCCCGCCGGTGGCAGGTCTGGATCAGCAGGTCGACATACGACTTCAGGAAGTGCTTGTCCATGGTGACCGTGACGCGGTCGGGCATCATGAACCTCGGATGATTCTTGAAAGTTTTGATGAAGCTGAAGATGTAATCCCAGCGGCCGCAGTTGAGGCCCGCGGAATGGTCGCGCAGCTCGAACAGGATCTCGTCCATCTCGAACGCGGCGAGAATCGTCTCGATCAGAACGGTCGCGCGGATGGTTCCGTTGGAAATACCTAACGCTTCTTGCGCATGCACGAATACGTCGTTCCACAGCCGCGCTTCCAGATGGCTCTGCAGTTTCGGCAGGTAAAAGTACGGCGCCGTTCCCCTGGCGATCCGCGCCTTGGCGTTGTGGAAAAAATACAGGCCAAAGTCGAACAGCGCGCCGGAAACCGGCTGATCGTCCACGTGGAAGTGCTTCTCGAGCAAATGCCAGCCGCGCGGACGCACCATGAGCACCGCGGTTTCCGCATTCAGCTTGTACTGCTTGCCTTCCGGACTCTTGTATTCAATGTCGCCGAGTACCGCGTCGCGCATGTTGAGCTGGCCGGTCACATTGTTCTCCCAGGTGGGAGAATTCGAGTCCTCGAAATCCGCCATGAAGACATTGGCGCCGGAGTTCAGAGCGTTGATGACCATCTTCCGGTCGACGGGCCCCGTGATCTCGACCCGGCGGTCCATCAAGTCGCCGGGAATGGGCCCGACGACGTAGTTGCTGTTGCGGATCTCCGCCGTTTCCGGGAGAAAATCGGGCATCTGGCCCGCGTCGATCGCCGCCTGCCGTTGGACTCGGCGGTTCAGAAGCGCTTTTCGCTGGGAATCGAATTTGCGGTGAAGATCGGCGACGAAGGCTACCGCCTCAGGGGTAAGAATCTCGTCACATCCAGGGGGAATCGGCGCGTCGATTTTCACCCGATCGCGCACCATGTACGAGCTGCTCATGTACCTTCAGGATAGCGTGGAAAATTACTCATCGTTCAACTCTCCAATGTCCTCGTACCAAAGGGTTGGATGCTCCCGGATGAACCGTTGCATGAGCTCTACACACTCAAAGTTATCAAGCACCTGGACGTTTACCCCCCGCGAACGGACGTAATCCTCCGGTCCGCGAAACGTCCGGTTTTCGCCGATGATGACGGTTGGAATCTTGTAAAGCAAGACAGCTCCGCTGCACATATCGCACGGCGATAGGGTTGAGTACAGCACCGCACGCCGGTAATCGGCAGGCTGGAGCCTCCCCGCATTCTCCAGGCAGTCCATTTCGGCGTGGCGTATGGCGCTGCCATGTTGAATCCGCTGATTGTGGCCGCGCCCTACAATCTTGCCGTCGATCACCAGGACGGACCCAATCGGAATGCCGCCCTTGCTGAGTCCCTTTCTTGCCTCGTCGATCGCGGCATGGAGGAAGGCATCCATCGAAATAATCTAGATCCCTTGCAATACGATCTTGCCGCGCACGTGCTCGGTTTCGCTCATCCGGTGAGCCTCGGCGGCGTCGCGCAGAGGGAACACCGCCGCGATTTCCGGCTGCACCTTGCCGGCATCCGCCAGCCGTGCGATTTCCGTAAGCTGCTCGCGATTGGCCTGCCCCCAAATAATCGTGGCGCGCACTTCATGCGCCCGCGCATCGTCTTCCGAAGGCGGCGGACCGATCAGGGCCACCAGGATGCCGCCTTTCTTCAGCACCTTCCACGATCGATTGCGCACCTCGCCGCCCATGCTTTCGATCACGGCGTCAAAGTCATGAACGACATCCTCGAAACGCGTGGTCTCGTAATTGATGGGCAGATCGCAGCCGAGCTGCTTAAGATACTCCTGGTTGCGGCCGCTCGCCGTCGCGGCGACATAGATTTCGTGAAGCTTGGCGAACTGTACCGCCAGGTGCCCGACGCCTCCGGCGGCTGCGTGGATCAGGACTCTCTGGCTCGCCTTCAGAGCCGCGGTATCGAATAAGGCTTGCCACGCGGTCAGCCCGGCGAGCGGAATCGCAGCCGAATGGACGTGATCCAGGCTTCTCGGCTTGAGCGCAATTCGGCTTTCTTCGACGGCGATGTACTCGGCGTAGGCGCCGTTCCGCGAGGCGTCCGGAAAGCCGTACACTTCGTCGCCCGGCGCGAATCCGGTCACGCCCGCACCCGCTGACTCGACCACGCCGGAAACATCCCAGCCCAAGATGAAGGGGAGCGGATAATCACGAAAGCCCCGCAAGTGACCCGCGCGAATCTTCCAATCGATAGGGTTCACCGAGGCGGCATGAACTTTGACCAGAACTTCTCCGGCGGCGGGTTCGGGTTTGGGGGCATCTTCGTAGACCAGAACGCCGGGCGCGCCGTAGGTGTGAAATCGGACTGCCTTCATGGTTGACATGGGTTTGTATAAAAGGGTTTGCTTCATTATTGCGGATCAAGTAGTCTATCAGCGTGGGACACAAGGTAAGCCGCCGAAAGCTTCTCTCAGCGGCAGGTGCTGGAGCGGCCCTGGCCGCCACGCCGCTGCATATCCTGGGGCAAAGCAAGCTGCGGCTGACCCTTTCCTGCTGGGATTACGACCGCACACGCGCCCTGATGGACGGCCGAGTCGCCGTGGATGGCGTCGATCTCACTTATCTTCCCTTGCCGATCGAAGAAACGTTCTTTCGCATGCTGCGAAATCACGAATTCGACGCGTCGGAGATGTCGCTGTCCTCCTATGTGTTGTCGCTGT
Source organism: Bryobacteraceae bacterium (assembly GCA_036003585.1). Lineage (GTDB taxonomy): Bacteria > Acidobacteriota > Terriglobia > Bryobacterales > Bryobacteraceae > Palsa-187. Next base: position 9,526 of record DASYSG010000037.1, on the reverse strand, counting down.
TCGAGGAGCCACAGCCGTTCATCGCGATCCCGGTGTTTCCCTCGCGCTTCTTCCGGCACTCCTGCATTTTTGTGAACTCGAGTAAAGGGATTCGGACGCCTCAGGACCTTCGCGGCAAGCGCGTGGGCACGCCCGAGTATCAGATGACCGCGGCTGTGTGGATCCGGGGAATGTTGAGCGATGAGTACAACATTCCGGTGGCCAGCACCCCGTACTTCACCGGTGGCGAGGAGGAGCCGGGACGAACCGAAAAGATCGCGCTCTCGCTCCCGCCGGCGATCCGGGTGCAGCCGATTCCCGATACCAAGACGCTTTCACAAATGATCGAGAGCGGCGAGCTCGACGCCATGTACACGGCGCGCGCGCCTTCCACCTTTGGAAATGGCGCCGGAAAAGTGCGCAGGCTTTTCGAGAATTACGGCGCCGTGGAGCGCGAATATTATCGAAAAACCAAAATCTTTCCCATCATGCACACGGTGGTGATCCGGCGCGATGTGTACAGGCAGAATCCCTGGATCGCGCAATCGCTGCACAAAGCCTTCGTGTTGTCGCAGCGCGAGGCTTATGCGAACCTGCGCGAGACGGCCGGGCTCAAGACCATGCTGCCATGGGTTCTGGATCACGTCGCCGAAACGGAGTCGGTGATGGGCAAGGATTTCTGGCCCTACGGTTTCCAGCCCAACGAGAAGACTCTCGGCACCTTTCTCCGCTATTCCTACGAACAGGGTCTGGCAAAGCGGCTGCTGACGCCGAAGGAGCTCTTCGCTCCCGAAACTCTCGAATCATTTAAGATTTGAGAATTCTCGCGTTGCCGCTCTAGGGATTTCCCCAGTTTGTCGCCGCCCCAAGTCCCAATGTCGCATTTGGAATATACTAATTGTCCCGGAAGGCCATCTAACTGAGGGAGGCGTTAGGTAAGCACCATGAGCAAGACTAGTACTTTTGAGGGTTGGCAAGAGTCCCAGTCTCGAAGTTCTGAGAAACAGAAGGTGCGGTATCGTTCAGCCGCCGCACGGAAGGTCATCGAGCTTCTGGCGTTTGCCGGAATCGGCGTGAATGGACCGGAGCCGTGGGATATTCAAATCCACGATGAACGGTTCTTCAATCGCGCGTTAGGCGAAGGCAGCATCGGTGTCGGCGAATCTTACATGGACGGCTGGTGGGATGTCGAAGCGCTGGACGAATTCTTTCATCGCTTCCGGCGGGCTGATCTGGCGAGCAAGGTTCATGACCTCAAGACGGGCTTGCTGGTTTTGAGGACGAAGCTGCTGAACCTGCAAACCATGCAGCGCGCGAAACAAGTCGCGCAGGCGCACTACGATCTCGGGAATCAGCTCTATCAGGCCATGCTGGATCGCCGCATGCAGTATACCTGCGCCTACTGGAAGGATTCCGTCACGCTCGATCAGGCTCAGGAGAATAAGCTTCACCTGATCTGCCGTAAGCTCCGGCTTCAGCCGGGCATGACGCTGCTCGAACTGGGCGGGGGATTCGGCGGCCTGGCGCATTTTGCGGCACAGGAGTACGGCTGCCGCGTGGTCAGCTACAACATCTCCCGCGAACAGGTGGCTTACGGCAGGCATCTCTGCAAAGGCTTGCCCGTACGATTCGAACAAAAGGACTATCGCGAGTGCGCGCAAGAAGCGGCCCGCTTCGATCGCGTGGTCTCCGTCGGTCTGTGCGAGCACATAGGGTACAAGAACTACCGCCAGTTTCTGCGACTCGCGCACGGGTGTCTGAAGGACCAGGGACTCTTTTTGCTTCACACGATCGGTTCCAACGAATCGTATTCCTACACCGATCCGTGGATCCATAAATACATCTTCCCGAACGGCCTGATCCCTTCGATGGCGCAGTTGACCGCGGCCTGGGAAGGATTATGGGTGGCGGAAGACTGGCATAACTTCGGGCCGGATTATGACCGGACCGTGATGCATTGGTGGGCGAATTTCGAGCACGCCTGGCCGGACTTGCGTTCGACATACAGCGATCGCTTCTATCGCATGTGGAAATATTATCTGATGGCCTCGGCGGGCTCTTTCCGTTCCCGCCGGCTTCAACTTTGGCAGGTCGTGCTTTCCAAGGGCGACATCGCTTCGTATACGCCGGTCCGTTAGGGTTGCGGTCTTATGGATCTGGAGACGGACCATCAGAGGAGGATCGCAACCCTAGCGGCTGAGGTGGAAAGGGCCGGAGCGCGAGGCCAGCGGATCGGCCTCGGTAAGTCCACCTCCAATCTGTTCCGTCACCGGGCCAGCGCCGGGAAGCACTTCATCGACGTAAGAGCCTTCGATCAGGTCCTCAAGATCGACCTGCAGCGGATGACGGCCGACGTCGAGGGCATGATCACCTATGAAGCGTTGGTCGAAGCAACGCTCAAGTATGGGCTCCTACCGGCAGTCGTGCCGCAGCTCAAAACGATCACCGTCGGAGGAGCGGTCAGCGGTCTCGGAATAGAGTCGTCATCGTTTAAATTCGGTTTAGTGCATGAAACCGTGGAAAAGATGACGATTCTTCTGGGCGATGGAAGTCTGCTGACGTGTTCCTGCCGGGAAAACCCGGATCTGTTCTTCGGCTTTCCGAATTCTTATGGAACTTTGGGCTACGCGCTGCGGCTGACGGTGCGGTTGATTCCCGCCAGGCCCTATGTCCACTTGACGCACACCCGGGTCGCCGATCCGGAAACATACTTTGCCCGGGTCGCCGAATGCGCGCAGAGTGCCGTCGACTATCTGGACGGGACCATCTTTTCGCGAAGCGAAATGTACCTGACCGAGGGTGAATTCGTGGATCAGGCGGACTCGGTTAGCGACTACACCGGCATGGAAATCTACTACCGCTCCATCCAGCGTAAGCCGGAGGATTGGCTCACGGCGAAAGATTACATCTGGCGCTGGGATACCGACTGGTTCTGGTGTTCGAAGCACTTCCTGGTGCAACGGCCCGCGGTCCGAAGGTTGTTTCAATGGACGCTGAATTCGCGAACCTATCAGAGGATCATGAGGATGTCGCACAGGTTTCTGCCGGATCGCGGAGGAACCGAGTCGGTGATCCAGGACGTAGATATTCCCATCGGCAAAGCGCCCCGGTTTTTCGATTTTCTGCTGTCGGAGATCGGCATCACCCCCGTGTGGATGTGCGCGTTTCGGACGCAGCGCTCGATCCGGCCCTGGGATCTCAGCCCGTTAGAGCCCGAACGATTGTATGTGAACTTCGGATTCTGGGACGTGATCCCCTCCACGCACGAGAAGGGGCACTTCAATCGCAAGATCGAGCGGAAGACGATAGAGCTCGGCGGCGCCAAGGGGCTGTATTCCAGCGCCTGGTACGATGAAGCGGAGTTCTGGAGCATCTACGATCATTCGCGCTACGCGCAGCTCAAGCAGACTTATGACCCGCAGGGTGTCTTTCCTGACCTGTATTCGAAGTGCGTTCGCCGGCACTAGCCGAGGTTCATGACGGGTCGCCTGCGAAGAATTGTCGTCGGACTGTTCCTATTCGGAATCTCCTTCGGATATGTCGAAGCGGCGGTCGTGATTTACCTGCGGGCGCTCTATGAACCGCTGCGCCAGCGCCTCACGCCAGGGCGGGCTCCCGGTGACTTGTTTCCGCTGCTGGATCGCGACCGGATGGTAGCTGAGGCGCCGGAAACCGGACGGCTCCTTACGGTGGAAGTGATTCGCGAGGCCGCGACCATCCTGATGCTTGCGGCCGCGGCCATGCTGGTGACTGGGGATCGGGGCCTGTGGCTCCCGGCCTTCTCGATCGCTTTCGGCGTCTGGGACGTGTCTTTTTACTTGTTCCTCAAACTGTGGATTGGCTGGCCCGCGTCGCTGGGGACTTGGGATCTTCTGTTCCTGCTGCCGGTGCCGTGGGTGGCTCCGGTTCTGGCGCCGGTCATCGTCTCGTTGACGATCATTGGCTGCGGACTGGCGGCCTTATGCCGTCCGATGAAGATCGGGCCGCTCCAATGGGCTGGACTTATCCTGGGAGGCGCGCTGGTGATTCTGTCGTTCACCTGGGATTTCCGGTACGTGATGGCCGGGAACCTGCCGCATCCGTTCTCCTGGTGGTTATTTGTGGCGGGGGAATCAGTGAGCCTGGGAACGTTCCTAAAGGCTTTCTTGAAAAAATCCTTGCTCCGATAGCCTGGGTGTTTTCACCCACACCTGGGCGCTATGCCGCGCTTGCACGGCGAGCGGCCGCCGCGGAGGGCGTGTGTTTTAACGGCGTAATTTTCGACGCCCAAACGAACCCCAGCGACTGGCGGACTTCGGAATGGGCCAAGGGTGACAGGAGAACTCCGAAAGCGCCTGCGTCGATTATTTCGGTCTTGTAACGGGCCTGATTCGCCTTGTGACATACGATAATGCGCGCCCGCGGAGCCGCGGCCCGAATCGTACGAAGAGCTTCCCGCCAATGCATGCCGAGCGATCCGGCGTGAATGAGCACCGCGATAACGGTCCGCGACCGGCTGATTTCCCGCAGCCCGGATTCGTCCGAAGTATGCGCTACGGACCACCCGAAGTCGCGTCCGATAGCGGCTAGATCCAGGCGCTCGCTCGAAAAATCCCCGAACAGGACAACACAGCCTCTGTCGCTCATGGCTTGAACCGATCGCACTTCAGGTGCCAAAGCAGAGGAATTTTCGCTCACAGCTTATAGATGCGAAGAAACCGACGAGAGATGCCGATCGATCAGAAAGCGCGGAACAATGCAGGATTTGCACTCTTCCAAGGCCAGACTAAGCAGGAAAGCCCTTATGAAATAAGGGAAACTACGACTGGAACGAAACCTGCATCTCTGGCCTGCGAGGTGAGGAGAGCTTATGAGCGTTTTTGAACGCAGGGTATTAGCGGAACTGCGAAACTTGCGTAAGGCAGAAGCAGCGCTAGCAGGCCTGTACCGAACTTTGTCCCACGGGGGCGCCGATAGCCGGGGATTTATGGCTTCGTTGCGATCCTTGGATGACCGCGTGAGCCGGCTCGAAAATCTACTGGAGAGTGCCGCATGAACCTTCTTCTTGCAGTGATACTCTTCATTCTTCTTTTGGGCGTGTTGCCGACCTGGCCCTATAGCTCAGGATGGGGATACTATCCGAGCGGCGGGCTGGGGATCGTGCTGATCGTCGTCTTGGTGGTCCTGTTATCGCGACGAAGCGCCCTTTGAGCGCGTCGCAGCGCTGATCATCGTCGCCCTGGTCGCCAGGCGCGTCCCACGGGCGTCGGACAGCCAGGGAACGAACTCTTGAACTCCGCTGTTTTAACGGCCTCGCTATTTAGTACCGCCAGGCCAGCCTCGCGTCTACTCGATCACCACCATTCGAGGCCGGCTTGCCAGTCAGCACTTATTCGCCCCGAAATCGACTGACAATGGCCGCCGTTCTGGCGCTAACCTCGACCGGCAAGTAATCCCCTTCTTAACCGGGAGGACGCCCGCCGGCTCATCTTTATTCTGAACGTGTTCAAAAGAGTTCTTGACAGGCCGGTCTTGCCGGCCGATACTGCTGTTGAACACGTTCAAAATGTCACAGACAAAACCAGCTACTAAGGCGGAAGAAACCGGGCTCAGAATTCTCGACTCCGCCTTGACCCTGTTCCGGCAGGAAGGCTTTGACACCGCAACCATGCGGGACATCGCCCAAAAGGCGGGAGTCGCCACCGGGGCCGCCTACTATTACTACCCGTCCAAGGACGCCATCGTCATGGACTTTTACCAGCGCTCTTGCGCGGAGATGCAGCCGAAGATCGAAGCCGCGCTCGACCGCGCGAATGGTCTGGAAGCCCGCCTGCGCGAGTTGATCCGGGTCAAGCTGGTTCACTTTGCTCCCAATAGGGGCGTACTGCGGGCATTGCTGCGCAACGGCGCCGACCCAAAGCATACCCTGTCGCCCTTCAGCCCGGAGACCAAGGCGATTCGCGACATTGACATCGCCTGCTTTCGCAGGATTCTGGTGGATTGCGGGACTCGGATTCCGCGCGATCTCGAGCCTCATCTGCCTGGCGTGCTCTGGTTCTTTCAGATGGGCGTGATCTTTTTCTGGGTCATCGACGAATCGCCCAATCAATCCAGAACCGCGAAGCTGTTGGAACTGGCCACCAAGAGTGTCGCCACGTTGATCAAGGTGTCCGCACTGCCTCTCATGCGTCCGGTGCGGAAAAGCGCGCTGCAGCTGATCGAAGTCGTGAAGGCGGACCAGGTATGAGTACGCGTACTCGCAGGCTTGTAGGGTTGCTGTGGCTGGCGATTCTGGTCGGTGTGGGGTTCGCCCTGATTCGTATTGGCACATACGGCCTGACGATTTTCGTCCTGTTCCCTGTGTTCCTGGGCGCACTCGCGTCCTGGGTTTTTCGTCCTTCGAGCGGCAGCCAAGCCGCCGGTTGGGGCGCTCTTGCGACATTAGCAGCCTTGTTTTCGTTCTTGCTCGCGGGGGCGGAGGGAGCGGGCTGCCTTATGATGGCTGCGCCGCTGGCTCTTCCATTGGGCGCCTTGGGTGGGTGGCTGGTATATCGAGGCGGCTCTTCCAAATCGGCAGCTCGCAGCATCACCATGTTGCTCTTCATGCCGCCCGCTACCCTTACCTGGGACGTTAAGGCTCCGCCGCCCGTATTCCAGGTGCGGACCTCGATTGAAATCGCGGCGCCTCCCGAACAGGTCTGGAAATACGTCATCGAGTTCCCACCGTTGCCCGAACCGCAGGAGTGGTACTTTCGAGCCGGGCTGGGGTATCCAACCGAAACCCGTATCGAAGGATCGGGGCCAGGGGCCGCACGCTATTGTGATTTCTCCACCGGATCGTTTGTCGAACAAGTTGAAGTTTGGGATGCGCCGCGGTTGCTGCGATTCCGGGTGACGGAGAGCGCGGCGCCCATGAGCGAATGGAGCCCTTATGGGGAGATTGTCACCAAGCATTTGCACGGATACTTCATTTCCCGGGAAGGCCAGTTCCAACTGACCCGCTTGGGGAACAACCATACGTTGGTCGAAGGGACCTCCTGGTATCAGCACGGTCTCTGGCCAGCGGAGTATTGGCGCTGGTGGTCGGACGCGATTATCCATCGCATCCATATGCGAGTGCTGACGCACATCAAAGCGCTGGCGGAGCAAAAGCCCTAATTGCGCGCGAGCTTGTTCAGTCCGTTGAACGCCGCGGCCTTGTAGCATTCGGCCAACGTTGGGTAGTTGAAGACCGTATCGACGAAATACTCCACCGTGCCCTTGAGGATCATCACGGCCTGGCCGATGTGCAGCAGCTCGCTGGCGCCGTCGCCGATGATATGAACCCCGAGAATTTCGCGGGTTTCGCGGTGGAAGATCAGCTTGAGGCGTCCGGTGGTGTCGCCGCGGATCTGGCCGCGCGCGATCTCGCGATAATACGCCACGCCGACCTCGTAAGGAACGTCTTCGTCGGTGAGCTGCTCCTCGGTCTTTCCGATGAAGGAAATTTCGGGGATGGTGTAGATTCCGTAAGGATAGTTCGCGGGATTCGATTGCATCGGCAGACTGTAGGCGCGTGCGGCAGCGATTCGGCCCTGTTCCATGGAGACGGACGCGAGACTCGGGAAACCGATGACGTCGCCGGCGGCGAAAATGTGCGGAACCTTGGTGCGGAAATTGGCATCCACTTTAATGCGCCCGCGGTCGTCGGCTTCAAGGCCCGCGGCCGCAAGATTCAGTTCGTCAACATTCCCCTGGCGGCCGACCGCGTAGAGCAGGGCGGAGCCGCTGATCTTTTTGTTGCTCTCCAGATTCGCCACGACAGTGCCGTCGGGCATTTCCTCGACGCTTGAGACCTCTTCGTTGAGGCGCATGGTCACGCGGCTGTCGCGCAGGTGGTAAGACAGCGCCTCCACCATTTCCCCATCGGCGAATTCCAGCAGCCGCGGCCGTTTCTCCACCAGAATCATGCGGACGCCCAGCGTGGCGAACATGCAGGTGTACTCCACGCCGATCACGCCGCCGCCCACCACGATGAAGGTCTTAGGCACGTCCTTCATGTTCAGAATCTGGTCGCTGTTGATAATGTTGCGGTTGTTGTAGGGAACCTTGGCGGACACCGCGGGCTTGGTGCCGGTGGCGATGATGATGTTCTCGGCGTGGTAGTCGTTCGCTCCAACCAGGCTGGTGACGCGGATGGTGTGCGGGTCGACGAAGGAGGCGCTCCCGGCCAGAACTTGCACGCCATTACGCGTCAGCTGCGACACGGTAACGTCAATTTCGGTCTTGATCACGTGTTGGACTCGAAACGCCAGGTCCGCCATGGTGATCTTCTCTTTTACGCGGTAATTGACACCGTAGATGCCCTGGTAGGCGTAGCCGGAAAGGTGCATCACGGCCTCGCGCAAGGTTTTCGAAGGGATCGTGCCGGTGTTGATGCAGGCGCCTCCCACGCACTCGCGTTGCTCCACAACCGCGACTTGTTTCCCGGATTTTGCGCCCTGGATCGCAGCCCGCTGGCCGGCCGGCCCGGAGCCGATCACAATCATGTCGAATTTTTGCATGGACGAAGAAAGAGGACTTAGATGCCAGTATAGTGGTGATCGGTATGTTTCATGAAGCGCATTAGTATTTTGGGCGGAGGTCCCGCAGGCTCGGCGGCGGCGCTGGCGGCTCTGCGTGAGGGCGCTCGGGACGCGCGGGTTCGCGTGATCGAGAAATCCCGTCTGCCGCGGCACAAGGTCTGCGGCGAGTTTTTTTCGCCGGAAATCGCGCCGGAGCTGGAGAAGTTAGGCGTATGGGACGCGTTCCTGGCGGCTGGCCCGGCGCGGGTTCGCCGGACCGTCCTGCATTTCGGCGCGAAGCTCAAAAGCTCTCCGTTGCCGGAGGCGGCGTTCGGGCTGAGCCGCTATGCTTTCGATCTGATGCTGCTCGATCAGGCGCGCGCAGCGGGTGCCGATCTTGCCGAACCGGACGATGAGTCTCCGCTCATTGTAGCGACGGGCCGTCGTGCGACTCCCACAACTCGCGGTCAGCGTCTGTTCGGATTCAAGGCGCACTTTGAGGGTCCCGTGGACGATGCCGTGGAGTTGTTCTTCTTCGAACGATGCTACGTCGGCGTGAGTTGCATCGAAGATGGCAAGACCAACGTGTGCGGGCTCGCCCCGGAGAGCTTTCTTTCACGTTTTGGTTTCGAATATGACGGCATCGTGATGCACTGCCCGGCGTTGTTCGATCGGCTCAAGCCTCTGCGGCGAGTGACGCCGTGGTTTTCCACAGGACCGCTGCAGTACGCGCAGGCTTTCGCGAATCCGGGCCACGTCTGTCATGCTTATCTGGCCGGCGATGCGCTGTCGTTCGTCGATCCGTTCACCGGATCAGGCTTGCTGGCAGCCGTGCGATCGGGAGCCATGGCAGGAAGGGCGGCCGCGATCGGACAACCCGTTACGGAGTACTTGGAGGAATGCCGGGCGAGCCTGCGGCAACCGTTTCAGGTCGCGCGAGTGTTGCGCGGAGCGCTGGAAGGCGGATGGGCGGAAAGGCTCATGCCGCTCGCTCCCGCTCGGCTACTCTTTGCTCTCACGCGTCC
>DASYSG010000036.1:0-14437 GCA_036003585.1 Bryobacteraceae bacterium | reverse complement strand
CGAAGGCGAACGGCGCCGCCAGCCCCACCGAGGCAGCCTTCAGAAACGTCCTACGCGTTGAAACGAACATGGTTAAGTGCGTCTACAGTATACTCCTGTGACGCCTGGAGCGCACCCCCTCCCGCAGCCCACCGAGTCTCGTCTAAATCCAGGTGGATTGGCGAACATTCGGCCTAAGGCACTCGTAGATGATCTAGGCAGATCTTACGATCTTCTGGGCACCCTCCAGTGAAAGGAGACTTCGATGCGTTCCCGTCCAGCAGTAATCCTTGCGTTGTCAGTCGCGGCACTTATGGCGCAAACCCCACCCGCCTTTGAGTTCGCGGCGGTCAAACCAAACAAGTCCGGAACGACGCAAGCGAACATCGGTATGCTGCCCAACGGCGTCAACTTCGTCAATCTTCCGTTGCGTGCCGTCATCCAATTTGCCTATGGCATCAACCAGCCATCGAAGCTTGTCGGCGTGCCCGATTGGGCGGTCACCGAGCGGTACGATATCAACGCGCGGGCGGTAGGGCCGGTGACTCTTGAGGAACGGCGTTCGATGCTGCAAGCGTTACTCGCGGATCGATTCAAGCTTGTGGCGCGATTGGAAAGGCGCGAAGTCTCCGTCCTCGCGCTCACGCTGGCTCGGAACGACGGAAGCTGGGTAAGAACTTAGTTGAATCGAAAGGGTGCATTGCGCCAGGTAATGCGGCCGCTCAGGGCGCGGCGACCGCGGGCGCGCAAACACCCATCTGCGGACCGAAAACAGGCGGCGCCGGCCGACTCATTCTCGTCGGGACTCCGATCCAGCAATTTACAAGCCTGCTTGGCCTGATGCTCGGTCGAACGGTCGTCGACAAGACCGGCCTGACCGGCAGTTACGATATTGACCTCGCGTTTACTCCAGAGCAACCGATCGCGGCAGGCGCAAACGTCCCGATCCCCGCTACTGACCCGAATGGGCCTTCCATATACACAGCCGTCCGGGAGCAACTCGGACTCAAGCTCGAATCGCAGCGGGATCAGGAGGACGTCTTAGTGATCGATCACGTCGAGCGGCAGCCAAGCGGCAAGCAAAGATCCATCCGATCAGAACCAAGGGACCGCCTCGCTTAAGGCATCTCAAGCAGCGCGCGTAACCGGCCTTGCCAACGCCGCCAAAATCGTCGGTGGACTACCGCGCATCGCCCCCGGGGATCTCGCTGTTCTCAGGGGTCTTATCGAAGCCGGGCAGCTGAAGACCGTGATCGATAGACGTTATTCGTTGCAAGAGATCGCCGAGGCCTTCCGGTATGCCGAGGCGGGACACAAGAAAGGACACGTCGTCATCAATATCGCGCCAAGTCCGGAGTAAGCGACCACGAAGATCCTGTTAACGGGCAGGCTGCAGTTCCGGAGCCGGCGGCGGCGGGTTGTTGTTTTGCGGCGGCGCCGGCGGGGGAGCAGGCTTCGGCAACTCCGCCTTCCCATCCAGCGCGAACACGAACATCATCGGCGGATTGTCGATCTTCGCATCATTCGGACCCACCGTCGTCGCGGGACGGCCCAGGCCGCCCTGGAACGCCACATACTGGGTGCCGTCGACCTCATAAGTAATGGGCGGAGCCATGCCCGTGCGCCCGGTCTGGACCTCGTAAAGGATCTCGCCCTTATCGGCCGTCACCGCGCGGAAGCGACCGTCGTTGATCACCTGGAACACCAGATTTCCCGCCGTCGCCGCGGTTCCACCGCCGATGCCGCCTCCGCCATCGACGCGCCACACCAGCTTCTGATTCACCGGGTCCCATGCCTCGAGCGCCCCGCGCATGCCCTCGGCCGTGGCCGGGCCTATCGCTGGACGGTCGATTAGCTTCGGCGTGCCGCTGCCGCGCGAGTAGCCTGTGGTGCCTGGCTGGAGCTCCTTAGTCGCCGCGTAGGTGAACGGCGAGAGCGATACAGAAATGTACACCGAACCCGTGAGCGGGCTGTAGGACATGGGCGACCAGTTGTGCGCGCCGCCGCCCGTCGGGAAAATCGAGATCGGATCCAGGTCGTAATACGCAGCGGGATTCACGATCGGGCGGCCCTTGGCGTCCAGTCCGAGCGCCCACGTGGTTTTCACGAAAGGGGCGCCGGAGATGAACTCGCCGGTGACCCGATCCAGCACCCAGAAGAAGCCGTTTTTCGACGCCTGCGTGATGACCTTCCGTTGTTTGCCCTTGATGTTCAGGTCGAGCAGCATCAACTGCTGCACGCTGTCGAAATCCCAGTTGTCGTTCGGCGTGGTCTGGAAATGCCACTTGAGCTGACCGGTGGTCAGGTCCACGGCCAGGATCGAACACGTGTACAGATTGTCCACGCCCTGCGCGCCGCGGAACTTTTGCACCCACGGTTCCGCGTTGCCGGTGCCGACGTAGACCAGGTTCGCGTCGGCGTCGTACGCGAAGCCGTCCCATACGGCTCCCCCGCCTCCCTTGGTCCAGAAGTCGCCGCCCCAGGTCTTGAGGGCCGCCTTCATCGCGTCATTTTCCGGCGGCAGCTCCGGATTGCCGGGAACGGTGTAGAACTTCCATGACTGATGGCCCGTCGCCGCGTCGAATGCCGCGAAGAATCCGCGTGTGGGCTTGTCGCCTCCCGACGCTCCGATGATCACCTTGCCGCCCGCGATGCGCGGCGCCATGGTCAGCGTGTACAGATCCTGCGGATACGCCACGCGCGATTCCCATAGCGGTTTTCCAGTGATGGCGTCCAGCGCCTGCAAGCGGCCGTCGTTGATAGCAGCGACGATCATGCCGTTGTAGATCGCCAGGCCGCGGTTTACGATGCCACAGCAGATCTTCGGCCGCACGGCGGTCTGGTTGATTTCCGGATCCCAGCGCCACAATTCCTTGCCGGTTTTGGCATCGAGCGCGTACACCACGCTCCAGGTCGTGATGCCGTAAAGCGTGTTGTTCCACATCAGCGGCGTGCCTTCCTGATTGCCGCCCCCCGCGCCGGTTACATAGGACCACGCGAGGCCCAGGCGCTTCGCATTCGTGTCGTTGATCTGCTTCAGCGGGCTATAGCGCGTCTCGCCCTGCGTGCGGCCGTACGTCAGCCAGGAACCGGGCAGTGCGTCGTTGGCCGAGCCCGCATTGCGCAGCACCTTGCCGTCTATATTCACCGGCTTTGCAGCCTGCTGCCCGCGGAGCCAGGTCCCTCCTGAAAGCGTCAGGATTCCCACCGCTAGAGCGACGTTTGCCCACCTAAATGTCCGCACGGAATGCCTCCTGTTCAGGACGATTCGATCAAAGGTATCATACGTGCGCAGCATAATGTGCACCCTCGTCCAGTGCTGTGCGCATCGACTTGAACACTCACTGGTGAACCCGCTCCGTCGCAGGATTACTGCCATCTTTGTCCAGCGCGGGGTCATGAAAAATCTCTTCGATGCGCAGTCCGAAAAGCCGGGCGGCCCGGAAGGCGAGCGGCAAGCTGGGATCGAACTTGCCCGTCTCGATAGCGTTGACGGTCTGCCGGGATACATCGAGGGCGTCGGCCAACTGGGCCTGCGTCCAGTTGCGCTCGGCGCGCAGCACCTTGAGCCGGTTCTTCATCGGTACCGCCACGTGCCGTACAGGAAGGACACAAAAAACGTCAGACCCATGATGATCAGCAGGAGCCCGATGTTCACATGGAAGGGGATCACGTGGTACGCGTCCATCGCCGATAACGGGGCGCCGGCGATCAGGCCGACTCCCATCGCGATCCCCAGGGCGTTGAGAAAAACCTTCCGCTGGAGCTCATCCAGTTCCATGACGTACTTTTTGGTAGCCAGGACCATGCCGACGCCCACGGCGACGTCCAGACCGACCGCCAGCAGCGTGAACCCCGAGGCATTATTCCAAAGAACTTTCGGCCCCAATAACATTAGCAACGTGGCGGCCACCCACGCACCGTTCCAGCGGACGAGCCATTTAGTGTTTGTCTGGAACCGCGACTGATAGCCATTCTCCGAAGGTTTGGGTTGATTCATTATGTCCGCCTTAGTTGTCTTTTTGTAAAGCATAGTTGACATAAGAAGCGTAACTCCGCTCAGAGATCGTTGTCAAGTGTTATCGACATGTTGTACTTCACAAACCCACCGTTGAAACCAAGGTGCTGGCTCAATCCATACGCGCTCGCTTTAGGGATGGTCAAGCCGCTGGCTCCGCCTCCTAGGAACTAGCGAAAAGAAAGCGAGGCAACATCCCACAAGAATGGCGCACGGCAGTTGCGGGGCACGGGTCAGTTGCTTAGAATCGAGTCTTGGTTCATCTGAAAACGATGTATAAGCAGTTCCTCATCGCGGCCCTTCTCCTGCCGATGGGCGCAAATGCCCAGTGGATTAACTACCCGGATAAGGGCATACCGCGCCTGAAAAACGGCAAACCGAACCTCACCGCTCCTGCCCCACGCGCCGCCGATGGCAAGCCGGACCTGACGGGCGTCTGGCTGCACGAGGTCACTCCGATCTCCGAATTCAAACGCATGTTCGGCGATCAGTACGAGGCCGAGTCGCGGGCTGCGCTGATTGGGATGGAACTCGAAGCGGTCCACAAATACGCGCTCAATATCTTCGCCGATCTCAAGCCTGAAGAGTACCCTTTAACGCCGGCCGCAGACGCCTTTATGAAGAAGCGCCTCGCCGAACGTCAGGTCGATAACGTTTGCCATGGCGAGTACGGTTGGCCCGTGGCAGGGACGCTTGCCGAGCCCTTCAAATTCGTTCAGACGCCCAATCTGTCACTGATTCTGTACGAAGTCGATAACCTCCGCCGCCAGATTTTCACCGACGGACGCGACTTTCCGAAAGAGTTCGGATTTCCAGCCTATCTCGGATACTCCATCGGGCGCTGGGAGGGCGATACCTTCGTCGTCGAGTCGCGCGGTTTCAACGACCGCACGCCGCTCGACGCCTTCGGGCATCCCCGCAGTGAAGATATGCATGTGACGGAGCGATTCCATCGCCGCGATTTCGGACATCTGGACACCGAGATGACCTTCGACGATCCGCAGATGTACAGCCGCAAGTTCACGGTCAAGGTTTCCTACGATCTGGTTGCCGATAACGATATCTTCGAGATGTTCTGCTCGCAGAACGAGAAGGATCGCGCGCATATGGTGAAGTGACCAGGCCGCCGACGCGAGGAGAGCCTATGATCCCGATCCGTGCCGGATTCCTGGTGGCGTTCACCGCCTTTGCTCAAAGCCGGAGTGCTCAGATCGAGTTCGTGAAGATCGCGCCCGGCGAATTCATGATGGGCTGCGTGAAGGGCGACATGGATTGCATAGAGGATGAAGTGCCGACCCACAAGGTGCGGCTCACCAAAGGCTTCGAATTCGGAAAGTACGAAGTGACCCAGACCCAGTGGGAAGCCGTGATGGGGCCTGGTTCCAACCCCAGCGATAATAAGGGGCCGAATCATCCAGTGGATAACGTGAGCAAAGCGGACATTCACGCGTTCCTCGACAAACTCAACGCGCGAAACGACGGTTACAAGTACCGGCTGCCAACAGAAGCCGAGTGGGAATACGCTGCTCGCGCGGGCGCGCCCGATCCTCCAAAGGCCTCTCTGCGCGACTACGCCTGGTTCGCCGATAACTCAGGGGACGAGTCGCATCCGGTAGGCTTGAAGAAGCCGAACGCCTGGGGCCTTTATGACATGCTCGGCAATGTGCGGGAATGCGTCGAAGATCGGGCGGCGTACTACGACTACGCCCCTCTGCCCGAAGTCAGCATCGATCCCAAAGGTCCTCAAGGCGGCCGCGGTGGCGGAGGAGGCGGCGGCCGAGGTGGTCGTGGTGGCGCCAATGATCGCCCACCCAGAGGTTACGACGCCCAGGGAAGGCTTGTGATCAACGGCGCGGAGATGCCGATTTTCCGCGGCGGCGGTTGGGATAATTTCGCCCCCTACGTGCGGAACTCCGCGCGCTACTACTATTACGATACGAGTTTTAAAGCGAACGACATTGGCTTCCGAGTGGTGCGGGAAGCGCAATAGAATCGCCGGGAGGATCTTCATGAAAGAGCTAAGGCTACTGCTCTTGCTCGGTGCGTGCTCACTGGCCGCCCGGATGCCGATGTACGCCCATCATTCCTTCCAGGCTGAGTACGACGATGGGAAGCCGATCACTTTGACCGGCAAGGTGACGAAGGTATCGCCCGACAACCCGCACGGCTGGATCTATATGGATGTGAACAACGACAGCGGCAAGACCATTCACTGGGCGGTAGAACTGCCTCCGCCGAATGTTCTCCAAAAGAACGGCTTCAGCACCTCCGTGTACAAAGCCATGGAGGAGGGCCACGAGCAGATCACGGTGCAGGCGTTCCTGTCCAAGGATGGCTCGAAACACGCCTGGGCCGCCGGCCTGACGCGCGGCGACGGTAAGACGGTCATCACGCTGGGCGGCCTTCCCGCGCAGCCCTTCAACGTCAAGCCTAAGGGCGACCGCAGGGTAAACCAATAATCAGCGGCCAGACGCCAGCACATTCAGGCTTGACCGATAATGAACCCATGCCACTAAAACGAACTTTACCCGCTCTGTTGCTCAGCGTTGCGGCCTTCGGACAAACCCCGCTGGTACCACCGGCCAACATTCCCTACGGCACGGCGATCTCTGCCGACGCGGCGAAGAAGATCGCGGCCGCGGCCATTGCCGAAGCTCGCAAGAACAATTGGGCCATGGCGGTGGCCGTCGTCGACCCCGCCGGCTACCTGGTGTATTTCGAAAGAATGCAGGACACCCAGTTGGGCAGCGTCGAAATCGCAATCGATAAAGCGAAATCGGCGGCGCTCTTCCGTCGCCCGACAAAATCGTTCCAGGACACCGTGGCTGGAGGCGGACAAGGCCTCCGCATTCTTGGTCTGACGGGAGCGGTTCCGGTGGAAGGCGGCATCCCCATCATCGTGGACGGCAAACTCATCGGCGCCGTGGGCGCATCCGGCGGCAGTAGCGACCAGGACGGCCGCACCGCTCAAGCCGGAGCCGGCGCGATGAAATAAGGGGCAAAGAGAAGACCATGAGGATTCCACCCGCGGTTGTCCTGCCAGCCTTGCTGTTGGTTGTCTCGCGCGTCGGAGGGCAACAGCCTTCCGCCGGATTCGTGCCGGTCACCAGTCCAATGCTTCAGGAACCGGATCCCGCCGACTGGCTGATGTGGCGCCGCACGCTGAATAGCTGGGGCTACAGTCCGCTACAGCAGATCAACCGTGCCAACGTCGCGAATCTGAGAATGGTCTGGAGCCGCGGCATGGGTCCGGGTGTCCAGGAAGGCACGCCGCTGGTCCACAACGGCGTCATGTACCTTCCCAATCCCAGCGACTACATTCAGGCAATCGACGCCGCCACCGGCGATTTGAAATGGGAATACAAACGCCAGGTGCCCGAGGATCTCGGCAAGTTCATCCCGGTGCCGAGCATCAACCGGAACATCGCGATCTTCGGCGACAAGATCATCGACACCAGCCAGGACGATTTTCTGTTCGCCCTCGATGCCGTGACGGGGAAGCTCGCATGGGAAACGCGCATTGTCGATTACCGTGAGGCTCCCGCTCAGGAGACCGCCGGGCCGCTCATCGCCAACGGCAAGATTTTTTCCACGCGCGGATGCGAATTCAAGTTCAGCCCCGACGGCTGCGTCATCACGGCTCACGATGCGGTGACAGGCAAGGAGCTCTGGCGTACGCGGACCATTCCCCGGCCCGGTGAGCCGGGAGACGAGACTTGGGGCGGCATTCCGGACGCCAAGCGCCGGCACGTGGGCGCCTGGATGGTCCCCAGCTACGACGCCGAGCTGAACATGCTGTACGTCGGAACATCCGTCACTTCGCCCGCGCCCAAGTTTCTGCTGGCCGGGAACGACAAGACGTATCTCTATCACAACTCGACTTTGGCGCTGAACGCCGATACCGGAAAAATCGTGTGGTATTACCAGCACATCGTGGATCACTGGGACTTCGACCATCCTTTCGAGCGCCTGCTGGTGGATACGGCGGTGTCTCCGGATCCCAGCCAGGTCGCCTGGATCAACCCCAGACTGCGTCCGGGGGAGCGGCGCAAGGTGATCACCGGTATTCCCGGCAAAACGGGCATCGTCTACACACTCGACCGGCAGACCGGCGAGTTTCTGTGGGCGCGCCCGACGGTGACGCAAAATGTCGTGTCCAAAATCGATCCGGCCACCGGTGCGGTCACGGTCAATCCGGAAACGACGTTTACGGAAGCCGGCCAGACACGCTTCGTTTGTCCCACTCCGAATGGCGGCAAGGATTTTCAGGCCGGCGCATACAGTCCGGTGACGAATGCCATGTATTACGGACTCCAGAACACGTGCATGGATATGACCGCGATCAACAATCCGAATACCGCCTACTCGTTCAACTCGCGCGCGGAAGTTACGCCCGGCACGAATAACATCGGGACGATCTACGCGATCTCCGCGGAAACCGGCAAGACGCTATGGAAGTACGAGCAAAGGGCGGGCATGATGTCGCTAGTGGCGACCGGAGGCGGCCTGATCTTCGGCGGAGACACAAATGGACGATTCCGCGCCTTTGATCAGGACACCGGCAAAGTCCTGTGGGAGGTGAATCTCGGATCGCCCGTGACCGGCTATCCGATCACCTTCAGCGCGGGCGGGAAACAGTATGTCGCTGCAAGCGTCGGCAATTCACTGGTGAGTTCGGGACTGAATCGTCTGGCTCCCGACCTGCACCCCAGCAACGCCAGCAATATTTTCGTTTTCAGCCTGCCCTAGAAGCCGCTGGGCGGGAGCTTACTTGTCTTGCTTGCCCTTGCCTTTTCCTTTGCCTTGCGGCGGCGCGGCCAGGGCAGCTTCGAAGCTCTTCTCGTATTCGTCGACGTGAGCTTTGTAGCCTTCGGGATCGACGAAAGGATTCGGATCGTTAGGGCCGCGTTTCTGCAGCTTCTCGTACTTCGCCGCCATGTCATAGAACGATGCGTGCGAGCTGAGGAATACTTCGACTGGGAACGTCCGGGCCTTCTTGTACGTCGCGCGGAAATCGTCGACGATGCCGGGGTATTGATCGAGCGTCTGGACGAACCGGCCGTTCAGGCTGCACTCGATGAACGTATAGTACGATTTGCCGTTTTCCTTAAGTGTCGTACTCCAGGCCAGGCAGCCGCGGGTGTGGCCCGGCATGATGTGGGCCGTCAGGGTGGTTCCGCCGAGCGTGACGGTCTCGCCATCGTCGATGAGCCGGTCAATCGGGTGCTCTTGGCCCACCGGGTGAAAATCTTTCGTCTTGGGGGCGTCCACACGTCCCACCACGACCTGAGCGCCGGTTAATTCCTTCACCATGTTGTCTCCCCCTACATGGTCCGGATGCGCGTGTCCGGCGATCAGGATCTTCGTGTCGCTAAATTTGAAACCGAGTTTTTCGACGCTCGCCTTGATCACCGGCACGGACGACTCGTAGTCGCTGTTCATCAGGATGTTGCCGGCGGGGGTGACGATCAGGAACGAAGCCAGTTCCTTGGTTCCTACGTAATACAGGTTGTCCATCACCTTATACGGCGGGAAAGGATCGTTCCACCCGTTAGGCTGACCGAACGCCGCGAGTGGAAGGAAGGCCAGCAACAAGAGTTTGCGCATGACTATTTCTTCGGCGCGTCTTTGGGCACTTCTTTTCCGTAGCTGCTGCCCGTGTCCAGTTTCTTTCCGTCCGGAAGCTGGATATCCCGCGAGTTCGCACGGTAAGCGCCATCCTTCGACATGAATCCGTGGACTATGATTTTGGTTCCCTCAGGAAGCGTAGTCCGAGTCCAGCCGTTGCGCAGCAGGACGCCCGGCGCGCCGCCCTCGACCGACCAGTGCTGGATTTGGCCGTCCGGACCTTTGACGTCGAGATACAGCCAGGAATGCGGGTTCACGAAATCCATCTTCACGACGGTGCCCTCAAGCGTGACGGGCTTGGTCGAATCGAACTCGGCGGAGAAGGAATGGTGGGCTAACGCGGGAATGGCCGCCACGGACATCGCCAGCGCCGCTGTTCCCAGAATCGCGATCAGTTTGGTCGTCATTGAGTTCTCTCCCTGAAATTTTTGGGATCCGGAGCGTTTTTCTGTTGCGGCTCCAGATGCATCAAGTCGCTATAGAGAAGTTTGTCGGCGAACGGCACGCACTTATGTTCGAGAATCTGCGCGTTGTCGTCAATCAAACGATATAAGGGCATTTCTATCGTCCAAGGCCTGGAGAACGTTTTCGGATCCTCAAGCGTCGCTTCGTAGCGGATGTGGCTCGCGTCAATCAAAGTGAAGCGCTCGGTCACCTTCAACTGGTTGCTGTGGAAGTTCCCGGCGCGATCCAGCATGGATTTTTCATTCTGGCCCGTGGTGGTCACTACCAGGACGTTTCCCTGCCAGGTTCCGTCGGACTTCCCCATCCAGGTATCCACGGGCGGCTCGGAATGGTCGGTCATGTGGATGATGCGGTTGGTTGCGTCGAACGGGTAAACCATCAGAAGATCCGCATTGCTGGCGCCCTGAAAGATCTGGAACGGCATGTCGTGGTAGGTAACGCGCGGAACTCCCAGCATGAAGCACCGCGCTTCCGGGTCCGACGCCGGCCACTGGGCGCGATTCTTATCGCGTTGTTCCAGCGCTTTCGGGAGGTACGGGATCTTGCCGTCACCTTTGATTACGCTCTTGCCGGCCGGAATCGCGGCAATCGCACCGAGGCCCCAAAAATCGTCGAGACCCTGTGCGGAATGCGCTTCCAGATTCCAGTAGGCGGTGTTCAACGCTTGCCAAATGCCGTTAAAATTCGGATGGCCGCCGATGGTCGCGGGCCGTTGCGCTGGCTGGGCCGCCTGTTGGGCAAACACCGGCGACATCAGCGCTGCCGTCAGGATCATAGCGCCGATGAATCGATTTCGCATCTATCTACTCCCATTGTACGCTGTTGATTTCGCTTCACAGAATAACACGCCCAGAGCGACAGTAATGTTATATTGATTTGCGGACCCTAACATATATTGGGGAGGAGTTTTACAATGATCAAACGGATTCTGGCTCTCGGCGTAATCGGCATCGCGGCAGTCTCTGCCCAGAATGCGGGCCGGGGCGGACGTGGAGCCCCACCGCCGCCAGCCGAACCCGGAACCGCAAAGGAACGGCAGCTCTGGGCGTACGACGTGAAGCCAGTCCCTAACTACGTACCGCCGAAGACGGCTTGGGGCGACCCCGACCTGCAGGGCATCTGGCCCATCAACCATCTGATCGCGGTGCCTCTTACGCGGCCGAAACAGTACGGCGACCGGCTGTACAGGACCGACCAGGAATTCGCCAGCTTAACGGCTCGCGCCCGCGGTACCGGACCAATCCCGGACAGGGACTACCCGGACAGGCTCATGCGCCAACTGTCGCTGATCGTCGATCCGAAGGATGGCCAGTTCCCCGAGCTCACCGAATACGGCAAGAAGCTCCAGGCGGAGATGAAGAGCAGCTACAAGCCGGGCCAGACGGTGTTCGACAGCGTCGACGATTTCAGCGCCTGGGACCACTGCATCACCCGCGGCATGCCCGTTTCCATGGAGCCGCGGAATTACAACAACGGCATCCGCATCATGCAGTCCCCCGGCTACGTGACGATCGTGCTGGAGATGGCCCACGAGGTCCGCATCATTCCGGTAAGCAGCGCGGCGAACAAAGGAATGCCGCCGCTGGATCCCGAGATCAAGGAATATTTGGGCGAATCGCGCGGGCATTGGGAAGGCAACACGCTGGTGGTGGAGACCACGAACTTCAACGGCCTGGTGGGACACACCAGCGCCGGCGTCCCCGGATCCCCCGGCCCGCTTCAGCCCGAGACCCCGAACATGAAGATCACGGAGCGGTTCACGCGCGTGGCTCCGGACACCATCGAGTTCACGATGAAGGTGGAGGACCCGACGGTGCTGGCGACGGGCTCTTATACCGTCGCGTATCCAATGTTTCTCGACAACAAGTACGAGATGTTCGAATACGCCTGCCATGAGGGCAACACGGCGATTCGGAACTATATCGAGACGTCGCGTTTCGAACGCGCGCACCCCAAAGACGCCAAGAAGTAATCCGGCGCCGGAGAACGTGGGCTAGGCGTCACCCCTAAAATCGTAGAAGACGCGAAACTGGTTGCCGTCCAGATCCGCGGCGGTGAACTCGTGCAACTTCCAGGGCCTATCCCCCGGCTCGCAGATGATCCTTGCTTGGTTGTTTTTCCACAGCTGGTATAAATCGTCGACCTCCGCCTTGCTGTTGAGATTGAGCCAGATCAGGACGGGAGGGACATTCCCGAAGGGCGGCGTGGTTTCGGTGGGTGAACCGCCGCGGAAAGCGGGATTGGTCAGAAACATTCTGCACTGCCCTTGCGAGATGCCCGCGATCCTGCCATCTTCGCCGACCCAATCCAGATGGAAGCCGAGTTTGTGGTGGTAGTAGTCGGCTGCCTTGTTGACATCGCTGACTGGGATTTCTGGAACAGCAGGAGGAAATTCGGATTTCATTCGAGTTCCTTACGACTCCGCTATTTCTTCGTCATGAACTTGCGCCGGCTGAAAGCCTGTAGTAACTTTGGCGATGCTGGCTACCATCTTTAGAAACGGTAACATGAGCGGCCCTGCGGCGCGCTTCCATTGAAAGGAGCATCCCTTGAAAAAAACGATGTTTATGACCATGGTTGCGCTGAGCGCGGCCGCGTTTATGTTGATGGCGCAAGACGCCTCGAAGTTCAATGGCACCTGGAAGGGTGAGGATGCCGGACAGATACGCAAGCTGAATTATAAAAACGGCGTCGTGTATATGGAAGAGACGCAAAAAAGCGGCATGGTGATCCTGCGTCAATATCCCACCCAAGGCCAGGAGGTCACCATGACCGAAGGCGTCTGGAAGGACGCCAAGGCCACGGGAAAGATGGAAGGCAACAAACTGGTGGTCGAAACGACGCAGGGCAACGGCACACAGTGGCACGATGAATGGACCTTGGCCGAAGATGGCAAGAGCTATTCGGCGCTGCGGCAGAGGGTGGGTGGTGGTCCTGGTGGGCCGGGCGGCGGCAAGGGCAAAGGTGGCAGCGCTCCGGAGACCTTCACCAAGATTCAGTAGTTCTTAAGGCCGGCACCTGTTCGCGACGTTTCCGGGACGGTACTTGCCATGGCAGTTCGAACACGATGTAGCCAGCACATCGGATGCCTGAAGCATCTTGTCGCGGTCTTTGGTGAGAGCGGCTTTGTAAGCGAACATGCTGGCGTCGCGGAGTCCATTCACCATTTGCACCCAGTCCGCGTTCGCCAGGGGGACATCCCGCCCATTGCTGCACTTCCGGCCGGGCGTCATGAGGAGGTCCGCAGAGTCGGCTAGCGTAAGCGCACTATTCTCCACCGCCTCCCAGCCTCCGAAGACACCCGTCAAGGGATCGGTCGAAGCGGAGGGCTCCGATGCCGGCTTGACGTCCCTGGGGTCGTATCGCTGCGTGAAGAAGACTACGTTCGAATGCGGGAAGAAAAGTGACCTCATCAGTTGATTGAGGTTCGCTGCGGGCGCAGTTGGCTTCGGCGAGGACTGTGCCATCAGGAGGCCGGCGCAGAGAAGAGCTGTAATCGTCACGCTGATTCTACGGAGTGCCGGGCGATGGTGTTGGTCCTGCATCGATTCTCCTCGTGATCCTTGAGATCAGGATACAGGATTCACCGGATTCTACTTTTTGTTTCAGGTTAGGTCGTACGATAGGCTTCGCGCGCCACTTCCACATAGGGCACTGGAGCAACCGTGGCGCCGATCTCCACCTGAACGTGGCTCTCGACCGTGGGCCTTTCGCCGCTACCTGGCTGCTGGCCCCAGACAAATGTCACTTTATTGCCCGGCTGTGCCTGCTCATTGTCCAGGATGGCGAGCGTCAGCATCTTGCCTTCATTAGAGCTATAGCCAATCCAAGTGGAAATACCGATGGTCTTGCCGTTCTTCATGACCTTGTCGTACGGCCATGTGGAATACACCGCGGACGGAAACTCGAAGAACTTGGCCCGATCGCCTTTGTCGAACATCGTGCTCATCGCCTTCATCACATCCGCCGAATCGAGCGCCAGCGTAACTTTCGATCGCTTGGGATTCTTCGAAATGGTCTCGAGCGCTTCCCGCCCGACAAAGTCGTGGTCGAACTTTACGGTTGGACCATAGCCAAGATCGTAGGGCGTCAGGTAATAATCTTCAATATTTTCGGAATAGAAGCTCCCGCCCAGTGATCCGATCGCTTCGTAGCAGTTCTCGGGTAGCCATTCGCGGTAAGCCTTCATCTTCGGGCTGGTGTAAATGGCGGGGAGCGGCGAAGGGATCCAACCCGATTCCAGGGTGTTCGAAGAATATGCCCGGGCGCCAGACAGGCGCAATCCGAACTCCTGGCCTGCTGCGACGATGGCATCCTTTACTGCTTCCCCGTCGGCGGCGGGGCCGA
>DASYSG010000035.1:0-25632 GCA_036003585.1 Bryobacteraceae bacterium | reverse complement strand
TGCCGACAACCCAGGTCACGCCGGGGATCGCGGCGATTTCTTCGGGAGCGCGCTGCGCGTAGCAGCCGGTGACGACGATGCGCGCGTCGGGCTGCGTGCGATGAATGCGGCGGACGGTTTGGCGAAGCTCGTCGTCGGCGGTCGCCGTTATGGTACAGGTATTTAAAACAATGAGCTCGGCGTCGGCGATTTCGTGGGCTGCGCGGAGTCCGGTCGCGGCGAGTCCGGCCTCAAGCGCGGCTCCGTCGGCCTGGGAAGCGCGGCATCCGAACGTTTTTACGAAGTAACCCGACAAGCCTTTATTTTAGCGTGGCTCTTCTTGGTGCCCGGGATCGTCATCGCCTGTGATCAGTCGCGCGCCCCGATAAAACGTCAAATACTGGTAGCCCCAGCGCACGAACACCACGACACGATTGAGAGCCTGGGCCAAATACATTAAGTGAACAAAGAGCCAGATGAACCAGGCGATAAAGCCGTGCAGCTTCAGGCCGCCAATGACTCCGACGCCCGATTTTCGACCGACGACCGCCAGATAACCCTTGTCAAAATAGCTGAACGGCTTTGAGGTTCGGCCAGCAAGCCGGCCGAGGATCACTGAAGCCGCGTAGCGCCCTTCCTGCATGGCCACCGGGGCGATGCCTGGCAAAGCCACGCCCTTCTGCTCGAGATACGCGAGGTCGCCGATGACGAAAATCTCAGGATGTCCGGGGATGGTGAGATCGGGGTTCACTTTCACGCGGCCGGTGCGCTCGAGTTCTGCTCCCGCGCGCTTCGCCAGAATCTCGCCCCACGGCGACGGCTTGACGCCGGCAGCCCACAGGACGGTGTGAGTTTCGATGCGCTCCGCGCCACCGGTAGATGTGGAATAAGTAACGCCGTCGGGAGCGATGTCAGTCACACGGACCGACGGTATGACCCGAACGCCCAGATGGATGAGCTGCCGTTCCGCAGCGGCTGAAAGACTCTCCGGAAAAGCAGTGAGCACACGCGGCGAAGTATCGAGCAGCAGGATTCGCGACTCCTCGGGATGGATGGACCGGAAATCGTGACGCAGAGAATCGTTGGCGATTTCGGCCAGTGCGCCCGCGAGTTCTACGCCGGTAGGACCCGCGCCGACGATCACGAACGTCAGCCAGCGCCGGCGAGCGTCGGGATCGGGCTCGCGCTCGGCTGCCTCGAAGGCGTAGAGAATCTTGTGCCGAATGCGGGTGGCGTCTTCGAGGGATTTGAGGCCGGGAGCGACGGGTTCCCATGAATCATGACCGAAGTAGAAATGTCGAGCGCCCGCGGCGACGATCAGAGTGTCGTAGGGAATTGCCCCTTTGTCCAAGATTAGGCTGCGGCCAGCGGGATCCAGATCGACAGCATCGGCGAGTAGAACCTGCGCGTTTTTCTGCTTGCGCAGCAAGACGCGCAGCGGCGAAGCTATTTCGCCCGGTGATAATGCACCGGTGGCGACTTGGTACAGCAAGGGTTGGAAGAGGTGAAAGTTCCGGCGGTCGACCAGTGTGACGGAAAGATTTTCGTGTTTAAGGGCTCGCGCGGCGTAGAGCCCGCCGAAACCACCGCCGATGATGACGGCCCGGTGCATCTACCTTTATGATGCACTCGTTACGGCCAGGGGTTCGACTTTAGTTGCACAGATACGGCGCTTTGTCCCACCGACACGTGCGTTCCGATCGAAGCGATTGCGGCGAGCCACTTCGGATCTCTGGTGTCGTCGAACTGGAAGCCGAGTAATGCTGCGGCATAATAATCTCCCGGCGCGACGCCGCTCATCTCGAACGTTCCGTCGCTTTTGCATGTAACCATACGACCGAAAGCCACGGTGCGGACGTCTTTCGGAATGAGAACCACAGCTGCTCCATTGCAGTTATCGACATTTCCATGAACGCTGCCTGAGGCGGCTTTATAAGTGACACGGAAGTTCGACCCCGGGAAGAGATCCAGCGGTTTGCCAAGCACCTCCTGGCCGTCCAGTACAACTGACACGGGATAGAATCCAGCGCCGGCCTGAGGAAGAATCAAGTACTGCCCCGGAGTTACCGCGGGGAAGGTCAGAGTTCCACTGGAATCGACGAGGGGCGGACGGGTGGGAACGTTCCGGCCGTCCATCGCAGGCAACATGATGCCTGCGCGCCTGCTGGGCGCGTCGCCCCAGTCGATGGTGGCGGTTACCTTGAACGGCACGCCTTGCCGGATTTGAATATTGTCGACGCTGCGGTTACCCACGAGCACCGAAACAGCGCCGCTAAGAAACGTATCGATATAGTTGGCCGAATCGATCGATCCCGAGGACACCGCTGCGAGTTGCCACTCGCCTGAGCGAACCCCAGGGAATTCGAACGAGCCATCATCGGCGGAAACAACCCGCGCTTCTTCGGGGCCGATGTATGGTCCAGGCCCGACAACGGTCATGAAATCACCCATGGCGACGATGCGGGCTCCAGATGAAAGCTTGGGCATGAGTTGAACCGGGACTTTCGGCTTGGGATTACCGCTCTCATCCAACACGACGCCGCTGACCCCATACACCTCGGCCGTCTCCAACCGGATTTCGTAACCGGATATATCCGCATCGCCACGGATCACGATGGATTCCGGGAAATTCGTGGCCACCGGAACAAGTGCGCCTTCCGAAACTCTGGCTGCGTCTGGTATCGCGGTGAGAGCGTACGATCCAGGCACCAGATCCTTGATCGTAAACGTGCCGCCGGACGCGACCGGCGCTCTGAAATTGCCGAGTTTTACTACGCCCTGCGATATCGGATTCCCGTCGGGATCGACGACGCGGCCGCTGAAAGAAACCAGGCGGGTCATTTCGAGACGTATCCGGACCGGACTCGGGCTCTGACCAACGATATAAGGCTGCGGAGGAATCTTGTTGCCGAATCGATAGCCCTCTTTCTCGAAACGGACTTCGTAGCTGCCGGGTTTCATCGAGAAAATGCGGAACTCGCCGGATGCGTCGCTAGTGGCTTCCGCAAAAACGGCCTGGGTGCGGATGTAAAACGTGATGCTGACTCCAGGAATCCCCGCGCCGGTGACGCGATCCACGACGGTGCCTTCGACGCTGCCGGTGCTTTGGGCCAGCAGTAGCGCCGTTAGCAGCAGAACGGGTACGATGACCCGGGGCATATCCCTCCTATATCAGATCAGTCCTCGTCTTGTTGCGCGGCGAGCTTGGTGATTACGTTCATGTCTTCGAGAGTAGTGACGTCGCCGGCGACGGTATTGTTGGTAACAATTTCACGCAGCAGGCGCCGCATGATCTTGCCGCTGCGGGTTTTGGGAAGGGCGTCGGTGAAACGGATCTCTTCCGGCCGGGCGAAGGCGCCGATTTCGTGGGCGACCCATTGGCGCAATTCTTTGCCTAACTGCTCGTGGCTATAGTCACCTTTCTTCAGAGTGACGAAGCAGCACACAGCTTGACCGGTGATCTCGTGCGGCTTGCCGACCACCGCGGCCTCGGCGACGGCAGGATGGCGCACCAGTGCGGACTCGACTTCCATCGTGCTGAGGCGGTGGCCGCTGACGTTCATCACATCGTCGACGCGGCCCAGCACCCAGTAATAACCATCGGCATCGCGGCGGGCGGCGTCGCCGGTGAAATAAGCGCCGGGAACGCGGCTCCAGTATTGTTCCTTGTAACGATCCGGATCGCCCCAGATGCCCCGGATCATGCCGGGCCATGGGCGGCGCAAGATCAGGAACCCTTCCTGGTCGGTACCGACTTCGAAGCCCTTGAGATCGACGATGTCGGGAATGATGCCGGGCATCGGAAGCGTGCCGGATCCGGGCTTGGCGGGGACAGCGCCCGGCATCGGGGCGATCAGGATGCCGCCCGTTTCGGTCTGCCACCAGGTATCGACGATGGGGCAGCGGCCCTTGCCGATGACGCGGTTGTACCACTCCCAGGCGGCGGGATTGATCGGCTCACCGACGGAACCGAGAAGGCGAAGGCTCGAAAGATCGTGCGCGTTGGGCCAGTGGTCGCCCTGACGAATGAGCGCGCGGATCGCGGTGGGCGAAGTGTAGAGAATGCTGATGCGATATTTTTCGATGATGCGCCACCAGCGGTCGAACTGCGGATAATCGGGAGCGCCTTCGTACATCACGCTGGTCGCTCCGGCCGCGAGCGGGCCGTACACGATGTAGCTGTGGCCTGTGACCCAACCGATATCGGCCGAGCACCAGTAAGTGTCTTCTTCCTTGAGATCGAAGACCCACTTCATGGTCGCGGTGACGTGCGTGAGGTAGCCGCCGGTGGTGTGAAGAATCCCTTTGGGCTTGCCGGTGGTGCCAGACGTATAAAGTACGAACAGGGGGTGCTCGCTATCGAGCGGAACCGCGGGGCAGTCTTCAGTGGCGTGCTCGTCGAGTTCATGCCACCAGAGATCGCGGCCCTGTTTCATCGGTGTTTCAGAGCCGATGCGCCGATAAACGATCGAATCGCGAACGCTGGGACATTCTTCGAGCGCCTCATCGACGGCGGGCTTGAGCTTGATCTCTTTACCGCGGCGGAAACCACCGTCAGCGGTAATGACGAGGGTCGCGCCCAGGTCCTGGATGCGGGCTTTCAACGCTTCCGCGGAGAACCCGCCGAACACCACGCTATGGATGATGCCGAGGCGTGTACACGCCAGCATGGCGATAGGGAGTTCGGGAATCATCGGCATGTAAATGATGGCGCGGTCGCCGGCTACGTACCCGCGCGACTGGAGAACGCTGGCGAAGCGGACCACGAGACGATGCAGCTCCTGATAGGTGAGCGCACGTTGCTCGCCCGGTTCACCTTCCCACAGAATCGCGACCTTGTTCTTGCGTGGGGTGGTCAGGTGACGGTCGAGACAGTTGTAAGAGACGTTGAGTTTAGCACCGGCGAACCAGCGGGCGAAGGGCGGGTTCCAGTCGAGCACCTTGGACCATTTCTCGAACCAATGGATCTCGCGTTCGGCGATTTCACCCCAGAATTCCTCCGGGTCTTGTTCCGCGCGGCGGTAGAGATCGAGATAACCTTTCATGCCCTGAACATGGGCTTTGCGGACGAAGTCTTCACTGGGCGGATAGACCGACGGGGTGCTCATTCGTTCGGATTGTAGCAAGATGACGGCAGGCGACAAGATCGCCTGCCCCACCCAAAAGGTCTTGAGACCTAGGCTGCCGCAGGTTTGATGTTCTGGTTTACGCGGAAGAAGTTTTCCGGATCGTATTTGGCCTTGACCTTCGACAGAAGGTCGTAGTTATCGCGATAGCTGGCGCGGACGCGGTCGTCGCCTTCTTCCATCATGAAGTTCACGTAAGCACCGCCCGCGCCGTAGGGATGCAGTGCGTCGTAATAGCCGCGCGCCCAGTTGGTGATTTTTTCTTTATTGGCCGGGTCGGGATCGACGCCCACGATCACCTGGCTCCAGACAGCGTCGCGATAACTCCAGGCGGTATCGTGGGCACCCACGCGATGCGCCGCGCCGTTCACGGGATATAGGTGCATGGTGGAGGCGCCGGTCGGAAGCTGGCTGCCCCACTTGACGTGCTCGGCGACGGCGGCGTCTGAAATCTCCTTGAAGAAATCGGCTTTCCAATACCACTGCATGCCCGAAGGAAACAGTGGATCGAACAGGCTGTTCAGTGCAGGCAAGGGCACGGGACCCACGCCGTCCAGCAAGGGCTTGCGAAATTTCCGGATCGGCTCCAGGAGCTTGTTGGCCTCGTCGAGCGGCACCGGCAGGCACCAGATGATCGCGGCAACATTCTTCCCGTGCAGCTCCGCGGGAAAGAAGGGCGCAGGGGGAACCGCCAGAAAGGCGAACCAGCCACCCACGGAATCGGGCGCCTTGACGATGAATTCGCGATAGAACTTCATGACGTCGGCGGCGTCTTTGAGATCCCAGAACATGGGGCCCGCGATCACGGTATCGACGGGATGCGCCTTGAACAGGAAAGACGTGACGACTCCAAAGTTGCCGCCACCGCCGCGGAGGGCCCAGAACAGATCGCTGTTCTCCTTAGCATTGGCCACTACGAAGCGTCCGTCGGCCAGGACCACATCGGCACTCAAAAGGTTGTCGATGGTCAGGCCGAGACTGCGGGTGAGATGTCCGATGCCGCCGCCCAGCGTGAGACCGCCGACGCCGGTACTGGAAATAATCCCGGTGGGGACCGCCAGACCGAAGGCGTGCGTGGCATGATCGACATCGCCCCAGACGCATCCGCCACCGACGCGCACGGTGTTCGCCGTCGGATCGACGTGCACGTACCTGATGCCGGAAAGGTCGATGGTCAGGGCATCGTCGGCGATGCCGAGTCCGCCGGCATTGTGACCGCCGCCGCGGATGGAGACTCTCAACCCGCTGGTTCGTCCGAAGGTCACAGCGGCGATCACATCCGCCACGTCGGCACACTTGGCGATGAGGCGCGGCTTCTTATCGATCATCCCGTTGTAGACTTTTCGGGCGTTGTCGTAGGAGGGGCTGCCGGGCTCGATTAATTCTCCACGAAGCTGGGCGCGGAATTGGGCGATTTCTTCCTGAGTGATCATAAGAATTGTTATTGTTTTGATTTTTGGGCTGCGAGTTCCGTGTTGAACGCTTTTTCCTTGTCGTCCAGGTAGGCTTTGAAGCCGGCGGGATCGATGAAGGGATTCGCTCCGCCCGCTTGAAGCTTGGCGTACTTCGCCTGCAAGCCGTAGAACGAACCATGAGCGCCAAGAAAGACGTCGACGGGCATGGCGCGCAGAACCTTGAAGCTGCGAGCGTAGTCCTCGGCGATGGACGGATAGTCTTTATTGTTGACCAGCACGGTGCCGGGGTTGACACCCACGCTGCACACGATCAGGACGTTATAAGACTTGCCATTCTCATCGACCTTTGTGGTCCAGGTGGTGCAGCCGGGCGTGTGGCCGGCGGTGAGATGCGCCGTCAGGGTGGTCCCGCCGAGCGTGACGTTCTCTCCGTCCTTCAAAATTTTATCGATGGGATGCGGTTTGTTGCCAGGCGTCATTTTACGTAGCCAGGGAACGTCCTGCTCCATGGCCATGACGCGCGCGCCGGAGAGTTCCTTGACCAGGGCATCGCCTTCCATGTGATCGCCATGGGCGTGGCTACCGAGCAGAATCTTGATGTCGGTGAACTTGAATCCCAGCTTTTCGACCGAGGCGCGAATCACGGGAACGGTGGCCTCGAAGTCGCTGTTGATGAGGATGTCGCCTTGGGGAGTGGTGATGAGGAAGCTCGCGAGCTCGGCGGAGCCGACGAAGTAGATATTGCCTATCACTTTGTGCGGGGGAAAGGGCGCGTTCCAATCGGTTTTGCCCGCTTGCTTGAGCGGGGCTTGTTTCGTCTGGGCCGAAGCGGCGACGAGGAAGAACAGCAGGCAAAGGAATAGTTTGTGCGGACGCATGGTGAGGGCAGTGTATCAAAATCCGGCGATAATTGGAGTGCAGATGAGCCAGGCCGCGACCACGCCGCAGCATCGTTCGCGAGTTCCGTGGGCGTTGGCCGCGGTGGTCGGCTTGTGCTCGGGGCTGGCGGGTTATGTGATTCATGCTGCGCGGGTCAATCGCATCCCGAAGCAGGTGGTCACGGTAAAGCGGCTGACGGATATGCCGGGCGCGGAAGAGTCGCCGGCGATTTCGCCCGATGGCATGAAGGTGGCGTTTGTGGCGCCCGTTGGTGGCAAGCGGCAGATCTGGGTAGAGGAGCCGGTCACCAAAGAGGACGCAGATCACTTCGGTCCGCGGTGGGCGCCGGATTCGAAGAGTCTGATCTATTTCGCGAACGACTCGATTTGGGAGATCGCGGCAGAGGGCGGCGAGCCTCGCAAGCTGGTGGATGCGTCATCTCCGGGGGATCTGAACCACGAGGGTAAACTCGCCTTCTTCCGGCGCACAGGGGACGCTGTCGAGTTGGTGGCGGACGGAGTCGTCAAAGGCAGGTTAACCGGCGACGGCACTTATGCGAATTTGCGATGGTCGCCGGACGACAAGACGATCGCGTTCTTACAGGACATGAAAGTAATGGTGGTCAGCGCTGCGGGGGGGAAGCCTGTTCCAGCATCGGATCTGACCGTTCAGGGGTTCGCGTGGGCTCCGGACAACTCGGGGCTGATCGTTTCGACCCACGGGGAACTTTGGTTCATTCCGCGTGCGGAGAACCGTTCGCCATCGCAACTTACCTTCGGCGAGTTGTCCTATGAATCGCCGGACGTCAGTGCCGACGGAAGGGTAGTCGTCAGCAGATCTGGGCTAGGGAGCGAGGTGGATATCGTCATATTTTCCGGCCTGAAATGGTGATTTTCGTTATTGGGTCCATAAGAAACTTCTTCGCACGAACTACTTCCAATTACATTGAGTCCTGTTTATACTGCCGTTAGCTAGCCTGAGGGCCGAGGGCATTCCCTAGGGCTTCGGGCAGCCTCGTCTGGCAACCCACCTGGTCGCTCCTACGGAGGAGCCACCCTGCTTGTCAGTATTTCTCTAAGGAGAGCAGCCATGGCGGCGGATAAGGCGAAAGTGTATCTGGTGGGGGCCGGTCCTGGCGACCCCGATCTGTTGACATTAAAAGGAGCGCGGATCCTGGCGCAAGCCGAAGCCGTGATTTATGACAAATTCGTGAGCCCGGAGATTCTGGCGCTGGCGAATCCTGAGGCGACGTTTATTCCGGCGCGCAAGGAGCGCGGACAACAGGAGGAGTTTGAAGCTGAGATCCATGCCTGGTATTTACGGCTGCGCGACGCGACGGGCCCGGTGGTGCGGCTCAAGAGCGGCGACCCTTTGGTTTTTGGACGCGGAGGCGAGGAACTGGAGTTCCTGACCCAGCACGGTTTCGATGTAGAGGTGGTACCGGGCGTATCGGCATTAACCGCGGCGCCGACGCTGGCGGGCATTCCGCTGGGGGGCGTCTCGGCAGCGGTGACGGTACTGCCGGGGCATCGGCAGGCGGTGAAAGAAGTGGATTGGCCGGCCTACCGGCATGGAGGGACCCTAGTGGTCCTGATGGGCGTGGACCATCGCGCGGAGATCGCGAGATGCCTGATTAACGGCGGGCGGCTGGCAGGGGATCCGGTCGCGTTCCTGCAATATGCATCGACCGAACGGGAGTGCGTGACGGAATCGACGCTCGAACAGGTCGCGCGAGGCGAGGTAGAGGTCGAGCCTCCGGCGGTGTTCGTGATCGGCGAAGTGGTGCGGCTGCGGACCGCTTCGGGCTCTCGGCGAGTGCGGGAGACAGCCTCGCCAAGCGCGTAAGAGCCCCCGCCCTAACGGGCGGGGCTATAAAAGGCTCTATTCGGCGGCGGGTTCGTCGCCTTCGTGCTGGCCGGACTGGATCGCCTTGAGGCGTTCTTCGCGGCGCTTGGCGCGTTCGGCGGCGCGCTTGACCAGCTCGGAACCGACCAGCTCGAGCATGGCCTGCTCGGCGCCGTCGCCCTTGCGCCAGCCTAAGCGGACGACTCGGGTATAGCCTCCGTTGCGCTGGCCGAACCGGGTCCCCAG
Organism: Bryobacteraceae bacterium; assembly: GCA_036003585.1. Lineage (GTDB taxonomy): Bacteria > Acidobacteriota > Terriglobia > Bryobacterales > Bryobacteraceae > Palsa-187. The sequence goes on along the minus strand of DASYSG010000035.1, from coordinate 16,142 downwards.
TTTATCGAACAGCTTCTTCACCGAAGCTGGTGTTTCAAGAAAAGCCGCGGCTTGGCGGCGCGCGTGGAGGGTGTCACGCTTGGCGAGCGTGATCATCTTTTCGACCAGCGGGCGGGCGGCCTTGGCCTTGGGAACGGTGGTGACGATGCGCTCATGTTCGATGACGCTGGTCACCAGGTTCTTTAATAGCGAGTTGCGCGAGCCGGCGTCGCGCTTGAGTTTAAAACCAGATCTTTTATGTCGCATGGCTTGTTATTCCGCGTGCTTATTCGGCGAGAGGAGCCTCGTTTTCCTGCTCTTCGACGTCTTCCTCTTCGTCGTCGGCAAGGTCTGCTTCGCCCGCACCCAGCATGGCCGGGGTCCCGGAAGGAGCGATCAGGCGGCCCTGGGAATCGAACTTCATGCCGAAGCCCAGGCCCAGGCTGGACAGAATTTCCTTGATTTCGTTCAGCGACTTGCGCCCGAAATTCTTGGTGCGGAGCATTTCGGCTTCGGTCTTCTGGACCAGGTCGCCGATAGTCTGGATATTGGCGTTCTTGAGGCAGTTGTAGGAACGAACGCTCAATTCCAGCTCTTCGACAGAGCGGCTGAGCACTTCGTTCATCTGGCTCATGGCGCGCTCGGCCGGCTCTTCGGCGGTCTCCGGCAGTTCCTCGAAGTTGATGAAGATGGCCATGTGGTCCTTCAGGAGCTTGGACGCCTGACCGATAGCATCGGCCGGCGAGATCGCTCCGTTGGTCCAGACTTCGATGGTCAGCTTATCGTAATCGGTCATCTGGCCCAGGCGGGCGGATTCGACCGAGTAATTCACTTTGCGTACGGGCGAGTGGACCGAGTCGATCGGAATGTAACCGAGCGGAAGATCCTCGTCGTTATTGCGATCCGCGCCCACGTAGCCGCGGCCCGATTTGATGCGCATTTCGATCGAGAGCTTGCCGCCCTCGCCGATGGTGGCGACGTGCATGTTGCGATCCAGCACTTCGATTTCCGAATCGGTTTCGATCTGCCCACTCAGAACCTCACCGGGCGAGTCGACTTTGAGGCGGACGGTGCGCATCCCCTCGCTGAGCATCTTGAAGGGGATCTGTTTCAGGTTGAGGATGATGTCGGTGGCGTCTTCAACGACGCCGGGAATGGGACTGAATTCGTGTGCCACGCCTTCAATCCGCACCGCGGTGATCGCGGCGCCTTCAATCGAGCTGAGCAGCACGCGCCGCAAGCCCGTTCCGATGGTAGACCCAAATCCGCGCTCGAAGGGCTGGGCGGTAAACATCCCGTACCGGTCCGTGAGCGTTTCCGTATTGGCGACCAACCGCTTTGGTTTCTGGAATCCTTTAAACATAAATGATGGCCTCTTACTTCGAATACAGTTCGACGATCAGCTGCTCATTCAATTGGATCTGGACGAGCTCCTCGCGCTTGGGAGATCCGAGCACTCTCGCCTTCAAGTTTTCCCGGTCCACTTCCAGCCAGTTGGGGCTGGGGGCGTGGGCCGTGGCATCGCGCGCGTGCAGAATGGTGGGATTGTTCTTGCTGTTTTCGCGCACTTCGATCACGTCGTTGGTTTTCACCGTGAAGGAAGGAATATCCACGCGCCGGCCGTTCACATTGACGTGCCCGTGACGAACCAGCTGGCGGGCTTGCGCCCGGGAGGTTCCGAAGCCCATCCGAAGCACCGTGTTATCCAGCCGCCGTTCGAGCAGCGCGAGCATGTTTGCGCCGGTGATGCCCTTCATCCCGCTGGCCTTCTCGAACAGATTGCGAAACTGGTTTTCGAGCAATTGATAATAACGCCGGGCTTTCTGCTTTTCCCGGAGTTGAAGACCGTAACCGACGATCTTGGGCTTGCGAGCCTGCCCGTGCTGGCCGGGCGGGAAATTGCGCTTCTCTATGGCGCACTTTTCGGTGTGGCAGCGCTCGCCCTTCAGAAACAGCTTCATCCCTTCGCGACGGCATTGCCGGCAGACGGGACCAATATATCGTGCCAAAATCGAACCTCCCTGGTACTTCTCTTCAGTAGGTGCAGTTTACGGGTGATCAACACCCTTCTTCCTGCTTACGTCCTAACATCGGGTCGGGCATGCCCGACCCCTACATGGCGGGCAATCCCGCCAACAAAATCAAACCCGGCGTTTTTTGGGCGGCCGGCATCCGTTGTGCGGAATCGGCGTACGATCCCTTATGGAACGAACCTCGAGACCAGCGGTGGATAACGCGCGCACGGCCGATTCGCGGCCGGCGCCAGGCCCACTGACATTCACGTTTACACTGCGTACTCCCGATTCCTTGGCCTTATTGGCTGCGGTGAGCGACGCCTGCTGGGCGGCAAAGGGAGTCCCTTTGCGCGATCCCCGGAATCCGAGAGATCCCGAACTGGACCACGACAGGACGTTCCCCACCGTATCGGTGATGGTGATGATGGTGTTGTTGAACGAAGCCTGCACGTGCACGATGCCCGCGGGTACGTTCTTCTTTTCCTTCTTTTTGAAGGACTTCTTTTTTCCGGCCTTGGCCGCTGCTTTTGCCATGTGTATGGATCCTGACTGGTCTTAGCCTTGACTGGTCTCAGTCTGACTAGGTCTTCGCGCTCGCCTTCTTCTTGTTGGCCACGGTGCCGCGCCGCGGTCCCTTGCGGGTGCGGGCGTTGGTGTGCGTCCGCTGGCCGCGCACGGGCAGGCCACGGCGATGACGCAACCCGCGATACGAACCCATCTCGATGAGGCGCTTGATGTTCATGGAAAGCTCCTTACGGAGATCTCCTTCGACGGCGCCCTCGGCTTCGAGGATCTGGCGGATTTTGTTGACCTCGTCTTCGGTCAGGTCGCCGACCTTCTTATCGGGATCGACGCCGGCGCGGTGGCACAGCGATTTGCTGCGCGTCCGCCCGATTCCGTAAATGTAGGTCAGCCCGATTTCGGTACGCTTCTTGACCGGTAAATCCACGCCTGCTAAACGCGCCATATTCCCTTTTCCTCTTAACCTGCCGTTATCCCTGTCGCTGCTTGTGCTTGGGATTCGAACAAATCACACGCACCACACCGTTGCGGTGCACGAGTTTGCACTTATCGCACATTTTCTTGACCGATGCTCTAACCTTCATAGCTTCTCCACAATTCTGCCGCGGGTTTTATCCCGGGCCGAAAGCTCGACGCGCACCCGATCGCCGGGCCGCAGCCGAACGAAATTCTTGACTCCGGAACCGGCGGCGTGCGCCACCACGGTATCCTCATTCTCAAGCCGCAAGCGGTATGCTGCGCTCGGCAACAATTCCACTACCTCAGCCTTCTGACTCACGGCCTGGTCAGTACCCACGGGCCCTCCGCGGTGATCGCCACCGTATGCTCGAAGTGCGCCGAGTATTTTCCGTCCTCGGTCACCGCCGTCCACTTGTCCGGCTTCACGCGGCTGCCGGGCATCCCGGCATTCACCATGGGCTCGATTGCCAGCACCATGCCCTCTTTCAAGCGCGGATTCTCGCTGCGCCGATCGACATAATTCGGGATCTGCGGCTCTTCGTGCATCTGCGTGCCGATCCCATGCCCCACAAACTCGCGGACAATCGAAAAACCACTGGCGGTCACGTGCCGCTCCACCGTGCCGCAAATATCGAACAGCCGGTTCCCCGGCCGGGCCTTTTCAATAGCCATCTCCAGCGACTCGCGGGTCACGTCCATCAGGCGGCGGGCTTCCGGAGAAACCTCGCCCACCGGAACGGTGATGGCCGAATCGCCGTAATATCCGTTCAACTGCACACCCGTATCGATGGAGATAATATCCCCACTCTTCAAAACCTTCTTCTGCGACGGCATCCCGTGGACGATCTCGTCATTCACCGAAGTACACAGCACAAACGGGAACTTGGTTCCCGCGGCGGGCGTCGAATAGCCCTTGAAAGCCGGCCGTGCACCGGCGTCGAGCATCATCTTCTCCGCCGTAACTTCCAAATCGAGCGTCGATACCCCCTCGCCCACCATTTTGCGAAGCTCATCCAGAATCTTCCAGACCAGCAACCCGGAGCAGCGCATCTTCTCCAACTCCGCCATGTTCTTGCGCACGATCATGCTGCTTCGCCGCGCTCTTTCCGGATCAGCGCCTCAATCCCTTTCGCGATCACTTGCGGAGGGACGCCCGCAGCCGGCACATCCCAGCAAGGGATTCCGGATTTCTTAAAATATGCGAGCACCGGGGAAGTTTGTTGTTCGTAAGCTCGCAATCGTTCTCTGACCACTTCTTCGCGATCGTCATCGCGAACCGCAAGTTTCGCCCCGTCCTTGTCGCAAAACCCCACAGTGTTAGGCGCGATAGAGTTAATTCCATACACTGACCCGCAGGCAGGACACTGCCGGCGGCCGGAGATACGCGCAATAATAACATTATAATCCACTACCAAATGGACCACGATGGTCCGGATCGGCCGCAGCACCAGCAACTCTGCCAGAAGCTGGGCTTGCTGGACGGTCCGGGGATACCCGTCGAGAATAAAGCCGTTCTCGCAGTCCGCCTGCTCAATCCGCTCTTCCACCAGACGATTCACGGTCGCATCGGGAACCAACTCGCCCGCCTGCATCAGCGAAGCTACCGAACGGCCGATTTCGTCGCCCGAAGCCACCTTCTCCCGGAGCATATCGCCGGTCGAAATATGGGCGATATTCAAGGATTCCTTGAGGAGCTTGGCCTGGGTGCCTTTTCCCGAACCCGGGGAGCCAAACAAGATGAGGCAGAGCCTAGCCATTCAGTAGAGAAGCGTCAGACGCTGCTGCGGCGGCCCCGTATCCGCCCTGCTCGCGGCGTAAATCCTTCGTAATGCCGCATGATCAGTTGAGCTTCGATTTGGTTGACGGTGTCCATGGCCACGCCAACGACAATCAGCAGCGAAGTGCCGCCAAAGAAAAAGGTCACGCCCAGGCCGTCCAGCAGCCAGCGCGGGAAAGTCGCATCGATCCAGTTCCCGACCAGGGGCAGCCGCTGCAGCTTGATGCCCTGAATCATGATCTGCGGCAGCAGCGACAGGATCGACAGGTACAGTCCGCCGACCACGGTGATCCGGGTCAGAATCTTGTTCATGTAATCGGCCGTATTCTTGCCCGGCCGGATCCCTGGAACGAACCCCCCGTATTTCCGCATGTTGTCCGCGGCCTCATTGGGATTAAAGATGATCGAAACGTAGAAGAAACAGAAAAAGATGATCAGCAGCGTGTACAGCAGGTAGTACAAAGGCGACGCTCCACTGATCGCGGTGAGCATATTCGAGAGCGTCGGGCTGTTCTTGACGAAGTCGATCTGTAGCGCGGTGAGCGGGAAGGCCAGCAGGGAGCTGGCAAAAATCACCGGGATGACACCGCCGGCATTGACCTTGAGGGGCATATGCGTGGACTGCCCGCCCAGCATTTTCCGTCCGATCACGCGCTTGGCGTACTGCACCGGGATCCGGCGCTCGCCGCGCTCCACTAATACGATGAAGCCCACCACGGCGATCATCATGATCACGATGATGCCGACCTGGATCAGCGGCCAGTCGCCGGTCTGAACTTTCCGCACGATTTCAACGATTGCGGAAGGCAGGTTCACCACGATTCCGGTGAAGATGATCAGGCTCATGCCATTGCCGATGCCGCGTTCGGTAATCTGCTCGCCCAGCCACATGATGAACGCGGTGCCGGTGGTGAGGGTCAGGATGGTCATCAGGACGAAGCCGACGCCGGGGGTAGTTACGAAGCCCTGCTGCGAGCCCTGCAGCAGGCTGGCGATACCGAAGGACTGCACGATGGCCAGGATCACGGTGAGATAGCGGGTCCACTGGGTGATCTTGCGGCGGCCGAGTTCGCCTTCCTTCTGGAGCTTTTCGAGCGTGGGGACCACGACGGTTAAGAGCTGCAGAATGATGGACGAGGTGATGTAGGGCATGATGCCCAGAGCAAAGATCGTTAACCTTCTAAACGTCCCGCCGCTGAACAGATCGAAGAAGCCGAAAACGGTGCCCTGGTTGGCCTGGATGAAATCCTGGAAGCGCTGCGCGTCGACACCGGGAATCGGCAGGTGGCCGCCGAGACGGTACACCGCCAGCATCGCCAGCGTGAACATAACACGCTTCCGAAGATCCGGGATCCGAAAGATGTTCGCAAAGGCTTCGAGGAATTTCATGGCTACTTCTCTTCTTTATTTCTGGGCTTCGCCTGCTTGGGCTTGCTGGTTTTTTCCGCCTTCTCCGCCGTGCTCTTCTTGGGCTTCTTGTCTTCTTTACTCACCGGCGCCTCGGGAGCGTCGGCCTGGACAGCCGGCTTGGGAGTCCTGATTCTTACGGGAGGCGGGGCCTTGGTCTCGGCGCGCTTCACTCCGGGGATCACTTCGGCCGTGCCGCCCGCGGCTTTAATTTTTTCGAGAGCCGACTGGGAGAACAGGTGCGCCTTGATGTGGATGGCGCGCTTCAACTCGCCCGAACCCAGAATCTTCAGACCGTCCTTGATCTTGGTGATCAGGCCCAGCTCAAGCAGCTTGCCGGGATCGAAGGAATCGCCCTGGATCTGGTCGAGACTGCCCAGATTGACGATGGCAAACTCCTTGCGGAAGATATTGGTGAATCCGCGCTTGGGCAGACGCCGGTGGAGGGGCATCTGGCCGCCTTCAAATCCGCGCATCCGCGAATATCCGGAGATGGACTTGGCGCCCTTGGCGCCGCGGCCGGAAAACTTTCCGCGGCCGGAGCCCATACCCTGGCCGATACGCTGGTTCTTGTGCTTTTGGCCCTTGGGCGGTTTCAGTTGACTGAGGTTCATATGGTTATTCCCAGGGCCCTATTCTACAATCGCCAGCAGGTGCGGGATCTTCTTCACCATGCCCCGAAAGGCCGGCGTATCCGGGCGTTCTACAATGCGGTTCATCTTCTTGAGTCCCAGCGCCCGCACAATAACTTTGTGCTTTTCGGGCGTACAGATGACGCTCCGGATCAGCTTGATCTTGATCATCCCCGGCATAAGATTATCCCACCTTCCCGGCTTCTAAGCCGCGCAGCTCGGCGACCTCTTTTTTGTCGCGCAACTGCTCGAGTGCGTCGATGGTCGCTTTCACCACGTTATGAGGGTTGTGCGAGCCGATAGACTTGGTCAGCACGTTGGGAATTCCCACGGCTGTAATGACGGCGCGAACCGGACCGCCGGCGATCACACCGGTTCCTTCGGGCGCGGGCTTCAGCAGGACCATCCCGCTGCCGAACTTGCCCAGCACCGTGTGCTGGATCGTGGTGGCGAGAACGTTAACCTTGCGCAGATTCTTCTTGGCCGCTTCGATGCCTTTTTTGATCGCAGCAGGAACTTCCTTGGCTTTGCCGGTTCCGAACCCGACGATGCGCGCGCCCGGATCGCCGACGACGACCAGAGCCGAGAAGCTCAGATTCTTGCCGCCTTTGACCACTTTCGTGACGCGGTTGATCGAGACCACCTGTTCCTTGAGGTTCAGGTTCGCGGATTCGATGCGCTTTGTAGGCGTTGTTGACATTTCGTTTTTAAAATCCTCTTCGGCTAAAATACGAGCCCGCCTTCACGAGCCGCCTCGGCCAGAGCCTTTACCCGGCCGTGATACAAATAGCCGCCCCGGTCGAACACCACCGTCTTGACGCCCTTTTCCTTGGCGCGCTCGGCTAACAATTTCCCGACTGCCTTGGCGCCGGCGACGTTACCGCCGGACTTAATTCCACTCTTCTCATTGGAAGAAGCCGCCGCCAGGGTATGGCCGACCGCGTCGTCGATAACTTGCGCATAGATGTGCTTGACGCTGCGGAAGACGGCCAGACGCGGCCGTTCCGTGCTCCCCGCCACTTTCCGGCGGATGCGTTTGTGAACGCGCTTGCGGATGATCGCTTTTGATTCGTGAGCCATGGTTTACTTCGCTCCGGTCGCACCGGTCTTGCCGGCCTTCTTGCGCAGGGGTTCGTTGGCGTAACGGATTCCCTTGTTCTTGTATGGATCCGGCGGACGCAGGGCGCGCATGTTGGCCGCCACCTGGCCCAGCAGTTGCCGGTCGCCGCCGGTAAGGATCAGCGGCGTCAGGTTGTTCGCCGGCTTATCGACTTTCATATCGATTCCATCCGGCAGATAGAACTCGATGGGATGCGAGTAACCCAGGGTGAATGTCGCGATGCGTCCCTTGACGTCGGCCTTGTATCCGACACCGAATAATTGGAGTTCCCGCGTGAATCCGGTGGAGACTCCGACGACGGCGTTCGAGGCCAGAGCGCGCGTCAAGCCGTGCAGCGCCGCCTGCTTGTCGTTGTCGCGGAGGATTTCGAGGATCCCGTCAGTCTGCTTGAGGGCGATTCCAGCCGGGATCGGAACCGTCTGCTTGCCCTTGGGCCCTTCCACCGTCAGCTCGGCGCCGATGGTGAGCTTCACGCCCTTGGGCACCGGGATTGGCTTTTTTCCGACTCGTGACATATAGAAACTCCGTTAAAAACCTCTACCAAACTTGCTTTACCAGACGTGACACAGAACTTCGCCGCCGACGCCTTCCTTGCGGGCGCTGCTGCCGGTCATCACGCCGCGCGGCGTGGTCAGGATATTGATACCGAGGCCGCCCAGTACGCGGGGCACCTCTTTCGAACCGACGTAAACCCGGCAGCCGGGCCGCGACACACGCTCGATCCGCGAAATAACCGGCATGTTGCCGGGAGTGTACTTGAGATAAATGCGGATGGACTTCTTGGTCCCGTCCTCGGTGAGCTTGTAATTGGCGATGTAGCCCTCATCCTTGAGGATCTTGGCGATGTCGCCTTTGAGCCGCGACGCCGGCACGTCCACTTTCGGGTGACGCGCCTCCAGGCCGTTGCGAATTCGCGTCAGCATGTCGGCGATCGGATCGGTTGTCGTCATTCGTTCACACTCCTTCGCATCTCGATGAAGCTCGTCACCATGAGGCTTTTTACCAAGAGGCTTTAACTACCCCGGGGACTTCCCCGGCCAAGGCCAGCTGGCGGAAGCAGATGCGGCACAACTTGAATTTCCTCAGGAACCCGCGTGGGCGCCCGCAACGGAAGCAGCGGTTGCGATGCCGGCAGCTCAGCTTGGGCTTGTGCGCGGCTTTCGCGACGGCGAGCTTTTCGTCTCTTGCAATTTTGGCGGTTGTGGCCATATCTTTCTCCCGATATTCTCCCGATATTCCTACTGCGCCCGGAACGGCATTCCCAGATGCTTCAGCAGCGCCAGACCCTCCGCGTCGGTCTTGGCGCTGGTGGTGATGCAAATATTCATTCCCTTGGCTTTGTCGACCTTGTTGTAATCGATCTCCGGGAAAATGAGCTGATCGTGAATGCCCAGCGTGTAATTGCCGCGGCCGTCGAAGGACTTGGCGGATACGCCGCGGAAATCGCGCACGCGCGGCAGCGACACGTTGACCAGCCGGTCGAGAAATTCGTACATGCGGTCGCCGCGCAGCGTGACCATACAGCCGATCGGGTTGCCCTCGCGCAGCTTGAACGCGGCGATCGACTTGCGCGCCTTGGTGATCACCGGCTTCTGGCCCGCGATCTGGCCCAATTCGTTCACTGCCCCGTCCATGAGCTTGCCGTTCTGCGTGGCTTCGCCGAGCCCGATGTTCAAAGAGATTTTCTGCAGCTTCGGCACGGCCATGAGGTTCTGGTAACCGAATTCCTTGGTCAACGCCGGAACCACTGTCTTCTGGTATCGTTCTTTCAGTCTGGCTGCCATATATTACGCCTTCTTGGTCATGCCTTCTTATCCATGATCTCGCCGCTTTTGCGCGCGTAGCGAACGCGCCGGGACGAAGCTCCCGTGCCTTCCATACGATAACCAACCCGGGTGGGCACGCCGCCGGAAGTCAGCAGCATCACGTTCGAGATCGCGATGGAGCTTTCCCGCTCCGCGATACCACCCTGAATCTGGCGCTGAGGGTTTGGCCGCGTGTGCCGTTTCACCATCCCCACGCCCTCTATCAGGACACGGCCGCGTACACGGTCGACGTCAAGCACACGGCCGGTCTTGCCCTTATCCTTGCCGGCGATCACCTTGACGGTATCGTCCATCCGGATTTTGAGCTTCACCGGAGCCTGGGGCTTATTCTGATGCCGCTGTGCAATCTTGCGGGCCATGATTAGATCACCTCCGGGGCAAGGGACACGATCTTCATGAAACGTTTTTCGCGCAGCTCGCGGGCAACCGGACCGAACACGCGCGTACCCACCGGCTCGCCGAGTTCATTGATCAGCACGGCGGCGTTCGAATCGAAGCGGATGTAGGTTCCATCCTTGCGCCGTGTTTCCTTGCGCATGCGCACGATCACGCAGCGGACCACTTTGCCCTTCTTCACCTGCGAATCGGGCGCGGCTTCCTTCACGCTGGCGGTGACGACGTCGCCCAAGCCGGCGCGCAACCCCAGATCGCCGCCGCGCGGCAAAATGCAGGCAAGCCTGCGGGCGCCGCTGTTATCGGCTACCTCGAGAATAGTCCGCATCCCGATCATGATCTTGTCTCCTGGCTCCTCACTACTGCTCTAACGTTTCTTTTTCGACGGCCGCTTTTCGGGCGTCGCCTGAATGCCGATGGCGCTCAAATCGGTGGTCACCTGGACGGCCTTGCGCAGGATTTCTTTCAATTCCCAGCGCTTCAACTTGCTCAAGGGGCGGCACTCGATGATGCGCACCACATCGCCCACATTGGCCTCGCCCTTCTCGTCGTGCGCGTAAAACTTCCGGCGCTTACTGATGATGCGCTTATACAGCGGATGGGGCACGCGCCGGATGACCTCGACCACGATGGTCTTGGCCATCTTGGAGGACACGACCGAGCCCACCTTTTCGTTCTTAAAGCTGTGAGTAGTTTCCGCCATCGGCTGTTATGCGCCTTTCTTGCTCTTTGCTGCTGACTTAGCGGCTGCCTTGGGAGCCGCCTTTTTCGGAGCGGCGGGCTTGGGAGCAGCTTTCTTCGCGGCGGTCTTGGGTCTGGTTTTGGTCACCAGCGGAACCGGCGCGGCGGCGGCCGAGGGCGCTACGCCCTTCTGCTGCAGCACGGTCAGAATGCGCGCCCGCTCCTTGCGCAGCGAGCGAAGCTTCTTCACACCGTCCATCTGGCCCATCGACAACTGGAACCTCAGCCGGAACATCTGCTCGGCGCCTTCGCGCAACTGCTTATCGAGCTCGGCCGGATCCAGCGCCCGGAATTTTTCCGCGTTCTCCTTCATGTGCTCCTCGCTAAGTCCCTATCCGCCTAAATCCATGCCTTCGCGCGTCACGAGCTTGGTCGGTATCCCGATTTTCGCGGCGGCCAGGCGCATCGCTTCCTTGGCGATGGCCAGGTCGACACCTTCCATCTCAAATAAAATCTTGCCGGGGCGAATGACGCATACCCACTCTTCCGGGGCGCCCTTGCCTTTACCCATACGGGTTTCAGCGGGCTTCTTGGTGATGGGCTTGTCCGGAAACAGCCGGATCCAGACCTTGCCGCCGCGCTTGATCGAACGGGTCATCGCGACACGCGCCGCTTCGATTTGCCGAGCCGTAATCCAACCGCATTCGAGCGCCTTCAATCCGAAATCGCCAAACGCCAGCGACGAGCCGCGCCAGGCTTTCCCGGCCATGCGCCCGCGCTGCTGCTTGCGAAACTTCACCTTCTTCGGCATCAACATAGAAGTTCGTTCCTAACGTTTCGTTCGTTCCTAAAACGCGTTTCCGTTCCTATTCGCTCTTCTCGCCTTCCGGTGTTGGCGTAGTAGGCGGTGCCGCCGGCTCCGCCGCGTCGGGTTTATTTTCCTGCTTCCAGGTTGGCTGCACCGGAGCAGCCATGGGCGGCAGAATCGCCTGCCGAGCCATTTCGCCCGGCGCCTGCTGAACCGCTCCGCCGGCTGCTTCCGGCGCAAACGATTGGCGGGGCGGCCGGTCTCGCCGATCCCGGTCGCGGTCGCGATCCGGACGCGGCGCCCGGCGAGGCTCGGGTTCATTGCGCAATCCGCGACCTTGAGCGCCCGGCAGAATTTCGCCCTTGTACACCCAGCACTTGATGCCGATCACGCCATACGTCGTATACGCCTGGCTGAATCCGAAATCGATATCCGCACGCAGCGTGTGCAGCGGAAGCTGGCCTTGCAGATACCATTCTGTGCGCGCGATTTCCGCGCCGTTCAGCCGTCCGGAAACGCGAACCTTAATGCCTTTACATCCGAAGCGCAGCGCGGAGTCGACGGCCTTGCGCATCGCTCTGCGGAACGCTACGCGTTTTTCGAGCTGCAAGGCAATGGACTCAGAAACCAGCTGCGCGTCAAGCTCCGGCTTGTGAACTTCCTGAATATCGATGAAGACTTCACGCTTGGTCTTCTTGGCCAGATCCTGCTTGAGCTTTTCGATTTCCGCGCCCTTGCGCCCGATGATAATTCCGGGACGAGAGGTATGAATCGTGATGCGGAGCTTGTTGCCGGGCCGATCGACTTCGATCGAGCTGACGCCGGCGGCCTTGAGGCGCTCGCGCAGCGAGTTCTTGAGCTCGAGATCCTCGCGCAGGAGCTTGGCGTAATCCTGCTTGGCGAACCACCGCGACCGCCAGGTCTTGGTGAAGCCCAGCCGGAATCCGTACGGATGTACTTTCTGCCCCATAATTTTCCTTAACCGCGCACAACGCCACGAACAGGCTGTGCGCTCATTCCTTCCGCGCGCACAACGCCACGAACAGGCTGTGCGCTCATGCGATCTCCTTCATGCTTGCGTCGAGCTTCTTGTCCCCGACCTGCACCACGATGTGCGCCATTCTTCTTTGATAGCGATAGGCGCGCCCCATGGGAGCCGCGCGGATGCGCTTCATGCGCGGTCCTTCATTGACGTAAGCTTCGGTGACGATCAACGTATCCACGTCAACATCGTTATTGCGATTCTCGGCGTTGGCGATGGCCGAACGCAGGACCTTTTCGATGGACGGCGCGATGCGCTTGTTGACGGCGCGCAGAATATGGATCGCCTCACCGGCCTTCTGGCCGCGGATCAGGTCGATCACCAGGCGCGCTTTCTGCGGCGAGGTTCGGAGGTATCGGGCTTCAGCTCGTGCTTGCATCGTATGTCTCCTGCTTGTTCCCTTACGACGGTTTCGCCGTCTTCTCCGCGGATCCCGCAGGCGCTCCGCCAGGAGCCCCGCCCGGACCAGTCGCTGCCGCTTTGGCGCCGTGACCCTTGAATACCCGGGTCGGCGAAAATTCGCCCAACTTGTGCCCCACCATATTCTCAGTGATGTACACGGGAATGAACTTCTTGCCGTTGTGAACCGCCAGCGTGTGGCCAATGAACTCGGGCACGATGGTCGAGCGTCGCGACCAGGTCCGAATCACCTTTTTCTCGTTCTTGTCGTTCAGGGCTGCCACCTTAACGGCCAGGTGGTCGTCCACGAACGGACCTTTATGCAGTGAGCGTCCCATGAGTTATCTCTTTTTGGCCTTCCGCGTCACGATGAACTTATTGGTGCGCTTGTTATTGCGCGTCTTGAAGCCGCGCGTGGGCTGGCCCCAGGGGGTTACCGGATGGCGGCCGCCGCTGGTTTTTCCCTCGCCACCGCCGTGCGGGTGATCCACGGGATTCATCGAAACGCCGCGATTGTGGGGCATCTTGCCCATCCAGCGCTTGCGGCCGGCTTTGCCCAGGCTCACGTTTTCGTGCTCGACGTTGCCCACCTGGCCGATGGTCGCGGCGCAATCCACCAGAACTCTGCGAATTTCGCCGGAGGGCAGCTTCAACAGTGCGTACTCGCCTTCCTTGGAAACCAACTGGGCTTGCGCGCCGGCCGAGCGCGCCATCTGGCCGCCCTTTCCGGGCTTCAGCTCGATGTTGTGGACCACGGTACCAGCGGGAATATTTTTGAGCGCCAGCGAATTACCGATCAGGATGTCGGCGTCGGGCCCGGATAAAATTTTGCGTCCGACTTCGAGGCCGGCCGGCGCCAGGATGTAGCGCTTCTCGCCGTCGACGTAGTGCAGCAGGGCGATGCGCGCGCTGCGGTTGGGATCGTACTCGATCGACGCCACCACCGCGGCGATTCCCTTCTTGTCGCGCTTGAAATCGATTTCGCGGTAGGCCTTTTTGTGGCCGCCGCCGCGGAAGCGGGACGACACGCGGCCCGTGCTGCTGCGTCCGCCCGTGCCCTGCTTGCCTTTTACCAGGCTCTTTTCGGGCTTCTGCTTGGTGATGTCCTCGCGCGATACTACCGTCTGGAAACGGCGCGTCGGCGTGGTGGGTCTGTATGTTTTGACCGGCATCTATTTAGATCTCCGCGTACTCCGGCGTCTTCTCGCCGGGCTTCAGCTTCACGTAGGCTTTTTTCCAGTCGGAGCGATACCCGGCGAACCGGCCGCGCCGCCGCAGTTTGCCCGCAGTGGTAGTGGTCCGCACTTCGGCGACTTTGACCTTGAACAAGGTCTGGACCGCCTGCCGGATCTGCGTCTTATTGGCGTTGACGTCGACTTCGAAACACAGCGTGCGCTCGGAATCCTTCTTGGTCACGCCTTTTTCGGTCACGATGGGCCGACGGATCACATCCATGATCGAATTCATTGCAGGCCCTCCGAGAGCTTCCTGGCCGCGGCTTCGGTGATCAGGACCTGCTGGTGCCCCAGCAGATCGTAAACGTTGACATCACGGCTGGCGACCAGCTTCACGCCTTCCAGATTCCGGCTGGACAGTTCGAGGTTGCGATTTTCCGCGTTATCGACCAGCAAAACCGTGCGGGCTATCTCCAGAGCATCGAGCGTCTTGCGCATCAGCTTGGTCTTGGCCTCGCTCAGCGCGAATTCGCTCACGACGCGCAGTTCGCCATCGCGGAGCTTGGCGGATAACGCGCTGCGCAGCGCGCCCAATTGCATCTTCCTGGGCAGTTTATAAGAGTAGTCGCGCGGTTGCGGACCGTGCGTGGTGCCCCCGTGCCGCCACAGCGGACTGCGGATCGAACCCATACGGGCACGCCCGGTGCCCTTCTGCTTCCATAGCTTCTTGCCGGATCCGGCCACTTCATGGCGGGTTTTGGTCTTGGCGGTTCCGCGCCGCGTGCCGGCCAGATAATGCCGGACGGCTTCATACAGCAACGCCTCGTTGACCGGCGCGGCGAATACGGCATCGGACAGGTCCACGGTGCCGACTTTCTTGTTGCTGAGATCGATGATGTCTACGCTAGGCATGACTATTGTTTCGACCTCCGCAAGATGACGTATCCCCCGTTGGGTCCAGGAACCGCGCCCTTGACGAGAATCACGTTGTCCTCAACGTCCACTTGGACGATCTCAAGGTTCCGGACTGTGACTCGATCCGTTCCCATGCGCCCGCCCATCCGCATCCCAGGGAAAACGCGCGAAGGGAAACTCGACGCGCCGATCGAACCCGGAGCCCGGTGGAACATGGAACCGTGGGTCGCGTCGCTGCCACGGAAGTGATGGCGCTTCACGACGCCAGCGAAACCGCGGCCTTTGCTGATGCCGATCACGTCGACTTTTTCGTTGGGCTTGAATTCGTCGGCAAGCACGCGATCACCCGGCTTCAAATCGCCGTTCGATCCGTCACCCAGCCGGAACTCGCGCAGAAACTTCACGCCCTCGGCGGACGACTTCTTCAAGTGGCCCGCGTCCGGCTTGTTGATGCGCGATTTCTTGACGTATTCCATCAGGCCCAACTGCACGGCGTCGTATCCGTCGATGGCCGGCGTTTTGCGCTGCACCACCACGCACGGACCGGCTTTGAGCACCGTCACCGGCACCACCTGGCCATCGGCCCGGAACACCTGCGTCATCCCGATTTTTTTGCCTAAGATTCCTGGACTCATTTCCAACTCCGGGCGGGACATGTCCCGCCCCTACCTATTTGCCTCGTCCAAATGCCTTGATCTCCACATCCACGCCCGCCGGCAGATCGAGCTTCATCAGCGCATCCACCGTATCCTGCGTCGGCTCGAGAATATCGAGCAGGCGCTTGTGGGTGCGGATCTCAAACTGCTCCCGGCTCTTCTTATCCACGTGCGGCGAACGCAGCACGGTGTACAGATTCCGGACCGTGGGCAGCGGAATGGGACCCGCCACCGTCGCGCCGGTGCGCTTGGCCGTATCGACGATTTCGGTCGTCGACTGGTCCAGGACCCGGTGATCGTACGCCTTGAGGCGAATGCGAATGCGTTCTTTTAAAG
>DASYSG010000034.1:0-1618 GCA_036003585.1 Bryobacteraceae bacterium | reverse complement strand
GGTTTTCCAGCCAGGGCCGACACGGGCGGAAAGGCATGCGATCGTTCTCCGTCAGCGGACGCGTCAAGAAACCCGGTGTGCATCTTGCGCCGGCCGGCATCACGCTGCGCGAGCTGATCGACGAATACTGCGACGGCATGCTCGATGGGCATGAGTTGTACGGATATCTTCCCGGCGGAGCGTCGGGTGGAATTTTGCCCGCGGATAAAGCCGACGTCCCGCTCGACTTCGACACTTTGACTGAGTACGGTTGTTTCATCGGATCGGCGGCGATTGTAGTTCTTTCGAATAAGGACACTGCGTCCGGCGCCGCGCGCAACTTGATGAAGTTCTTCTCCGATGAATCGTGCGGTCAGTGCACGCCGTGCCGGGTCGGTACCGTTAAATCGCTTCAGTTGATGGAACAGAAGCGTTGGGACGCACCGCTCCTCAAGGAGTTGTCGCAGGCGATGATGGACGCATCCATCTGCGGTCTGGGCCAGGCCGCGCCAAATCCGGTGTTGACCGTCTTGAAATATTTTCCTAAGGAAGTCGAGTAATGCATCAGACGAACGCGCTCCTGAAAACCTCGACGGTTTCCTTTGTCCTGAACGGCGAGACGGTTGTCTGCCCCGCCGACCAGACTATCCTTCAGGCTGCGGAGAAGCACGGAGTCGAGATTCCACGCCTTTGTTACATGGAAGGCATGCGGCCCGACGGCAACTGCCGCACCTGCATGGTGGAGATCAAAGGCGAGCGCGTACTGGCGCCCTCCTGCTGCCGCTATCCCAAGGAAGGGATGGAGGTCACCAGCAACAGCGCGCGAGCTCTGACCAGCCAGAAGATGTCGATCGAGCTGCTGCTCGCGGATATTCCCGAGACGTCCTACACGCTCAACTCCGAGTTGGATCTGTGGGCCAAGAAGCTGTCCATCGGCAAGCCGCGTTTTACCGCGCGCCAGCAGCCCAACGAAGACCTTTCGCATCCAGCCATGGCGGTCAACCTGGACGCCTGTATCCAGTGCAAACGCTGTGTTCGCGCCTGCCGCGAAGAGCAAGTCAACGACGTGATCGGCTACGCCTTCCGCGGCGGCCAGTCGAAAATTGTTTTCGATCTGGACGATCTGATGGGCGATTCCACGTGTGTCGCCTGCGGGGAATGTGTCCAGGCGTGTCCCACGGGGGCGCTGATGCCGGCTCGCGAAGTCGGCAAGATTGTCGCCGACAAGCAGGTTGATTCGGTGTGTCCGTACTGCGGCGTCGGCTGCCAGCTCACCTACAACATCAAGGACAACGTCATCCTCTATGTGCAGGGGAAGGATGGTCCCGCCAATTCGAGCCGCCTGTGCGTGAAGGGGCGCTACGGCTTCGATTATGTTCAGCACCCGCAGCGCCTCACCAAGCCGCTGATCCGCAAACCCGGCGTTCCGAAGACCAAAGACTTCACGGTCGATCCCGAAAACTGGCGGGACGTGTTCCGCGAGGCGACCTGGGAAGAGGCTCTCGATGTCGCCGCCAAAGGTTTTCGCGAGGCTCGGGATACCTACGGTAAGCGCTCGCTCGCGGGTTTCGGCTCCGCCAAATGCACCAACGAAGAGGCGTACGTCTTCCAGAAGCTGGTTCGGACGGGCTTCGGCTCG
>DASYSG010000033.1:0-29079 GCA_036003585.1 Bryobacteraceae bacterium | reverse complement strand
AGACCGCTTCACTCCCGCGAAGAAAGTCGCGATGGCGCTCTCGCACTTGATCCGGACGCAATATCCCGGCGATTCCCTGCGCTGCGTACTGTTCCACGATTCAGCCGAGGAACTGCGGATAGAGGAACTTGCTCGCGTGCAGGTGGGCCCGTACTACACCAATACGCGCGAAGGCTTGATCCTGGCACAGCGCCTGCTCAACCAGGAACGCAAGGACATGAAGCAGATCATCATGATCACCGACGGCAAGCCCAGCGCGTTGACGCTCGAAGACGGGCGCATCTACCGCAATGCCTTTGGTCTCGATCCTCTGGTGATCAGCCGCACGCTCGAAGAGGTCAATCGCTGCAAGCGCCAGAACATCCTGATCAACACGTTCATGCTGGCCAGCGATTACGGCCTGGTGCAGTTCATCCAGAAGGTGACGCAGCTTTGCCGCGGCAAGGCGTACTTCACCACGCCTCACAACCTGGGGCAATACCTGCTGATGGATTACATGAATCGCAAGACGCGAACGATCCACTAGCGATCGGCCAAGTCTGGCACGTCAGGTGCATTAATCTTTCGCGAGATGGTGTTCCGCAACCGCGTAGAAGCCGGCCGTCTGCTGGCCCAGGCGCTGGCTAAATATCAGGATCGGCCTAATCTGGTGGTCCTCGGCCTGCCGCGCGGCGGAGTTCCCGTGGCGCGCATCGTGGCCGACTTCCTGGGCGCAACCATGGACGTGTTCCTGGTCCGTAAGTTGGGAGTCCCTTGGCAGCCCGAGCTCGGGTTCGGCGCAATCGCAGAGACCCCTGGTGCGGACCCGCCTGTGCGCGTCATCGACCAGAGTCTGGTCCAGGAATGCGAACTCAGCCCCGAGGTCATCGAGGAAATCGCCGCGCGTGAGCAGCGCGAGATCGACCGGCGCAGCCGTCTCTACCGCGGGACACGTTCCCTGGTGGATATCCACGCCCGGGAAGTGATCATCGTCGACGATGGTCTGGCCACCGGCAGCACCATGCTGGCCGCGGTTCGGGCTCTTCGCCAACAGGGCGCAAAGCGAATCCTGGTCGCCGTTCCCGTAGGTCCGCCCGGAACGTGCGACGCGCTGCGAAGGGAAGCCGACGACGTCGTATGCCTATCGTCGCCCGAGCCGTTCTATTCAGTGGGAACGTGGTATGAGGACTTCACCCAGGTCTCCGATCGCGACGTAGAGGAGACATTATCCCCTCAGGAGGCGTCTAGGATCGAGCCAAACGCCGCTTCATAGCGCCCGCGATGCGAATTAGCAGGTTTCTACCCCATTGGTCTGCTCGAAGCGCCTGGAGTTCCTTATCGAGTTGCAGAGCCCAGGCTGTCCGCTCCTCGAATTCCTTTTGAACGCGAAGAGCCCATTGCGTTTGCTCCTCAACCTCCGCGTCCAATGCCTGGACCCGCTTCCTCAGATCCTGGATCTCCCGGTCTTGCTTCAAGGCCCAGATCGTACGGCTTTCCAACTCCTGGTACAAGCTGTCGAGCTCTTCTTTGCGGCAGCCTTCGAGATCCTTGAGCCTCTTGCAGGCAATTTCGAGTTCTCGTTGTACATCCTGCGGCCAAGCGGACCATTGGTAAGGATCGTTTTCCTGGCTCGCGGTCCGTTCGATAACCACGCGCTCCGGAGCGCGGACACAGAATGCCGGACTGAAGGGCTCTTGAACACGACAAGCCGACTCCGCGGTCGTCCCCAGAACCGCGAGCATTTGCGTCGGCTTGATGTTCCCGCGGATCATTTCATCTTCATCCCGGCGATGGACCTGATCGATAAAGCCCTGATCCCAAGCCGCCGAAGCGTCGAAATTGGGACCGAACCGCCGGTCCACGAACGGTTCAATGACGTTCCCAAAGGCCACGAACTGCTGAAAGTGGAAGTTCTCAATCAGTAGCGGCAGGATATCCTGAGCCCGTATTCCCTCAAAGCCAAGCTTGGAACAGTCCCAATCCTCGTAGACCTCCTCATAACGGCGAAGTTGGTGATTGTATCGATACGACGGAGGCATCTGCCGCCAGAACTCTTGCACCAACGGCATCGCTTCCGGCCACCTCAGGTGTCCGTTTCGGCCGATCATATCGGCGATCGCAAAGCAGCCGCCCGTTCGCAAGCTTTCCTTGATCCCGGCGAAAAGGCCCTCCAGGTTCAGAACATGATGCAGGACATGGCTTGCAATCACACCATCGTATTCGTGAGAGGGCCGCCACTGGTTGAAGTCGGCCGGCATAGGATTCAGATGATCGGCGACGCCGTGTTCGGAGGCCGCCGAACGCCCGCGCTCCAGCATATCTTCGTTGATCTCGAGACAGTCGATGACGAACTGCGAATGGCCAAAACTTTGTAGAGTCAGGGCGAACTGAATTTCCCGATCGCAGTTCCCGGCGCCGATGCTGAGAAACCTGGCCGGATGACCCTTCCGCAGTTCACACTGCCGTTGCATCGAATCTGTAAATACTTCGGTTACGCCCCGAACGCCAACGGCCTCCAGTTTGGGGCGAACGTACTTGTTCGACCAATAGTGGAAAATCGGAGGCAGGCTGTGGACCGTAGTACAGTCCTTGAAGATTCTCTCCTCTTGGGCCAGGCGCATCTGGTAGGCAACTTCGGGGAGAGTTCCGGGCTTGGAGTCGGGTGAATCGGCGTTTACGGGCGACGGCATCCTCGAATCCAGACCCAATCTTAACACCGCTTATCGGCCGTTTTTCTGAATTGGCCGTGAAAGTGCACAATAGAGGGTGTTATGCTGCCCTTCAAAAAAGTCTTGTTCCCCGTGGATTATTCGCCGTCGTGCACGGCCATGGTTCCGTACGTGAGGGACATGACCCGGCACTTCTCGGCCGGCCTCGCCCTGGTACACGCGTATGCTTTGCGGCCGGTATTTGCGAATCACGACATTGACGGCGTACTGGTGTATAGCGACCTGGCCTATGCCGATCCCAAGATCGCGGAAGAAACCCGTGCGATCGAAGAACAAAGGTTGAGCGAGTTCGCCGCCAAAATGTTCCGCGGCCAGCAGGCTGACCTGGTGACCGAAGAAGGCGAAGCCGGCGGCGTGATTCAACGGATCCTAAAACATCAGGGCGCCGATCTGGTTATGATGCCGACCCGCGGCTGCGGACCCGTCCGGCGATTCCTGCTCGGCTCGGTCACCGCCAAGGTGCTCCACGATGTCAGCGCGGCCGTGTGGACCAGCACCGGCACAACCATCGAAGCGCATGCGCCATCGGTTCCCTACAAGTCCATCGTCTGCGCACTGGACGAGACCGAGGAATCGGAGGCGATTCTTCGCGCGGCAGCAGCTATGGCCAAGTCCTACCAGGCGAACCTCTCTCTGGTCCATGTCCTCGAAATGCCGCCGGCGACGCCGGAGATGGATTTCGGCATGTATCGCAAAGACTTGATCGATGCAGGCCACTTGCATATGCAAGGACTGAAGAACAAGCTGAATCTGGACGTGCCGGATGTGGTCATCGACGCCGGAATTCGTGACGGGGTTCACGATGAAATCGTCCGCCGGAAGGCCGATCTGCTGGTCGTCGGCCGCGGCCATGACCAGGGGATCGTCAGCCGGGTGTGGTCCAGGCTGTACTCGATCGTCCGTGATTCTCCGTGCCCGGTTCTCAGCATCTGAGGCTCGTCATAAAGAAGCCACTGCGCTTCTAAACCCACATGAGCTGTGGGATATGACGCAACTCATCGCGTCACGCGATACTTTAGGAGTCGGCGCCGCAGATGACGGACTCCTCCTCGCTTCCGAATGACCGCAGGGTCGCTTACTTTTCCATGGAAATCGCGTTGCGGCCAGACTTGCCGACCTATGCCGGCGGCCTGGGCGTACTCGCGGGCGATATGCTCCGGTCGGCCGCCGATCTGGCAGTCCCCATGGTCGGCGTCACTCTGGTGTACCGCAAAGGCTACTTCCGGCAGCGACTCGACGATCAGGGGAATCAGCAGGAAGAGCCGGCCGTCTGGAAGCCGGAAGAAGCGTTGGAGCCGCTGACTTCGGTGATATGGCTGGAACTGGCGGGGCGGCGTGTCCAGGTCCGCGCCTGGAGATTCACCCTCACTGGCATTTCCGGCGCGACCGTACCGGTCTACCTGCTCGATACGGACCTTCCTGAAAACGACCCCGCGGACCGCGGGCTCACCGACTACTTATACGGCGGCGATCCGCCTTACCGCCTGCGTCAGGAAGCGGTTCTCGGGATGGGCGGAGTCAAGATGCTGAACAGCCTGGGCCACACCAGCATCGAAAACTACCATCTGAACGAAGGCCACTCGGCGCTCCTGACATTCGCGCTGCTGGAACAGAGGATCGGGACTTCGCGCCTGGGAACCGCCAGCGAGGCAGACATTGAGTCCGTCCGGCAACGCTGCGTGTTCACCACTCATACGCCCGTGCCGGCGGCCTTCGACAAATTCCCACGCGAACTGGTCGACCAGGTGATCGGCTCCGACCGGGCGGCGGCTTTGGATGTGAGCGCCTGCTGTCAGGATGGCGCACTGAACATGACCTACCTGGCGCTGCGCTTTTCCCGCTACATTAACGGCGTCGCCATGCATCATGGAGAGGTTTCGCGAGGCCTCTTCCCGAACTATCCGGTTCGCGCCATTACCAACGGTGTGCACGCCGTCACGTGGAGCTCGCCGAAGTTCCAGGAGCTCTACGATCGGCACGTGCCGGAATGGCGCAAGGACAACCTCTACCTGCGCTACGTGGTCGGTGTGACCCTTGAGGAAATCCGGCAGGCGCATGCCAGCACCAAGCTGGAACTCCTGGCCGAGATCAAGCGAGCCAGCGGCGCAGACTTCGATCCGGCTGTGCTGACCATCGCCTTCGCGCGGCGTGCGGCGGCCTACAAACGCGCGGATCTTCTGTTTACGGACCTGGAACGGTTGAAATCCATCGCCGCAAAGGCCGGCCAGTTTCAAGTGATCTTCGGAGGCAAGGCTCATCCGCAAGACAACGAAGGCAAGGAGATGATCCGCAGGGTGTTCCAGGCCGCGCATTCCCTCGCGGGAAGCTTGAAAGTGGTCTACATCCCGGATTACGACATGCGCTGGGCGCAGCTTATGACCAGTGGAGCCGACCTGTGGCTCAACACGCCGCACCGGCCCTTTGAAGCGTCCGGCACCAGCGGGATGAAGGCCGCGCTGAACGGCGTGCCTAGCCTGAGCATTCTCGACGGATGGTGGATCGAGGGGTGCGTGGAGGGCGCCACCGGCTGGGCCATCGGCAAGGAAGAAGATTTGCCGGAAGATCACGGTGCGGAAGCTGCATCGCTCTATGACAAGCTCGAACGCGTGATCGTGCCCCTGTTCTACAGCCACCCGGACGCCTTCGCCGAAGTCATGCGCTCCACCATCTCCCTTAACGGCTCGTTCTTCAATACCGAGCGCATGATGGACCAATATCTTTCCAACGCTTATTCCGGCTGCACGAATCACTCGCGCGGCTAGCTCACTGAAAAGGGGACAGCGGTGAAAAAGGGGACACCTCCTGGCGTTCGCTCCGCTACTGGCTTACTGAAAGTAGGAGGCGTCCCCTTTTTCTTCCAGTCCGTCCCACAGACGGATGTTACTCTCAAAACAGTGGGCCCGCTCTCGTCCGATGAGCTCCGCCGGATCGATGCATACTGGCGCGCAGCGAATTATCTGTCGGTCGGACAGATTTATCTCCTCGACAATCCGCTGCTGACGGAGCCGTTAACGCTCGCGCACGTCAAGCCGCGCCTGCTGGGTCATTGGGGAACCACTCCCGGTCTCAATTTCGTCTACGTCCACTGCAACCGGGCCATCGTCAAGTACGGCCTCGACATGATCTACGTGTGCGGACCCGGTCACGGCGGTCCGGGCATGGTCGCCAATACCTGGCTGGAGGGAAGCTATACCGAGCGTTTCCCCAATATCACTCAGGATGCCCAGGGCATGCAGCGGCTGTTCAAGCAATTTTCGTTTCCGGGCGGTATTCCCAGCCACGTGGCGCCCGAAACGCCCGGCTCGATTAACGAAGGCGGAGAGCTGGGATATTCGCTCTTGCACGCCTATGGCGCGGCCTTCGATAATCCCGATCTTCTCGTCTGCTGCGTCATCGGCGACGGCGAGGCGGAGACCGGCGCGCTCGCGGCAAGCTGGCACTCGAACAAGTTTCTGAACCCCGTGCGCGACGGCGCGGTGATTCCGATTCTTCATTTGAACGGCTATAAAATCGCCGGGCCAACAGTGCTGGCCCGCATCGACCGCAGCGAGTTGACCAGCATGCTGCAGGGTTGCGGCTATGAACCGCGGTTCGTCGAAGGCTCCGATCCCGAACGCGTGCATCAGGAGATGGCCGCAACGCTCGATGCCGTGATCGAAGAAATTCGAAGCATCCAGAAGCGGGCACGTGAAGACGGAGACACGAAACGCCCCAACTGGCCCATGATCGTGATGGTCACGCCCAAAGGCTGGACTGGGCCCAAGATAGTCGACGGCCTGCAGGTGGAAGGCACTTTCCGGGCACATCAGGTGCCTCTGGCCGAGCTCGCGACTAAGCCCGGGCATCTGAAAATGCTGGAAACATGGATGCGCAGCTACCGGCCCGAGGAGCTTTTCGACGACACCGGCCGCCCGGTTCCGGAGCTGCGGGATCTGCCGCCTCAGGGAACCCGGCGCATGGGATGCAACCCCCACGCCAACGGCGGCCTGCTGCTGCGCGAGCTACGCGTGCCCGATTTCCGGAAGTATGCGCTGCCGGTAGCGGCTCCCGGCGCAGTCACTGGAGAAGCCACGCGCGCGCTCGGAAAGATGCTGCGCGACACGATCGAGCTCAATCCGGACAACTTTCGCATCTTCGGTCCGGATGAAACCTCCTCGAACCGTTTAGATGCCGTGTTCGAGGTGACCGGCCGAACCTCCGAGGCGGCGATTCTTCCGTCCGACGATCACGTTTCCCGGGATGGTCGCGTCATGGAAGTGCTGAGTGAGCACATGTGCCAGGGGTGGCTTGAAGGCTACCTGCTCACTGGACGGCACGGGTTCTTCTCCTGCTACGAGGCGTTCATTCACATCGTCGATTCGATGTTCAACCAGCACGCCAAATGGCTGAAGGTGACGCGCCACATTCCCTGGCGCGAGCCGATCGCGTCGCTGAACTATCTCCTCACCTCGCATGTCTGGCGTCAGGATCACAACGGATTCAGCCATCAGGACCCGGGGTTTCTCGACCACGTGATCAACAAGAAGGCCGAGGTGGTGCGCGTATATCTCCCCCCCGATGCGAACACGCTGCTGTCGGTGGCGGACCACTGCCTGCGAAGCAAACACTACGTCAACGTGATCGTGGCGGGGAAGCAGCCGGCGTTGCAGTGGCTGGATATGGATGCTGCCATCGCCCACTGCACCGCGGGAGCAGGCATCTGGCGCTGGGCCGGAACCACGCCGGATCACCAGGGCCAGGCCGAACCGGATGTCGTGATGGCCTGCGCGGGCGACGTCCCCACGCTCGAGACGCTGGCTGCGGTAGATTGGCTTCGCAAAAACATCCCCGGCTTGAAAATACGTGTTGTCAACGTCGTGGATCTGATGACGCTGCAGCCGCACACCGAGCATCCTCACGGCATGACCGATGAAGAGTTCGACGCGATGTTCACCACGAACCGTCCCATCGTCTTTGCGTTCCACGGCTATCCCTGGCTGATTCATCGCCTGACCTACCGCCGTACGAATCACGACAACATGCACGTTCGGGGATACAAAGAAGAGGGAACCACCACGACGCCCTTCGATATGACGGTTTTGAACGATCTGGACCGCTTTCACCTGGCGGGTGACGTGATCGACCGCGTGCCCGGCTTGGCGGAGCGAGCCGCGGCCCAGAAACGCCTCCTGCACGACAAGCTGATCGAGCACAAGCTGTACATCGCGCGTTACGGGGACGATATGCCGGAGATTCGCGATTGGAAGTGGTCTTAGAACCGGCGCCTCTAGGCGATATGCATGCCTCTCCGGACAGCTGCACGGAATTCATTCAATCGCCGCTCCACGTCGGGAACCAGTTCGAGCCGGCGCGCGATCTCACGCCCTGCCCGGCGCCACAATTCCAGATCGCATTGGTTGAGACGCTCGAGCGTAGCGTATAAGTCCGGACCCCAGGAATGCTTGAGCCACTCCAGACGATCGGCCTGGTTTCCTCCTAACGGACGACTGACGTTTTGTGGGAGGTAATCCAGCCGCAGACGTGGGAAAGCCGGCCTCAGGAAATACTCCGCCGCAACCAGGCTCTCGTCGAACTTTTCCACCAACCCGGGGAGGGCCATCTTCCCGACAACGTCCGCGGCCACATCCACTTCGTGGGTATCCACCGGCCGCGTGAAGACTCCGCCCAGTGCCAGCATCGTCACCTGGACGTTGCTCACCAGATGCGTCGCACCATCCATCAGCTTCTTAAGAAAAGACCGCGAAGATTCCCTGCGGGCCAGACGGCATAAGGGATCGTCGGAATCGATTCGCTGAAAATACGAATACATCGACTGCAGGCGATCCAGCGGATGTCTCAGGAAACAGCAGTCGAAAATAACCGTATTCGGCAGGACCGGTTTGGGATAACGGAGATGATGGCTCGATATAGCCTGTATTGCCGCGTTGCGGGAGACAAAGTCGGCCAGAGACGCCTCATCTAAAACCGAGACATCCTCGGGCCCATGGACCGTCGCAAAACCGTTCGGAAACTCACGTTCGAGAATGGACGCGATGGTACTGCCGCCATTCTTAAAGATATGGTAATGAACAATCAAGAATCTCGTCGCCGCGACGGGCACCCGAAAATCCATGCGTGGCCTTTCATTTTTGAACGCGCTGGAAAGAAAATAGTTTCTGTTTTTTTGAAAATCGAATAAATTAAAAAGGTTGAATTAGGATAAATCCGAGTAGGTCTCCTCCAGGAGCCAACTGGGGAAGCTGGACGGGGGCTTCGACGGGGGCTTCGAGTAAGTATCGTGCGGAAGTGGACTGGGCTTTAGTGTAAGGCAACCTTACCACGGAGGCAAGATCTGCCATAGGGCAGTGAGTGGTCTGATTGCCGGCGATTAGCGGCCCATGAGGCCTTCCGCCGCGGCGATCAGGACGCAAACGACGGTGTGGGCCAAAAAGCCGTAGTGAATCCAGTGTCGGGTGAACCGGACCACCTGCTGGACATCGCGCATGGCGATAATATCCCCGGCGGCGAAAGCCCGGCGAATCGTTAGAACGTGACGCACGGCGCAGTATGTCCCGCAAGCTGCGCTGGAACCAATAGTTCCTGAGCCGATTCACCAGTTGAATATGGACAAAAAGTTTTAGTACGCAACCGGCCTGGGAGCCAGTAAGAAGTTGGGCCTATACACCGGTGAAACAAAAGGGGTATGCTGGAGTCGCTGGAAAAACCGCATCGGAAGCGGGCTGCGAGGAGTGTTGCTTACCGTTTCCGATGCGGCTCGCCCGTTTCGGGCGGCGGATCCCGGCGTCCGTCCAGTCCACCCCGCTGAGGCCCGCGTCCAATCAAGTTCCTCAACAAAGCGGTCCGAACTGAGACCTCGGACCCAGGAAGATCGTTAGAGAAGATCGTTCAACAAGTCTTTCCGTTCACAAAAAACCCCTCTGATTGCAACTTGCACCAACGAAAGAAGGAGCGGTTTTGAACTTTCAACACCGTCTCCCGCAAGCACGCTAAATATAGCCCCTCGCTTCTTCCGCTCGAGCCTGCTGCAAACAGAGGGCAGGTTTTCAAGAGTACTTCATCAATTCAGGGGTGAGAAAAGCACGTTCTCGGCCAAGAGTTAAACGTGTAATTTCAAACACATACAGAACAACCCCCGCCTCGGCCTGCGGGGTCCTGCCCCGCCCCCTGTGTCACGGTGACACGCTGTGACACAATTGTGTCCGTGCGGGCGCTATTCATGTTGCTCCTGTTTGTCGGCCTCCTGGGCGGCCAAAGCCCGCCTGACGAAGATTTCCACGTCTACCGCGACGCCCCACGGCTCCTGCTGACCCCCCAGCGGCTCCGGCTGCTCCAGCGCGAACGCGAGCGCCAGTCGCCCCGCTGGGAGCAATACGACAGCCTTATGTCCGGGGGGGCCGCAATGCCCGAACCCGGCTTCGCATGGGCGTTGTACTATCAGGTCACCCGCCAGCCCGCGGCCGCCAAACAGGCGATCGACTGGGCCCTCGGAAACTCTACCGACCTTCGACAGCTTGCTCTGGTATTCGACTGGTGCGGGCCGGCCATGACCCCCGCGCAGTCCGATCGCTTGGCTGCCAAGATCGAGCGGGGTCTATCGGTACCCGCCACCGACGTTCGCGGCCAGAGCGCCCGCGTATTTGCCGCCATCGCCCTGGCCGACCGCCTGCCGGACCAGGGGAACGCCGTCCTGAGCGAGATCGTTCAGAAATGGTGGCGCGCGCAAGTGGTTCCCCAGCTCGCGGCAAATGCGAAACCGGCACTTCCTCGCGAACAACGGTACGCGCTTTATGAGATGCTTCACGCACTCCGCGATAACGTCAAAATCGACCTGCGCGATTCGGCTGCCGGATATTTCAAGGATCTTCCCCTGGACCAGTTAACCGGCCACTATCCCGCGCCCTTTACTGCATCAGGAAAAGACGCGCCCGAAAATGAATTTCTGATCCCCGTATACCTGCACGATGGGAATCCGGACCCGGCGGATGCGGCGATGTCGCGTGCGGCCGGCCTGGCCATGGTGGCCTACGACACCAACGCTCTTGAAAGCCAGCTGTTGCAGGGCTGGCTGCTGCGGGATCGGTTTATGATGCGGGGCAGCCTGGGCGCGGTTTACGAGTTCTTATGGGCCAATCCGTATCAGCCGGGCTTGAACTACGATCAGGTGCCCCTGGTGTTTCATGAACCCTACACGGGTGAAGTGTTCGCCCGCACCAGCTGGGACGAGGATGCCACCTGGATCGGCTATTTTGAGGGGCGCCTGCAGCTCTTCCAGAACGGGAGTCTCCAGACCCTGCGCCAGGGTGCGGCAGTCAGCCCGATTCAGGTGGGATCGGCGACCGTCGCCAGTGCACCCGCACGGGACGCGGCGAAGTTCCGTCTGAGCAACGAGACCCTGTTCGTGTTGGGACTGGCCCCCCGATCCGAGTACGCCGTGGAAATCGACGACCAGGAGCTGGAGTTCCTGGATACCGATGCCGGCGGCACGCTCCAGGTGCCTACATTCCGGAGTGCCGATGTCGGCGTCCGGTTACGCTTGCGAGGGCCGAGCACCCAGGCTCCGGCCGATGCGATAAAATGATTCTGTGAGCGATACCCCCAGCGCATTTCCGGCCGCGCCATCCCCGTCCCCCGCGGCACCCGCAGGTGCGCCGGAGGCTCCAGGCACTTCCTGGCTTGCCGCAGTCGCTTTGGCGTGGCTCATTCCGGGCGCGGGGCACTTCCTGCTCAAGCGGCCGGGCAGGGGAGCCCTGATCGCGGCGTGTGTGGTCTGCACGTTCCTGCTGGGTCTGATGATGCGGGGAGCGTTGTTCTCGCCCCAATCGGGCGACCTGCTCACCACCGTGATCTACTACGGCGGCTTCGTGGGGAACCTGTTGTCCGGAATCCTGTATTTCCTGAGCGTGTGGCTGGGGTACGCGCAGCCGGATATGGCCGGGCACGTCCACGATTACGGCACCAAGTTCCTGGTCGCCGCCGGACTGCTGAACCTGCTGGGCATGGTGGACGCTTTCGAAATCGCGACGCACCGAAAAGATTAGGAGAACAGAACCGGGTGCCCAAGGTAAACCTTTCCCATTTCGAGGCTTCCATCTTGTTCGCGCTGGCGACCTCGGTGATTCTAGGCATCGTGACCAAACGCACCGACCGGGAACGGTTCCGCTACGCGGTCTACTGCTTCGTCTGTTTCCTGGGCGCGCTTTTCGGACTGAGCTGGCTGATGTACCTGGGCCACGGTTAGCCGCAAATTCCCTGTAACTCGCGGCGGGCGGCTGCGTCAGATAAAAGAGAGTTATACTCGAAGCTGAAAGGAGTCCGTTTCATGCGTCGTTTGCTAGGACTCGCCGTTATCGCCGGTCTTTCTTTAATTACCTCTTCGGTCCCAAGCTCTGCCGCGGACACCAAGTCCACCGATCAGCCGAGCAAGGATGACGAGAAGAAGCCAGAAAAAGACAAGAAGAAAAAAGACAAAAAGAAAGATCCGGACGAGATCGGCAACCGCGACGTCGCCAAGGGCGCGAACTTCTATTCGCTCGAGAAAGAGATTGCGCTCGGCAAACAGCTCGCGCAGCAGGTCGAGCGGGAGTCCAAAGTGATCGACGATCCCATCGTGGCGGAATATGTCAACCGCGTGGGCCAAAACATCGTCCGCAACTCGGACTGCAAGGTGCCTTTCACGATCAAGGTTGTGGAAGACGAATCGATCAACGCTTTCGCGCTGCCGGGCGGATTCTTTTTCGTAAACACCGGCTTGATTCTGAGGGCGGATAACGAAGCCGAGCTAGCCGGCGTGATGGCGCACGAGACGGCCCACGTTTGCGCGCGCCATGGCACGCGCCAGGCCACCAAGGCGGAGCTCGCGAATTATATGACCATTCCCCTGATCTTCATGGGCGGGTGGGCCGGCTACGGCATCCAGCAGGCCGCTGGTTTCCTGGTTCCCATGAGCTTGCTGAAGTTCTCGCGCTCCTACGAATCCGAGGCCGATATGCTGGGTCTCCAGTATATGTACAAGACCGGCTACGATCCGGGCTCGTTCGTGGATTTCTTCGAGAAGATCCAGGCGCTCGAAAAGAAGAAGCATGGGTCCGTGGCTCAGTTATTCTCCAGCCATCCGATGACCGACGACCGCATCGAGGCGGCCCAGAAGAATATCCAGGACAACCTGGAGGCTCGTCCGGAGTACGTGGTCAACACTTCCGAGTTCAACGACGTGCGGGCCCGGCTGGCCATGATCGAGAACCGCCGCAAGGTGGACGATAAGGGCGATCCCAACAAGCCGCAGCTTCGCAAGAAGCCGGGTTCGGGAACCTCCGACGATAAAGACAGCAAAGGCGACGAAGACGAGCGTCCCACGCTCAAGCGCCGCTAAGATCAGTTTTCCCTGGAGCGTACGACAAGAGCCCACCGGCAACGGCGGGCTCTTTTATTTTAGTGTGGGGCAGGTTTTCAACCTGCGCGCCGATTTCTAATCGGCGCCGAGCGCGGGTTACAAACCCGCTCGCAGGATGCAATCCTGCCCCACAATCCGGGACAACGGACCGCCTAACCCTGCGGCGAGGGGCAAGCGACTTATCGTTACTGGATTCCTTAGGCATATGCGGATGTAGTGTGAAGTGAAAAGCCATGGCTCCCGAGAATTGGAGGAAGCAATCGTTGTCCCGGGTTCTCGCCCCGAGAAAAATCGCCACGGGTGATTTCGGGATCTGCCTAGGGGCATGGTGCTGTTTCGCTCTAGTCCTCTGTATGACGATCATCGGGCAGGGATTCAGCGGTGTTGGCCCAAAGCTGCTCCACTTAGCCGGGGCAACGAGTCAGTTCGGTGTGCAATCCAGCAGTCTGGTTGCCTGGCGGCTTCTAGGGCTTCTGTTCATCACGGTAGCGACAGGTTACTTCCGTCGACCCAAACGACCTAAACTTTCCTCTCCCCACCGTTAGGGATTCCCCCGCGCGCAGGATCCGGCCCGCATATTCTCAAAGAGTCGACGTACACGCCGGGCAGCGTTTGGCCGCCAGCGGGATCGCCGTGCAGCACTGCGGGCATTCTTTCGTAGATGCTGGCGGCGGCGGAGGCGCGGGCATGAAGCGGTTCACCTGCTTGACGATCAGAAAAATCACGAACGCGATGATCAGGAACTCGATCACCGTGTTGATGAAGATGCCGTAGTTCAGGGTGGGCGCTTTGTCGGCTTTCGCCGCCGCCAGCGTATCGTAAGCCTTGCCGTTCAGGCTGATGAAGCGGTTCGAGAAATCCACCGCTCCCAGAGCCAGCCCGATCACCGGCATGAAGACATCGTTCACCAGCGACGTCACGATCTTGCCAAACGAAGCGCCGATGATCACGCCGATCGCCAGGTCCAGCACGCTTCCCCGCATGATGAACTTCTTGAATTCTGCAAACATGATTCGCCCTCCTGTCCCGCTAAGTGTACCTTGTTAAGATGGTGTCGGTATGGCGAAGCCGGCCCTCATTACCGTCACCTGTCCCTGCTGCCAGGCGGAGCTGCACATCGACCCGGCCACCTCGGCCGTAATCCGGCACAAGGCGCACGAAAAGCCTGCCACGTTCTCCGACATGGAGGCCGCGGTGAATCGCTTCAAGACGGAGGCCGGACGCCGCGAAAACGCCTTCGAGAAGTCCGTCGCGGAGCACAAGGTGCATCACGACGTGCTCAGCAAGAAGTTCGACGAGATGCTGAAGCTCGCCAAGGAAAATCCGGACGAGCCGCCGCCCAAGCGGGATATCGATTTTGACTAGCCCCAGCGGAGCAGTTAAGCAAAGGCCCGCAAGAGCCGTTAAGCCCAAGACCGCGGCCGAGCGCGCCGCCCGCGTCAAAAAAATCCTGACGATTCTGGACCAGATGTATCCCGGCGTCACCTGCGCGCTGCATCACTCCAATCCCTGGGAGCTGCTGGTGGCCACCATCCTCTCGGCGCAGTGCACCGATAAGCGCGTCAACATGGTCACGCCCGGCTTGTTCCGCAAATATCCCACCATTCAGGATTTCGCGGCGGCCAAGCCGGAAGAGCTCGCGCAGGATATCCGCTCCACGGGATTCTTCAACAACAAGGCCAAATCGGTGGTCGGCGCCGCCCGCAAGATTCTTGCCGATTTCCAGGGCGAGATCCCGCGCGATATCGATAAGCTCTTAACCGTGCCCGGCGCGGCGCGCAAGACCGCCAACGTGGTCCTGGGCACAGCCTTTGGGATCGCGTCCGGAGTCGTCGTCGATACGCATGTCCAGCGGATCTCGCGGCGGCTGGACCTGACCAGGGAAACCGAGCCGGTCAAGATCGAAAAGGATCTGATGAAGATTATTCCCAAAGAGAAGTGGATTCTCTTTTCGCACCAGATCATCCATCACGGAAGGGCGCTATGCATCGCCAGGAATCCGCGCTGCGCGGAGTGCAAGTTGGAACCGCTCTGTTATTCGAAAGATAAAACTGTCTGATCTTAATTTAAGAGCTTTTAGGGCGCGGGCGTCGCGTCCGGGGCCAGGTGCAGGCCCTTGTGGATGGCGTAAAGCGCCAGTTCCAGACGATCGGAAACGCCCAGTTTATCGAAGATGTTGTGCAGGTGGTTTTTGACCGTCTGCTCGCTGATGAACATCTTCTCGGCCATTTCCTTGTTCTTGTAGCCCTGGGCGACTAGAACGACGATTTCCCGTTCACGGGTGGACAGCGGACTGCGCTCGCGGCCTTTACCGCCCCCGCCGCCGGACTGTTCCTGACCGGTGGAGAAGTGCCGCATCACCGCCGCGGTGGTCAGCGAATCCAGCCAGATTTCGCCGGAGTTGACCTTGCGGATGCTCTTCACGATCAAATCGGGAGCCGTCTGCTTCAGCACGATACCGCTGCAGCCCAGCTTCATGGCCTGCACGAACTCGTTCTTGTCTTCGGAAGCCGTCAGAATGATGACACGGGTGCGCTTATTGGTCTGCTGGAGCGCCTGTAGGGCCGACAGGCCGTCCAGGTTAGGCATGCGGAGATCGAGCAGGAGCACATCGGGATCCAGCTCGTGGACCTTCTCCAGCACCTCGCGGCCATCGCCGGCCTCGCCCACCACCTCGAAATCGTCTTCCAGTTGGAGGAGCTTCTTCAGCCCGTCGCGAACAATCGGATGATCGTCCGCCAGCAGGATCCGCACGGTGGTCTTCTTCTTTTCCGTGCTTTGAGGGCTGTCGTTGATGGGTTCGGTTGCAGTTTCCATAATGGCTTCCTCTTGCTCTCCGTCCCGATCATAAGCGGTACTGGTACCCTCGACAATTCAGAGGCCCATAAAGATTGGGGCGGAGATATTACCTATTTCCGTAGTAAGGTAACCTTACAACCGAAGGAAGACAACCGGGGATACCGCTAGTGCAAACGGAAAGACACCCAAATTGGGCCTGTTCCGATCATTCTTAGCAGCGTCCGCAGATCCTCCGAAAAGCGGGGCGCTTATTACGGTGTCAGGGCCAGCTTCTCCTCCAAGAAGTGACCAGGACTTCTTAAGTATAGCACTCCCAGGACTTTCCGGACCGGGACTTTTCGACTAGCGGTACTGGAACCTATTTCTTCTCGCCCACGAATCCGTGGCGCAGGAGGAAGCCGGTGTCGATCCGCCCCGCGATGAACTCCGGATGCTTAAGAATCCGCTGGTGCAAGGGAATGGACGTGTAGATCCCCTCCACCACGAACATCCCCAGCGCGCGCTGCATCCGCGCGACGGCTTCCGTGCGATCGGACCCATAGGCGATCAGCTTGGCCACCAGCGAGTCGTAGTACGGCGAGATCACCCCGTCCTGATACGCGGCTGTGTCGACGCGAATGCCGGCCCCTCCCGGCAGATTCAGCCCGGTAATCGTCCCCGGTGAGGGAACGAAAGTCTCCGGATGTTCGGCGTTGATGCGGCATTCGATGGCGTGCCCCCGCAGTTGAACCGGACGCGTCAGAACCTCATCCAGCTTCTTGCCGGCCGCGATCAGGATCTGGCTCTTGACGAGATCCACGCCGGTGACCATCTCCGTAACCGGATGCTCCACCTGGATGCGGGCGTTGACCTCGATAAAGTAGAGCTTGCCCGCCGCGTCCATCAGGAATTCGACCGTACCCGCGTTGGCGTATCCCACGGCTTTTAGTGCCGATCGCAGACGATCGGCCGTGCACTGGCGCAGGTCCGGCGTCATGGCTGTCGAAGGTGACTCCTCGATCAGCTTCTGATGCCGCCTCTGGATGGAGCATTCGCGCTCGCCCAGAATCTCGACCTCGCCGTGCTGGTCCGCCAGAATCTGGAATTCGATATGGCGCGGATTCTCGACCAGCTTCTCCATGTAGAGATCGCCGCAGGAAAATGCCGCGGCCGCTTCGCCCTGAGCCTGCGCCATCAAGGGAGCCAGCTCGTCTTGTTTGCGGACAATCCGCATTCCTCTACCGCCGCCTCCGGCCGAGGCTTTGAGCATCACCGGATATCCGATGCGCTCGGCGATTTCAACGGCCTCTTCCAGGCTCTTGAGGATGCCCGCGGAACCGGGCAGAATCGGCACGCCGTTTTCTTCCATGGCCGCGCGCGCGATTTGCTTCAGCCCCATGCGGCGGATCACGCCGGCCGGCGGACCGATGAACTTCAGGCCGCTGGTCTCGCAGACCTCCGCGAAATCGGCGTTCTCGGAGAGAAACCCGTAGCCCGGATGCACCGCGTCGCAATTGGTGATCTCGGCCGCGCTCATCACCGCGTGAATATCCAGGTAGCTGCGGGCGCTCCTGGCGGGACCCACGCAAATGGCTTCGTCGGCAAAGCGCGTGTGCAGGCTGTGGCGGTCGGCTTCGGAGTAGATCGCCACTGTGCGAATGCCCAGATCCTTGCAGGCGCACAGGACCCGCACGGCGATTTCGCCACGGTTCGCGATCAATATTTTTTCGAACATAGGGAACTAGCGCGGCTTAATCGAGAACAGCGCTTCTCCATACTCCACCGGACGGCCGTTCTCCACCAGTTTCGCGGCGATCACACCCGCGGTTTCCGCCTCGATTTCGTTCATCAGCTTCATGGACTCGATGATGCAGAGCACCTTCCCTGGCTCGACCGCATCGCCCACGGTGACGAAGGGCGCCGACCCCGGCGACGGAGCATCGTAATAAGTGCCCACAATCGGCGACTTGACCAGAACCTGACCGGAATCGGCTGCGGGCGTTTCAGGCGCGCTGGGAGCCGCTGCCGATGGAGCCGCCGCCGGTTCCTGGGGCTGGGCCGCTGCGGCCAAAACCGGCGAGATCTGGTATTCCGGCGTCTGACCGGCTTTGCGGATGCGAATCCGCTCGCCGTCGCGCTCGATTTCCAGTTCGCCCACGCCGCTCTCGTTGAACAGTTCCAGCAGCTCGCGTATTTCGTCAATGCTCATTACAGGTGAACAAACTCCTTGGTCGTGGGTGTCAAAACTTCGCAGCCGCTGGCGGTAACCAGCACGGTGTCTTCGATGCGAACACCTCCAAAGCCGTCGATATAGGCGCCGGGTTCGATGGTAATCACCATTCCCGCCCGGAGTACGGTCTTGTCCTTTTTGCCGATTCGGGGACCCTCATGGATTTCGAGTCCCAGGCCGTGACCGGTGGAATGGACGAACTGCCGGTCCAATCGATGCCGTTTTAGCACTCCGCGAGCCGCCCCGTCCACTCGCGCCGCTGTGGCTCCGGGCCGCACAGCCTCGATCCCGGCCATTTGCGCTTCCAGGACCGCATCATAAAGCGCCCGGACCCGCTTGGTGGGCTGGCCCAGAAAAGCCATCCGGGTCATGTCGCTCATGTAGCCGTCCAGACAGGCTCCCATATCGATCAGCAGCAGGTCATTTTCTTCCAGACGCCGGCCGGTCGGCTGGGCATGCGGCAGAGCCGTGCGTGCGCCCGCCGCGACAATCGTATCGAAGGCCGGCTTTTCCGCGCCGTGAAGCCGCATCTGGTAATCCAGCTCAGCCGCGATGTCGCGCTCGCGCATCCCTAGTCGGACTCGCCGCAGTGTCCGCGCGTATGCCTCGGAATTGACGCGTACGCTCTTGCGGATGTTCTCGATCTCCTCCGGCGACTTGGTCATCCGGAGGGTGTCCACAACTCCCGCAATCGGCTGGAGCGAAGCGCCCAAGGGCAGCAGATCTTTTAGCTTCTTGTGCTGCTCCAAATTCAGCCAGGCGGGCTCGAATCCGATTTTCTTGAGCTTCTTGCGCTTCACGATGGCCGCGACAGCTTCGCTCAGAGGGCCTTTAGCGATGTGCAACTTGCAGGTGATGGTTTGGGAGGCTTCGAGAGCGTAGCGGGGATCGGTAAAGAAATGCGTCTCGGACGGGGTCACCAGAGCCAGTCCGTTCGATCCGGCGAAACCCGTCAGATAGCGGACATTGGCGGGAGAGCTAACCAGCAGGGCGTCGACTTTCTGCCCCGCCAGCGCCGTCTGGACGCTGCGGCGCCGCTGTTCGAGTTCAGTCAAGCTCCTAGTTTAGCAGCCACGACATTGAAGGGAATGAACTTAAATGCATGCAATTTGGGCCATTGACACGCTGTCTCGACAGGCATACCCTGGATAGGCGAACAAAAGGCGAATTTAGATGGCTGCTGCTTCCCCTCTTGGCTGGCGTCAGGTTTCACCTCTCGACATTCTTTCCGCGGCCTCGCGAGATTTCCCGCGCGGCAGAATTTCCGAAATCGTTGGCACGCGATCGAGCGGGCGCACTGCGGTGCTGCACGCGCTTCTGGCCGCTTCCACCAGCCGGGGCGAGTACGCCGCGCTGGTCGATTCGAAGGACGCCTTCGATCCCTGCTCGGCTGCAGCGGCGAAAGTGGAGCTATCTAAACTCATCTGGGTGCGCTGCGGCGGCAACGCCGAACACGCTCTGCGCGCGGCCGATCTGCTGATTCAAGCTGGCGGGTTCGGCGTGGTCGCGCTGGATCTGGCCGAAGCAACTCCCGCTGCGCTGAACAGGATTCCTCCCACTGCCTGGTTCCGCTTCCGGCGCGCCGTGGAATCGACGCCGACCATCCTGACGGTGCTCGCCGATCATCCTCTGGCGAAATCTTGTTCGTCCATAACAATCAAGATGCCACCCCGCCGCGCCGTGTTTACCGGCAGCGCGCCGTTCCTTCTATTACGCGACGCAGGGTGATGTATGTTTGCGTGCATTCATGGGCCGGATGCCAACCGGTTAGCGGATTCCTTTTCCCCATTCGTCGAGATGGTGGACGAAAAGACCGCCGTTTTCTCGATCACATCTCGACAACTTGGCAGATTAAAGGGTGCGCAAGCCGCCGTAGCGATCACCGTTGAAGCCGCGATTCTGGCAGCGCGAAATCTGTCCGGCTACACCTTCATCCCGCCGGGTGAAGAAGCGCGCGTGCTGGGCGCGCTATCGATCGACGCGCTGCCGCCCGATCCTGAACTTTTTGAGACGTTTCATCTGTGGGGAATTCGCTCGCTGGATGATTTGTCACGGCTTCCGGACGACGCTTTAGCGTCGCGCTTAGGCGCCCCGGGATTGTGGCTGCAACGCCTGGCGCGCGGAGTATTTGAGCGTCCTCTACGGCCGCAACTTCCGGCGGCGGTCTATGAAGAATCGGCCGATCTGGAGCATCCCATCCAGCTACGCGAGCCTCTATTATTTCTGATCGCGCGGTTTCTGCATGATCTGACGGCACGGCTGAAATCGCAATCGCTGGCGGCGTCTTCTTTAAACCTCACTCTCAACGGTAACCAAAGGACGCATAGCGTCCCGTTCCCTACGCGCGATGTGAAGCTGCTGCTGAAGCTGGTGGAGCATTCGCTGGAACGCCAGCCGCCCGGCGAACCCATCTCCAAGGTGCATCTAGAGCTCGTTCCGACCGATCCGCGCCGCGTCCAGCACGAATTATTCACGCCCGCCGCGCCGGAACCCGAAAAACTCGAGCTGACACTGGGCAAGATTCGCGGATTGGTAGGCGAAAAGAACGTCGGATATCCCGAATTGTTCGATACGCACCGGCCGGGGTCAGCTCGACCGACCGGACCTCTGCTGCCATTTCGATATTTCCGGCCGCCGCTTGAGGCGCGTGTGACCGCAGAACGCCTGTGGACACGGATGTTCCAGGGCAAGATCCTGCAAATCGCCGGGCCATGGCGATCGAGCGGCGATTGGTGGAGACAGGATACGTGGAATCGCGACGAATATGATCTGGCTCTGAGCGACGGCGCACTGTACCGGCTGTATCTGGATCGCGTGCCGAAGAAGTGGTTCGTGGAGGGCGTGTATGACTAAGTTTGTAGATTTTCACACCCGCTCGGCCTTCAGCTTCCTCGAAGCCGCTTCCCTGCCCGAGGACTTAGTCCAGCGCGCGGCCGACCTGGGCCATTCCGCCATGGCCCTGATGGATCGCGACAACCTCTCCGGTGCCCCGCGCTTCTACATGGCCGCGAAAAAGCTCGGCGCCAAGGCGCACATCGGCGCCGAAATCACCGGCGAAGACGGCGACCTCTACCCTCTGCTGGTCGAAAATCGCACCGGCTATCAGAACCTGTGCCGGCTGATTACTTCCATGAAGCTGCGCGCGCCCAAAGGGGAGGCCGCCGCCTCGCAGGAAGAACTACATCGATTCTCAAGCGGCCTGGTGTGCCTGACCGGCGAAGGTCGGCCCACTCGCGAACGCTTCCACAAATTAACCACGTTGTTTGGGCGAAATAATGTCTACGCCGAGCTGCAGCGTCACTTTCACCGCGATCAGGAAGCTCGCAATCAGGCCGTGATCGAGCTGGCGCGATCCATGCATCTGCCGCTGCTCGCGACCAACGGCGTGCGCCATGCTTCTCCGCAGGAACGCGAGCTGGCCGACGTGCTCACCGCGGTCCGCCACAAGACAACGGTCATGGCGGCGGGGCAGTTGCTGGCGCGTAATGCCGAGCGCTATCTCAAATCGCCCCAGGTGATGGAAAAACTGTTCTCCGACGTCCCAGAAGCGATCGCCGAAACCGCCGAGCTATCGGCGCGCCTCGATTTCACGCTGGCTAATCTGGGCTACGAATTCCCCAAATATCCCGTGGGGCCCGGAGAAACCATGAACTCGTTTCTGCGGGAGCAGACTGAGGGCGGAGCGCGTGAGCGCTTTCGCCCCTATACAGAAAAGGCCCGGCGCCAAATCGAGCGCGAGCTGGCCTTGATCGAAAAGCTCGACCTGGCAGGCTACTTCCTCATCGTCTGGGACCTGGTCGACTTCTGCCGCCGCGAGAAAATTCTGGTGCAAGGCCGCGGCTCTGCCGCCAACAGCGCAGTGTGTTTTTCGCTGGGGATCACGGCGGTGGATCCGGTGGCGATGGACCTATTGTTCGAGCGCTTCCTATCGGAGGAGCGCGGCGAATGGCCCGACATCGATCTCGACCTGCCATCGGGCGATCAGCGCGAGCGCGTGATCCAGTACGTGTACCAGCGCTATGGAGCTCGTGGCGCGGCCATGACGGCGAATGTCATCACCTATCGCGGGAAATCCGCCGCGCGTGACGTTGGCAAAGCCTTGGGCTTTCCTACGGAAACTTTGGAGAAGCTCTCTTCGCTGGTCGCGACCTGGGGATGGCGCGATCCCAACGACACCGCGCAGAAGCAGTTCACCCAGGCCGGTTTCGATCTGAAAGATCCGCGTATCCAGAAATATCTTTCGCTGTATGTCGCTGCACAGAACTTGCCCCGACACCTGGGCCAACATTCCGGCGGCATGGTGATTTGCCAGGGCCAGCTCGACGCTGTAGTCCCGTTGGAACCTGCGACCATGCCGGGACGCGTGGTGATTGAGTGGGATAAAGAAGACTGCGCCGATCTCGGCCTGATCAAGGTCGATCTGCTGGGGCTGGGGATGATGGCAGTGCTGGAAGAATCGCTCGAACTGATTCGCGATCACTACCCGGAGCCCGTCGATTTAGCTCATCTGCCGCAGGATGATCCGAAAGTTTATGCGGCCTTGCAGAAGGCCGACACTATCGGCCTGTTCCAGGTGGAAAGCCGCGCGCAGATGTCGTGCCTGCCGCGCCTCAAACCCAAAAAGTTTTACGACATCGTGGTGCAGGTGGCCATCATTCGCCCCGGACCGATCGTCGGCAAGATGCTGCATCCGTATCTGAATCGCCGACAGGGATATGAAGAGGCCGCCTGCCTGCACCCGTCGCTGGAACAAGTATTGAAGCGGACTCTCGGTGTTCCGTTGTTTCAAGAGCAACTGCTCAAGATCGCGATGATCGCGGCCAACTTCACCGGAGGTGAGGCCGAGGAGCTGCGCCGCGCGATGGGTTTCAAGCGCAGTGAGGCTCGCATGCGCGATATCGAAACCAGGCTGCGCAGCGGTATGACCACCAACGGCATCGTAGGCGAGACGCAGGACCGCGTCGTGCAATCGATCACTTCTTTCGCACTGTACGGGTTTCCTGAATCGCACGCGGCGAGCTTCGCGCTGATCGCCTATGCCAGCGCGTATCTGAAGTGCCACTACCTGGCTGCGTTCATGGCGGCCATGCTGAACAACCAGCCCATGGGGTTCTATCATCCCGCCACGCTGGTGAAAGATGCCCAGCGGCACGGGTTGCACTTCCGGCCAGTGGATGTGCAGCAATCGTCCTGGAAATGCACCATTGAGGACGGTGTCGTCCGTCTGGGGTTGAATTATGTGCGAGGAGTGCGGAAGGAGACGGGGGAAAAAATTATGGCAGCTCGACCGTTTTCTTCGATTGACGATATGGTGCGCCGCGTCCACGGACTGCGCAAGCCCGAGTTGCGAATGCTTGCCGAAGTAGGTGCGCTCAATTCCTTAGGCGGTCATCGGCGCGATGCGCTGTGGGAAGCCGAGCACGCGCTGCGTCCGGCGGGACCACTTTTTGAGGAGGAAACTGGCCCCTTGCCCCTCGCCTCTGGCCCCTTGGCCCCCATGACCGCACCCGAGCGCATTCGTGCCGACTTCTTCGGCACCGGCGTGACCATCGGGCCGCATCCCATGAAGCTGTATCGCGAAGGACTGCGCGCACGTCGAGTTGTAGCCGCCGACGATCTGCAATACGAAAAGCACGGCCGGCTGGTGCGCGTGGCCGGATGCGTGATCTGCCGCCAGCGCCCGGGAACAGCGAAAGGCTTCATGTTCCTAAGCCTGGAGGACGAAACCGGCATCGCCAACGCCATCGTCGAGCCGGATCTGTTCGATGCCTTCCGCGAGACGCTGGTCACCGCCCCGTATCTGTTGGTCGAAGGGATTCTGCAAAACCAGCAGGGAGCGATTTCGGTGAAACTGAACCGCGCCGAGCCGCTCCACTTCGAGGTGGCCGAAGTCCCCTCGCACGACTTCCATTAGCCGCAAATAAACGCGCATGAACGCAAATCTCTATCGTGTCCTAGGGGGCCTGGCGAAACCGACTACGAAGGCGACCAGCGCGATACCGATGATCGGCCATAAGTGCCAATGCCTTTCGACGAAGATTGTATCGGAGCCCGAAGACATGGCGTATCTGCGCGTAAGCCCTACAGAGATCAGAATTCCGCTTAAGTAGATGATCGTGACCGCCACGGTCGATGCCGCCATGCCGAACAAGACACGTCTAACGTAGGTCACGAGGCCGATCTTAACAAATTTGCGTGCATTCGCGTTCATTTGCGGCCATACTTAAGCACCTGCCGAATCTTAGCGGATCTCGATCAAACGCTCGCCCGCTGTCGCTAACGCCAAAGTTTCCGGCCAAACGCGTTCCACGACTTCAAGCAATACTTGCCGCCGGCAGTTCCTAATTCGAACCCAAATCAACTGGCCGTCAGGCGCCGTACGTTCGAGGAAGTGGAGAAAGTCGTGATCTTTGGATATCAAGACGAACTTATTCTTCACCGCGAAAGACCAGAGCTCTGCGTCTCCTGATTGGGCCAACCCCAAATCCAGCACGTGAGCAGCCTCAGTACCGATACCGGTCAGGAACCGGGCCAGAGCTGAGGGGAGCTGATTATCGACCAGAAACTCACGAAGCCCGGACCACGGAGTGGTCAGCTTGATAGGCCGCGTACTCTAATACCGCGTAGATATCCTCGGATTCCAGGAAAGGATAATCCGCGAGGATCTCTGCATGGGTCGCTCCGGACGCGAGCAACTCCAGAATATCTGTAACCCTGATCCTGTATCCGCGAACGCACGGACGTCCACCGCATTGCTTAGGATCAATAGTGATGCGCGCCAGGCGGTCCGGTTTCATGCTGTTCCTAGGTTAGAACAAAAGTCCGGTGGGCAACATGCATTTGCGGCCATACTTAAAAGAGTGTCCCCTGCCCGCGAAATCGCCTTCCGAGTACTCCAGCGCGTCCACGGCGGCGGATATGCCACCGACCTGCTCCGCCGCGAAACGGGTGACGCGCGCGATCTCGCTCTCGCCGAAAGCATCACATTGGGATGCCTACGGCATCAGTCCCAACTGGACTACCTAATCGAATTCTTTTCCGGCCGCAAGCAGCCCAAGCTCGACGACGAAGTCCGCATCGCACTCCGCATGGGCATCTTCCAACTGCGCTACCTCGACCGGATCCCCGCCCACGCCGCTGTGGCAGAAAGTGTCGAGCTGGTCAAGCAAGCCCACAAACGCTCGGCCGCCGGATTCGTCAATGCCGTGCTGCGCAAAGTGAATCGCAACCCGGTCCAATGGCCGGATCAAGCTACCGAACTCAGCCTCCCCGCCTGGATGCTCGAACGCTGGCAGCGACTATATGGCGACGACCAGGCCATGGCGATCGCCCGCGCCGCGCTCGAACAACCCGAAGCCGCGATTAATCCCCACACCGGCCGGCAGCAGGATCCCGGGGCGCAGTCGATTGTGCCGCTGCTCGAAATCCAGCCGGGTATGACCGTGCTCGACCTGTGCGCGGCGCCCGGGAATAAAACCGCCCAGGCTTTGGCGCTGGGAGCAAATGTGATCGCCGCAGACAGGTACTTAAAGCGCCTCACCGAGGTCCCTCCACAAGCCCAGCGTGTGGTCCTGGACGCCGCCACCGAGCTGCCGTTCAAGGTGAAATTCGACAGAATCCTCGTCGACGCGCCTTGCTCGGGAACAGGAACGCTGGCGCGCAATCCCGAGATCAAGTGGCGGCTGCGCCCGAACGACCTCTCCCGGTTCGCCGATTTGCAACGCAAAATCCTGGGAAACGCGCTCGAAAGCCTGAAGCCGGGCGGTAAACTGGTCTATTCCACCTGCTCGCTCGAACGGGAAGAAAATGAAGATATTGTGGCCGGACTCCCGGTCACCTCCAGGCATCTTCGGCTGCCTGGCCGCGATCCCGG
The DNA here is from genome assembly GCA_036003585.1 of Bryobacteraceae bacterium. Taxonomy (GTDB): domain Bacteria; phylum Acidobacteriota; class Terriglobia; order Bryobacterales; family Bryobacteraceae; genus Palsa-187. Next base: position 3,100 of record DASYSG010000033.1, on the reverse strand, counting down.
GGACGGATTCTTCGCCGCGGTTATAATTGGAGATGGCGTCCATGGTTGAGATCCTTCCATCGATCCTCTCGGCCGATTTTGCGCGTCTGGGCGAGCAGATTGCCGCGCTCGAGACGGCCGGCTGCCGCATGCTCCACGTGGACGTGATGGACGGCCACTTCGTGCCCAATATCACCATTGGACCGCCCGTGGTCGAATCGCTGCGCAAGGCTACCCGCGCGATCCTGGACGTGCATCTGATGATCGAGGATCCGGACAAGTACGCGCCCATTTTCATCGCCGCCGGCGCCGACCAGGTTTCCGTTCACCAGGAAGCCTGTAGGCATCTGGACCGCACTCTACGCATGATACGCAGCGAAGGAGCCAAGGCCGGTGTCGTGATCAATCCGGGCACCCCGGTTGCCATGCTGGACGATGTTCTGGATGTCGTAGACTACGTCCTGGTGATGAGCGTCAATCCCGGCTTCGGCGGCCAGCAGTTCATCCCCAACGCCCTCCGAAAGGTGCGGCAGTTGGCTGCCCGGCGTAAGGAACGGGGATTGCAGTTCCCCATCGAGATCGACGGTGGCGCGAGCAAGGAAAACCTTGCGAAGATTATAGATGCAGGGGTCGAGTGGGTTGTGGCCGGGTCGTCCATTTTTCACACTGTGAATCCCCCGGCCGCATTCGAGGAAATGCGCCGGATCGCGCACGAAGCGACAGCCATTCGGGTATAGTCAAGAGGTTCTCATGAGTTTTTCGAAATCGTCCTTCAAGAGCATCGTTCCGTTGGCCGCGGCCTTGGCCGTGAGTTCCTGCGCGTTCAAGCACAAGAAGTACGAGAATCCGATCACATCGCAGACCCAGCAGCCGGACAAGATCCTGTACGACAAGGCGATCCATGACCTGGAAAAGGGCCGCTACGAAATCGCCCGCATCACGCTGAACACGCTGATGAACACCTACGAATCGAGCGAGTATATGGCCAAGGCCAAGCTGGCCGTCGCTGACGCCTGGTATCGCGAGGGCGGCGCGCGAGGGCGGGCCCAGGCGGAAGCTGACTACAAAGACTTCATCCTGTTCTACCCCACCATGCAGGAGGCCGCCGAATCGCAGGAAAAGCTCTGCATGATTCATTACCAGCAGATGGACAAACCCGACCGCGATCAAAATGAAGTGCTGCGGGCCGAGCAGGAATGCCGCCAGGTTCTGACGCAATTCCCCAACTCCAAGTTTGCTCCGGAAGCGGAGCAGCTTCTGCGCAACGTCCAGGAAATACTGGCGGAGGCCGAAATGCGGGTAGGCGATTTCTATCATCAGCGCGGCAGCTTCGCCTCGGCCGCCAACCGCCTGGGCGGGGCCGTGGATCAGTATCCTTTATACAGCCGCGCGGACGAAGCCCTGTGGCTCGAAGGCGACTCCTTTACCCGGCTGGGGCCGCGTTTCCGCCAGCAGGCTGGCGATACGTATGCTCGCTTGGTCCGCGACTATCCGCTGAGCGATTTCGCCGATCAGGCCAAATCGCGGCTCAAGACGCTCGAAATGCCGATTCCGGCTGCCGATCCCGCGGCAGAAGCGCGCATGCGGTTTGAGAAAGAAAATCAGAAGCACCCGAGTATGTTCCAACGGCTCACCGGCTTTATTCACCAGAGTCCGGACACGGGCATGGCCGCGAAATCCGGCGCCCCCCAGATGAATCCGCCCAAGCAGAACATTCCGGTGACCGTTCCGGTTCCGGGCTCGCAAGCAGGCTTCCAGGGCGATGTGACGGTCGCGCCGGTGGTGGATCCAACCGCTCTCGAGAACAATCCCGACGCGCGCCAGCAGCCCCAGCCCGCCAAGCCCAAGCCCTAGGCAGGATGCCTGAACTGGAATGAGCACCATTCTGCTGGCGGACGATAGCCCGCACGCCCAGCGGATGGGCGAGCGTATTCTGCGCGAAGAGGGTTTCCAGGTCTCGAGCGTCGCGGACGGAGCCGCCGCGCTCCAACGCCTGGCCGATATCGATCCCGACCTGGTCATCGCGGACGCATTCCTTCCCGGAGGCGGGGGCCTGGATTTGTGCCGCCACATCAAAAAGTTTCACAGCCACGTGCGGGTGATCCTCACCGCCGGACAGCTCGAGGTTCTCGACGAAAAGGAAGCCCGAGCCGCCGGCTGTGACGCTATGCTGCGGAAACCGTTCGAAGCGTCGGTGGTCATGGGGACCATTCGCTCTCTGGTGCAGGAAGCAAAACTGGCGCGGGGACTGTTTGCCGAGGCGCTCGCATCGGTTCGTCCCACGCCGGTCTCGGATGCGCCGGCGGGTCCCGTCGTAGCGGCTGCTCCCGATCCGGAGCGGATCCAGGCGGCCATCACCCTGGCTCTGGACGCGGCGCTTCCCAACCTGGTGCGTGAAATTACCGAAAAAGTTTTGGTAGCCTTAGGTCACTAAAGCCACACCGTTCTCAAACACATGCCTGATAACAGTTTTGACGTCGTATCGAAGATCGAGCTGCCGGAGGTAAGCAACGCCGTGCAGCAGGCCATGAAGGAAGTCCAACAGCGCTATGACCTGAAGGCCTCGAATTCAAACATCGAGTTGCAGGAGAAGGACAATAAAATCCTCCTGCAAAGCAAAGACGAATTCAGCCTCAAGGCCGTCACGCAAATCCTGGAGCAGAAGCTGGTGAAGCGTAATGTCCCACTCAAGGGATTGGTCCACGGGACTATTGCCCCGGCCGCCGGATCCAGCGTGCGGCAGGAGATCACCTTGCAGCAGGGCATCCCTATTGAGAAAGCTCGCGACATCGTGAAGCTGATCAAGGACAGCAAGAAGAAAGTCCAGGCGTCGATCCAGGGCGACCTGGTGCGCATCTCCGGCAAGGATCGCGACACCTTGCAGGAAGTGATGGCGCTCCTGCGCTCGAGCGACTTCGGGATCGACATGCAATTCACGAACTATAGAAGTAATTAGTGGCTCGCAAGATAGAATCTCTACTTCTGGAGGGGCCCGCCGGACGCCTGGAGGCTTTGCTTGAAGAGCCGGAAAACGGCGAGCCTCGGGAAGCCGCCCTGGTGTGCCATCCGCACCCCCAACACGGCGGGACCATGCACAACAAAGTGGTCTACCGCATCGCGC
>DASYSG010000032.1:0-300985 GCA_036003585.1 Bryobacteraceae bacterium | reverse complement strand
AATCAACTGCCGCAAGGGCAGATTCGTGACCCGGAAGACGCCGCCTCCAGGTCCCGGCCCCAGGCCGGCAATCCTCATCATGCCGTCTCCGGAGGTATTTAACTTGATGGTGGCCACCTCATATGCCAGCTTCTGATTCTGCGCCAAAGCCGCGACCGCGAACGCGCACGCCAATGCCAATCGATTCATACTCAATCGCCTTCCTGAAGCAAATTCTCTACCCCTCCGTAGTGCCGCGCAAGCCAGGGATGTCTGTGGCCGGGAGTAGCCGATAATGCCGCATAACGGCCCGTTCCACCGCTTCCAACGTCGGCATTGACGACTACGCAGGACTTGTCTACCCAGCCTGATCGTTAAGAGCGGTAGATGTCTCGCCAGCCGCCAGTGGAAGCAGCACACCCACCACGACGCCAATAATGGCTCCCAGCGGAGTGAAGATTATCTTACCCTCATGGGGGTGGTGCCCGCATCGACCCCAGCGCCAAGCGAAAGTCCGGCGCCACCCCCGATTCCGAGTCCGATTAGAGCGTGCCGCCCGCGATGCCCCTTTTCCTTAACGGACACCCGAGTGGCTTCCGACCGGGTGAACGAAGTTGACCTACGAATCGCTCGCGATAATACGTGTTAGCAGGGCGGCGCGGCGTTGCAGCGAAGCCCCCAACAACGCTTAGGCAACTCCTGAGGGCACGGTGGCCCGCTACGAAACCAGCCGTCCGCCCATGTGGAACGCAACTGCACGCCGAAAACGAGAGAGCGATACGGGGAGCTTGCCGCCTACCTCCTGCCGCACATAGTGACTACCAAGCTCCAGGATTTAACCGCGTTGCAGCTTGAACGGGTCTTCAATCACCTGCACGATGCAGGCGGATGGAATCGGAAGAAGAAAGCAAACGGCCATTATCAGCGAAGACGGTACATCTTATTGCCGGGGTGGTTCGGGTCGCCTTAATACCGCGTCCGGTGGAAGCTGAATCAAATCGAATCCCGTGGACGGCGTTGTGCTGCCAAGGTAACGAAGCGGGAAGGGAAGGCGCTTGACGCTGGCCAACTTGCTGCATTTCTCGACGCTGCCAGGGCGAATAGGATCTACGAGTTCGTCATGCTGGCCATGACCACGGGTCGCGATCACCGCAGTCAACAGGCGGAGAATCGCCGGTTGTTCGGTCCCGACTATCGCGACGATTTGAACCTCGTGTTCTCGACGCCAGTGGGGGATTACCTGAAGCCGGACACGCTCACCGCCAAGGTGTGCCTGCTGGCGACGAAGGCCGGGCTTAATGGTTCGAGCCTTCACACCTTGCGCCACTCTCACGGCTCCCAACTGCTGGCGAATGGTGTCCCGCTGCCGGTGGTCAGCAAGCGCCTAGGGCATTCAAGCGTCTACGTCACGGCGACGGTGTACAGCCACGCTCTCACGCAGGATGAGCTGGCTGCCGCGGACGTGTGGGATAGCTCGGTTCAGCAGTCGATACCGCTGCTCACAGGCGAGCGAAGAAGTCCTGAAGCGAATGATATACTCAAAAACCGTTATGTCCAGAAGCGCACTAACGTTCCTGCTGCTTGAATGAATCTGCATGGCGGCCAAGGTCCATGCTCCCTTGCCGCCCGAGGCCTACAGCGCGAAAACGATAGCGATCGTTAATCACACCGGAACGCAGGCGGTCACGGATCGTGCCTACGAGGAGCTGCAAAAATGGGGACGCTTCATGGTGGTTTCGGATCCAGCCCAGGGCGATCTTGTTATGGTGGTTGGCCTGAATAGCAAAACGATCGGTGCGACCGGCCAGTCATACGGGAGCACCGTGCAAATCACTCAGAATCGTGTTTACGATGTCACGACTGCATTTTTCCTTCGTGCACAGCAGGAGCCGTTCTTTTCCGAGACGGAACGGGCGTCGTTGTTCAGGAAGAGCGTTACGAAGCGATGTGTGGACGATTTCAGAAAAAGGCTTGAGGAGCTAGCGAACAAACCCTGAGCCATAGCGGATGGTTGCATATGGTTGCACGCGGCTCCGCGAATTGCCCGCAAAGCGATTGAAGGGAAAAGCAGAAGGATGGTAGCGCTAACGGGAATCGAAACCGTTTCGGCTCACCCGAGCCCAGCCGAGCCGGTCGTAACTAGTTGATTCTAAGTGAATCAAAGCCGGGTTTTTCTACCCACTAACCCCCACGGATCGAAATGGTGTGAACAATGTGTGAGCAAAATGGCAAACAGGGCGTCTCCCCGTAAGCAAATTTTTGCGAGGTATGAGCAGTCACCATCCCACCACCCGTATCGATTTGAGAGCCTTTCTCACTACGGTTGGCGCGATGATCCGGCGCTTCATTCAAACCGACCGCTTTCCTTTCGGTCACGCTCCGCTTCGGCACTTTTCAGCCGGTCAATCTGTTGAGCGAAGATAGCCTTTTCCTGAGCTACAAGGGCGGCTACACCTGGATCGGGAAATTTCGCTAGCTTTTCGAGAAGCTTCGCGTTGGATTCAACGATGGCGGCCCGCGAACGCCAGGTGATCGTGGATTTCATCTGCGAAACAAAGCGGTTGAGAACCTCAACGCGGTTCGGTGCTCTTTCGAGCAGACGAAGGGCGATGGGCGACCAGTCGCGTTCTTTGGTTTCCTCATCGCTGGTCGACATGGGCACGGCGTTGGCCAGCGCGGCATAACGAGTCGCGGGCTTTTCGTCACACCAACTCAAAAGGTCCGCTTCAGGGGCCGCGTGAAAGAGCTTCACCTTTGTACGAAACATATCGAGATAAAGGCCTTTCTCCAATTCAATCTCACCTTCCCCCGCTAAAACGTCGAGTGTGGCTTTCGGCTGAACACTTAACAACGCGCTGACGAAGTCATCGTAGTAAGTGATATGGGTGTGATATTCCTTGATGGCCTTTTTGAGCTTGCCACAAAGCTTAGCCGCAAGAAAAGCCCCGTCCGCCCCGCTCAGGCACGCCTTCGCTATTTTGGAAAGTGTGTAATCGGCATTCTGGTCCCTTGCTGTGAACGGAATACTTTCAAGAAGAATGAAGCCAGCTTCGCGGATTTCAGCGGGAACCTCCTTTTCGAGCTGTAGGCGCATATAAAGGACCTCGATCGCGACGCGAAAGCCTTCCGCTTTTGATGCGATCTCCAAAACGATGCCCTTCATCGCTTTCGCGGGGACGGATTTACTGACACCACCCCAACGTAGGGAGTCGTACATATGGATCGGCGCCATTCCTAGCGAAAGGGCGTCCATGATACGTGCGCTGCCACGTGCGTCCAGATCGAAGGATGATTCCAGTATTGGGTAGTAAAGGCCGAGGGTTTCATCCTCGATAGCCTTCTCAAGGAATTCATTCGCTAACTCCGGATTCGAACGATGGACGCCACCAAGGAACCCGCATACGACAGCAAGATTTAGTTTTCCTTTTGGGGTCTGCGCAACCTGGCGTTTCAGGCGGTCCCACGTGGCTTGCTGATCTTGCGAACCGTCGGCTAGCCCGTGGCCGAAGGTACTCAAGTGCCCTCTGCCGGTGAAAAGTTCGGCGGCGAGTTGTTCGAACACGCTTTGATCGGTCGCGACGGCCCGTCCGAGACCACGCACCCTCGCTTCCGTCGCGTCCACCTTTTTCCTGACTGTCCCTACGTTGCCCTCGCCCTGTCCCTCATCGGCAACATCGACAAGTTCGTAGGTGCATCCTTCATCGCCCAACACTATAGCGAGTACGTTTTGGCGAAGGTCCTTCGGACGGAGAAGCTGTTCCAGGGAGGATAGTCTTGCCGCGGTCTCGGGCGAAAAACCGTTTCCATCGTACTGTTGAGTTTCACGCGCGCCTATCCAGCCGTCCTCCCAAAACTCCCTAGATGTGATTGTGCTGCAAGCCGCCTCCAACTCGTCAAATACCGCAGCTGACGTCCAAAGGCCGCGGAACCGGTTCCCGATTTCTCTCCGGACATCGAGCGCGATTGAGAGATTGGAGGTAGCAAGTGCCGCCGCGAAGTTGAGAGCGGTTCCATACCAGTGCCTGACTTCAGCCCTGGTTTTGGGCCAGAAGCCGTGATCGCGCGCTCTTGAACCGAACTCAAAGTCATAATCACCGCCGAAATGAGTTCCTTCAAGTGAGGCTCCGAGGGCCTTCAGTCCTAGACTCTGCCGTTTCACGTCCGGAGAGAGGAGCAGCGGCCTTACGACAGCCAGCCGCTGCTCGATTGTTGCGTGCGTCCCGGACGCATACAGCGTAAAGAGGGAAAGAAAAACGTTCCGAGCCGCCTCATGCGAATTCGTCTCAATCTCTTCGCTATCTGCAATTTTCACCAGTAAGGCCGTACAGCGTTCGAACATTGTCGTTTCGTAAGCAAGCAACCGGAGAAGCCGTGTGACGTGTCGGCTTTCGCGCGCAGCAACATCGCCATCTGGTCCCAGTAGCGCCCTCTCAATGGCCGACAACACCGCTTCGGGCGCGACCGGCGCAATGTTCTGGAACATTTCCTTTCCGAATGCATTGAGTTTGGCGATGTTCGAAAGCATGCCACCCGGTGCTAGCCATTTCTTGGCAATCGAAAGGGCTTCCGTGCTGTCCGAGAGATAGCCAAGACGGCGCGAAAATGATCTTAGCAGCCGCGCAGAGGCGCCATCGACGAGATAAGCTTCGACGACCGTCGGGGGAATGCTCTTCAGTGCGCTCTTTGCCAATCGATTGGCAAGTGCATGAGGCAGAAGCGCGCGCCATTCGCCGCGATGCTGGATGAGGTCGCGGTCATAAAGCATTGCGGTGTAGCGGTACATGTCCTGTGCGCTCTTACTCACCATGCAACCCAGCCTGATCAGTTCGGCGTCCTTGTCATCGGAAACATTTTCTCCGTCAAATGAGTAGACAAGCGACATAGCTTGCGCCGCCGCAAGCAGCGACTCATCGTGATCAAACCCCTGCTGGAATAAGCGCCTGAAAAGTTCCTCACCGGGCAGGGCTGAAATCGTCTCGTTTTTGCCGACTGTGCCGGCAAGTGCGATGGCGATACGGGCGTTGCCATCGGAATTTTCTGCGATAGTCCGCACGCTGACCTGCGATATTTCCGGAAAACGATGAACTATCAGCTTTTCAATCAGTCCGACCGAAGATGGCTCAAGCCTAAAGACCTCAGTTCCCTCGGGCGTGTCGTCACGCACATCATGCTCCACCGTAATCAGGCTCAACTTGCTTGCTTGTGCCTGGCACACCTTGGACAGGTTACTGTGGAGTTCACGCGTGCAGTTGTCTATGACGAGGATCGCTCGCGCCTTCGCCGTCAATAAGTTGGTCGCCAGTTCTTGCGGCTGAGGCTCCGCATTGTCCGGCATATTTACATAAAGTGCGAGGGCGGGGCTAAGACTGTGCTGGCCGACACGGCTATCGAACAGCGCCTGCAAAAATCGTGTCTTGCCGACACCGGAAAGCCCGACGAGCCGCACAACCTTTCGCTCTTCATTCAGAAGAACCCGGATGTGCTCAATTCCTGCTTGTGCGCCCAGGCCTTCGCCGTCTTCCTGATGAGTAGTGATGACCCTTAATTCGTCATCGAGCAGGTATTCGGCTTCGACGCCTTCCCCTGGATAAGCCCAGGCTCCATAGGGCTGCCATCCTGCGATTGACTTCCCAACTTTTTCACGTATCCACGGAGCCAGCGCGGGATGATCTCGCACCCATGTAGCCAGGCGTGTGCGATCGTAGTAATCCAGATGTAAGGCATCACGGTTCGCGACGTCATTTACCGCTTCCTTCATCGCGGCTAGCCGAGCGTTTCGCATCGGGAAGGTCACGGATTCTGACGACGCGATGATGTATGCCCCGCCTTGACTGGCCAATTCCTGAATCACCGGTCTTGCTGATAAATCTGCTGGCCGCATCTCCTTGCGTATCTTCGCGGGCGGCATTTCGGTATTTTTAACCTGGAAAACAGTTGCCGCCCGGGGAACAAACCCGTCCATTTGTGTCCCTACTGGAAGTTCCACATGCACGTCGACACCTTCGTCACTGGCATCCTGTGCACCTCCCGCCAGTACATGCGACGATGAAAATCCGCGACCTTTCAACTCCGCTTCGGAGAGCATCCGGACGAGCGTACGGAGGTCCGAGTCATTGAGAAGCGCTATGTCGTCGGCTGTTACTTCAAACATTGTTGATCTGATCGCCCTAAGATGCCTTTAACTCACATGAAGTTACGAAAGTCATAAACCGTATCAACCATCTTCGGATTCTGCTGGATGATGTTAGCAAAAGCGCTTGAGTAGACGAGAGTAACTGGAAGTTTCTTGTACAGCGTATTGTTGTTCCAGTCCATCTTCGTAAGGCCCAGTACACCAGCGCATGTGTCGTGCCAGCCTCCCGCCCCGGCAAAGCGGCGGAGCAGAATCGGGGACGGTGTGGGTTTGAGAGCTCCCTCCTTGTAGACGTTGTACTTCGGATTGTCGACATGAACACCCTCGACGCTTCCTTGAGTCCAGAGAAGCGCTTCGTTCGGCGCGACTGGCAGATAAATTCCCCTCTTCACCGGGTAATTAAACGGTTCTGGCGGCGTTTGCGTGCCGTATCGTATCCCGCGCCAATGGACGCCTTTGACGATCTGAACCAGCTCAACCTCCGTGCCGTCACGGACGCTATCGAGCGCACCCAGAATCTCCTCATCCGTGAAGTGCGTGTTCTTGTGAACGGTGACCTTCTGAGGCACACGTCCCGCATGTCCCTGGCTGTAGATTTGCAGGCTCCGGGACAACACTGACTGCATCTCGTAGTACGAGAGATAAGGATTGTTGTGGCTATCCTGCGTGAAGTCCTTCGTGTCGTAGGCTACGAACCGAAATCCAGTTCCATCTGGGTCAAAGACTTGGCTGCAGCACGTCGTGTAGAGATTGCTTCCTTGCCCCTTCATCGCATAGCTTATGCCAATAAAGGCTTCGTTTCTATTGAGACCCGTAAGCTTCCAGGGAATGCCCCCCGCCTTTGCAAACAGCGCGACACTCAAGCCCCACATGACATTGGCTCGGCAGCTCCGGTCCAGACTCGATTGAAGGATGATCTGCAGAGGAATGTCAGAGGGCGCACAGTATGCCTTCACATAGTGGTGTAGATCGAAGCTTTCTCCCTCGAAACATGGGGCCCAGCTCTGCGGGAGGTAGATCAACGCGCAGTCAAAACTGCTTCGTAGTGTCCTGAGCTGCGCAATGCAGTCGAATAGTCCGCGTGCCAGTTCGCGCTTCTCGCCTCGCTTTGCATGCTGGTCGAGTTCGTCAGGAAAAACGATTTTGAGCCTGTCGTCGACAGCCGCTATTGGCGTTCTCATCAACTTCTCAAATCCCGGGTAGGCCGGATAGTAGTTCTTGGCTTCAATCGGCGCAGCAGGCTTCTTAAGTTCTTCGATGAGATCTTCGAGCTTCTTGATATTGTGCTTCGGTGCAATCAACGCAAAACGCACGCGACTCGGCGTGCCGAATTTCAAGCTATACGGTCCATTCGCGATTAGGCCGCGAAGCGGATGCTTGTCGGTTTTGTTGCCCGCAAACAAAAGGTCGGGTTCTCCGAGGGGCGTGTATCCGCATAATGCGCTTGCTGGAGAATTCATCCCGTATTCCTTCTTGAGAAAGCAGTGCGACTCGAAATTCCGAAGGCGGGATTTTCGGTTCCAGAGCCGCTTTCAAAAACAGGTAAGGTGACCTGAGCATTGAGTTGGGTCGTTCCGAGGATGATATGCACCCACGCGTCCAGCAGATCGTTGAATTTCTTGTTGAACCTGTCTCCCCGGCGCTTGTCGAGGAAATCGACGGCGAGTTTCCGCGCGCGCGCCGGCTCGATCCAGATGTCGGGCTCAATTAACAGCCAGAGATGCCCATCTTTGATATCGACCGATATCCTTGCCGCCTCGGCCCAGGTCGCCTGTTCCGGTATAGGGTGCTTTTCGTCAGCTGGAGCGATGATACCGGGAACAGTTCCTGATATTGACCCGACTAGTTTTACCAAGGCTTGAAGGTCCGCCTGCCGATTATGGCGAGCGTCTGCGGCCAGGTAAACGGCATGCCGCTGGATACGCGCACGTAGTGGCTTTCCTCGCGCCAGTGCCTTGCAAAGAGCTTCTTCGATAAAGCCTTTCACATGAAGATTGCCGGGCGCACTTAGGTCCGTCGGAACATCTCTTTCCGTTACGGATGGAAGGTCAGTACTAAACGCCGTCTGGATGTCTTCACGGCTGCCCCAGCACAAAACGGAAGTTCCCTGCGTGAGGATTAACCTCCCTTGGGTCTTCGCGCGGGCCTCTTTGATGTCATTCCAGGTTTTGGGCTGCTTGAACGAGAGTTCAAAGCAGCGCGGCGGCGCAGAAAGAATTGGCAGCGCATTCAACCTGACGAGCGGCTGCCCGAGGCCGGGTTGTGGAAGAGGGATATTAACCGAGGCGCTCTTCGACTTTCGTACCTTTTCGTCCACCGTGTGAGATTTTCCCGGTATATTCCGCCACAGTCTTAGGAGAAGTGCGTCGAAGGTTTCGATCGGCACATAATATGCCGCCACGCCCTTGGCTTTTGCTTTCTCCAGCAGTTCCATAACAGCCGGACGCGGCGTTGAACCCTTCATCCACGTCCAAAACAGTCCGTGCGGATATGGATTTGAAGTATTAAGCACGCTGTGGAGCAGATCCATGACACTCTGATCGCGGCCGCTATAGCCAGCGACAACAAAACCGAAACGATTGCCGGCATTGACCAGGCATTTCGAGAGCTCCGCGTTCTGGGTAGCAAGGTCCGTCGAGATGTTTTTCAGGCTGTCATAGCGGAAATCGCCATGGATCTTGCAGTAGATAGGAAACTCTTCGTTGTTCAGCGCCTGATTGGCGGCGCGGGCACCTTCAAGGTGAAACGCCGCCAGCGACTGACCTGATACCTCTGCAACGGCTTTCTCGATGACGGTGTCAAAATTCGTTGTGAATGCTATTCGACACAATTTCTCTGCTATCATCGCGCCGAGCACTCGGCTGCCGACAGATAACCTCGCTCGTTCTTCGGAGACAAGGCTACTTACATATTTTCGCTGCCGTTCCTTGTCCAAGCCAAAGACCTTTTCGTAACACGTGGTGTACTCGTCATCGGCCCAGAGGATAGGAAAACCCCGTGACTCCACGAAGTCCTGGATCTTCAAGCGGACTGCGTCGTTTTGCAGGTCTTGGAGAGATAGCTCCTGATTCTCCTCCCGGCAGTAAAAGCGGAGCTTCATGTCCCACAAAATATCCGTGGCTGTCGGTATTCCAGCTGTAGCCGAACTACCCGCCCCTAAGAACCAAGCGAAGTTCTCCGGACGAGCACAGAATCTTCCTGTGAACTCACCTTGATCCATCTCGAATTCGTTCTTGGCCATCTGACCTCACTCATTCCAATAAGAGTTTCGCCTTGAAGATCAACCCATTCTTCCTACTCAACGAGCGCCTTAAACACCGCGTCCGCTGAATCCTTGTAGAACTCGATGCTAATCCTCGTCCAGAGTTCGTCTGGCAAGTCGTTCAATTGCCGGCGGGCCGCAACAGGCATCAATAAGGTCTGGGCCTGCTTGTCGATCGCCAGTTCAGCGATCCGAACCGCATTAGGGATCATGTCAACAGACCCGCCAAGGTTCAGACTGCCGGCGATGATTGTGCCGCCGCGAGTGTTCTTTCCGAGCAACGAGCCGCACAGGGCAACCAATACTGGCAATCCCAGTCCGCCCCCATTTTTATCCGCATCCATCGCCCGCATCTGGACAGAGAATTCATGCTCGCGTGGATCGCGGTCACCAACCAGCTCCTTCGAGCGGGAATACAAATTCTGTTCTCCCACCTTGACGCTCTCCCGAAATGCCGGGGAGGGCGGTTGATTCAAGATTTTTACGCCACCGCCAGGCCCGGACGTAACCTCAATTCGGAATAGTCCCGGTCCGGATTCAGGCGTGCCCATGCTTGCGGCCCACACCTGTCCAGGAGGGAGGGGATCAGTCTCAATGGCCTCGTCGCTGTGTAGTTCGGGCGTGGAAACAAACTGCTCAACCCCGTCTCGACCGAGTGTGTAGCTGAAGTGTGTGTTTCTAAACTCGCTCTTGAAGCAGCGCTTTTGCTGTTCCTTAACGCGACGACGGGCTTCCAAAGCCAACCGGACAATCCATTCGAGATCCGAATCCGGTACCTCCATGTCATGTTTAGGGAATAGCAATTTGACCAAGCCGCTTATCGTCTTTGTTACCGCTTCAATATCCCGTCCACTCAAGGCTCCGCCAAGATGCACGCGGTTCTGCAATACATTTCCGCGGTTAGAGGAACGCAACCTCGTCCAACACTCGCTCAAGAAGTCACTTACGAAGCCAAAGTGATCGCCGAGCTTCTCTGGGCTGATTTTAGGGAAATCCCACCCTGGAGCGAATGAATGCAGTCGATCCATAAACGCCGTGTCGTTTCGCATTTCAGGAGGCAACGGGCTCAGTAAATGGCCAATTCGTTGTTGCTGTTCCACATCCACATCGAAGTTGCCGACCATGACCAGGCTGCCGTCCGCGCGAATGTTTTCCTTACCGCGGCTGAATTGGCCCGACGCCATGTAGCCCTTCATAATGTTGACGCCGTCCTTCTGGTCGAACGAAATCCCGGAGACTTCGTCGAAACAAACGACGTCATACTGGCAAACCAAGCCACGCTGCCCATTAGCGTTGTTGACGAACATTTTTGCGACGGTCGCTTTGCCACCGGAAATCAGGTGTGCGTACGGCGAGATCTGCTGGAATAAGTGACTTTTGCCAGTCCCACGCGGCCCCAGTTCTACAAAATTGTAGTTGCGCTCTACAAACGGCACCATGCGCAGAAAGACGACTTGTTTGGCCCTTTCGTCCAGCTCAGCGGGTTCCAGACCGATGGATCGAATCAAAAGATTCTTCCACTCTTCTGTCGTAAACTTCATTCGTCCAGCCGCAAGAACATCGAGGACATCCGGCTTAGAAAGTTGAATAGGCCTGAGGGCGTCAACTTTGAATGGCCGACCGCCGTTTTCCAGTGCCACAACGCCGTCGTATGAAACCGTGGCTTCAGCATAGAAGCCATCCGTTAGCATCCGCTCGTTTTCACGCACCAAATTATCTTCAATGCGGACGTCACGAAGTCCAAGGCTGGGCAATTCAGCAAGGTAACAGTCGTTCTTCGTGTCAAGGCGAGCCTTGATAAGATCGATCAGCCGGATCGTGCCTTTTTCTTTCGCGCGTGCTTTGAAGAGTTCTTCCTCCCCTGTGCGGACGGTGCGATCCTGAAGCTGCTTCTCAACGATAGCGAGACCTTCTTGAATCTCATTCTCATCGGTGCTGGCACAGTAACGACCCAAAAGAAACTCAACGACGTACGTCGGAACGGGATACTGCCGGGCATACTTGCGTACCAAATCCTTTCGGACCAGATAGCCGTCGTAGACCGACGCTGCCTGCTGATCTAATTTGTCGAGTGTCAAAGTCATGCCATCTCTCCTACGGACGTTGTCTTCTGAGATAGGACGCCGCCTGCTGCATCCAACAAGACCACCACCGCTGCTGCACCTTCATATTTGTCATCCGCGACGACAAGACTGACCTCGCCACTCGCGCCGACTTCCTTGACCGAAGCGACGAGGCTGGAGCCGGCCTGCTTCCAGTTCGTTCGCACGTCGACGCGCACCTTTGGATCATTTGCATCGACTTTGACCCTGCACCTCATGCCGCGCCATTCGATGGAAAGTATGGAGGCGCGGGTCGCTTCGATCCCTTGTTCCACCGTGATTTCCGGCACGACACATTCTTGTAAACTTACTCCCCCATGCGCGTACTTCTCACCAGTTCGAAAGCAGGCAATCCCAGGCGGAGATGCAATTCTTACGTGAGGGTTCCAGTGCCAGGGATACGACGGCACCGACGAATCGCCTTTCACTAGGGCACAACGCGACCACTTCGTTTCCGCAAGGTAAGCCGGCAAGTCTACTTTTGGCAAACCTTCAGGAAGGAGCAGCCACCCATGGTCGGTAACGATACGGACTCTCTTCCAACCGGCCTCCAGGAGCTGAACCACCTTGTCCGCCACATTCATGACCTCGGTTTGACAGCGCGCCGGCAGGTCGTCCGGATGAGCGTGACCGTAGGCATCAATCTGTCCGCATTCAGCCCAGCCGCCCCCGTCCGAGCCACTTGAGAACCTGTTATCGGAGCCTTCAAGAACGTCGACACCCCGTTGTGCCATCGCAGCTCTCAATACGGGAGCAGTGGCGGGTTTGAGACCCAGGAAAGGCGTAAAATCGTCTACACCTTCGCCGTGCAGTTCGGTCTCAATCGGCATTGCAACGGGTTTGGCCGTGGCGGTTACTGATGGAACTGGAGAGAGCCGATAACCAACGCGCAGGATGAAACCCCGGTGTTCCAATTCTGCCGCGACGCGCGCTCCTACATCGAAACGCAGTCCATCGACAAACAATAAGCAGACATCTCGCTCTCCCTTGACTGGCACTGTCGACAATTTGCCAGCCTTCTGAACCAGGTCCTGGAAATGTCTTGTGGACAAGTCTAGCCATTGTTCATACAGCGCTCGGACGGCTTTCTTAACGACCGCCGCGTCAGCAGTCGTATCACGGAACTGGGAAAGGGCATCCAGAGCCGCCTGATCGCACCGATATCCGTCAGTTGCATAAGCTGACGCCGCTGCTTGGACGGAGGAGCCTCCCACAGGCGCAT
Organism: Bryobacteraceae bacterium; assembly: GCA_036003585.1. GTDB lineage: Bacteria > Acidobacteriota > Terriglobia > Bryobacterales > Bryobacteraceae > Palsa-187. The sequence continues at coordinate 288,287 of DASYSG010000032.1, read as the reverse complement.
CCGACAACTTTGCAAGCATCACCAAAGGCTCAAGCACCGTTACCCATGGGCTTTGACCGATGCGCGCCCATACCCACTTGCGACGTTGACCATGCGCCGCTTCTAAGGCGAGGACTTTTGCTGCTGCCGTCGCCCGATCGACTCCGGCTAGCGATTCCAATGCCTTCCGCAGAGATGCCTCGTCGGCCTCATTCAATGCGGGGTTTCGATCAGTCTCAATCGCTAAGCTGTTAGGCGCTCGCAACCGCTTTGCAATTCCCGGATAGGAAGCCGGGGATTCACAAAATCGGTACCACACCGGGTCTAACGAGGTGCGTCCTTCCGAGAGGGCGGTTGCGGCAACATCGGGTCCGTCCACTGGATCAACGTGAAACTCAGACTGACAACGGTTTCGGAATGCAACCCAGCGGTCGGCCTGCTTCTGCTCGAACAGTTCCGGAGCATTCAACCACTGGAGGAAATCGCGAACCGGGTCGGCGACCGACAAGCGGTCAAAATCATCGCCATCGAGCCGATGCTTCCCAAACGTGCTTGTATCAATATCCGCCAGAAGGGGTAATGCGCGCCCGAGTGCCTCTTCCGTGCGCCGATCCTGGGCAATATCGAGGCCGAGGCCCTCGCCTGACATCAGAAAAGCCAGGACACTCCAGTCTCGACCCTTGTATTCCCAGACGCGACCTCGATACTGCAACTCGATGAGCGGTGTGAGTTGTGGCGGACAATCCGCGGCCGCTCGAAGTACTTGGCGGCTGACGTGGGGTAAATAAAGAATGGGAACCGCTCCCGGTGGCGGGGCTTCCGGAAGCGTTCGATCAACGATGCACTTTAGCCAGATTGCTGGTCCGCTCCGTTCTTCGGGGCTAAAAGCGCCGAGAGTGTAAAACTGCGGGACAAGACTTCGTAGCAAGGGAGCAAGGGCAAGCCATTCTCCAGTAGCATCTGTCCAAATAATCGCGACAGGTTCGGTTTGACCTTCCGGTACACGCCGCACTTTCGCCAGAGACTCCTGAATCCGATCGATGAGCTTCATGAGAGCCTCCGCGCTTTTCGCTTCTCATCCAGCGTGAGGTGAATATCGTTAACACGATCGCAAGAATTGTTAAGCCAAGGAAAATCATCAACATCACAGTCGGATTCCTTGCCGCGATCTTTCCCGTACTTGATGTTGGGAGTAAAGCGCAGAATACCGGGCTTTGAAGCGCGATACACTTTTGCGGTCGTGATCCAGGGGCGTATGTTCAATCGAACGCCATCGTTCAAGTCCGGGTTCCACCCTGTGGACTGTCCACTGAGTGATTTCCAGCGAATAAACACGTCGTAAGGGCTTTCGCCCCGCAAGATGTTCTTTAGCTCGCTTTGCAAATGCTCCGCAGCGGCTAGCCTACTGTCTGCACCTTCAACGCCAGTCGAGACATCCTGACGCTGGCGCGAGATCCAGTCACCGAGAGTTGAATAGATTAATTTCTCAAGAGTCTTGACGTTGAGCCTGTGATAATTAACCAAAGCATGGAATCCGTCTTTGCGGCCATCCCAAATGTGCCAGATAAATGGGCGATGATTAAAGATCTTACAGTGCTCCTCGAAAAACCGGTCTCTCAGCCACAATTCAAGGGACTCATTTTCGCCCAAAAGATCCGCAAGCTTACCAGCGGACCATTCAGCACCAAATGCGTCGGAAAGCAGGACACGGAGACGATCGGCAGCGGACGTTTCGCCAGTCAATGAGCTCAATGCAACGATGCCGTCAGCGTCAGCATGCTTTTCAAGCCCGTCGGGGAGCAGCGCTGGCGAACCCGGGAAGCTTGATCCCTTTTGCCGGGGCCATCGATACCCGAGGAGCCGTGCAACAGCTACCTGAAGTGGGTGGTCTGCACCATCAGGGAGTCCATCAAACAGCCACTGCGTAGGGTCTGTGGTAAATGGCTTCGGCAAACCGCTCGGATACTGCACAGAAGCCTCAGCTGCCCAATAGTCAACATCGAAAGGGATTTTTTCGAGGTATCCGTTATCTACACTCAGCGACTGATTAACCCCGACTACTGCCTTTTTAAATTCAGCCGAATTTACAAAGTGCCAAATTGCGAGAAGGTGTTCTTCATCGTTAGGAACGATTACCGGAACTGTGTTGGCGAAAAGGTCTCCGTCATAAAGCGCTGCGGCCAAACTCCCAATCCTGGCGATTGCAATTCCCCGGCCCCCCCAAGCTTCGCGGCCTCGTAAGGCAGCTTGTTTGTAGGAGTCGGACATTACCAGTTCTCGAACGACACTTGTTCGACCCCCGATCGGGACCGTTTTTTCACTCGGTACTTGAAAAAAGCGCCAGTCCTTGTGATCGTTTATCTCCCAGAAGTGGGCAACAACTCTGGGATTGTCACCCGTGGAGATGCCTTGGTAACAACGCGCAACGCGACGTAGAGACTTACTCTCGTCTGCTTCGAAGTCCGTCTGATTTAGTTTAAGTGGTACGGCAGTTCGAAGGACTTCAGCTTTGTCTGCGGGTGATTTCGCAGGCGACGCATTCACACTGCCGTATTGATGCAATTCCGTTGGTGGTTCGCACGTTATCACGACTAGGGCTGCCTTAACAACCTCTCCTGTGATCTCCTGGAACGCGCCTGGTCCCAAACGTACGACCCACTGAAAAGACTCTGTTTTTAATATGCGACGAAGAAAATCTCCGTAATACACCTGGTACAGCCAGTTCTGCGGGGTGACAAGAGATAAAGACCCTCCATCGCGAGCGAAACGTGCGCAGCGGTCCACAAAGCAGGTGGCCAAGTCTGCCTTTGCATCAGGGTGAAACTCAGCGCAATACTTAGCCAAAATGGAGTCCTGTTTACCTCGACCTAGATAAGGCACATTCGTCGACACAAGTGTGAAGCTAGCCGAGAGAATCCGGAAAGCCGCCAGCACCCCTTGCGCGGCAATCGCAAGTTCGCGACTCTCATCCGACTGCTCTCGTTGAAGTGCTTCTTCGATGAGTGGAAGCACCATAGCTGCACCGGATGTAAGTAAGTTGGCCTGCAGCCGCAACGGATCAATTAGACTTCCCAGCGTTGGGGCGTCTTTGAAAAGGGAGTATAGACGTCGCATCTCTTCTCGCGCTCGCCCATCCTCGCCCGCCATCCGCACCCAATCGTTTTCCGACGCATTGATGCCCAGTCCGGAGCAAGCGAGATTCAGCTCAGGCAATGGGAAATGTTCGCCTGCGAAGCGCCAAGAGGCCAATGCCAGGTTGAACGCCGCGATCTGAGCACAGCGACTATCAATTTCGAGGCCAAAAAGGTTATCACTAAGGACCGCTGCCAGCGACTCTTTGAGGGTTAACCCATCCTCCTCAATCCGCATACGTGTCAGAATCGGCAGTGCGAACACTAGGAAATGCCCACTGCCCATGCAGGGGTCGAGGACCCGGACTTCTCGCACAGCGCGTGGCCAGGTCTCGAATGCTCCGGCCGCTGGCGTGCCGTCCTCGTTCAAGCGCAGATAAGTCCACTCATAACCCGGCAGTTTAGGATCTTTGCCCTCCGCGCGACGCTTTGCAGTCCACCAGGCACCAAGAGTGTTTTCGAGTAGAAAGAGGACCATATAGTCCTCTGTGAAAAGTTGCGTCACCGCCGAAAGCTCATCGGCGCCTATTTTGGTTTCGGCGTGATTGACGCGCGCCTTTTCATCACGCTGCCAATACTGGTAGACCCAGCCTAGGCTATCGTCTGCAAGGAACAATTCCTTGGGCAGGGAATCGAGCTTTTCTTCGAGCTGCAGTCGTATCTCAGGTGGTAATGAGACGCGTAGGGCTGGATCGTCCGGCTGGAATACCCTTCGGAGCAGCATACCCTGCGCATATTCCGCAGCAACTTCCACCCACTTGCGATTTTGATTCAGAGCGACTTCCTTAACTTCATCTAGTGAGAGTGCAACCCCGTGCTCGGGATGAAGGAGTAGATCGTTTTCGATCAGAAACCGAGCAAACAAAAGTCCGTGCCAGTGCTCATAGGCGACGGCCTGTATCAAGTGCATTGGCCGTTGATCCAGTCGATCTCCCAGCTGCTTTGCGTGCGCGCGCAGACTAACGCGCAACTTCTTCTCGTCGTCATTCAGTGCATCATGCGGACGCGGAAGTTCAACAGCTAGGCGATGCAGCGATTGCTCAGCGCCAACTTCCGCAATTGTTCGCGCCTCGACTACAGTCCGTTCGAGTTGCCGGCGGAGATCTCTTGAAAGCGTCGCCATGTCTACTGCACCTGCACCGGTCCGTCGCTTATTGCCTCAAGCAGCTTGTTTTCTTGACGCGTCGCCCACTGGCGCACATCCTCGGCTGTCTTGAGAAGGGTTTTCTCGACGGCAACCGCTCGAACCTTTGGTTCGAGCAACTTCGCCGCTGCCTGAAGACCATTGGCTATTCGACCAGCCACAGCGTCGACCTCCGCCTGACGCGTTACAAGGTTGCGGTTGTTCAATTCGCCCAGAATTGCCTTATCTGTACCGGTATCTGGCTTGATCGGTGAAGTGAGGCCCATATCAGCGAGGATCTTCGACCGCTGATCTTCGGTAAGCTTGAGCCAGGTCTCATTCCCGTTGAGTTGCGCCAGACCCTGCGTGTAAGCCTTCTCGTGCGCCGCGTGAGCATTATTGAGAGATTGGCGCAGATTGTCCGTGAGACTTGCCCGGAGCGCTGGCACCGGGTCTGTCGCGTCCAGAAGCTGGCGGTGAGCATTTATCGCCTCGACCTGCTTCCGTGCATTTTCCGCCTCTGCAAGGGCGTGAGCATGTGATGCAAGCCCCATCAGTATGTCCCACGCCGGTAGCCGTTGTGCGATCAGAGACTTCGCATTCTTCCAGGTGGATATTGATTGTGTTATGGGATCGATCTGGTCCCGGAGTGCGGCCAGCTGATCGTTACCGATTTGGTTTTGGATATCGACAATTGCGGTCGTTGACGGCGCCGCTGGAATCGGTGAATTTCCCCCGGCAGACGCTGCTAGGGCGAGAAGGGTGCGAATAAATTCCGGAGCCTTGTTGTTTTCCTCACCGGCCTTACAACCGATATCTAGCAACTGGAACAGCTTGCGCAATCTCAATCGGTCATCAACCGAAATAGTCGTTTTCTCCAGACGAAATTCGGCCTTGGGAATGCGGTTTTGATCAAGCTGGCCCCGCTCCACGGGTGTACCATTGAGCGTTGCGATGAGCTGTTGGGCGCTGTGAAGCGCAATAAGCGCGGCGTCAACAGCATCTCGGGGCCAGCCGAACGGTGCCGCTTCCAATTCTTTTCGGATCTGGGTGCCGGTCTTTCCGCCTGCGATCGTCTTCCGGACCTGCTGGCAGACGGGATGTTGTTCGATCGGGCCCTCGTACTTCAAAGGCTGAAAGGGTTGCTCCTGCGAGGCCCGGGCGCGCTTGATAGAACTTTCCCATGCCGCCGCCGGCGCATCGGCCTTGTTGAATTCCGGGAAAAGACGCACCAATGAATCTTCTCCGGCAGTTTTGAGTTTGGCATCCAGGGTTAGGGCGAAGACTTCACCGCCGCCGCCCCGAAAAACTTTTCCTGCACCGACAATTTCATGAATGAGCTGGTCTTGCTTCGTTTTGGAAAGGTCCCTCCGGCTGGCCATAGCTTGCTTGGTCTCCGGAAGCCCTGGCGTGCCTTTTGCATTGATGGTTTGATCGGCCGCATGGTATGCAGCCATCGCATTTAAGAGTTCATCGCGTGAACGCTTCGGGACGAATACATAAATAATCGGGCTATCCATGCCGGCGGCAATTGCTGCATCTGTCATCGCCTTCTCGTTCGACGAGAAGCCATCCCGAATCCAGACAGGGATTGATTCACCGGATACTGCAGGTGGCTCCTGGCCCCGATGAATCACTAGAGACCGGGAAATCTTGGCCTGTCCTTGCGTAAGCTTTACGCTCTTGAGGCTCTCGGCCACGGCAGCAAAGAGGAGCTGATCGCGTTGTTCGTCGAAATCGGCAGCGTTCGCTTTGAACTTTGCTTCACGTTTGCGGAACTCATCTTCCCAGGCGCGACCTTCTTCAGTTTGCAGCCGGAATTCACTTCCAACTCGCATGAGCACGGCTTCGCTAGCCAAATTGTCAAGTTCAGCCGAGACATCGGCTCGTAACTTTCCGTTGTCAGCGATCAGATTCTCTACAAGAAGGTCGGCGATGTGGTCAGCCGTGGCGCGGACACCGGTATCTGCGCCGGCTTCGGTCTTGAGTTGTCCTATAAGAAAGACCAATCCGCAAATTCTCTGACGCAGCCTTCCCTGGGCCGAGTTGTCCTTGCCAAGCGTCAGAATCCGTTCGTTGATCTCGCGCGGGAGCGCGCCAGTCGTAACCATCTCCGGCGCGAGCGCTTCATAGAGATCATCGGCAGGCACGATGGCTCCGAGTGGCTTACTGGTAAGTCTTGCCACCGAGTCATGAATGATCCTGAGTTGCGAGCGCAGCTGGCTTTGCGTCCCGGCCGTGTCGACCTGTCGGAAGCAGTTTTCCCAGAATCGCCGACGTGTTGGAAGAAGGGGATAGTCATCGACGATGATCGTTTGATCGTCAGTACGCTCGCCGATCTTGGTCCCTTGAAGCTGCCGCGACACTTCTCCCGCATTGTGATCAAGCAGCTTCTGCACCTCCCCGCGCATTGCCGGCTGCTTTTGTAAAAGTACTTTTCGGGTGACTGTTTCGACATCGGTGTCAGAAAGCTGAACCCTAATCAGGAAGCGATCCATCAACTTGTTGAGGAGTCGAATGCCAGTCAGAGCGGACTGCCCGGCGCCGACCAGCATCACCTGGCTGTCAAGCTGCTTGGCGAGGACCTCTGCAATGTCCGTAATAAGCACAGAACGGCTTTCGGAATCTCCGATATACTGTTGCACTTCATCCAGAATCAGAATCGTGCAGGGGAGCTTGCCCTTACCGTGGCGCCTCAGGACGCGCTGAAACATATTCAGAAATTCATCCGAAGTGAGGTCGGTCATGCGCGGCGGGAATTGCTTGCGCAACGTCTCGCGGGCTTCTGCTTCCGTCGAGGCGAAGTTTGCGTCGCAGGACATAAGCGCTTTGGCGATAAGCGGGCTGACGTATAGACTGTTCAGTTCTCTCTGCCAGTCTTTGCCGGCAGCTTCAACAGCAGATTTAACCTTTGGTAAGAAGCCCTGCTCTTCAAGCCAAAGCTGGAACTGTGCTTGCGGGTATTGATCGGGCAGTTTTACGGCGCGAAGCAGAATGCCCAATACCGAAAGCCGAACATTCTCGGTCGTACCCGCCGGCAATGTTCCGGCCGCAGCCAATAGGCCGCCCGACTTTTTGCCGGCAATGTCGAGTTCAAGCAGAGCGTCGCGCACATCCTGAGGAAGATCCGGAACCAGGCTGCGCGCCGTGGCCCCATCAGTAAACCCTGTATCTTGCCAGAGATGACAGAGCATCTTCAGCAGATGGGATTTTCCGCTACCAAAGAATCCGCTGACCCATGCGGCCTGTTGACTGGGCTGAGTTCTTCCCTTGTGGAAAGATTCGAGAATACGGGCCATGCCGTCCGCATACTGGCCCTCGCAAACGAAGGTGGACAGCTCTCCACGGAGCTGCGCGATCATCTTCTCGTCCGCGGACTCATTTTGGATTCGCGCCTGCCCGTTGTTCACAAGCGCATGTTGCGAGGGATCACGAAGAAGAACTTCTTTAATCTGCATTAGGATAATCCTGCGCTGTTGATAGTGATTGGTACAGCCAAATAGTTCCAGCCGTCACGGGCGTCGAGCAGCCGGTAATTGTTTTGATCGTATTGGCCGGGAAAAAAGACGACAAGACGGCCCTTGATCGACGGTTCAACATGTTTTAGCACCTGGGAAATGCGTGTAAAGCCGAAGAGTGCGCCGACACCGAACAATGCGACGACGGAGCTTTCGGTGACGTCTGGCCGATCGAGAACGGAACAGATTTTCGCTGCCACGAATGGAGTGAACTCTGCTTCAATCTTCAGCTGTAGATCCTCGGGCGAATTGAAGTATGCTTCCCGATAATCTATTTCCGCCATCCACTCGGCGAACGTCGAGGCGATGTTGATCTCAAACCAGTCGTGATTTCCTTCTTTGGTTATGATTTCGAATTCGGTCTTATGAGCCAATATGTCGCGTTCGAGTTCTTTGTCATAGACGATCATGATCACACGCTGGGAGCCAGCGATGGTGCGCTGCCACGCCGTTGCTATGTGTTGTCCGTACATCTTTGCGAGTTGTTGAATGCGGCTCATCGTGTGGCTACCTTTGGACGTGGATCAAGACGTTCGAGATTGAGATCGAAAACGCCTCCGGCCGTCCTGAGATCCAGAAGACCAACGCGCTTGGCATCGAGGGCGGCATCAAGCGCTTCCGATGGGCGGCAATCAAGAGTCTTCACCCAACCGGACGTCAAGAGTTCGTCCCCCTGAAACCCCGCTGCATTTCCGAGATAGAGAGCGAATGCGATGGTGGATGCGCTAGCGTGCACTTTTTGACGAGACTTGAAGGTGCGTCCTGCAAGATGACCTGATTGCGTCCAGGAACTTGCTGCGTTGCGAATGACTTTATCAAGAGTGGCGTCACTCAGTCTCTCCCCTACGGCCAATCGAAGAGCTTCTCTCATCGACTGCCTGACTGTTTCCGTTCCAGGCGGGAGCGACAATATGGACGGTGCGGTAGCCATCAAGAGCGGATCGCGCGCAAGTGCGACGAGAACGGCCAAAAGTGGACGCGATTGGGGTTCTAGGTCCCAGAGTTTGCGTAATACTCGAAAAATCGGAACATCGGGATCTAGAGCATACAGTTCAGTGAGCCGCTGAAGGGTCAATCGCCGTGTCGAGGTTGTTGGCTTGGCGAGAGCATTCGCCTCCACAACAGCCTGGACATATTCTGCACGCGCAGCCGGCGCCGGCACAGCCGCCAAAAGCGTTGTAAGCTCTTCAAGCATCATCGTTCGACTGGTATGCGTCCCGACTAGGCCGCCGCGGAAGCCGAGTTTCTCGGTCAGGCGTCCGGGGCCGGAGGGTGGGAAGAATGAAAATTGTGCCATGTCTTTGTCTTCTTATGCGGCTTCAGCTTTTAGGGCTGAGACCTCTTGGTCCAGAGCTTCTACTTCTTTCAGGAGATCCTTTTTCATCCGCTCGGCGCGATCTGAAATCTTCTCACCGTGGCCCTTCACGGTGTCACCCCATTTTTTAAACTCATCGAGGTACTGTAGCTGCTTTTCGATGGCACGCGTCGCGCGTTCCACCTCTTGAATGGATTCGGTGGTTTCCGACTTCTCCTGCTTTTGGCGTATTGCCAGGGCGCGGGCAACGCTAGAAGCGACCTTTATATATATGTCCGAACTGGCATCCTCCGGTTCCCAGATAATGACCAGATCGCAGCCATGACGAGCAAAAGGCGGTTGACCAACAGGGGCTGAGCTCTTTGAGAATACGAAAACCCCAATCTGAGCCTGGCGGTTCTTTCGAGCCTCTTCAATTTCGCCGAGCGCCCGCTTGAGGTCGTAACTCTGGTCGTCCTTCGCCTCCCAAACGATCCTGGCCCCCGGAGCGGCGCTGTCCGCGCCAAGTTCGACGACATAATCCCCAATCTTGCAATTTTTGATGAGCCCAGTCGTGGAGCCTGTCGCTTGGGGAATATCCCCCTGACGCTGGGATTCTTGAACAAGTACCTCCCCGAGCTGTTCTTCAAACGTATGTCCATGCTGCGTTGACCGAGCCGCTTCCTCGCGGCGGGCCTGAAGCGCGGACAATGTCGCACGGACCTCAGACTGAAATGCCGAATTCTTTTCTGCGATGGAGTCCAATGTTCCTTGTAGTTCCCGCTTCAGGCGTGAAAGTGCAGACTTGTCATCGTCGAGCGTAAGATTTTTGTCAATATGATCGCTCGTGTTCTGAAGCATCTTTGAAAGACGCGTCATTGCAGACTGCTCGTTATCGATTGAGAACTGGTCTGCGATGGAAGTGTGCGCGGCCTCGACCCGCGAGACAAGCCTCGACAGCGCCGAATCCGGCTGGTCAAGGGAGAACTCGTTTACGAGCCCGACTACCTGCTCCTGCAAGTTGGACTGCAGTTGACCATTGTTCGTTGTGAGTTGGGTGACCAGACGCGCCAGGGCGGAATCCTTGTTATCAAGAGAAAACTCGCGCAGTATATGCTGCCGCTGTTCAGCGAGGGCCAGCTCAAGAGCGCCCGCGACTTGGGCCTTGAGCCCGTTTGCCTCGTTCGGAGAGAGCATCCTGAAGATCGGACTGCCTTCACCAAGATGTGCAGCCAAGGTTTTCGCCATCACTGAATCCTGGGGTGCAAGATGGGTTCGCAGTAGCTTTTCCAAATCGCCATCGTTCTGTATGAGGGCCTGAATGCGTTGAGGCAAAAGCCCCGTCTGCGGGTCGAAGTACTGTTTCAAGGAGCTCGTTATTTCATTGGTCAGGTCACCCGAACGCTCCATCAGCAGCGACTTCACGTCGGACATCAGCTTTTGACCCGCATTGCGGATTTCTCCGGTATCGATTTGGCCAACAGCGGCGCGCAAGGCCAGAACTCCGAGGCGGAGGGCCCCCAAAGCAAACTGATTGCGAGGTTCCCCTTCGGCATAAGACCGTAGTGCTGCGGAAACTTCAGGGTCGGAGACCTTTAACTGCAAGAGCAGATCACTCGGGCGCTTGGCATCATCATCCTTGGTGTGTGCTGCAAAAACCGGCTGGAAGAGATTTTCTTCCATAGGTCCCAAATTCACGTTGTCGAGCATGCGCCCTCCGTTTACATTCATTGCCGGCAAACTTGCCGGCTAATTAGATTGCATTGCATAACTAAGCTAGACTCACACGGAAGGGCGATTCGTGTCAACATAAATCGTTAGTTTGGCCGGCAAACTTGCCGGCGAACTATGTCTTAGTTTGGTTGCGTCGAATGCTAGAGCTATTCGACGCATACTAAGCGTTGATTAGTTGCCGATGCGGTGATTGTGCGCTACAATCAACGCAGAAGGTGCGTCGAATGTACATCCATGAGCTCAAAGAGTGGCCAAGGTTCACTTGGAACGCGGAACAACTCGCGGAACCACTTGCCTCCGTTCGCCACCGGCAGGGCCGCCTGACCGGTCACATGGAGGCCTTGGGATTCAATCTCCAGCAGGAAGCCGTCCTGCAAACCCTGACCGCAGATGTTCTCAAAAGCAGCGAGATTGAAGGCGAGAAGCTCGACGCGGAGCAGGTGCGTTCGTCGATTGCCCGGCGTTTGGGAATGGACATCGGTGCGTTGAAGCCGGCAGACCGGCATGTCGAAGGTGTTGTCGAGATGATGCTCGACGCGACGCGTCACTATGATAAGCCCCTCAACGCCGAACGCCTGTTTGGCTGGCATGCGGCGCTGTTTCCCACTGGCCGCAGCGGCATGACCAAAATTCATGCCGGAGCATGGCGAGACGACAGCACTGGACCTATGCAGGTCGTCTCCGGTCCGATCGGTAAAGAGCACGTCCACTACGAAGCGCCGAAGGCGGAGCGTGTTGATGCTGAAATGCGCGCCTTCCTCGAATGGTTCGAGGCACCGTCAGGTATTGACCCGGTGTTGAAGGCGGCAGAGGCTCACCTGTGGTTCGTCACCATACACCCGTTCGATGATGGCAATGGCCGTATTGCGCGCGCGATCGCCGATATGGCTCTCGCACGATCGGAACATAGCCCGCAGCGCTTCTACAGCATGTCTGCGCAAATCCGGCAGGAACGAAACGACTATTACGCCATTCTCGAACGGACGCAGAAAGGGACCATGGATATTACCCCGTGGATGGATTGGTTCCTCGGCTGCCTCGGGCGTGCCATCGACGGTGCTCAGGGGACGCTGGGGGCCATCCTTGCCAAAGCGCGCTTCTGGGAACGCATAAAGGCAGTTCAGCTAAATGACCGGCAGCGACTTGTGCTGAACCGGCTGCTCGACGGCTTCGAAGGCAAGCTCACCAATGCGAAATACGCGGCCTTGGCCAAATGTTCGCACGACACGGCGCTCCGTGACCTCCAACAACTCGTCGAACGCGGTGTTCTCGTGCGCAACGCTGAAGGCGGCCGCAGCACCAGCTACTCGCTCGCCGAAGCGTAAGTGGTTCCAGGCCGTATTAAGTCATCGGCGTTATCTCAATTCCCGCTGGAAGTTCCTTGACGCTCCTGACTTTGTGAGCGGTTCATCATCTCTTGCTGCGACTTTAGCCGCGCGCGCGGCCCGGTCAACGGGTGGCCCGCTCCATTCGCGCAAACATCGCGCTCCCGTGTTGCCCCTTTCCCCGACGGCCTTCGGCCTTTGGGTGACCGATGCGCTTCTCCGCACGGCTCTCCTGTCTCCGCAGTGATGAACCCACAAAAAGGAGACGACAATGAAACTTCTAACTTCCGAAATCAAAGAGCGCCTGCTGGAGAACGGCCGCCAGCAACAACCCGTGCGCGGCACCCACGACGAAATCGACTTCTGCCCCGTCGTAAAGCTATTCACGCCTGACGCGGGCTGCACCTGGCTTCTGACGGAAATCGACCCCGAAGACCCCGACATCGCTTTCGGTCTTTGCGACCTCGGCATGGGTTTCCCCGAGCTTGGCTCCGTGAGCCTGACGGAACTCGCCACTGTGCGGGGCGGTCTTGGCCTTCCGGTCGAGCGCGATCTGCATTTCCAGGCGAAGAAGCCGCTCTCTGCCTATGCGGCGGAAGCCTCCAGTTCTGGCCACATCCGGACGTGAGACGCGATATCCAGCATCGACCATCGAGCAACGGCGCCGGAAGGCGCCGTTGTTTGTTCAAGTCTCTGCAACACTGCTCCTTTTGTTGGCATCCCCGACGGCATCTTTCCGTGTGCCATACGCGGGCGCTTCTCGGGTCAAGAAAAGCCCTCGGCTCCCCCGCCAATTCGCTTTGCTCAGCCGGTGAGGCGGTCCCCCCGACGTTTTTCTTGACCCCGCGCCCGGCGCATGGCGGCGGACTTCGTCCCTCCGGGGATTAAACGCAAACAAAAGGAGACGAAGATGACTGAGATTACATTGATACCGCTCAACAAGCTGGCACACTCTGAAGACAACGTTCGCAAGACCGCGACGGCCCAAGGAATCGCGGAAATGGCGGCGTCCATCCGGGCTCATGGACTTCAGCAGAACCTTGTCGTGCGCCAGCAGGGCAAGAGGTTCGGCGTTATCGACGGCGGCAGGCGCTACGCGGCGCTGTTGCAGCTTGCCGAAGACGGTGCCATCAGCCGCAACCTTCCCATTCCCTGCAAGGTCGATGAGAGCGCGATAGATGCCAAGGAACTCAGCCTCATTGCCAATACGATCCGCGAGGACATGCACCCCGCAGATCAGTTCGAAGCGTTCAAGGCCCTTGTCGACAACGGCCAGAGCACGGCGGATATCGCAGCGCGCCGGGGGTGCCCGGAAAGCCACGTCGCCAAGCTTCTCAAGCTTGCGAATTGCAGTCCCATCCTGCTGAAAGCGTACCGCGAGGAGCAGCTTTCCCTCGAACAACTCATGGCCTACGCGGTCACCCATGACCACGATGCCCAGGAGCGCGTGTTCCAGCAAGAGGGCGACCACGCTTCCACTTTTCATATTCGTCGTTTATTGACGCGGAACGAGCTTCCCGGCACGGACAAGCGCGTGCGCTTTGTCGGGCTGGACGCCTTTGAGAAGGGCGGCGGAATTGTCAAACGTGACCTGTTCAGCGACGACGAAGACGGCGTCTATATTGCCGATGTCGCATTGCTCGACAAGCTTGCCCGCGAAAAACTGGAGCGCGAGGCCGACCCGGTTCGCAAGGAAGGCTGGAAATGGATTGAAGTACGTCCCAGCTTCGACTATCAGGAACGGTCGAAATTTCAGCAGTACCATGCCGAGCCGCCTCCCTTAAGCGACGAGCTCGCCGCAGAAGTTCAGCAGCTCCAGGATGAGTACGACAGGCTCATCGACAGCGAGGAAGAGCACGCGTCCCGGCTCGATGAAATCGACGCTCGTCTCAAGCACATCGAGGAGGCGCGAGGGGAGGCGGTCTTCACTCCCGAGCAGCTTGCGACGGCGGGTGCCATCGTAACCATCGGCCACGATGGAAACACGAGGATTCAGCGCGGTCTCGTCCGGCCCGAAGATGTGCCAGCCGAAAGGGAGTCCGACCCTACGCCACCATGGGATACTTCTGACGAGAATCCGCAATCCAAAACCGCCGTCAGCGAATTCTCCGTTGGCCTGATCGAGTACCTGACAGCGCATAAGTCGGCGGCGATCAGCGCAGTTCTGTTGCAGCAGCCATCCATCGGTCTCGCGGTCGTCGTCCATGCTTTCGTCTCGAAAATATTCCGTGGCACGTCCGAGAGATCGTGCTTTCATATCTTCTGCTCCGAACGGTCTTTCCGGAACGTCGAAGGTTCGAAGGCGCTCCAGCATATTGAGGATGCGCGAGAGCAGTGGAAGAAACGCCTGTCCGATACCGACCTCTGGCAATGGTGCCTTGCGCAGGAACAGCAGGTGCTCGTCGATCTGCTTGCCTTCTGCACAGCCGTGATGATTGACGCTGTCCGCAGAAAGCCAGACCTGCCAAACAGCGGTCGTCTCCGGCATGGTGACATGCTCGCTCTGGCTCTAAAGATGGATGTCAGCGCATGGTTCACGCCCACGGCGGACAACTACTTCAGCCGTGTCAGCAAACGCCAGATACTCGAAGCCATCTTTGAGGCGAAGGGACAGCCTGCCGCGCCCGCGTGGGAAAGGCTGAAGAAACCCGAACTCGCCAAGGAAGCCGAGCGTCAGGTTGCCGGAAAGGGGTGGCTGCCGAAGCCGCTCCGCGTGGAGGCGTAGCGGGATTGGAGGCGTGTCGGACCCGGCACGCCTCTTTTCTCTTTTGACATTTGAAGTGCGCTGCATACGCGCTTGCTGGGTGGCCTTCCGGTCAAAGGTTCCACTCTTCGGGAACATCCGTTGGGGCGTTGAGAAGGCGTGACCCGCGCCGCCATCCTTGTCGTGCTCCATTCCGATAGCGGCAATTGAACAGGCTTGCGCTATGCCCTTTTTGTTGGAAGTCCGTCGACGGTCCATTTGCGCACCCTTTAGCTCCTTGTTTCAGTGTTGTCAGCCATCTCCCGTGAATTCCCTCCCGAGCATCGTCTTGTCCCTGCCATCCGCGTCCGCTTGTTGCGTCAACAAAAAGCGTCGGTTCCCCCTGAAGGTCTCCCCCAACTTTTTTGTATGACGCCGCGGCCAACTCCTGGCCCTTCGGGAACAAGCCCGAGAGGGCAATTCACAACAGGAGATAAAGCATGACAACCCAGACCGAAACCCAAGAGCCGAAGAAAAAGGGCGCAGCGCCCACCGACGAAATCTTCCCTGTCGGGCAGGACGGCAAGCCCAACTATCAGGCGCGCATCGCAGCCTGGAGCCACAGGAACGGCGGCGGCAAGAACTTCACGATCAACGGCCAGCGTTATGTGATGTTCCCGAAAAAAGCCAAGCTTCAACCCGCAGGCGAGGGGAAGGGCGCGTAAGCGCTCTTCCTTCTTTTTCAGAAGGAGGACATCACAATGAGCGATCTCAAACATACGCCGACCCCTTGGAAGGTGCTGGAAACACTCCCCAGGAAACGAACAATCAACATCACCACGGCAATGGGCGCACCCATCCACGGTGTGATCGCGGAAGGTCTAAACAACCGCGATGGGAATGCGCGCCAGAACGGCGAATTCATCGTCAAGGCCTGCAACAGCTATGACGCTCTCGTCGAAGCGCTGCGCAATCTACTAGACGCCAGCAACGTTATCAGCAGTGCGATCGAAGGCGCGACCGACCAGTTCGATGCCGAAAAACGCACCCTCATAGATGTCACTAGCGCGGCCGAGAAGGTCCTGAAAGGCGCGGCATGAAACGTATGCGCGACAACACCCTCGCTGCAAGGGCCCCCGCGTAGGCGGCCTTACCTCAGAAAAGGAGAAATGTCATGCCAATGCAGCTTCCCGAAGATGCCGTTTTCAAGGGCTGGAAAGAAACCGATCCCGGCTACTACGAGAAGGTCTATTTCAGTCCCTCACGAAACTTTACCGGCACGGAGTGGGACTTCTACGACAACTGCCACGCCTATTTTTATGACGAACGCCCCAACGGCTGGCGTAGCCTTTACTTCAAGCGCCCGACCGGCTCTTAGCCCTTTTGGTTTTTGGCAGTGCCCGCGGGTGCGGACTTCTTGTGATGGCTGCGCCTGGACTTCGTGCCGTCCGGCTGGTAGCCCAGTTTGGCAAGCTTGTCATCGAAGTCCTTTATAGCCGCTGCCTTTGCTCTGAGGAGTTCGTCGATGAGCATCTTGCGGCGCTCTTCCATGTCCTTCTGATCGGCCAGGAATTTTTCCACGTTGTTCTCCGCCATTCTAAGACATTATTCTACGCCCACCGCCCTCTCGTTCGCTGCCCAGCGACCCAGCTTCGAGTCGATGAGAATTCCCCCAAGCCATCTTGGTTGCCCGCCAGTTCCGATGACATCTTTCAGCCGCATCCAGTGCCTCCTTTCAAGGCGCATTCGACATTCACGGACCCCTAACAGTCCCGCGCGTCTTGTCAATTCACCAGAGGTTCTTGCGTTTCGGGTATCCCCTGCGGGGAGCCTCCGCGAAACGCAGAGAACCTTGGATGACAAGCCGCGCTGAAGGCCTGTTTGCCGGTGTCCATGTTGAACGCGCATGAAAGGAGCAAAAACATGGATACGGAAGATTTCACAGAACTGGCGGAGACGATCCTGGAAGAACACGAACGGGAAATGTTCGATGACGAGTTGGAGGTGCTGTCATGACGACACAGGAAGAACTCGAAGTGGCCCTCGGGGCATCGATAGACTGCATGCGCATAGCTGCACAGTCGCTTCGGAATAACGATAGGCCGGTTCTCGCAGACATGCTTTCCGAGCAAGCTGACAAGAACATGACACTCTTGCTTCCCTGGGCGCGGCGATAAGCCGCGCCCACGGCCAATGGCCTAATATGTCGGTTATTTTACTGACAACTTTCGCATGGCGTAGCAGCAAAAGACGGCGACTATCATACCCTTGTCGTCATGGATTTCCGTCATTTCACGATATCCGCCCCGATCGTGATGGCAGTTGTCACAGCAGTCGTAACTGTAGAGGTCACGGCAAGTGAGAACACGTTTTTTCCGTTCAGAAAAATCGATAACTCTTTTTCTTGTGAGATTGTCTGTGCTGAGATAGTCGCCTGCCATGGCTAAATGCTGCCTTTAGCAGCGGACAGAGTCAATCACACTTTGCCTCAGGGGGGGCAATACCGATGTCGCTCTTCAATTGAGGAAAATCGCAAATGCCCGTGGCTCAAAGGAATCAGTTTTCTATTGACTGCACACTCACTGCACACTATAAGAAAGAGGATATTTTGTTAGGAAATATCAAGTGTTTAGGGCGGGTGGCTTACCGCTCATAACCTGAAGGCCGCAGGTTCAAATCCTGCCCCCGCAACCAATAGTAAGCCCCTGTAATCTAGCGATTACAGGGGTTTATCTTAGGTTCCTACAGGTTGTGAAAACCTCTCCTTAAACATTTCTTGTCATAATTGAGTTACACACTTACTGCACACTTTTGAGTCGTGTAACTCCATAAACGGAGAAATGCCATGGAGACTCAGGAGAACCAGGAAACCCATTCCGTCCTCGGCGGCAGGGCCTACATATTCAAGCGCGACAGAAGCTCATTCTGGCAGGCCGGGGCATTCCTCAATGGCCATACCTACCGCCACACGACAAAGGAAAAGGACGTCACCGACGCCATCCATGCCGCGGAGGAGTGGTATATCTCGCTTCGCGGCCGGCAGAGTATTGGAGCGTTGCCCGCGCCGTCCGAGTCGGAACAGCGGGAGCCGACGTTCAAGGACGTCGCCGAACAATTCATGAAGGAGTATGCCGTCCTGACGGACGGTGAGAGAAGCCCGAAGTGGATCGAAGGACATAATATCCGCCTTCGCGTCCATCTATATCCATTCTTCGGAGACCTTCCGATCTCAGAAGTCGATTCCGGGAAGATCCAGGAATATCGCGTCAAACGGATGACGCCCCTCCAGGAAAAAAATCCTTATGCCAAGGACAACCGCCCTTTTAAGCCGAAGGCGCCGGCGCGCAAGACACTTCACAACGAGATCGTCACGCTGCGCATGGTCCTGAAGTCAGCGTTGCGGCGCCGCCTGATTAAAGGACTGCCGGACCTTTCGGCCCCGTTCCGGGGAAACGGCAAAGTATCCCATCGGCCCTGGTTCAGCCTTGCGGAATACAAGCAGCTTTACACGGCGACGCGCGAAAACGCCAAAGCGGCGCGCGCGCAGGACAAATGGTTCGCCGAGCAAATGCACGATTATGTTCTGTTCCTGGCGAATACGGGCTTGCGGCCGGATGAAGCGTCGAACCTCCAGCACCGGGACGTCGAGATTGTCCATGACGAGGATACCGACGAGACGATCCTGGTTATCGAAGTTCGCGGCAAGCGCGGCGTCGGATATTGCAAAAGCACGCCCAATGCCGTGAGGCCGTATGAACGGCTCCGTGATCGCCCCGCGCCAGTCCTGGGAACTGCTGGCGACGAAACGGCTTCCAAGCCTAAATTGCCGCAGCCGGAGGACCATGTTTTCCCGAGCACTCATGTGAAGGCGTTCAAACGCCTCCTTGCGCGAAAAAAACTGAAATACGACCGCGACGGGCAGGCGCGGACAGCCTATAGCCTACGCCATACCTACATCTGCATGAGGCTGATGGAAGGCGCCGACGTTTACCAGTTGGCGAAGAACTGCCGCACCAGCGTCGACATGATTGAAAAGCACTATGCCGCCCATATCAAGCATCTTCTCGATGCCGGTCTCATCAATACGAGGAAGCCCCGAAAACCCAAGTCCGGTTCCACCGAAGAAGACGATTTGTGACAGCAGGGCGCAGATGCGCGCTGACAAATCCTCCTTCAGGAGCCGTTCAGCGGCTCCCCCTTGGCGACCGCTTGGCGGTCGCACTATCGGCGGGATTTAGTCCCGCAAATTTTATCAATTAACCAGAGGGCGAAGCCAGATCTTCGCTCTTTGGTCTTGGTAGGATGTGGCCATGTTCGAAGATGGCCCCTTAGAATTACCCGATAGAACCCTATGGTTCAAGAATGGGAGCCTGCACCGTTCGGACGGACCAGCCGTCGAATTCAAGAGCGGCGAGAAGTTTTGGTTCCTGAATGGCAACGCCGTAACCGAACCGGACGTCCTCGCGCACCGCCAGGAGCTCGTGCGAAAGGCTCTTGAGCTATCCGACAAACTGAAAAACCAATTCGATACAGCTCTCGATCATAAGATCAACGTTGGCCATGCGCTCCCGCTGATTACAGGTTCCGACAAGAAGTGACTATCACAATAAAAAAGGCGGACTCCGAATTGGGAGTCCGCCAGTTTCAGAACCTTATGGCTTCGGGCCGCGCAAGCGCCGCGCCATCATCTCGAAGCGGATATTCGAAAGCGAGGCTTCGGCCATGGGCAACTGCCCGCACTTCTGCCGGAGGCGCTCGACGTCCGCGGAGACCTGAAAGAATTTGGATTGCAGTTCGACGGTCGAGAGTTCCTTCAGTTCCGTTGAGGGAATGAGCGTGCTGTTCATGAGACTTCTCCTTCATTTCGCAAGACCGCGACCATCGCGGCCTTCGTGACTGAGGGCCTGCAGCTCGTTCGGCGGCGTAAGTACCGTCTTCGGCTCGGAACGAAGAGAAGAAGCTTCCTGAACGCCGATAACTTCGGCGGCAGGAAGTTTACTTCGCCAACGAACAGATGCGGGTTGGAGGTAGAAGGACGCCTGTGGGCGATGGTCTAAGAAATGAAACACTGGAGACGTCTCTGGACAAGACGCGCTTCGGCACCGAACCGGACTGGAGGACCTTGGCGACCGCGATTTTGAACTGCGTTCGCAATTTGCCCGGTATCGCGATTTAGGGCGTAGAGCTGCCCGGCAAGAGCGCGGGGCAACCGTGACACATGCGCCAAGGCCGCGCGCGAAAGAATGACGCGCCGGCTTAAAGCGGCGAAAGCAGACCGGCTTCAGAAGCCGTTAGCTCAGGAACTTGCTGGTCACCACCGCGCGTGCCGCTTCGCCGTCTTTGCCACCCCACGGCCGGCGTTTGGGACTTCTCTTTCCCAGAGAGCTCCGCCGCCGCTTCAGCGGCTTGTCGGCTTTTAGTTCAGGAATGGGTTTCCACCAGGTTTCCGCGGTTGCCGTTTCGCAGCTCTTGAGCGCGAACTCTACCCATTCGCGGTCGCAATGCGTTACCTGCGCGGTGATGAGCCGCTCGCCGATCAAGACGGTCCGGCTGTTTTTCCGCGCCTTTGGCTTCCAGACGGGTTCGCGCCAGCGCAAAACGTCGCCGATCCTGTAGTCATCCTTGCACGGTATCCAATCCGGCATCTTGCTTTTCTATCCCTGATTGCGCTAAACCAAATCACGAATCAACCTTAGCCGATGTCGACACCGATGAAAACCGCGACTGTTCGTGCGAGACGCGGATACAGGTTAAGGTTGTTTCGGGAAGCACAGTTCAGCGAGGACGGAAGCGGGATGCGGCTGTGTATGGGCCACGGGCGCGTAACAATCAGAGCGGATTTATCGTTATGTTAATCCTTGAGGGGCGAAAGCAAACCGATGCCTAAGAAAACGAGATCCGAAGAGCTGACTGAGCTGTTTAACAAGACCCCCGAGATGCAGGAGTGCAGCCAGACGGCGGGCGCGATCGCGAACAAACTGGACCCGGAGGATACCGTCCCAGTAACGATTGAGGTGCCGAAAGAGTTTGTCCGGCTGACCGAATTCCTCGAACAGAAACGAGTGGCCGGGACGAATACTGCGCCGCGCCCCGCAGCCAAAGTCTTGAACCAAATCCTGGTTAACGAGCTTCACGATCAGCTCCATTGGCTGGTCGTCGGCCCAGCGCGGTATGAATACTATCGCAACCTGTGGAACCGCTTCTGTGACGAAAGCGGCGCCCCGGAAGAGAAGATCGCCGACCCGACGAAAAGCGGGGAAGAAGGCCCGTTCTGAAACTGGCGGCCCTACTTCCGGCCGTTTTGCTTTGCGCCGTCGTACCGGCTTTCGCGCAGGGTTCCGGACAAAGCTTCTACGACGAGTACGGGGCGGTCATTATTGTCGGGGGCATCATCGCCGCTGTCCTTGGATTCGGGTATTTGCTCGATCGCAGCGGATATAAGGGGAAACCCTCGCCCTTGTCCATGCCATCGCCGCCGCCCCAAGACACTTACGGGTCAGCGGAATGGGAGGAAGGCCGTGGCGGCTTGGCCAACGATATGGCGCCTTTCGCGGGGGTCTTCTTTGGAAAATCAAGTGCCCCTACACCTGCCCATAGCGGGCCT
The DNA here is from genome assembly GCA_036003585.1 of Bryobacteraceae bacterium. Taxonomy (GTDB): domain Bacteria; phylum Acidobacteriota; class Terriglobia; order Bryobacterales; family Bryobacteraceae; genus Palsa-187. Next base: position 266,896 of record DASYSG010000032.1, on the reverse strand, counting down.
TTCGAGGCCCATCAGGGGGCGCCGGTTTTCTCGACGCCCGAAAACCATACCTTGATTGTGGCGCGGACCCGGACAGGTAAGGGAACCCGCGTTATCATCCCGACATTGCTGCGATATTTCATGGGGAGCGCACTTGTGATTGACCCCAAGGGGGAGAATGCGGCCGTCACCGCGCGCGCCAGGATGAAACCCATGGGCCCAGCCGGTCCGGGCCAAGCCGTCCACATCATCAACCCCTGGGGCGAACTCGCGCCCACATTCCAGCAGCTGGGTCTGCCCTCCGCGACCTATAACCCGCTCGACATTCTCGATCGCGATGACTCCAACGTCGTTTCGACCGCACAGGACCTTGCAGCCGCCATCTGCCCCAGGTCACAAATGGGGAGGGATCAGTTCTGGGCCAATTCGTCCCGCGACATCGTTTCGGCTGTACTGCTCTGGCTGACCGACCAGCCAGGGGAAACCAAGACCCTGGGGCGCATGCGTGAGATCGTCACGCGAATGGATTTTCGCAAGGCATATCTGACCAAAATGGCTGCATCGAGCGCCTTTGGCGGGGCAATCGCGGAATTCGCCGGCCCCTTCATACCCATGGCAGAGGAAACCTTTTCCAGCGTCATGGGCACACTCGCCCAATACTCAAGCTTCCTGTCCGACCCGCGTATTAAAGCCGCGACGGCGGCATCCACTTTTTCCATGCGCGACCTGCCCCGTAAAATGACCACGGTCTACCTCGTCATCCCGCCCGACAAGATGGAAACGCAGCGGACTTGGTTGCGCTTGCTCATCTCGGCGGGCATGCAGACCTACAAGCACTCAGGGATGAAAAATGTCCGGCGCTGCATGTTCCTGATCGATGAATTTCCCGCCCTGGGCAAGCTTGAGGAGGTATCCCGCGACATCAGTACGATGGCCGGGTATGGTGTCGATTTCACGCTCGCGATTCAGGGGCTCAATCAGCTGAAGGACGTCTATGGCGACGCCGCGACGACGATCATTAACAACTGCGCCTATAAGTGGTTCTGCAATCTCGATGACCTCCAATCTGCCGAGTACCTGAGCAAGACACTCGGCAACAAGACCGTCCAGACAAAAAGCGGGTCTACCTCGATGGGCTTCAATCCGGGTGGGGGATCGACTGGGAGCAGCACGACCCTCGGCGAGACCGGAAGGCCGCTACTAATGCCGAGCGAAATTCTCAATCTGGGACGCGATACGGCCATTCTGCTCGCCCCGGGAACAAAGCCCCAGTATCTGCGACCTATCGACTATTGGAATTTGGCCGAAGCTTTCGCCAGCCTCCGGGAGTTCTACCCCGACTTGTATTGGGGCGGGATGCCGTTGAAGTGGGACGAAAACCCGCTGCCGCATTAACCAATCCGAAAACGCCCCCCGGCTCAGACTGAGGCAGGTTCTACATTCGTGTTTACCGGAATCGCTACCTGTGGTAGTCTTATACCATCTGGTCCACTTAGGAACACTTGCAAGCCATTCGCGGTATTACCGCGAGCGCCCCATAGAACGGGGCTTGGCTTGGCAAAGGGAGGTGGCTTCGCCCTCCCGTTTGCATTCCCTCCAGACCAGGGTTTGGCACCCGTGGACCCGCCCGGAGGCTTTGCCTCTGCGACACCAGCAGGCCGTTCCGGCTGCACCTGACCCAGGGCTTTGCCCTCGGAACCTACCAAGGGCTGTCGCGCCCTTTTGGATATCCACTCGCCAGGGCTTTCGCGCCCCGGCACCCACTCGTCAGGGCTCATCTGCCCCGACACCCACGACCGGTGTTTCGGCACCGGCTTCGCCAAGGGAAGGGGCTCGACCCCTTCACCATACGGGAGGTTCCGGAACCCGTGTGTTAATGACCGGGGCTGTAAAAGCCCGTCAGGTCCGGCCAAGCAAAAAACCGATGGAGCTTCCCCATGACGGACGAAAAGCCCGCCCCGAAAAGGCGTCACGGCACTGAGAACCGCCAGCGCCAAAAGATCACTCCCATCCGCTGGGAGATGACCGAGTTCAACAAGGTTGCCGCAAAGGCGAATAGGGCGGGACTCACCTTCGGGGCGTTCATGCGCGCCCTTGGTCTCGACGGCGATGCCGGGCCGCGCTCGCAACGTATTCCGCCTATCCAGAATGAGACGCTGCTGCGCTATCAGGGGCAGCTCGGCCGCCTCAACAATAACGTCAACCAGATCGCTCGCGGCATTAACGAAGATGAATTTTACAGCCTCCCCGAGCTTCGCCTGGCGCTGAAAGATTACGTCACCATGCGCGACGCAATTTTTGTTGCCTTAGGCAAGGAACCGAGCCCCGAGATGCAGGACTGGGATGACCTGATCGCCACCAGTAAGAAGGCTCTTCAGGCCGATCCGGGCGCCGAAACCATCGCGATACCGGCGGCCCTTTTGCGCCGCATTACACGCGGCACGGCGGCAGCTGCCTCCACCCAACCGGACCCCGGCGCAAAAGCCGTGGCATCGGTAAAAGCCTCCAAACGCGGCACCGTTCGTAGCAATTTCCTGCCCCCCGAGGGCCATGCATAGATGATCGCGAAGGGCGCTTCCAGAAGTGGACCGCGCCAGCTTGCCGTGTATCTCATGCGCGTTGAGCGGTGGGATACTGGCGAGCCTGCGGAGCTTTTGGAACTGCGCTCACCCTGGGCTGCCGGCATCGACGGGGGAGACCGCCACCATACCGCCAACCAGCTCATCGAAGCCTTCCGCGATTGGCAAACCCTGGTCGAAGGAACCAAGCAGGGCCGCGACGGGCTGTATCATGCCGAGATCAACCCCGAGGCGCACTACGCTCGCAATATGACGCCCGAGCAATGGAAGCGCGCCGCCGACATTTTAGGTGAAGAGCTGGGCCTGCAGGACCAACCCTGCGCCCTTGTCCTGCACGCGGGAAAAGATGACAGACCCCATCTTCATGTCGTCTGGCAGCGGACCGACGTGGACACGATGAAGGTGATTTCGGATGGGTACAACTATGTCGCCCACGAGCGCGCGAGCCAGCGCATGGAGCTGGAATTCGGGCACGAAATTATTCCCGGCAAACATGCCAAACGCGACCGCAAGAAGCAGGAGGAGTTCCCCCGGCAAAAGCTGACCCAGGACGAGGATCAATTCCAGAAACGTACTGGCCTCTCGAAAGAACAGCGCATCGAGCAGCTCACGACGCTGCGCGCCGCCACCGACAGCGGCCCCGCGTTCAAGTCGGCTCTTGAGGATGCCGGGTACATTCTCGCCAAGGGCGACCGGGGCTATGTCGTCGTCGATCAGAAGGGCGGCCATTCTGTCCTGTCCCGTAACGTGGGGCTCAAGAAGAAGGAAATTGAAGCCTTCATGGCGGGCGTAGAGCTGGACAAGCTCCCCACCATCGAGGAGGCGAAAGCCACCCAGGCGGAGCGTCGCAAAGCCCTCTCAAAATCGAACGGTCAGCCCGCGCGCAAGGAACAGACCGTAGAAGCGTCCAAATTCCTGCCGCCCCAAACCACCCAGCGACAGCCCCAGCCCCAGCCTATCCAGGCCCAGGAAGACGCGGAATTGGAGGCTCTTAAAAAAGCACTCGCCGAGCGCCAGGCCAAGGATGTCCAGAAGTGGGCGGACTTCCACGCGCATGAGTTGTATCAGCTCGAACACGAGCAGAATGTTCTTTACAAGGACAAGGCCGCGGATTTTGCTGCCATGCAGCAGCAGGAACAAGATGCGCTGAAAGCCCGCCATGCGGAACAGCGTACCGGCATCAAGGGTATTATAGACGCCATCCAAAATCGCTGGAATCCGGGGCTTGGGGCGGAGAAGACAAAGGAGCGCCGCCGCGAGATCGCGCAGTTGAAGCGCCGGCAGGACCAGGAGCGAAAGGACTATCTCGCCCTGTTGGAGCAAAATAAACAGCTCGAAATCGACGGCCTCAAGGAGCGGCAGGCGCTGCGCCGTCACGATGAGGAGCTGAAACGCGCAGACGAACAGGAACGCTACGTCCGCGAGCATCACGAGGCCAAGCGCATCATCGCGGAAATCGAGGCCCAGAGAATTCAGGATGAGCTTGAGCGCAAGGACAGCCTAGAGGACGGCCCACCGCCGCCAAAGTTGGGAAAGTGATGGGCTCGCGGTTTGTCGCAACACAAACCCCGAGCAGGTTCCTCCAGGTTGCAGCGGCCCCGGTTTCCCGGTTCTTAGTGAACCATCCGAAGCTCTCGCGCTTCATTGCCCACATCCCCGGCGTGTCCCACTTCATGAACATGGTGGAACCGGCGACCCCGCAGCACATCGCATCGGGCAACAAGACACTGGCGCGAAAGCCGAGTGGTCCTACGCTCAAAATGTAACTTCCGGTTTCCGGAATGTGTGAGCGAGCATTTTCGAGAACACGGCGCGGTTGCCGAGGGACTCTGCATCTCCACCTGTGAGTTGCATTGCAACCACAGTTCGGGCAAGATACGCCTCATTGTTATTGTTTATTTCAACTCTGGGGAGAGTATTCATGAAAGTGACCATCGACATCAAAGACGACAAGCAAGTTGAGCTGGTTGAAAAACTGCGCGGGGAGAAGCCAGTGAAGGAATTCGCGCTCATTTGCTTTGAGGCCGGGCTGAAAATGGCCGCGCTGCAGGCTCAGGGCAAGATGCCGAAGGGCCCGGTGATCAAGTTCGATGGCGCGAAAGCGGAATTCAAGAAGCTTGACGGGGCCGCCATTACCGAAGCGCTGAAAACCAAGGACCCCAAGAACGACATCGTCATCGAGGTGGGCCGCCTGGTAAAGGCATACTCCGCGCAACTCGGCGAATTCGCCAAGGCAAACGGAAACCGCCTTCCTCGATCCATGCGCGTCAATGCGCAGTCGGCGATTGAGAAAATGGCCTTCCAGATCACGGCGGAAGCAATCAAGGCCTCCGTGTCCGCACACGCAAATGCGGAAAAGTCCGCAGCGTAATCCAACTCTACCCGGGCAGGGGGCTATCGCATGCAGTCAGGCATGCAGATTGGTGATTTCATCGCGTCTTCCGCAACCGCGAAGACGGTGGAAGAGTTGTTTGGCGTTCTAAAGAACGCCTTAACCGCACAGGGGCTGGACCGCGTCATCTTCAGCTTGATGACGGACCACCCGACAACGGGCCGAAGAGCGGGTCACGGCATTATCTCCAACTACCCGCAGGACTGGATGAAGTTTTACCTGGAGAACTGGTATGACGTTATCGACCCCGTGCGGCATCATATCTTCCAGGCTGATGGTGCCTTCGCCTGGAGCAGCCTGCCGCGACGACACAAGTTGACGAAGGCGCAGGAACAATGCCTGAAACTGGCGGCGCAGGCGGGCTTGCGCGACGGTATTGGTATTCCGCTTCGCGGTCCGCGCGGCGCGCTTGCCGGAATCGGCATGGCTAGTAGCGCGGGCGGCGTGGACCTTACCCGCGAAATACTTGCTACAGCACAGATGTATGCGCAGCAATTCTATAGCTGTTATCTCGCCCTCGAACGAAAGCCGCAGAAAGCGGAGGTTATCTCCCTCTCCTCCCAGGAGCGTGAGGTATTGAAATGGTGCGCTGCGGGTAAGACCAAGCAGGAGACCGGAATGATCATCGGAGTTTCTGAAAATGCCGTAAAACTCTATCTCCGCAAAGCGCAGAACAAGCTAGGCGCCCCCACCGCCACTACAGCAGCCTTTCAGGCCATCCTTCTTGGGTTTATCCAACTATAGGGCAAATCGCCTATACCCGATCGGGTATATTTGCGCCTCAGACGCCGCGTGTTATCGATGTCACTGCCGTTGTTTTTTGGGGCGTCCGATTGCGGACCTATTGAAAACGTGGTGAGATTTGGGGTCGTGATTTTCAAAACACTCGAACCCGGAGAACACAGATGATGGAATGCAACCAACGTGACTATTTTCCCATGGAACGCCGAATCTCTATGGTCTTGAAACCCCATTTGGTGATCGTTCTGCTCGCACTTTTGTTGTGGTCTCCCCGGACCGCTTTTGCCACGCAATGCGTCAAGGACCGCCCCTATACCTTGGAAGCTAATTTTATTGATGCCGATATTGTGTTTTCTGGTGTAGCTAAAGAAACATTCGGCCCACCGATGCCAAATGGTGCATGGACAAGCGATGTACGCATGCCGTTTCACATCCTTAATCTGTATAAGTCGCCTTCGTCTGGACCTACTGCGCCACAAGACGTCCTTATTCATACGCTCGGAATGTCCTTTATACCCGGGCAGACATATATTGTTTTTGGTCAGGGTAACTACACCGATAAGTCAGGTTTATTGACCTTTGACACCAGTCCTTGCTCACGCACAGGGCTTGAACCGGCTAACATGATCGGGCTAATTAAGCAGTTTCGGACACAACCAGATAAGCTAAAGGCGCTTATACATCATTCAGAGGTCCTCTTATTCACCGGGCGTGTTAAAGATACGCATGTGTGGGAAATAGATTCACAACTCACAGCCTCACCGACATCCCACATCTCCCCGTTGCTGATGGTACAGACAAAGCTTACGGCTCTCGAAGTCTTGATGAATACGACATCCGAGCCGGCCCCCAAAGACAACTCGGAGGTGACCATCTATGGGTCAACGCCTTGCAGCCAGGACTTTCGAGTTGGACAAGAATACCTAATCTTTGCGTATCCCAATCACGATCGCCCCCCCGAGGGGGTTAAGGCTCCCGACGGACCGTCGTGGAATACAAGCTGCACAAACTTCATGCTTTCCGAAGACGAATTGCTAAGGAAATGGAGTCTTCATTCTTTTTAGTTAGGAGGTGCTAAATGCCGCCAATTAGCGAATCGGGCCAACCGGAGTGGGTTATTGACTTGGTTGGTGTTGAGGGAGTAGCTGGCCTAAAATCTTGGTCCGGAACTGCCGGCACAGCGCCACCGAACCCGATCACATTTAGCTTCGATTCGGCTCTTCTCGTTAATAACGCGGAGAATACTCCTACCTTCTCAATAACAGACAGCACCGAGACGACTCAAATAGAAGCTCTTCTGGCCATGATTTCAGACGTGGCAAACATCAACTTTACTCCTGCGACCGGTTCTTCAGCAGATATTACCATTGTCTACGGCGACATTACGTCCGATACCGAGGCCGGCGGAGCTGCAAAGCCTATCGGGGGCGGAGATCTCATTTCGCACTCAGATGTCTGGCTTAGTCCCGATTACACGGACTTCTCGATCGGAAGCCTGGGTGCTTGGATTGCCCTCCATGAAATTCTTCATTCGCTGGGCATGTACCATCCTCAGGGCATTCCCGATGACACAAAAGCCGCTCCTCCATACACCCCCCTTGATACAGTGATGTCCGGGACTCCCAATCCTGTCGACAATAACCTAGAGCCTGTCGGCCCAATGGCCTACGATATCGCGGCATTGCAATTCCTCTACGGCGCGAATACATCCCACAACAACGGAAACACTACGTATACGTGGAACGCAAATGGCACGATGTCAGTATCGGAGCCGGGCTCGTCGCTGCCGACCATGAGTGGCCACATGTTCTCGATATGGGACGCCGGAGGAGTAAACGACACCATTGCCGTGGATGGCCCCACGACGAATACCACAAGTGTGCGTATCGATTTAAGAGCGGGTATCAGCACGAGCAGCGATTTGTTTATAAGCGCACATGAAACCTACTTTTCGCAGATGCATTCAACTACCGGTGGCGATGTTCTCGTAACCAACGCGTTCCCCAATTCTTCCGAAGGCGACGGCTATGGCAGCATCGAGAATGCGAGCGGCGCAAAAGGAAACGATGTAATCTTTGGCAATAACCGCGACAATATTCTACAAGGTAATGACGGCAATGATCTCTTAGTTGGCAACGCTGGCGACGATACCCTTGTGGGTGGCGACGGCAACGACGTTCTCTCCGCCGGTGTGGGGCTTAATCAATTCGCCGTTGGCGGGACCGTAGATCTTGGGGCAGGGGGTCTCGTGAGCGGAGGCACCGGAAAGGATGCCTACTTCATTGCCATGGCGGGTGGTGATCATGCAACCGTCACCATCGAACTCGGCCCCGATCGCCTGCCAGATGGTACATTCCATGTTGACAATAGCGGGGGTGAAACAAACACCACGCTTTTAGGCATTCAGACAGTCATTGCACAAAATCCATCCGACAGTAACAGCGTCGGCTTTTTGGGGACCGCCGCTCAACACTTGGATTGTAAACAGCTTACATCGCAGCAGATACTTGATGAACAAAAGATATTGGACACTCAATTTGGAGAATACGCCACAACCTTTGGGCTGTCGGCGGAACCGCATGTCAGCAACGGATTCGAAGTTACGGTAGGAACCACTGTAGTTGGCTTTTTCTACAATTTTCAAGCAATACAAAAGACTGATTCGAGCGATGTGTTTCATAGATGGGAGAGCCATTCTTCAACCGATACTGTTGATGGTGGGCCAGGGTCGGACACTGTTGACTATGTGATGGCTAATTACAGTGTCACTATGGTTGCCGCAGGCTTGACTTCAGATGGCTCCGCTACTGCTGGCGGTGCCGCCCCAATTAACGACGTTCTCACCAGCATAGAAAATGCGGCCGGCAGCGACTACAACGACAGTATTACAGGCGGCGATGGCGATAATACTCTCATCGGTAACCTTGGTTCCGATATTTTCAAGCCGAGCGCAGGGCATGATGCGTATTTTGGAGACCACGTCTCCGGCTCTGTCGGTGGCGAAGACCAGGACACTTTGGACCTCGGCGCCATTACTGACGCCATGGCGATTGACGGTGGCTCGTTTGGTAAATTGTCGGACACCTCCATTTGGCGCGTGGGAGCCTACGGCGAAAATTCTTACTTCCAGCCCGGCGGGACGGCCTCTTCCAATAGCCTTCAAGGAATTGAAAAGGTAACTTTAGGCAGCGGAAATGATGTTGTTCTTGTTGGGTCGGGCTCCGCTGGAGCGGCTGATCAGCACCTTCTTGTGGATATGGGTAGCGGCACAAATGTCGCACAAGTAGGGGAATCGATAATCGTTGCGGAGGGCGCTAGCAGCGGCGGCCATCTCTATAGCTCCCATGGGATGGAAATTGAAGGATTCGACAGTATTGTAACCGGTGTCGGTATTTCAAACACTGTCACCGTGAAGGACTTGGGGACTACCTATGATGACTGGTTCGGCAGTGGCCAAGTCTCCGCATATTCCAATTACAACACCCAGTTTGACTACAGCGATTTTGAGAGGAGCCTGACGTTCACGCTTGATCTATCGGGCGGCGCCTCCATGGCGGTGACGGACGGCCTTAAAACCGATACCATTACCAATTTTTCTCACAGCGGGTTTTATATTCCGTTGAGTATTCTGGGCACCGACAATGGCGACACCTACAACTTAGAAGCTGGTCAGGGCCGCGGAGATATCTGGCTAGGTCACGGAACAGACACAATCGATATAACCGGCACGCTCACGGGCGAAAATATTCTTCCGACCCCAACTTTCCATTACGACGGCGGTGACAAAACCTTCTCCGGCGTCGCTCCAAATATCGTTCTGAGTGCCGACATCCAGATGAGCGACCTGACGTTTTCGGAAGACAACGTCAGACTGACGACTGTTAGCTTTGAGGGGCGGAACGAACCCGTTTGGGAGTTCGACCTTCACATTCAGGACGGCGCGCGGGGCTCCATTACGATGGTCGACGCAACCTTTCCTGGAAGTCCTGGGTGGGGGCCTTCACTGAATGAACTTCATCTGACAACAGCTGATGGGCATTTTGTTAATTTCGGTGCGGGAGGGCTTCCTTATTGGGCCGTGGCCACTACTTCCCGTTATAGTTCACTCACGACGGGCACGCCATACGACGACGTGATTCACCGGTCGGATGACAGTTATGCGGGCACTGGCACCTACTCGGGTGGGGCAGGTGACGATACGTTCGTCGGAAGTAATTTGCAGTCATTTTTTGACGGAGGGGCCGGCGACGATACGCTCACAGGCGGTGATGCAGCTGAAACCCTCAGCGGCAGTTTTGGTGATGATTCGATTTCGGGCGGAGCAGGCAACGATTTCCTGCACGGCGGGCTGGACGACGACGCCATTCATGGCGACGCGGGCAACGATTCCCTGTTCGGCGAGGACGGGAACGATACGCTGTGGGGCGGCGATGGCGGAGACATGCTTGTCGGCGGAATGGGCGACGATACGCTTGATGGCGGCGCCGGTTCTGATACCCTTTTCGGCAACCAGGGGGCCGATACATTTATTGTTGCGTCAACCTCTGACACGATAGGCGACTATAACCGCGCTGAGGGAGACGTCATTCAATTTACGGATGGCGCCCTTTCCCTCGAAACGCTTGGTTCTGTGCGTTCGGGGAACGGACTTCTACTGACCGCGGACGGATACGGCGTTCTTTTGCCCAACGTGTTCGAGAATTTCCTGCTCGACAGCCGGACTACCGAGGTCGTGGCGCAGTTCGGTTCAGGTGGTCCAACGGTCGTCGTCGTAGACGGTACCGGAGCGATACTCGGCGTCAATCACAACGGCGGGACGAACAACGCAGATGAAATCCATGCGACTACGTCTGGCTTCATCACCGCGCTCGGCGGCGACGATGACATCTATATAGAGGCCACAGGAGTCACGGTCGCGGGCGGTCACGGAAGCGATACCTATCATCTGATGGATGCCTCCTATAGCGCGACGATCCAGGAAGTTGCAGACCTGGGCGGCGTCGTGAACAAACTTGACATGCCGACAGGCATCGTATCGTCCGATCTCACGTTAACGCGTAGCGGAAATGACCTTGAAATCGCCGTTGCCGGCGGCGGCACCGTCACCGTTCAGGACCAGTTCATCGGTGCGGGAATTCAGGAGATCCTTTTCTCCGACGATTCCACGCTCGACTTAACCACGCTCGGCGCGCCGAGCGTGGGCACCAGCGGCGCCGATAACATGTCTGGCGCCGACGTCTCCGGCCTCGAAGCAGATACGTTGCAGGGGCTTGCGGGGAACGACACGCTGGCGGGCGGCGCGGGCGACGACCGGCTCGAAGGCGGCGCTGGGGATGATCTTTATAACATCACCGCGGGCCTCGATACTGTGAACGACACGGCTGGCAGCGATACCGTTTCGTTCAGTTCCAGTTATGATCCGGCCAATATTTCCTATCATGTGGATGGCCAGAACCTGGACATCAAGTACAGCGGCACGACGGTTGTCCATATCGAAAACCAGTTCACTTCTGGCGACCAGATTGAAACGCTGCATTTCTCCTACGGCGGCGGGAGCAACGTCACGCTGTCCTCCGTCCAGTTCGAGCAGGACGGAACTTCGGGCGCCGACGACATCATCGGCTTCACCACAGGCGGATCGACCAACAACCTGATTTACGGGATGGGCGGAAACGACACGATCTCGGGCGGGTCGGGTAACGATACGATCGACGGTGGATCGGGCACCAACATCCTCGACGGTGGTTCGGGCGACGACAAATATATGGCCGGGGCGGGGCTGGATACAATTACGGACGCCAGCGGGTCCGATACTGTCGTGTTTTCGAGCCATACGCAGAGCGGCATGACTTTCGCCGTCGTCGACGACGGCACGGGGCTGGAGATTTCCTTCAGCAGCACGCCGGTTGTCCATATTAACGACTTTTTCACCTCCGGCAATTCCATCGAAACGCTGCTGTTCTCCGACAGCAGCACGGTGGACCTGACGGATTATCACGCTGTTGTAGGCACAAGCGGCAACGATGTCCTTTCGGGGCTGGATAACAGCTATCTGACCAGCGACGTCATCCAGGGCCTCGATGGCGACGACACGCTCGATGGCGGCGCGGGCGATGACCGGATTGAAGGCGGCAGCGGCGACGACACCTATATCCACGGCGCGGGTATGGATACGATCAGCGATGCGGCAGGCGACAACGACGAGATTTCATTTGCCTCCGGCTTTAACCAGGTCGACATGACTCTGGTGAGAAGCGGCGACACCGACCTCGATATTTTCTTCAGCGCTACGCAGGCAGTCCATATCGAAGGGCAGTTCACTTCGGACGGCGCCATCGAAACCCTCCATTTCTTCGGGGGTGGCACACTCGACCTTTCGACTGTCGACTATACGACCGACGGCACTTCAGGCGACGATACTCTCTCTGGCATTGACCTCGGCGGCGGTAATGACGTTATTAACGGCCTCGGCGGCAATGACGTTATCTTTGGCTATTCGGGCAACGACACCATCGATGGCGGCGACGGCAACGACGATGTTCACGGCGGCGCGGACGACAACCTCTATATCGTGACCCAGGGCCTCGACCAGATCACGGATGAGGGCGGCTCAGATACGGTTCATTTCGGTCCCGCTTATGACCCGGCACAACTAGCGCTGGAGCGGGCGGGTACGACGGACCTGAACGTCCTGTTCGACGGCACGGTTGTCGCCACCATCCATGATCAATTCACGAGCGACGGTAAGATCGAGACCCTGTCCTTCGATGATACGAGTACGCTTGACCTTTCCACCGTCGCCTATACGACCGATGGCACAGATGGCAATGACGTTCTTGTGGGCATCACCACCGGCGGCAACCCGGATGACATCATCAACGGCGGCGATGGCAACGATACCATCAGCGGGCTTGGCGGCGCCAATACGATGGCGGGCGGTGCCGGGGATGATACTGTCTCTGGCGGCGACGGCGACGATGTGTATGTCTATGAATCTGGGCATGACGCCTATATGGATACCGGCGGCAGCGACACCATCAACTTCGGCGAGGGCTTGTCGCAGGCCGACATGACCCTATCCAAGGTGAACGGCGTAGATCTGGAGATTGACTTCAACGGTATTGCGGCCGTGACCATCCAGGGCCAGTTTACCTCTGACGGCGGGATCGAGACCCTGCATTTCTCGGACGGCAGTACTTATGACCTGACGGCCTTTGCGAACCTGATCACGGGTACGAGCAGCGGCGAAACGGTGAACGGCACGAACGACGCGACGGTCGTCGATACCATCGAGGGCTTGGGAGGCAATGATAATATTTACGGCTACGCGGGTAACGATATCCTGGACGGGGGCAGCGGTGCAGATAATCTGAATGGCGGCACGGGTGACGACACGTATGTCTTCTTGACGGGGTTTGCACCTGGCGGCGGTTCTAATGACATCATTACTGAGAACGTTTCCGAGGGCGCCGACACCATCCGTTTCGTTGGCATCGATCCGTCTGACGTGCGGATGTGGGCTGACGGCAGCAACCTGAACATCCAGCTGGATGATTCGAACCACAGCACTATCACGATTGCCAACGGCTCCTTCTCCTCGGGCACGACTATCGGTTCCGTGGAACAGGTGATTTTCGACGACGGCACGGTCTGGAATCTGACCGGCGGCATCTTGATGACGGGCAGCAGCTCAGGCGAAACGATCTATGGCACCAGCCATGGCGACAACATCGATGGCGTGGCGGGCAACGACAACCTTTATGGCTATGCCGGAAACGACACCATCACCGGCGGTGACGGCACGGACAATCTGAGCGGCGGCACGGGAGACGATACCTATGTCTTCGCAACGGGTTTTGCGCCCGGAAGCGGATCTAACGACGTCATTTCAGAGAACGCATCCGAAGGTACTGACACCATTCACTTCACTGGAATTGATTCGTCTGACGTACGGATGTGGGCTGACGGCAGCAACCTGAACATCCAGCTTGATGACTCGAATCATAGCACCATCACGATCGCCAACGGCTCCTTCTCCTCGGGCATAACCCTCGGTTCCGTAGAACAGGTGATTTTCGATGACGGCACGGTCTGGGATCTGACCGGCGGTATCACCATGACGGGCAGCAGTTCCGGAGAGACGATCTATGGCACCAGTCATGATGACAACATCAATGGCTTAGGCGGCGGCGACAACCTCTATGGCTATGCCGGAGACGATACCATCACCGGCGGCGACGGCGCGGACAATCTGAACGGCGGTACGGGCGATGATACCTATGTCTTCGCCACGGGATTTGCGCCCGGCAGCGGTTCCAACGACGTCATTTCAGAGAGCGCGTCCGAAGGCACCGACACCATTCACTTCACCGGCATCGACCCGTCTGACGTGCGGATGTGGGCTGATGGCAGCAACCTGAATATCCAGCTAGATGATTCGAACCACAGCACCATCACGATTGCCAACGGGTCCTTCTCCTCCGGCATAACCCTCGGCTCCGTGGAACAGGTGACTTTCGATGACGGCACGATCTGGGATCTGACCGGCGGCATCACGATGACGGGCAGCAGTTCGGGCGAAACGATCTATGGCACCAGCCACGACGACAACATCGATGGTAAGGCGGGTAACGACAACCTTTACGGTTACGCCGGCAACGACACCATCACCAGCGGTGACGGTGCGGACAATTTGAACGGCGGTACGGGCGACGATACCTATGTATTCTCGACAGGCTTTGCGCCCGGCAGCGGATCTAACGACGTCATTTCAGAGAACGCGTCCGAAGGCACTGATACTATTCATTTCACCGGCATTGACCCGTCTGACGTGCGGATGTGGGCTGATGGCAGCAACCTGAACATCCAGCTTGATGATTCGAACCACAGCACTATCACGATTGCCAACGGCACCTTCTCCTCGGGCATAACCCTCGGTTCCGTGGAACAAATGACTTTCGATGATGGCACCGTCTGGGATCTGACCGGCGGTATCACCATGACGGGCAGCAGCTCCGGCGAGACGATCTATGGCACCAGTCACGGCGACATCGTCAGCGGCATGGCGGGCAACGACAACCTCTATGGCTATGCCGGCGACGATACGATCATCGGCGGCGCAGGGAGCGACGGCCTCTCTGGTGGCACGGGGGATGATACCTACGTCTTCGCGGCGGGCTGGGGCGACAATGACACCATCAACGAGAGTATCGGTGAAGGCACGGATACGATCATCTTCTCTGGCCTGACATCGAGCCAGGTGCACGAATGGACGGATGGCTCTGGCAATCTGTGGTTCCAGCTGGCATCTGATCCAACACATAACCTGCTGGAAGTTGCGGGCGGCAATGTCGAGAACATCATTTTCCAGGATACGCCGTGGAATCCCAATCTCATCAACGACAGCGACTCTGCCAACAACGTCTACGGTACGTCGAGCGGCGATACGATTAACGGAAATGGCGGGAACGACAATATTTACGGCCAGGGAGGGAACGACACGATCGACGGCGGCACCGGCGGAGACGGCATGACCGGCGGTACGGGCGACGATCTCTATATCGTCGACAACGTAAGTGATTCTGTTAACGAAAGCGCAAGCCAGGGCTATGACACCGTCCAGTCGAGCGTTACCTTCACGCTTTCCAGTGACGTCGAAGCGTTGACCCTGACGGGCAGCAGCAACATCAACGGCACGGGTAACAGTTCCGACAATCTCCTGACTGGTAACAGCGGCAACAACATTCTTTCGGGCGGCAGCGGCGCGGATACTATCGCGGGCGGCGACGGCACGGACTCCCTCGACGGCGGCGCCAACGACGATACGCTCGACGGAGGAGCGGGCGCGGATACGATGACCGGCGGCACCGGCGACGATACATATGTCGTCGATAATGCGAGCGATGTGGTCACCGAAAATACAGGCGAGGGCACGGATACTGTTAAGGCCAGCGTTAACTATACGCTCACGGCTTATGTTGAGAACCTGACGCTGGCAGGCACCGGCGACATCAGCGGCGCTGGCAATAGTGACAACAACGTCATCACCGGCAACGGCGGGAACAACTCGATCACGGGCAATGGCGGCGACGACAGCTTGGCGGGCGGTTCTGGGAACGATACCTATGCCTTCGACGACGGGGACGGCGCGGATGTCGTCACCGACACGGCCGGGAACGATACGATCACTTTCGGCTCGGGCGTTACTGTCGCGTCGGTGCATTACACGCAGAGCGGCAATGATCTCGTCATCGCTTACGGCACCGGCTCCGACCAAGTCACGGTTACGGATTTCTTCACCGGCGCTTCGCATCAAATCGAGCAGGTCGTCTTCTATGACACGACCGTGCATGATGTGAGCCATATCTACACCGCGATCTATACCCAGACCGGCACGGGAAGCGCGGACACCCTGACGGGCACGTCCGGTCCGGATACCTTGGATGGCGGCGCAGGAGCGGATTCGCTGATCGGGATGGCTGGCGACGATGTGTTCATTGTTGATAATGCTGGCGACGTGGTCTCGGAAAGCTCCAGCAATGGCAACGACACAATCTTGTCCAGCGTTACATATACCCTGCCGTCCAACGTCGAGAACCTGACCCTCACCGGTTCCAGCAACATCGACGGGACAGGCAACGGCGATGCCAATGCCCTCACAGGCAATAGCGGCGTGAACATTCTCACCGGCAGCGGCGGGAACGATACGCTTGATGGCGGATCTGGCGCGGACAGCCTTATCGGCGGATCGGGTAATGACACCTATATTGTCGACAACGCCAGCGATGTTGTTACGGAAGGCGCTGCGTCCGGAACCGACACCGTCTATTCCAGCGTGAGCTTTACGCTGTCGTCCGATGTCGAGAATATGGTCCTCACCGGTAGCAGCAATATCAACGCCACCGGTAACGGCGGCGACAACACTCTCACTGGAAACAGCGGCACCAATTCCCTGACCGGGGGAGCGGGCGACGACACCTATGTCGTGGGAACTGGCGATGTCGTCACCGAGGGCAGCAGTGCAGGGACCGATACAGATCAGTCCGCCATCAGCTGGACTCTGGAAACAAACGTCGAAAATCTCCTTCTGACTGGAAGCGCCGATGTGAATGGCACGGGCAATAGCGCCGCCAACACGATCACGGGCAATAGCGGCAATAACACTCTGGATGGCGGCTCCGGCGCGGACTCCATGGTTGGCGGCGGCGGGAATGACCTGTATTTGGTCGACAATTCCAGCGATGCGATCACGGAAGGTTCTAACGCGGGCACCGACAGCGTGCAGTCCAGCGTGACCTATACCCTGTCCTCCAACATCGAAAACCTGACCCTGACGGGTTCCAGCAACATCGACGGTACTGGCAATAACTCAGACAACGTCATCACCGGTAATACCGGCGTGAACACCCTCACCGGCAACGATGGCAACGACACGCTCGACGGAGGATCAGGGGCCGACTCCATGGTCGGCGGTGCGGGCAATGACCTCTATATCGTCGACAATGCCAGCGACGCCATTACCGAAGGTTCAAGCGCGGGTACCGATACCGTGCAATCCAGCCTTACATTTACCCTTGGAACGAACGTTGAGAACCTCACTCTCACCGGTTCCAGTAACATCGACGGCACAGGTAACGCTGCTGTGAACACGATCGTTGGCAATAGCGGTAACAACTCGCTCGATGGCGGGTCGGGCGCTGACAGTATGGTCGGCGGCGATGGCAATGACTCTTACATCGTGGATAATTCCGGAGATGTGATTGTCGAATACGCGAGTGAGGGGACGGATGCCGTCTCGGCAAGCGCATCCTATGTGCTCTCCGCGAACATCGAGACTCTGACCCTCACCGGCTCCAGTAACATTAACGCCACCGGCAATGACTCTGCCAACACCATCACCGGCAACAGCGGCAACAATACGCTGGACGGCGGGGCGGGCGCGGACTCTATGATCGGCGGCTCCGGCAACGACACCTATGTTGTCGATAACGCGAGTGACTCGGTTACGGAAGGCTCCAGCGCGGGCACGGATACGGTCGTATCGAGCGTGACCTGGACTCTGGGTTCCAACTTCGAAAACTTGACCCTCGCGGGTACTGATGCCATCAACGGCACCGGGAACAGCGGGGACAACGCGATCACCGGCAACGGTGCGGTCAACACCCTTTCGGGCGGCAGCGGCGCGGATACTCTGGACGGCGGCGTCGGCAACGACAAGCTTATCGGGAGCACCGGAGACGATACCTACGTTATTGACAGCACATCGGATGTCATCGTCGAGAACTCAAGCGAAGGCACTGATACCGTGCAGTCTTCCGTCAGTTATGCGCTTTCGGCAAGTCTGGAAAACCTCACGCTGACCGGGACGGGCGCAATTTCCGGGACCGGCAACGCGTCCGATAATATCCTGAACGGCAATAGCGCGGTTAACAACCTGCTCGGGCTGGCGGGCGCGGACACGCTGGATGGTGGTTCTGGGGCAGATACCATGATCGGCGGGACGGGCAACGACACCTACGTCGCCGATAACTCGGCCGACGTCATTAGCGAGAATGCCAGCGAGGGCACAGACCTGGTCCAGGCGAGCGCGTCGTACATCCTTTCGGCCAACGTAGAAAACCTGACGCTCACCGGTTCAAGCAATATCAACGGCACCGGCAACGCGAGCGCAAACATCATCACCGGGAATAGCGGCAATAACCTTCTTGACGGTGGTGGCGGAGCTGACTCCATGGTGGGCGGCACGGGTAATGACACCTATGTCGTCGATAATGCCGGCGATGTCATTGTCGAGAATTCAAGCGAAGGCACCGACACGGTGATGATCAGCACCTCCTATACCCTGAGCGGAAATATCGAGAACCTGACCCTCCTCGGCACGGCCAACCTGAACGGCACGGGCAGCAGCGTTGTAAACGTGATTACCGGCAACAGCGGCAACAACTCGCTTGACGGGGCTTCCGGGGCAGACTCGATGATCGGTGGCGACGGCAATGATACCTATTTCATCGACAACGTGAGCGATGTCGTGACGGAAAGTTCGGGAGCGGGCTCAGGCATCGATATCGTGTTCTCCAGTGTGAGCTATACCTTGTCGTCCAATGTTGAGAAGCTGACCTTAACGGGCGGCGGCACCGTCGATGGAACCGGCAACAGTTCCGATAACATCATTACGGGCAATACCGGCGTTAATATCCTCACCGGCAACAACGGCAACGACACCCTCGACGGCGGAACTGGCGCAGACACGATGTCTGGCGGCGCTGGTAACGACGTCTTTATCATCGACAACGCCGGCGATGTTGTCAGCGAAAGCTCCGGTACGGATCTTGTGCAATCCAGCGTGACCTGGACCTTGGGCTCCGGCTTCGAGAATCTGACGCTCACCGGTTCCAGCAACATCGACGGCACCGGCAACAGCGGCGACAACATCTTGACCGGCAATAGCGGTCACAACTCGCTCACGGGTGGCGACGGGAATGATACCTATGTCGTCGACAATACGTCCGACGTCGTCGTTGAGACTTCTGGTCATGGCACGGATCTCGTTCAATCCAGCGTGGACTGGACGCTCAGCTCGGATGTCGAGAACCTGACCCTTATTGGAACCGACAGAATCGATGGCACGGGCAACAGCCTGGACAACATTCTTATCGGGAATACCGCCTCTAACTCGCTCGTCGGCGGTGGAGGCAACGACACGCTTGACGGGGGCGGTTTTAACCAGCATGGCGGCGGCGGCGATGATCTGATTGGAGGCACCGGCAATGATACTTACATCATTGGTGACTCCCATGCAGACATTCACGAAAACAGCGCGGAGGGTACGGATACCATCTTCGCCAGCGTCACCCACACCATGGAAAATAACGTCGAAATCCTGACCATGACGGGTTCCGGAGATATCAACGCGACCGGAAACTCGACGGCGGATATCATCACCGGTAACGGCGGCAACAACTACATCAATGGCGCGCAGGGCGACGACACCATCGACGGTGGCGGAGGAAACGACACGGTTTACGCGGACGGCGACAATGACCTGGTGCATGGCGGCAGCGGCAATGATCTTCTGAACGGCGGGGTCGGTGCTGACGTCCTCTTTGGTGACAGCGGTATCGACATCCTGCACGGCAGCACCGGTGACGATACGCTCCACGGCGGAGACGGCCTCGATACGCTCTACGGGGAAGGCGGCACGGACATCTTCATGTTCGAGGCGGCATCCGCCTACAACAACATCGATGTTGTGAAGGACTTCAACGTGTCCACCGACCATGACGTGCTGAACATCGCCGACTTGCTGACCGCCTACAATCCCCTCTCGGACACCATTACGGATTGGGTGCGTATCTCCGACAGCGGCAGCAACAGCACCGTCGAAGTGGATCGCGACGGGACCGGCGGCACCTATAGCTGGACCCAGGTTGCCACTCTGACGGGCATTACCGGCCTGACGGACGAGGCGGCGCTCGTTGGTAGCGGCAATCTCGTCGTCACCTAATAGGAGTTCAAGTTTCCTACCCTGACGGGAAAGGAACGGCCCGCGTTACGAGAAGCGCGGGCCGTTCTGCTTTGAATCAGTGCGTCGTGGCGTCGTACCAGACCGGATGAGGATCGTGTGGATACCCGGCTACATCGATCACGCGGCCGTCCCGGAGCCGGAAATAGAGCCCTGGGCCGACGCCCTGCCTGTGTTCGTGAACCACGACGACATCGCTGCCCTCGAAGCCGTAGAACTCCTTCCTAGTCGCCGACTGCGTCAGGCCAAGCCCTTTCCTGATCTGGAAGTGCTTCTCCATGACCCTGTCGTAGCAGCTTGCTTCGATGTGCATGGCGTCACCCCGCAGCCCTGTCGTACAGGTCCGGATCGCTGCGCGCCGGCATCGCTGCCTCATCGATGACACGTCCGCACCGTAGTCGAAACCACAGGCCTGAGCCGACGCCAGCCTTATGAAAATGAATACCCGCCACTTGGCGGTGACTGAAGCCAAAGAAGTCTTCGGGTGTCGAAGCTGTTGTCTGCCCGAGCAATACGCCCTGGCGATGGTGCATTCGCATCAGCTCGTTGAACACGCAGCGCAGTTTCATGGTTCACCTCTTTCCTAAGGCCTGAATTGACGACGGTTGACATCGATCGGCTTGCGCACCTGGGACGTCGTCTCTTTCTCGCCCATGGTGTCCGTCGACGTTTCTTTCTCGCCCTGAAGAGTCTTTTCAACGACGGTGGCTACCGTCGTCTGTTTGTAAAACTTGCTCTGGTCGCTCGACACGTCGACCTTCGCTATGTGCTTGCTTTCCCTGGTGGCGTCGCGGTGGATGATCCGCCCGCCCTTCACCGTCACAGAGGTGCCATCGTCCAGCCGCAGCTGCTTAGAGCGGAAATCTTCGAAAAAGCGCGGCTTCTTTTCTTCCTGCGCGTGTTTGCTGCTGAAATGGCCAGCATTGCTCATGCATACCCCTCTGAAAATGAATTCGTATAAAAATGGCTTATTCCCAAAGCGTGCCAGATTCTCATGCAACCGCCAATTGTCCGTTTGGCCAATGGTCCAGAATCGCAAAAGTGGTTAGAATCCCTGTAAAAGCCCTGTTTTCCTTGCCTGAGTCAACAATCACAGATTGTGGACGACCCGCGCGCAAAAGCGCGGCCGGGCTCTATTCGCCCGCCTTCGCTGCGCTTCGGCGCGGCTTCACCGAGCCTTCCCTTGTTAGATCGCTGCAACGCAGCAGGGGCTTCGCCCGCTTCAAATATGCGGCGGGAAGTCTCGGCCCATCCGGGTAACGATCCCTGTCGCAAGAACTCCAGTTCAGCGAGGAAGCCAACCTGGGCCAAGTGGCCCACCCCTGCCTTTTTCCTGCTCTTCCCGTTCACAGTCTTCACACAAGACCGGCCGCCCTGCAGGTGAAACGCCTTCACCGATCAGCAAGGCATGGCATCGTTTGCAGACCACGCCGTCTTCGACGTCTTCCGATCTCTGACCCATCTCGTTGTCTCCTTTCGAGCTTTGCCTTACCCGGCAAATGATAGTAACGGCCCCAGACATTTGTTTCAACAATCTGAATTCAAAAACGAGAAGGCTAGGGGCTTTGCCCCACGCGCGGCGCAAGGGTAAAGCTTCGCCTCCCGGCCGGGTGTCCCCAGGCTTCCGCGCCTGAAAAACGTCGGCTTGTGCAGCCCGGGTGATCCCCCTCCCGGCCCTCCGCCCTTGCTCCTTGCTACCCCCAACCTCGCCGGTGGGCAGAGGTTCATGTGCATGAACCCCAATCCAAAGGAGCAAAGACAATGAGCAGCACAGACAGAAAAGACGTTTACACCCGCGTTACCGAGCGGATTATTTCAGACCTTGAGCAAGGCATCCGGACATGGATGAAACCGTGGAGCGGGGAACACGCCGCCGGGCGCATCTCCCGCCCGTTGCGGCACAGTGGCACGCCGTACCGGGGAATGAATATTCTCCTGCTATGGGGCGAGGCCATGGCCAAAGGCTACGCCGCGCCGATCTGGATGACCTTCAAGCAAGCCCTGGACCTCGGCGCCCATGTGCGAAAAGGCGAGCATGGCTCACTGGTGGTTTACGCGAACAGCATCACCAAGACCGAGACGAACGATAACGGCGAGGACGTCGAGCGCGAAATCCCCTTTATGAAGGGCTACACGGTTTTCAACGTGGAGCAGATCGAAGGCTTGCCCCAGCACTACTACGCCCAGCCTGAAAACCCGCTGCCCCTGTCGGAGCGTATCGAGAACGCCGACCGCTTTATGACCGCGACGGGAGCCGCCATCAACCACGGCGGGAACAGCGCCTTCTATGCGCCTGCCCGTGACGTTGTCCAGCTTCCGCCCTTCGAGGCTTTCAGGGACAAGGAGAGTTATTACGCGACGGCCTTGCATGAGCTGACTCACTGGACCAAGCATGAGAAACGCCTGGACCGCGACTTCGGCCGGCAGCGGTTCGGCGATGAAGGCTATGCGCGCGAGGAACTGGTAGCGGAGCTGGGAGCCGCTTTCCTTTGCGCGGACCTCGGCATCACCCCGGAAATCCGGGAGGACCACGCTGCCTATCTCGGGCACTGGCTGAAGGTGCTGAAGGAGGACAAGCGCGCCATCTTCTCGGCAGCGGCCCACGCGCAGCGCGCCGCGGATTATCTGTGCGGCTTGCAGCCGCGGAGCGAGCAGGAGCAGGAGCCAGAGGAGGTGAGGGAGGCGGCCTGATTGCCATCCAAAAATCGCGGCCCGGCTTTGAGCCGGGCCGCTTTTCTTTTCCGGATTCCTATTTTCGTGAGAGCATCTCCTAATTGCATCTTTCCAGAACCTTCCGCACTTGTTAGGCTTCTACATTCAAAGGAACGCCCATGCGATTCATTGCTCTTCTCTCGCTTCTAGTGTTTTTTGCCGTTCACGCTATCGCCGCTGCCGCTGACATCGCTACCCCGAAAAAGATAGACGCTGCCGCGCTGCTCGCCTGGGCCTCTGGGACAGCAACCAGCGCGCTCTCTTTCGATTTCGAGGACTACCAGCGGGTTTTCACCAATGCGAAAAGAAACTTCACGCCGGAGGGGTGGCAGTCCTTCGAAGACTCTTTGAAAAAGTCGCAGCTCCCGGACATCGTCGTCAAATATCAGCAGACGATGTACACGGAGCAGAATGTAACAGCGCCGCCCAAAATCGAAAGCCAGGGGCTGAGTGACGGTGTATATCAATGGACTGTCTCTGTGCCCGTGAAGAGAACTATTCACGCCGGCAACAAAACGGCTATTGGTCAGGAGACCGTCACCATGACGCTTGTCGAAAAGAAAGCTATTTTTCTGCCTACCCTTCTTGTCGTGCACTGGGAAGAGAAATAACGTGATACGCAAGTAGCACAATGGTGAGAACGTGAAGAAGGACAAAATGAAAATCGCCATTCTCGGTTGGGGTTCGCTGCTCTGGGAGGGTGGCCGCGAGTTCGACGATTTGCACGAAACCTGGCAATACGATGGACCCAACTTCAAGATTGAATTTTGCAGGGTATCGGAAAGCCGGCTCGGTGCGCTAACACTCGTCATAGACACCGAGCACGGATTTCCTGTGACGGTGGCGTGGTGCCTCAGCAAGCGCGAGAAGCTGGAGGACGCCGCCGCCGACCTTCGGTGCCGTGAGGGAACAACGAACGCGAACATCGCCCATGTTCGCCTCGACGAGGAACCTCTCGAAACAAAAGACCCGATCGTCGCATGGGCGAGAAGTAAAAAGCTCGACGCCGTCGTTTGGACGGCATTAAAGAGCAACTTCAAACAGAAAGTAAAAGCGCCGTTCTCAGTTGAAGCCGCCCTTGCCTACGTCAAGACTCTGACCCCAGCCGGAAAGGTCAAGGCAGCTGAGTACATTTGGAGAGCGCCCGATTTCGTGCAAACCGCAGTACGGACGGCTTTGCAACAGGAGCCTTGGTTCTCAAAGTCGGGTAAGAAAGACTGATGTCGGGCCGCAGCTGCCCCGCCGGAAACGATATCAGCAGTTTACTGGCTGAAAACCACCACCACAACCAACTGATTCCACTGGTCTTGAAGCATTCGGATATGAAACCAAAAGATTTCTGAATCGGCCCGGAGCGTGCATACATCGGACGCGATATGAAACGAGGGTCTGACATGCCGATGAAGACCGCGACGCGACTATGCGTCGGACGGACACATTTCGAGCTATGCGGACCACGATCACGGTACCGGAGATATCCGAGCGTCTCGGGATTTGCGAGGAGACTGTCTACGACATGCTCCGCGACCAGGCCATTCCGAACATCCGTTACGGTCGCCGTTTCATCATTTCTCGCGTAGCCTTCGAGCGCTGGGAGGCCACAATCGGAGAGTCCAGACAGCAGTTCGTTCCGAACACCGCGAAACCGTTAGCAGCGGATAGCGTTGCCTCCAACAAATCCCGCCCACCCAGAGCGGCTTGAATCTTAAAGAGTCATTAAAGCGGAATCGGACTAACGGGTTTTGCGTGTACAATCCTGTATGGCCATCCGGAAGCGGAAGTGGAAAACCGCGCAAGGCGTCAAGATCGCCTGGGCATACGTCTTCGACGCACCCGGCTCAACCCGGAAAGACAGAAAGCAGATTTTCGAGAGCGGCTTCGAGTCCAAGAAGGAAGCCCAGGATGCCGAAGCCGAGCGCCGCATCAAGGAACAGCACGACTTCGAGCTGGGGAAAGCGACGCCCGCGGAAGTGCCCGGCACGCTCGCCGGTCTTCTGAAGGAATTCTTTACCCAGCACGGAGAGAAGTCTCTCGCCGGCAAGACGCTGCAGCGCTACCGCGAAATGGCGGACTACCTCGACGCCGACCTGCTGGCGATGCAGATTCCCAAGATCAAACCTCTCCATCTCTCGCGCGAATGGAACCGGCTGCTCACAAGCGGGGGCAGGGGCCGCCGGGTGGGAAAGCCCCTTTCCAGAAAGACCGTGCGGAATATCGCTGGTCTGGTATCCAGCGCCTACACGCGAGGCTTGAGGTGGGGTATCGCCGAAGTGAACCCCGTGCCCGGCTCCGAGCCGCCCATTCCGAAGAAGAAGGAAGGCATCGCCCTTTCGGTCGAACAACAGGAGAAACTGATCGCTGGTGCGACAGCGCCGTGGGGAATGGATGTCTTTCTTGAACTTGACGCCGCCACGGGCGCGCGGCGCGGGGAACTGCTCGGCCTGCAATGGACCGACCTTGAGGCGAACCACCTGATGATCGGGCGCTCGCTCTCTCAGGTAGGGCAGCAAGTGTTTCTCAAGGAACCGAAGAACAAGAAATTCCGGGTGGTGACGATTCCGCCAACGGCTTTGAAAAAACTCCAGGCGCACCGGAAGAAGCAACAGCCGCACCGGGAGCATTTCGCAGACAGCTATCAGGGCGATTACATCTTCTGCAATCCGGATGGCTCGCCGCTGAAGCCCGACACGGTTTCCGCGGCGGTATCGCTGCTATTCCGCAGCCTCAAGCTTCCGAAGGGCGCCAGCCTTCACACGCTGCGCCACACGCATGGCTCGCACCTCTTGGCGGCGGGCGTGCCCCTGACCGATGTCAGTAAACGTCTTGGGCATGTGAACCCGCATGTGACCGCAACTGTTTACGCTCACGCGATGCCAGGCCATGATGATCTTGCGGCGGCAGCCTGGGAGAAGTTTCAGAAGGATGCAAAGCTTGCGAAATCCCGGATTGCTCGGAAGACCGTTGAGTCGCGAGTATCGGTCTCGGCGAGCAGACGATCTTAAGAACGCCCTATATACTCGACTTGCCAGAACAAAAGGCACACTTTGCGCCTTGCTCTAACGCCGCTACAATGCTCAACTTCGCAAATGATTGCGGTCTACGTATCGGATGGAAATGCTTCGGAAAGATTAAGGCAATGGAAATGTTCACGCATGATATGCTGCGAGCTCTTAGCGCTTGGCAGAATGGATGGGGGGAAGACCAAGGGCGCAAGGCCACGCTGGCGACGGCACTTCAAGATCACACAGCGAACTTGGAAACGCAGTTTCGGATTGCCACTGTGCCCTGCTTTCGTAAACGATTCATCCACCAAGGCGAACTCGTGGACTTGCTGATCAAGGACAGTCTTGCCGAGGGCATGACTAGTTGGACGACCGATCAGCGCTTTGCAGAACGATTCAAAGGATTGGCACGTAAGGGTGCAGTCGCTGCAGCGGTTTATTCCCATACTCCGTCTGCCGAAGAGGTCATTATCAATATCGGCGAACTCTGGCGGACTAGCGAGTTCACGACCGCTGCAGAGGCATTTCGAGAGCGCTACGCCGACGACGCTAAAGCTCTCTTCCATTTTCGGGACAGACAGTCTGAAGTAGTGCTAGTGACGGCGCTCAAAGGGAGCGAGATTGTTGCGCTGTCTGGCGCGTCGAGTCCGTTTGACGAACTGTGCGATGCTGATGGCATTCCGGAAGAAAATCGCGACGCGCTTTATCGCAAGCTGGTTGAGGCAGGGGTGTACCCGGGTGAACTCATGTACACCTATGCCGCACCAGACGTCATCGCACGAACGATCTTGAGTTTTCGCGAGAAACTCGAACAACTCAAAAACATGTAGAACTTACCTGCAAACTAATTATCCGCGAGACGGTCGGACAGCGGACGATATTCCAGAACGATGGGTGGAGGAAGGAGCCCGTTCGAAGCCTGCCTACGAGCGTTCAAGGACTCATGACAGAGCGGCAGCTTCGGAGTCAGCGTTCCTATTTTGTTCTTGACTACTCAAGCTTGCGGCCTTAGTGTATTCGGGACTCAGGAGGTGACCAATGAAGCTTTCCAAGCAGACAATGGATTTCATTAACTCCCCGGAGCGTTCGGTGAATGAGGTCCCCGACGAACTGTTCGTGCAGGGCCGCTTCTGTCCCAAAGCTTTCAAGCCCATAGACCTCATCAAGGGTTACAAGCTCACTCGTAAAGTTAAGTGCATCTTCGGGCACGACCACCAGAAGGGCTTTATCGTCCTGTTTGAGGGCGACAACTACGGCGCGATGGGTCCAGAGTGTGCCGAAGAGATTTTCGGTGAAGCCCGCTGCAGCCAGCTGCAAAGTAACTTCCGAAAACTCGTTAATCAGGAAAAAACAGAGGCGACGATCCGTCCCAATCTGTTACGCAATAACGCGCTCATGCAGTTGCTTCCCAACCTTTGCGATGTTGCAAAAGACAAAGACGCCTTCTTCGGGCCGCTCTACGGTAAGGCTCCGGAGTTCGTAAAGAAGCTGAAGACCGCGGCTCTGAGTGCAGGATTCGGTGCGCCGACGATTGACTACGATACGCTCTTTAACGTTAATCACGCCTTTGGTCATCTCAAGAACTCGTCCGAGCTTTACAGCATCAGACCCGTGTTGGAAAGCAACACCGCGAAAGCGGAGAGGCACTACTCTGACGCCAAGAGGATCATCGGCGCTGTTCGGGAGGACCTGGCAGCGGGCAAAACATTCTTTCTTCCCGCAGCCATAGGTACGTTTCTCCGATATATCGATGCGGACCCCGTTTGGAAAGGACGCGTCGAGATGATGGGTGGTGGTTTACGTGTCGATGATCACATATTCGCCGTGCCAATCCATATTCCAGCCACACTGGATGCGCTTGAGGGAACCATTGCTGAAATCAAGTCGATCCTGGATATGCCACTCTCCGAGTTCAAGGCGGCGGCCTGACGTCAGCACGGTGCGGGTTGATGCTTGGTGCCTTGTCTCAGAGGTTGTTTGAGGCGCATCCGACTCCGTTCGGACCGGGCGCTAGGCTCTCGCCCCGAGCCCCAGCGAGTCTCGGCCATTGAGGAGCTTCGGGTGGTCTCGATGTTGTGTTAAGACCGTTTTTCAGGCGTCGGGTGCGTCCTCAAGTGTCTCGACCAGCGAGTACCAGGTGGCTCCCGAGCCCTCCACCAGATCAAACCGTGTCACTGTCCGCACCGCATTCGAGTTCAACGGGTCACTCAATACAGCGACCTCAAAATGGGACTCGCGGCTGGGGTCGACGAACACGCGATAAAGCCAGTACCGGCTGCCAAGACGCTTCGCCGCGCGGTGCTCGTTATCGGTCAGCTCAACTTCTCCGGTGCGACTACTACGCCCCTTAACCTCGATATGCCGCACGATGTCGGTTTCAGTAATCGACTGTTCAGCCACCGCTTTGTTACGCACGGCTTCGGACGCCACGCTAACCAGGTCACAACCGAAACTGTCAGCGCCCCGCAGATGGCTGACCGGTATTACGAACCGTCCGGCGTCGCGCTCGAATGCATCGACGACCTTGAACGTCACCAGTTCCGTTGCGAGTGGACCGCGCCTGCTTCCGCCGCTTCCTCCCGCGCCTGTTACAACAAGCTTTCGCCTCTTGGGAGCCTTGTCCGCGGGTCCCGGCACCGGCTGAAACGTCGTGGTTGTTGTTGCGCTCGCGCCGGTCGTGTCGGATGTCTCCGTTCCAGACGGGCTACTTGGCGCCGGCGGATTGAGCGCCGGCACTACCGGGGAAGTTGAAGGTATCAGCGCAGGCAGTCTCGGAGGCGGGATCGGCTGCATTACATCGTCATCGACACCGCCAAGTACATCCTCAAAGCGCGAGCGGGCCTCTCCCAATTTGGCGTCGGCTGCACTGCCGAGGCGAATGCGAACCACCTCAAGCATCTCTGCCGCAGTGCGACAACGTAACACACCGCCTATTTCGGCAGCTTCGTCTCGCCCAAGCAACTGCGCGACCAACTCGGCCACCCGAAGCCAGAAAGTGAGGGAACCCGAACTATTCTCGCGATACTCACCGATCACGACCAAAGCCGTGTCGATGACGATTCCCTCGCGGGGTTGCGTCAGCAGGATTTCCTCGGATTTATCTTCTGGTAGCGTGGCTAATATTCGCGCGCGCACGCACACGCGGAGTACTGCCTTCTTTAACAGGTTTAGCTCGCGGCCGCGTTCATCCAGATTGTCCGCCAGTCGCAGCGCGTAAATATAGGGCATAGCGAGCCGCAGATGCTGATTCGCATCTTCGCTCGCCGTGTCGTACTCTGTTCCATCTGGCAGGAGTTTCAGTTGAATCTCTTCCGAGGTAAGCGATGTAATTCCATAGAGCTGTTTCACCAGTACGGTATTCATGCGCATCGGAATATCAACGAGCGCGATATGGGTCTCGATGGCTTTGGTGATCGTCAGATTGGCGTTGTAACGAAGCTCTGAAATAGGCAGGTATCCCTCAGCGCTAGCGTGTCGCCCCCACATGCGACCCGTGCGTAGAAACCTATCCCGGTGCGGCGAGTCTTCGACGCTTACGCTCGACTTAATCAAGGTACGGTAGATACCGTGGGCTATCTTCCCCTGTGGATCACGTTCGGGAAGTGCGTGGAGCAGTTCATAGAGTGACTGCCCGCTGATTGTCTCCAAGGAAGTCACCGCGCCAAGGCGGCTTAGCATGGCATCCATTGCTTCGCGGCCACCACGTGCCGCGATTAGGATGTCCCGCGCATCAAGGGCATGGCGCGAATAGACACCCTGCAGAACGCGGACACCTTGGTTGCTTAGCATGATTTCGGACGGTCGACGACGCTTACCCTCAACCGAAGGCACCCAGCCAGTTTCACGCAAGAAGAAGAGTGTTGGATTCAGAATTGGTACGGATGCATCGGGTCGCATTGAGCGCTCGGTACCGACCGTTGCCATGAACTTCGCCTGAGGATCGGTATCTCCCACCAGCAAGCCTGCCCCGGAGGACAGTAGATATGCGACGACTGCGGCAGCATCGCCTTCTGTCAGCAGCGTGAGCCAACGATCAGGTAGGCGCAAGCCCTCGACTGAATAACTGCTGACCCATTCGCGCACCTCGGCGGCATTTGTGCATGATCGGTCTCGAATCGTTCGAGGATAATCCAGACGGTCAATGGCCGTGCGGATGAACCTTTGGTAGTCGGCGCCAACGCGCAACGCCTCCATACGGGGTGAGGCATGAACGCCGATAGCAACGAGGAACTCCTCCGCATCCAGCAATGCCACGCCATCCAGGCCGCACACCGTAGGTGCGGCGGCGAACTCATCAATCCCGAACTGCTGATAGAGGCGGCACACGACTTGGCCGCGTGGATAGACAGGACCGAGGTAGCAGTTCGTGGCTCGCCGCAGCCCTCCGCTATACGTAGGCACCTTGATTGAGAGGAGCGGCAAGGCTTGGCGCGCAGTAGACGATGCATCGAACAGCCAGCGAAGTAACTGCTGCCATCGCTGCAACTTCGCCGTCTCATCTTCAGCCACCCCGTCCTCAACCTTGTCAATCAGCGCCCGTGCAACGGTGTCGAATCGGTACTCGTCCACGTCGCAACCACAGCGGCTCAAGTCGGAAGCCAGAAAACGAAGTCCTGTTGCCTTCGATCCACGGAGGAGCCCAGATTGAAATGCTTCATCAACGAAGCGAATATTGGAGGCCCATGTCGGGAGCGCTGGCAGTTTCTCGACAGGCGTGAAGAAACAAGTGCCATCGACAACCAGACTACTGTCAGTGCCAATCAGCAGCCCCGCTGCGCCCACAGAAGCCAGTTGCCCATCCGCCAACAGTCGCCCCAGAACTTCGCCGGCTCTGATATGGTCGACAGTCAGCAGGTAAACCCTGAGGCGGTCCTTCAGTGCTGCGGGGTCGAACCAAGTTAACTGAAACAATGACAGCAGACCGCTCAATACATCGTCCGGCCCGATGTCCAACACCTCAGGCAAAGCTTCGCGGTCGAGCTGTGAGAGCCACACTTTATGCGGAACCTGGCGCACAAGACCTGAGGGCTCAAGCGTTCCGTCGAGTCTCGGAAATACCTTCCGTTTGGCACACTCCCGCACTAACGCATCAACGAAGCCAAGCGTCTTAAGCTCTGGATCAGCATCTTCCAGGCCCGCAAGAAGTTCGAGTGCCCGTCGGGGTTTCGTCGGCACTGCCTGCTCTTCAAGGATTGCCGCTACATGAGCGGCAAGGTGTGCCAGTACCTCCCGATTGGACTTGTGCGCAACAAGGCGGTTGCGGTCATCCGTTGTTTCCAGCGTCGCATGCATGACGAGAGCGCATGGTAATCGGTCGTGGGTGGGAAAAAAGACGCAGAGATTGCCGTCGGATTTAACCGTGCTAGCGTCCGGGACGGCCACTGCGACTTCGAAGTCGCGCCGGCTGCCCGAACTCGTTTCAGCCGCTTCAGCAGTGACCTGTCCACTATGTCGATAAACGTTCCATAGTTCGGCTGAGCCGTCCCGCTCCAAAACGACCGTCGCCCTGTCGGCGCTATGGTTCTCACGCACCAAATCCCACGCTCGCGTCAAATCTCCGGTGATCTCGACGCGGGTCAAATGGCGGCAGAACAACAAAGAACTGGTCGGCAACCCGGACAGTTGTTCGAGAATCTCGTTATGGATGGCGTCGCCACGGGCGCCCTCTGGCAACGGCAGGACGATAACAGTATCGTAGCCTCGCTCTCGGAGAGCGCGTGCTTCGACTACTAGCGGGTCAAGATCGCTTGGCACGTCGGGAAAGCGCATAACCGCCGCGGGCCAATGATCAGTAGCACCCTTGAAAGGCGTGACCATCTCGAATACCGCCGGGTTGTTGTTCGCCAGTTGCCGGACCGC
The DNA here is from genome assembly GCA_036003585.1 of Bryobacteraceae bacterium. GTDB lineage: Bacteria > Acidobacteriota > Terriglobia > Bryobacterales > Bryobacteraceae > Palsa-187. The sequence continues at coordinate 235,111 of DASYSG010000032.1, read as the reverse complement.
TTGTTCCGCGCGCACGCGGTCAAAGCACACCTCGTAGTGACCGCTCAAGATCAGCGGTCGCTCCGTCCAGGTCAGAACCGACCGGAAACCCAAACCCTTGCATCCGATAAACCGATTACGGTCGAGCTGTTTGGGGCTGCAATCACTGATCACCAACGAGGTCAGCCCCTTGGGGCTGAAGGCTTTCCCCGTGTTGGCGACGAGAAGACGTTGGCGGGACAGGGACAGCAATAATGTGCAGCCCGCGGTCGAATCGACGCCAGCATCGTCCGCGTTTTGCAGGAGTTCCAGCAGCTGACGACCGCGATAGCCGTCAAGCGCACTCACCTCGCGGTTAAAGTGCCCAACAAGCTCGGCAGGTTGTCTGCGATAGTTCTCGATCTGCGACGCAGCCAATTCCCGGATGCGCGAATGCGCAGACGGCATCGTCTTCGCATCGCCTTCAAGTTCGGTGGCGGAAGTACTAGACACAGGGCGTACCCTTCCTGCGAAGCGCCTGCTGCCGCACAGAGATTTTGATGGCGCTGAGGTGCTTGTCTCCATCCTTGACATTGCCGCTGATCATGTCAACGATCTGCGCGAGAGTGCGCCTCTTGCATTCCATTCCATCCTGTCCGTCCGTCATTATTGCGCAGTAATCGATAGGCCAGAATATGCCTACACGCGCGCTTCCTGTACAGCTAAAGGCCGCACATGGATTTTTATCTCGCCCCGCGAGCGGAGCTGGTTTCCGATTGCCATAAGACAGCCCACCGTGAACCGCCCGAGGTCGACGATTAAGATGAGCGAGAAGAACTGCCGCGCATGGCCTAAGAACCCGAAGGCCACCCGCCGTGGGAATAATCTTCAAATTGTGTGAGCAAGTGTGAGCAAAAAGCTCGTAAGTCTATGAAAGAATGGTAGCGCTAACGGGAATCGAACCCGTATTTGAGCCTTGAGAGGGCTCCGTCCTAACCGTTAGACGATAGCGCCATTTACTCGATTATACGATGTTACGTGCAAATTAATACGTCTCCACGCCCGGATTCTCGGGCGCGCGCGACCGCAGCCGCAGATGGTAGACCAGCGCCCCGGTGGCGAGCGTGACCCCCGCCGCCAGCGCGACAAAAGGTTTCAGCACAATGCCCTGGTACGTCACCCATACGCCCATGAGGATGAACAACAGCGGAAACAGCGGATAGGCGAAGCTCACCACCCTAAGCTTCTGCCAGCCGGGCCGTCGCCGGAAGATAAATAAAGACGCCACGCTCATGGCCGCAAAGAAGTACAGCGTGAAGCCGATGTACTGGATGAGCTCGCGAAACGGAGTTAGGGTCATGATCATGGTGCAGACGCCCTGCGCCACAATCGCGGCCACCGGGGTGTGGAAGCGGGGATGCACCTTACCGGCGATGGCCGGAAACGCTCCGTTCCCCGCCATGGCGTAGTACACGCGCGGCCCTACCGTGATCATGGCATTCACGGTCGACATCAGCGAGAGCGCCATCAACCCGCTGAAGATGCCCGCGATCTCGGGTCCGAACAGGCGTGACGCGGCGAAGGCTCCCACGGCTTCCTTCCCCTTCAGTTCCTCCAGCGGGGCCGCGTAGACAAACACGAAGTTCAGCACCAGATACAGCGTTGTGACGAGTGCCGTGCCCACTCCCAGAGCCAGCGGCAGCGTGCGCGCCGGCTGGCGCAGCTCCTCGGCAACGTAGGTTGCCGCGTTCCATCCGCTATAGGCGAAGAAAACAAATACCAAGCTGAGCGCGAACTGTTCGGCGAGTGACGTGGTCACGGTGCGCGCAGCGGGCGTAACGAAATGCGAATTGCTTCCGCTCCCGATCGTGAATCCCAGCACGATGAAAGCCAGCAGCACCAGTACCTTCACGCCGGTCAGAATATTTTGCACGCGCGCTACTTTTTGTACACCCAGGATGTTCAGCACGGTGAAAGCGGCCACCAGACCACAGGCGACGGCTTGCGCACCGCCCAGCCGGATGGCCCACTCTCCCGATCCTGCGATCACCGGAGCGTTCTGCTGGCTCAGGGCAGGGAAGAAGTGCCCCAGGTATTCAGAAAACGCCAGCGCAGCCGTGGCGATGGGCGCGGAGAATCCGGCGAAGAACGAGGCCCAGCCCGTCATGAATCCCCACGCCGGACCGAAGGCGCGCGTCAGATACACGTATTCGCCGCCGGAGCTGGGAAAGTTGATGCCGAGCTCGGAATAGCAGATGGCTCCGAGAAACGCGATGATTCCGCCCACCACCCAGATGCTGAATACGAGATTAGGGGAGCCCAGTTCACCAGCCAGGAAACCTGTACCGGTGAAAATCCCGGTGCCGACCATGTTGGAGACTACCAGCGCCGTGGCGCTGAACAAGCCCAACTGACGCAGAAGTCCGGCTTTTCCGGCAGTCACTATTTCATTCTACGAGTCGCGCGCCCTTTGAGGTTACGCGCCGTGACATTTCTTATACTTTTTTCCGCTGCCGCAGGGGCAGGGATCGTTGCGGCCTACCTTGCCGGATGGCGCAGGAGGAGGTTCCGCCTCTTCTTCGTGCTCGCCCGACTCCTCTCCAGCAAACACGGGATCCAGCCCCGCCAGCCGCAAGCGTTCATCGAGCGCGAACATCACCAGCTCCGCCTCGCTCGACGACAGATGCGCGATCGAATCGATCTTGCGCAGCATCCCGCGGCTGCGTCCGCGCGTGGTCTCGCCCGGCATCGCCAGAGCATAGGCGAACAGCGCGTCCTCGCGAAGATCTTCCATGTCTCCCTCACGGTCGAAGTAGCTGGCGATCTTGTCGGCATAGCGGGTGAGCTGGAAATAGCCCGCGCCGCGAATGGCTTGGCGCAGAATCTCCTTGGTGGGGTCTTCGAGATGCTGCGGAAAGAAGCGGGCGAACGGCTTCCATAGCGAACGCCACATGGATTCGAGCGCCTTGGCGCGCGCGACCAAGCCGTCTTCCTCATATAGCGCCTGAAGGGCGCCGCTGACGTCATCCTTATCGGCGACCGCATATAGCCCGACTGCCGCGCCCCCGCGCTCGGCAATATCGCGCGAGTTGTCTGTCAGGACGGCCAGCATTGCCCCGCGAATCCCAGCATCTTCCGTTGCATCGGCGAGCGATTCCCACGCGCGCCCTCGAACGTTGGCGTCCGGATCGGACTGTGCCAGTCGGAATAGGGCGGCGCGGGTCTTGGGATCGAGCTCCTGATTGAAATAGCTGTGAGCAGCCGCCGCTCGCGTTTCCGCATCCGGCGACTCGATCATCTGCATCCGCTCGGCTTCGCTGAGAACCTCGAAGGCCGGCAGTTGGCGAGTTGGATATTCGGCAAAGATGTCAAATGGTATCGGCTCGTATACGGGCGCGGGCTCGCCCAGTTCCTGCAGGGCATGCTGGAGATCGCGGCGAAGCTCGACCTCCTCGGCCGGAATTTCGGCCAACATGGCTTCGAGAGCGGGCCGCGCGGCGGGATCGTGATACAGCTCCAGGCACAGCGCGCCATCGCCGGCGTCGAACTGCAAGCGGTCGAGCAGCAGCTCCAGCACCCGCGGATCGCGCACGCCGAGTCCGGCCAGCAGAAAGGCGATATCCGAGCCTTGCTCTTCGCCCAACTCTTCGTAGAGCTTTAGGAGCGGCTCGACGGCGCGCTCGCCGAAGGGCAGCAGCGTCTGGACCAGGTCGTCGTCGACATCTTCGTGAGTGCGCCGAACAACATCGACCAGGAAATCGAGCGATTCAGGGGTGTTCCAGTGATGAAAAAGATCCACCAGCAGCGGATCAAGGTCAATCCGATCCTGATCGTGCGACCCGTTCGCGAACGAGAGAACTTCGCGCGCGGCTTCGTCGCCGCCATCCAAAATGGACTGAATCAGGCGCCGGTCGACGCCCAAGCGGCCCTGGGCCGCCTCGCGCAACAACTCCCCAGCACTGGCGGCGGCCACAGTGTGTCGCTACTCTTCTTTCACCACGTGGACCGGGATGTCGATGGAAACATCCTTGTGCAGGCGCACGGTCACCTGGAAATCGCCCAGCGTTTTGATGGGTTCCTCCAAAGAGACCTTCTTGCGATCGATGTTGTAGCCCAGTTTTTCGAGCGCCACGGCAACGTCGTTGGCGGTGACCGATCCGAACAGCTGATCGTTCTCGCCGGCCTTCTGATGGATGGTTACCGATACGGCGCCCATCATCTTGCCCAGCTCCTGCGCCTCGTTGACCTGCTTGGCCTCGCGGCGGAGGTGCGCCTGGCGCTGCTGCTCCACGATCTTCTTGTTCGATTCATTGGCCGCCACGGCCAGGTTCCGGGGCAGCAGGAAATTGCGCGCGTACCCGGCGGTGACTTTCACCATGTCGCCACGCTGGCCCAGTTTGTCTACGTCTTCTCTGAGGATAATTTCCATAACGTTACCTATTAAATCGTCGTCGCGAACGGCACCAGCGCGATGTTGCGGGCCTGTTTGATGGCTTCCGCCAGCCGGCGCTGATGCGGCGCGCAGACGCCCGAAATCCGCCGCGGCGTGATCTTGCCGCGCTCGCTGATGAAGGAGCCGATCAGCCGCACGTCCTTGTAGTTGATGTCGTCGATCTTATCGACGCAGAAACGGCACAGCTTTTTGCGCCGGAAATACTGCTTCTTGCCCGCGATGGCTTTGTCGCCACCGGTGGGTCTCGATGAACCGCTAATGGGTCGTCCGCCTCGTTGTTCCGCCATGTTGTCCTCTTACGATGTCTCCGCTTACGATTCTTTGTCTTCCCCAGCGGCAACCGTCGCGCCCGCTTCTGGGGCAGCCGGTGCAGCGGGAACGGGTACTGCCGGAGCAGCAGGCATGGCTGGGGAAGCTGGTCCAGCAGGTGAAGATGACCCAGCGGGCTGCATGGGCGACGCCATCGGGGGCGGTGGCGGCCGGCGCGCGGCGCGCTTATCGCGCTGCTTCTTCCGCTTCTCGATCTTCTTGGTCTTCTCGTCGATGCGGACCGTGATGAACTTGATCACCATGTCCGTCACGCGCATGCGCCGCTCGATTTCCTTCACCAATTCGGGCGAAGAGCTGAATTGGAACAGCACGTACACGCCCTCGTTGTATTTCGACACGCGATACGCCAGCTTGCGCGTGCCCCACTTGTCGGCTTTCTCGACCGTGCCTTTGCCGTTGGTAATCAGTTCCTTGAGCTGGCCGATATACGCGTCCACTTCTTCTTCCGGCGCGTCCGGCTTGACGATGAACAACTCCTCGTAGACTCTCATTCTTCCTCTGTTTTTAAGCCTTGAGCGCGACGATTATATTTCGTCATGGCCTGTGCGGCGCCCTCGGCGATTATGAATTCAACGGCTTCCGCTGCGCGGCCCACCGCATCCTCCACGTCTTGTTTTTGTGCCCGCTTAAACGGCGCGAGCACGAACTGCTCTCCCTTGACCGGCTTTCCTGGTTCACTCTCACGAGCGATTCCCAGGCGAACCCGTGTAAACTCGTTGGTTCCCAAACTGCCGATCAAACTCTTCACTCCGTTGTGTCCCGCCGCCGAACCCTTCATCCGGATCCGAAGCGAGCCCCAAGGAAGGTCGAGCTCGTCATACACCACGATCAAGCGGCCGGGTGTTAATTCGTACCGCTCGAGCAACCCTTTTACCGCCGGGCCGCTCAGATTCATATACGTCTGGGGCTTGGCTAGGGCCACGTGCTTACCCCCGGCTTCCCCTAACCCCACGAACGAGGTGTTTTCCTTCCGGCTGACTCGAATCGCATGCGATTCAGCGAGCCGGTCGATCACCATGAAGCCCAGGTTATGCGGCGTATTCTGGTATTCCTCGCCCGGATTCCCCAGCCCAACCACCAGAAGCTCGATCGGCATGCTGGACCCCGGCGCCTGGCCCCTGGGTTACTTCTTTTTCTTCTTGTCCTCGGCCGCGGCTTCTTCTTCCTCTTCCTTCTTGCCCTTCTTGATAACTTCCGGTTCGGCCACCGCCGCCGGCGCCACTTCCGCACCCGCAACCGGCGCCACCACTTCTTCCGCCTTCATCGCGACAATGTGCGAGATCACAGCTTCGGGCGGGCTCACCAGCCGGACCGATCCGGGCAGAGGCACATCGCTCGCGCGCACGGCCTGGCCCATGGTCAGCTTGGAGACGTCGATGGTCAGTTCCTCGGGAATTTCGTTCGGCAGACACTCGACTTCGATTTCGCGGGTAATCACTTCGTGCAGTCCGCCCTGGAGCTTGACGCCTTCCGGTTCGCCCAGCGTATGCACGGGGACCTTTACGATCAGCCGCTGCGTTAGATCGATCCGCTTCAGGTCGACGTGTAGCAGCGTGTCCTTCACGGGATCCTTCTGCCAGTCGACGATCATGACCGGCGTATTTTCCCCGTCCTTTACCGCCAGATGAAAGATGGTATTGTGCCCGGTCTTGCTGTGCAGGATGCGCACGACTTCCTTGGGATTGACGGATACTGTCAGGCTTTCTTTGCCGGTCCCGTAGACCACCGCGGGCGCCGAGCCAGCCGCGCGCAGCCGGCGCGCCTCATTCTTTCCGCGTAAAGTCCGCGGCTCAGCCGCGACGGTAATATCGTTTGCCATGCTCTTGATCTCTTTGTCTTTCTCTAAACCAAACTTTTCTAAACGAACACCTAAACAAACAACGTGCTGACCGAGCCATCCTCGTGGATGGACTGGATCGCTTTGGCGAGCAGCGGCGCCACCGAGAGCTGCTTGATGCGGTCGCAATTATCCGCCTGCCCGCACAACGGAATGGAATTGGTCACCACTACTTCCGTAATCTCCGAACTCTCAATTCTCTCGACCGCCGGTCCCGACAGCACCGCGTGCGTCGCACAGGCCCGGACGCTTCTGGCGCCCTGCTCAAGCAACGCTTCCGTCGCCTTCACCAGCGTCCCGGCCGTGTCGATCAAATCGTCCACGATCAGGCAATGCTGGCCGCTCACATCTCCAATAATGTGCATTACCTCGGCCACATTCACATCCGTCCGCCGTTTATCGATGATCGCCAGAGGCGAATCCATCCGCTTGGCGAACGCCCGGGCGCGTTCCACGCCGCCCGCATCCGGCGAAACCACGGTCAATCCTTCGCCGCCCAATTCGCTGAAATAGTCCACCATCACCGGAGCCGCGAACAGATGATCCACCGGGACGTCGAAGAACCCTTGAATCTGAGCCGCGTGCAGGTCCAGCGCGAGAACCCGATCGGCGCCGGCTCGTTCTATCAGGCTCGCTACCAGGCGCGCCGAGATCGGCATGCGCGGCCGGTCCTTGCGGTCCTGCCGGGCATACCCATAGTAGGGTAACACTGCGGTGATGCGCTCCGCCGAAGCGCGCTTCAAGGCATCCATCATCAGCAGCAGCTCCATCAGGTTCGTGTCCACCGGCCGGCAGGTGGGCTGAACGACAAAAACATCCGCGCCGCGCACGTTTTCCTGGATCTGCAGGTGTACTTCGCCGTCCGAGAATTGCTTTACGTTCGCAACCGCCAGCGGGCAGCCGAGCTCATAGCAGATCTCTTTCGCCAGAACGGGATTGGCGTTGCCCGTAAAAACCTTGAAGTGATTAAACCTCATTTTGCGTACCGGCTTTGAAGCGGCCATAAGCTTTGGTCACCGCCCAGGTGTTCACTCAACTGGCGACGCCATAACCGGCGATAACTCGCACGGCTTACCAATGACGCCGGAAATACCAAATGTCTCCCTTTCAACACTGCTACTGCGCGATCCCGCTCGAAACGGGAATCGAATACGGCGAAAATCGCCGAGCCACTCCCGGTCATCCTCACTCCCGGCCGCGCCCGACCCGTGCCCAACTGCGACAGCTTTCGCCCGATAGTCTGGAGCTGGGGAAACTCGCGAAAAACGACCGCCTCGAAATCGTTCGCGCTGAACGGACTCGCTGCCCCTGCCGAATGCCCACTCGCCAACACTCGAACAAAGGCTTGGAACTCATTAATTTTACTAGACGAATCAGTGCCAGTCAAACCGCTGCTCATCTGTAAGTCCAGCGCCTGGTAGGCCGGCCCGGTGGCCACGTGCAAGCCGGTGGAAATGACCAGAATCGGCTGCGGCTTTAGGTCTGGAATTTCATACACTTCGGTGCCCCGGCCGATCCCCACCGCGGTGCCGCCGGTAAGGAAAAAAGGCACGTCGCTGCCGAGATCTGCCGCGATATGCTGTACGTCGAGCGACCGCCCCAACAGCACGGGAAGCGCCAGGAGCACTGCGGCGGCGTTGGAGGATCCGCCCCCCAACCCGCCTCCCATGGGGATCTGCTTGCGTAACCGGAAATGCACCCGCGCATGGATCTTGAGCGCGTCCAGCACGGACTGCGCGGCTTTGACCACCAGATTCCCCGGAATCGCCAGCGGATCGTCGATCGAAATATTCGTCCGCCTGGCGCGTTCGCATTCGATGCCGATGGTATCGGCCAGCGAAATGGTCTGGAAGACTGTGCGCAGTTCGTGGAAGCCGTCGGGACGCTGGTTGAGCACGCGCAGATCCAGGTTGATCTTCGCTAGCGATTTGATCTTAGCTCTGCGGATCATTAAGGAAAAAGGGGACAGACTACTGAAGATAGCCGCAAGCTCTTAGAGGAAAAAAGGGGACACCTCCTGGTGTTCGCTCCGCTACTAGCTTTGCGGGAGTTAGGAGATGTCCCCTTTTTTCCCTGCGCGAAAGCGCGGGAGTGGACAGAGCTGTCTGTCCCCTTTTTCACCGCGAGCGGCCGCATTAGTAGTGCAGAAGAGTCTGGACGTCGTAGCCAGGCAGCTTATCGCGGCCCTTCAGACCATCCAGCTCGATGACGAAACTCAACCCGGCGACGCGTCCCCCGAGTTTTTCCACCAGTTGGGCCGCAGCTGCGGCGGTTCCGCCGGTGGCCAGTACATCGTCCACGATCAGAACGTTGTGGCCGGGCTCGATGCCGTCTTTATGAACTTCCACGGAGTCGGTGCCATATTCCAGCGCGTACTCGACACGCTCGACAGGCGCGGGCAGCTTCTTGGGCTTGCGCATCGGCACGAAACCGGCGCTCAGCGCGTAAGCCACCGCAGGCGCGAAGATAAATCCCCGCGCTTCGATCCCCACGACACGATCGATGCCGTGGCCCGCAAAATGGGCGCGTAGCGCGTCGATCACGGCCCGCAGGCCGCTGGGATGCTTGAGCAGCGTGGTGATGTCATAGAAGAGTATGCCCGGCTTGGGATAGTCGGGGATCTCGCGGATCAAACTTTTCAGTTGATTCATGCCGGGGGCTGGGGTGGCGGATGTGTTAGCGGATGTCAAACCCTTCAATTCTAGCATCGGCGCTCCAGTCTTCCACCTCGACGCCGCGCACTTCCCCGGCCGGTGGACCCAGGCGAAGCCGCGCCTCGAAATCTTCCAGAAGATGGACTGGCCCCGCGGCGTACGCCTCCACGCGCCCATCCGACAAATTCCGAACCCAGCCCTTCAGTTTGAGTTCCCGGGCCACGCGCGCCGCGAATTGGCGATAACCGACGCCTTGCACCTGACCCGATACCCAATACTTACGCGCTCGCATACCTACCTGATGGCTGATTTTAAATGACTCTGCGGCGCGGCATCCGTCCGTGGAAGCGAAGAACTCGGCCGGCCCCGGTTTCTGGCTCTAATATGCAAGAATTAAGGTGTAATTCGTCGCATTTACCATCTTCCGCGAACGTGACCGCTATCCTATAATAAAGTGATCGTGGGAGACGGATTCATTTCGCCGGCTACGCTGCTAGCCGGGGCGGCGGCGGTTCTCGCTCTCCTGGCGGGCGGGTGGTGGATTCGCGAGTACCGGCTGGGCGTCCAGAGGCGCGCCATGCGGGTGCTGCATGCCTTAAGCGAGGACATCATCGCCGCGTCTTCGCCGGCCGAGATCGCCGAGCTCCTGACGGAACGGCTGCCCGAGGCGACGCGCGCAACTTCCGTCAATCTGTATTTATTCAACCGGCGAAGCAAGGTGCTGGAACGCGTACCGACCGCCGACGATCCCGAACCGATGGCCGCTTCCGTCGACTCGCCTCCGGACGGTCTGGCCAGCGCGGCGGTGGTTTGCTTCCGCAATCGCACCCAACTCAATATCCCGGATGTTCGGCGCAGCCCCCTCGTCAAAGTAGGTCCGAAGACGAGCCTTCCGCGCGCCGCCCTGTTTATGCCTCTCATGGTTCAAAACGCCAAGTCAGCTCAAAACGAGGTGCTCGGTGTGCTGGAAGTCCATAACGATCGAAAGTTGGGCTATTTCAAACCCGAAGAACAGGCCGCGGTGCATCACCTGGCCAATCAGGCCGCGGCGTCGCTGAAACTCCAGGACCAGAATGCGATGCGCGAGCAACTCTTCCGCAGCGAGAAGCTGGCTGCCACGGGGCAACTGATCTCGGGGGTCGCGAGCGATCTCCGCGCTCCCTTGGACAACATTATTCAGTTGACGGAATCATTGGCGGCGTCCGGGTCAGAATCCATAACGGAAGACCTGCAGCGTTTATCAGCCGCGGCCAACCGCGCTTCTGAGATCGTATGGCGCCTGGTATCCTTCGCGCGCCAGGAGTCCGTTCCGCATCGCGTGAATTTGAACGGGCTGGTGGCTGGCCTGGCTCGCTTCCGCGAACCCGAGTGGCGTGTGCTCGGCCTGAAGCACCAGTCTCAAATCAGTCCCGAGCCGGCCGAGGTCGCGGGAGTCGCCAGTCAGATCGAACAGGTTTGCCTGAACGTTCTGGTTTACGCCGAGCAGCGCGCGGCCGCATCGCCGGCCAAAACCATCGCAGTCAAAAGCAGTGTTCTCGCGGGCAAGGCGCTGGTCGAAATCGATTACTCCCCGCCGCAGGGCTCCGATGCGGAACCGGATCCCTTCGCGGAACCGGAATCGGCGGATGCGTCCAGCGGGCCGACGCTCGAGGTCTGCCTCGGAATCCTGAGAAACCACGGCGGCGATGCGCGGATGCGGCGGCGGCCCGGCCACTGCAAAATCGAGATCGAACTGCCGCTTGCGCCGGCATCGAGCGAGCCCGTCCGCTCTACCGGCTCATCGGGACAACACACCGAGCGGACGCTGACCCTGATGCTGGTGGATCCGGAAGCCTCCACTCAGCGCGGGCTGGTAGCGAGCCTTGGATCCAAGGGCCATCGCGTGGTCCCGGCGAGCGCCGAGGGCGCTGGAGATATCGTGCAGCGCCTGAACTTCGATGCGGTTCTGTGGGCGGTGCGGCCCGGCCCCGGCGGCTGGACCGAGTTTCACGACCGTCACCGTGCCTCTATTCCTGCATTCGTGCTGATCGCCGACAGCTACGATCCGCAGCTCGCGCAAAGCTTAGGGCCTCGCGGCGGTTTCCTGCTCTCGCGCCCCGTTCAGGATAAAAAGCTCGCGGAGGTTTTGCGGGACATCGCCGCCCGCGTGCCCCAGCACTGAGACGCTACCTGGCCGCGAGCTGTTTCAATACGTAGGGCAGAATCCCGCCGTTGCGATAATATTCGGCTTCTACCGGCGTGTCGACGCGAGCCTTCACTTCGAAAGTCTTACCGTCCGCCGTCACGCGCACGCGGGATTTTCCGCACGAATCGACGGCGGCCAGAACGCCCTCGATCGAGAACGTTTCGGAGCCGGTGAGTCCCAAGGACTGCGCAGTCTGCCCTTCCAGGAATTCGAGCGGCAGAACGCCCATGCCGACCAGGTTGGAGCGATGAATACGCTCGAAGCTCTCGGCGATCACGGCCTTCACACCCAGCAGCAGGACGCCCTTCGCGGCCCAATCGCGCGACGAGCCGGATCCGTACTCCTTGCCGGCGATGATCAGCAGCGGCACGCCATCCTTCTGGTATTTGACCGACGCGTCGTAGATAAACATGACCTCCTTGGACGGCACGTGCGTGGTCCAGCCGCCTTCGGTGCCCGGAGCCATTTGATTCCGCAGCCGAATATTCGCCAGGGTCCCGCGGACCATAACTTCGTGGTTGCCGCGGCGCGCGCCGTAGGAATTGAAATCGCCCGGTTTCACGCCCAGCGAAATCAGATAATGCCCGGCGGGGCTGTCCTTGGCGATATTGCCCGCGGGGGAAATATGATCGGTGGTGATCGAATCGCCCAACACCGCGAGCGCCCTGACGTCGCTAAAATCCTTCACGTGGGTCGCGGGATTGACCAGGTCATCGAAATACGGAGCGCGCTTGATATAGGTGGACGACTGGTCCCATTGGTAACGGTCGCCCGCAGGAACCTTGATCGCCTTCCATTGCGCATCGCCCTCGAAGACTTCCGAGTACTGCTTGGCGAACATCTCGCGCCGAACGGATTTCTTAACGGCAGCTTGTACTTCCTGGTCCGTCGGCCAGATATCGCGCAGGTAGACGGCTTTACCGTCCTTATCTTCGCCTAGAGGTTCATTGACAAGGTCCATGTCGACGCGACCGGCGAGAGCGTACGCCACCACCAGCGGCGGCGAGGCCAGATAGTTCGCGCGCACCAGCGGATTCACGCGGCCTTCGAAGTTGCGATTGCCGGAAAGCACGGCGGCCACCGTCAGCTTTTCCTTGATCACCACCGAGCCAACTTCCTCCGGCAGGGGGCCGCTGTTTCCGATGCAGGTGGTGCATCCGTAGCCCACCAAATTGAACTTCAATTCTTCAAGGAAAGGCAGCAATCCGGCGTCGGCAAGATAGTCAATAACTACTTTAGATCCTGGCGCTAAGCTGGTCTTAACCCATGGCTTAGACTTTAGGCCGCGCTCCACTGCTTTCTTTGCCAGGAGACCCGCGGCGATCAGCACGGAAGGGTTCGATGTGTTGGTGCAACTGGTGATCGCGGCGATCACAACGCTGCCATCCTGAACGATCCCATTTGGCTCATGGGTCTTCTGGGGCGCCGCCCCCAGCGAGTCCAGGAAATTCTTCTTCACATCCGGAAGGTTGATGCGATCCTGAGGACGCTTCGGGCCCGCCAGCGACGGCACGACGGTCTTCAGATCGAGCTCGAGCGTGTCCGAATAAACCGGATCCGGCGCGCCGTCCACGCGGAACAGTCCCTGCTCCCGCGCGTACGCTTCCACCAGTTCGATCTGCTCCGGCGCGCGATTCGTCATCCGCAGGTAATCGAGCGAGGCATTATCGATGGGGAAAACGCCGATGGTCGCGCCATATTCGGGCGCCATATTGGAGATGGTGGCTCGATCCGCCAAACTCAACGCGCCTACGCCGTCGCCATAAAACTCGACGAACTTTCCGACTACGCCTTTCTTGCGCAGCATCTGGGTGACGGTCAGAACCAGGTCGGTCGCGGTCGCGCCCTCGGGCAATCGTCCATGGAGTTTGAAGCCGACCACCGCGGGAAGGAGCATGGTCGCGGGCTGGCCGAGCATGCAGACCTCGGCTTCGATGCCGCCGACGCCCCAGCCGACGACTCCCAGACCGTTGATCATCGTGGTGTGCGAATCGGTGCCGACCACGGTATCGGGATAGGCGCTGCCATTATTGTGGAAGATCACCGGCGCCAGGTATTCGAGATTCACCTGGTGAACGATGCCCGTATCGGGCGGCACCGCGCGGAAATTGCGAAACGCCGATTGTCCCCAGCGCAGGAACGCGTAGCGCTCGCCATTGCGCTGGTATTCGAACAGGGCATTCGCCGCGAACGCGCCAGGGGTGCCGAACTCATCGACCTGCACGGAATGGTCGATCACCAGGTCCACAGGGATGAGCGGGTTGGCTTTTTTCGGGTCCGCGCCCATCTTTGTCAGCGCATCGCGCATCGCCGCAAGATCGACCACGCAGGGCACCCCGGTGAAATCCTGGAGCAGAACACGTGCCGGTCTGAAGTTGATTTCAGTAGCGGGGGCTTTCGGATCCCACTTGGCGACATATTCGATATCGGATTTCTTGACGGTCGTGCCGTCTTCAAAGCGCAGCAGGTTCTCGAGAAGAATCTTGATGGAGTAGGGGATGCGGGAAAGTTTCGCGATTTCGGCCTTCTCCAGCGCCGCAAGGCGAAAAATCTCGTACTCCCGGCCGCCGGCTTTCAGCTTACCCGCGGCGCCAAAGGAATTCTGACTTGTCATGGATGTTTTTATTTTATCGCGAGCGTCGGGGAGGCATGCCTCGCCCTACAACGTGGATTGATTTTGTAGGGGTCGGGCATGCCCGACCCGCGATCACATATATTCCGGGACGTCGATTCCCAGCACCTTCAGCGTATGTTCCAGCTGCGCGCGGAAGTAGGTCGTCAACCAGAGAAGGAAGCTCTTCTTCTCCACATCGGTTTCCGTAACCACCGGGAAATCCTGGTAAAACGTGCTGAACGCCTGGGCGAGTTGGAATGCGTACCGAGCCACATGGGATGGCTCGCCGCTGGTCACGGCCTGCTCAATCGCCGCGTCCGCTTTCGACGCGATCAGGACAGCTTGCCACAGCCTTTCGTCCGCGAGTTGCCGAACCATTGCTTCGCGGCTTAGCGCCGACCGGAAGTCAGGAAGAGTTTCCCCCCGCTCTTCTAGTTTTCCGAGGATCTTAGCGGCTCGCACCGCGGCGTATTGCACGTAGACTCCGGTCTCGCCCGTAAAACTCAGCGCTTCGGCGAAATCGAACGCGATCACCGAATTGCGCGTGTACTTCAGCATGAAGTAGCGCAGTGCGCCGATTGCGATCTTCGTGGCGACCTGCCGCCGCTGCGTTTCCGAATCCTCCGCGTGCCGCGATGTAACCTCCTCCAGCGCTTTTTCGATGAGCTTGTCGATGAGATCGTCGGCCTTAACGCCGAGCCCCTTGCGGCCGGAGACTTCGACGTAGGGTCTCTTCTTGTCCTCGTCGGACAGCTCGATGCCCATCTCGATGCACGTGCGCGGCGAGAGTGCAACCATCTCGTAGGAAAAATGCACGCTGGCTTCGGCCTGTTTTTCAAATCCCAGCGCTCGAAGGCCCGCGACCACCACATCCTGCAAATACGACTGCCGCGAATCGATCACGTTGTAGACACGCGCCCCGCGGCCAAACGCCGGCGATCCCGACCTGTCCGAGGGGGCCTCCGATGTCGACGCCCAAACCTGATGCCCGTCCGGATAGGCGTGCCACTGGCGATAGTAGAAATCCTTGCCCAGCAGCCCGAATTTCCAAAGCTGATACGCGATGTCTTTGCCGACGTAGGTCACGGTGCCGTTGGAACGCACGATGACCTTGCTGTCGTCGGCATTCTCCTGATCGTCATCCGATTGCTTAAACGCCGATGCAGGCATCACCCAGCAGCCGTTGTTCTTGCCTTCGGTTTCAAAATAGATCGCCTTGCGCTCTTTGAGCAGCTCGAAAGCCTGCGCCCAGAATTTCAGATGCAGGATCTCGCTTTCACGCGGCAGGACGTCGTACTCGATGTTGAGGCGATACATGGTCGCCAGGTGAGCGCGCACGATCGCATCGGATACCAGGTGCGCGAGCTCCGACGTGGCTCCTTCACCCGACTCAATCGCGTGCAAAGTGGACTTGCGCCATTCGAGTGCCTCGGGATGATCCGCATAGTAGCCCGACATCCGCGCGTACAGATCCCAGCACAGATAATCGAACCGCGTGGTTTCGATGAGCTTCCGCACATCGGCGGGCGATTTCTTTTCCAGATGCTCGAACGCGACCACCACGTCGGCCACCTGGACGCCGGTGTTGTCGATATAGTTCTGCACTTCCACATTCCGGCCGATGGCGCGCAGCATGCGGACGAAGGTATCGCCCAGGATGGCATTGCGCAGGTGCCCGATGTGCGCGGCTTTGTTGGGATTGATGTTGGTGTGTTCGACGATTACCTTTTCCGCCTCGACGGTGGTCCCCACCGTCTCGCTTTGGAGCAGTGCCGAACCGTAAAACCCCCTGTCGAGCCTGACGTTCATGTAGCCGTTGCCGGCGATCTCGATTCCTGCAACGCCTTCAATCGTGCCCACGGCGTCCGATAGTTCCGCCGCAATTGCCTTGGGAGCTCTCTTCAACGTCCGTGCGAGCTGAAACGCCGCCGGGACAGCGATTTCACCGAAGGCGGCCTGCTTCGGCTGTTCTGTCTGAACCAGTTCGTGAACGTTGAAGAGTTCCTCGATTTTTGCGGCAAAGCTCCACGCGATCCGTTTTTCAAGCAATTTGTACATGAAGAACCAGTATGCCAGCAGCGACCAGCTAGAATGGGGGTAGTGCCCAAGGTTACGTTCGCCAATCTGAATAAGAGCGTGGAATTCGAAACGGGAAAGCTGCCCTATGACGAGCATGGCAAGCCCGAATCGATTCTGGACGTCGCCATGAACTTCGGTGTTCAGTTGGAACACGCCTGCGGGGGCGTATGCGCCTGCACAACTTGCCACGTAATTGTGAAGGCCGGAGACGGTAACCTTTCCGAGGCGGAAGAGGATGAGTTGGATAAGCTGGATTTCGCCCCTGGCCTCACCCCGCACTCGCGTCTGGCGTGCCAGGCGGTGGTGAAAGGCGACGTGACGGTGGAGATCCCGTCCTGGAATCGCAACTACGTGAGTGAAGGCGGCGGCTCCTTAAACCTGGGCGATGCGATTCCACCGCCCAAGACCGCCGCTACTTCAGTATCTGAATAACTCGCGCCTTGTCCTGCGGTGAAATTCCCGAGTTCTTCGCGATATCCGCACGGACCTGTAACTTGCGCCGGTAGCGGCCGAAGTACTCCCGTACGTCGCCCTTTTCGTATCCAAAGAAATACATGATGTCGGCGAAGTCGGCGGTATGCGCGAGCCCCAGGGCGTGGCCGGTCTCGTGAAGACAGGTCAGGTACACGATCGTGTCGCGCAATAGGGCGTCTTGTGAGGCGGCCGCGAAGATATCCGGTCCCATGGCGCGCAGGTCCGGCCGCACATATACTTCGGCTCCGCGCATGGTATCGGTGACGAACGGTCGGGTCTCGCCATATTGACCCTGCTCGGAATCCGCCCAATGCAAGCGGATGTTTGCCTGCGTCATACGGTCGGTCTTTTCCAGATGCAGCTTTCCGTCCGATGTCGCTTGCCAGGCCTGCAACGCCCATTCCGCCAGTTGAACGTCGGACTTCTGGCACGCGGTTTCAGCGCGGGTGCAGGGCTCGATCCAATAATGCAGGTCAATTCCGTAAGCCGAGCATGCCGATAAAAGAAGGGCCGTAAGTCCGAATCTGACTGGCATAGAGTCATTCTCCTTCAACTTGCTCGCGAAAAATTAGCTTAGTACTATTCTCGTTTATCAGGAGAGAGGGCTATAATCGCCCGAGACGCTTAGATAAGCGCGTACTTCCCAAAAGGAGAAATTTCGATGAAGAAATTCGCCAAAGCAGCCTTGACGCTTGCGGCAATGAGTGCTGTAACCCCCATGATTTGGGCCCAGGGGCACGACGGTCCCTCCAATTGTTCGGGTCTGCCCACCGCAGCCGACTTAAAGACGCAGCTCGTCGCGGCCCCTGCTCATGGCGGTGAGGCCGGTGGTCTGTTTCACGGGTCGCGCATGTGGGCGGCGGTGGTGAACCGCGATGGGAAACTCTGCGCGGTCGCCAACTCGCAGTCCGATCCGAGCCAGGTGTGGCCCGGCAGCCAGTCGATCGCCAAGGCCAAAGCGTACACTGCCAACGCATTCAGCCTGGACTCGCTCGCGCTCTCGACCGCGATGCTGTACACCTTCACTCAGCCCGGCCACTCGCTTTGGAGCCTGGGCCAGGCCAACCCGTTCGATCCTCAGGCGCTGGCGCCCATCGGGACCCAGGGCGGCGGCGACAACCAGATCGCCGGCGGGATGATTTTCTTCGGCGGTGGAGTTCCGATCTACAAGAACGGCAAGATTATCGGTGGATTGGGAATCAGCGGCGATACGTCCTGCACCGATCATGAGATCGCGAAACGGGTTCGGGACCTGGCCGGATTGAATCCTCCCGGCGGGGCGACGGCCGACGACATCAGCTATTCATCCGTCGATGGCGCCAGCGTTTTCACTCATCCTTTATGTCTGAACACGTACCGCAATGGTACGTCTATCGGCACGGAAGCAGTCGCGGTGGGATACTAGCCGAAGTTGCTCGGGGCGGGTGATCAGTTCGCCTGCCCCAACCACAAATCCAGGAGTGAACCCACCAGCTCTTCCGGCTCCTCGATGTGAATATTGACGGTGTGCGCGTCCTGGGTGATGCGCAGCCCGTCGAGGATCCGGCCGACCTCCGGCTTGTCTTTCGGGATTGCGAGCCGGCCCAGTCCGGCTAATCCCCGGAGCGCATCGTAAAGACCCTTGGCGTCCTGATCGCTTCCGCAATTTCCCGTGGCGAGCCCATTTATTCCAGTGCGCAAATCCAGGTAGATCGAGCCCGATTGAATCGAGGCAATGATCTTGTTGAGATTGGCCATATCGCCCGGCATGTTAAACGGAAGTCTGGTCACCCCGCCGCCGTACGCCGCCCAGAATATCGACTCGGCGGGCATTCCCTTAAGCTGATCGGCGAGGTTGGCCGGCGGGCCGTTGCTCTTACCTTTGTTGTCGATCATCGACCGCAGCGCCGCGGTGGGACCGAATCCAATGACGGACGGGCTGACCAGCAGGACCGCCTGGCGCTCGTCTCCCACCAGGTTGTAGCCTTTGTAGGCGAATCGAGTCGAACCCGGGATTTCAATGCGCGGTTCGGCTTCGTCGGAGAACTTCCCGCGACCCAGCACGATGCTCTGCCTCCCATCGGAGATCAGCAGCAGCTCCCAAAGATCCTGGCGGCGAACCTTCAGACCGATTTGCTTCGGGAAATCGTCGATCAGGGGGACGGCCCGGTTCGCCAGGTGCTTTTGGTAGATGCCGGTCTTCTGAAGCTGGTCCAGGCGCGCGCCCGCCAGAAGGATGGTGTCGGGCGGAATCAGGGACGCGAGCGCCGGATCGATATGCGGTCCTGGCGGGGTCCTGACGCAGCCGGTTAAGCCACCGAGCGCGAGGGCCAGGACAAGCGAGCAGGTTGTTTTCATTTTCCGGCGGCCGCCTCTACCGCCCGCATCACTCGCAGAAAATTCCCGCCGTAGATTTTGCGAATATCGTCCGCCGAATATCCTTTTTCGAGCAGCGCGCGGGTGAGATTGGGATACTTCGAAACATCGTCCAGCCCGACGGGCGTGCAACTGACGCCGTCGAAGTCGCCGCCGATGCCGATTGCGTCGATACCCGCGATCTTGCGGATGTGGTCGATGTGATCCACCACGTCCGCGAGCGTCGCCCGCGAAAGCCCCATCTCTTTGCGCAGCTTCTCCGACAGGATTTGCCGGTCCGGCTCGCTCAGATTCCTACCGGCCGTTTCCCTGGCCATGCGGGCATCCAGGGCCTTGGTATCGGCCGCGTCGTAATCGCGGAACTTCTGTGAAATGAAGCCGCAGTAGAAGTTTACCTGCACGACCCCGCCCTTCTTCGCCAGGGCCACGATCATATCGTCCGTCATATTCCGCGCGTGATTGGTCAGAGCCCGGCACGACGAATGCGACGCGAAGATGGGCGCCTTGCTCACATCGAGCGCATCCCAGAACGTCTTGTCGGCGACGTGCGAGATGTCCACCATCATGCCCAGGCGGTTCATTTCACGGACCACCTGCTTGCCGAAATCCGTGAGGCCGCCGTGATGCTTGACCTTGGGGTCGTCGATATCGCCCGAGGAATCGGCCCAGTCATTGGTGTTCGAATGGGTGAGCGTCATGTAGCGCACGCCCAGATCGTAGTAATCGCGCAGCAGCCTCAGGCTGTCCTCAATCGCGTGGCCGCCTTCGATGCCCATCAGTGCGGCGATCTTCCCTCGCCGGTGCGCCTCTTCGATGTCTTTGGCGCTGGTCGCCAACATGAAATCGTTGGGATAGCGTTCGACGATGTCGTGCCGCACGGTATCGATCATCTGCAGCGTCCGGTTGGCCGAGTGGTTGCCGTTCACATACGACGCCGCGACATAGACCGCGAAGAATTGCGCTCCCACGCCGCCTTCCTTGAGGCGAGCTATATCGGTGTGGCCTGCGCCCGTATGCGATCCGATGTCGAATCCTTCCACCGTTCGGCTGGGGACGTCATTGTGCGTATCGATGAGCAGCGTCGAGCGGTGTACTCGCATCACCTCGGCATCGCTAATCGTTTTGTTCTGGCTCTTACTCTGGTTGGCCGCAAAGACGGCGGTAACCAGGACCAGAAGGAGGCGCGTCCTCATAAGTAACTACTGTACAACTTGATAGAATATCCCCATCGAAATTCTGCCGGGTGGAGGTGTCCCATGAAGCGCCGGATCATTCTAAGCTGTTTCTGTTTTGCCATTCCGTTTTTGAGAGCGCAGGACGAACCCGCTCCCGCTCCGCCGGCGGATATACCCGCGGTGACGCCAACGACGCCGCCCGCTACCGGAGGTCGTGGAGGCGCAGCGCCCAATGAGCCCCGTCCGTACGACCGCGTGATCACCAAGGACGCTAAGACCTCCGAGGGCATCTTCAAAGTCCACAAAATTCGAGAGCGTGGGACAGACACGTACTATTACGAAATCCCGCCATCGGAGCTCGGCAAGGATTTCCTGTTCGTCGCGCAGATTGCGCAAAATACGATCGGCGCCGGATATGGCGGACAGACGGTGAATGAACTGGTGGGCCGCTGGGAACGGCGCGAGAACCGCGTATTTCTGCGCGAGGTTACCTACGACATTACAGCCGATCCGGGCGAGCCGATCGCCAAGGCTGTGCAGGCGGCCAACAATCCTTCGATCATTATGTCGTTTCCCATCGCGGCATTCGGACCGGGCGAAGCGCCGGTGATCGACGTCACGCGCCTGTTTCTGAGCGATGTGCCGGAGCTGAGCGCGCGAGCCCGGGTTCGCGGCCGGGGAATGGACACCAGCCGCAGCTACATCGAAAGGGTAACCCCGTTTCCGACGAATATCGAAGCGGAATCGACGCAGACCTTCACGTCGCCGGTTGATCCGCAGGGAGGAGCGGGTGGGCGCGGCGGTCCTCAGGGCGGCATGCGGCCTGGATCGGGAACCGTGGTGGTCCACTTCAGCATGGTCAAGCTTCCCGAAAAGCCGATGATGCCGAGGCTCGCCGATGCCCGCGTGGGTTATTTCACTACTGCCACGATGGACTTCAGCCGTCCGGAGCATCGCGCTGAGCGGCGCGAGTTCGTGGCTCGCTGGCGGCTGGAGAAAAAGGATCCCGCGGCCGCGTTGTCGGAGCCGGTAAAACCGCTGGTGTATTACCTCGATCCCGCGACCCCCAAGAAATGGGTGCCGTATTTGAAGAAAGGTATCGAGAGCTGGCAATCCGCCTTCGAAGCCGCGGGATTCAAGCACGCCATCATCGCCAAAGAAGCGCCCACGGCGGACGAAGATCCCACCTGGAGCCCGGAGGACGTGCGTAATTCGGTAGTGCGCTGGCTGCCTTCGACGACGGAAAACGCCAGTGGCCCGCATATTTCCGACCCGCGAACGGGCGAGATCCTGAACGCGGACATCCAGTTTTATCACAACGTTCAGCAATTGGTGGAGGATTGGTACTTTGTGCAGGTCGGTCCGCTCGATCCCCGCGCGAACAAGCTTCCCTTGCCGGATGACTTGATGGGCGAGCTGCTCAGTTTCGTCGTGGCCCACGAGGTCGGGCACACGCTGGGTTTGCAGCACAACATGAAAGCCAGCTCGATGTATCCGGCGGAGAAATTGCGCGATCCCGAATGGCTCAAGACCATGAGCCACACCCCTTCGATCATGGATTATGCGCGCTTCAACTACGTGGCGCAGCCCGAGGACAAGATCGATCCCAAGCTCCTGATCCCTGGCATCGGGCCGTATGACAAGTGGGCCATCCACTGGGCGTACGCGCCGATCAACGACGCGAATGTCTCCGATGACGAAAACAAAACGCTGGATAAATGGGCGCGCGAACAGGAGAAAACACCCTGGCTGCGATTCAGCACCGATCGCGCGCAGGGCGCCGATTCGGGCGAGAATACCGAAGCCGTGGGTGACGCCGATGCCGTGTACTCCACCGGCCTGGGCTTGAAGAACCTTCAGCGCGTGATGGACAATCTGCTGGTTGCGACTACCCACGAGGGTCAGGATTGGGACGATCTGCGAACGGTGTACGGCCGCGTGGTCGGCCAGTGGGCCAATGAGATGGGTCACGTGACGCAGATCGTAGGAGCGTTCGACTCTTTCGAAAAGCACGGCGGTCAGGACGGGGTTCGGTTCAACCTGGTTCCCAAAGCGCGTCAGGTGGCCGCGGTGAAATTCCCGAACGAAAATGCTTTCGCGACTCCCACCATGCTGCTGGGGCCGGAAATCCTGCGGCGCATCGAACCAGCCGGCGCGCTCACACGTATCCGCGCCGCGCAATTGCAGGTCCTGAATTCGCTGCTGTCCACCCAGCGTTTCGGCCGCCTGGTGGAGGAAGAAGCGATCGACGGCGCGGCCGCGTACCATCCCGCGGAGTTTCTCTCCGATCTTCGCAAGGGGATTTTCGGCGAGATCTACGCGCCTTCCGTCAAAGTTGACGCCTATCGCCGCAATCTACAGCGCGCCTATCTCGACCTGATCTCGACGCGCCTGAACGGAGCGCAGCGGGCGAATGACGATCAGCGTCCCATGTTCCGCGGGGAGCTGAAGACCATCGCCGCCGATGCCGGCGTTGCGCTCGCGCGGACCACGGATCGCGAAACCCGGCTGCACCTGGACGACCTGCGCGATCAGATCGCCAAGATTCTGGATCCCAAGGTCCAGCAGACCAATCCAAACCCATTGCCGGCGCTTGTGCTGCAGACCAGCGGGGTCGGCGACACCAACTGCTGGACGGATTACGCGATTCGCGTCGAGTAAGTCTTACCAGGTCAGGCTTAAGCCGACCATGCCCTGGATGTCGTTCAACACTCCACCCAGGCTCGCCCCCGGCGCGGGAGCGAGCACCTTGTTCGGTACCGGGCTGATATAGTCACGCATCTCTACGCGCAGGCGAAGATTCTTGTGCAGGTTGATCTTGATTCCGCCCCCGATATCGGCCACCGGCAGGATCTCATGGGTCGCCGTCAATCCCACGAAATTTCCGAGTGGCTGCCCCGCCGACTCGATTCCACTTCCTACCATGATCTTGGCTCCGCCGCCGAACGCGATGAACGGCCGGAAACGCGATTCCTTGGGGCGAAAATGGCCCAGGAAATCCGCCGTCAGGATATGCGTGTGGGCGCTGAAAGTGGGCGCCTTGACGCTTCCCGAAGAAAGTTTGAGGTCGTCGAAGCGATATAAGTAGCGCAGTTCGCCGCTCCAGAATCTATACATATCGTCTCCGGCGAATACGCCTACCACTCCGCCCGTGCCGATTCCGGTCTCGGCCTTGGCGCTGCCCTTACTCACCGTGAGATGGGGAGCGTAACCATAGCCTCCTATGGCGCCGACCTCCCACTCCTGTGCGCAGGCCACGCCGGCCGCCAGTAAGCCGCTCAAGACAAGTTTTTTCAGCATGTTTGGTCCTTTGTACTCTTCTCGTTGTTACGGGTTGACGACTCGAACCTGGAGCGTCGTAGAGAAACCACCCTGCTTGACGGTAAGAGGGGTTTGTACCGCACTCGGCACCCCGTGGGGTACCGATACGTTGATGATGTATACACCGATTTCGCCCGGCACCAGGCCCGAGAACAGCACCGGCAGAGTGGAATTGCCCAGTGTGACGGTGGGTGGTGTCGCCGTGACCGACAGCGGATCCGCGGGCGCGACGTCGCCAAACGGCGCTGGCGGCGAGGTCTGGCTGAGCCCGGTTAGATAGATCGACAGAACGTCGTTGGGATGAATGGGATTGGTGAAATCCACGAAATCGTCATTCTTTTGCCGAACGACGGTGGCGAGTCCGGTCTGGTCGCCAGCCTGTCCGGTGTGGAAAATGGCCGGTGCGAAGGTCTGGATATGCGCGGTGAATGGGTCGCTGACGCCGCCCGGTGTGCGAACCACCAAGGGCACGTCGCCGCTGAGGCCGAATGGCAACTGGGCCAGGATTTCAGTGGCGGAAACGCGGAACAGGGGCAGCGCAATATCCCCCACGGTCACACAAGCGTCCCCCAGAGTCGATGGCAAGGGCAAAGTGAAAGCGGTTTCCGATCGTGACGCGAGCCCGCTGCCGTGGACTAGAGCCAGGCCCCCGGGGGCGACGTCCGTGCCGCCGTCGGCTGCATTCACCAGCCCGGATACCATGGGGACGGGCGTTGGGGCATCGAATAATATCGCGACCTGGGTGAGCCCGGACTGTGTGAGCAGCAGAATCGATTGCCCGTCGGGGGCCATCGCCAGGGTGCGGGTGAACGGAAGAATGGTCTCTCCGATCTGGCCGATCGGAGGCGTGGTTAGTGTGGACGCCAGTACTGGCGCCTCGGCCGTCAATCTGGCGCTGTATGTTTCCAAGGTGTTCAGATTCACACGCTCAATGGTGCCGGGGCCTGAATCGCTAGCGTTGGTGGTGCGAAGCCCCGTGTTCCTGTCGATCCACACCCCCATACCGGAGGAGTGGCCGCTGGCGGATTCCAGAGTGGCGACGGCATACAGGCTCGGATCGAGCACCTTGTTGTCCACCAGGAACTGATCATCGCCGAATGCTCCAAACGCGCCGCTGGCGGCGGTGCCATCGGTTCGGGAAACGACCCACGTATCCGACCCGGCGTCCCACATAGCTGCGGTTCCGTCGGTCATGGCCAGCAACATGTAGTTTTTGAACGGAGTGCCTGCCAAAGCAGAATCTGCGGGAACTTGATTGCAGTAGACTCCGAGCGCGGGCGGGGCACTGGCCGTGCGGTTATCGAAGTCGACCCGATACAGCGGGTTGTTGCTGACTCCGCCCTGGCAGGTTACGTCCGCCGGGGGCGACACCACGCGGACGGTGGCCCAAATTCCTCCATGCGCCACGCCAATCGAACGCGGATATCCGTCCTCAAAAACGATCGGGACGTCGGCTTGCAACGCATCCAGGTTAAACACGCTGGCCAGGTGGGAACGATCGTTTCCAACGATCAGGAATTGCTGGTCGTCGGTCATCGCCATCGAGACCGGGGTGTTGCCGGTGCGGAGTTGACATTGCTGCTGGCCGCACATCAGCGGCTTCAGGGTCGAGCCGTCGTACACCAGCACCACGTTCTTATCCTGGCGCAGCAGGTACACATAATTCCGGACGGGATCGGCCAAAATATCGACGATCTTGCCCGGCACGTTGATCAGCTTGCCGGTCTGGTTCAGGTCGCGGGTGTTGATCACCAGACGTACGGGAAATGGAATGTTGATCGCGGCTGCCGACGTAATGGTCAGCGGAATCGTTGTACTTCCCTTGGCGTTCTGAAACAGCGTGGGATCCACATCGATGCGTACGCTCGCCGGCGTGACGCCGCTGGTCTGGCTGAGCTGCACGCCCTTGGTCCCGTTCGGCAGGGACAGCTTGAAATCGACATGGCCGCCGCCCTGATCGACGATGTTCACGAGCTTAGAGATGATCTGGCGGTTACATGCGTCGCCCAGGAAAACTACGTCTTCCTGCAGCGCGGTCACGCGCGGAGCGCTCCCGTCGAGCGTGCCGATCGGCAGAACCAGCACGCCGCCCTCGGAGGCGGCATAGGCCGTGTTCCCGTCGCTCGACATCAGGGCGCGGCCCGACATCGTCTGGGGCAGTTGAATCCGCTGCCTTACGGTCAAATTATCGGTGTCCATCACGTGCAGGACAGGCGCTTCGGTGGCGGTTACCGGCACATCCACGTAGATCTGGTTCCGGATGTTATCCCAGACGTGCCCGCCCAGCCGGAAATCACCGTTCGCGTAAGGGACGTCGGCCAAGCCGAAGATATCCTGGCTCATCAGTGTCCAGCCGGCCATGAATGAGCTACCGTCCTGATTCACACTGACCGAACGAGGGCCCAGCGGAGGCGTCGAAATGATACCCAGCACTCCCACCTGGAGCTGGCCCACACGGTAAATCAGCACCGCGGCATTTTTCGGATCGCCATTGGCGATCTGGGCCAGGATAACGATCGTCTGGCCGTCTCCTGAAACCCCCGTGGACGCCTGGATAATATTGGGCGGGAACGTGGAGAACGGAACCGGCAGCGGTTTCCCTTCCAGAGCCACGGGCGCGGGAAGAGGGGTGGTAGTTCCCGTACTGGGATCGGCCAGCAGGAATTGCTGGGTGGTGATCACCAGCGCCTGGGAGCCGGCTCCGAACGCCACGGCAAGAACCGGATCGTTGATGGCCACCTCCTGCTTGGTCCCGGCCGACAGATTGAAGATCGTCAGCCCGCCTTTCGCCGTACTGGCGCCAAAGTTGTTGTACTCCCCCGCAACCAGATAAACGCCATCCGGGGATAGCGATACTGCACTGGGCGGCAGCGGCGTGAGCAAGGGAGTCTGCAGCGCGCGGCTCGCAGTATCCATGATTTCGATGCGCCCAGCGCTGAAGTTGGCGATGTAGAGTCTGCCCCGTCCCTCATCCAGGGCCAGATCGGAAACCGTTCCGCGGATGGGCACGCTATTCCCAAAGGTGGCGCAGAAAGCGGTTCCGCCGATGCAAAATAGCGCCAAAAGCGCGAGTATTACGCGCTTCGATACTTTCATATTCCCTCCGAGTTTCCTACACTAACGCCTACAGGGTTTCACCATGATAGCCCAGGTTTTGTCGATAAGGGTCAGGCCCCAGGCGGCTTTGTACCAGAAAGGAGTACCCGGCCCGAAGAATAGAGTACTAGGCTTGCCGGGAAAAAGGGTACGATCAGGGCTTGGACTCGCTTCGCTTTACCTGCCAGCGTGGGTGCATTAATTGCTGCAACCAGGAGGGCTTCGTCTACCTGGCCGAAGCCGACCTGAAGCGCGCCGCGAAATTCGTGGGGATGCCGGCGCGGGCGTTTGAAAAGAAATATGTTTACCGGACCCGCCACCAGATGCGGTTCCGCAAGCCGCCTGAAAAGCAGTGCCCGTTCCTTGAAGGCCACGGCTGCTCGATTCATCCCGCTAAGCCGACGCAGTGCCGCGCGTTTCCGTTCTGGCCGGAGTTGGTCGAAAGCCGGCGCGAGTGGAATCGCACATCGAAGTACTGCCCGGGCATCGGTAAAGGCGAGCTGATCCAGATCGGGACGGCGATGGAGATCGCCGAAGAGCAGCGCCGGGCGTATCCGGATATGTATAAAACGTAGGGGCCGGGCACGCCCGACCCGCGTCATTTCTGGCTTAATCCGCCGTCGACGGCCAGCACCTGCCCGGTTATGAAATTCGACGCGGTCAGGAAAAAAACCACCGCATCGGCGATCTCATCGGCAGTCCCCGCGCGCCCCGCGGGTGTCTTGGCGATCAAACGCTTCACGCGCTCGTCGGGTTCTCCGAAAGGGATCACTCCGGGCGCCACCGAATTCACCGTGATCTTCGGCGCCCACGCCTGGGCCAGCGCGCGTGTCAAGTGAATCACGCCGGCTTTCGATGCGCAGTAGTGCGCATGATCGGGCCACGCCCGAATGCCGCCCAGCGAACTGATGTTGACGATCTTTCCTCCATCGTGCGTCAGCATGTAGCGCGCAGCCTCCTGGCAGCAGAAGAAGGTCGCCTTGAGATTGACGGAATGGACGAAGTCCCAATCGGCCTCGGTGATCTCCAGCGGATCTTTGCGCGTGAATCGCGCGGCGTTGTTCACCAGCCCGTCGAGCTTTCCGAAATGTTCCTGCACGTCTGAAAACAATCTTTCGATCGCAGCGATGTTTTCCAAATTAGCCCGAAAGGTGGGGGCATTCCCGCATTCCGCCGCTGTCGCCCGCGCTTCGACTTCCGAACTTGAATAATGAATCGCTACCCGCGCTCCTTCGCGCGCAAGTCTTAACGCGATCCCACGGCCGATGCGCTTGGCCGCACCGGTGACGAGCACCACCCGGCCCTGGAGCGACGACATCATACAGTAGGATCTCCGTGAACCTCGACCTCTTCTGGTTCGACACCGGCCAGCGCCGGCTCCGGCAGCTTGCCACTGAGGTTGCCCCAGCCCCAGAAGATCGCCGTAGTCGAGCTGAACACGCCCGCCCACAGCCCGATCGTGCGCGGGCTCACGTGATCCGATAGCAGACCGGCGATCGCCATGGAAACCATCATAGTGGCCCAGGTCCAGGTCTCGATAGTGGAGAACACCCGGCCGCGGAAATCGTTCGAGACGTGGCGCAGAAGCTGCGATGTGTTCAACACCGAACTGACCGCTACAGCCGCGCGGGAGAGCGCGATGAAGAATAACGCGCCGGCGAACGTCGGCGCCTGGCTGAAGAGAACATAGGATGCGCCATGAACCACGTAACACATCGAGATGGCGCGCTTGTAATGGTCGAAACGAATACGCTTGCCAATGTAGTTCGCAAAGAGCGCCCCGCCCACCAGCCCGATACCGGCGCATCCCCAGATGATGCCGATCCCCGTGGGGCCGCGCTGAAATACCACTTCACCAAAAATGCTGAACAGGATCTGCGCCGCTCCGCCGCCGGTGGCCCATCCGACTCCCACCAGGCCGATTCCCAAAATCAGCGGAGTCGCGCGCATGTAACGCAGGCCCTCCGTGTATTCGTGCCAGGGCCGGACGACTCTGCTTTCGGTGAGCGCGCTGCGATCCGAGCGGAAGCCTCCCGGCGCATGCAGCCGCGAGATACACAGCGCCGAGAACAGAAACGAAAACGCATTGAACGCGAACGCCAGCGTGTAGCCGAATCCCGCGACCGAGGTCCCGCCTAAAAACGCTCCGATCACCAGCGTGCTCCACTGCGTCAGTTGCGTCAGCGAATTGGCCGTGTGCAACTCTTCTTTGCTGGCGATGGCCGGGAGAATGGCCGCCCGCCCGCTGGTGAAGAACGGCGACGCGAACATCAGGCATCCGCTAAGCACATAGAGCAGCCCGGTGTGTCCCTTCGGGATGCCCAGGATGAACAGCAGAGCGATTCCGGCGCGGACCAGGTCGCTGGTGATCATCAGACGCTTGCGATCCATGCGATCGAGCAGCACGCCCGCGATGGGGCCGCCCAGCATCACCGCGGCGCCGCGCGCCAGCAGGATTCCGGCCACCACCAGGCCCGATCCGGTATTCGCCAGCACCAGGCTGAACACCGCGATGTTGTTATAGTGATCGCCGACTTCGCTGACCACCTGCCCGATCCATGTGTAACGGTAATTCCGATTGGAGCGCAGCAGGCGCGTGAATCCGCTCACGTGATAGTTTCCTGCCGCACCGTGACGTGGCGCAGATAATCCTGGTCGATCTCATAACCGAAGCCTGAGGCTTCGGACACGGTGATGGTTCCTTGCGGCGAAACTTCGACGGTCGGTGAAATGATGTCCCGGGTCCAGTAGCGCTTGCTGGCCGAAACGTCGCCCGGCAGGACGAAATTCGGCAGCGTCGAAAGAGCGATGTTGTGGCCGCGCCCGACGCCCGATTCGAGCATGCCTCCGCACCACACGGGAATGCTGTGGGCTTGTGCCAAATCATGGATTCGTAGCGCTTCGGCAAATCCGCCCACCCGTCCCAGCTTGATGTTGAGGATGCCGCAGGCCTGGAGGCGAATCGCCTGCTCGGCGTGATGCACGGTGCGGATGCATTCGTCGAGGCAGATGGGCGTATCGAGGTGCGCCTGTAGCGCGGCATGATCGACGATCTCGTCGTGCGCCAGCGGCTGCTCTATCATCATCAGGCGGAACTCGTCCAGTTCCTTGAGCCGGTCCGCATCGGCCAGGGTGTAGGCAGAATTGGCATCCGCCATCAGGCGGATTAAGGGAAAGGTTTTGCGGACCTCGCGGATCACGTCGACGTCCCAGCCAGGTTTGATCTTTATCTTGATGCGCTGGTAGCCGGCGGCGATTTCCTTCTCGATGGTCTTGAGCAGCTGCGGCACGGTGTCCTGGATGCCGATCGAAACCCCGCAGGCGATTTCCTTGAACCAGCCTCCGCCGATGTGCTCCCACAAAGGCAGCCCCTTCATCCGGGCTTCCAGATCCCACACTGCTGCTTCCACGCCCCCGCGAGCCATCAGGTGTCCACGGATGTGCTCGCTGCGGGCACCTATATCCGCTGCGCTTTCCAAAGAAACGTGCAGTATCCGCGGCGCGACATAATCGCGAACGATCATCCAGGCCGCTTCGGTCCACTCTTCGTTGTAGAAGGGATTCTCGCCGCAGGTGACCTCGCCCCAGCCGGAAATGCCCTGACTGAAGACCTCCACAAGGACGATCCTGCGGTGCGTGGTCCGGCCGAAGCTGGTCTCGAAGAAATGCACCAGCGGCATGGCGATTTCCCGGAGAGTGATTTTCTCTATTTGGATGGCCATGGCGATAGCAAATAGGCTCCGGCTTCACTGCTGTGTTCAAACGTCGCCCGCTCAAATCCGGTTATAACGAGTCCATCGGCAAAATGCCGCTGCAATTCGCGAGCCAGCGACTCTTGCGATGCGCGAGTTTTCCGCGGGGGCAGGGGGACGCGCGCGCCAACCGCGGGTTTGGGCTTGGTCTCCGCAATCCACCACTCGGCGATACACCGGTCGGTAGGCAGGTCACCGTCCGGCGACCCCGCCCTCGCCCCGTACATATTGGGAACGTAGCTCCGCACAATCGCGCCCAGGATCTCCAGGTTGAAATAGGCGTTCTTGGCTTCGAACGGATCGAAACTCCACTCGATCAGCCGAATCCCGCGAGCCAACGCATCCTGGCGCTGGGTGGACTTGAGCATGCGGCCCACGCCGGCGTCGCGATAATCGCTCGACACGCCCAGCATGTGGCTGTGAAGATACTGGATTCCGCTCTCTCGTTTGATGCCGGGAATCGCCAGCAGGAATCCGGCCATGCGCGCACCGTCGAACGCCCCCAGAGTCTGGCCTCCGACACGTGAGGCGACTACGAAGAAACGAACGGGCAGCAGTTCCAAATCGTCGAAGCCCCAGATCTCCTTTTGCAGGCGGACGGCTTCGGCGAACTCGGCGTGCCCGGCAAGAGCGCGGACGATCATACGCCGCGGAGCTTACCCTCGTGCCGTTTAGCCTCTTGCCAGAGCGATTCCATTTCCTCGATGGTGGCTTCTTTCGGCGATTTGCCCCGCGCCTCCAGGCCCTGTTCGACGTGCGCGAAGCGGCGGCGAAACTTGGCGTTGGTTCCGCGCAAGGCCTGCTCCGGATCCACTTTCAGAAACCTCGCGATGTTGACGATCACAAACAACAGGTCGCCGATCTCGTCCTGCAGGGCTTCCTGAGACTCGCCTTTGCGCGCACGAGCCAGCTCGTCGAGCTCTTCGCGGAGTTTCTCGAGCACCTCCTCGACATTGTTCCAGTCGAATCCGGCTCCCGCGGCGCGGCCCGCGATCTGGCGCGCTTCCATCAGAGCAGGCAGACTGCGGGGGACGCCTCCCAGAAGTCCTTTGGGCTTGGTGCTGGCGGCCTTTTCGGTGGCCTTGATCTCGTCCCACTTGCGGACGACGTCGTCGGCGGTTTTTGCCTCGCCTTCACCGAAAACATGCGGATGACGCCGGATGAGCTTGCTGTTAATCGCCTCAATCGCATCGCTGACATCAAAGTGCCCGGCTTCCTTGGCCATTTGCGAGAAGAAGACCACTTGCAGCAGCAGATCGCCCAGCTCGTCCGCCAGGCCGTTCCAATCGCGGGCGTCGATCGAGTCCATCACCTCGTAAGTCTCTTCGAGGAGGTACGGTTTGATACTGTCGAAGGTCTGTTCGCGGTCCCAGGGGCAG
Organism: Bryobacteraceae bacterium; assembly: GCA_036003585.1. Classification (GTDB taxonomy): domain Bacteria; phylum Acidobacteriota; class Terriglobia; order Bryobacterales; family Bryobacteraceae; genus Palsa-187. The sequence goes on along the minus strand of DASYSG010000032.1, from coordinate 203,449 downwards.
CCGCCCGGGGAGCGCAGGCGAGCCATGATTTCGACCAGCCGCGCGAAGCCCGCGCCGGCGGGCAGCTTAGCCGGCAGCGTGGGCTCGTCAGGAGGCATTGGAATGTTCAGTTTAGCATGCACGCCCGAGGTCATTCGATTTCGTTAGTACCAGTACTGTTTGATTGTATTTAGACCAACTTCAAACCAAAGACAGGACTCGGAAAACAGAAAGTTCAGAGTATACTGACAGCGAGCCTCGAAGAAGGCCTTAGAACGGTAACAGCAAGGTTTAGGACAGCCGGAGGAGACAAGAGCGGAATGAAGCATTGGATATTTGTTCTGGCGATGTTCGCAGCAGCCGCGTCTGCACCCAGTGTTTTTGCATCGGATTGCGTGTCGACCACCGACTGTACCTACACGTTCGATGTGCATAATTCAGGCCCGACCACATTTGGTTCCGGTCCCTATGGGACCCTGGAACTGACCTTGCAGGGCAGCGATATTCTGGTCAATATCGATCTGGCCAATGGGTTCGGCCTGGTTAATACCGGGTTTCCTAACGGTGGCGGCACCAACTACGCGTTCGGGTTTAACGACAATCTGGCCGCGGCAAATTTCAGCTACAGCGGTTTTACGCCCAACACCTATAGCGGAGGCACTGCGACCGCTGGCACGTATCAATTCGATGGGTTTGGCGATTTCGACCGGGCCGCGGCGACTACCTCGCTGGCGAACACTGCCGGCTCGAACACCCTCTCTTTCCTGGTATCGAGAAGCGGAGGCTTTACCAGCATCCAGAACATCGTGAGCCAGTCCACCGGGGGGACGCCGGTGTATTTTGTGGCCGATGTCTTCTATAACGGGACCAACACGCCGGGCACTGGTTGCCCCCAAGGCGCGGGTTGCACGGGCCTGATCGGAGTGAGCACGCTAAACGGCTTCACCAACACTGTCCCAGAGCCGGTCACTTCTGCGCTAGTCGGCACCGGACTATTCTCGCTCTTCTTCCTGCGCCGCCGCATCCGCAGCTAGACCTCGCCTCGCGTTTTCAGAACGTTCTCCGGCTATTCTGCCAAGGCTAACCAGGTGGCACATTTTTGTCATCTGCCAAGGGAGCGATTTGACCATGCCGCGCCAGCTTGAAAGAGACATATTGGAATCATCGGATTAGCGTGGCGCCATTCGTGATACTAGTACTAAAATGCTACCTAGGCTCGAAAAGGCTGGTTCAAATCGGATCACTTCAGGTATACTTACTTTGGGCTAAGGCGAAGACCTAAGGCTCCCAGCATCGCAGGCTTGAAATTGCGAGCTGGTCCGCAGGAGGAATGGATGTTTCGTACGGTATTAGCGGTACTAACCTTTTCGGTGGTGGCAGGCGCTACTCCGGTCTTGTTTAACACTGTCGGAGGCGTCGACGCTCAGGGAAACCCGGTGAGTGCGTCGGGAAGCGTGAACGTGGCGGATGGCGGGCTCGTTACGGTCACATTAAACAACCTTCAAACTGGCATCTTTGCGGCCGACCAGCTCCTGAGCGATTTCTTTTTTACGCTTAGCTCAGCTCCAGGTGTGCCCTTGAATACGACAAGCACCCCCACAGGCAGTCTTGTCACTGTTGCAAGCGGCGGTGTTGTGACCAGTTCAAACGCTACGATTACTGGTTGGGCTTTGACGAGCTCAGGTGGGACAATACATCTGGACTCGCTGGCTGATGGTCCGTCTCAGACCATCATCGGGTCGGTGTCGAATGCCCCCAATGCCTCCATCACGGGAAATCACAACCCCTATCTAAATGGCTCGGCGACGTTCTCTTTCACTATTGCAGGCGTAACCTCGGGAACGACTGTTTCGAATGGTATTTTCAGCTTCGGAACGGATGCTGGCGATAACATCACGGGCTGCGTGGTTGGCGGTCCTTCCTGCCACAGCAGCACGGTTCCGGAGCCGGTTACGTCGGCACTGGTCGGCAGCGGTCTGATCGCACTATTCTTTGTGCGCCGCCGCGTTCGCGGATAAGCGCACGGACTTAGAAAGTTCCTGATCCATCACCGGGGTTGCGCAAGCAACCCCGGTTTTGTTATTTGCCGGCGAGCCTTCCGCGTCTTAGTGGTCCCTTGCAGCATCCCGTACCGGTACCATTTTGAGACCGTACTCCCCAAAAAAGAGGGCTAAATCCAACAAATCTGACCGTATACTCTACCTCAAGCCTACGGAGAAGGCCTTAGTTTGAGGGCATCGCGCTTTGAAAGCGTGAGCCTGGGGGAAGACGGAGGACGACTTATGAATAAGACAATGATTTCGGCGATACAATCGTTGGTGGTCGTATTGACCTTTTCGGCGGCGGCGAAGGCTACCGTTGTTATCGACCTCAGCGGAACGGGAACAGCAACCCTAACCGGCGGCATGGGCGATTCGATCCTGGATGCGACCAGTGCTCCGACCACTGTCGGCACAGGCAGCATCGATTCGTTCGAACGACTCCAAAATTCGCCGACGGAGCAAGGGTACAACACGGACGCAAACAACGTTGACGACAACAAAGGCGGTATCTTTACCCACAGCCTGCTGTTGAGCAATCTGGACACAACTTCGAAGTTGGGGTACTACACGTTTCTGCTGGACGTCAACGAAACCGCCAAGACGAGTCTGATTTCAATCGATGCGCTCCAGTTGTACGTGGCGAGCACAGGAAATTTGAGTCATAGCGGTACGCCTGGTCCTGGCGCGACGCTGGTGTACGACTTCCTGACGGCGACTTCGGTGTCGTGTACGACTGCGGGAAGCTCAAGCTGCACTGGTACGGGATCGCCGAGTAAGGTCATCCTGGACTACAACAACAATGAGGGCAGTGGGAACGGGTTCGACATGTTCCTCTATGTGAAGCAATCCTTGTTTTCCGGTGTGGTCCCGGCGAATACTCCGTACATCTATTTGTATTCCGCGTTCGGAAACACGGATTCTTCGGACGCCGGATTTGAGGAATGGGCCCACATCACCGCCACCGGGCAACAGGTTCCCGAGCCGGTTACCTCAGCGCTAGTCGGCAGCGGTCTGATCGCACTGTTCTTTGTGCGTCGCCGCGTTCGCGGCTAAGCGAGTCGAGAAGTTTCTCCGATCAATCAACCGGGGTTGCGCAAGCAATCCCGGTTTTGTTATTATCGGGATTACCACTTTGGGAGGCTGAGGCAGTTTCGCGCTTGGCCGTTTGGACCAATCAACTATGAGCCGCAAAACAGGCAAAAAGTATACCGCTGCCCTCCAGCAAGTCGAAATCAAGCCTTACTCGGTTGAAGAAGCCGTTCCGCTGGTCAAGAAGGTCAAATTCGCCAAGTTTGACGAGACCGTGGAGTTGCATCTGCGCCTTGGTGTGGATGGCAAGCACGCCGACCAGATGGTCCGCGGGACCATTGTGCTTCCCAATGGGCTCGGCAAATCGAAAAAGGTGCTGGTGATCGCCTCGGGCGATAAGCAGCGCGAAGCGACCGAAGCCGGCGCCGATTACGTGGGCGGCGACGACATGGTCAACAAAATCCAGAACGAGAACTGGACCGACTTCGACGCCGTGATCGCCACGCCGGACATGATGCGCGGGGTTGGTCGACTGGGTAAAGTGCTCGGGCCGCGCGGCCTGATGCCGAATCCCAAGACCGGCACGGTGACCAATGACATCGCGCAGGCGGTGAAGGAAGTGAAGGCCGGTAAAGTGGAGTTCCGGCTGGATAAGACCAACTGCATTCATTGCCCGGTCGGCAAAGTGAGTTTTGAAGCCAATGCGCTGGTGGAAAATGCCAATAAGCTTCTCGAGGCGGTGGTCAAGGCCAAGCCGGCGGCGGCCAAAGGCAAATACGTTCGCAGCGCGACGATCTGTTCGACTATGGGACCCGGCGTTCATCTTGACGTAACGCCTTACAACCTGAAAGCGGTCTAGCTCCCCATGAAAAAGAAACCCGAAAAGCAGAAGGACATGGACGCGTTGAAGGCCGAGCTGAAGAAGGCTCAGAACGTCTTCCTCACCGGCTATGAAAAGCTGACCGTGCAGCAGGATTTCGAGCTGCGCAAGACGGTTCGCGGCGCGGGCGCCAGCTACAAGGTCGTCAAAAACAACATCGCCGAGAAGGCGTCCGAGGGGACCAAGTCGGCGGAGCTGTTGAAAGAGCTGAAGGGCATGTGCTCGATCGCCTACACTTCGGGCGATCCGGTGGCACTGGCGAAAGCCTTGACCGTCTACGCCAAGGCGAACCCGACGTTCACCTTCAAGGCCGGAATGGTCGAGGGCCGGGTGATCGACGTCTCGGGCATCACCGCCCTGGCGACGCTCCCGTCGAAAGAAGAGCTTTACGCGAAGTTGCTGTGGCTGATCAATGCGCCGGCTCAGCGGCTGGTGACGGTGATGAACGGCGTCGGCCGTAACCTGGCCGTGGTAGTGGATCAAGGCGTTAAAGAGAACAAGTTTTCCGCCTAAGGGCGAAAGAGCGAAGGAACAACATGGCTGACATCAATGCGATTGCGGAACAGATTCAGGGGCTGACGCTGCTCGAAGCATCCCAGCTCGTCAAAATGCTGGAAGAAAAGCTGGGTGTCTCGGCTGCGGCGGCGGCCGTCGCGGCTGCACCGGCAGGTGGCGGCGGAGCAGCTGCGGCTCCGGTCGAGGAAAAGACCGAATTCACGGTCGTTCTCACGGCTGCCGGCGCCAACAAGATTAACGTCATCAAAGCTGTCCGCGAAGTCACCAGCCTGGGCTTGAAAGAAGCCAAGGACCTGGTCGACGGAGCCCCCAAGCCCATCAAAGAGGGCGTAAACAAGGAAGAAGCCGAGACCATCAAAAAGAAATTCACTGACGCCGGCGCGACCGTAGAAGTAAAGTAAGTACCTGTAAGTGATTGGCAGGGCAGGCGATCTTAGCCTAAGAGAGCCCGCCTGCCAGTGGACGAAGGTGAGGATTGTCTGTCCACTGGCGGCGCCGTTTGACGAGTGGTACGGCGTTTGCTACGATTAAGACAACCGGAAAGAGCGCCCGGACCTGGTCACAGTGAATTTGGCATCCCGCGATCTGCTTGGCAGTTCGTCTGCCCTGCGAATAAATAGTCGGCCCGAGGTGTGTCCACACCATCGGGCCTTTGCGTTTTGATCCGGCGGACTTGTGTCTGCCGGCGCCGCTCTTGAATAGAGGAATTTTTAGCATGCCTACCCCCGAAAACGGTGCTGCTCGCGAGAGAGTCGATTTTTCGAAAATCAAGACTACCATCCCGATTCCGAACCTGATCGAGGTTCAGAAGAAGTCGTATGAACGCTTCCTGCAGATGGAACTGCTGCCGAGCGAACGCGACGACACGGGTCTGGAGAGCGTTTTCAAAAGCGTCTTTCCGATCTCGGACTTCCGCGGCTTGAGCCAACTGGAGTTCGTCGATTACGCCATCGGCAACTGGGAGTGCAAGTGCGGGAACCTCAAGGGTCTGCACCACCTGCGCTCGACGTGCCGGAATCCGGCGTGCGGCGCTACGATCCAGACGGATCCGTTCCATTCCGGCGAAGTTCTGTGCCAGCGCTGCGGAACCTTTAACAAGAACATCGTCACCTTCTGCAACCGCTGCGGCGATCCGGTGGGCTTGCAGTTGAAATACGACGTGCCGGAGTGCGAAGAGCGCGGCATGACGTATGCGGCGCCGCTTAAAGTTACGATCCGCTTGACGGTGTTCGATAAGGACCCGGAGACCGGCAACAAGACCATTCGCGACATCAAAGAACAGGAAGTCTTCTTCGGCGAAATCCCGCTGATGACCGAGAACGGCACGTTCATCATCAACGGAACCGAGCGCGTGATCGTGTCGCAGTTGCACCGATCCCCCGGCGTGTTCTTCGAACGCCAGCCGGCGCAGGGATACTTCCTGGGCAAGATCATTCCCTACCGCGGAAGCTGGGTGGAATTCGAGTACGACAACAAGAACCTGCTGCACGTCCGCATCGATCGCAAGCGCAAGTTTTACGGGACGGTGTTTCTTCGGGCATTAGGTCTTAAGACCGACGCCGATATCCTGCGCGCGTTCTACAAGTGCAGCGAAGTGGTGATCAGCGGCAAGAAGCTGCAATGGAAAGTGACCGACGCGCTCATCGGGCACAAGCTCTCGCACGCCATTACCAAGGGCGGGGAAACCATCGCCACCCAGGGCCGCAAAATCACCGCCAGCGTCTTCAAGGAAATCCAGAAGGCCAAGGTGGACCATGTGGAAGTCGCCCCGAACGATCTCGAAGGGGCGTACGTCGCCGCCGACGTCATCGATACGGATACCGGCGAAGTCCTGATCGAGGCCAATCACGAACTGACCACGACCATCGTCGGCAAGCTGATGGAATCCAAGATTCCCAGCTTTGAAGTATTCTTCCCCGAGCTGGACGACGTCGGCAACGTCATTTCGATGACCCTGCGCAAGGACGGCGTGAAGCAGCAGAACGACGCGCTGCTCGAAATCTACCGCAAGCTTCGTCCCGGCGATCCGCCGACGGTGGATACCGCGACGCAACTGTTCCAGGGGATGTTCTTCGATGCCCGCAAATACGACTTCTCGCGTGTCGGGCGCATGAAGTTCAACATCAAGCTGCATGACAAGGCCGATGCCACGCCGCTCGATAAGCGCACGCTCGATCATCGCGATTTTATCGACACCATCCAGTACCTGCTGAAGCTGCGCAGGGGCATCGGGTCGGTGGACGACATCGACCATCTGGGCAATCGCCGCGTCCGCGCGGTGGGCGAGCTCCTTGAGAACCAGTTCCGCATCGGCCTGGTCCGCATGGAGCGCGCCATCAAGGAAAAGATGAGCGTGTACCAGGAAATGTCGACGGCCATGCCGCACGATCTGGTCAACGCCAAGCCAGTGATGGCCGCGATCCGGGAATTCTTCGGATCGTCGCAGCTTTCGCAGTTCATGGATCAGACCAATCCGCTGTCGGAGATCACGCACAAGCGGCGTCTCTCGGCTCTTGGACCAGGCGGTCTGTCCCGCGAGCGCGCCGGATTCGAAGTCCGCGACGTGCATCCCACGCACTACGGCCGTATCTGTCCGATTGAAACGCCGGAAGGTCCGAACATCGGACTGATCAGCTCGCTTTCGTGTTTTGCGCGGATCAACGACTACGGGTTCATCGAGAGCCCTTACCGCCGCGTCAAAGACGGCCACGTGGTGGACGAGGTCCGGATTCTGAATCCGGGCGAAGCCGACTTGAAGGTCGGGCAAATCATGCTGCGCGGCGAGATCGACAAGGTCAACAAAGCCGCCAAGAAGCAACCCGCCGAGTTCGAGGCGCACTGCGATTACCTCTCGGCCTGGGAAGAAGACAAGTACATCATCGCGCAGGCCAACGTCGGCCTCGACGAGAAGGGCAAGATTACCGCCGAGCTGGTCAATGCGCGCCAGGCCGGCAACTTCGTCCTGAAACACGTGGGCGAGATCGAGTACATGGACGTGAGTCCGAAGCAGTTGGTTTCTGTCGCCGCGAGCTTGATCCCCTTCCTTGAAAATGACGACGCCAACCGCGCGCTCATGGGATCGAACATGCAACGGCAGGCCGTTCCGCTGCTGCGCGCCGAAGCTCCCTATGTCGGCACCGGCATGGAGCACGTGACTGCGCGTGATTCCGGCGCCGTTGTTTTGTGCAAGCGCTCCGGCGTGGTCGATTCCGTCGATAGCGAACGCATCATCGTGCGCGTGGAAGGCAACAGCCAGGAAGGGCAACTTTCGCGCGAAGTGGGCGCCGACATCTACCAGCTCACCAAGTTCAAGCGCTCCAACCAAAATACCTGCATTAACCAGAAGCCGATCGTCTTCCAGGGCCAGAAGGTCAAGAAGGGCACTGTGCTGGCCGACGGTCCCTGCACGGAAAGCGGCGAGCTCGCTCTGGGCCGGAACGTCCTGGTCGCGTTCATGCCGTGGCGCGGCTATAACTTCGAGGACGCCATCGTGGTCTCCGAAAAGCTGGTAAAGGACGATTACTACACCTCCATCCACATCGAGGAATTTGAAGTGGACGCCCGCGATACCAAGCTGGGTCCGGAGGAAATCACGCGCGACATTCCGAACATCGCCGAGGGCTTCCTGACGAACCTCGACGAGAGCGGGATCATCCGCATCGGCGCAACTGTGAAGCCGGGCGACATCCTGGTCGGCAAGGTGACTCCCAAGGGCGAAACGCAGCTGACTCCGGAAGAGAAGCTGCTCCGCGCGATCTTCGGCGAAAAGGCCGGCGACGTTAAGGACGCATCGCTCTACTGCCCGCCAGGCATCGAAGGAACGGTTGTCGATTGCAAGGTGTTTTCGCGCAAGGGCGCGGAACTCGACGAGCGGTCCAAGCTGATTCTCGAAGGCTCGGAAGAGCGCATGCGCCGGAATCTCGAAGACGAAAAGCGCATTTTGAATGACGAGCGCGCCAAGCGCCTAGCGAATCTGCTCGAAGGCAAGGAACTCCTGGCCGACCTGCACGATGAGAAGACCAACAAGAAGCTGCTCGCCAAAGGGACCGATATGAGCCGGGACCTGATCGAGAAGCTACGCGCCCGCGACCTGAAGCGCATGAAGCTGAAGGACAAGGATCCGCGCATCAACGAGCAGATCGACGAGATCGAGGAGATGACCTCGCGCCAGATTTCGGTGCTCGAGAAGATCACCGAGGAGCGCGTCGGGAAGCTCAAGAAGGGCGATGAGCTGCCCCCCGGCGTGATCAAGCAGGTCAAGTGCTACATCGCGATGAAGCGCAAGCTGTCGGTCGGCGACAAGATGGCCGGCCGCCACGGCAACAAGGGCGTGATCGCGCGCATCGTTCCCGATGAGGACATGCCGTATCTGCCGGATGGAACTCCGGTCGAGATCGTGCTCAATCCGTTGGGCGTTCCCAGCCGTATGAACGTCGGCCAGATTCTCGAAACCCACCTGGGCTGGGCGGCGCAGGCTCTGGGCGTACGCTTCGCTACCCCGGTATTCGACGGGGCCACGGAGAAGGACATCAAGTCGCAACTGAAATCGGCGAACCTGCCGACCTCCGGCAAGATCCAGCTTCATGACGGCTTAAGCGGCGTGCCGTTCGAGCAGCCGGTGACCGTCGGATACATCTACATGCTGAAGTTATCGCACCTGGTGGACGACAAGATTCACGCTCGCTCCATCGGGCCGTATTCGCTCATTACGCAACAGCCTCTGGGCGGCAAAGCTCAGTTTGGCGGACAGCGCTTCGGCGAAATGGAAGTCTGGGCACTGGAAGCTTACGGCGCCGCTTATGTGCTGCAAGAGCTGCTCACCGCAAAGTCGGACGACGTCTACGGCCGCGCCAAGATTTACGAAGCCATCGTCAAGGGCGAGGCGGCCGCGGAACCGGGCGTTCCGGAAAGCTTTAACGTCCTGATTCGCGAGCTGCAATCGCTGTGTCTGGATGTGGAATTGATGAAGAAGCCGCGCGAGGGCCTGGAAACTGCCCTTGCCGCTGATTAATCGGAATAGGAGATTTTATGTATCGTTCTTCTCCATATGATCGTGCAAATTTAATCGCGGATTTCGATTCGATTCGCATCTCGCTGGCCTCTCCGGAAAAGATCCGGAGCTGGTCGCACGGCGAGGTGACCAAACCGGAAACCATAAACTACCGGACCTTCAAGCCGGAACGCGACGGCTTGTTCTGCGCCCGTATTTTCGGACCGATCGCCGACTGGGAATGCCTGTGCGGCAAGTACAAGCGCATGAAGCATCGCGGCGTGATCTGTGACAAGTGCGGTGTCGAAGTCACACTCTCGCGCGTTCGTCGTGAACGTCTGGGACACATCGAGCTCGCGAGCCCGTGCTCGCACGTGTGGTTCTTCAAGGGTCTTCCATCGCGCATCGGCTACCTGCTCGATATCACGCTGCGTGAGCTGGAACGCGTGCTGTATTTCGAAGCCTTCGTGATCGTCGATCCGGGTGAAGTCACCGACTTGAGGAAGGGTGAGGTTATCACCGACGAGCGCAAGCGCGCGCTCGATCAGGAGCACCCGGGCAAGTTCGTCGCCATGATGGGCGCCGAAGGCATCAAGGAACTGCTCAAGAAGATCGACGTCGATTTCCTCAGCGAAGACATTCGCAAGCGGATGCAGACCGAGGCGTCGCAGCAGAAGAAGCTGAAGTACGCCAAGCGCCTGCGCGTGACGGAAAGCTTCCGCAAGTCCGGCAATAAGCCGGAGTGGATGATCCTGGACGTGCTGCCGGTGATCCCACCGGAATTGCGCCCGCTGGTGCCGCTCGATGGCGGCCGGTTCGCCACCTCCGATCTGAACGATCTGTATCGCCGCGTGATCAACCGCAACAACCGGTTGAAGAAGCTAATTGAGCTCCACGCACCAGATGTTATTGTTCGGAATGAGAAGCGCATGCTCCAGGAAGCCGTGGACGCGCTGTTCGATAATGGCCGCCGCGGACGTGTGCTGCGCGGAGCTAATAATCGCCCGCTCAAATCGCTGTCCGACACCCTCAAGGGCAAGCAGGGCCGCTTCCGCCAGAACCTGCTCGGCAAGCGCGTCGATTACTCCGGCCGTTCGGTGATCGTGGTCGGTCCCGAGCTGAAGCTCCACCAATGCGGACTTCCCAAGAAAATGGCGCTGGAGCTGTTTAAGCCGTTCATCTATCACCGTCTGGAACAGCGCGGCCATTGCACCACCATCAAGCAGGCCAAGGAATTGGTGGAGCAGCAGGATCCGGTGGTTTGGGACATCCTCGAGGAAGTGATCAAAGATCACCCCATCATGTTGAACCGCGCCCCCACGCTTCACCGCTTGGGCATTCAGGCGTTCCAGCCGGTACTGGTGGAAGGCAAGGCCATCAAGATTCATCCGCTGGTTTGCACCGCGTTCAACGCCGATTTCGACGGCGATCAGATGGCGGTCCACATTCCGCTGTCACCGGAAGCCCAGATCGAAGCTTCGACGCTGATGCTCTCGTCGAATAACATTCTGTCGCCGGCGCATGGCGCGCCCATCGCGGTCCCGACGCAGGACATGGTGCTGGGCCTGTACTATCTGACGAAAGCTCGTCCTGGTTCGAAGGGCGAAGGCCGCACCTTTGCGTCCACTGACGACGTTTTAATTGCCCTCGAAATGGGTGAAGTTGAAACGTTGACTCCCATCAAGCTGCGCTATACCGGCAGGGTGATCGACCTGGTGAAGGCGTTCGACAACCAGAACCTGATCCACACCGAGCCGATCGAGTTCAGCAAGCAGTACATGGACACCACCGTCGGCCGCGTGATCCTCAACGACGTGCTGCCGGACGACATGCCGTTCATCAACGGCTTGCTCAAGAAGAAGGGTCTGACGCAGATGGTGCATTATTGCTATCTGAAGTTCGGCCTTTCGACCACCGTGACCATGCTCGACAAGGTGAAGTCGCTGGGCTTCCTGTACGCCACGCGCGCGGGAATTTCCATCGGCATCGACGACATGGTGGTCCCCGGCGAAAAGGCCGGCCTGGTGGCCAAGGCGCAGAAGGCCGTGATCGAGGTGCAGGAGCAGTATCAGGAAGGCTCCATCACCCGCGGCGAGCAGTACAACAAAGTCATCGAAATCTGGTCCAAGGTCACCGAGCGCGTTTCGGAAGAAATGTTCAAGACCATGGAAGAGGACGACCGCACCGGCCGCTACCTCAACCCGATTTACATCATGGCCGACTCCGGCGCGCGCGGTTCGAAACAGCAGATCCGCCAGCTATCCGGTATGCGCGGCCTGATGGCCCGGCCGTCCGGCGAAATCATCGAAACGCCCATCACGGCGAACTTCCGCGAAGGTCTGAACGTGCTGGAGTACTTCATCTCCACGCACGGCGCACGTAAAGGCTTGGCCGATACCGCGCTCAAGACCGCCGACTCCGGCTACCTGACCCGCCGCCTGTGCGACGTGGCGCAGGACGTGATCGTCACCGAAACCGATTGCGGAACCAGCGACGGCATTTACGTCGAGCCTATCGTTGAATCCGGCGAGATTATCGAGCCTCTCCGCGACCGCATCGTCGGCCGCGTGGCTCTCGAAGATCAGATGGACTATGAAGGCAATCTGATCATCAAGGTCAACAACGAAATCACCGAGGATCTGGCCAACCAGATCCAGGCAGCCGGTATCGAGCGGGTAAAGATCCGTTCGGTGCTGACCTGCGAATCCAAGCGCGGAGTCTGTCAGCTCTGTTACGGACGCAACCTGGCCACCGGCCGGCTGGTCGAACGCGGCGAGGCGGTGGGTATCATCTCCGCCCAGTCCATCGGCGAACCCGGCACGCAGCTGACCATGCGTACGTTCCATATCGGCGGCGCGGCCACCGGATCGGCGGAACAATCCAAGCAGGACGCCAAATCCAACGGCTTCGTGAAGTTCCACAACATTCAGACGGTCAAGAATGCCAAGGGCGAATTGATCGCCATGAACCGCAACAGCATCATCGCCGTGCTCGACGATAAGGGCCGCGAAAAAGAGCGCTATCAGGTGGTTTACGGCGCGAAGATTCACTTCGCGGACGGAGCCAAGGTTAAGACCAACGATGTTTTGCTTGAGTGGGATCCATACACGTTCTCGATTCTCACTGAAGTCAGCGGCACCGTCCATTTCAAGGATTTGATCGACAGCATCACCATGACGGAGCAGGTGGACGAAATCACCGGCCGTTCGCAGTGGGTGGTCACGGATTCGCCCGACGAAAAGCGGATCCCCGCGGTCATCGTCCGGGCCGGTTCGTCCAAACACGACGAGAAGCGCTACCTGATGCCGATGCACGCCCACTTGATGGTGGCGGATGGCGATGAAGTCCACGCCGGCGACGTGCTGGCCAAGATCCCGCGCGCTACTACCAAGACCAAGGACATCACCGGCGGTCTGCCGCGTGTGGTGGAGCTGTTCGAAGCCCGCAAGCCGCGCGAAACCGCGGTCATCACGGAAATCGACGGTATCGTGAAGTACGGCGAGATCTCCAAGGGTACTCGCAAGATCAACATCGTCGGCGACGATGGCGAGCAGAAGGAATATGCCATCCCGCGCGGTGTTCACATCAACGTTCAGGAAGGCGAGCGCGTTCATCACGGCGATCCGCTGATGGATGGTCCTCGCAATCCGCACGACATCATGGCCGTGCTCGGCGAAAAGGAACTGCAGAAGTACCTGGTGAACGAAATCCAGGAAGTCTACCGTCTGCAGGGCGTGAATATCAACGACAAGCACCTGGAAGTGATCGCGCGCCAGATGATGCGCTGGGTGAAGGTCGAGGATATCGGCGACAGTGAATTCCTTCCGGAAGAAGTGGTCGACAAGTTTAAGTTCCGGGAAGAGAACAACCGCGTATCGGAAGCCGGGGGCAAGCCGGCCTTGGGCAAGACGGTGCTGCTGGGAATCACCAAAGCATCGCTCTCGACCGATTCGTTCATTTCCGCCGCGAGTTTCCAGGAGACCACGCGTGTGCTGACCGAAGCCGCCATCAACGGCAAGGTCGATCATCTGCGCGGCCTCAAGGAGAACGTCATCATGGGCCGCCTGATTCCGGCCGGTACCGGCATGGAATACTATCGGACGGTGAAAATCGCCGGGGAGGATATCGAAGAGGAATTGGCCGCCGAGGCCGAAGCAGTGCCTCTGGATGCGATTCCCGGATACGACGAAGAAACCCGCGCGCTGTATGCGGGTGGTTTGTCGGAAGCCGAAACCCCGGCTGGTCCCGAGGAAACGCTGGCCGAGTAGTAGCTTGCTGAAAAGGGGGACAGGCTACTCTGTCCCCTGCCGCGCTGGCGAAGTCAGGAGCTTACGGGAGGGGATAGAGTAGCCTCTCTTGAAGATAGCCGCAAGCTCTTAGGGGAAAAAAGGGGACACCTCCTGGTGTTCGCTCCGCTACTAGCTTTGCGGAAGTTAGGAGGTGTCCCCCTTTTTTCTTTCCTCTCAGGCAGCCGTAAACAAAGATTGCTGCTCGGCATACTGGGGCCCGAAATGCTCCAGTTCCACCGGGTAGCGGCGCCGCAGATCTTTCGGGGCGTTTCCATGTACGCCCCTGATCAATGCACGCATCTGTAGCGCGTTCACGAAGCTTTTTCCCGCAGCATCGTTATTGAACACCACGAACGTCCGATCGGCAAACCGGCTGGTCTGCTCGATCCGATGCGCCCACTCCTCCAATTCCGCCTGCGAATACAAGTAGTCGTGCTGCCGCCTCCGCAGGGCCGCTTGGTCGAATGCGCCCAATGAGTTTTGCGGATTCCTCCCATGCAGCCGCACATAACCTACTTCGGAAGTCAGGATCGCCGTGGGCGGCATGGCCCGGGTGTACTGGGGCTGGTCGATATTGCAGAACCCCACCCGGTAGTCAAGGAAGGTGCCGATGGCCTCCTCCGCCATCCAGCTGCTGTGGCGCATCTCCGCGACCAGCGGAAACTCGTGGAAGGCCCTGCGGAGGTCGATGAAGAACTCCCGGTTCTCTGCCGTGAACCGGAACGACCACGGGAATTGCATCAGCAGGGCGCCAAGCTTCCTGGCTCGCAACAGCGGCCACAACCCTTCCTTGAAAAGCGCGATGCCGGCTGGGTCCAGCACCCGTTTATGCGTGAAATCCTGATGGAGCTTGGCCGTGAATGCGAAGTCGGGATAGGCCTCGACCTTCTTAATCCATAACTTCACTACTTCTGGCTTGAGTGGCTGATAAAACGAGCTGTTTATCTCCACGCAGTCGAGCTGCTTTGCGATCAACTCAAGCGGGTGGAACCCGGAAGCATGCGCCTTCGGGTAGACCAGACCATTCCAATGGGGATACGACCAACCTGCGGTTCCGATGCGGATAGAGGTAGACATGGATGCATCCTATATTCGTCTTATATTCGCCTAGTGCAAGGATAGCGAATAAGGGGCGAAGAGTCAAGGGGAACGTTTGCAACACGTCCTCCCGGAGCCGCCGTCGTTTCCCTGATAAAATAGCCGCAACCGCGTCTCGACAACGAAAGCTGCCGTTAAATACTCAGGTAAATTCCATGCACGATCGCTCTGCCCGCATTCTTCGCGTCCTGGTATTGTTTTTAATGCCTCTGGCAACTCTCCTGGCACAGCAGGATCGAATTGCCGGGCCAGTGGATCGTCTGCGGACTATCCAGCTAAGAGGGAATATCCACCCCAACGCCAGGCCTCAATTTGATGCCGGTCCCGTCGATCCGACCATGAGGCTGGACCACGTAAGGGTCATACTAAAGCGCTCGGCCGCCCAGCAGGCGGAGCTGGATCAGTTGCTCGCGCAGCAGCAGGATCGCTCCTCGCGAAACTATCATTCCTGGCTTACTCCGGATGAGTTTGGCGACCGCTTTGGCGTCAGTCCCAACGATGCGGCCAGCATCGTGTCCTGGTTGCAATCCGGGGGGCTGGCGGTGGACCCAATCTCGCGTGGCCGCAACTGGATTTCGTTCAGCGGCACGGCCGATCAGTTGAATGCAGCGCTGGGGACCGAAATCCGCAGGTACAGAATTAATGGAGAATCGCATTTTGCCAACTCGAGTGAACCGTCGATACCCGCGGCGATGGAGCCCTTGGTTAACGGCATCCTCGGACTGGACGATTTTCATCCCAAGGCGTCGCAGTATGCCTCGAACTCTCTGCGTCCTCAGTTCACGGGAGCCTCCGGTAGTCATTATCTGACCCCTGACGATTTTGCGACCATCTACAACCTGGGGCCGCTTTACAATGCCGGATACGATGGCTCGGGACAAAGGATCGTGGTGGCCGGACAGTCCGCCGTTGATTTAGCCGATATTCGCATGTTTCACAGCAAGTACGGCCTACCGCAGAACGACCCGCAGATCATGCTGGTGCCGGGCTCTACCGATCCTGGCCATACAGGGGACGAAATTGAAGCCGATCTGGATATCGAATGGGCCGGCTCCATCGCACGAAAAGCGAACATCATTTATGTCTACTCAACGAATGTTGCCACGGCGGTGTCGTATGCGGTCGATCAGAACTTAGGGTCCGTCGTTAGTCTTAGCTATGGCTCGTGCGAGCTGGCAAACTCACAGGTCTCCTTAATCAGTGCGCGCGCTCTGGCACAGCAGGCAAATGCGCAGGGAATCACCTGGCTTGCGTCGTCCGGGGATTCGGGCGCCGCCGGCTGCGATCCACCAACGAAGACCCAGGCATCTCTGGGGTTGGGTGTGTCATTTCCGGCGAGCCTTCCGGAAGTAACCTCGGTGGGAGGAACGCAGTTTGATGAGGCGGACGGCGCCTACTGGGCGGCAGTGAATTCAAGTACCTTGGGCTCCGCGCTCTCCTACATTCCAGAGAAAGGTTGGAACGAATCGGACGCGACAGGCCTGGCGGCGAGCGGCGGCGGCTTGAGCTCGACGTTTCCCAGGCCATCGTGGCAGGTCGCGCCCGGCGTTCCCGACGCGAATTTCCGCTCGGTACCGGATGTTTCTCTGGCCGCGGCGGGACATGACGGGTATCTTATTGCGAACGGCGGAAAGCTATTCCCGGTGCGGGGAACGTCGGCGTCTACACCGTCTTTGGCCGGAATTCTGGCTTTGGTCAATCAATACCAGGAGCTGAACGGCGTGGAAACTCGATCCGGCCTGGGCAACATCAATCCTAATCTGTATAGCATGGCCCGAAGTACCTCCGGCGTCTTTCATGACGTCACCAGCGGAAACAATATCGTCGCGTGCGTGACGGCTTCTCCTGACTGTTCCAACGGGACGCTCGGCTATGCCGCCGGACCCGGATACGATCTGGTAACCGGACTCGGCTCGGTCGACGGATTTAACCTCGCCGTGAATCTGGGGAACCAATGGATGACGCCCGCCATCGCCGGGTTGAGTCCCGGGTCGGTCATCGCCGGAGGAGGAAACTTCACGCTGGCGGTGAACGGAACAGGCTTCGATTCGGGAAGTGCGATCCAGTGGATGGGCACGCCCCTGCCGACCACCTTTATAAGCGGGACGGAGTTGCTCGCGACGATCAGCAGTGCCTTGATCGCTGCACCCGGTTCCGCGGATATCACGGTCGTAACCTCCCAGGGAACATCCCTCCCGGCGGCGCTCGCGATCGTGGCAGGACTCGGCGCCACCTTCAGCGACCCAAGGGTCACCACTACACCGCCTTCTTCGAGGAATTGCGTCGTACCTCCCGCGATCACGTCTTTTTCAATTACGGATACCATTTATCTCTTTTTCAACACCGCGATAACCCGCACGAACCTTCTGACCGCTGACTGGCTCGCTCCTAACGGAGCCGTGCTTTTCGGCGACGCTCTGGGCGCGCAATCAGGCGCGTTCTGTTTCGGCAATTCCAGGTTGTCTTTGACCGGCGTAAACATGAATCCGATTGGAACCTGGCAAGCCCGCGTGTTCGACCATGGCAACCTGCTGTTCTCCGTTCCGTTCACGGTCGCCGTGTCCGGGAATCAAACCACGCCTCTGGCTCACGCCGCCGATGGAAATGCGTTCAAGACGACAATTCTTCTGACCAACACGGGAGGCGTTCCGGCGCCTTATACTCTGCGCTTTAACGATGATCAAGGCAACCTGCCTTCGATGCGTTTTGAGCTGGAAACCGGGTCGCTGACCGGCATGCTTCCGGCGGGCGAGTCGGTGAGCATTCGCACGGCCGGGATCGGACCTGCAACGGTGAATGGCTGGGCGGAATTGACGGCTCCCGCATCGGTCGGCGGCAGCGTTATCTACAGTCAAAAGAATCCGAACCTGCCATCCATACAGGAGGGGACGGCAACCATCGGGACCTCGGCGAGCCAGCACTTCTTCCTGCCGTTCGATAACACGAGTAACGCTGCCACCGGGGTGGCCTTTACGAATCCGGGAGCCTCCGCGGCGAATAACATTCGCGTCACGTTCCACTACAGCGACGGTTCCAGCGAGTCGAGCTCGTTTCCTCCGCTGGCCAGCCGCAACCATCGGGCGTTTGCACTGTCCGTCCCCGGCAAAAAAGGCGTCGCGGAAATCACTTCCGATGCGGCACTTCTGGCAGTGGTATTCCGCGCGAATTCCACTGGAGCGTTTACAGCCCTGGATGGCGTACCCGCGGGCATCGACGCAACCATCGTGCCCAACCGTCCGCTGGCGCATGTCGCCGACGGGAACGCGTTCAAGACCACCGTTCTTTTGACCAATGGAGGCGCCGCGCCGGCGTCCTATACCGTGCGCTTCAACGACGATCAAGGCAACATTCCTGCCACGCGCTTCGAATTGGACGCGGGGTCGGCGCCGCTGACCGGAACGATTCCACCCGACGGATCGGCGACCATTCGGACGGCCGGACTGGGCGGCCAGACAGTCGGCGGATGGGCGGAATTGACCGCGCCGGCTACGGTCGGGGGCAGCATCATCTATAGCCAAAAAACGGCTCTGCCTTCGGTGCAGGAAGGGACGGCGACCATCGTGGCCTCCGGTAGCAAACATTTCTTCTTACCCTTCGACAACACCGCGGGCGGAGCCACAGGCGTCGCGATTACCAACCCCGGTGCGATCCCGCCCAGCACCATCAGCGTTACTTACCGCTATAGCGACGGTACCAGCGAGGTGAGTACTTTGGCGGCCCTGCCAAGCCGCAACCATGTGGCGTTCGCGTTGTCGACTCCAGGCAAGCAAGGAGTTGCCGAGGTGACGTCCGATGCTCCCCTATTCACTGTAGTCTTCCGCGCCAATTCCACGGGTGCGCTTACATCGCTGGGCGTGGTCCCCGGCCCATGAATCTTTGTCGGAAGGATTCGGCTTCTATAATCGTCTAAGCACAGATGAATTGGCTGGGCGACATCCGGTTGGCTCTTCGCACGCTGGTCAAAGACCCCGGCTTCACCGCAGTCGCGGTCACGATGCTGGCCGTCGGGATCGGTGTCAACGCCACGGTCTTCACGGTGACGAACGCCGTGCTCTTCAAGGGTTTCGCGCTGGCCCAGGATAACGATCGCCTTCGGTACATCTCCTACAAAAACTCCAACTGCTGCGTCTCCTATCCCGATTTTCTGGACTGGCGGGCTCAGTCGAAATCGTTCGAAGGTATGGCGATTGTCCACGGCGTGGGTCTCGCCCTCACCGATTCAAGCGGCTTTCCAGAGAACCTCATGGGGAACGAAAACAGCGCCGACGTTTTCCGGTTGGTGGGCGCGAGGCCGATCATGGGCCGGGATTTTACGGCCGCCGATGAGATGCCCGGCGCGGCTCCGGTCGCGATCCTGAACTATGGCTTCTGGGAACGCCGCTACGGCAAGGATCCGGCCATCATTGGCCGCACGGTCCGGATGAACGGCGCCTTGACGACCTACATAGGAGTCATGCCTCAAGGCTTTTCGTTTCCGCAAACAGTGGATGTATGGGTTCCGCTGGTCCAGACGCCGAAGGTCATGAGCCGGGAGAATCGCGACACATGGGTGGTCGTCGCCCGCCTGGCCAAGGGTGTAAGCGTCCAGACCGCTCAGGCTGAGATGGACATCATCGGAAAGCGGCTCGCAGCTGAGTATCCGGTGACTAATCGGGAACTGCTTCCTGAAATACAGACGTTCACCCAGTTTTTCATCGGTCCCAACGGAGCCTTAATCTACGGATCCATGTGGGGTGCGGTTGGTTTTGTGCTCCTGATCGCGTGCGCCAATCTGGCGAACTTTCTGCTTGCCCGCGCCATCGGCCGGTCGCGAGAGATCTCTATCCGGATCGCGCTGGGCTCCGGGCGGTGGCGAATCATCCGGCAACTCCTGATCGAGAGCGTGATGCTGTCGGGCGTGGGCGGCTTTCTTGGCTGGTGGATCGCCAAGTGGGGTGTGCGGAGCTATGCGGCCGCGATGGCGAGCAAGTCGTCCTGGATCGTCTTGGATTATTCCATGGACCACAGCGTTCTCGCGTACCTCATCGCCATTTCGATTGGAACCGGATTGCTGTTCGGGCTGGCACCGGCGCTCCGGCTTTCCAAACTCGACGTCAATGCGTCATTAAAGGATGGCGGCAGGGGCGCCACGGGCGGCGGACATGCAAGGCATCTCTCCGCCCTGCTGGTAATCGGAGAAATGGCGCTGGCTGTCGTGCTGCTGGCGGGAGCCGGCGTGATGATCCGCAGCTACTTGAAGATCCATACGGCGGATATCGGCGCGAATACGGCCAATGTGCTGGGTGGATCGGTGAATCTCCCATCTGAGAAGTATCCGCGCGCGCAGGACAAGATTGCTTTCTTCGACGGTCTGCTAACACGCCTGGAAGCTATGCCTGGAGTGGAGTCCGTGGCGACTGCCGACGCATATCCTGCATCGGGCTCTAACAAATTGACGTACCAGCTTGCGGGAGATGCTCCAGAGGAACGTCATCGAAAACTTTCCACGCTGAAAATCAGTCCCGCGTACTTCCGGGTTGTGAAGGCGGCGATGCTCTCCGGCCGCGAGTTCAATGACGCCGACGTACTTTCGGCGGCTCCGGTGGCGATCGTGAACCAACTGTTCGCGAGTACATACTGGCCGGGAGAAGACCCGCTGGGCAAACGCTTCCGCTTGTTCGATGGAGATACGCCGGAGGCGTGGCGCACGGTTGTGGGCGTGGCCCCGAATATCATCCAGAGCGACCAAACCCGGCAAACTTTCGACCCCGTGGTTTACCTGCCGTACCGGCAAAAACCGGGCGGAGGCGCATGGATTCTGGTGCGAACCAGCGTCCCTCCAGCTGGACTGACAAATGCGTTTCGGCAAGCGATCCAGGAATTGGATCCCGGCCTGCCTCTGTATGGCCCCATGTCGGTAAGCGAACGTATGGAAAGATTCTGGGACAGCCGGTTCTATGGATCCTTATTCCTGATCTTTGCCGCGATCGCACTCTTGTTGGCGTCGATCGGTCTGTATACGGTGATCGCGCATTTTGTAAGCCAGCGCACTCAAGAGATCGGGATTCGGATGGCGATCGGCGGAACGCCGCACGATATTCTCAAACTCGTGGTGAGGCAGGGAATGTTGCCGTTGGCGATCGGTCTGGCGATCGGTCTGACCGTATCGTTCGCCGTCAACCGGCTGTTGACGTCCATGCTGGTCCAAGTCTCGCCCGCCG
This sequence comes from Bryobacteraceae bacterium, assembly GCA_036003585.1. Lineage (GTDB taxonomy): Bacteria > Acidobacteriota > Terriglobia > Bryobacterales > Bryobacteraceae > Palsa-187. Next base: position 182,426 of record DASYSG010000032.1, on the reverse strand, counting down.
ACCCGATTACCCTGGGGGTGGCATCCGCCGTGCTGATTTTAGCCGGGACGCTGGGTTGTCTGATCCCCGCCCGCCGCGCGATGCGCGTGGATCCCGTGATCGCCCTGCGACACGACTAATCCGCGGCCTTATTGCACGGATGTGGTATTCATATCCCGCACCCACACCCGCGATTGCGACGCGCGGTTGTTCTTGCGAGCCCGTTTCTGCTGGTACATCAGCCGGTCGGCTTCGGCTAGAAGCCGTTCCGCGTCGGTGCCGTCGGTGGGGAAATGCGCGATGCCGACGCTCGCCGAGAGAGGCTTGTCGAAGGATTGAATCCCGATGCCGGCCACCACGCGCCTGAATTCCTCGACGCGCTGTTCCGCTTCGGCCTGCTTAACTCCGGAAAACAGCACCACGAATTCGTCGCCTCCCATGCGGGCCACATAATCGTATTCGCGGCAACTGTTTTTGAGTGCGGTGGCGACGTCCCGCAGTAACCGGTTGCCTTCCAGGTGGCCATAACGGTCGTTGATCTGCTTCAGTTCGTCCAGGTCCATCACCACCACCGTCAGCGGCTGGTTGTTGCGGTGAGCCCGCGATACCTCCGCGTCCAGTTGCAGGAACAAGGAGCGCGCGTTGGGCAGGGAGGTCAGGAAATCCGTAGTTGCGGATGATTCCGCCTGCTGGAACCGGAGCGCGTTCTCGATGGACATGCCGATTTTCGGGGCGATCGCCATCAGAAGCCGCAGATGGTCCTTGGTAAAAGCATCGCGCTCCATGTGATACAGAGTCAGCACGCCCAGCGTGCCGCCGGCGCCCTCCAGCGGCAGCGCCACCGCAGACCGGAGTCCCGATGTCAGCGTTTTATCGTTGCGGTAGGAAGGCTCCACCGAAGGGTTCCCGTTCACGATCGGCTTGCCGTTCTCGGCCACCCATCCGGAGAGTCCCTGACCTACGGGAATCTTCAGCGACGAAAACAGGCGGCAGTCCTCGCCGTTGACATACTCCGGAATCAGTTCGTCGCCGCGAACCATCCACACGGCCAGCGAGTGGTGCGGAATAATACGCCGCAGGCGAACGTCCAGCACCGAGAGCGTCTCGTCCAGGCTCAGCGAATTCCCCAGGTCCTGGGAGATTTCGAAGAGGGCCTGAACTTCCTGGCGGGCCCCGGCGATCAGGTTCAGGAAATTCACCGGCTCGGCATCGGCTGGCGCGGGCGATCCGTTCGAAGCTTCAAACCCCGCTGCCGGGGCCAGGCCGCGCTCGATCTTGACATCTTTGGACAAAGCGGCCGGCTTGGGTGCGGGAAGCTTCGCCTTGCGCTCCCACTGCACGTAACCTTGATCCAGAGCGTCCACCACGCGCGGATCGAAAGCCCGCCCGGCTTCCGACCGGACCACTTTCATCGCCTCTTCGAGCGGCATCGCACGCCGATACTGCCGGTCGGAAGCGAGCGCGTCCAGGCAATCCACGGCCGCCAGGATGCGCGCCCCGATCGGAATCTCTTCGCCTTTGAGCCCGCTGGGATATCCACTGCCGTCCCATTTTTCGTGATGAGCCCGCACAATCGGAGCCACTGGATAAGGAAAGCGCACCCGTTCCAGAATCTCGGCCCCCACAACCGGATGGATCTTCATCTTCTCGAACTCTTCCGGCGTCAGCTTGCCGGGCTTCGAGATGATGTGTTCCGGCACGGCCAGCTTGCCGATGTCGTGCAGCAGTGCGGCAGCTTGCAACGCCTGCAGCTCGCTTTCGGTGAGAGCGAGCGAAGCGGCCAGTTCACGGGCGTACACTTGGACGCGCTGAAGATGGTCGTGGGTGGTGTGATCCTTGGCCTCGATCGCCAGCGCAAGCGCTTCGATGGTTCGAAGATGCAGCGAGGCGACCTCTTCGGCGTGTGTGGTTTCCGCCTCCAGGCGATTCAAATACAGCCGGTAGGAACGATAGATCAGATACACCACGGGACCCGTGAGCAGCACGGTTTGCCAGGCGACGTAGTGCGCCGCGATGCTGACGGCACGGATTACGACGGCTCCCGCCAGATAGTGGGGCAACGACCAGAAAGACGTGCTCAGCCAGACGCCTGCGAAGCTTCCACTTTCGAGGATCGCTGTCCACTTGGCGATCGGAGCGGTGTTGATCAAAAATAACGCCAGCGTGGCTAGGGCCAGCCGCAGCGAGGTGTGGACTTCGGACAACTCGAACCAACCGGAATGATAGACGCGCTCGGCCGCCGCGGCTGCCGCGATCATCACACCCACCTGAAGCAACACGAACGAGATTCGAGGCCGCTGAGCTTGATTCCAATAGCACTGCACCACAGCCACCAGGCCCGCCAGCAGAATGGTTTCCGAAGAAGTGAGTTCCACCAGGCCCAGAAGCACGAACAAGTAGGACAGAGGCAGTGGCCCGCTTACCCCCGGAACCCGCACTCTTGCTCCCGCGGAGATCAGCGAAATCGAGAGGAAGGCCCCAAACTTGATCAGATCGGGGGAATGCCAGAATATAGCGGCATTCGTTAATACCGCGACCGCGGCGATCACCACCATGGCCACTAATACCCGGGCTCCGGTAGTCAGGAGGGCTGGTACTAGAGCGTTCTCACCGGGATCCGCAGGTTTGGCAAGCGCCTGGAAGTCCTCCGGCGCGGACCGCGGTGGTGTGAACACTTCCGGCATGTTCTGTTCTGGATGCACGACGACAGCCAATGCTCCCATCCTTCGATTCCCTGAAGATGCGTAGGTTGAGCGTCCCATGGCGCGATCGTATGGCACTTTCTGGCGCATGGTATTGCGACAAACTGGCGCAGGCTTCCGGGCCAATTCTGAGGTCGCGTAAGGTGTTCCCCGGAGGGCTAACGAGAGCTCGATTCGGCAAGATGGAAGAGACGCAACCCCACTCATGATGCCGGAAGCCTCACGACTACCCACCGCACCATGGCCGCCCGCTGAAGCTGCGTCCTCTCAGGTGTTCCTGGGGATGACCGCGATCATCGTGAGCGAGCCCATGCAGCGGCTCATGGAAGTGGTCCAGCGTGTGGCCCGTTCGAGCGCCACCACACTGATCGCCGGCGAAAGCGGCGTGGGCAAGGAACTGGTAGCGCGCGCGGTCCATTATTATTCGGGCCGGGCCGGGAAGCCATGGGTCGATTTCAATTGTGCGGCGCTTCCGGAGCAGCTTCTGGAAAGCGAACTGTTCGGTCACGAGCGGGGCGCCTTCAGCGGCGCCGATACCGCCAAGCCTGGTCTGTTTGAGCTGGCCCATCAGGGAACCATTTTCCTCGACGAAGTGGGAGAACTGGACGCCCGCCTGCAAGTGAAACTGCTGCGCGTGCTCGACGGCGCTCCATATTACCGGCTGGGCGGGGTTCGCAAGGTATCCGTCGATGTGCGCGTAGTGGCGGCCACGAATCGCGACCTGGAACGAGCCGTGGCCCAGGGCCGGTTTCGCAGCGATCTGTTCCATCGCCTCAGCCAGTTCACTCTGCGCGTTCCACCGCTGCGCGCCCGTCCTGCCGATATCGAGCCACTGGCGCGGCATTTCCTGGCCGAGCATTTTCCGGACCTGGAGCTCAGCAGTTCGGCGGTAGGTGCGCTCCACAATTATTCCTGGCCCGGAAACATCCGGGAACTGCGAAACGCCGTGATTCAGGCCGGGGTGATGAATCAGGGCGGAGAAATCACCGCGCAGGATTTCCGGCTACGGCCGCTGCCTTCTCCGATGAGTGATGCCAGCGACTATGACGAGGATCCGGACGATGCGGATGACGATTGCGGGAGTCTCGAAACAATGGAGCGCCGCATGATTGAAGAGGCGCTGGCCGCCACCGGCGGGCATCAGCAAAAGGCCGCCGCGCGCCTGGGAATCTCGCGGCGGACCTTGAGCCGCAAACTCAAACTCTACGAATCCGAGCAGCGCGTGGCCCTATGAATGTAGCGATCAACGAAAAGCGCCAGGAGATCCGCCAGCCCGCCGAGGGCCCCGTTCTGGTGAACTTCGCCGATCCCCAGCCGATGGAGATTCTCGGTGAGTTGGTGGACCGGAGCCCCAGCGGTTTTCGCATGTCCCACGCGAATCAGTCGCTGCACTCGGGCCAGTTGGTGGGCTTCTCGCACGCCTTTGCTATGGGCACGGCCCGCGTGATGTGGAACCGTATCATGGACCACCGCGTCGAGACCGGCTTCCGCATCGTTACCACAAGATAAGTCCTTTCAAAGCGCGACGCACACCACGATCGTATTCGGCAGGGCCGCTTTAGCCTGTGAACAAAAATCGCCATTTTGGGCACCTCCCGAAAGGGGAACAGGAAACGTGAGCGGGGTATAAAAGCGCAGATTGGACTTTTCCTGTTGCTGTAGCGTCACGCTCCTGGTGAGGAACCGCAGGGGTAGGAGCGGCGGGTAGAACGGGTCCGACGCTTCGATGGGCCCCTGAATCGCCACCACCTTCGCCTGTCCCGGAGGAAGAGAATTAATTTCAGCCGCCAGATGCACTTCTTTCGGGCTGAACGACTGGGGAGTCGATGGGTCTTTGGCCCACAGGTAGAAATACGTGTAGCCCGTCTCGCCCACTAGCGCGCAGGCCAGAGCAATGACGGCCGCCGTCAATACGCGGAGGGGGATCCGGCGAGAAACCAGGGATAAACTTCCAGCGGCGCCGATTCCTGCCAACAGCATCACCGGAGGCAGCATCAGGATAGACCGTAACGCATGCGGGAGACCCTCGTTGGACAGAATCGCCGGCGCGGCTCCGCAGGCTATCCATACGAGCAGCAGAACAGGAGCGAGCCAGGCCGCCGGAGACCAGCGTGTGAACATCTTCCAAAGGGCAATGGCGGCGCCCAGCGTCATCAAAACTGACACCGGCCAGAAAACTTCAGGGCGACCGGGATAGTTGTGCCGCGGATTTGTATCGCCGTGCCAGTACAGCATCCCGATCGTCGCCCAAGTGTTCGTCTCGATATCTTGCTCCAGGTTCGGGCTATCGAAAATGGATACCTGGTTCACCCGGTTATTGGCCGTGCCCGGATGACTCAGCAGGTAGCTTACGAGCGGATACGCGGTAGCGACTGTTCCCAGAGTGAACAGACCCGCCGTGATCCAGTAGCGCCGCATCCACCCGCCCCGCCACGCTTCTGCGAACAAGAAGCCCAGGACCAGGATCATCAGGATCGGAGTGACGCGGTAAGCAATGTAAGTTTGAAACCCAAGCCCGTAGAGCACGCCGGCGAGTGCGGCCCACACTGCGAAATCGGCCCGGCCGCGGCGCCGCCGGAACGCGAATAACAGCAGGTACAGAGCCCACACCAAAAAACAAGGTGCGGCGATCGCACGAAAAGCCATACGCGAGAAATTCAAGTGCCAGTAGCTGGTGGCCAGGAAGAAGGCCGCCGCCAGTGCTACGGGCACAGAGATCAGCTCGGATGCCAGCGCGTACAGGCCCGCGACGGTCAGGAATCCAAAGATCGCGGCGGGCAGCCGCAGCGCCCGCGCGTTAGACCCCAGGACATGGATAAACACCGATGCGACGTTCGTGTACAAACCTTCCCGGCCGTTATCTTCGGGATAGAAGACTCTAAAATCTCCCGACTCCCAGGCTTGGACAGCGTTGGCGCCATCGGCCGCTTCATCGATGTACAGACCCGGCGGAGCGGCTTCCAGTCCGGAGAATCTCAGGCTGGCCGCGATCGTCAGAATAACGGCCAAAATCACCCAGGTCCATTTTTTCGACAGCGTGAACCGCGCTATTTGCGGAACGGATGCCGCGGATGGCGTCGCCCGTTTCGACTTGCGGCTTCGCTTGGACCCCGAGGGCATATGGGTCAGGGTCACACGCTGGAGTCAGGCTGGTCAATCGCCGGTGATTCGGGACCGGGCACAATCCGTTGTTGATCGGCTAAACTGAGTGCGTGCCAAATCTTGAAGTGAAATGTTCGAAAGAGATGGAGCACTTTTTTCTCGAGAACAACGGAGAACTTCTCAGAAAACTGCATGCTCTGCTGCAAAGCCATCAATCGCTCGACCCGGTGACGGAAGAGCCCAAGAATACGATGCTGCGAAACCGTGTCGCGACGACGCTGACGCCCTGGGTCTTCTGCATTGTCGGCGACGAAACCGGCCCCAGCCAACGCGTCTCCGTGAACTTTGCTCTGGGTGACAAGCCCGATCGCAAGGGGCCCCTTGGCGATCGCCTGCGCAAGGATCTGGGACTCGATCTCGAGGACATCATCGTGGATCATCTTTCAGAGAAGTACAAGATGGAAGAGGGCCGCGAATACACCATGGTTTCCGAGACGCGCGAGGTCAACCGGCATCACTATAACGACAAGCCCCGCAAGAGGGCTCCCACTCGCGCGAAGAATCTTGAGCCCAATCCGAATCCCGATAAGCCCGCGTTCGAAATGCCGCCCGGCGCGATCAACACCCATTGCCACGTGAACAGTAACGGGATGACGCCCTTCCCCTGGTCGGACGATCGCAAATACGATCCGGCATTCGCACCCTGGAAAAAACTGGAAGAGCTCGACACGTTTCTGGGCTTTTCGGGCGAGGTCATTGTGGCGGCCACCTGCCACGGTACAGACAACAGTTTCATGCTCAACGCCCTCAAGAAATCGAAGGGCAGGGCATTGGGTGTTGCCTTCGTCGATAAGAACATATCCGACCAGGAACTGGTGGAGCTCGACACAGCGGGTGTGCGCGGCGTGCGCTACAGCTACGTCAAGCGCCTCACCAACCCGCCTCCGCCCGAGGAGATGGTCACCATGGCGAAACGTCTATGCAGCCTGTGGGACGCGGGCAGGCTGAAGCATGAGTGGCATATCGATCTCTACTGTGAGGCGGCCGATCTCAAGGATCTGGAAGCGCACATCAAAGCAATTCCGATCCCCGTCGTGTTCGACCACATGGCGGTGCCTGCGATCAACAACGGTGCGGATGCCCCCGAGTTTCAGCGCTTCTTAAAGCTGTTTCGCGATAAAAAAGATTGCTATGCCAAAGTGACCTGCCCGGAGCGCCTCACCGGATCCAGCAAGGCCGAGGAGTGGGCCAAGGTGTTGCCGTTTGCGCGCGCCTTGGCGGACGAATTTCCCGACCGCGTCATCACCGGCACGGATTGGCCTCATCCCAATATGAAAGAGGGCCAGATGCCCAATGACGGGGAATTGCTCAATCGTTGGATCTGGGAGATCGCAGGCAAGAACGCCCACGCTTTGAAGCATATCCTGGTCGACAATCCACGCAGGTTGTTCACGTTTGCACGGCCCGCTACGTTGTGATCGACGTACGGCCCGCGGCCTACTTCGTGCGGGCGAACCGGTAATCGCCAGATACGTGCTTCACAAAGAGTTGCCCCGATTCACCGGAGTCGCTTTTCACGAACTCGACTCCTAAGCCATACAAACCGGAAAAAGACGTTTCGGACTGCGCCACCAGCGGCGTTCTTCCTCTTCCGTCCATGTTGCCGAATAGCGTGCCGTCGGAGAGCGTAATCTCGACCACTCTCGGAACCAGACGCCATAGCTTGGGCTGCTCTTCGTAGGTGCCGGTGTACTTCGCCAGAATCGCCGGGGCGACTTTTACTTCGGATTTCTTCTCATCCGAGGCCTTACCGACCCAGTGTTGCACCTCGCTGCTTTTCTCATTGCAGACCCATTCGATCATCTCCGTATCGGCGGCGAGCTCCGCGCGCACTGCCACGGTCCAGGGGCGGGCGTAAACCGCGGGATCCGAGAGGGTCACCTCCACATCGAGATTGCCGAAGTCGCGCCGACGGTAGCGTTCCGTCATACGCAGCGCTTCGGTATGCGGATGGCCATCGTGATCCAGCCACGTCCGGTCATTGAATCCGTTGCTCTCGACCACCAGGGTGTCGCCGTCCCAATGCCCGACCGAGTAGCCCATCCAGCTCGGATTGGGAGCCGCCTCAAGCGCGCGGCCGTCCAGAAAGATCTGGCGATAGGTCAGATCCGGGTTGAGGATCAGGATCAGGGCCGGAGTCTGGATGATCTTGATCATCTCCGCGCCGGTGCTGTCCGCGTCCGTGCTGTAGCCGGGGCCCAGCGGCACGCACAGCACGTTCATATAATCTTTGCCCAGGTCTTCCTTGCGCTTCTGCACTAAAGCCTCCGCCCAGGGCTGAACCTCGCCGGGTTTCAGGTCGGCTGCGATGTTACGCGAGTACTTCGGGGAGATCTTGTTCCACAAACCCGATAGGTCCGGCTTGCCGTCGGGCGTACGCGGCGCAGGAGCCGCGAGATTCGGCTTGCCCCCGGCGCCGCGCGGGATTCCTGGCGTCGGATGATTCAACCACTGGGCATCGGCAGCCGTAACCAACGCGACTGCCAGCAGCGCGATCGCCGATCGGGACATGAGTGCGACCTCCTTAGTTCGAGGTGTGTTACTTGCCGACCATGTGCTTAGGATCCCGGTTGTTCTCTTCGCAGATGCTCTCGATGAGATCGGTATCCGGTATCAGCCGCCACGCCATTTTGACGTCCCATGGCTTGGTATATGCCTTCGGATCGTCAATAGTAACCGCAATGTCCATGTGACCGATCTTCGGCCGCGAAAAACGTTCGGTGACGCGCAGGGCTTCGGTACCCGGCAGGCCTTTCATATCGAGCCAGGTCTTGCCGTTTTGTCCGATCGTCTCCACCACGAAGGTGTCCTTGTCCCAATGACCGATCGAGTATCCCATCCACGTCGGCTCGGGATTTTTGGGGAGCGGCCGCCCGTCCGTGAAGATCTGCCGGTAGATGGTGCGGGACTCGTGCAGGAGCAATGTCAGGTCTTCCGTCTGCACCAGCTTGAGTCCATCGGGGATGTTGTCCTTTTCGGGGATGCCGGATGGAAGACAGGAGACGCCGGGGTGATCCTTGCCGTTGTTCGCGATTCGCTCATTGTAGACGCCCCGGCCCCACGGCGTGAGCGGAATTTCCTCTTCTTTCATGTCGGCGGCCAGGTTCAGCAGGTGCTTGGTCGGATTTTCGGGCATCCAGAATCCGGACAAATCGATCTTGCCATAAGATGTGCGCACCGGCGCCGCATTCAGATCGACTTTGCCATCGGCGGTGCGCGGCACTCGCTTCCAGGGATAAGGTTCCCATTGCGCCCTGGCAGCTACTGTGATCGTCAACACCACGGTCGCCGAAGCGACCCATGTGATCGTCTTTTTGAATCTGAAGATCATGTCCCTCACCTCTGCGCTGCGCGCTGAATCAGCTCCCACATCAGACCATTGACGTCGCGGACGAACACATTACCGGCGCCATTGGCTCGCACGATGGCCTTGCCGCCGGTGGTGGCGACACTACCGCCGGCTTTCTTCCATTGGTCGACAGCGGCATTGACATCGCTCACGACCATCGTAAACGCGGGCGATCCCGGATCTTCCGCGCCTGCGGCCAGTTTCGCGCGCGGCACGCCGTCGTACTCGATCAGTCCGAAATCGAGCATGGTACCGGGGATGCTGCCATGCGTGATGCGCCATTTCGCTCCCGGCAGACCGATGAGGTTCGCGACCACGGCATTCGTCGCCAACGCGCCGGTCGGCCGCGGATTGAACCCGATCGCCTCGCGCAGGAACGCGACGGTCTTCTCGGAATTTTCGATCGAGAACTGCACCGAAGCGCCCAGAATATCGCCGGTCGCGCTCGCAGCCGAGGGGGGCAGCGGGTCGGGCTGCTGCAATTCGACAAAAAAGCCGTCGGGATCGCGAACCACGATCTCGCGAAGTTTGCTGCCCGAGTTCCCGGTTGGATTTACGGGGGCGCCGCCGACAGTCACGATGGCCGCGCCCGAGGATTTTACTTTCGACAGAGCTTTGTCAATGTCGCGCACCTGCAACGCCAGCGTCGCGGCGCCAATATCCTGGATGTTCGGCCGCACGGGCTTGCGCGATCCGCCTGTGAATTCCGTCAGCTCAAACCCAAAGGCCGCATTGGGGATGCGGAACGTCGCCCCGCGAAAACTCATGCCTTTCGTGGCAGTGAACATCGACATATCGTCGTCGAGCTTCTGCGGTTGCTGCGCGAGCGGATCGCGGGCTCCGTTCACCGGCAGGCCCAGCACATCGCGGTAAAACGGCACCGTTTTTTCGAGACTTTCGGTGGTGTGCGCCAGGTTCTGCAACTGGACGACGGGAGTTGTCTGCCCCCATGCAAACCCGGCGAACAGGGTCGCGGCAGCCGACATCGTCAACAAGGTTTTCGATGGCATCCCCGAAGTATACCCCCGCGGAGTGTTATTTCTGGCTGTTGGAGGCGCCAGCCGGCCCCTTGCCTTGGGCTCCCCGGCCTGGTCCATTCGCCTGCAACAGATGCGTCATCGTGTGGACGAAACGCAGCTTGCCGTTCTCCACGCGGAAAAGGTGTGTATCGGGCGCTCCGCTGCCGCCGGTAGCCGAGCCGGCGCCGAACGTGCAAAAGGCGACCACGGCTCCCAGGGTCTCGTCGACCACGAAGTGCCGGTTCGCGATGTTGACCCCGCTCGGTACGCCGACGTCGCAGGAATCCGTCGCAACTCCCGTGCCGGTGTGCATGCCGCCTTCGGTGCGATTGCAGGGGTAGCCCCACGGCACTAAGTCCTTTTTCCCTTCGAGGAACGCATCCAGGTACGCGTTAGCGGCGGCCACCAAGGTCGCGCGGGTGTCACGCTTGGCGGCGGGGATGGGGCTCCAATCCTCGGAGGTCGCGTACTTCAGGTAGGCGTCGACGTTAAACCCCCAGTAACCCGTCGTCGTCCACAGCATTTCGATTTCGGCAATCAGTCCGTGATTGATTCGCATCCGCGTGCCGAGCGCATACGGTGCGCCTTTATCTGAAACGATGATTTCGGTGTACGTCTGGCACGTCGAGGTGTCCAGCAGGCTGCGATTATGGTCGATCTTCATCGCCTTCTTGATCAGGCTCTCGTCGACGCTCATGGCCTTAAAATTCTCGACATAACCCAACCCCTTCGCGAGCGGCAGGCCGGCCATGTCGCCCTTACTCTGAGCTGCGATGTAGAGATCGGTTGCGGCCTTAAGTCCTTCGCGCGTGCAGGAGACCTGCGCGAAACTGGCCGCCGGCGCAAGCAGCGCGCCCGAGATCACAATCCACTTAAGAACAAGACGGTTCATGGAACATCTCCTGGGTGTTGCGGTCTGCCACTGCATCAGCGTACCCCAAATTCCGCTGCTGCGGGAAGGCCAGCCGATACTCGCCGCCGGTGCTATGATCATGAAGACTGCGAGGTGACCTCTGCCCGGCAGGGAAGTAGTATAATCTCTATAGGGAATTAGAGTATGGCTACAGCGGACGTCTTAAATCAACAGCAACTCCTTGAGCAGGAATACGATAGCACCGTTCGCGCGGATATCGAACTGTTCCGGTCACAGGCTCAGCAATTCCTCGCGGGCCAGTTGACGGCCGACGAATTCCGGGCTTTCCGCTTGCGCCGCGGCATCTATGGCCAACGCCAAGAGGGCGTTCAGATGGTCCGTACGAAAATTCCGGGCGGGCTGCTCACATCGGCTCAGATGCGGCAACTGGCTCGAGTAGCCGACTTCTGTGCCGCCGGCAAAGGCCATCTGACGACGCGCCAAAACATGCAATTTCATTTTGTGCCGCTGACCCAAGTCCCGGATGCCTTGCATCTGCTGGCTGACAGTCGCCTGACCACTCGTGAAGCCTGCTATAACACCGTTCGCAATGTTACGGCTTGTCCCTTGGCTGGCATCCATCCCGAAGAGCCATTCGATGTGCAGCCGTACGCCCGCCGTCTGGCGTTCGCATTTTTGCACAAAGAGCTGACCGACGCCATGCCGCGTAAGTTCAAGGTGGCGTTTTCCGGCTGCCCCGAGGATTGCATCGCCACCGCAATTAACGACATCGGCCTGCGCGCGGTGATCCGGGATGGAGTGAAGGGCTTCCGCATGACCGTGGCGGGCGGCCTGGGGCCTCTCCCGGTGGAAGCCAAGCTCCTCCATGAGTTTATTCCCGCCGAGGATATCGTGCGCCGTGTGGAAGCCGTGCTCCGCGTCTTCAACGTCCACGGAAACCGCAAGGACAAGAACAAAGCGCGATTAAAATTCGTTCTGCGAGCCCGTGGGTTTGAATGGCTGCGCGACACGGTCGAAGAGCAATATCAGGACATCCTCGCGAATGGCGGCATCCCGATGCCCGAGACAGTTCCGGAAAATTTCGGTGGATTTCAACCGCTTCCACCACCACCCGCGACGGGTGAAAAACTGCCGATGTTCGAAGCATCGCCTGAGTTCAACGCCTGGCGCGAGACCAACGTTCGTCCGCAGAAGCAGCCCGGCTACGCCATTGTCACCGTGATGACGCCGCAGGGTAACCTGACCGGCGATCAGATGCGCGGGCTGGCGTCGCTCGCCGATCAGGCTTCGGAAGGCGCGATGCGCGTCACCATGGCGCAGAATATCGTGTTCGCCTACGTCCCCGTGGGTGCGCTGCAGCGCGTCTACGGCGCTCTGACGCGCCTGGGCCTCGCCAAGGATCGCGCCGATGAGATCAGCGACGTGGTGACCTGCCCGGGCGCTTATAGCTGCAATCTGGCGCTGACCAAATCCATGGGCTTGGGCGATGCGCTCGCGGCAACGGTGCGCAAGTATGACGATCCGGCCGTCCGAAATCTCCAGATCCGCATCAGCGGATGCCCCAATTCCTGCGGCCAGCACTGGATCGGCGATTTGGGCTTCTACGGCAATTCCCGCAAAATCGACGGCAAGGAAGTACCGTACTATCTGATGCTTCTCGGCGGCGGCCAGCATGAATTCGGCTTGGCCGTGCAAAGCTTGCCTGCTCGCCTGGTACCGGTGGCCGTCGAGCGCATCCTGGATCATTACCAGCAGAACCACCAGGACGGCGAGTCATTCCGCGCTTATGTGATGCGTCAGAAAGTGGCCTTTTTCAAGGAACTCACGGCCGACCTGGTGAAACCCTCGGAGATGCAGCCCGAGATGTATAACGACTGGGGCGACGACGTCGCGTTCTCATTGAAGCTCGGCCGCGGCGAGTGCGCCGCGTAGAACACACCAAGTAGAACACACCAAAAAGAAGACGCCCTGGGCCGAAACCCAGGGCGTTTCAATTTTACAAGTAGAAGTTAGCTGCGTTTCGAGCTGCGGGCGCTCTGCGTGCGCGCCGGTTCGGCGACCGCGCCCTGCGAGAACGTCAGCTGCGGTATCGTGACCGACGTGTCGACTAAACGAGCCATGTCGGCAACCGGCAGACCTTCGGCTTCGCGTGCGAAGCTCAGGATCTTCTGGCTATCGTCGAAGTCGACGCGAATCCAGTCGCCGCCGCGCACCTGGTCGGTAGCGATCAGGTTCGACATCGGCTGGACCAGCAGCCGCTCGATAGCGCGCTTCAGGTGACGAGCGCCGTACTTCATGTCGGTGCCTTCCGTGAGCAAGTAATCCTTGCTGTGGTCGGACAGCGTGAACACGAAGGCCCGTTCGGGCGGCGCGTTGAAGATCCTCTGCTGAACCAGGTTCAGCTCGATGTCCAGAATCTTCTTGAGCTGATCGCTTCCCAGCGGCTGGAAGGTGACGATCTTATCCAGGCGGTTCATGAATTCCGGGGTGAACTTGCGCTTGGCGGCTTCCATGCCGCTGCGCGCCAGCTTACCGGTCATCTTTTCATCCGTCACCCCGGACATTGTATCGGCGTTCACCTGGCCCACGTTGAAGCCCAGCTTGGGGCTCATAATGGCGCTCATTTCAGAGGCGCCCAGGTTGCTGGTCATGAAGATCATGGCCCGCGAGAAGTCCACCTTGCGGTTGTCGCCCAGCGTCAGAACACCTTTGTCCAGGATGCCGAGCAGCAGGTTCCACAAAGCGTCGGACGCCTTCTCGATTTCGTCGAACAGCACGAAACTGAGCTTGATGTTCTCGGTGTGATGCTGGTTGAGCACTTCCTGCGAAAGCAGCGGGTGCGTCTCGCGATGTCCCAGGTATCCGGGAGGCGAGCCGATCAGCTTGGCGATCTCATGGCTGTGCTGGAATTCCGCACAGTCGATTTTGATCACCGAGCGCGGATTCTTCAGCAACACTTCGGCGGTAGCTTCAACGATCCGCGTCTTTCCAGAACCGGTGGGACCGAGGAACAGGAAGTTCCCGATCGGCCGTCCGGGAGGGTTCATCCCCGTGAGGTGCATCTGGTAGATGTTGACGATTTGCTGGATCGCTTCATCCTGCCCTACGATCATTCGACGGAGTCCGGTCTCCAGTTGTGTCGCGTCTCTTCCGGTTTTGGCCGGGTCCAACGGTATGTTGAGCCGTACCATCTTCTCCACCGCCTTTCGTCTTAGAGGAGCTGTCTGCCTTAGCTCCCCTCTCCACAAATTCTCAGGCAACCCGAGTGCCATTTATAGGATGCTCCCGATCGAATTCGGATTCCGCTGCATTTTCTATCATTTCCTTAACTTTTCGGCCTGGTAGGGCGCACCTCAACCCGGCTGACGAGCGTTCTCTCGGGCATCTGAAGGAGCAGACGGACTATATCTGCAACGTCCTCCGGCCAGATTTTCCAATTTGCGCCATCCGTTGACGCCCGCCCGCTAAATTCCGTGGCCACGCTTCCCGGCATGATGTAACTGACCTTCACGTTCTCATTCCTCACGTCCTGCATCATCGCTTCGGTGAAACCCGTCAAACCAAACTTCGAAGCGTTATAAGCAGCTCCTCCGGCAAATGCGTTCGCGCCAGCCATGCTACTTATATTGACGATGTACCCGCCACCGTTAGTTCCAAACCTGAACAAAGCTTCACGGCTGCAATAGAACGCGCCGTATAAATTCGTTTCCAGAGTGTGCTTCCACTCATCGAGAGAAAGTTCGCGCACGTGGCGAAATATTCCCACGCCGGCGTTGTTGACCAGCACATCGAGCCGGCCGAATTCGGCGTCGACGAACCTGAACAATTCCGCGACTTCTTCATGGTTTCTAACATCGGCAGCTTTGCCCTTGACTTTACCGGCGGCGTCGGCCGCCAGCCCGGCCACAGCGTGATCGACGGTTTCCTGCCGCTGACCGCAAATTGCCACCGACGCGCCTTCCATCAACAACATCTTCGCGATGGCTCGTCCTATCCCGCGTGTGCCGCCGGTAACCAGACAAACTCGTTCACTGAGTGGTTTCATGCAATCCAGCATAGACCGCATGGGTGTGGGGATAGAGGTTAGTGGGGACGGGATGCCCCTACTTGGGGGTATCAAACAGCATAGGACGACTTCGGTCTCAACTCCGGAAGGCGCGGAAACGAAGCGTTGTGACAATCCGCCCTTCATTCATTTAGACGTTCTTCACGGTGAAAAGTGCCATCCTGTGTGTTTTGACCCACCTCGGCATTGGTAGCCCAACACCTGAAAGTCTTAAGTTCGCAGAAGATAGGGCAATACACGTCCGGCGTACTGGCGGCCGGATTGCACTTCACAGGATGTCCGCAAAGGAGGGAACCATGCGAGTTCAAGAAGTGATGAAGCGAGCGGCCGCCTCCTGCCGATCCGGCATGAACCTGGCGGCGGTGACCGCGTTGATGTGGGAACACAACTGCGGGCAGCTTCCGGTAGTGAATGATGACGGCAAAGTTACGGCGGTGATTACCGACCGGGATATCTGCATCGCTCTCGGTACGCGTGACCAGCGTGCGAGCGAACTCAGGGTGAGCGATGTGATCCACCGCGCGCCGGTGGTTTGTCGCGCGGACGACCATCTCCGATCCGCGCTCAAGATCATGGCGGCGGAACAAGTACGGCGCTTGCCCGTGGTCGACGATGAGGGAGCCCTGGTGGGCATCCTGTCTCTGGATGACGTCACGCTGCAGGCGCGGCATCACGGCGATACGGACCGGCCCCCGGTCTCTTTCGAAGACGTGATGAACACGCTGCGCGCGATTTATCACCGCCGCTCGAAAGCCGGCGCTCATCTGCCGGCGGCTGCATGAGGATTGCCGTGTCTTGTGTATCGAGGCTCGCTATGCCATGAGCGGGATTGTTTTCGCGCGCGATCGGATACAGCCGGCCGGTACAGACTGATGGATCTCCCACGAGGGCGCCATTCGCTCTGGGTGAAGGCGGCCGAACACGACTCGGAGTGGATTCGAGAGGGGGTCGTGGAACATGGCAAGACGACCCATCACGATGTCCGCCTGGAAAAATCCGGTCCATTGCCGCTCACGTCCGGAGCGGCGGATTAAAGCGACAACCCGAAAATGGCTGGCCGGCGCTCCTGAAACAGATTCGGTCCCAAAGGGTCTATCCAGCAGGGAGGAGTATGGCTAAGAAGACACCGACCAAGGGCAGAAGCAAAGTCAAAAAGGTCATGCATGAATACAAGGAAGGCACGCTGAAGTCGGGAAGCGGGAAGAAGGTTGCCAGCCGCAAACAAGCCGTGGCAGTAGCCTTAAGCGAAGCCCGAAAATCAGGGGCCCGGATCCCGAAAAAGAAATCGTCCTCCAAGTCCTGAAGCGAGGTAACCAATATGGTGCGTCCTGCGGATCACGACGGCAAGTCAACCAGCACTACGGCGGTGGATGGCCGGCACTATCCGGATCTGGAAGAAGATCCAATCTCGCATCCAGCCGAGGTTCCCACTTACGCGGATATTGCGACGCGGGCTCATCAACTCTGGTTGGAACAAGGGCAACCGCCGGATTCCTCGGAACGGAACTGGCTGGAGGCGGAACGCGAGCTTAAGGCCGCGACAAACTCTCGCCGCCTGGTCAAGGGAGTTCACCAGCGGTCGGGTTCAGTGCAGCCCTGATATCCAGTGTGAAGCGCGGTCCGTCAAAGGCCGGCCAGGCGTTCCGTGCGGCTGGAATTCTCGCCCAGCCATTCCGGATGCATGGCCGTGGAATCGTAAATCGAAGTGGTCTTGAATAGCTCATACTCGCCGTTCGAGGCAGCGCCGGCCGACTTGGCTCTTAATTTGGCGACTTGTTGTCTAGTGAGAGGCTCAAAGGTCTCGGCCGCGTGGAAAGCTTGCTGGAGGAGCTTCATGCTGTCGATTCCGGTGATCACCACCGATGTGGGCAGGTTCAGAGCGTAGTGAAGGCACTCGAGGGGGGTTACGGCCTTGCTCTTCAGTAGCGCGCCGCTTCCCATGCTCTTCATGCCCAGCACGCCGATGCCGGCGGCGACCAATTCCGGCAGCACCTTCTTCTCGAAACTCCTGAAGTGCGCATCGAAAAGATTGAGCGGCATCTGCACCGTGTCGAAACGAAAGCTGTGACGGCGCGCTACTTCCAGCATGTACAGGTGAACTTCGGGATCCTTGTGGCCGGTGAAGCCGATGAAACGGATCTTCCCGGCTTTGCGGGCGGCGACCAAAGCCTCCGTAGCGCCGCCCGCGGCGAAAATCCGATCGGCATCGTCAAACCGGATCACCTCGTGATGTTGCAGGAGATCGATTTCATCCAGGCCTAATCGCTTTAAGGATTGGTCCAGTTGCCGTGCGGCCTCTTTTTTTGTGCGGCCGTCGATCTTGGTCATCACAAATGCTTTCGATCGATAGCCGCCTTTGAGCGCTTTCCCAACCCGTTTCTCGCTCTCGCCTTCGTGGTAATCCCAGGAATTGTCCAGGAAAGAAAGGCCGCCATCCAGCGCCGCATGGATAATCCGGACGGCTTCGGTGCTGGAGAGTTGGGGATTCCCGAGGTGATAGCCGCCCAGACCTATCGCGGATACCTGAACTCCGGTGCGTCCCAGGACGCGGTATGGCATGCGGCCTTGTCGGGAGACCCCTTCTCGGGAAACCATTGGATTGACAAACTCCTACCAAGCGTTAGATCGGTCGGGCGACGGCATGTTTCAGCGCGCTTGGTCCGGCTACGGAGCAGTGCGCAACTTCTTCTTGATCTGCTTCAAGTCGGCCACGAACTCCTGGTATTGCCGATGGCGGTCCTCCTCGTCCGGAGCGCGCAGAATAGCCGAAGGATGAACCGTCGCAGTAATGCTGGGAGCCCAGGGATGCGACGTGAACGTGCCCCGCTCGCTGGTGAGGCGATAGGTGCGGCCCAGCATGGCGCGGGCGGCGGTTGCACCCAGACAGACGATCAACTTGGGTTTGATCAACGCAATTTCCGCCTCCAGCCACGGATGGCAGGCTTCGACCTCCGTCGTGTTGGGCTTCTTATGGATCCGGCGTTTGCCCCGCTCCTCAAATTTGAAATGCTTGACGACGTTGGTCACGTACACCTCGGCCCGGTCGATCCCGGCTTCCATAAGGGCACGGTCGAGCAGCTTGCCGGCCGGCCCCACGAACGGAAGCCCCTGGAGGTCCTCATCGTTACCTGGCTGCTCGCCAATGAAGACGATGTCCGCGGCGGCAGGCCCTGCTCCCATGACCGCCTGGGTCGCGTTCCGATAGAGATCGCAGGCCCGGCAGCTCTGAGCCGCGGTTCGAAGCGTCCTTATGCTCGGGCGCTGGGGCAGATAACGTGAGGCGTCGTCGCTCCGACTGCGTGTCATGAATGGCAACGTAGGGGGCTGCAATTATGTTGCCAGGAAACGGCCGAGGGTGGGCCGCAATCTAACCACCGAGGTGCTGATGCCCGCCACTGTATGGAAAGGCTTCCTGAGTTTCGGCCTGGTCTCGTTTCCCGTCCGCTTATTCTCCGCGGCCAGACCCGATCATATTCGCTTCCACATGCTTCATCGCAAGGATCTGGCTCGTATCAAGGAAGTCTGGTATTGCTCGAAAGAGGACAAGCCCGTGGACCGGGACGACATCGTCAAAGGGTATGAGGTCAGCAAGGGCGATTATGTCGTCGTAGAGGACGAGGAGCTGAAGAAGATCGCACCCCCCACCGCAACGACAATGGAAATTGTGCAGTTCGTACACGACAAAGAGGTCGACCCGATCTATTTCGAAAGTTCCTACTACGTGGCGCCGGACGAAGCCGTGAGCAAACCGTACGAGCTATTTCTTCAGGCCCTGACAGAGGCCGAGTACGATGCGATCGCCAAGGTGACCATGCACAACCGCGAACACGTGGTGCTTATTCGCGCCTCAAAAAGCGGCCTGCTACTGCACACTCTGTTCTATCCGAACGAGCTGCGCGAGGCAAACCGGCCCGCCATGAAGCCGGGCAAAAAAGCTTCCGCCAAGGAGCTTTCACTCGCCAAAAGCCTGATCCAGCATCTGGCCGGTCCTTTCAAGCCTGAAGAGTTCCACGATACGTATCGGAACAATGTGGAGCAGTTGATCGGGCAGAAAAGGAAAGGCCAGAAGGTGACTCCTATCCGGCAGCCTCGAAGGGAGCCGGTCGGCGATTTGATGGAGGCTCTGAAGCGCAGCCTGGAATCGAGTTCGGCAAAAGCCAAAGGGAGCGCCAAGGCTCACCGGAAGCATCGGGCGGCTTAGTCCCTCAGTCTTAATGCGGAGCAACCGCCAGTTCATTATCGATCTTGACTTTGGATTCGGCCACTTGGGCGTCGGGCGTCTTTTGGACTACTTCCGACTCAGCCTTTGCCTGGATGGACTCGCGCTCGGCAGCCGACTGCACCACACCGCTCAACTTGACGACGCCATTCTGAATGGTCACCTCGACGTTGCGGGAAGATGGCGTCAGCGTCCTGTCCTTCGACACAGCCTCTTCTATTTTTTTGGCCAGCTTCAGGTCGTCTTTGGCGGATCTTTCCGCGCTGTCCTTCTCCGAAGCGCCGAATAACCCCAGCGGCAGCGCCGTGCTAACGATCACAATGGTTCGAATTGTCTTCAGCATAGGATAGCCTCGCCTTTATTTTAGGCACGTATCGGACCGAACCCGCATACTGCTGACGGGCGGAGACTCCCGGTTCACGATTTTGAAGGGAGCCCATTGACCGGATCTCCGGTTTGCGCCGTCGCCTCATAAATCACACTGGCCTGCGTGGGAAGGGCAAGGGCCGTCCCCGCGGTGCTGATCGCATCCATGATTCTGAGAAATAGATCCTGCTGAATCTTCAGGAACTCGTCATAATCGGACGTCCGAATATAGGCGAAGACTTCGATATCTAGCGAATACTGCCCTGCGCCGATGAAACGCACCGGTAGAGCACCCACCTCCGATTTGGGGTGTTCGGTCAGAATGCGGCGGATCGCCTCCAGAATGTTTCGCACCTGATCCGGCTTGGTGTCCCGCCGGAGATTCAGCGTGGGATGGAACCATACTTTGTCCCGCTGCGAGAAGTTCTCGAGCACCATGGACGAGAACTCGGCATTCGGGATGGAGACCAGGGTGCGGTCCAGCGTCCGAACCCGAGTGGAACGCAATCCAATATCTTCCACGGTTCCGACTCGATCGCCGAACTTGCAGAAGTCGCCGACGGTAACCGGCCGGTCGCTAACCACGGCGACCCCTCCAAACAGGTTCTCGATCGTTTTCTGCGCGGCCAGGGCGATCGCGATTCCTCCAATTCCCAATCCGGCGAGAATCGTACTCGTGTTGTATCCCCAACTGCCGATGATGGCCGTGACGGCGAACACGAAGATCATCACTTTGACCACGCGGGAAGCAAGCGGCAACGCCGCGCGCGATATCGTACTGCGCCGGGCTTCCAGTCTTAAACGGATCTGCACGATGATCAGATCCACTGTGTTGGCGAAGAACCACGCGGCTCCGATGATGATTAACAGCGTACAGATCCGCGCCAGGTACAGGCGGAGAAGCGCCGGAGGCTCCAGCCACTCCACACCGGCGCGCATGAACAAACCAATCAGGATCACTTGGGCGGGCCCGGTTACCGTGTGTACCAGCGAGTTTTCGAACCTTGGAGCAAAGGTCCGGACAATCGGCCTGAGCAATAAGATTCCCAGCCGGGCGATCGTGCGGGAGAGGGCGATCACGGCGATTACCAGGAGCGCGAGCGCAATCCATCTCCATACGGGAGTTCCCGCGAGAGTCCACGACACGAGGATCGTAGGCAGGTACTTTTCGATGGTCGAATCGCTCGTGACCTGCCCCAGCTCAGGAACCAGGGCCACGGTATCGGAAGAAAATACCCACGCCATCAGGCCCGACCGGAACGTGGTCCTTTCCAGTTGAAGATCGAGCGTCTTTCCACCGACTTTGTAGGATCCGACCCGATCACGGTCTCGAGGCAGGCCATCGGTAAGATCGCCTTCTGCATCGGTGCTGAGATCGGCGACATCGAATCCTGCGTCGCGATCCAGAATTCGTCCCAGTTGCTGCGCTAAACGAGGACCTTCACTCTGGCGCTGCTCGCGCGGCATCTGACGGAGATTAAGGTATCTGGCCGCGCGTTCGAAATTTCCCGACCTGCATGCCTCCAGAAACGAAATGACGGAACTCTGAGGCGACGAACGGTTGAAGGGATCCTGCGGAGTGCCGGTTTTTCCGTCTGCCTGGGAGATCTTGGCAGGTGCTGGCGGAGCCTGTCCGGCTACGTAAGTAATAGATATCGCCAGAAGAGCCAGACCGATACACACTCTCCGGAACGGAAAGATTTTCCGGTTTGCCATCCTTTTCCGGTAGGTAGCAACTCGGACGCCAAACCGCGAATAAACTACTCCGGATAGTACCCTTCGCGCGCGCGAACCTTGAGTCCGCGGGGGCCTTTGACCGTCACCTGGATCGGCCGCCATGCCAGGCTCTCAGACGCGGAAGGCTGGAACGACAGCAGGTAACCGTGCGTCAGGTCCTCGGATACTTTGTCGAACACCCGGCCGATTTCGCTGGGCTTTTCGATGGCGAACGATTCGCCGCCCGTGGCCTTGGAGATGCTCGCCAGCTGCGCCAACAGGTCTTTGTGTCCGATCGCTTCCCCTTGCGCGATGGTATAGATGGGAACGCCGTTGGCCTTGGCCCGCTGAATCGCGGCGTCGGTGTTCAGAGTGCTGGCATTGTCTTTGCCGTCGGTGAACAGCACGATCACTTTCTTTCCGGCACGTCCCGCGAGATCCTGACCCACGCGCGCCAGAGCGTCATAGAGCGCGGTATCGCCAAATGCCTGTGTGCCGAGCACGGCCCGCTTCGCGGCGGCTTTGTCGGTCGTGAAGGGCTGCAATTCGGTTACGGAATCGCTGAAATTGTAGACCGCCACCGAATCCTCGGTCCGCAGTTCGGAAATCAGCCGCAGCGCCGCGTTCTTCAGCGCCGGGAGCGCGAACAGCATGCTTCCGGTGGTATCGAGCAGGAGCACGCAGGAAACCTCATTGGACTGCGGCTCGAACGCCGTAATATTCTGCGGACTCTGTTGGTCCACCAGCGCGAAGTCGCTCCGGCTCAAGTTGTCCACATACCGCCCGCGGCTATCGGTGACCGTGGCATAGACCTCCACCAGCCGGCCGGTCACCTTGAAGTCGGCCTCGACGGGTGCCGGCTCCGCAGTCACTGGTCCCGAGCCTCCCGCCGCTGCCGTGAGCGAATCGGCTCCTGCGTTGCGCGGGGCGGATCGCGACACGCTCCTGCCGGCGGGCGCGAAATGTTTTCCCAGATCTCCCAGGTTCACCAGGCCGCCGGTGAGATAGGCGCCGGAAGCGGACGGCACAAGCGCCACCGGTGAAAAAACGGCGGGCCGCTGCGGCGCGAACTGATGCTTGCGCACGAAACCTGGATCCGCATTGATCAGGAGTCCATCCGGATCGAGCGATGCGGCGTAGATCAGCCCACTTAGGATGGTCGCCGCGTTCGCCGGATTGTCATCGGCCGGCGAAATACCTTGCAGTTTAAGAACACGCTCAAATGCCGTTCGATGCTCCGCGTCCAGGCGCAACAAATTGCGTGCCACCGCATCGGGCGTGCCGCCTCCGGAGATTTCACGCAGCATCGCCAGAGCTTTTGCCGGGTGGTCTCGCGCGGTGAGATCCTGGCAAACCCGCCGAAACGCGGAAGCTCCCGCGATTTGGTCTATCGATCCGGCCAGCACTCCACGCGAGATCAACTCCACCAGCGAATGCCATTCGCCAAGTACCGCGTTCTGGGTCGCGGCCGGACTCTGGCTGACGGCGCTCGCGAAGCGTTCCAGAGCTTCGAATTCTTCGTGGCGCAGCGCACTCAAACGCGCGAAATAAGGGAACAAGGAATTCCATTCCGAATAGTGACGCGCCAGGAGCTTCACCGAACCTTCATCCAGTGGCGCTCCCCGCCGTTGCTCCAGTTCGGCGATGGGAACCAGCGTCTCCAGAGTCGGCAAGCCCAACAAAACATCGTCGTCCGATCCGGCCGAAGCGGTCCACGCCAGCCTTCCTCCGGGATAACGCACATTGCCCGCATCGTCGAGAGGCAGCTTCTGCAGGAGCTCGGTCCTCCAACCCTCTTCTTGCCTGGCCTGACCGTTGCGAAACTCGTCGCCTTTGCGGTACCAGGCGTAGAAGCGTTCCGCCCGCGCCGCGGTCCTGGTGAAGAAGCGCTGGTGCGCCGTATCCGAGCGGGCCAGGACGGAATAGAAGGCCGCCAGCGTTCCGGCCGGTTTATCCAGAAGCGCGCGGAAGAAGGGTCCCGCATTGCGCGGGTTCTCGCCCGCCAATTTCTGCCACACCGGGGCCGCTTCTGCGCCGCCGGGCAGCGCGACGACCCCCGTCCCCCTGCCGCCAGAGAACGAGAACGTACCGCCGTGGCGTGCGAGCGGATCGGCATAGCGCGTCGCCAAAATGCGGAGGTCGGCTGCCGTGAGCAGCGCTGCTGCGGTGTCCGCGCTCATCGCATTCAGGCCGGCGCAAGTCTTGGCCAGCCGCCAGTCCGTCGCAAAGCTTGCCGCGACGCCGCCTGGAGGCACCGGAGCGTCTTTCAAAAGGGCGCTCCAAGCCTCGCCTCCCGCAAGCTTCGCGTTCTCGGTCGGAATTTCGAACTGGAATTCGCGACCCGCCTCGAGAGCTTCCTGCATGCCGATCTCATCGATTCCCAAGGCTCGTGGGATGGTCTGGCGCAGGCTGTCTTCCGCTTGATCGCCGGGCTCGACGGTCACAGCGGCGTCCTTCTGCCCCAGTTTCCAGCCGAGCAGCCGGAGGACCCGCTCTGTTTGCCTCCGCCGGTCCTCGGTCGCCAGCGAAAGCGTGATCTTCGTGCCGTCGTCGCTGCGCTCTCCAAGTTGGCTCAGCTCCGGGATCGCCGCCAGGTATGTGCGCAGCGTTTGGATGAATTGCGGTCGCCCGTCCGTAGCGCCCAGGGAGACTTCCCGGATGATCGCGCGGCAATAATTTGAAAAGAATCCGAAATAGGTGACGGGCTCATCCAAATGCGCGATGGCGGCCAAGGCATGCATGCCGCCGGGAACCCAGGCCTCTCCAGATCCGGATTCGGATCGGATCACCTGTACGTTCAGGGCGAGCTCGATCACGTCTGCCCGTGACCCGGCCGGCGCGGGTCGGTCGAGATTCACCAAATGGGTTCGAATGTCCGCGGCATCGTCGGATTTCGAGTCCAGGGCCAGATACCGGATCATCTGCTCTCGCGCCCCGGCGTAATCGCCTTTGGCTTCCAGAATGACTCCCAGAACATATTGAGTTCGCGGAACCTCGTGCCTTCGGTCCAGTCCGATGCCGGTCCGTGCACTGGTCTCCGCGCCGTCCATATCCTTCAGGTAGTAGCGCGCCGTGGCCTGATGCAGATAGATCTCCGGATAGCGCTGCCTGGTGTCTTGCTTAATCAGAGCCGCGGCGAATTTCTCCGCTGTGTCCCAGTCCTTCGCGGCGATACTCGCGCGAGCCACATCCAGAAGCGCCTCCAAAGATTTGGGCTCCAGCTCCACGACGTGCCGGAAGGCATCCCGGGCTTCGGCCGGCTTATTTTGGTTCGAGCAGGCGACGCCCAGCGCGTTCCAGCCGCGGGTGAACTTCGGAGCCAGCTGGACAGCGGTTCGCAGCTCGCGCTCGGCGGCCGGCCAGTTCTTCTTCTGGACGAGTTTTTGCGCGTTGTTCCAGGCGGTCCGTACAGCCAGCGGTATTCCGTCCTGGTAGAAAATGTCAGCGTCGGTGTCCGAGCTTCCGGCAGCACGGGGTCGAAGCGTCAGCGGAGGCAAATTGGGATCCGTGGCCCAGTTGAATGCGGAAATATCGACGACCGTCGAGTCGTAGCCGACAAGCGTGCCTCGCAGCACACAAGCCCGGGAGCTCAGAGGGTCGACCTCCATGGACCACAAGTAATTGCCTTTCTTGTCGGTTTGGGTTACCCCTTGGCCGCCGGTGTCATGACAGAAGCGCTCGATGCGGACCGAGCGGTTGGGAATGGAGCCGTCCTCCATCACCACCTTGCCGCGCATGAGCTGGGTGTTTGCAGCCGCGGGAAGGATTAAGACGAAAAGTCCCAAAATTACGCCTGCGAGCGAAAGGGCGAACGGCGTACGCATATTAGGGTAATGATACAGATTACTTCTTCGCTTTGCCGGTCTTGCCTTTCGCGAGTATATTCGCCTCGCTCCAGTTCAGGATCACATCCGCGACTTCGAGATTATTGGATCCCAGCATCATCATATGGGTGGTGCCCTTGAAAACCGGATTGCCCACCTCATCCAGCTTGATGTACTCCGCCTTGGCTGTCCCGTGACCGGCCGCGCGCCGCGCGTTGATCGCATCCACGGTGGTCTGGCAGACCTCGCTGCTGACCGTATAGTCGCCCTTGAGCGCCAGATACGGAATGTTGTCGAAATCTTCGGCCTTGAGCCCGCTGTTTGGAAGAGAGCACGATCCCTCGATTGTGATCAAACCCTTGAGCAGATCCAGATGGCCGCGCTCTTTCAGGATGCGAACCATATGATGTCCCATGATTCCCGACTGCGAATGCGTGGCGACCACGGCGCCTCCGAGCTTCTCCACCAGCAGGGCCAGATCCATCGGCGTCCAGGTGTTCGCGGGAGCGATCTCTTTGGGCTCGCAGGTGGGACAAATGGAACCAGGCAGAGTGGCCTCCGCATTGGGCACTAACTGCTTGTAATACTCCAGCGCGAAATCGTTGGCCGGACCCTTGGGCGAAGGGCCGATGGCTCCCTTGCGCGCCGCGACATCCGGATCGATGGTGCTAAATGGGTACGCCGGCCGGTAGTCATTGGTATGAGTGGCGTCGTCGCTCGGCGGATCTCCGGGATCGCCGTGCTGAATGAGAGTCCCGTTGAGAATCGTCGAGCCTTCCGGAATCAGGTGGCCGAACCACTGGGTCCACGCGACATTGTCGGTGATCCTGCCGAACGCCGGGATCATGGGCAGACCTTTCGTTACATCCCCGCCTCGGATCAGCGCCGCGGCTTCATGCAGTACCGATTCGTCGAACCCGGAGCGTCCTCGGCCGGCCTGATCGACCAGATAAGTCGAGATGCCCTTGCGTACGAAATACGGATACCAGCCTTCGCGGCCGTCCGGCGTCGATTCGAGACACGCCGCCGTATGCGTGGATCCGTGAACCATGATGACCGGCGGCGCGTTGCGCTTCTTGGTCGCCGGGATTTCGAACTGGACGTACATCTGGCCGATGATGATCTGGTTCGGCACGGTCGACTGGCCGGCTGGCGGAACCGTCGCGTAGTTGGTGACTTTCGGCACGCCGCCAATGAAGAAACTGCCCTGGTTTTCGATCACCAAAGGCTTGGTGAGGAACCTCTTCATTTTCGGAGCGTCCTCGGCCATAGCGCTTCCAGCGAGGGCCATCAGAAGGATTGCCGGGAATAGACGGGAGAGCGAAGTGTGCTTGGTCATCAGGATTATTCTAGTACCCTATTGACACGCGAAAGAGTTCGTACTAATGTTTTAGTATGAGTCGCGCCGGAAACAAGCCAAAAACCACTCTTACCGGGCAGGAATTGGAAATCATGAAGGTGATCTGGAAGCTCGGGACGCCCACCGTGAGGCAGGTGTATGAGGAGCTCCTGAAAACTCGAAAGGTGGCCTACACCACCGTGATGACCATGATGAACATCCTGGAGACGAAGGGTTATCTCAAGAAACGGCAAGGCGACCGGGCGTTTGTTTACGCTCCCAGCAAGCCTGAGAAGCAGGTGATTCGAGCCATGGTCCGCGAATTCGTCGACCGCGTGTTCAACGGCGCCGCCGAGCCGCTGCTGCTGCACCTGGTGGAAGACGATCAGCTGACTAAAGAAGAACTGGACGAGATCCGGAAAAGCATACGGCCATGAACTTCCTTCTGTTCGACAATCTCCTTGCTTGGTCCGCGCAGATCGCAATTCTCGCGGTTGCCGGGGCGGCCGCTGCTCTCGGCTTACGCCATTCACGGGCGCGGCTCTATTTCTGGCAGGCGATCCTGGCGGTCACTCTGATGCTGCCCGCGATCGCGCCCTGGAAGCAGCCGGTTGTCGTCGCGGCGCCTTCTGCAACATCCATCGTGCTGGCGATCAATGGGGTGGCGATCCCCGATCTTCCAGCACCCAGGCGTTGGGGGATCGAGCAATTACTGGTAATGCTGGCCGCCGGCGCAGCAATCCGGCTGCTATGGGTCGCGGCGGGCCTTATGCGCTTGGCGCGCATCCGAAAAAACGCCCGGCACCTGCAGGATCCGCCGGTTGCTTTCAGTGGAAGCGCGAATTGGTACGTGTCGGATGAGGTCACGGGCCCGGTGACCTTCGGGTGGCTGAGGCCTTCGATTCTCCTTCCTTCCAGGATTCTGACACTGCCGGCCAGCGCTCAGGAAGCCATCGCCAGCCACGAGCTGTTCCATGTCCATCGCCGCGACTGGCTGTTCGTGATGGCCGAGGAGATGATCCGCAGTGCACTGTGGTTCCATCCGGCCGTGTGGTTCGTGCTCTCGCGCATTCAACTCGCGCGGGAACAGGTGGTGGATCAGGAAGTGGTCGCGGCCACGCGCGACCGCACCGGCTATCTGGACGCCCTGGTATCGGTGGCCGCACAAAGACTGCAGGCGGATGTCGCTCCGGCGCCGCTTTTCTTGAAAAAACGCCAGCTTGCCGTGCGCGTGCAGGCGCTGTTGAAGGAGACCTCGATGTCCGCATCCCGTCTGGCCGCTCATGTTTCGATCGCAGCGACTATAGCCGTCCTCGGCGCGTGTGCCGCGATCTGGTTTTTCCCCTTGCGGAGCGCAGCGCAAGTTGTATCGGACGATTCGGGCATTACCGTGGACGCAGGCGCGCCGTTGGCGCATCGTGCGCCTGTGCACAATCCCACGACTGCCACGGGCGACGTGCTGCTTGAGCTTTCGCTCAACTCCAAAGGCGAGGTTGCCGATGCGCGCGTGCTGAGTGGTCCGGATGAATTGCGCAAGCCCGCGCTGGCGAGCGTGCTCGAGTGGCACTATGCGGCGGATACCGCCCCGCCTTCGCTCGTTCACGCGACGATTCACTTTGCTCAACGGCTCGCTTCAGCGGCAGCACCACCGCCTCCGCCACCTCCGCCACCTCCACCTCCGCCACCTGCGCCGACCGGCGTGATAGGCGGACCAGGTGGACGTGGAGGTCGAGGCGCGCTCACTTCTGCGCCTCCCCCGCCGCCGCCGCCCCCGCCACCGAAGACCGCCGTGGTGCAACGGATCGATTACTCGGCTGCGCTGACTGCGGAATTGCAGCAGCGCATTATGAATCGGCTGCCGGTGCGTATCGGCGACACTCTCGATCCGGTGCAACTCAGCAGTGAATTGCAGGCAATCGACGAGCACCTCGGATACCGCATGACGTCCATTTGCCCGTGCGATTCGGACCGCACCAACGTAATTCTCAGTATCGTCCTGCGTACGGCCGAGGCTCCGCAACCCGCGAACGTCGCTGTTCCGCTGCCGCCCGGAGTTTTCAGAATCGGCGGAGGCGTCAGCGCTCCCATTCCAACCTTCCGGCCCGAGCCTGAATATTCCGACGAAGCCCGTAGAGCCAAGTGGCAAGGCGCGGTGCTGCTGCAAGTGGCGATCGATGAAAACGGAGTCCCACAGGACATCAAGGTTATTCGTCCTCTGGGCCTGGGGCTCGATCAAAAGGCCATTGAAGCGGTGCAGAAGTGGCGCTTCAAACCCGGCCTCAAGGACGGCACGCCGGTACCGGTCGCCGCTGTCATCGAAGTCAACTTCCGCCTTGCGCAAACACCTGAACCGATCGCCGTCGCCTCCCCGGCTTCCAGGCCAGTCGCCGTGGGCGGAGCTGTCATGGATTCGCGGGTGGTGCAGAGAGTGCCTCCGGCGTATCCTCCCACCGCGCGGACTGCGAGAGTGCAGGGAACCGTCCAGGTCAGCCTCACCATTGGACCCGATGGCAGGGTCCAGGATGTGCAGCCTTTGTCCGGTCCCGGTCTGCTCACTCAAGCGGCGATCCAGGCCGTCGCGCAGTGGGTGTATCAGCCGTTCTTGTTGAACGGCCAGCCAGTCAGCGTGCAGACTACCGCGAACGTTAACTTCGCACTCGAGTAGGACGCGCCGGGCAGGTTGGGCGCACAGGTAATTGACGACGGAGTCTGATCCCCGCGAAAGCACCTAAGAAGCAAGCTCCAAACGTAATAAAAGACCAGGACGACGGTTCCGGGATGATGATCGCGCTGAAGCCATCCGCATGAAGAAATCCCGGAATGTCGCCGGGAGTGTAAGTGATAGAACCTGTGGCGAATCCGGTGTCCGTTTCGCTGTGCAAGATCGTGCCGGACGAATCGCGCAGTGTAAAGCTCAATGTGACGGAAAACAGATCCAGATAAGTACCTGGTCCCGTAACTATCGGCAGCGGCGATATCGGGTTTTCCGTGAAAGTTACTCCTGCGATTGGACCTTGCGGACAACAGCCACCATCAAAAACAGGATAAAAAACCCCGTTGTAGAGAACACCTGAACCGAAACCTACCCCAACCCAAGTCAATGCGTAAAATTGGGCTGGGAACGGCTGGAAAGGAGGGAAGTTACTAAAAATGAACGGTCCTGCGTCGGTGTCGGTCACCTGGGCTGTGAAATTTTCGTCCGAAACGTTTGCCGACACAGCGGTGGGCAGGCCCACGTGAAAACTGCCCGACGTGATGGTGCCGCCCTGCGCACTGCACGCAAGTCCTGCTGCCGACAGGACGAGTACCGCACGCACAAACCTTTTCATTGTTGAATCCTCTATCTCGGAAAAGATTCTTTTCGTCTAACTTCCGTTTCCTCAATTCCTGGAAGCGGCGCCAGGGATGGCGGTGAAGAGCATCCGATTGCCTGGAACGGTGTTTGGAGGCCATTGATAACAGGAGCGTTGAAAGATGGCCTGGTTAGCACCTCACGATGGACTTTAACTCTTACAACCAGACGTCGCTGAAGTCTATCGCGGATTGGCTGCGCCACTTGTCGTCTCGGTCGGCCCCGCCTGTGGAAGGGAGCTCAGGGCTTGCTGATTTGAATGATTAGGCCGTCCAATGGGGGATCATGAAGCGCCATGGTCGTCACCGCCGCGCAATTCAGGCAACGGTCGCCACGCGACGTGAACCAGAGATACAACTCTTGCAGCGACACGGATGTGGTAGCGTCGCTGTCGGGTACCCAGTATTGTTCGTAGTTCGGTTTCAAACGGATAAAATGCAGACGCGAAGGGCCGCCCAGCAGGCTCACCTCAATCCATCGCAATAGCCGCACCTGATGGTACTGCAGGTAATGAAACGCCCGCGAATTTGCCACCGGTTCCGTGGCCTTTATCAGTTTGCCCTTCCAGTCGAAACTCCGGTACGGCCGTACTCTGTAGCCTTGAGAAGCATATCTGCTCACGTCTGGCGCGGGATACAGCAGCAGGTAACCCCCTGGCTTCATCGTACGGCGCATTTCCAGCAGGGCCTTCTCAGGGTTAGGTATGTGCTCGATCACCCAAATCGACCACATTCCGTCAAACGTATTGTCAGGGAACGGCATATCTGTTACGGACGCCTCGACAAACGGCTTGTGGAAAAAACGCCGTGCCGTGGGGGAGATATCGAGGCCCGTATAGTCTCCTACCGCATCCTGCAGTAAGCCACTTCCAGCACCGATTTCCAGCACCTTCTTGTGTTTCAGGTTCGCAGTCGCAACAAATTTGTCTACCAAATTAGGAATCCCAGAGTGTGAGGCAGCTGTGCGCGCGACGTCCACATAGTATTGTTCCTTCGCCGAGAGCGGCACGGCCTCTGAGTTTGCCTGCTCCTTTCTCGATGTCTCCCCGCTGGTGTATGCCTTCCTGTAAAAGGCGCTGAGCGCGCTCGACGCAGACTCATCTCCCTGCGGATCGGTGTTCCAGGGGAAACAGATCACGGTCGCGGCACCGCTTGTTAGAATCAGCGCCGCCGCCGAGAATCCGACGATCCGCCTCAAGCCCTTCAAATAAGTCATATGACTTTAGTTCAGGACCGATGCTTTGCAAAAAGGCCTCTGGCTCAAAATCACCGCCAATAACATTCCGTCAACCTCTCACGTCAGTCATCGGTCTCGGAGCAACCCGCAAACGCCATAAACGACCACATGGCGGGTGCTGGGATGATGGTCGCGCTGAGGCGTTCGACGTAACAAATGTATTGTCAGGGCCTGAAGGGGTGTAGGTGATTGAACCAGTAGCGAATCCGGTATCTGTTTCGCTGTGCAACACCGTGTAGGAGGCATCGAACAGGGTGAAGTTCAATGTGACGGAAAATAGGTCCGGATTTTAAGTCCCTCTTTGTTGCTTGCAAAGTATGGAAAACATGAGCGTTATATTTCTTGGACGTTGAAACTGTGTAAGAGAATGTGTAAATTTAGCCCCTCTGAAATCTCTCGCCACACTCCCATCTTACCGGCCCTGTAAACCACTGCAACCCTCCGCCAAGGAACCACGATTCCTCGCATTTGGGAACTCAGTACAACGGTTAGGACTTATACTCGAACCATAAAAGCTGACCTCAGTGAAGGAGAGCAAAGAGGTCCAATCGGGGAAGGAGGGAGCGATGAAATGGATTTGCGTCATGTCAGCCGTGTTGGCGGTGGCAGCTGCCACCACCGCGCAGTCAGCCTGCCCTGTGCCGCCGGGAGCCGTCAAGATTTCTGTTCCTTCCGGGTTGCCGACTGCTTTGCGCCACGCCTTGCCGGGCGATATCGCTTTGCCGGACGAGCCGTTTGACTCGACCGACGTATACGTCAAGGAAAATAAACATCGCCGCTACATGTTCGTCTGGAATATCGGCAACCGGTGGATCGTAGTGGTGGAACAGGGCGGCAAAGCGCTCCGCGCCGCAATCTCTACTTACGATCTCGGCAAGGACGACGCGACCGCCGTCCTTATCGAAGAACGCGTTACATTTCCGCACAGTGTGTGCGCGGCCGCGACCAAGCTGGCCGAAAGGCGAAATCCAATCGGAGGCAAAAACTAAAGTACGAGTATTGGCATGCTGATTCAGCAGATTGCACATCTCCCCATCAAGCGAGGCCAGGTGAGCAACTTTCGAGGGACGCCGGAAGGTAGGAATACCGGCGCACGCGTTCAGGCTGCTGAATGTTTATAATGAGCGCCATGAGACATCTTGCGGCCTGTTTGGTTCTCCCATTCGGTTTGTGCATGCTTTCGGGCTTGCCCGCCTATGCCCAAAATAAGGCAGCATGCGAGTTGGTCTCCAAGGGCGATGCAGAGGCCATCCTTGGAGTGCCGCTTCTGCCACCGAAGCCCAGCGAGCCCTTTCGCTCGCTTCTCGATCCAGATTTCACTTCTGGCACGCCTGAACAGGGCTGCGAGTTTACCAACTTCAATTTTAAACAGCCCAAGCCACCCAAGGTGGTTAACGTGAGGCTCGAAGTCCGGTACTCATCGACGCCCAACGCTCGCGCCGTAGATGAGGCTCGCAAGCAAGTCGATACGCGCACCTATGACCATCCAACGGGTCTGCCCGGGCTGGGCGATGCGGCCTTCTGGATCGGACCGCCCAACAACGTGACGGTGTTTGTGTTCCTTGGAGGCACGACGCGATTGATGATCGGCCCAAGCGAGATCGGCCTGGAGCAAGAGAAAGCGCTGGCCGCGAAGGCGCTCGCGGCGCTGGGCAAGACCACCTTCACTTACGGAACCCAGCCGACCGGACTGCACAAGCCGGCGCTGAGCAAACTGGGTCCCACTCCAAGCGGGATCGAACAACTGAAACACGCCCTTACGGCGAAAGCAGACGCCGGCGACACGAAAGCTCAAATCGCGCTCGGGAAACTCTATGAATCCGGCAACCTGGGCCAAGACGGAAAGGTGCAACATGATTATGCCGGCGCCGCCTACTGGTATCACCAGGCATCGGATCATGGTGAAGCTCAGGCGGCCTATGAACTCGCAATCCTTTACCACGAGGGACTGGGTGTGGCGGCTGACGCGTCGCAGTCATTCCAGCTTCTGCAAAAGGCCGCGGAAGCCAAGTATGTGCCGGCGATGCCGTTGCTATCCAACGCCTACGCTGACCAAAAAACTTCCGTTAGCCGTAATCGCGCGACCTATTGGGCGACCCAAGCCGCTGAGGCTGGTGACCCCAAGGGTTGGCTGATTCTGGGATTCGAATACAACTCGGGACTACTGGGCGGTAATCGGCCCTACTGGTATACAAGCGCCATGGAGGCGTTTCGGAAGGCTGCCGCCGGCGGCAATTGCCTCGCCATGATGGAGATAGGTGAGTTGTATTCCAACGGGAATGGTGTTCCCGCCGACAAGACCTTGGCTCAGAGTTGGGAAGCGAAGGCCCAATCATGCCAGGACGGCAATCTTGCATTGCTGCAACAGCAACTGACGCAATTTCGGGCCAGAGCTGCCGCGGCGCGCGAACCCATGCTCGACGCGATTCCCGTTATCCCGAAAACCGCGCCCCCCGTGGCCCGGAACGGACGCAGGTCTGGGGTTTCGGGAGATTCCGACGTACTCGCCAGTATCGCTGCAGCCGTAGCCGTCGTGGCCGCAATTACTGCGCTGATCCCCCCGACCGCGAACGCCGGGAGCCCTCCGTCCGTTGCATTAGACTTATGTTCTATTACGGAGTGTCGGGACGCCTCGAACCGGCCATACCGGTAGTTAGTTGGGGGTGTAACTGAGCTTGTGATTGGACCTGCCCATCCTCCCGCAGGGCAGGGCGCTGCGGCGGTTTGCGCTCGTCGGCGCGGGCTCCCTCGCCCTTTCTAGGATGACGGGTTCAATTGCTCCGGGACGGATCGCGGGATCGTTCTGGAGCCGGGCAATTATGGTGGTCTTGTGACCAGCGAGGCCAGAGTGAAATTGGTGCGGGCGGAGGGACTTGAACCCTCACGAACCTTGCGGTTCAACGGATTTTCATACCTGCCACGGCTTTCGCCGCCCCTGCGCCTTCCCAGGGTTTGGGGTCTGGACTATCCCTTCACCATGCCCGGATTTGCCTCCGGGTGTCAGGTGCTGCCCGTCTAGTCTCTACACCTTCCCGGCCGTTTCGGGCCGGGCTTGGCTCGGGATCGCCATGTAACAGGGTTCCCCGACTTTTAGCAGTTCTGCACCGCCGGTTTCCCGACGGGCACTCAAGTTCTTTCGCTTAAGTCCGATGCGTCTGCCGATTCCGCCACGCCCGCACAGTTTCAAACGTAGCACGAAACAACGACTCACCCGATCGGACTCTTAAGTCCCTGGTCCCGTAACGATCGGCTTTGGTGATATCAGTTCTTCGGTGAAGGCAACCCCTGCCCATGGCCCACCAGAGGCGGCAACAACCCAGGAACAGGATAAAAACTCCGATTATAAAGTACACCTGAAGGTGGCGCCCCGAACCAGGTAAATCCGGGAATCGGGGCCTGGAACGGAGGAAGGCCACCGGCCTGGACCTCAGTAGAACTGACGCCGCGCGGCTGTGTTGGGCGATAATATGAATTCCGCTCAACATGCCCAAGATCACCTACATCTCACACACCGGAACCTCGCGCACCGTTGACGTTCCGGTCGGCGACACTGTCATGGAAGGCGCCGTCCAGAACGGCGTCGACGGGATCGTCGCCGAATGCGGCGGCAACTGCCAGTGCGCCACTTGCCACGTCTACGTCGAAGAAAAGTTCCTGCCGCGGCTGAAGCCGATGGCCGAGGATGAGGACGCGATGCTCGAGACCGCGGCGTCGCCGCGCAAATCCAACAGCCGCTTGAGCTGCCAGCTCCATGTGACGCCGGAGTTCGATGGGCTGGTGGTCCACACGCCCCCGACGCAGCAATAAACGAAAATAACTCATAAGTGGGCGTCGTCATTATTGGCGGAGGGCAGGGCGGTTTTCAAGCCGCCGCGTCCCTGCGTGCCGAGGGCTACGAGGAACCGATCACGCTGATCGGCGACGAACCTCAAATCCCCTATCAGCGCCCTCCGTTATCCAAAGGATTCCTGCTCGGCAAGCAGGAGCAGCGTCACGCCGAGCTGCGGCCGTCTGCGTTCTATGACGCGCAACGAATCACGCTGGTGACGGCGCGCGCGGCAGCTATCGATCGCGCATCCAGGCGCGTGAAGCTCGATTCCGGGGAACACCTCGAATACCACACGCTGGTGCTGGCCACCGGCGCCCGCAACCGGAGTCTTGCGCATGCGGGCGCGTTTTATCTTCGCACCCTCACCGAAGCCACCGAGATCCGCCAGCGCCTCACGGCCGCGCAGGATGTCGTCGTGATCGGAGGCGGATTCATCGGGCTCGAAGTAGCCGCGGCAGCGCGCACGCTCAACAAGCAGGTCACCGTGATCGAAGGGCAATCGCGGCTGATGGCTCGCGTGGTTGCGCCGGTGGTTTCGGAATATTTCCGGAGCCAGCACGAGGCAAAGGGAGTCGACGTCTTACTGAACGCGACTGTGCTCGGTATTGACGAAAGAGAAGTGATTCTGGGCGAGAGGACCCGCCGCCCCGCCGATCTGGTGATCGCCGGCATTGGCGTTGTTCCGAATGTCGAACTGGCCCGCGACGCCGGTTTGCCGGTCGGAAACGGCATTACGGTCGATGAGTACCTGCAAACTCCCGATCCGCGCATTTTCGCGATCGGAGACTGCGCCGAGAGTCCCAGTATGTTCGCAGAAGCGCTGTGCCGTCTGGAATCGGTGCAAAACGCCGTGGATCAGGCGGCATGCGTCGCCAAGGCGATTGTGGGTCGCCGGACGCCCTATACATCGGTGCCGTGGTTCTGGACCGATCAGTACGATATCCACATGCAAATGGCGGGCTTGCCGATGGGATTCGACCAGGTGGTGACCCGCGGCAATCCTGAAACTCGCAAATTTTCGGTGTTTTACTACAGGGCGGGGAAGTTGTGCGCGGTGGACTCGATCAATCGGCCGGCGGATCACTTAACGGCGAGGAAGCTGATCGGAGCCCAGACCATGCTGAGCCCCGACCAAGCCAAGGATGAGAGTTTCGACCTGAAAACGGCGTTAACTTAGAATTAATTGACGCTCGTGCAACGGCAGCCGGCGTAGATTTCGTCCAGCGCGCCATTCAAGGCGTC
The DNA here is from genome assembly GCA_036003585.1 of Bryobacteraceae bacterium. Lineage (GTDB taxonomy): Bacteria > Acidobacteriota > Terriglobia > Bryobacterales > Bryobacteraceae > Palsa-187. The sequence goes on along the minus strand of DASYSG010000032.1, from coordinate 146,152 downwards.
CAGCACGCGATCGGCGACCGCAGCGGCCTCGGCAGCCGGGACCTGGTGCCGTTCGATCAGCGCTTCCCACTGTGCGGCGTGTTCCACATCGGCCGATTCGTGCACGGCGAAGTAGCGCAGCGTCTCGTCTTCCGTGATCTTGTAGTTCGCCTTGAGCCCTTCGATCTTGGCGGCCGATACGGCCGGGATCTGGTTCTCGTAGCAATACAGACCGGCGGCGGCGAGCCCCGTATCCATCTTGGCGATGGAGCGGAACGTCTCGACCAGAGCCTTCATCTTCGGGCCGGCGGCTTGTTCGAGGACTGCCTGGCGCGATTCGCCCAGCCCGGCGGCAAAATCCAGCCACAGGTCGGGATGGGTGGGTGAAGTGGCTTCTTCGTCGGCCAGGTTCGCGGCGATGGTCTGCCGGGAAGCGAGGTCTTCGCAGCGGCTGTGCATCTCGCTCAAGTAAGCCGGAAAAGCGCGTACGTGCGTGAAGTACTGGCGCGCGTAGGACTGCAGGTCTTCAAGAGACAGTTCGCCCTTGCTCCAGGCCACGTAGAACGGGTGCTTCAAGAGGTGCTTGGCATCAATCTTTTGATTCAAAACTTCGATGGTCGAAGACATATGTGCTGTATTCTACCAGAATGTGGACGGCCTCCATAGCCATGATGGTGTGCTCCTGGCTGTCCTATGTGGACCGCCAGATTCTGGCGACACTTTCAGTCGTAATCCTGGCCGATACCGGCTTGAGCACCGAGCGGTACACCGAAGTGGTTTCGGCCTTCTCGATCGCCTACATGCTCGGGAATCCGCTGTGGGGTTCGCTGCTGGATTACATCGGTTTGCGCAAGGGAATGCTGGCGGCCGTGGCGATCTGGAGCCTCGCGAGCGCGTCGCATGCCTGGATCGGCTATGGCGCCGCGGCATTTGTGACCCTCGCGGCCGCCCGCGCATTGTTGGGGTTCGGCGAAGGCGCGACCTTTCCCGGCGGCTTCCGGACCGCTCTCGATTCGCTCCCCCCGGATCGTCAGGCACGAGGCATCGCGATCTCCTATAGCGGCGGATCCCTGGGAGCGATCGTGACGCCGTTCCTGGTGATTCCGATCGCGGCGCGGTTTGGATGGAGATCCGCGTTTCTCGTTACCGGCGCACTCGGATTTGCGTGGCTGGCCTTGTGGGCCAAAGTCGCGCGGCCGCCATACTTGCGGGTGCCCGAACGGAAGCCCGCGAAGATCATCTGGCCAAATTTACTGGAGCGGCGCTTCTGGGCGCTGGTGTGCGGATATTCGCTGGGCGCATTCGCGCTGGGACCGATTCTGTATCTAAGCTCGCTGTACCTGAATCGAGTTTTCGGCGTGTCGCAGGACGACTTGAAGTATTACCTGTGGGTTCCTCCCGCGGGTTGGGAAGCAGGATATTTCTTCTGGGGTTGGGCAGCGGATCGATATGCGTCCGGCCAGAATCGTCCTGCGGGATTGTTCATGCTATTGACCGTCCTGCAGTTGCCACTGGGGGCTGTGACGTGGATCACGTCTCCGGCGCTCGTGATGATCATTTTCTTCTGGTCCATGTTTATCGCGGCAGGTTTTATTGTCGTGGCGCTGCGTGCAGCCTCGCGAGCGTATCCTGCGGGGCAGACTTCGATGGTGGCCGGGCTGGGGGCAGGGACGTGGTCGGCGCTGGTGGCGGTGTTACTGCCGCTGCTCGGGCGATGGTTCGATCAGCAGCGCTACACCGAGACGTTCTTCCTGGTTACGCTGGTCCCGGCGGTGGGGACGACGTTGTGGCTGTGGCTGACGCGTGCAGCGGATGCATCTGCAGATAGTCCTTCCGGTACGGCCGGCGAGTCGCGCATATGATCGCCAGCATCAGAACCCCGGAAACCGCCATGGTCAGCGCCAGGCCCGCGCCGATCATCTTGGGATCCTTGAACAGGTAGTCGGCAAACACACCCGGCATCAGCGGTCCCAGCGTGAGCCCGCCCAAATTCAGGATGAACAGATACAGAGCGCTCACCTGCGCGCGAACCTGATTCGGGAAGATCAGTTGCAGCGCCGCGCCCGCCGTTCCCATCGGCAGGACCATAAAGAAAAATCCCGGAGCGATCAGCGCCAGTGACCATTCGGCGCTGGGCATCAGCATCGCCGGAACCAGGAACAGCAGAATCCCGATGGCGGACGGAATGCCCACCAGTAGAGCCGCATCCACCATGCCGCGCTTCTGCCAGCGCTCGCTGAGCCATCCGCCGAGATATAGACCCAGGCAACCGAAAATGAGGATCACGAACCCCAGGGCGCGACCGGTCTGGCCGATGGTCCAGCCATGGACTCGAAGAAAATACGTGGGCACCCACGCGTTGAATCCGTAGTTGCAGGCGGCCTGGAAAACGAAGCCCACGGAAATCCCCAACACCGATTGCCAGCGTGAACGGATCTCATGAAACGATTCCGCCATGGTGAGGCCGGTGCCGCCGGCGGAGGTCCGCGCGAGATTCTTGCGGATCGGTTCCTTCACGGTGTAAACCAGCAGCGCGAAAAGGAGCCCCGGCAATCCCAGGATCAGAAACGTCACTCGCCACGACGCCATGGTTCCCAGAATCGGCAGCGTAATTTCCGGCTGGCGAGTCACTGCCTGCACGGCCGTCCCCCCGACGATGAGCGCCAGGCTCGACCCCAGCAGGTTGCCGATGTAAAACACGCTCAGCGCTGCTCCTAATCGCTCCTTGGGAAACAGATCCGAGAGGATCGAGAAGGACGCCGGATTCAGCCCGGCTTCGCCGATGCCCACGCCGATACGGGCCAGAAACAACGTTGTGTAGCTCCGCGCCAGCGCGCATCCGGCTGTGAAGATACTCCAGAAGGCGATGCAGATTGAGATGAGATTGCGCCGATTGGTGGAATCGGCGATTCGCCCCAGCGGCAGCCCCATCACCGCGTAGAACAGCGCGAAGGAAAATCCCTGCAGCAGGCCGACCAGTGTGTCGTTGACATGCAGATCGGCTTTGATGAAGGGCACCAGCAAGCTGAGGATCTGCCGGTCCACAAAAGAGAGCGCGTAGCACAGCATCAGCACTACGGCGGCATACCAGGCTGTCTTTGAGGATGGGTTCACGCCGAACCACTATACTGCAAACGTGTTGATTACCATCCCCGAGCGCGGACTGGTGCTGCTGATGGGAGCGGCAGGAAGCGGAAAATCGACCTTCGCGCGAAAGCATTTTGCCGCCACCGAGATTGTTTCCTCGGACGCCCTGCGAGCCGTGGTTTCCGACGACGAAGGCGACCAGAGCGCATCCGGCGATGCGTTCCACCTGCTGCGGTTGATCACCGCCAAACGCCTGCGTCGCGGGAGGCTCACCGTGATCGATGCCACTAACGTGCAGAGTGGCTCGCGCAAGGGTCTGCTGGGTCTCGCCGCCCAATATTCCGCGCCTGTCACGGGTATCGTTTTCAACCTTCCCGCGGCAGTCTGCCTGGCTCGCAATCAGTCGCGGCCGAACCGGCTGGTCAGCGCCGAAGTCATCGAGAAGCAGGTCGCGGATCTGCGGGATTCTTTCCCGGGATTGGAGGGCGAGGGGTTCAGGTGCCTGTATGTTTTAGATAACACAGAGGATATGGAATCAGCACAGGTCCTCCGCGAGCCTCGCAACAAGTAATCCTTTTGGCACTGTCGTATGGTTCCAGATTCTAGGTAACATTACACTTTAGGGGCGCTCTCGCTTGAATCTCACAGCACTCTTCATCAAGCGGCCGGTCATGACGGCGCTGGTCATGATGGCCATCATCATTTTTGGCGTTGCCGGATACCGCCAGCTGCCAGTAAGCGATCTCCCCAACATCGATTACCCGACCATCCAGGTCCAGGCCAGCCTTCCAGGGGCGAGTCCGGAGACGATGGCCGCCTCCGTCGCCACCGTCCTCGAACGGCAATTCTCTACCGTGCCCGGCCTGGATTCGATGACCTCCACGAGTGTGCGCGGGCGCAGCAACATCACCCTGCAGTTCGTGCTGGACCGAAATATCGATGCCGCCGCCCAGGATGTTCAAAACCAGATCGCGGCCGTAGTCCGCCGCCTGCCGGTCGGGATGCCGGCTCCGCCCCAGTTGCAGAAAGTGAATCCGGCGGACCAGGCCATCATGTTCATGGGCGTGAATTCCGCCACCATCTCGCCGCAGCAGCTGGATGAGTACGCGGAAACACTCATCGCCCCGCGGATTTCGACTATCAACGGAGTGGCGCAAGTGAATGTGTGGGGCGCAGCGAAATTCGCCGTCCGCGCCCAAGTGGATCCGAATCTGCTGGCCGCGCGCGGCATCGGCATTGACGAAGTCGCCGCCGCCATCCAGAAGCATAACGTCAATCTGCCGGCGGGAATTCTGTGGGGCACCAACCAGGCGTACACGGTTCAAGCCGACGGCCAGTTGATGAATGCCGCCGAATACAGGTCGCTCATTGTCTCCTACAATCGTGGATTCCCGGTGCGGCTCGGCGAGTTGGGCCGCGTGCTCGACGGTATCCAGAACGACAAGGAACTCGCCTGGGTCAACGACCTGGACCGCGGCAGCGGCGACACCCGCTCCATCATGTTCCAGGTGCAGCGCCAGCCCGGCACCAATACCGTTGAGATCGTGGACAGCATCAAGGCGCTGTTCCCGGAGTTCCGCGCGCAACTGCCGCCCGCCGTCAACCTGGATGTGGTGTATGACCGCTCGACGTCCATTCGCGAGTCGGTGGACGACGTAAAGTTCACGCTGCTCCTGACGGTTGGCCTGGTCGTGCTGGTGATTTTCATCTTCCTGCGCAACGTTTCGGCCACGCTCATTCCCAGCCTGGCGCTGCCTCTTTCGGTGGTCGGCACGTTCGCGGCCATGTACTTCTTCAATTACAGCCTGGACAACTTGTCTTTGATGGCGTTGACGCTGGCCGTCGGATTCGTGGTGGACGACGCCATTGTGGTGCTTGAGAATATCGTCCGGCACATGGAGATGGGCAAGTCGCGGATGGCCGCGGCTATCGAGGGCGGCCGCGAAATCGGCTTCACGGTGCTGTCGATGACGCTGTCGCTCACGGCCGTGTTCATACCCGTGCTGTTCATGCCCGGCATCGTCGGGAGACTGTTTCACGAGTTCGCCGTGGTGATTAGCGTGGCGATCCTGATTTCCGGATTTGTGTCGCTGAGCCTGACGCCGATGCTGTGCAGCCGTTTCCTGCGGCCCCCCGGCGAGAAACACGGCAAGCTGTTCCAGGCCACCGAACGGGGGTTCGACGCCATCCGGGATTTTTACCGCTGGACGCTAAACGGCGTGATCCGGCACCGCTTCGCTACGCTGATGACGGCGGTGGCCACCCTTGCAATCACGGTGTATCTTTATGGCCTGGTTCCCAAGGGCTTCATTCCCAGCCAGGACACCAATCAGATCAATGCGTCCACCGAATTTTCCCAGGATGCATCCTTCGACATCATGGGGCGGCTGCAACAGCAGGTGGATGATGTCGTCGCCAAGAATCCGAATGTGGACGCATATTTTTCTCGAACCGGCGGTGGCGGAAATAACGCGGGCAATGCCGGCAATCTGCAAATTCGCCTAAAACCGCGCGCCCAGCGGAAAGCCACACCGGAACAGATCATGGATGAACTCCGGCCGTTGGTGAACCAAATCCCCGGCGTACGGACGTACTTCCAGAATCCGCCGCTGGTGCGCATCGGCGGCCAGCAAACCCGCAGCCTGTATCAATACACTCTACAGGCGCAGAACCTGGAGGAGCTGTACCGCGCTTCGGCCGATTTCGAAAAACGCCTGAGGGATATCCCGGGCTTGATCGATGTGAACAGCGATCTGCTGATCTCCAGCCCGCTGGTGGACGTGAAGATCGACCGCGATCATGCTTCGTCCCTGGGCGTTACCGCGGACCAGATAGAGGACGCGCTATATAACGCGTATGGCACGCGCCAGGTATCCGACATCTATGCTCCGACCAACGATTACCAGGTCATCCTCGAGCTCTTGCCGCAGTATCAGATGGATCCCACCGCGCTCGACATGCTGTACGTGCGTTCTTCCACCGGGAAGCTGGTTTCACTGAACACCATTGCCAAGGCGCGCACTACAGTCGGCCCTCTCGCGGTGAACCATCTGGGCCAGCTTCCGTCCGTGACGGTTTCCTTTAACCTGGCTCCCGGGGTTTCTCTCGGTGATGCCGCCGACCGCGTCGACCAGGTTGCGCGCGATACGCTGCCGGATACCGTGCATGCGACGCCCCAAGGGGCCGCAGCGGCATTCCAATCCTCCTTTGTGGGTTTGGGCTTGCTCCTGGTGGGAGCGGTCCTGGTGATTTACCTGGTGTTGGGGATTCTCTATGAGAGCTTCATTCATCCCATCACGATTCTTTCCGGCCTGCCTTCCGCCGGAATGGGCGCGCTGGCCACGCTGCTTTTGTTCCACGATGAGCTGAACATCTACTCGTTCGTGGGCGTCATCATGCTGGTTGGAATCGTAAAGAAAAACGCCATCATGATGATCGATTTCGCGATCGAAGCTCAGCGCCTGCACAACGTTCCGCCCGCGGACGCGATCTACGAAGCCTGCCTGGTCCGCTTCCGCCCGATCATGATGACCACCGTGGCTGCTCTGATGGGCACCTTGCCGATCGCGCTGGGTCTGGGCGCCGGCTCTGAGGCGCGCCGCCCGCTGGGCCTGGCCGTGGTCGGCGGACTGGTGGTTTCCCAGCTCCTGACGCTGTACATCACTCCGGTCGTCTACATTTATATGGAGCAGTTCCGCGGGGCTTTCGACAAGCTCGGAAACAAGATTGGCCGCAAGCGCAAAAAGCGGACCGAGGCCATACCCGCGCCGGCCGGCGTCGTCAACGATTGACGACAGTCCCGTTCACCAGCCTGCACGGGTACTGTACCAAATGCCTTACCTATGCAAGAACATGCCGGACAATTTTCTCAGTAACCTGAGGCGGCCTTTAAGGGAGACGCCTTAGGCTGGGTGCCGGACCAAAGTTGCAGCAGATGCTTGGGAGTGAACCAGCGGTCGGACCAGCGGGAGTTGGTTGAAAGCCTGACTTTGACGAAGAACCCGAGCTGTTCATCGCGCCTGCAAGTTTCCACAAAACCTTCCATCTGATGGTCTTTACTGACGATTTTTACTGCGGTGGCGCGCGGAAAAGCGGAGTCCGTGAGGATCTCTGCGAACCACTCCCCGATCTCTTCGAGATTACCCAGAATCGCGTTCCGCCCCGCGCGATCGGTACGGGTAATGAAAACCAGCTCGGAGCACAGATGACGACAGATCGATTTTGAATTGCGCATGACCTCTCCCAGTACGTCTCTGTTGCACGTACTAGACCATTCCCCTGAGACCGGCTGCTGGAGATTCCACTCAGTACGCGGGCGGGGAACGGAGACATAGGGGCCGAATCCCGTAAGATCTAAGGAGACTCGGCATGGCGATTGTGCGGGCATGATCACGGTGAGCAAGACCACGGCATCGGAAGCCGGGCGCGGGGTCGCCCTGCGTCTGGAGCGTGTCCGGCGAGTTTTCGAGAACAGTCTCGTGGTCATCGAGGGGATGGATCTCCGCATCGATGCCGGAGAATTCCTCGCGATACTAGGGCCCTCCGGGTGCGGAAAGTCGACGTTGTTGCGAATGATCGCACGGCTGTCGGCGCCCGACGCCGGCAGCATCGTCGCCGAGCCCGAACAGTTTCAGACGGCGTTCGTTTTCCAGGACGCGCACCTGCTGCCCTGGCGAACGACGTTGGATAATACCGCGCTTCCCCTGGAACTGATGGGATTGGACCGCGAAGCGCGCTATTCCAAGGCTCGCGCGACGCTGGCTCAGGTGGGTTTGTCGGAAGCCGAGGCGCGTTACCCGGCGCAGCTTTCGGGAGGCATGCGCATGCGCGTGTCGCTGGCGAGAGCTCTGGTTACCGAGCCTCGCTTGCTGTTGATGGATGAGCCCTTCGCCGCCTTGGACGAGATCACGCGATTCAATCTCGAAGTGCAGCTTCGCGATTTGTGGCAGCGCCGCGGGATGACGGTGATTTTCGTGACGCATTCCATCTCGGAGGCGGCGTTCCTGGCGAATCGTGCGGTGGTCATGACTCGCCGCGGCGGCAAAATCCGTCTCGACAGGCGCATCGACCTGCCGGCGGGACGCACCAACGATCTGCGGTCGGACCCACATCTGGGAAACGAAATGAAACTCTTGATGGCGGCAATGGAGGAGGAATGAAGAGAATCCTTCCGCCCCTGGTTCCGTTCATCGTGATCACGCTGGCGCTTGAATGGATGGTGCGCGGCGGATTCGTGCCGGGCTATCTGGTTCCTGCGCCCAGTGCCATCTTCCGGGCGCTGTACGACAGTCGCGATGAATTAGCCGCGGCCATGGCGAAAACATCGGCCGCGGCTGTAATCGGTTTCGCCCTGAGCGCGCTGACGGGCATCGCGATCGCGGTCTTGCTGTCATCCTCAAGGGCGATCCAGAAGGCCTTCTATCCCTATGCCGTCTTCTTTCAGACCGTGCCGATCATCGCCATCGCGCCGCTCCTGGTCATCTGGTTCGGATATGGCATGAAAACCGTTATCGCATCCGCATTTATCGTGTCGATCTTTCCGGTGATCGCCAACACGCTCACGGGGCTATTATCGACCGATCCAGCGCTGCGGGATTTGTTCCGGCTGTATGGGGCGTCCGCCCGAGTCACGCTAGTCAAGCTTCGATTTCCCGCGGCATTGCCGCAGATCCTGACCGGACTCCGGGTGGCCTCCGGTCTGGCTGTGATCGGAGCGATCGTCGGAGAGTTTATCGGCGGGCAAGGGCTGGGCTCGGTTGTGGATATCGCCCGCACGCAGCAGCGTGTGGACAAAGTGTTCGCCGCGGTGCTGCTGGCGTCAGTATTAGGACTGGCACTGTTTGGGCTCATCAACCTGATCAGCGCGCTGACGCTACGCCGCTGGCATGCGTCCGAACAAGGCGCCTGAACGGCGACAATGGAAGGACATGAATCGTAGAACATTCCTGGGCGCGGGTGCGGCGCTATTGGCCGCCTGCGGCAAGCCCGCCAGGATTCGACTCGCCTTGAACTGGAAGCCCGATCCCCAGTTCGGAGGATTCTATGCCGCGCCTTACCGGAAGCACGGACTGGACGTCGAGATCCTGCCAGGCGGGGCAGGCACGCCGACGGTGCAGATGATTGGCGCCGGATCGGCCGAGTTCGGAATCGTCTCGGCCGACGAACTGGTGGTGGCACGCTCCCGCGGCAACGATGTGGTCGCTCTCTTCGCCGTATTTCAGAATTGTCCGCAGGGTATCATGGCACATGCTTCGCGGCATCTCGCATCCATCGCCGACGTCCTCAAAGAAGGGACGCTGGCCATTCAACGCGGTCTGCCGTACGCGCGCATTCTCGAAAGAAAGTACGGGTTCGACCACGTCCAAGTGGTTCCTTCCCCGGGCGGCGATATCAGCGCGTTTCTGCGCGATGAGAAATTCGCCCAGCAGTGTTTCGTGATGTCGGAACCCTTGCAGGCCCGCCACGCCGGAGTCGATGTCAAGGTGTTCCCGGTCGCCGACATCGGCTACAACCCCTACACCACCGTGCTTGCCACCGGCGGCGCTCAGCTCAGGAGCAATCCTGTTCGCAGCGCTGCGATGGTCGCGGCAGTCCGCGAAGGCTGGAGCGGGTATTTAAAGGATCCGGTGCCAACAAACGCGAAGATGCACGATCTGAACCCGTCGATGGACGCCGCCTCGTTCGCGGAGGTGGCGGAGGCGCAAAAACCGTACATCGAAACCGGCGAGCTGGGAGCGATGACAGACGACCGGTGGATGACGCTCATCGGCCAGCTTGCGGAGCTGGGAGATATTCCACAGGTGATGCCGGCGCAAGATTGTTTCAGGAATATCTAGCTACGATTCGAGCAACCGGATCCACTCTTCTACCCGCGCGCGAATCTGTCCGTCTTCCGGAAACAGGTCGCCAATAACGGCTACTGAATCGGCTCCCGCCTGGAGCGCCTGCCGGGCGTTCGCGCGCGTGATGCCGCCGATGGCGACTAACGGGCGATCCGAGAGCGGCCGCAAGCGGCGCAATTCGTCCAGACCCACCGTGGGATCGGGATTGTCTTTCGTTGTAGTCCCGAAGATCGGACCGAGTGCGAGGTAATCGGCTGGCTCGTCGCATGCCGCGCGAAGTTGCGCCTCGTTGTGCGTGGAATACCCGACTATCGCATCGGGACCGATCACGCGCCGCGCCACGGACGGCAGCAGATCGTCCTGGCCCAGATGCAATCCGGCTCCAAAGAGCTTCGCGAGATCTGCGCGGTCATTGACGACCAGCGTTGCACCCGTCGCACGTGCCAGTTTCGCGATCTGTTCGAGCCAGGCGAAGGCCTCGCGCGAAAGAAAACCCTTGTGGCGAAATTGCAGGATCTTCGCGCCGCCGTCGAGGACCTGGCCGGCCGCTTTCACCGGATCGAAGCTGCGTCGCAGGGCAACTTCAGTGTCGAGGATCGGATAGAACCGCGGTAGAACCATGATCTACGCAGCCGCCGCGAGCACTTCTCCGGGCGACGGCTTCCCGCGGCGCGCATAGCGAACGTTTCCGTCCGGTCCGATCAGGTATACCGTTCGCTTCGGCACAAACCAGCCGTGCGCCTGATACAGCTTCGCGATCTTCTGGCCTTCGTCGATCAGCAAGGGGAACGGAAACTTGTATTTCTCGCGAAATTTCTGGTGCGCCATACTGCGCGCGGGATTCACGCCGAACACGACAGCGTTTTTAGCCTGCGCCGCAGTCCATTGGTCCCGGAATTCGGACAGTTGTTTGGTGCAAACACTGGTGTCATCGGCGGGATAGAACACCAGGATCACGTTCTTGCCGCGCAGAGCCGAAAGCGTTACGCGCGTGCCGTCCTGGTCGGGTACTGAAAAATCGGGCGCCGACGTGCCGACCGCCAGCGGCGGTGTGAACCAACCCATTTACTCCGGCGTCTCCATCTTCATCAGCTTGCGGAAACGTTCGATCTCGCGCGGCGTGAGCAGACGATAGCGGCCGGGCGGCAGATCCAGTTCCAGAAATCCGATCTTCACCCGACGCAGCTTCTCGACAAGCCGGCCAAAGTGTTTGAACATGATGCGAATCTGATTCTGCCGGCCCTCGGCGATGCGCACTTCGTACCAGGGATTCGCGCCACCCTTGATCCGCTTGATCTGGGCGGGCGAAGTCCTCTTGCCGTGCAGAGAAATGCCTTCCTGGAACTCTTTCTCCTGTTCCGGCGTCAGTATGCCGTTGGCCTTCACCACATAGGTCTTGATCATGTGGCTGGCGGGCGCGGTGATGCGATGCGCAAACTCACCGTCGTTGGTCATCAGCAGCAGGCCCTCGCTGTTGTAATCGAGGCGACCCACGGGAAACACGCGCTCCTTCACCCCGCGCAGCAGATGCATGACGGTCGGCCGGCCCTCGGGATCGGACATCGTGGTCACGCAGCCCTTGGGCTTGTTGACCGCGATGTAGAGGTGCCGTTTCGGCGCGCGGAGCAGCTTGTTGTCGACTTTGATGCTGTCGCGCTCGAGGTCGGCCTTGGAACCCAGCTCGGTGATGGTCGCGCCGTTTACCGATACGCGGCCGGCCTGGATCAGCTCCTCGGCTTTTCTCCGGCTGGAGATGCCCGCCTGTGACAGGATCTTCTGTAATCTGTCTTCAGGCATTTTCAGCCGGTGGATCTTCGGAGGGCGTCTCGGCTTGCGATTCTTCCACCAGCTCCAGGCGTCCCAGTTCCTCGAACTCCTTGAGCGTCGGCAGCTCCTTCAAATCTTTCAGCCCGAACTGGACCAGAAACTCTTTGGTGGTTTTGTATGTGAGCGGCCGACCGACCACGTCCTTTCGTCCAGCCTCGGCGATCAGCTTGCGGTCGAGCAGCGTCTTGAGCACTCCCGCGCCCTGCACGCCGCGAATCTCCATGATCTCGGGCGTCGTCACCGGCTGCTTGTAGGCGATCACTGCCAGCGTCTCGAGCGCCGGCAGCGACAACTTCATCGGAGGCGTGAGTTTCTTCACGAATGCGCGCACCGCCTCGTGATGCTCGGCCTTGGTGGCCATCTTGTACCCGCCGGCGATTTCGCGGATACTCAACCCGTGCTCGGGCTTGGCATAATCCGCCACCAGCTGGTCCAGGAGCCGCTTCACCTTATCGATCGGCTGCTCGATCGCCGCCGCGATCTGCTGCGCGGTTAAGGGTTCGTCCGTAATGTAGACAATCGCCTCCAGAATCGCCTGCAGCTGGGCGTCTTCGGAACTCGCATCTTCGGTCACTTGGGGGGCCAACTGGGCCGCATCCATCTCTTGCATCAGTTATATCCTTGTTCGATTGCCGACAATGTCTCTCCGCCCGAGAACGCCGCCTCGAATCCCTTCAGTCTCTTCAGCCCGATCTCGCCAAAGGAATCCTGCTGGGTAAGCCCGACGGCCTGCAGCTTCACCAACTCCAGCAGCGCCAGAAACAGGCAGATCATGGCGCGGCGGCTGCGCTGGCGCTCGAACAGCTCGCGCGCGGAAACCGGTCCGCGTTCCTGTTCGAATACGCCGCGCAAATACCGGATCATATCGGGCACCGATACTTCTTCGGTCCCTACCTCGTAAATCGGCCGGTTTTTGGCCCGATCCATCACGCTCTGAAACGTCTTCACCAGGTCGAAGAGTGTGACGGCCAGGCCGGGATCGTCATCTTCGGCGCGAAACTGCGCGATCTGCGGATTCGACCACACGGCGTCTTCGATCACCCGCTTCTGCTGCAGCATCTCGGCGGCGCTCTTGAAACGTTCATGCTCCAGCAGCCGGTCGACCAGTTCCTGGCGCGGATCTTCTTCCGGCAGGAGCTTATCGAGCTCCGGATCGCGCGGCAGCAGCATGCGCGACTTGATGTGGATGAGCGTCGCTGCCATATACACGAATTCCGCGCTCAGCTCGATATCCATCTCCGCGGCTTTCTGCATGTATTCCAGATACTGCTGCGTGATCCGCGCGATAGGGATGTCGTAAATGTTGATCTCCTGCTTCCGGATCAGGTCCAGCAGCAGGTCCAGCGGGCCATCGTATTGCTCGAGGTGAAAATTCAGCGGAGACGACACTGCATTTTAGGATATCAGCCGCGTGGCGCGGACCCTAGCGCCGCTTGCCGTCTTTGTCTTTTGTGGGAGTTCCCGCGCCGCTGAAAACCAGTGTCACGTCCACGCTGTGAGCCGCTTCGTCGATGTTGGTATCCGCGCGAGTCTTGCCCAGGTTGTCGAAGATGCCCTCTTCCCGCACGCGATTCAGAAACGACTCCGGATATCCGTCCTGGAAAGGCTGTCCGGGCTCGATCTTCCACATTTTGCGGACCACTGGCTCGGTGATCACGTCCAGGCCCTGGATCGTGAGCTTGCCGAGTGTGAATTGCGGCCCGCGGTCGACGTTAACGGTCAGGTTCACGGTGTGGTCGCCATCGTGGATGTCGCGCACGACGCTGGTCTGGACCCGCAGAAATCCCTCCGCGCGCTGGCGCTGGCGGATCTTTTCGAGGTTGGCGTCGATCTGGGTGAAGTTGGCGGTCTCGCCCTTATGCCAGTCGCTCGATTTCGCGAGCTGGGCGACTTCCGCAGGCGGAAGGCCGGCCACCGTGACGGTACCCAGGTTGTACACGGGTCCTTCGTTGATGGCGATGGTCACCACCATACCGTCGTTATTTTCAGCTTTCTTCGCAGTGATCTCGGGGAACGATACGCGGATTCGGCCCTGCTCTTCATACATGGGCCGGACGGTCGAATCGAGAATCCTTCGAAGCAGCGGCTCGCTATAGGGAATACCCACCGCGTCCTTCGAAAGCTTCTGGAGAAGCAAAGCCGTCAGCATTTCCCGGTTGCCGGTGAACTTCACCTCGTAGATCCGGGCCAACGCGCCAGCCGGGCGGAACACGATTTCGAGGGTCCCGGTGTCGCTGTTCAACTCGCCCACGGTTTCGACCTTGCCGTCCAGGAACTGCCGGATCGCCGCGTTGTAACGATTCAGGACCTGCGGGGTCGCGGGAATCTTATCGCCGAGCAGCGGTTCTTGCTTCTTGAGCGCCGCGCGCAGGGCGTCCCCGGAGGCGGGCAGAGCTTCAAAGCGGTACGGATACAGCATTGCGACTTCCGTCACTTCGAAGGTCGTGTCGTATCCCGTGACGGTAGCGGCAGGCTTGAACGAGTAGCCGACGCTTTCGAAGGCGCCGGTTTCCAGCAATCGCTCGCGCGCGGCATCGAAGTCCGCTTTGTCTACCAGGGCTCCCTGGTTCAGACCTGAGGCGGCGACGATCAGTTCCGTGGGGATCTGCTTGTTGCCCTCGATGTGCAGGGCCTCTAGCGGATACTTCTTGGCGGTTTGCGCGCACAGTAAACCACCCAGCAGCAAGATCAGACCGGCGCGCATACGTGCTCCCATCATCTCACTACGGGTGGGACGCAGCGCCCTGGCCCACTCCGCGTCGTTCCGGCCAGGCCATTTACGATGGGCTGCTCTGTGTCAGTTCTCGGATGGCTTTTCCACGTGTTCAATCGCTAAATTGTCTACCGGACCCTTAGACGATTCAAGCTTCAATCCGAGCTGTTCCTGTAGTGCGGTGAAAATCGATGCTGCGCTGTCGTCGTCAGGATTCCGGGGCGCCGCCCCCGCCCCAGGTTTACCAGCTTGGCCTTCATCCGGGGTCCAATTGAGGCTGAAATCATAGTTAGCTATGAGGCCAGTTTGATCTTGCACAACTTGCCCTAACAATGTTTGAAGGTAGGAGGCGAGCCCGCTCATTGTGACTCCATCTCCCTCAATGTGCCCCCGTGACACGAATTTGAGGAACCCGGACGTGCCGGCACTCTGCTTGAGTTTAGGATTGCTCCTCCCAACCAATAATCGGTACACGGTAGCTTGCTTCGTTTCATGGCGCACGACTAGCTTGAAGCGATCCGCGAGCAAGAGCTTGAGCATCTCGCGCATCTGCAGCCTCGTAGCTCCCTCGTCAGTCTTAGCCAAGACTTCATATCGATCCGTGCTAGCCCAGCTTGGACCGCCCGAAACATAAAAATCGCGTACGTCGTACGCGAAAGCGACCATGTCCTTAACGGTCACATGGGTTGCTTCAAACCTGCCGCCACCAGGCAAGCGAAATCCAGACCCAAGCATAGCCGGTGGGGAAGGTTTGATTGAGGCAACCTCAAAGGAGACCACCGTTTGTCCACTGGCGACCGCGACGACGCTCGAAAGGATTAGTGCCTTTAACATACATCGCGCCCCCTGGTATCGTTTATCCAATCCAAATGCAAAGCTGGGCAGCCCGTTACTTCGGCAGTTGGAGGGGAGGGGGTAGGTTAATCCTGCCGGCCGGCAACGCATAGGGGCCGCCTCGGCCACCGCCTCCGGCGCTCACCGTGTAGTCGGAAGGAATTTCGAACAGGGTCGGCGGCGGGCTGGACCGGTTGATGTTCTTCAGCGCGAAGCTGGTTTCGCCGGTTCGGGGGTCGCTGTGCTTGGTCATGATGGTCATTTGCAGGTCGGGTGAATACCAGCGCTCGTCCACGATGTTGATGGGCCGGTCGTTGCCGATATCGCCCGCGGGGATGGTGGTGGTTGTTCGCGTCCCCTGAGCCTGGACGCCTTCGATGTACATGTTTCCGAGTTGTTCGGTCTTGACCTCATTTCCACCCGAGGCTAGGCGGCCTGCGGTAACGATAGCGAGCGGCTGTGCCACATCCGCCTGGGTCCCGTGAATTACCACGCTGAGTGGGCTAGGTTCCCCTGTCCCCTTAACCGCCACTCCACGTTCGCCGGCATAGAATAAAACGTTGCCACCGCCAGTCGTCGTGAAGATCTTCTCCATAGGCCCCGTCGCGCCCTTTTCCGCAGTCCGGGTTTCTGGATGCAGCGTGAAACGAACTCCTGCCACCGGATCGGTGATAAAGACGGCTCCCATGGAGGATGTTTCTTCGCGCCGCTCGCGTCCTTCAGAGTCGCGATACTGCATCGCCGACGTTCGCTGCACGATCCGGTTGCCGTCCGCCAGCGTCTGGATGGTTTCGTTTACGGTTTCCGCCGAATAGGGCGCGCCCTTCACAGGCGGGCCGGAGATCAACTGGCCGCCTACGAAGCTAAACGTCTGCCGGTTGAACATGACGTTGGCTTTAACCTGGTCCGCTGCGGCGGCCGCGGCAGCCGCCTTCTTCTGCGCACGGAGAACATCATCAGTCTGTGCAAGGAGCGTCGAAGCCACTCCTACTGCCAGCAACACCTTCATCATCGTTTTCATACGTATCTCCTGTTACTCATAACTCACGAATCGAATGGCCCGCGCGAGCCCTTCCTCTCCGACCAGCACGTCCGCATAGACCCGGTCTCCGAGGCGTTCCTCATTGACCGGCAACCCCACACTCCGCATGGTCGACGCCGGCACCGTCACGCGCAGCAATTCGCCGCGCTCAAAAGGCGGAGCGACATCCAGGAGCGGGAAAAACTGCGTGACAATCTCGCGGGGTTGACGTTTTCTCGGGCGAGGCTTGGGTGTCGCCTTCGGCTCCGGTATAGGCATCGGCTCGGGCGCAGCGGCAACTTCTACTGGCTGCGGTCTCACCGGCGTCGGTGCGGCCTGCTTCAGCGGCGGATGGAGCCCAGCGAAAAACAGCATGATCCCCGCCGCGACGGCCAGCGTCGCCAGCCCCACCGTTCTCGCCTTCCTCCGAGTGCGCGTCTTGCTGCGGTTCTGGCGAAAAGCCGCGAGCAGATGAGTCTCGACTTCCTCGGGCGCTTCACGCGCGCGATCGTGCTCCGCGAGAGCCCGTAATGCGGTTACAACCCAATCTCCAGACTTCATACCACTGCTACCCCCCGTAGCTTCTTCGCCAGCATCGCCCGGCCCCGGCTCAGCCTGGATCGGACCGTTCCGACCGGACAATCGAGCACCGCCGCCGCTTCGTCATAACTTGAATCCTGTAAGTCACATAAGACAATAACTTCACGAAACACAGGAGGTAAGCTGAGCACTGCCTGGCGCACATGTTCGATGGATTCCCGCCGAGTCAGGTCCTCGAGAACGTCTTCCGGACCGGCGATCTCATCCACATACTCCAACTCCGCATCTGGGCGCCGGTCCAGGCGCCGCATCACCAGATTGCGTGCGATTCCGTACAGGAATGACGCCACCGTCCCGCGCGCCTCGTCATAGCGAGTCCCGTGCAGCAGCAGAGCCAGGAAAGCTTCCTGCGTGACGTCCTCGGCGATAGCGGTGCTGCCGGTCATCTGCAGAGCGAAGCGGTAGACGCTGCCCTGACGCCGCCTGTAGAGCGCTGTAAAGGCGTCCTCGGCCCCCGTGAGAGCCTGCTCCAGCAACGCTGCGTCGGTGACGATCATCCAATAACTTCCGGTCCGTTCGCTAGTATTCCGCACTTGGGGCCGCAAAAGTTCCAGAAAGGCGTTCCTGGGAAACGGGTCCCCCTGTTAAACTGGAGATTCATCCCATGACATACGACGTGATCATCATCGGGAGCGGTCCCGGTGGTTATTCGGCGGCCGTCCGCGCCGGCCAATACGGCCTGAAAACCGCACTTATTGAGAAAGATCCGAAACTGGGAGGCTGCTGCCTGCATGTGGGCTGCATCCCGACCAAGGCGTTCCTGCACGCCGCCGACGTGTGGGAGCACTTCTTGCACCCGGAAGAGGACGGGATGCATTGCGATAACCCGCGCCTCGATTTCCCCATGGTGCTCGAACGCAAGAACAAGATCGTCGCAAAGCACGCCAAGGGCGTCGAGTTCCTGATGAAGAAGAACAAGGTCGACTGGATCAAGGGTTATGGGCGTCTGGCCGGTCCCGGCAAGGTCGAAGTGACCACCGACGGCGGCAAGCAAATCCTCGAAGCTAAGAACATCGTGCTCGCCACTGGCTCGGAAGCGCGCATGCTGCCGGGTCTGAAGCCGGATGCCCGCCGCATCCTGACCAATATCGAAATCCTGTCGCTGAATGAGGTCCCCAAATCGCTGGCGATCCTGGGAGCGGGCGCAGTGGGCGTCGAGTTCGCGTCGGCTTTTTCGCGCTTTGGAAGCAAAGTTTCGATCTTCGAAATGCTGCCGAGGCTGGTTCCCGTCGAAGACGAGGAAGTCTCGAAGGAACTGGGCCGCGTCTTCAAGAAGCAGGGAATTCGCGTCGAGACCGGCGCCCGTGTGGATAACGTCCAGAACGTCGGCAGCGGCGTGCGATTCCAAGCGACGTTGGCCGACGGAAAAGTCGAAGCGGTATCGGCGGATGCGATCCTGATCGCCATCGGCCGCAAGCCCAACACCGAGAATATCGGGCTCGAAGGCACGAAAGTCGAACTCGACCGCGGGTTCATCAAAATCGATCCTTACCAGCGCACCGGCGAGCCGGGAGTTTACGCCATCGGCGACATCGTCGCGGGCACTCCGCAACTCGCGCACGTAGCGACCGCCGAAGGAATGGTCGCGATCGGACACATTGCTGGGAAGCCGGTGGTTCCCATCAACCGGAATCGCATCCCCGGCGCAACGTACACCGAGCCGGGCATCGGCAGCGTGGGACTGACCGAGGCGCAGGCGCGCGCCGCTGGCCATGCCGTTAAGATCGGGAAATTCCCCTTCGCGGCGGACGCCAAGGCGTCCATCCTGGGGCAGCATGACGGGTTCGTGAAGATTGTCGCCGACGAGAAATATGGCGAGATCCTGGGAGTCCACATCATCGGACCCGAAGCATTCGAGCTGATCAGCGAAGGCGTCCTGGCCATGGAAGCCGAAGCGACCGTCGAGACGCTGCTGCACACCATCCACGCGCATCCCACGCTGTACGAGGCCATGGGCGAGGCGTTCAATGCAGTCTACGGAATGGCGATTAATGCCTAGTGTTTTGGAAACGCCGGCGGCCTGCGAACTGCACGACCTGGGCCGCATGGGGTATGCACGCGCGCTAGCGCTGCAAACCAATATGGTCGAGAGGCGCAAGCGCGGCGAGATTCCCGACCAGTTGCTGATCGTCGAACATCCCCACGTCATCACCATGGGCCGCAACGCGCACATGGCGAACGTGCTGGCTTCGACCGATATTCTCGAACGGGCCGGGATCGAATTGCACTCGACCGATCGCGGCGGCGACGTGACCTATCATGGTCCGGGACAAATTGTAGGTTATCCGATCGTTGACCTGCGCGAATGGAAACGCGATGTGGTCACTTACCTGCGCGCGCTGGAGCAAGTGTTGATCGACGCGCTGGCCGAGTTCGGGATTTCCGGATACCGGCGGACAGGCGCAACCGGAGTTTGGGTGGACGGCGCGAAGGTCGCCGCCATCGGAGTGCACATCAGCCGCTGGGTGACCTCCCACGGCTTCGCGCTCAATCTCGATACGGATTTGGATTATTTCAAGTACATCGTGCCGTGCGGTTTGACGCAGCCGGTGACTTCGATGCGGACACTCGGCTGCACAGCGAGAAGAGAAGAAGTCACCGCCGAGATTGCCGGCGCCTTCGCGCGCGTGTTCGACCGGGCGATAATGGAGAAAGAATGATCGACGTAGAAATGCCCCAGATGGGCGAAAGCATTGTCGAAGGAACCCTGACCAAGTGGCTGAAGAAGCCCGGCGACAAGGTGGAGCGCGACGAGCCGCTTTTTGAGATCTCAACCGACAAAGTAGATACCGAAATCCCCTCACCCGTCGCGGGGACCCTGGCGGAAATCCTGGTCGAGGAAGGGAAGACCGTCGGCATCAATACGGTGGTCGGACGCATCAGCGATGGCGCAGCGTCGTCACCGAGTGGTTCTGCCGCTCCTGCTGCTACGACTGCACCTGCCGCGGTTGCGTCCCCGGCTCCTGCTCCCCAAGCCACCGTCGCGCAGTCCGATGGAGCATCGCACATAGATGCCGCGCCGCAGGCAGCGCCGGCGCCAGTCGCCGCTCAGGATACCGGAACGGTAGTCGAAGAAACCGCGGGTCCGCTGTCCCCGCTGGTCCGCAAAATGGCTCGCGAGAATAACATCGATCTCAGCCGTGTCAAAGGAACCGGTGTCGGAGGGCGCATTACCAAGCAGGATCTGGAGGCCTTCCTCAACGGTCAAACCGGAACCGCCGTCGCCCCGGTTTCCGCGCCGCGCCCGGTTCCAGCGCCTCCTCCGCAGCAAGCCCCGGTTCACGTGCCCGCACCCGCTCCCGAACCGGCCCGGCAGGCAGCGCCTCCGCCGGCACCCGCGCCCACGCAGGTCGCCATGCCGGGAGCGCCGCCGGCGATGCGCGTCGAGCCCATGACCATCATGCGCCAGAAGATTGCCGAACACATGACGTTCAGCAAACACACCTCGGCGCACGTCACGACGGTCCACAAAGTCGACATGACCAAAGTCGCTAAGCTGCGCGACAAGCTGAAGGGTTCCTTCCAGGCGCAATACGGATTCGGGCTGACCTTCCTGCCGTTCATGGTGCGGGCGGCGTGCGCCGCGCTGCGGCAGTATCCGCTGGTCAACGCCTCCATCGAGGGCACCAACATCATCTATCACCGCGATATTAACCTGGGCATTGCCGTAGCGCTCGAAAACGGGCTGATCGTGCCGGTGATCCGCAACGCCGACGAGAAGAATATCGTCGGCTTGCAAAGGTCGATCGTGGATCTGGCTACGCGCGCCCGCTCCCGGCAGCTTCGTCCCGACGAAGTCACCGGAGGGACCTTCTCGATCACCAATTTCGGCAGCTTCGGCAGCATCTTTGCGACGCCCGTGATCAATCAGCCGCAGGTGGCGATCCTGGGTATCGGGGCCGTGCAGAAGGAGCCTGTGGTGATCGAAGACGCTATCGCCATCCGCTCCACGGCGTATCTGGCGCTGACCTTCGATCATCGGCTGATCGACGGAGCGCTGGGCGACCAGTTCACCGCCAAGGTCAAGTCGATTCTGGAAAACTGGAGCGAAGAAGTAATGTAGTCGCGGCTTGAGGAGAAGGTGCCGGATCTCTTAAACCGGCACCCTTAGCCTTCAAAGCCAGGCCGGGCTGATTAAGCCGGGCGCGTCATTTCGATGTCGAGCGTGATCTCGACGTTCTCGCTGAGCATCACGCCGCCACCCGCCGGCGCGTTCCATGCCATCCCGAAATCTTTGCGATTGAACGTTGCAGTTGCGGACAGACCGCGCCGTTGCAGGTTCCAGGGATCCGTGACCTCGGGCGAAACGGCATCCACGGTCAGCGTTACGGGCTTGGTGACTCCGTGCAGGGTTAAATCCCCGGTCACTTTATACCCGCTTCCGGCGGCGGCGACTTTGCTGGACTTGAACGTGATGGTGGGGAACTGGGCGACGTCGAAGAAGTCGGCTCCCTTGACGTGCGCGTCGCGCTGCGGATCGCCCAGGTGCAGGCTGTTGGCGTCGATAGAAGCATCCACGCGCGCTTGATCGGGCTTGGCCTGATCGAAATCGACGGTGCCGGAGACGGTATTGAATTCCCCTCCGACGTTGGCGATCATCATGTGGCGCACCTTGAAACGCGCGGCGCTGTGCTTCGGGTCAATTTGATAAGTCATTGTTCTGTTCTACCAGAAATCGTTCTGTTCTACCAGAAATCGTCCTGTCCTACCAAAATCAAGGAGGGGATTGTCCAGAAGTATCGGGACTGGCAGGTTTCTCAACCGCGCCCGTGTCGCTCGCTCCACGCTTGGGACCGAGACCCAGCGCGATCAGGGACAGCGATCCGAGCTTTCCGTCGTCGTCGATATTCTGGTCGCGCTGGAAGCGCTTGAGAGCCTCCACCGAATCCGATCCCCAGGTCCCGTTCACCGGCCCTGCGAAGTAGCCCTTATCGGAAAGGGACTGCTGGATTTCTTTATAGCGTTCCGGATCCGGCTCTCGCTGCGTGGATCGCCGATAGCCCGATGCGGTCTTTTTCGCCGAAGTTTTCTTCACGGCCGTGTTTTTGGAGGATGCCTGCCGGGTTGAAGTGGATTGTTTCGCGCTGGCGGATTTTTTCCCGGAAGACGGGGACGACTTCGCCGCTGATTTTGCCGGCTTCGCTTTCTTCGCCGTGGACTTTTTGGTAGCTGTGGTCTTGCCTTTTGGGGTGGGTGTCACCGCACACACCGCCAGTGCGGTGCACAGTACGAGCGCGATTACGTACGCTGTCGAGCGCAAGCAGTTAGTATCCCGGACCTGCTCAACGACCCGGCAGGATTCCCGAAAGGTACAGGCCTTGCGGCGATTGCGCTGCTGCGGCTCGCACCGTCGCGTTACGTCCGCGGCCCGAGCTCGGAGTAGCCGGGGGCGGGGGAGGCGCCACGCCCTTGACTACGTGGAATGCCACCGCATCGCCCGGCTTGAGCTTCTCCTGGACCTTCTTAATATCCTCCAGGGAATTCACCGGCTGGCGATTGATGGAATCGATGACGTCACCGACCTGAAGGCCCAGCTCCTCGGCAAAGGAATCCTGCTCGACCAGCGTCACCATGACGCCGCGCCGCGAATCCACGAGGTCGCGTTCCTGTTCGGTCAGCGGACGCGGCCGGAAACCGAATTTGACCTCGGCCGGCGCTTCGATCTTGCTGGTGATGGTTTCGAGCGGCTTGCCTTCGCCCACGATATTGGGGTTGTCTTTGTACAGTTCGGCGCGGTCCGCAACGATAACCTTGAGCGTAACCGGCTTCCCGTCGCGATCGACGCTGAGCGAGGCGGTACCGCCCACCGGGGTATCCGCGACGCGTGAGATCAAATCGTCGCTGTCTTTCACTGCAGTTCCGTTCACACCGAGAATGATATCGCCAGGACGCAGACCGCCCTTATCGGCGGGCCCGCCTTTGGGCTTAATCTCCTCGACAATGGCTCCGTGATCCAAACCCAGCGCTTTGAGCGTAACTTCCGGCTCCAGGCTGCGGTCCAGGCTTACGCCAATCGAGCCGCGAGTCACCCGTCCAGTCCGGATGATGTCGTTATAGGCGCGGGCGACCATGTTCACCGGCAGCGCGAACCCCACGCCTTCGGAACCACGCCCGCTGGTAGCGATCATGGTATTCACGCCGATCACCTCGCCGCGGATGTTCAGCAGCGGCCCGCCGCTGTTGCCCGGATTGATGGCCGCGTCGGTCTGAATGAAATGCTGGAACGTGCGCGCGTTTAATAGAGCCGGACTGCGTCCCACGGCGCTCACGATCCCGGCGGTCACGGTGGCTTCGAGGCCGAACGGCGAACCGATGGCCACGGCCCAATCGCCCACCTGCACCGAATCCGAATTGGCGATGGTGACCGGCTGCAACGGTCTGCCGGTATCGATCTTGATCACTGCCAGATCGGTCTCATAGTCGGTTCCGATGAGGCGCCCGCGATAATCCGCCGGATCGCCATGCAACCGGACCCGGATCTTCGTGGCGTTCTCCACCACATGGTTGTTGGTGACGATGTATCCGTTCTTGTCCACGATGAAGCCGCTGCCGGAAGCCTGGCGCTTGGGCGAGTCCGGAACATCCTGGCCTCCGCCGCCGCCGCTGCCGTCCGGACCGAAGAAGCGCTTAAAGAAATCGGGAACGTCGCTGTCGTCGTCGGGAGCCTGGCCGTGCGCGGAGCTTTTCTCGGAGGGCGCTACGTCCACGGTGATGTTCACCACGCTTGGTTCGAGCTTCTTGGCCAGCGCGGTGAAATCGTTGCCCAGCGCCGATAATCTCGGCACGGTCAAAGGGGTCGCGTCGGGAGCCGCGTTCTGATCGCGGGCCGCGTTCACCTGGGTGTTGATCAGCGTCCCGATCAGGATGCCCACTGAGAGAGTGAACAGCATCAAGGCCATGGACATCAGTTTTTGCTGGCGCATTTTTTCAAAAAGCTTCATGGCAAATATCTTTCTCCCCGTGCCTTAGCCTGTACTTGGGCTATCGTTCCCTGCGTCGCTTTCCATTATACGGGCCGCAAGCGGATGGACGCGAGCGGGGTCCGAAGCGTTTCCTTAGTCGTTCACGATTCGACTCTTTATTCAACAAGTTATTCGACCAGAAGCAGGCCGCAGAGCGTCAGTAAAATCCGGCGCAGACCCAGCTCCCGGCTTTCCGGATGGAACCACTCCGCGGAAGTATGCGCGCCGCCGCCCTGGCCGCCCGCGCCGATGGACACGGCGGGAATCCCCATAGACAGCGGAATATTGGCGTCCGTGGAAGAACAATCCAGGCGGCTGCGAATGCCCAGAAACGCATCCACGGCCAGCAGGCCGATCAGAATCGGCGCGCCTTCGGGCAACTCCCCTCCGGGGCGCGATCCGATTTCTTTGAGACGCGCGATCACGCGGCCGCCCGTGGCCCGGCTGTTTTCAGTATCCGCGGCTTGCGCCACGAAGGCCGCCAGCAGAGACGCCATTTCGTCGATCTTCCCGGGCTTCTCGGAGCGCAGATCCACTTTGGCGCGCGCCTCCGTGGGGATGCAATTGATGCTGGTCCCGCCCTGGATCAATCCGAAGTTGAAGGACGACCGGGGCGCGGGATCGGCGGAAGTCCCGGCAAAATCGGAGGAAGTGAATTCAGCAATGACCCGGCTGAGTGCATGAACCGGATTTCCGGCGCCGTAGTCGCTCCAGCTATGCCCGCCCGGACCGGTGACGGTCACTTCAAAGCGGCGGCTGGCCAAGGCCCGGCAGGTGATGTGATCGGTGTTGGGGCCATCCAGAACCAAAAACGCCTTGGGCCGGGAGCCATTCGCTTCGCGGCACAGGTAGCGCATGCCGCTCAGGTTGCCCTCGCCTTCCTCTCCGACATTCGCGATCAGCAGGGGAGCCAGAGGCGCGTCCTGCAAGGGAGGAGCGGCATTCCAGGCCGCAGCCAGCGCCAGGAGGGCGGCCAGGCCCGCGCCGTTGTCGGATACGCCCGGTCCCAGGAGGCGGCCATCGCCTGAAAGCTTGATTTCGTCGGGGGAGCGGGGAGCGAGGACCGTGTCCAGGTGCGCCGTTACCGCGACCGTGGCGCTGTCGCGGCGGCCGGGCAGCATGGCCAGGACATTGCCGGCACGATCCACGTGCGAATCCCAGCCCAGGCTCTGAAAGCGCTCCGCCATCCATTCGGCGCGCTTCTGCTCCAGGAAGGTGGGCGCCGGAACACGGCACAGCTTCAGGTGCTGCTCGTTGATCCAGGCACGTTCGCGGCGGAACCAATCGAGCGCCGCGCGCACTTCCGGCGTGCGCGCAAGATCAGCGACAGAACCGGCTACCAGCGGCATTCAGAATTCTTAGCCTTTAGTCTACCGTGGCGTGGATGTCCGATGAATTAGATCTTTTTGCCGGGATACCGGGCCCGCATCCACTCCACAAATTCTTCCGGGGCAGCCATGGTCGAGAGGCGTCCCTGGCGCACCAGAGCCCAGTCCTTGAACCGGTGGCTTTGTTTCACGTCGGCGAGCGAAGTGGGAGGATCCAGGCGGCTGAGAAATGCTATATCCACCACCGCCGACTTGGGATTCTTGGGGTCCGGCCTACCGGCCGAACGGATCGCCGCCAGACCAACAATTCCTGTAACGCTCCCGGCCGAATTGCTTCCTGAGTGATAGATGAAC
The DNA here is from genome assembly GCA_036003585.1 of Bryobacteraceae bacterium. Taxonomy (GTDB): domain Bacteria; phylum Acidobacteriota; class Terriglobia; order Bryobacterales; family Bryobacteraceae; genus Palsa-187. The sequence goes on along the minus strand of DASYSG010000032.1, from coordinate 120,605 downwards.
ACTCGATCGCCGGGTTGCATGGCAAGAATGGCCCGTACCGCCTGCGGATTTGTAACTCCATCCCATACCGTCTGTTTCTCATGTTCCAGATCGCCGATAGAGTAGGTGTCAGGATCGGTCTTAGCCAAGTAGTACGCCATGGAGGGTTACTGCCAGCCTCAAAGTCCCGGTACGGTGGTTACTCGACACATACCCGGCGCCGGAGTCTAATCGAATGGTACCAGTTATCAGCCTGCGCCACCCTATGATAAAGGTTTACAATAAAAAGTACTTACCGGCGACGCTGGAGGAGGAGAACATGGCGACCGCCAAGAGAATAATCACGTTTGCAGTGCTGTTTCTGGTCTCGATTCCCATTTGGGGGCAGTCCGGCAAGAACGCGCCCAAAAACGACAGCCCTCAGGTTTTTGACACCACCCGGGCCCCTATTCCGGGGACTGAGCCCGTCGCCCAGGCGGTGGATCCAAAGTCTTACCTGATCGGCGCCGAGGACATCCTGAAGATCGAAGTGTTCCGGGATCCGGAACTGTCCCGGCTGGTCAACGTGCGGCCGGACGGTAAAATCACCCTGCCTCTGGTCAATGACCTTCAGGCGGCAGGTTTGACACCGGAGCGTCTGACGGTGCAACTGAAGGAAGCCCTTACGCAATTCATGAATAATCCGGAAGTGACCATCACGGTGATGGCCGTAAACAGCAAGTCTTTCACCGTGACCGGAAGGGTGAATCGCAGCGGGAAGTTTCCCCTGGTTACGCCCATCCGGGTCTTCGACGCGCTGGGCCTGGCCGGCGGCTTCCAGGATTTTGCGAATACCAAGAAGATCACCATCGTACGCGGCGGAGACCGTTTGACCTTCAACTACAACGATTACGTCAAGGGTAAGAAGGAAGCGCTCGATCAGAACATCTGGCTCCAAAACGGCGACACAGTATTGGTTAAATAAACCATCGCGAGGACCTCCAAGCAATGCAACCAACCGAGAATGTAACGATCCCCCGAAGGGCCTTGGACGTCGAGGATTTTATCGATATCCTGCGGCGCCACAAAGGCTGGATTTTCGGGCCCTTTCTTTTGACTCTGGTGGCTACCGTGGTGGGAGTTTACCTGTGGCCCGACAGCTATGATTCCGTGGCTGTGGTCAAGATCGTTCCCCAGCAGGTGCCGCAGAACATGGTCCAGTCCGCGATCACCAACGATCTGGCCGACCGCATTAACTCGATGGCGACCACGGTGCTCAGCCGCAACGTGCTCACCACCATCATCAATAATCTTGACCTGTACCCGCGAGAGCGGAAGCGCTTGCCCATGGAAGACGTGATCGAGAATATCATGCGCAAGAACGTGCAGATCATTCCGATCATGGCGGGAGCGAATGGGCGGTCGGTCCCAGCGTTCAACGTCCAGTTTTCCTATCCGGACCGCATCCTCGCGAATAAGGTTGTGCAGGAAATCGTCAGCCGGTTTATTTCCGAAAACGTGAGCAGCCGGTCCAGCGCCACAACGGAGACCACACAGTTTCTGAAAGATCAGGCGGAGCAGGCCAGGAAAGAACTGGAAGCCGATGAAGCGAAGCTGGCTGCCTACAAGGCGCAGAACAATGGAAGGCTGCCCGACCAGGTGGACATCAATTACCGGCAGCTCCAGACGCTGCAAACGAATTATCAGAGCCTCAGCAGCTCGAAAAACCGCGCCGAGATGGATAAGCTCTCACTCGAAACGAACCTGCGCATCGAAAAAGCGCACAAGGCCGAACTGACCCGGGTGGTGCCTCAGACGGCTGCCGTGGCCGCCTCCATGAAGAGCGACCGCATGCTCGAAGCCGAGCGTGACATTCGAACTTACGAGGACGCATTGGCGCAGGCCCGTCAGAAATACACGGAAGCCTATCCGGACGTGCAGACGCTTAAGAATCGCCTGGAAGTAGCCAAGCAGCGAAAGGTTCAGATCCAGAAGGAAGAGGCTGAGAACAAGACCACGGTGGCCGCGGCACCTCCGGCGAACCGCCAGTTGGACATGGAAGTGCTGGACGTGGATGGAAACGTTCAACGTCTGGAATCCGCCAGCCGGCAAAGAGATCTGGAAATCGCGGATCTGGACAACCAGATCAAGCTGACGCAAGCTGCAATTAACAAGTTGGAAACACAGATCAACGCCACCCCGCTGGGAGAGCAACAGTATGCGGACCTGCTGCGTGAGCGGGAAATTGCAAAACAGAAATATATCGATCTCGACGCGCATCTGAGCACGGCGGAGATCTCTCAGGAACTGGAAAACCACGGGCAGGGAGAAAGGCTGGAATTGCTGGACGCGGCCTCGCTGCCGCAATACCCCACTGAACCCAAGCGGCCCGTGGTCATCGGAGCCGGCGCTGGACTTGGGCTGTTGCTGGGTATCCTTATCGCCGCCGCCCGGGAAATGAAAGACACGTCGCTCAAAAACCTGAAGGATGTCCGGGCCTACACTCAGATGTCTATCCTGGGCAGCGTCCCGCTCCTGGAGAACGATTTTGTCGTCCGGCGGCGCAAGCGTATCGCCTGGCTGGGATGGACCACGGCATGTTTATTAGCCGTCGTTACGATGGCCGGGTCGGTCGTCTTTTACTACTTCAAGCAGTCTGCATAGGCATTCGGAGGATACCCAAGAATGAGCCGAGTTCATGATGCGCTCCGCCGCGCCGAGAAATCCGGGGAACCGGTTGCGCCGGTGGTCCAGCCCAAAATCGAAACCCGAAGCCCCGCGGTTACCGTCGAAATGGGAGAAAGCCTGGCGGGCTTGCTGGAAATGGTGGAAGAAGTTCCGTTTCGCACCGCCACCGATTCCCTGCTGATTGACGCCGCCCGGCCGCACGAAGCGCCCATGGAGGAATTCCGCACCTTGCGGACGCGGCTCAATCACATGCAGAGCCTCCAGCCGATTCACACCGTGGTCGTCACCAGTGCTTCGCCCGCGGAAGGGAAGTCCCTGACGGCGGCCAATCTTGCTTTGGCCGAGTCGCACCTTTCCGGGAACACCACGCTGCTGGCGGACTTCGATTTTCGCCGCCCGCTGATCCACACCATGTTCGGAATCGATCGTGGCCCGGGTATCACCGACTACCTGATGGGTCAGGCTCCGCTGCACAAGGTGATCAAGAGAATCGCCGGAACCAACCTGTATGTGATGCCCGCTGGACAGGCCGTAATCAATCCGCTCGAATTGCTGAACCTGCGCGAGGTCAAGCACCTGATGGACCGCCTGCCGTCGCTGTTTCAATGGGTGATCATGGACAGCCCGCCGCTGCTGTTTGCCGCGGATGCCAATCTCCTGGGCACGCTGTCTGACGGGACCCTGCTGGTAGTGCGCATCGGGCACACCACGATCGACTCGGTCACGCGTGCGATGCAGTCGCTGTGCAACAATAACGTGCTCGGAATCGTGGTGAACGGCGCGCGCCGCGGAGAGCTGTACAGCAAGTACACTTACTATCACTCCTACTACTCGCCCAAGGAAGAGGACGAGGAAGAAGGCGCGGAGACTCAGGCGGAGTTGGCCGGCGTCGGCTCGTCGGACGAAAGATCAAAGAAATAGAGCCGCACTCAGCTGGTTGCCGAGGGACAGAAATTCCGCAAAGGACAAGCCATGCAGCGCGGTGCCGCCCTGCGACATAATTCCTGGCCGTGACGCTTGAGCAGTTGGTGCGCCGCGATCAACGGCGGACACTCCACCCCGAATTCGTTTTTTAGAGCCTCCCATGCTGTGCGGTACATAGTCGAATAATTCTTGTGTTCCTGAATAAAGCCTAGCCGCGCGAGTACACGCAGGCCGTTGGACTCGGGCGCCAGCTTTGGCACAGTTCCCGTAAAAAGGAGAATCTTGTCTGCGCCAGGTTCGCCGACCACCGGAAACTTCCGGAGTGCCTTGCTTGCTTTGACTGGATCGAGAGCCAGCACAGTCCGCAGGTCTCCGCCGAATTCATCGCGTACCAGCCGCGCGCACTCCTGTAATCGCCGCGCCCGCAGATCCGAAAAGATTCCCCCTTTGGCCGCGATTTCGGCCAATTGTTCGACTGGAGCTGTCAATAGGTCCGCGGGTGTCAAACCAACGCGTTTCTTAAGCTCGCGGAAAGCTTTCTCGCGGCGGTCGTCGGAGACCAGATAAGCAATATTTTCGAACAGAACCAGCTCGAACGGATCTCGCGAGGCAGGGCGGACCGGCCGCCCGTAGAAGGATTCGAGTTCTCTTATCGCTATCCAAAAACTCAGGCGCATCTCAAAACCAGAGCCGAGTTCTTGCTGCCGAAAGCGATGCAGTTGGCTACCGCGTATTCGATCCCTACACGGCGTCCTGTTTCCGGGACATAATCCAGATCGCACTCGGGATCCGGGACGTCGACATTGTTGGTGGGTGGCAAGACTCCGTCGCGCATGGCCAGCAGGGTCGCGGCGACCCCGGCCGCGCCGCAGGCTCCCTGAGGATGCCCGATCAGGCTCTTGAGCGAGGAACCGGGAAGCCGGTAGGCGTGTTTGCCGAAGGCCAGCTTTACGGCACGGGTTTCGATACGATCGTTCAGCTCGGTGCCGGTGCCGTGGTAGCTCAGATAGCCGACCGCTTCGGCGGGCACGCCGGCCTGCTCGAGCGCCAGGGAGATGGCGCGCGCGGGTTCTTCGCCGCATTCTTCCAGGCGCACGCGGTGATAAGCCTCGCAGGTGGATCCGTAGCCGGCGATCTCGCCTAAAATCGGCGCGCCTCTCGCCAGCGCCTTCTCGCGCTCTTCCAGCACGAAGAACCACGCGCCTTCGGCAATCACGAATCCGCCCCGGTCCCGCGAAAAGGGACGCGACGCGCGCTCCGGCTGATCGTTCCAGGATTGCGACATGATCCGCATGGCGATGAACCCGCGCAGAATCAGCGGCGCGATGGGCGCGTCGACACCGCCGGCCACGATGGTGTCGAGGCCGCCGGCGCGGATCATCTGGGACGCATAGCCCAGAGCGTCGGTGGATGACGTGCATCCCGTGGTGATGACGTGGCTCAGGCCGCGCAGGCCGAAGCGCATCGAAATTTCGCTGGCCAGCGTTCCCATGGTCGAGGTGGGGACCACGTAGACGCTGCACTGCCTCCAGTTTCCCGAATGATAGAGACGATACTGCTCCTCGGTGAACTCGATGCTCCCACCGCCGGAGCCGACCACCACGCCGATCCCCCGCAGGTGCTCACGAGTCATACGGGCTGTGTCCAACCCGGCCCACTGTAGCGCTTCCGTCACGGCTGCCACCGCCAGCGGCGTCGCACGGGAGACATGGGGACGATCCTTGGCCGTCACGTAATCTTCTTCGCGGAAATCCCTGACCTCGCCCGCCACGCGGACGGCCAGACCGGAGGTATCGAAGCGGGTGATGGGACCCACGCCGCTGATGCCGTTGCGCGTAGCGCTCCAGAACGCTTCGGTGCCGATCCCATTGGGGCTCACTGCGCCTATGCCGGTGATGACCACCCGACGTTGCATATAAGGTTTGTCCAGCGGTCCGGTCGAGGCGGAAACCGCAACAGACTCTGTTAGTATAAGAGGGTTCCTAACGTGCAAGGGAACTTCGTGCAGGGGAGAATCCATTGGTGGGAATCAAATCGGGCCGTGCCGCGCCCGGTCAGCGGGATCGAATCCGGAGTCATCGGCGGAATCGCCATAGCTTTGTTGGTGTCCGCTTCGCTGGTAGGCAGTGATCCATATGGGGAAGGATAAATCCTCTGGTTCCGTTGAATTCCCCGCCGCTCGCCACGCTATTATCGCCCGATGCGGTAGAATGACAGTTTCCGTTGCCGGTGAGTCCCCTGGGGGTCGCATTATGTGCGAAACCCGGTCTGGCGGCAGAACGTCGAAAAAAAATAGGCGCAGAGTGGAAAGGAACCCGGTCTAGATGGTGTTTTCCAGGCCTCCAAGCCTGCGCGCGTCTATTTCTAACGCGTCCAATTCTAAGATGTTGGCAGCTTTCAGAACGCCGGTGGCTATTTTCAGCCTGCTGGCGGCGGTTCCGCTTCTGGCACAGCAACAGCCGGCGCCGCAGCAGCCCAAGCCTCCCAATCCGTTCGAGCAGGTGCCGCAAGCGGAGGAGCCCAAGCCTGTGCCGCCCAAACCCGAGCCGGCTAAGCCCGAGACGCCTGGGGCGCCAACTCCGGAGCGGCCGCCCAGCGACACGATTGAATCCATCAACTTCCAGGGCGCCCGCAAGGTTCCCCAAGACACGCTGCGCGCCATGATCTTCACCAAGCGCGGCGACGCGTACGACGCCGAATCCCTGCACCGTGACTTGGTTACGCTGTGGAACAGCGGCCGCTTCGACAATATCGAGTGGACCAGGGAGCCGGGTCAAACCGGCTGGATCATAACCTTTAAAGTTCAGGAGCGGCCGGTAGTTCGCACCATCAAATACGACGGACTTAAATCGATCACGACATCCGAAGTGTTGGACCGCTTCAAGGAACGCCGTGTCGCCTTGACGCCGGAATCCACCTACGACCGGAACAAGGTCCAGCGAGCCCAGGTGGTCTTGCAGGATTACCTGGCGGAGCGTGGCCGGCAATTCGCCACGGTTACCCCGGAACTGCAACCCTTCCCCCCGTCGTCGCTGAACATCGTGTTCAAGGTGGACGAGGGACCCAAGGTCAAGGTTGGCAAAATTTCGTTTGAAGGCACCACGGCATTTCCCGACCTTCTGGTCCGCCGGGCCATGCGAAACCTGCGCCCCATCGGCATTCCGCAATCGATTTTCCTGGAGAATCTTTTCCCCAGAACTTACGATTCCACGAAGCTCGAGGAAGACGAGGGGCGTATCGTACAGTTCTACCAGTCAAAAGGATATTTCACCGCCCGCGTCACCGGTCAGTCGGTGAACATCGTGGACGCCGGAGGGGGGAAGTTCCGGCTGCCTCTGATTCATCCCAACCGCCCGGGAAAGAACGCCGACATTTCCATCAGCATGGAAGAAGGCCGCCTGTATCATCTGAACACCATTAGTTTTGTGGGAGTGAAACTGTTCCGCACCCCGGAAGAGCTGTTTCCCCAAATCTTCCGGATGAAACAGGGCGACATCTTCTCGACCGAAAAGCTCCAGAAGGGCTTTGAAGAGCTGCGGAAGCTGTATGGCCGATTCGGCTACATCAACTTCCTGGTGGAGCCCGAGCCCGAGCCGCTTCCCGGCACCGATAAGATCAACCTGACGCTGCGGTTCGATGAAGGCAACCAGTTTTTCGTGCGCCGGATCGATTTCTCCGGCAATACCACCACCCGCGACAAGGTGATCCGCCGCGAGCTTCTGATCGACGAAGGCGACCCGTATAACACGGATCTGTGGCGGCTCAGCATCCTGCGCCTGAACCAGTTGGGGTATTTCGAGACGCTGAAGGAAGACTCGTCCGTCGATATGAAGACGGATAACAACAACCATACGGTCGACCTGACGCTTAAGGTCAAGGAGCGCGGCAAGAACACCATTCAGTTCAGCGGAGGCATTTCCGAGATCTCAGGAAGCTTTGTTGGATTCTCTTATTCCACCAACAACTTTCTTGGATTGGGCGAAACCCTTAGCGTGAACAGCCAGCTGGGTACCCGCACCACGGATGTGAGCTTCGGATTCACCGAACCGTACTTCCTGGATCGTCCCCTTCAGCTTGGATTCACGGTGTTCATGAGCCGCTTCAACTTCGATCAGGCGCGCGAGGCTTCCGTGCTGGCCGGCGCCAATCTGATCCCCCTTTACAATTCGTTCGGCAGCCAGAATCTGCTGAACTACGTATCGAATACCAAGGGATTCACGACGTTCCTCAACTACCCGTTGAAGCGCAGTTTCCAGCGCCTGGGGATCAGCTTCGGCTACAGCATTCAGAACGTGCGTACGCTGAGCGCTGCCGCGGCCCAGTATTACGATTACCTGAATTTTCAGAGCATTAACGGGCCCACCCAGAACTCGCTGGACGGAATCCGCACCGCCAGTTTTACTCCGACGTACAGCTACAACTCCGTAAACAATCCCCTCACGCCGACGGGCGGCAGTTCGGTGCAGTTATCGATGCAGTTTGCCGGTAGCTTCCTCGGCGCCAACGTGAATCAGCTGGAACCTGTCCTCGATATCCAGCACTACCGCAAGGGATTTAAGCCCGGCCATGTGATCGCGATGCACCTTCTGGCGCGGTACCTGACGGGGTACGGCGGCAAGGTAGCGCCTCCCTTCAATCGTTTCTATATGGGCGGCGAGAACGATGTGCGAGGATTCGATCTGTTTGGCGCGGGTCCCTGGGCGTACGTGCCGAATTCTGCGCCTGTCAACATCCTGAATACCGATGGCACGCCCCGGCAGCAGAAGTTCATCGATCCGACCACCGGCGCGGTTAGCCTGCAAAATGCATCGCAGGTTATTCCCACATATCAACTGGTGTTCCCCGGCGGCGATACCAACATCGTGATGAATCTCGAGTACCGGATTCCGATTGTCGGCCAAACCGTCGCGCTGGTCCCCTTCTTCGACGCCGGTATGAACCGGATATCGAACAAGAGCCAGCTGAAACTGAATCCCAGCCGTATCAGCGACCTGAACGGCCAGTTCCCCGAGGCGGCCTTCGGCGACTCGGCGGTGATCGCGCCCGGAACCCAGCTTATCCGTACCTCGGTCGGCGTGGAATTGCAGGTGCTGATGCCGGTGTTCAATCAGCCATTCAGAATCTACTGGGCCTACAACCCGACCCGTGTCTATCAGTATTTGCAGGCGCCGATCGTGGCGGACCGGAGCTATTTCCCCAACGCGGCGTCTTTCACCAACTCGATCCTCACGTTCGGGCAGCCGACGCCGTTGTTCGAGCGGCGGTCGCAATTCCGTTTCACCATCGGCAGGACCTTTTGATGAATATGCGCAGAACGGCCTCGCGAGCGCATGTTAGCATGTTACAAATAGCCAAGCATGAGGAGTTTTCCCGTGAATAAGTACTCTGTGATCGGTCTGCTCTGGGCCTCGGTCACGCTGATGGCGCAGACACCCGCGCCAGGGCCGGCCCCCACTAAGATTTGTGTGATTAACTTGCAGAGCGCCATGCTCAGCACCAAGGACGGCCAGGCGGCCGCGGACGACTTTCGAACCAAGTTCTCGGAGCCCGAGGAGAAGAAGCTCCAGGCCCGGCAGGCGGAAATCACGGATCTGAACGACAAGCTCCAGCGCGGCGCCAACACCATGTCGCAGACTGCCCAGGACGACATGCGGAAGAGCCTCGACCGGAAGAACACGGAGTACAAACGCGCGGTGGAGGATTTTCAGTTCGACCGCGACGAGATGCAGCGCAAGCTGCTGGACGATCTGTCCGCGAAGATGCAGTCGGTCATCGCGCGATACGCGCAGGAAAACGCCTGCGCCATCTTCCTGGACGTCACGAATCCCAACTCGGGGATCATGTGGATTGCGGATCAGGTCGACGTGACCCGGCAGATCGTGGATGCCTACGACAAAACGCAGCCGGCGGCAGGAAGTTCGGCGAGCCCGGCGAAGCCTCCGGCGTCCGGCGTGAAACCGCCCGCGGCCACCCCGGCCAAACCGCCTGCAACTACGCCGGCCAAGCCTCCGGCGGCTCCGCCCAAGCAGTAGAGTTTCCCGTTTGAAGGACTAGCTTCGGGCGAAGTATAGCGCGGTGGCGCGCTCCAGCTCGGGTTTGGTCATCTGCGGCGGACGACCCTCGTAGCGGCCGATCGCCAGCAGGATGTTACAGATGTCGGCGGGATAGCAAGCGCGCAATTCTGCCCGGCCGTCGCGCAGGCATAGCTTCCGCAGGTATTCGGAGCTGTCCGGCTCGGCTTGAATATTGCGGGATTGCACCACGCGCGAAAAGATCTGATCGAACGCGCCGGCATCCACCGCTTCCACGTAAATCTTGTTGTGGATGCGCCGCAGGAAAGCTTCGTCGGCCAGATCCGATGGCTCCAGATTGGTGGAAAACACCACCATCAGCTCGAAGGGAATTTGAAACTTGATCCCGTACCGCAACGTGAGGTAATCGACGCGCCGGTCCAGCGGGACGATCCAGCGGTTCAGAAGATCGCGCGGCGACATGAGCTGGCGTCCGAAGTCGTCGATCAGCAGAATGCCGTTGTTGGCCTTCATCTGCAGGGGCGCCGCGTAGATACCTGACGATTCGTCCAGCCGCAGCTCGAGCATGCTGGGAATCAGTTCACCGCCCACCACGATACAGGGGCGCTTGCACAGAATCCAGCGCGGATCCACGTCGACGTCGTCATGATCTATGGGATGGTGCACCACCGGGTCGTAGACGCTGATGATCTGGTTATCCACCTCGACCGCGTAGGGGATCATCACCGCATCCTGATACACGCGGAGCATGCGCTCGGCCAGGCTGGTTTTTCCGTTTCCGGTGGGCCCATACACGAAAATCGAGGTTTGCGAAATAATCGCTGGACCCATCTGGTCGAGCATCTTGTCGGAGACCACCAGGTCGGAAAACGCCTGGCGCAATACGCGCCGGTCGATGCTGATGCGCGCCTGCTGCGCCTTGGCGGCCGCATGATATTCGTTCAGCGATACGGGGCATGCGCCGGCGTACTGGGAAACCTGAAAGCGCTCGCCTGCCAGTTGTTTCCCTGCCGCGGAGAGCACGAACTGATAGTCGTTCCCGCTCATGCCCTTGATTTCCACCAGCTGCTGCTGGCGCATGTGCTTAAACACCAGATCCACGATGGGCAGAGATACGCGAATCGACCGGCTGAGGCCGGTCATACTGGAAAATCCTTCGATCACCATGCGGCGAAGCATGAGATCGAGCACAAGTGTTTCGGGAATGCCCAAGTCCGCGAACGTCTGGGGCACAGGTGGACGGAAGGTACAGCGTACTTGCGCAAGAGTGGTAGCCATAGCGTGTCTCTAGGTATACCTATCGGCAGCAGTGTTAAAGGGGTTTATCTGCACGTTTAGGCCGGTACGAGCGTCAAACCTTATCTGTGGGAAGACTCCGCACTGTATTGATTCTGCTGGCTTTTGGCTCGGTCCTTGGGGCCGACGACCAAGCCGGGCGGCTGTTTCGGGCAGCCCAGCGAGCCCAGCGCTCCGGCGATAGCCTACAGGCGTATCAGCTCTATTCGCAGGCGGCGGACCTTAAACCGGGAAATGCCCGATACACTCTGAACCGCGACCTGCTGCGGCAATGGGCGGCGCTTTCCGCCCAGGTTTCGCTGCAGGACGACGCCGCGGAAGACGCCGCCCGCAGGATCACGGTGGAAGCCCTGAGTCCTAGCGAGGCGACCCTCGGAAGGCTGGCTCTTCCTCCCCCGCAGTTGCAGTCTTCCGGGCAAAGACGAAGTTTCGATCTGCGCGGTACAGCGCGGCCAGTGCTCGAGCAGGTGGCCGCCGCCTACGGCATCCAGCTTCAGTTCGAGGACGGCTACCAGGCTCCTGCCGCCGCGTTCACGCTTCGTATGAACGATCTGAGCATGCAGGAGGCGTTCCACGCGCTGGAGACGATCACGCATTCGTTTCTGGTGCCGGTAAATTCCAAGACGGCGATGGTGTACCAGGAGACCGTTCAGCGCCGCAATGACAACGCTCCCCTCATGACCGCTGAAATCCCCATTCCAGAGCGGTTCTCGGTGCAGGAGGCCCAGGAAATGGTGTCCGCGGTGCAGCAGGTGATGCAAGTCCGCCGCATTGCCGTGGATCCGGGCCGCCGCGTGGTGTTCTTGCGCGATCAGCCCGGCACGGTCTTCGCCGCGCGGCAGATCCTGACGAACTTGTCCCGTAACCGGGCGCAAGTAAATATCGAAGTCGAACTTTTATCCGTTTCGAAAAATTCCACCCTGAACTATGGGTTGCAATTGCCGAACATGGCGGCGGTGCTGAATTTTGGAACATTCCTGCACAATGTTCCGGCCGCGATCAGCGGTCTCGCGCAGTTCGCCACATTCGGAGGCGGCGCGACGTTCATGGGTATCGGTATTGCCGACGCCGCGGCCTTCGCCACCGTGAGCCGCAGTTTCGCCAATGCGATCTTCCACTCCGACGTGACCGCATTGGACGGCCAGGTCGCCTCGCTCAAAGTCGGTGACAAGTATCCCATCCTCACCAGCGCTTACATAGGGCCCGGCGGCCCCGGCCAGAACACCGGGATCCCGCCAGCCGTGCAGTTCCAGGACCTGGGCCTGATTCTGAAAATGACTCCCACCGTGCAAGGGAATGGCGAAATCACGCTGGATCTGGATGCCGAGCAAAATGCGCTCAATGGCGCCTCCAACGACGGCATTCCGGTGATCACCACCCGGCATTTTCAGGGCATCACGCGGCTGGTGGACGGCGAATCGGCGGTGATCGCCGGATTGATGCAAAACAGCATCAGCGAGAACGTTTCCGGATATCCGGTGCTTTTCCGCATCCCCCTCCTCGGTCGCCTGCTGTTCAGCACCACCACCAAGACCGAGCTGGTGAGCCAAACGCTGATAGTGGTGAAACCGCATCTGGTGAGCCTGCCTCCCTGGGAAACCCCGTCGCCAGTGCTATGGGTGGGAACCGAGACGAAGCCGCTCAGTCTTTATTGATCACGTTCCAGTATTCGCGGGCGATTTTTTCCGGCGCATGAAACTGCAAGATGTGGGCCGCGGCGCGTCGGCCGATTTCGACCCGAGCGTCCCGGTCTTCCGCCAGCCAGTCAATGTAACCGGCCAGTGTATTCTCCTCGCCGGGTCCCACATCCAGCCGCAAACAGGCGTTGGACGGGATTCGGGCGAGCGCCTCACTGGCCGTGACGACCACCGGCTTCCCGACACCCATCATGCGTATCGCGATCCCGGAAGTCTCCGCCGCGGACGGATAGCGCAGGTTGATACAGACATCCGTGGCGGCGGCGTAGCGCCAGAAATCGCGCTCAGGCAGATAGCCGGTGCGAAGGATGGCGGGATGATTTAGCAGCGGAGCGACTGCGTTTTCAAATGCGGTCGATGCGAACTCTCCGGACACCAGCAGGCGGGCATCTGGGTTCGCCCGTCGAAAAGCACGCAGAAGCACGGCCAGGCGCTTGGTCTCGCGCTGGTGTCCGAAAGTTCCGATCAGCAGAGTCTCCGGAGTAAGGCCCAGGGAATCGCGAAATCGCAAAGTTTCCTCCGGAGAGGGCAGTGCGGGCTGCTCGAACAGGTGGGGGATTTCGAAAACCTGCGCGTTCGGGGCATGTTCAAGCACCAGCGCCGCCGCGGCAGGATTGTGCACGATGATCGCGCGGGCGCCAGTGGCGATGCGCCTAAGCATGGGATATGCGAAGTAGCGCGCGTCCGCTCCGGATCGCGCCCGCTGCTCCCAAAGTTGGCGGCCCAACTCCCGGGAACACCCGCCATAGTTGTATACGAACTCTTCAACGTACTCATCTTGCCCTAGGGTGCCGAGCAGCAGGTGTTGCAGCACCGCGTCATGCAGGACCACGATTCCCGGACGCCCCAGCGCGCGCTGGTAGATATCGCGATGCAGGGCGTTGTTGCCGACGTGATACAGAGCGATGTCGCATTCGGATGGAGCGGTCTCCACAGCTCCGAGCTTGCGGAGCCAGCTTAAAAGTATCGCGCTGTAATCGGCAACGCCGGTTGGCGCAGGGGGCAGGGGCGAGAAAAAGCCGACCTTCATTACTCTTGTGCCGAGGCCTCAGGGCGGAGCCCGAACAGGGCAGTGCCAACCCGGATGTGGGTCGCGCCTTCTTCGATCGCCGCTTCGAGGTCGTGCGACATGCCCATCGAGAGCTTGGGTAGCTGATGGATTCTCGCCAGTTCCGCCAGCCGGCGAAAAAAGGGCCGCGTAGTTTCCGGATCGGTATTCCAGGGCGGCATGGTCATCAGGCCGGTGAGCCGGAGGTTGGGACACGCGCGGATCGAGTCAATCAACGCAGGCAATTCTTCTGGAGCCGCACCTGCCTTGGCGCCCTCCGGCGAGAGCTTGACTTCGATCATCACTTCCAGCGGTTTACGCTCCTGATTCAAAGCTGCCTCGTTCAGCCGCCGGGCGAGCTTTTCCGAATCGACCGTTTCGACCGCGTGGAACAGCTCGGCCGCCACGCGGGCTTTATTGGATTGCAGATGACCGATCAGGTGGAACTGAGCTTCCGCCAGCCCCGACAGGGCAGGATGCTTTTCCGCAAATTCCTGGACATAGTTTTCGCCGAACACGCGCAGACCCAGGGAGTAGGCTTCGCACATCACCGCCGCGGGGAATTTCTTGGTAACGGCTACCAGGGTGACTTCGTCACGCGTTCGATGAGACCGGAGCAGTGCCGCCTGGATGCGCAGCTCGACTTGCTCCATGCGTTCCTGAAGGCTGGTGCTCATGCGGAAAGCCACGCTGGCATGGATGCGGCGGCGGCGGGCGGAACGCCGTGACCCGCGCCTTGGACCACCTGCAGGCGCGCCGCGACCGGGATCAGTTTGATCGCTTTCTTCAGTTCATCGACAGTGCCGAAGGGATCGCGAGTCCCATGAACGAAAAGTGCGGGAGTCCGCAGTGAAGGAAAGTGATCCGTTCGAAGCTGCGCGGGTTTTCCGGGTGGATGCAGGGGATACGACAACAGCACTAATCCGTCCGCCACACCCGGATCTTCGGCAGCCACCATGCTCGATTGGCGGCCTCCGTAGGATTGTCCAGCGAGATAGAGCGGAACACCTTTGGCAAGCTGACGCAGCTCCCGCGCAGCCTGAACAATGCCGTCGCGGTCGCGCTTGCCCGAACCTCCAGGCGAGCCTCGTGAGCCCGCCTGACGGAACGGCAGATCCCAGCGCAGTACGCAATACTCCGCTTCGCAGAAGGCCTTGGCGACCGCCACCATCAGGGGAGCCTCGCAATTCCCTCCCGCTCCGTGGGACAGAAGCATGGCAGCCTTGATCTTCTCGGGCTTGTGCAGCCAGCCCTGGATTCCAGGCTCGTTCAGTCGCTCAGGGTTCGCCATTCTATGCTACGGTGACCGCATACCATGGTATCGCTTGGCGACATATCTACTGTTTTTCTACCCCGGTCTTCGGATACCCAGCCGCTTCATCAGGCTGCGCAAGGTGCTGGGATTCATATCGAGGACCTTGGCTGCGCCCTTGGGACCTTCCACGGTCCAGTTGGTGGACACCAGGACGCCTTCGACATGGCGGCGTTCCGCATCCTCCAGCGATAGTGACGAAGGCGCGGTTTCCGGCCCGCCGTGGGCGGCACCAGGATCGAGCGGAGCATCCAAAACCTCGCCGCGGCTCAGGACCACGGCGCGGGCCAGAAAATTCTCCAGCTCGCGGATATTGCCAGGCCAGTCGTAAGCCATAAGCTGTCGCATGGTCGCTTCGGAGATGCGCTGGACACGACGCCCGAACTGCCTGGCCAGGGTCGCGACGAAGTGAGCCGCCAGGGCGGGGATATCTTCGCGGCGATCGCGCAACGGAGGCACTTCCACGGGAATCACCAGCAGGCGATAGTAGAGGTCCATGCGAAAGCGACCGTCTCTGACCACTTCGGCAAGATTGCGGTTGGTCGCCGCGAGAATGCGGACGTCGACTTTGACCGTGCGATTCGAGCCCACGGGTTCGAACTCCTGCTCCTGCAGGACGCGGAGGATCTTGGACTGGCTCTCCAGCGGCAGCTCGGTGATCTCATCCAGAAACAAGGTTCCGCCGTTGGCATGCTCGAAGCGGCCCACACGGCGGTCGACGGCGCCGGTAAAGGCGCCCTTCACGTGGCCGAACAGCTCGCTTTCCACCAACCCGGCTGAGATCGCCGCGCAGTTGACTTTCACCAGCGGACGATTCCGGCGCGGGCTCAGGTTGTGGATCGCGCGCGCCACCAGTTCCTTGCCCGTGCCGGTCTCTCCGGTGATCAGAACGGTCGCGGAGGTTCCGGCCACCAGGCGAATACGATCGAGAAGGTCGCGGAATCGCGGACTGTTCCCGACCATCTCATGATTGCTGTGCTCCGCGTTGATTTCTTCGAGCAGATAGGCGTTGTCCCGCTCCAGGCGGCCTTTCAGGTCGGTGAGCTCGGCGACATGCTGTTTGAGCTCGTCATTGAGGCGGTGGACCTCGGCCTCCGCCTGCTTGAGCTCGGTGATGTCACGCGCCGTGACCCAGGCTCCCGTGTACTTACCGCCCTCCACGATTCCCTGCCGTGTCATCAGAAGGACACGTCCCTGCAAGGTGCGCTCGACTTGAGAAAACTGCCATTGAGAGCGGATGCCCGCAAGCGTTCGTTCGATTTGCTGGGCATCGTCACGAGCGCTGATCACTTCCATGCGCGCGCCGATGAGATCCTCGGCCTTGGCCCGGCCGAATAGTTTGGCCGCCTGCTCGTTGCAGTCGGCGACGTACGCATGCCGGTAAATCAGATCCAGCTGCTCCTGTTCCGGCAGATCGAGCGCGATGGGCTGATCGAGCTCCACGCGCAACACGGCTTCGTTCCCATGGCTGACAAGGGCTCGATAGCGCTGTTCGCTGCGGGCGAGCTCGTCTTCGTAGTTCTTGCGTTCGAGCTCGGAAGAAGCGCGCACCGCGAAAATCTGGAGTACCGTCTCGGCTAGTTGGGGATGTTTAAGCGGCCCGCGCGTGAGCGCGCAAACCAGACCCACGCAGCGCCCGCCGGAATCGATCAGGGGAGAGCCCACGTAACCGTCGGCGCCCATCTGGACCAGCAGCAGGTCCTTGGGGAACATCTGCTGGATGCCGCTGGGGTACGAACACAGCCGTTTTTCGACCACGTTGGCGCAAGGGGTGTTCTCCAGGTTGTACTCGAAATCCGGAGCGTCCTGGCCATCGCCAAAAGCCGCCAGCGTTGCGATCCTCGTCCCGCCCGGCTGCAGGGCCCCAACAAGCACGAAGTCCGCGTCGAGCGCCGCGGCCAGATGGCGGGTCAGGGAGCGAAAAAAAGCCTCGCCCGTCTGTCCGGACACACCCTCCGCAATCTCGAATGCGAGATGTTGGAGGATGCCGTTGGCTTCACTCGGGGCGCTCATGATGGAGGCAGGACCCCCTTCCGCACGGAGACTGAGGGCCTTATTGTAGTCGAGCCGGACGTATGGCGCAATGGCCGGTAGCGTCTCATACACAGGTTGTTCCAGCCTGGCATCCGCCACTCTCTTTGACCCCCGGCCACGAGGTCCAGCGAAGCAGCGCCAGCCGGAGTTTTTCGATCTGGAAAGGCTTCGGCATCAAGTCATTCATGCCGGCCGCCAGACACTCGGCGCGATCCCGGCCCGGCGTAGTTCCGATGATGGGAGTAGCCTGGCCGCGGGGCATGGCACGCATCCGGGCCGTCGCCTCGAAGCCGTCCATCACCGGCATCTGCCATCCCGTCAGTACCAGGTCGTATTCATTGCGACGGAAGCACTCGATCGCCCTGGCTCCGTCCTCGGCAATTTCTGCGGAGCAGGCCAAGCGCTCCAGCATTACCCGGACAGCCTTTGCGCTCACCTCATCATCCTCTACAACGAGCACTCGAATCAGTTCTTTTGACATCGGTATAGCTAACGCACGCGACCGACCATCGCCAAAGTGCTGAAAAGACGTCCTCTCTGTGTTGATTGGCACGAGATATGGTGGGCGGCTGAGCCATTAGCCGCGATATCGCGTGGGCCGTTTGGGCCGCCGTTTATACTTATAAACACAGAGATGTCTACGTTTCGCTTGGGAATCGATTACAAACCGCGCGGCGATCAGGCCACTGCCATCGACGCCCTGGTACGCGGCCTCAAGGACGGCGAGCAGCATCAGGTGCTCTTGGGCGTGACGGGTTCCGGGAAGACGTTCACGATGGCCAAGGTCATCGAGAAACTGAACCGCCCCGCGCTGGTGCTGGCGCACAACAAAACACTGGCGGCGCAGCTTTATCAGGAATTCAAGACATTTTTCCCGTCGAATGCCGTGGAATATTTCGTCAGCTATTACGATTACTACCAGCCGGAAGCTTACATTCCCGCCGGCGACGTGTACATCGAAAAAGAAGCCACGATCAACGACGAATTGGACAAGCTGCGCCTTTCGGCCACCCGGTCGCTATTCGAGCGCCGCGATTGCGTGATCATCGCCAGCGTCAGCTGCATATACGGTCTCGGTTCGCCCGAGGACTACTACGGGATGCTGTTGATGCTCGAAAAGGGCCAGAAGATCAAGCGCGAGGAGATCACCGGACGGCTGGTGGACATTCTCTACGAGCGTCATGAGGGCGATTTCAAGCGCGGAACATTCCGAGTGCGCGGAGACGTGATCGAGATCTATCCAACGTATGACGATCTGGCGTACCGCATCAGCCTGTGGGGCGATGAGATCGAATCGCTGGAACAGATCGATCCGCTGACCAGCCAGGTGAAGCAGACCTATCTGAGGCTGCCGATTTATCCCAAAACGCACTACGTGATGAGCGAAGAGACGCGCTCGAACGCGCTCCGCAGCATCGAGAATGAGTTGCAATGGTGGAAAGCCGAGCTGGACAAAGAAGGCAAGCGCATCGAGGCGCAGCGCCTGTGGCAGCGCACCATGTTCGACCTGGAGATGATCCGCAACATCGGCTACTGCCACGGCATCGAGAATTACTCACGGCATTTTTCGGGCCGGCTGCCGGGGCAAGCTCCGCCGACGCTGCTCGATTACCTGCCTTCGGATGCGCTGCTGTTCCTGGATGAGAGCCACCAGACGGTTCCGCAGCTCGGCGGAATGTATCACGGCGACCGCTCGCGCAAGGAGAACCTGGTGAAGTTCGGGTTCCGTCTGCCCAGCGCGCTGGACAATCGCCCGCTGACGTTCGAGGAATTCGAGAATCGCGTGCACCAAGCGATTTACGTATCGGCGACTCCGGGTCCCTATGAGCTGACGAAGACATCCGGTGCGGTCATCGAGCAGATCATCCGGCCAACGGGTCTGGTGGATCCCGAAGTCGACGTGCGGCCCATTCGGGGACAGGTGGATAATCTGCTGAACGAAATCCGGCTGCGCGCCGAGAAAAACGAGCGCGTATTGGTGACCACTCTGACCAAGCGCATGTCGGAGGATCTGGCGGAGCATTACACCGAAGCGGGAGTGAAGTGCGCGTACTTGCATTCCGAGGTTTCGACGCTCGACCGGGTGAAGATCCTGCGCGACCTGCGGCGTGGCGTCTACGACGTTCTGATCGGCGTGAATCTGTTGCGCGAAGGCTTGGATCTGCCGGAAGTATCGCTGGTCGCGATTCTCGACGCCGATAAGGAAGGCTTCCTGCGGTCGGCCGGATCGCTGATTCAGACTATGGGGCGCGCGGCGCGGAATCTGAACGGGCGCGTGATCCTGTACGCGGACGTGATGACGGTTTCCATGCGGCGGGCGATAGATGAGACCACGCGCCGCCGGACCACGCAACTCGCGTATAACGTCGCCAATGACATTACTCCGCAATCGATCATCAAGCCCATCGATATAAACTTGATCGCGGTGGCCGAGGCGGACTATATGACGGTGCCGCTGGAGGAGATCGGGCCGGAAGAGAGTGTTCCGCCCGAGCAGATGGACAAGTATCTGGCCGAGATGGAAGAAAAGATGCGCGAGGCGGCCCGCAAGTTCGATTTCAAGCAGGCGGCGGCGTATCGCGACCGAGTGAAGGAAATCCGCAGCAGGGCTGTCGTTCAGGATGCGTGATTCGGCGGCGGGCCGTATTGCAGCACCTGGACCTTCTCGAGCGTAATCAATCCACTGCCCATCATCGGCTCGATGGCCTCGATGAATCCCTTGATCTTTTCCTCGGTATCGACGAACTCCACTATGAACGGCAGGTCTTCTGACAGGCGCAGTATTTTCGCGGTGTGCAGGCGGCTGGAGTGGCCGAATCCCATGGGACCGCGCAGAACCGTCGCGCCGCCCAGGTGCATTTCGCGAGCCTTCAGGACCAGCGCTTCGTAAAGAGGCCGGCCCTGCCAGTGGTCGTTTTCGCCCAGGAAGATTCGAAGCAGCATCGCGTCTTTTGGTATATGCATCGCTACCTTCCGTTGGCGGCTACCGCGGCTATGTGGCCGAGCCATACTCCCAGTAAGCAGAACACCAGCGATCCGAACACGTAGCCTGCCGCTTTGGTCCATTCGCCGTCGCGGGCCTGATTCAGCGCATCCAGGCTGAACGAAGAGAATGTAGTGTAGCCGCCGCAAATTCCGACCATCACGAACTGGCGCATCGTAGGGTTGACGATCACGCGGCCATCGGCCGAAGTGAATGTATAAAAGAAGCCGATGAAACTGCAACCCACGATATTGACGATCATGGTGCCCCAGGGAAACGTTTCACTGATGTGGCGCGCCGCCCAGCCCTGGCAAGCATAGCGCGCAATTCCGCCCAGGGCGCTCCCGAAGGCGATCCAGAGGTAGATGATCATGCCTTAGTTGAGAGAGCGTCCAGAACTTCCTGGTAAGTCTTCGGAAACTCGCCGCCAAACTTGTCGCGAAGGCCGAGGTCGGCTGCCCAGTCCATGCGGCGCGCTGTAGCGGATGCCATCATCGGCTCGATGCCCAGCTCTTCAAGTGTGCGGGCGACTTCGTCCATCTCACGCGCGCGGCGCTCGCCGTGGACCACCACGCGGCCGACCATGTAGTCCGCCAGCTTTTTCCAGTCGATCCCCGGAAAGTTTTCCGCAAGAGAGGCGAACACGCGAGGCTCGGCCCCGTATTGGCTGGCGCCGAGAACGCACTCGAAGATCAGTGCCTCCAGGCCCTTGTAGATCACGCTGCGGAACATTTTCACCGCGGCGGCGCGGCCGATCTGGTCGGTGGAAACCACGTCCATCCGCATGCCATACGGTGCGAACAGCTCCTGGAACGCAGGCGCCGAAGCTCCTCCGAGCAGCATCGGCGTCCTGTGGAGAAGCGGTGGAATCGGACCCATCACCGCGATCTCGACGAAGCAGGCGCCGCTGCGCGTGATGACTTCGGCGACCTTTTCTTTCGTGCTCGGCGAAACCGAGTTCAGATCGGCGTAGATGTGGCGCGGCGTCAGATAAGGAGCAGTCTGCTGGGCGGCATCGATCGCTTGATCCGCGGTGACGGCCGAAATAATCACGTCCGCACCGGCTGCGAGAGCAGCTGGGAATTCGACCAGCGCAGTTTGGGTTTCTTTTGCGCGTTCTTGAATCTTCTCGCCCAGGCCGGGCGTGTGCATGTGGATGTCGAAGGCGACCGTGCGCTTCACGCCCGCTTCGCGGAGACCCTTGGCGAGATGAAAAGCAGCCTCACCGAAGCCCACGAATCCGAGCCGGTCTATCCCTAGGTTGACCCCCACGTCGGGCATAAATATAAAGTACCGCGCGCGGCTGGCGAGGCGCTATCTGTCATTCGCCGGTTGGGGACGGGCGTCCGTCGAAGAGCGCGTGAACTGCACGAACGGGTACCTCAACATGGACACATGTACAAAGCAGCTATTGAGATCGCAGCGCCCCCAGCGAAGATTTTCGAGTTCATGACGGATCCCAAGCACCTCCAGAGCTGGCAGCTGGATGTCGTGGAGGCGAAGCCGTTGCCGCCGGGAGGATTGCAAGTGGGCGCACACGTCGGCGCGACCGTTCAGGAGTACGGCCGCAGGTTCGACGTGGATCTCCTGGTAGCGTCCATGAAACGTAACGAACACATCGCGTATCGAATGGAGGCGCCCTCTGTGTCCGCCTATGTCGAGTACCAGATCGTTCCATGGGGACCCAAAACCCTGGTAGTGAGCACGGGCGCAATGCGTCCTAAAGGCTTCGTGGGCTCTCTGTACCCGATCTTTCAAGGCCTGATGAAACGAATCGGGCAGCGGAAGATGGCGTCAAGGTTGATGCTGCTGCGCACCGCCGTTGAGAGCCGCGCCTGATCTCTCAGACCAAGCTTTTTTCCAGCCTATCGAGCGTCTGCATCGCCGGATACACCTGAGCCAGGCTGGCGTTGGGTTCGCGCTTTTCTTTGATCGCCGCGAAGAACTCGCGATCCTGAAGCTCGATGCCGTTCATCGAGACGTCGACGTGAGAAATATCGATCTTATTATTGTCGCCGTCGATCAAATCGTCGTAGTAGCAGATGTAGGTGCCGTTGTCGCAGATATACCGGAAGAACGTCCCGATGGGACCTTTGTTGTTGAACGAAAGCGACAGCGTACACACGGCTCCCGAGGGTGTCTTCATGATGATGCCCATGTCCATCGCAATCTTCAGCTCGGGATGCATGGGACCCTGCACAGCCTGCGCGACCGACGCCGTCTGGCCGGTCTGATACTGGAACAGATCCACAGTGTGGCAGGCGTGGTGCCACAGCAGGTGATCCGTCCAGCTCCGGGGCTTTCCGGCCGCGTTCATGTTGGTGCGCCGGAAAAAGTACGTCTGCACGTTCATCTGCAGAACCTTGAGCTCGCCCGCCACGATCTTTTTGCGAATGTACTGGTGGCTGGGATTGAAGCGGCGCGTGTGGCCGCCCATGGCGATCACGCCGGATTCCTTCTGGGCCTTCACCAGGCGTTCGGTATCGGCCAGACTGTCGGCAATGGGAATCTCGATCTGCACGTGCTTGCCGGCGCGCATCACCTGCTCGCCTTGCTGGGCGTGCATCTGCGTGGGCGTTGCCAGGATCATCGCTTCCAGGCCGGGCTGCTTCAGGCTTTCCGCCAGATCACCGGTGAAATGCGGGATCTTGAACCGTTTCGCGACCTCTTCCGTCGCGGCCTGATTGCCGCCCGTGAGCGTGATCACTTCGATGCCGGGGATGTTGGCGCAAGCTTCCAGATGCTTAATGCCGAACGCGCCCTGTCCGGCGAGACCGATCTTCATAATTGTTCTGTCCTTGGAATTTTAGAGTTCGCCGGCCGCGCGCAACCGCCGCTGCTCGGCCTGCACCACGACTAGACACATCAGCATGCCGAGCGCGTGCGCACCGGCATCCACCAGCGGATGCGGTTTCAGGGATCGCAGAGCGTCTATGTTCTCGTCCTTGATCGTTTCAAGCGCCGCCGATTCCTTCGCGTTCAGGCCGTATTCCTTAGCGATCGCTGGTGTGTCTTTGAAAAAGCGTTTGCGAAGGTCGCTCGAAAGCCGGAGCTCGTACAGCACCTTGTTCAGCGCATATGACGAAGGCTGCGGGTGCTTGTAGAACTCGAAGCCGCCCTGGGTGAAATTGTAGGCGGGCGGGACTTCGCCGGTGGGCGGACCCTTGCGTTTGTTGGGCAGGAACCGCATGACCGCGTGCCCGTGATGCCACGTGGGCTGATATGTGATCAGCTCGCCGGGAACGTTGCCGATGGCGCCGAACATCGGATACCACGGCAGCATCTCGGTATTCCCGACCTCGTCGAGCTGCTCCGAGCTGAGCGCCAGGATCGGATCCAGATTGCCGCGCTCCATCTGCGCGATGGCCCAATAATCGAAATCGTAGGCCGGCTGCGGATACTTCCAGGTGCCCGGGTAATGCGACATCCCGCCGCTGGCGACGATGACGACGCGCTCGGGGCGGCCCTTGACGATATCGGCGATCGCCTTGCCCAGCGCATGGCAGCGCTTCGGCGAAGGCAGCGGAGGCAGATACGTGTTGATGAAGATCGGCACCACGGGAATGTCGCGGTCTCCGATGATCCACTCGTACACCGCCGCGAAGCTGTGCCCCAGCAGAGCATCCTGCGAATAGGCCATGTCGAAGTCGGCGTGAACCAGCTTGTCGAGTATGTCCTCGGCCAGCGGCAAGTGCACCTTCATGTTGTAGCTTTTGGTGGCGAAATGCGCCCTGGACGTCTCGCCGGCGATCACCGCAAAGGTGGGCACGGAGGATAGAAAGAATGTTTCCAAGTGATCGCTGCCGATGACGATGACGGCGTCGGGCTTAAGCTCATCGAGCTCCTTGCCCATCAGTTTCATCGCTGCGATATCGGCATCCAGCTGCTCGGGAACTTCCGTAGGCGGCCGCACGAACAACTGTGGCGCGTGTACCGTCGCCCAGGCTCCAACAATCTGTCCCATAATTTTGATCCTCTAATCTTCCCGGCCTAGTCTTCTTGTTCCACGTATACCACGCCCAGGTCTTTCAGCTTGGCGCGAAGGCCGTACATATCCAGTCCGGCCTCGCCCGCACGCAGTCTTTCGCGATTCTTCTCTTCTTTCGCGATTCGCGCCTGGGCGGCCACCACCACGTCGGCCACATCTTCGCGCGAAACCACCACTACGCCGTCCAGATCGCCGATGACGGCGTCGCCGGGGCGTATCAGTCCTCCTGCGCAGACCACTGGAACGTTCACGGATCCGAGCGTGGCCTTCACCGTCCCCATGGCCGAGATGGCCTTCGACCAAACCGGGAAATCCATGGCCGTCAGATCGGCGACATCGCGCACGCCCGCGTCGATCACCAATCCGGCGACGCCTCGGGATCGGAGCGATGTAGCCAGCAGGTCGCCAAACATGCCGTCGGTCGATTCGGCGGTGCAGGTCACCACCAAAACGTCGCCCGGTTGGCACAGCTCGACCGCAGCGTGGATCATCAGGTTGTCGCCGGCCTGGCATAGCACCGTGACCGCCGGACCCGCGACGCGCGCCGAAGTATAAATCGGCCGCATGTACGGCGCCAGCAGGCCTGTGCGCCCCTGAGCTTCGTGAACGGTAGCAACGCCCATCTGGCCGAGGAGTTTGACACTTTCGAGGTCTGGACGGCGGATATTACGTACGATTCGATGTTTCATGTTGACGAATCGACGAGTATAACATCTAGGGGAATTGGCGGCCTATTTTCTTGGCTACAGCCTGTTCGTAAACGTAGCCGGCGGCCGCGGCGTCTTCGACGGCGATGCCCAGCGATTCGAAGATGGTCACGGTTGAGGGATCGTAGCCGCGATCGACATTCTTGAGCTCGGCCACATTGGCCCAGCTATCGGCCAGAAGGATATCGCCTGCCTCTATCTTGGCTTGTTCCAAGTCGTCGACAACGACACGTCCTGCCGCGCGCATCAGGTCCGCCGGGATTTCGCGCCGGTTCGCGACATTCGACCCCATGGCATTGATCATGGTGCCGGGCTTGATCCACGAGGATTCGATCACCGGATCTTTCGACGACGTAGCGGTGACCACGATGGGAGCGTCGCGCACCGCGGCTTCGGCCGAATCGGCAACGACACAATCGAACTCTTTGGCGAAGCTGTCGGCGTTCTCGCGCTTCCGGCTCCAAACGCGGATTTCCTTGATCGGACGGACGGCGCGCATGGCTTCCACCTGGCCGCGAGCCTGATATCCGCTGCCGATCATTCCTACGACGGAGGCGTCCGGTGCTGAGAGGAGATCGGTCGCATAGCCGCTGGCGGCGCCGGTGCGGATCAAGCCCAGATTGTTGGCTTCGATGTATGCGAGCGGCTTCCCGGTCTCGGCACCGTACAGGATATTGATCATCTGGAGCAGGCCGTACTTGCGGTTGCTGGAATAAATCTTGGCGACGAAGTATTTGCCGCAGGATCCTGCCATCTGGTGCAGCACGGATCCGGTGTCGAGAATCAGCCTGCGGCGCGGATGGTTGCGCGTGCGCCCGGCGCGCATTTCTTCGAATGCGTAGCGCATCATGTCGATACAGGCCGGCATCGGCAGCAGTTGCTTTACTTCTTCTTCGTTGAGATAGATCACTGGAAGAATTTTCTCATACCTCATACCCGGGACAGCCTGCATGTTTCCACATTTCCTGCGAGGATTTCCCCCTTACCGGCACTAATCCTGACGATGCCCCGCATGCCCCGAGCCGTTTTCCCAGGCGTCGCCCATCACCTCACGCAACGCGGCGTCGACCGCCAGGCCGTCTTTTTCGCCGATCGCGACCGTCAGGTTTATCTTCAACTGGTGCAGCGCGCGGCGACCCAGTTCGGTGTCTCGATAGTGGGTTACTGCCTGATGCCAAACCACGTGCACTGGATCGCGGTACCGGAGTCGCCCGCTTCGCTCACCAAGACCTTCGCCCGGGCTCACGGCCGCTATGCCCAATATTGCAATTCGCTGCTGCAGCGAAGTGGACACTTCTGGCAGAACCGCTTTTACTCGTGCGCCCTGGACGATGCACATCTGTGGGCAGCGCTGCGCTACGTCGAGCGCAACCCGGTGCGCGCCGGACTGCGCGCCGCCTCGGAGGACTGGACCTGGTCGAGCGCGGCGGCGCACGTCGGACGGCAGGCGTCGCCACCTTGGCTCGATCTGTCTCCCTGGCGATCGAGGTTTACGCCTCTGGAATGGGAGGATTATCTGGCGGCCGACACGTTCAGTGAAGCGGAGGCGGCGCTTCGCCTCAATACTTACAGCGGCAGGCCGTTGGGAACAGACGCTTTCGTTGCACGACTGGAAGTTGCGCTCGGCCGCAAGCTTCGGCCCGGTAAGGGTGGCCGGCCCAAGGCGAAACCCGCCGAGACTACCGCAGTGGGGAGCCAGCAAGGGATACTGATTCCGAAAGGGTGAAATCAGGAAACATGCAGGCTGTCCCTATTCTTTTGTTCGAACTCGCTGCGAAGCTGAACTGCCGCCTGGTTGGCGATGGCGCCGCAGCCATCACCGGCGTCGCCGGAATGGAGCAGGCCGGCTCCGGCCAGCTTACGTTTCTGGCCAATCCTAAGTACGCCCATAAAGTGAAAGATACCCGCGCCGGCGCGATTCTGGTCGCAGAGCACATTTCTACACTGCCCATTCCCCAGCTCATTTCCACTAATCCGTATCTTGATTTCGCTCGCGCGCTGGCGATGTTCTATCAGCCGCCGCGTCCGAAACCCGGCGTTCACCCCTCGGCATCCGTCGCCCGCTCCGCGCGCATCGGCGAGAATGCCTCCGTCGGCGCATTCGCGGTGGTCGGTGAGAACGTGGTGATCGGAAAAAACGCCGTTCTGCATCCTCACGTGGTGATCTACGACGGAGCGAACATCGGCGACGAGTTTCTGGCACACTCGCATGCCGTGGTGCGGGAATATTGCCGCGTCGGCCATCGCGTCACGCTCCAGAACGGCGTCGTGGTCGGCGGCGACGGCTTCGGGTTCGCCAAACGGGCCGACGGGACTCATGAAAAGATCGTCCAGAGCGGAGTCACCGTCGTCGAAGACGACGTCGAAATTCAGTCCCTGACGTCCGTCGATCGGGCTACCGTCGGCGAGACGCGCGTCCGCCGCGGCGCTAAGATCGACAGCCTGGTACAGATCGGCCATGCCTGTGTGGTAGGCGAAGACGACATCGTCTGCGCGCAGACCGGCCTGGCCGGTTCCACAATTCTCGGCAAAGGAGTCCTTTTAGCCGGCCAGGTGGGCGTTTCCGGGCATCTCACGATTCACGACAATGCGGTGGTATATGCGCAAAGCGGCATCGGCCATGATGTCCCCGCCGGTTCGGTGATGAGCGGATCTCCGGCGTTTGACGCTCGCGAATGGCTGCGCGCCATCACCGCACTTCAGAAATTGCCGGAAATGCTGAGGAGAGTGCGACAATTGGAGAAACATTTCCCACATGAATGACCCGATCGACCTTCCCGCGCGCTTGCTCCTTGCTTACCGGAATGAAGAGTTCCTGGATACACCGGACGCCCGGCCTCTGCGCATCCTGAGTGAGTACCTCTACCCGCTGGCGCATCTACGGAATGAAAAAATCAGCGATACCATCGTGTTCTTCGGCTCGGCGCGCACGTTCGAGGCCAGTGCCAGCGGCCGTTACTATACCGAAGCCCGCCAGCTTGCGCATCGCATCACCGAATGGTCCATGAATCTGGAGGACCGGCATCGTTTCGTGGTTTGTACGGGCGGCGGTCCGGGCATCATGGAAGCCGCCAATCGCGGAGCCGCGGAAGCAGGCGGCAAGACCATCGGTCTGAACATCGGCCTGCCCATGGAGCAGCGTCCCAATCCGTTCATCACGCCCGCGCTGAACTTCGAATTCCACTATTTCTTCATGCGGAAGTTCTGGTTCGCATATATGGCGAAGGCGCTGGTGGTGTTTCCCGGAGGCTTCGGAACGCTGGACGAGCTCAGCGAAATTCTCACCCTTACGCAGACGGAAAAGCTGGTGAAGAAAATGGTGGTGCTGCTGTACGGAACCACCTTCTGGAAAGAAATACTGAACTTCGATGCGCTGGTGCGCCACGGCATGATCGATGAACGCGATCTGAACCTGTTCCAATTCGCGGACGATGTCGATACGGCGTTCCATATTCTCAAAGACGGGCTCACGAAGTATTACTTGACGCCGCAGCCGGAAACTCCGGACATCGCCAAATCCCGCATTTAACCACCGTGCGCACCCGCATCGAGCTCGTGTTTCGTTGGCTGGGTGGCCCAGGCGTTGCGTTCCTATTGCTCCTGGCGGCCTACGCGGCGTCCGCCTGGATCGCTCCACATAGCGGCTCCAGTTTAGTGCTGGAGATCGCCAGCATCGTGGCCGGTTTGTGGCTTGCGATTCGTTTGCTCCGCCTGGTAGCACGGCAGGCGGTCTGGCGTTTGCGCCACCGTCTGCTCATAACGTATCTGTTTATCGCAGGGGTTCCGCTCCTGCTCATTATCGGATTGGCCGCGCTGGCCGGGTACATGCTGGTTTACCAGCTGGCAACCTACCTGGTGACCACCGAGCTGAACCACCGCATCGACGGTCTGACGGCAGCATCGGGCCCCCTGATCCCAGTACCCGCGGGCGGATTTCCAGCGAGCGGTGTGCTCCAGCGTGAAGGCAATTTCTACCTATTTTCCACCGTGAAGACGCCGAACGCCGATGCGATCGTCACTGTTCCGCTGACTCGCGAATACCTCGCGGGGCTTGTACCGAGCCTCGGTCTGGTCGGAATCGATCAGCCCACCGCGCCGCCCGCGAAGAGTGCCCGCGCCGCGCCAGTACTGCCGCCCGCCGCCAACCGGTTCGATACAGAAGTCGTCTGGTTCGCCACCGTGCCCGCGTACGATTGGAGCACTCCCGGCCGCACCTCGGATTTGGAACTCGGCGTGTTGACTCGCGTGTCAGCGGTATTGTCCACTGTGTTCAATCGCAAGACGGATGTCGCGCAGGAATTTCTGGAAGTCATCCTGATCGCCGGGTTGGTGGTGTTCGCCCTGGTCGAAATCATTTGCGGGGTGATCGGGATTTCGATGACTCGCAACATCACCGGCGCCGTGCATCACCTTTATGAGGGGACCCAGCGGGTGATGGAGGGCGATTTTGCGCATCGCATCGAGGTGCGCGGAAAGGACCAACTCGCCGAACTGGGCGTCTCCTTCAATCGTATGACCGAAAACCTGGCGCACCTGCTGACGGTGGCGAAGGAAAAAGAACGCCTCCAGTCGGAAATCGAAATCGCGCGTGAAGTGCAGAGCCAGCTATACCCCCGAAGCGCGCCGCAAACCAAGTCGCTGCGTCTCACTGCGATTTGCCGGCCAGCGCGGATCGTATCGGGCGATTACTACGATTACGAATGCGTTGGCGATTCGTACGTGGCGCTGGCCGTGGGCGACGTCGCCGGCAAGGGAATTTCGGCCGCGCTGCTCATGGCGACGCTGCAGAGTTCGCTCCGCACGCAGTTAAGTAACGGCAGTGGAAACGGCCGGCCCTCCGCGGCGCGCCTGGTTTCGCAGCTCAATCAATACCTGTACGCGAATACGTCACCGGAAAAATTCACGACGCTATGCCTGGGTCTGTACGATGAAACCGACGGGTCCTTCAGCTACACCAATGGGGGGAATGTGCCGCCGGCCTTGGCGCGCGGAGGCGCGGTCCAACGGCTGGACGTGAACGGAACCGTGGTGGGTGCGTTTCCTAATGCGGAATATGGAGAAAGCCGGATCGCGCTGCAGCCGGACGATCTGCTGGTCTTTTTCACCGACGGCGTCACGGAGCCAGAAAACGAGTATGGGGAAATGTTCGGCGAAGAACGCTTTCTCGACTTGCTCGCGCGCACCGCGCACCTCGGTGAGGACGAGATTGTGCGCAGCGTGATCGAGAATGTCCGGGAATGGACCGGGTCGGATGAACTGCAGGACGATATGACGCTGCTGCTCGCCCGCCGGTTGTAAGTCCCCCAAGCCTCACTTCACGAAACTCCGGTAGAACGCCTCGGTCTGTTCCACCATCCGATCGACGGAAAACAGCCGCGCGTGATCGCGCGCTTTCTGTCCCTGCGCTTGCAGGCGATCGGGATCCGCGGCAGCCACGGTGATCGCGCGAGCCAGCGCCGCGGGATCGCCGGCGGGTACCAGCCAGCCGCCATTTCCGGCTTCAACGATCTCCGGCAGGCCGCCGGCATCGCTGGCGATCACGGGCACTCCGTGAGCCATGGCCTCGAGCGCAGCCAGGCCCCAGGCTTCCGAGAGCGACGGCATGATGAACAAGTCCAGGGAGGCGAAAAATGCGGTGTGGTCGGCGACGAACCCGGGGAAAGTCACGTTTTCCGGCGCGCGCCGCCGGATCTCGTTTAACAAAGCCCCTTCGCCCGCCAGGATGAATCGAGCGTAGGGCATGGACCCACGCAGCATGGTGGCGGCGGCCACCGCGGTGTCTTGTCCCTTCTCTTTCGTGAACGCCCCCATGTGGCCGATGACGAATTCGGCGTCCCCCAGGCCGAACTTCTTTCGATCGCGCGCCGCCGGCCGAGGCATATCGATGCCCGTGTGAATGACCTCGATCTTCGCACCGGGAATGCCGCTGTCGATCAAGCCCCGGCGGACTGCCTCCGAGACGGCAATGATCCCGTGGCATGCCCATTCGTATTTCATTCTGTGAAGCCAGGGGTTGCGGGGCCGAAATGCTACATGACGCGTGACGATGCGGCGAACTTTCGTGGAACCGAAGGTCTTCCAACAGGCGGCCGTCAGCGCCCTGCCGCTGTGCGCGTGAACGATGTCGGCCGTGCGCAGCCCGAGTTTGGCGAGAGAAAAACCATCCGCTGTGGCCCGTTCGGCAAGTGCGCTCGAACGTGGGCACGCGATCGTCTGCCGGTATCCGCGAGCGCGTAATCCCCGTGCCAGCGTGAGCAGCGATTCCTGGCCCCCGCGCCAGGTTTCTTCGGTGTCCACGTGGATGATCGAAAGCGGTCGCAGAAAAATGACTGTAGCACTTTCCGTAGTACCCGGGCTCTATCGGGGTTGTATTAAGATAGCCCTCATGATCCGCCTTAAATGGCTGATAATCGCTACGCTTTTCTGCGTCGGGGACGCCTATTCCGAAAGTAAATGGATTCGTATGCAGTCTCCGAACTTCGATGCGTATTCGAGCGCCGGAGAACGCGAGACGCGCGACGCACTGAGTTATTTCGAGCGGGTGCGCGATTTCTTTCTGCAGGTCAACCAGCGGGAGCCTTCCAAGCCGGTGCCGGTGTACGTCGTGGTATTCGGTTCGGAGAAAGAATATACGCCCTATCGCCTCAACGAATTCGCGACCGCGTATTACTTCGGTGGTGCCGGCCGCGACTATATCGTCATGGGCCGTACCGGCGAACAAGCGGCGCAGATTGCGGTCCACGAATACGTTCACTTGGTGGCCCGCCACGCCGGACTTAAGTTTCCACCGTGGCTCAACGAAGGTACGGCCGAGCTGTACTCTACCATTCGAATGCAGGGCGACAAGGTGCTGGTCGGCGATCTGATCCCCGCGCGGATGCGGGCTTTGAAGTCCGACGAATGGGTTCCGCTATCCGTGATTCAGTCCGCTGGCCCGGATTCGCCTTACTACAACGAAAGAGACAAGGCGGGCAGCTTGTACAACGAGGGATGGGCGCTGGTCCACATGTTGCAGCTCTCGCCCGGCTACGTCTCGAAATATTCCGAGTTCGTGCGGGCTGTGCAGAGCGGCGTCGATTCCGCGACAGCGTTGGAAAAGGTTTACGGCAAGACGGTCTCCGCCATCGAAAAGGATCTGCAGGAATATATTGCGGGCTTTCAGTTCTATGGGCGACTTTTCCCGGCAAGGCTTACCGGCGTCAAGGAAAAGTTCCCTGCCACGCCCGCTCCAATGTTCGACGTAAAGCTCGCACTCGCCGACCTTGCCAATCGCCCCGGCAAGGAAGCTGAGACCCGCAAGGCGCTCGAGGACCTTGCGCGCGAGGATCCCACGCGGCCGGAACCGTGGACTGGACTAGGCTATCTGGAGTGGCGCGGCAATCGCATTTCTGAAGCACTGGACGCATTTGGGAAAGCCTATGAGCGGGGGAGCCGCGGCCCCGAATTTCTGTGGGATTACGGCCGTCTGGCCGAGCGGGAACGTTCGGCGGATGCCGTCAACGCGCTCAACGAACTCTTCAAACTCGAGCCCGCGCGGCTGGACGTTCGCATGGAACTCGCCGCCTTGAATCTCAACGCCCGGCGTCCCGGCGCGGCACTTGTAGTTCTGGCCGACGTAACCAGCGTCACCGCGGAAGACGCGCCTCGTTTCTTCACGCTCCTGGCCAGCGCCCAGATCCAGCTTGGCGATCGCGCCGGCGCGCGCATCACGGTCGCGAAACTTGCCGCGAATGCCCAGACGCCGCAGGACCGGGCACGCGTCGAGCAGATGCAGCTCTTTCTGAAGCAGCCCGATACTGCACCCCCGGTAATCGCGAGCACTTCTCCCGAGGACCCGCCGCGTCTGATCCGCCGGGACCCTGCCGATCGCCCGCCTCTTACGCCCGCGCCCGAGATCGAAGGGTCTTTCGTTGAATTTGTCTGCTTGGAAAAAAGCTTCAAGGTGGTGCTTGACACCGCGCAAGGCAAGAAGGGATTCCTGATTCCGGATGCGAAGCAGGTGGTCATCGTCGGCCGTGCCGGCGGCAAGGTCGACTTGAGTTGCGGTCCCCAGCCTCCCACGCACGTCAAGCTCGAATACGCTCCCGGCGCCGGCGGCGCGGACGCTGACGGTATTCTCAAGATTCTCTATTTCGATCCGTGAATCCGTGCGGCTCCGGAATAGATGTTGAACCGGCCGTCGCGCACGAAGTCCGCCAGGGTCATTCCGAACCGCATGGCCGTTTCCACCGCGAGGCTCGATGGAGCGCCCACCGCCGCCAGCACGCTGATCCCGGCCATCAGGGCTTTTTGCACCAACTCAAAGCTCGCTCGCCCGCTGACCA
Organism: Bryobacteraceae bacterium; assembly: GCA_036003585.1. GTDB lineage: Bacteria > Acidobacteriota > Terriglobia > Bryobacterales > Bryobacteraceae > Palsa-187. Next base: position 87,614 of record DASYSG010000032.1, on the reverse strand, counting down.
GCAGCACAGAGTCGTTCAGGGGCACGCGCCCGTCCAGAACCGAACGTCCCGCCAGTTTGTCCACCGCATTGTGCCGGCCGACATCCTCGCGAACCAGTTGGAGGTTGCCTTCCGCGTCGAACAGAGCGGCCGCGTGCAGGCCTCCCGTGCGATCGAAGACCGGCTGCGTGGCCCGCAGGGCCTCCTGGAGCTTCAGAATTGTCGCCGTGGCGATCGTCGGCCGGTCGCGGGGGGGCAGTGCAGCCGGCGGCGACCAGGGCGTTCACGGATGCCTTGCCGCACACGCCGCAGCTCGATGTCAGGTAGAAGTGCCGCGTCTGGGCGCTCAGATCTACCGAAGCTTCGCCGGACAGCGTCACAGTGATCGAATTTTCTCCGGGCGTGCGCATGGTGATCGCCAGGTCGCGATCCCCCAAACGGATCTGCAGCGCTCTTCCACCGCCAACAAGTCCTGATCGGATTTTTCACCCGCCTGCGAGCCGGCACGCTGCACCGGGACGGAAACAATGCTGCGCTTCACGATCCAGGGTATAGCGCGCGCGACTCATGCAGCTGGCTTGCGCCAGCGCTCCCAGGCCCGGCCGAGCGGAAGCGCCATGCTCGAAACCAGCGGCGATAGCGCCATGGTCAGAATCGTACACGTCAGCCCAAGGCCATAAGCAGTATTGGAAAGCAGTCCCGATCCGAACCCGCTGCGGGCCAGCACAAAGCTAAATTCCCCGATTTGTGAAAGTCCCAGTCCCACGATCCAAGGCGTTATGTCCGTGTATCCGAATGCGCGCGTCAAAACCCCCAGAATCAGGGCCTTTCCGAGGATGATCAGAAGAGTCAGCAGCGCCACTTGTCCGGCGTGCTCCCACACGAATCGCGGATCGAACAGCATTCCCACCGTGACGAAGAACAACAGTCCGAAGATGTCGCGTAGCGGGATGATTTCCCGGAGCGCCTGATGGCTGAACTCCGATTCGCTCAGAACGATGCCCGCCACGAACGCGCCCAAGGCAAACGACAGTCCCGCCGCGTAAGCCGCATACCCGACCCCTACTCCCGAGGCCACCACCGCCACCAGGAACAACTCGCGCGATCCCAGCGCAGTCACTTTGGAGAGCAGGATCGGCAAGAGCCACCGGCCGATCAGCACCATCGCGGCCAGAACCAGCGCTGCGATCGTGCCCGCGCGAGCCAGCCTGGCCAGCACACCGTTCAGGTCGGCCAGTTGCGGCAGGATCACGAGCATCGGAATCACCGCCAGATCCTGAACCACCAGCAGGCCGATCATCACGCGGCTCGCCAGAGTTGAAGTCGTGGCTGACTCGGACAGCGTCTTCAGGACCACCATGGTGCTGGAGAGGGAAATCATCGCTCCCAGCCACAGCGAGTCGGTCACGGATAGTCCCAGGAACCTGATTCCCACCAGCGCTCCTCCGCTCGCGGTTAAGAGGATCTGGACGGGCCCGCCGATCAGCGCGATTTTTCGCACGGGCCGCAGATCGCGGAACGAAATTTCCAATCCCAGCGAAAACAACAGCAAGGCCACGCCGATTTCCGCCAGCAGTTCGACATCGTGGATTTGCACCACCGTTGGCCCGGCCGTATGCGGGCCCACCGCCACTCCCGCAGCCACGTATCCCACCAACAAAGGTATCCGCAGGAGGCGCGCGAGCAGCCCGCCCACCAGGCCCGCGATCACGATCAACACGAAATCGGATGCGATTCCCATTCCGTTACTTCTGGCGCGGCTTCCACTCGGGCTGTTCCCATTTTGAATGCCGCAGGCGCACCGGCTTGCCCACCTTTCGCGCCCGCAGATTCAGCATCTCGACGAACACCGAAAACCCCATCGCGAAGTAAATGTATCCCTTCGGAATGTGCTGGTGGAATCCTTCCGCGACCAAAGCCATACCGATGAGCAGCAAAAAGCTCAGCGCCAGCATCTTGATGGTTGGGTGCCGCTCCACGAAGTCGCCCAGAGGTCCGGACGCCCACATCATGATGCCCACCGCGATGACGATGGCCGCGATCATGATCGCAACCTCCTGGGCCATGCCCACCGCCGTAATCACGGAATCGAGCGAGAATATGATATCGAGCAGTGCGATCTGCGTCAGCACGGACGCCATGGTGTTGGCTTTCCGTCCCGCCTCGCGGCCAGCTTCGACCGCACCTTCCAGCCGCTCATGGATTTCCGTGGTGCTCTTCCACAGCAGGAACACGCCGCCCACCAGCATGATGAGGTCGCGCCCGGAGATCTCCTGCGGTCCGATGGTGAAGAAGGGCTTCGTCAACCGCATGATCCAGGTCAGCGACAGCAGCAACAGAATCCGCGTGCCCATGGCCAGCGCCAGGCCGAGCGTGCGCGCGCGCTTCCTCCTCTCCGCGGGAAGCTTGCCCGCCAAAATACTGATGAAGACGATGTTGTCGATGCCCAGCACGATCTCGAGCACCGTTAGAGTGAGCAGTGCTGCCCAAGACTCGGCTGTAAACAGGAAATCCAAGATCCGCTACTTTTTATTGAACAAGTCCAGGATGCCCTTGGCGGCATCGATCGCCTTGGAAGGATCTTTCGTGTACTGCTGGAGAGTTTGTTTTGCAGCGCCCGTGATATCGGGCTTGAAGGAAGGATCGGATGAGGTGCCTGTGATGCTAAAAGGAATGGTTACGTCGCCCTTTTGTCCGAGCGCGGTGAGAATATGACTGGACGAGCTCACGGTTGCGCGCATCTGGAAATTCAGAGCGTGCTGCGGGCTGATGGTTCCCGAGCCAGTGAGATTTCCCACCGCAGGAGCGACCACACGAATATCGCGGACCGTGGTGCCATCGGGAGAAACCGCGACATTGGCGCTCAGCGTCTGGATGGTGGTGCGCGGGTCGGCCTGAATCCCGGCCAGCTGCTCTATCGTTTTCATTCTCGATCCGAGGTCGAAATTATTCAGCCGCGCGTCGTCGATGTCAATCGAGCCCGTGGTCACCAGGCGGTCAATCGCGCCCACCGACGTGACGTCGACGCTGAGCGCTCCGCGTTCGATGTTAGAGCCCGCGGGCAGCACGATATCGAGCGCCGGCAGGATCGTCGCGAGCTCGGTGAGCGCCATTTTGTTGCCGGCCAGCTTCAGGGCGACCACCGGCGAAACCTCATTCAGCCGGTACGTTCCGTTGATTTTCGCTTCGGCCGCGCCGATGTGCACCGTGCCGCTTTCCAGGGTTCCGCCCTGCTTGGCAAGATCGTGCGAAAGCGCCAGGTCGATCTCCACCGGCTTCTTGTCGGGCGATCCGCCTTTAGCCAGCTTCAGATTGTCGGCTTTGAGTTTGCCCTTGACGCTGACACTGCGACCGTTCGAAGCCGCGGTACCGTCCAGGGAAGCGATCCCGGCGATGCCCGAGGAGGGCTCTACGAAGCCCGATCCAGCCAGGTCCAAGTTCTTGATCGTCAGGCTAAGGTCGAAAGGCGTCTCGATCACAGCGGCCTGCGGAATGGGGCCGGCCTTGCCTTCGAGCTTTATCGAACCGCCCCCGGCCACGTCCGCTGCGAGCGAGAACGGGAAGGACGACGTCGCGGAAAAGTCGCGTAATTCGATGTTGACGTTCTCGAGCGTGCGGGATTTAGACTTGGCGCTATTAAGACTGAGCCGGCCCTTGGAGATCTTGACCAGCTTCACCGAAAGCGCGGTCGGAGCCGTGCTGGAAGGGGCTGCGTTCGCTGGCGCTGGTGCGGACTTGCCTCCCAGGCTCGAAAAATTCCACTCGCCGCCGGCGGATTGGATCAGCCCGATCACAGGCTGGTCAATCGTAAGGGATGTCACGTTGAGCTGGCGCGAGAAAATCAGCGGCCACAAATCGACGCCCACCGCCAGGTCCTTGGCGCGCAGGAACGGTTCCTTGCTGAACGCCGGATCGTCCGCGATGGTGACGTCGCTGGCGGAAGCGCCGCCCGAGAACAGGGAAATCTTCAGGTCGCCTATTTTCACTTCGCGCCCCAGAGCGGTGGTCAGGCGCTCCTCGAGCACCGGGCGGAATTGATTGGCGTTGATAAAGAACGGCAGGGAGAGGGCCGCCACAACCAGTATGGCGACCGCGATGCCGGCGATGCGCAGCCATTTCACGCTTCGAGTGTACTAAAGCGTATCGGGCGAGTCATGCCTCGCCCCTCGTTTACGCCGTGCGGCGGGCATCGCCTTCAGATGCCACGCGGCCAAACCGGCGGTCGCGGCGATGAAACGCGTCCACGGCTTCAGCCAGATCTTCGCCCGTGAACATCGGCCACATGCGCGGCGTGAACACCATCTCCGCATAGGCGCATTCCCACAGCAGAAAATCGCTCAAGCGCTGCTCCCCGCTGGTCCGGATCAGCAGATCCACGTCGGGGCCGAGCGCTTCGGAAAACGCCTCTTCGGTGGCGTTACTTCCCACGCGCAGCGCCGTATCTAAGATTGCCCTGCGAGACGAGTAGTCCAGCGCCAGACGCAGATGCAGCCGCCGGCAACGATCCGTCTTGCGCTCCGCATCTTCCAACAACGAGACCAGGGGAGCAGGCAGACGGTCCCTCCGGCCGATGGCCTCCAGGCGCACGCCGTTTTTCAGGCACCGCTCGGTTTCGTCCATCAGGTACCGGCCCAGCAGCTTCATCAGCGCTGTAACTTCACGCGCGGGACGTGTCCAGTTGTCCTCCGAAAACGCGTATAAGGTCAGCGTCTTGATGCCCAGGTCCGGCGCAGCTTCCACCACGCGCCGTACTGCCGCGGCGCCCGCCCGATGTCCGGCCACTCGCGGCAAACCCCGTCCCAGGGCCCAGCGGCCGTTTCCGTCCATGATGATCGCGACATGAAAACGATCCACCCCGGTCATTTTGGTTCAGCGCTCCTTGCCCGCCGGGTCGGGCGTCCGCATCGCGTGAATCAGGGCTTCCATGTGATTCAGATATTTCTCCAGCGCCTTCCGGCCCGAGGCCGTCAGAGCATATTCGGTCTTGGGCATGCGGCCTTCGAAGGATTTCGTGCAGGCGATGTAGCCTGCGTCCTCCAGCTTCCGGGCGTGCACGCTCAAGTTGCCATCGGTGGTTTTGAGCAGCCGCTTTAAATCGTTAAAACTGAGTGCCGTATTCGCCGCCAGCGCGCTGACGATGCCCAGCCGGATCCGCTCATGGATCAAGCGGTCTAAATCCGGCAGGGCCTCCGGCCCCTTTGGTTGACGCGAAACATTCTCACCAGTGCGAGCGAGGGCGCTTTGTCTAGCCACCATATCTCCTTGCGATAATCGTCCCGAACAGCACGTGCAGCCCTCCGAATCCGGCGCCCAGCCAGAGGTCGGCCCACACCATGGACATTCCGGGCAGTAGAAACAACGCCAGCGCCCCTTCCATCAGAAAGCAGGCGCCCATCACCGGAATCGCCGGCACCGAGAACGCCCCTCCCGTGATGACGCCCGTGCCATAGAGCATCAGCCACAAGCCCGGAATGGACGCGACCGCTCCTGCATCCCACAACGCCAACGTGAGCACGGCTCCGGCGAACAGCGGCGGCACGAAACTGAAAACGAACTTGCGCGCCGGCGCCGACCACAGCGGAAGACCCGCGGCCCTGGCCTTGCGCCTCATGGCGAGCACTCCCACGCCCATCGCCAGCATCGCCTCGCCCAGCCAGATCGCCAGCCATACGCCGCGCGACGGTGCATGCGATGCGAACCCCGCGGCGGCCAGCGCCGTCACGCCCATCAGCACTCCGCCCCAGCCCGGCACCGCGGTGAACGAACCGGCGCGCTCCATGGTCTCGCGGATGTAGCGCAGATTGTCCAGCGCGTGCGTATGCAGCGGGATCGGCTCGGGCGGTATGTCGCGAATCGGGCGGATGGTCGCCATGAAGATTCAGGATAAGGAACGCCTGGAGGATTGTCAAGTACTTTATGATGGAAAGTAACTCGCGAAGGTACTCAACGTTTAGGCTGCCGGTCGAAGTACTTTCGTTTGATGTCCGGCCAGAACTCCTTGAGAACCTCGGAGAAAGCGTCTGTTGCCAGTTGGGTAGAGTAGCGCTCAAGGTTATCTCCCCAGTGGCGCTCCCCAGGATAGTACGCGTTCCCGATTGCGGTACCGATCGCGTTCCCGCCTACTTCGGCGAAATTGAAGGTCCAGTCGCCGTGATCGTTGCGGGCGATGAGGATGCGGCTGGCGGCATATCCGGTGCGCGACCAGAATCCGCCATGGCCGCGCCGGAAATAACGCGGGTCCTCGTGCAACACCGTGGGCACGATCGATTCGGTTAGAAAAGTTCCGATGAGCTGATCCGCGACGGCGCCACCCAGGCGCTTGCTGTAGCCCTCGACGCCTCCTCCGAATGCCGGATGCTGATCCGTCATCTGCGCCAGCCCGGCCATACCGGCGGCGATGAAAAATATGGGATAGTCAGTCGCGTCCTTGTAGCCGATGTAGAATTTGCGGCGCACGGTCAGTGGAGAAAACGGATCGCTTTCCTCTGCTGCCCGGTAATTTGGCAGGACGCCCAGCACGCGGCTGGTAGGAGCCGTATCGGTCGCCTGGGGAACAGGCGGCGAATCAGAGGCGTTCGTCTGAGCAAACACCGCCGATGCGGCCAGCGCCAAAAGTCGTACAGGCACGTGGTTTATGGATGGCGATGCAATACATGCACCGCGATGTCCGGCCAGACCTCACGGAAGGCGTTCGTGAGGGCGTCCCGCAGGATGGCGTAGGCATACCGCTCTGCGAGCGCGCCGCCCGTTCGGCTCTTACTGGGGTAATACCCGATGGAAATGCCTTGCGCCATCGCCCTGCCCAATAATTCAGAAGCATTGAAGCTGGGATTCCCGTTGTAGTCCGGAGTGACGGCCACGCGCGACATCGCATACCCCAGGCGCTTCCAGACATGCCCTTTGCCCATGGCGTAATAACGCTCGTCCTGATGGAAAATTGTGGGCAGCGCCCAAATGACCAGATAGTTTCCATCCGTCTTATCGAGCATTCCGCGCCAGTAGTACCTGCCGTAGCCCTTCATGCCTTCACCGAGCTGCGGGTGGGCATCGGACCATTCGGCGAGGGCTGAGGTGAACCCCACGAAGATAAAAGCCGAATAGTCGAAGCTGTTCTGGGTGGCGATCTTAAACGCCTGTTTTCGGCTAGGCGGCGGGGGGAGCGTGCCCGCGCTGACCGCGCGGAAATTAGGCATGATGCCCAAAATTCGCTTCGGCTGCGGGTGAAGAACCTCTGTATTCTGGGCCTGGGGATCGGCCGCCGGCTGCTGATCGTCGGCGATATTCGATTCAGACGGAGGAAGCGTATCGGCATCGTCTGTTCGCGCATACATGGGAAGGCTGAGCGTTGCGCAGACACACAGCATTAATACGGGTTTAGAAATCAAAGTGGATAAGACCTCCGGGTATTCCTTAAAGAGACGGGTCACGCAACTACTCAGTTACATTTTTGCATGCCCCGCGACCCCGCTGATACCATGGTCACTGATAATGAAAGCCTTGCTGGAGGCGCTCGCGCCTGGATCGGAGGATCTCGCCCTGGCGCGAGCCATCGACTCCGGACGTATCCCCGCGCACATCGCCATCATCATGGACGGCAACGGCCGCTGGGCCCAGCAGCGCCACCTGCCTCGCGTGGCCGGTCACAAGGAGGGTGTTCCCGCGGTTCGAACGACCGTCGAAACCTGTGCCCAGCTGGGCGTCGGTTCCCTTACGCTGTACGCTTTTTCGGTGGAGAACTGGAAGCGGCCGCGGCTCGAAGTCGACACGCTGTGGAGGCTGCTCAAGATTTACCTGCGTTCGGAGCTGGACCTGATGATGCGCCACGATATCCGCTTCACGGCGCTGGGACGGCTGGCGGAGCTTCCTGCACACGTGAGAACCGAGCTCGACGACGTGACCCAGCGGACTTCCGGAAATCGCGGCTTGCGACTGAACCTGGCTATCAACTACGGAGGACGCGCCGAGCTCGTGGACGCCGTGAACGCTCTGGTGAAGGCGCACGCGGAAGTAACCGAGCAGTCGATCTCCGAGCGCCTCTACACCGCCGGTCAGCCCGATCCCGATCTTCTCATTCGCACGTCGGGCGAAATGCGCATCAGTAATTTCCTGCTGTGGCAGATCGCCTACGCCGAGCTGTATGTGACCGAGACGCTGTGGCCGGACTTCACTCGCGCCGAGCTGTTGCGCGCGATCCTCGACTATCAGAAGCGGGACCGCCGCTATGGCGGCGTGGCTGGCTCGGAGAGTCCCGACCTCGAACCTGTGAGCCTGCCTGCGCCCATGAGTCTGCCGGTGAGATGACGCGCATCCTCACCGCGCTGGTTCTGATCCCGCTAGTGGTGTGGATCGTATTGGCGGGGCCACAATGGTCGTTGCTGGCCTTGATGGCCGCGGTCGGCTTGATCGCGTTTCACGAGTTCGACGACATCGCCGCCGCGCAGGGTGTCTCGCGATCCGGCTTGGCTGGCTTGGCCGCGGGACTGATCCTCCTTTTCGCGCCCGAGCCCGTGTGGGTCGTGATCGTCATCCTGGCGCTGGTGCTGATGACGCTGGAGCTTCGCCAGACGGATCTGGCGAAAGCGATGACCAGCGCGGCCGCGGCACTCCTCGGCGTTATCTATATTTTCGGCGCGTGGCGATGTGCGATTGCACTGCGCCTCATTAATCCGCACTGGCTGATGATTGCTTTGCTGGTGAGTTGGGCGGGCGATACGGCGGCATTGTACGTCGGGCGGTCGATCGGCCGCCACAAACTCGCGCCGCGAGTGAGCCCTTCGAAGACCTGGGAAGGTTCCATCGGGTCGGTCGTGGGCGGCGTCTTAGCCGCAGGTATATATGCCCACTACCTGATTCCGTCAGCGCAGCTTTGGGTGGTGCTGGCTGTCGCCGCCGCGGGGAACATCGCCGGACAGCTCGGCGACCTGTGTGAATCGGCCTTCAAGCGCGGCGCGGGCGTGAAAGACAGCGGGACTACTTTACCCGGCCACGGCGGCTGGCTCGACCGAATCGATTCGAGCCTGTTCAGCATTCCCGTGGTGTATGCTTTGCTCAGGGTTTTGATATGAGAATCGCCCTGGCGATCTTGTTGCTCCCTTTCTCCGGTCGGGCCGCGAGTCTCACCGGCACCGTCGTGGACGCGAACGGGGCTTATATCGCACGCGCTCCGGTTGAACTAGATTCGGGAACTAAGAAGTACCAGGTCCAGGGCGATGACGAAGGAGTCTACAAATTCTCCGAACTCCCGGCGGGTGAATATACGCTGACGTTCCGAGTACTCGGATTTCAGGCGCGCACTGTTAAGTCCATCGTACTGTCGGAAGCAGAACACAAGCCAATGCCAGACGTTCCTCTGGAAGTTGTGTCAGTTGATTGTCACGGACCGATACGCCGAGATATCCACCTGCTGCCCCTTGGCGCTGCCTTCGGACAGTTGAGTGGGAGCGTGCGTCCGGCTGCTCCAGGCGTCGAGGTCTTCCTGATCTGCAGAACGTTTCACGCATGCGGCTCGACCAAGACAGACCCAGACGGACGTTTCTCTTTCGACATGCTCTCCGCAGGTGTCTACGGACTAAGTTTCCACCGGGATGGCTTCTACGATCAGGACGCAACTGGATACGAATACTACGTGAACGCCGGTTGGGACTCGGTCTATGCTTCTGTAACGCTAGAGCCGTGTGCTGACGGCAACTGCAAAGCCAAAATACAGCGAATACTCCCGCACTGCGAATAGCAGAGTTATCATTCAGGCAGGAGCATCCGCCATGCGCCTCCCAGCCTTATTGTTAGTCGCCGTCACCGCCATCGCCGCCGAAATCCCGCAAGGCGCGCACGTCCTGCTGCGCATGGAAAACTCGATCACCACGCGCACGGCCCAGGACGGCGATTACGTTTACTTGCGAACCGCAACACCCATCAGCGTCGCCGGTAACATCGTCCTGCCCGCCGGCAGCTACGTCCAGGGAGTCGTGACCAAAGCCCAGCGCAGCGGACGCGTCAAGGGCCGAGCCGAGCTCGCGATTCGCCTGGAGACCGTCACGCTCGCCAACGGCTCGGTCTATAAGTTCTCGCCGAAGCTCGCTTCCGTCGATTCCGGAACCGGCGAGCAAAAGGTCACCGGCAACGAGAACTCCGTCCAGGAAGGTTCCACCCACGGTCAGGATGCGGCGCGTATCGCGATTCTCGCCGGCAGCGGCGGTGCGCTCGGAGCGATCGTCGACCAGGGCGCGCGCGGAGCCGGCATCGGAGCAGGAGCGGGTGCGGCCGTGGGTCTCGCGACCGTGCTTCTCACCCGCGGTCGCGAAGTAGAACTTCGCCAGGGCACCTCGCTGGACGTCACCTTCGACCGCCCCGTAGCTCTCGAGTAATGGCTAAGGGTCGGGCATGCCCGACCCCTACAAATCGGGTCGGCGTTGTAGGGGCGAGGCATGCCTCGCCCGGCCTCAAAGCGTCACCACCCGGTGATCCGGGCAGTCCATCTGGACCGACCCGTACAGACGATCCACCAAGTCCAAGCCATGCTGCGCGAGAAACGGGAGCATCGCATAGAAGCGCTCCTGCATGTGCCGCTGCGGATAGAGCAGGGAACTCAGATAGCGCGCTTCTTCGGACGCGCGCGCATCCCGCCGCAGTGTCTCGCGTTCGGTTTTCTTGCGCAGCTTCTCAATCTGGTAGAGGACCTTCGCGCGGCTCTTGCCCACCGCCGCCGCCAAAGTTGGATCGTACGATTCTAGGCCCGAGCCGAGCCGGTCCAGCTTGCGCGTGACCTCGGTCGAAGTTTCTTCGAACAACCCCGCCACCGCCTGCGGGATCAGTGCGTGCGCGATTCGTTCCTTCAGCGCTTCCTCCGGAACCAGCGTTTCTGGGATCGTCAGGCTGTATCGACTGATGAGCTTCGCGGCGCGCGCATCCAGCAGCGTCACGCTCGCTCTCGACACCACAACTGGCATCCGCCCCAGCAGACGGTCGTAAATCACCTGCGACTGCGCGAAGTATGCGAGCTCGCCCGGTCCGCCCACGTAGGCGACGGTCGGAAAAAGATAGTCCTGCCAGACAGGCCGCAGCAGCGCGTTGGGCGACACGTCGGCCGCGCGATCCTCCAAAGCCGCGAACTCGGCGTCTTTCTTGCGCAACGTGACTCGCTCGCCTTGCTCCAACAGAAAGAAGAGCGACGTGTTCTCTTCGACATTGACCTGCGCATGATAGCCTGCCGCAGCCAACTCCTTGTTCCGAGCCAGCAGTAATTTCTTCAGATCGGGCGCGGCTGCGAGCGCTTCCGCCATAAATGGAGCGCCGACGTTCCGCAGTTGCGAGTCAAGCGGATCCACAACCAGCATCCCGATCTTGCCCAGTAGTTTGGTGAGCAACGCCCGGAAGCCCGCGCCCATCGTCACTCCCGGCTGATACGAATCCGCCACGGCGGCTGCCACTTCCTCGCCGTACGGGAATTCCGCCAACGCAGCTCGTAGCTCGGCAATCGGCGGATGCTCCACTGGATACGTTCCCGCGGGGCGCGGCTTCCCTTGCCACGCCGTGGGAGCTTCGATGCGCAACTGAATCGGACGATGGGCCGCATCGAAGATCCAGACATGATCGACTTCGGCGAAATCGTGATCCTCGGTCGCCATCCAGAAGATGGGCACGGTAGGGATTCCACTCGCGTTCAGATCATCAGCCAGCCGCGTCGCCGTCAAAGCCTTATAAATCGTGTACGCGGGACCCGAAAACAGTCCGACCTGCTGCCCGGTGACGACGGCCATCGTACCGGCTTGAGTAAATCGCGCGACGAGAACATTCCCGGGATTCTGAGCCTCCAGGACCCGAGCCATCGCCGCCCGCCGGTCATCCGGATACTGAACTTCCCGGGCAGCCGCCGCGTACGATTCCCGAGCATGCGGATTGTGCCGGTAAAAGCGTGCGATGTGGTTAGTTGGATCGCCACTTGGATCGCCAAAATGATAGGCGAGATCGGCGAATAGCTTCGAAGTGCCGGGGATCTCAGTGTGACGTAGACAGGCAGGGTCCATCACGCGCTCATGCTCAAACGTACCAGATGAGCTAGGCGACATGCTACATTCAGCCTGTGGACGGTTCCGCTACCAAGGTCGACAGGCGTGCACAGTGGCTCACCGCCGCGCGTAAGGTCATGGAAACAGAGGCGCAGGCGATTCTGGCCGCGTCGGCGCGTCTCGACCAAAGTCTGATTGCCGCAGTCGAACTGGTCATTACCCATTCGCACAAGGGCCATTCCGGCAAGCTGATCGTCACCGGCATCGGCAAATCCGGTCACATTGCCCGCAAGATCGCCGCGACGCTCCAGAGCACCGGCACCCCGTCGGTCTTTCTGCATCCCGCGGAGGCCGCTCATGGCGACCTGGGAGTGTTGCAGCCCGGCGATTCCGTCCTGATGATCTCCAAAAGCGGCGCGACTGGAGAACTGCTGGACATGCTCCCGGCCCTGCGTGGATCCATGGGCGAATTCCAGCCGGCCCTGGTCGGGATTTTGGGCAATCCTTCTTCGCCGCTCGCGCGCGAAATGGACGTGGTGCTCGACGCCAGTGTTCAGCGCGAGGCCGATCCCGAAGGTTTCACGCCCACTGCCAGTTCGGCTGTGGCGATGGCAATGGGTCACGCCCTGGCTATCGCGCTCATGCAAGCCCGAGGCTTCACGGCGGAGCATTTTTCGCGCCTGCACGCAGGCGGTCAGCTCGGCCGGAACCTTCGCTTGCGTGTCGGCGACGCCATGCATCGCGGCGACGAGGTCGCCTGGGTCGCGCCGGAGGATTCGCTGAAGCACGTGGTGATTGCGATGTCGCAGCGTCCCTTGGGTGCGGCCTGCGTGGTATCTCCGGCCGGAATGCTGATCGGCCTGATCACCGATGGCGACGTTCGCCGCGCGCTGCAAGCTCACGACGATATCCGCACGCTACGCGCTTGCGATGTCATGACGGAGCGCCCCTCGACGCTAAGCCCGGAAGCCCTGCTGCATGAGGCCCTGGCGTTCATGGAGGATCGCCCGTCGCAGATCTCGGTTGTGCCGGTGGTGGATGCGGAACACCGCTGCCTGGGTCTGCTGCGCCTGCATGATATTTACCAGAAGTAGGACAGGCGATCTTGTCGCCTGTCTTCTTGCTACAATAGAGTTCTCGCAAGAGCTTCCTCGTCGAAGGCGATTCGATTCGAGGAGGCCCCATGGCAGGGATTGCCACCAAGCATACGCTTCCTGCTCCGTTCCACGAATACGAGCTTGATGACGCTTTCGACGAAATGGTCGATAGCGGCGGTGGCGTTCGTCCCCACTATCGCCACATTTACGAAGCCCTGCGCGAGCTGACTGGGGAGGAGCTGCGCCGCCGCCAGCAGATCGCCGATCTTTCGTTCCTCCACCAGGGCATCACCTTCACGGTCTACGGCCGCGACGAAGGCACCGAACGCATTTTCCCCAACGATCTCTTGCCCCGCGTTCTGACGCGCGAGGAGTGGACTCGCATCGAGACCGGCTTGACCCAGCGCATCACCGCGCTGAACTTATTCCTAAAAGACATTTATCACGAAGGCAAGATTCTGAACGACGGCGTCGTCCCGCGGGAGATTATCTATAGCTGCAAACATTTCCGGCGGCAGATGCGCGGCTTGAATGTCCGCAAGGACGCCTATGTCACCGTCGCCGGCACCGATCTGATCCGCATGCCCTCGGGCGAGTTCGTGGTGCTCGAAGACAATCTGCGCGTGCCCAGCGGCGCCTCCTATATGCTGGTGAGCCGCGAGGTGATGAAGCGCCTGTTCCCCGATCTGTTCCGCAAGTGCGGCGTGCAGCCCATCGAGCACTATAGCCAGGCGCTGCTATCCACACTGCGTGCGCTGACGCCGCTTGGGTCGCCCCGAGGGACCAGCGAGCCGACCATTGTTCTCCTTACGCCGGGGGTTTTCAATTCGGCCTATTTCGAGCACGCATTTCTCGCCCGCCAAATGGGAATCGAGCTGGTGGAGGGCCGCGACCTCGTTGTTCACGACAACTTCGTCTACATGCGAACCACCGCCGGCCTGCGCCGCGTCGACGTGATCTACCGCCGAATCGACGACGATTTTATCGATCCGCTGGCGTTTCGCGCCGATTCGAGCCTGGGCGTTCCCGGCCTCTTCAACGCGTATCGAGCTGGGAACGTTAGTATGGCCAACGCGCTCGGCACCGGCGTGGCTGACGATAAAGCCGTGTACGCATATGTACCCGCGATCATCAGGTACTACCTGAAAGAAGATCCGGTGCTGAACAACGTCGAGACCTACCTGATGTCGGATCCGGTGCAGCGCCGGCACGTGCTCGGGCGGTTGCAGGATTACGTCGTGAAGGCGGTGGGCGAATCGGGCGGCTACGGCATGTTGATCGGGCCGCACAGCACGGCCGAGCAGCGCGACGAGTTCCGGCGGCGCGTGGAGGAAGACCCGCGCAACTACATCGCGCAGCCCACCATCCGGCTGTCGCGCGCTCCCTGTTTCCTGGACGGTAATGTTCAGCCGCGGCACGTCGATCTTCGTCCATATATTCTCTATGGCGATAAAGTCACCGTGGTGCCCGGCGGTCTCACGCGCGTCGCTCTGCGCAGAGGATCCCTGGTGGTGAATTCGTCGCAGGGCGGCGGCAGCAAAGACACCTGGGTTTTGGATTAGGAATGCTCTCACGGGTTGCAGATAGTTTGTATTGGATGAGCCGCTACCTGGAGCGCGCCGAGCACACCGCGCGTGTGATCAACATTCAGTTGAACCTGATGCTCGAGCGCGGATCCCAATCCGAGGAGCTCGATTGGGCGCGCGTCGGCCGTTCGCTCGGCATGGAAGAGTCGGGCGAAGACGACGATCGGAGCACGGAAGGGCTGGCTCAATCGCTTTTGCACGATGCGTCCAACCGTTCTTCCATCGTGGCCAGCATCGTAAACGCGCGTGAAAATGCGCGGCAAGTGCGCGAGCAGATCAGTTCGGAAATGTGGGAGCAGCTAAACCGCTTGTTCCATGCCGTGCGCCGCAGCTCGCCCGAAGTGTGGGACTCGCGCGAGTTTTTGCAATCCATCAAGGAAGGCGCGCACCTTTTTCAGGGCATCACCGATTCCACCATGACCCATGGCGAGGGCTGGCAGTTCATCCAGGCGGGCCGCTATCTGGAGCGCGCCGTGGCCATCTCCACTCTGGTGGGCGCGCACTTCCGCGAATTTCATCAGCCCCAGCAGGCAGCGGCCGAACGCGTTTATCTGGAGTGGATCGGACTGCTGCGCTCCTGTACGGCGTTCGAAGCCTATTGCAAGGCATACACCGCCGACGTGAAGCCGGGGCGCATCGCCGAATTCCTGATTCTTCATCCCCGTTTTCCGCATTCCATTCGCTTTTCCGCGGAGGCTTTAGAGACCGCCATTAAGGAAATAGGCCGCGAAGCCGGGAGCCGCCGGGCCGCGCGTGTCGAGCGTATCGCCGGACGCCTGCGCGCCACCCTGGGGTTCAGCCAGATCGACGAGATCATGAGCGGCGGCTTACAAGCTTATTTACATGAACTGCTGCACCAGTGCGGCCAAGTCCACAGCGCGCTGTATCAGACCTACATTTCCTATCCGATCGAAGCGGCGCTGGAGGCATAATGTTCTACTCGATCCGCCACCTGACGCATTTCCATTACAAAACCCCCGTAAGTGAGAGCCTTATGGAGTTGCGCATGCATCCGCGCACCGAGGGCGGGCAGCGGTGCCTCTCTTTCCAGCTGTCCGTGGATCCGCGCACGCGCAGTTACGAGTATCGCGATTACCTCGGCAACATGGTGCATCATTTCGATGTACCAGGGCAGCACCGAGAACTGAAGATCGTCGCCGAGGCGCTGGTGGAGATCGAGCCAGAGCTTGAGCTTCCGGATCATCTGGAGGCTTCGGCTTGGGACGAACTCGATCAGCAGGCGGCCGCGGGCGACTATTGGGAAATGCTGATGCCCAGCCCATTCGCGCAGCCCACCGAGGCGCTCTTGAGCTTGATCGAGCCGCTTGGTGTCCGGCGCCGCGATGACCCGCTAAGTTTCCTTCGTGAGCTCAATTCTGCGATTTTCAACTGGTTCGAATACGTGCCCAAGTCCACGCGTGTCGATTCGCCCATCGACCACGCGATCGAAGCCCGCAAAGGCGTCTGTCAGGATTTCGCGCACATCATGACTGCGCTGGTGCGCCATGTCAGGATTCCGTGCCGTTACGTGAGCGGCTATGTCCACCGGCATTCCGAAGCCGCGGACAGGTCTCCCGAAGGCGCGTCGCACGCCTGGGTGGAGGCGCTGCTGCCGGAGTTCGGCTGGGTGGGATTCGATCCGACCAACAATCTGATCGCCGCCGAGCGCCATATCCGCACGGCCATTGGCCGCGATTATGCGGACGTGCCTCCCACCAAGGGCATCTTCAAAGGCAAGTCCGAAAGTCAGTTGACGGTGTCGGTTCGCGTAGCGCTATCGGATGCTCCGCCGGCTCCGGAGGAAGTTCTGGCGGTGCCCGAAGAATGGAAAGCCGCCATCGCTGCCGCCGAAGAAGCCGATGAGCTTCTCCAGCAACAACAACAGCAGCAATAGCAATCGCTATAATCGGGCCGAGTGAAGCCGCTCCTGTAATGGTGAAGCCTCCGGGGCCCAAGGGCCATCTCCTCGTCGGCGTTCTGCCGGAATTCCGCAACGATCCGGCCGGGTTTCTGGAAAAAATGGCGCGCCAGTACGGCGACGTAGTCTACATCCCGCTGGGCCGCCAGCACATCTATTGCATAAGCCATCCCGACGCGATCCGCGGCGTCCTGGTCACCGATCAGAACAAGTTCAAGAAGAGCCGTATGCTGGAGCGCGCCCGCGTGCTGTTGGGCGATGGGCTCCTTACCAGCGAGGGCGATCATCATCGCCGCCAGCGCCGCTTAGTCCAGCCCGCGTTCCATCGCGATCGTCTGGCGGGCTATGGCGCCGTGATGGTGGGGCGCGCTGCGCTGGTTCGCGATCAATGGAAGCCGGGTCAGTCCTTCGACGTGCTGCAGGAAATGATGCGGTTGACCCTCGCCATCGTCGCCAAAACGCTGTTCAGCACGGAAGTCGACTCCGAGGCGGATGAAATAGGCGTGGCTCTCACCGAGGTGTTCAGCCTGTTCGAGATCATCCTGCTGCCGTTCTCGGAGATTCTCGAGAAGCTGCCCTTGCCTGCCGTCCGGCGTTTCAAGCGCGCGCGCCAGCGGCTCGACGAGACCATCTACCGCCTGATCGCCGAGCGCCGCGCGAATCCGCGCGATACAGGCGACCTGTTGTCTATGCTGCTGCTGGCAAGCGATGAAGAAGGCTCCGGAGGTATGAGCGATGAACAGGTGCGCGATGAGGCTCTGACGCTGTTTCTGGCCGGTCACGAGACCACCGCGGACGCGCTGACCTGGGCGTGGTATCTGTTATCGCAGAATCCGCAGGCGGAAGCGGTGTTCCATGCCGAGCTCGATCAGGTTCTAGGCGGCCGCCTTCCGTCTTTCGAAGACTTGCCGCAGTTGCGCTATACCGAAAGCGTCTTCGCGGAAGCGCTGCGGATGTTCCCTCCTGCGTGGGGGATCGGCCGACGGGCGCTCGAAGACTATCCCGTGGGCGACTTTTTGATCCCCGCGCGTTCGGTGGTCCTGATGAGCCCCTATGTGGTGCATCGCGATCCACGCTGGTTTCCCGATCCGCTCGCCTTCCGGCCCGAGCGCTGGCTGGCCGAAGACTCGTCGCGGCCCAAGTTCGCCTACTTTCCGTTTGGTGGCGGCGCGCGGGTGTGCATCGGAGAGCGCTTCGCGTGGATGGAGGGGACGCTGCTGCTGGCCGCGATTGGACAGCGCTGGCGCTTGCGCCTCGAGCCCGGCCATCGCGTGGAGAAGCACGCCAGGATTACGTTGCGCCCGAAGCACGGGATGCGGATGATCGCGGAGTCGCGCCTGTGAAAAGGGGACAGGTCCCTTGTCCGGACTTTTGGATGGGCCTGCAGAACTAAGACCTGTCCCCTTTTCACTCAGTTCAACTCTTCTCTGGATCCATTACCGCGATGTATCCCAAATTCCGGTAGCGCTGCTGGAAGTCCAGGCCGCAGCCCACGACAAACCGGTCGGGGATCTCGAAGCAGCGATAGTCGACCGGAACCGGTACGATACGGCGGACCGTCCGGTCGAGGAGCGTGCAGATTCCGAGCGACCGCGGCTCTCTTCCGGCCAGCGTCTGCAGCAGGTAGCGCGTGGTGAAACCGGTGTCGACGATATCCTCCACCAGCAGGATGTCTTCGTCCTGAATCGGATGGTCCAGGTCCTTGGCGATCCGGACCATGCCTGGTCCGCTGCCGCCGAAGCTGGAAATCGCCAGGAAGTCGATCTTGACGGGAATCTCGATAGCGCGCGCCAGCGCGGTCAGAAAGAACACCGCACCTTTCAGCACTGCGATCAGTTTCAAGTCGCGACCCTGATATCTGGCGCTGATCTCCGCCGCCACTTCTTTGATGCGCTGGTTCACCTGCTCCTCGGTGAACAGGATCCGTTCAATGCCTGGCGGAGCGGTCATCGCACGGCCTCTTTCAAGCCGTGTTTGAATACCAGGTCCTGATAGTCTTTCTGGTAAAACACCTGGATGTTGATGTGCGGGTATACAGCGCGCAGCAATTTAATCTTGCGGTTCTTGCGCGTCACCAGGGCCTGTTTCATGGTGGTGAGTTCGACGTACAGGTCGAACTCAGGCAGGTAGAAGTCGGGCGTAAACGCTTCGATCACCCGACCGTCCTTGTCCCACTGCAAGGGGAAGCTGCGAGGCTCGTATTCCCAAGGGATGCGGTAGAAGTCGAGCAGGTTGGCGAATACCTGCTCGCTGGGATGACTGAATGCGGCGCGCATCAGGCGCGCCTGGCCCGCGGGGATAATGCCGTGCCGCGCCAGCTTCAGGCGAGTCTCGAACTGCATCTGCGCTTCGACGGAGGCGGCCAGCAGTCCTTGTTCGTGCAACCGGCGCGCCGCGGCTGCGGCTTGAATCACCTCGGTCATTTGTGTCGCATCCAGATGCCCGCTGTTCAGCATCAGATCGAAGGAATCGGGCAGCGGCTGGGTTCGGCCTGACCGGATCTTACGCTGATGCTTGGCCTCGCGATCCATTCTGGCCAGCGCTGTCTTGGCTTCGGGACGCTCCAAGCGTTGATCCAGCATGACGTTGCCGATGCGATGCGCTTCCGGCGCCACGATTCCGGCACGCAGCGTGAAAGGCGAGGCCGGAAACAGCGACTCGGCTCCCCCCAAACAGATCACCAGGTGGTGTTCGGTTGCCAGCCGCGCCAGAATGGATACCGCCGCCGGCCGCCAGGCGCGATCGGGAACGGGCGTTTCACCGAACTCCTCTGCCATCCATTTGGATATGCGCGACTCGGTAATAAGCTCAAACCCCAATAGCCGACTACAACCGTGAGCGACATCTTCGAAGCGCGAGGCCGGAGCGCCCGAGATCGTCAGAATGGCCATCGAAGACACCAGTGTAGCGCCGCATCGGCGAGAATAACTTCTATGCGCGTGGCCGTGGTGGGTGGCGGAATCGTTGGACTCGCCACAGCGTTCCGCCTGCAGCAGCGGATACCCGGCGTGGGCATTACGATCCTCGAAAAAGAACACGCCGTCGCCATGCATCAAAGCAGCCACAACAGCGGCGTGCTGCACTGCGGCTTGTATTACAAGCCCGGATCGCGAAGAGCTCTGCTAGCGGTGCGCGGCATCCGCCAGATGGTCGAATTCTGCCGGACGCATGGGATCGCGCATGAAGTGTGCGGCAAAGTGGTGGTCGCCGCGGCTCCAGACGAAGTGCCACGCCTGCACGACCTGTTCGAACGCGGTTGCAAGAACGGTCTGGCTGGCTTGCGCATGCTCAGCCGCGATGAGTTGCACGAGGTCGAGCCGCATGCCGGCGGTGTCCAGGCGATTCACGTTCCGCAGGAAGGCATCGCCGATTATCCGGCCGTGTGTGCGACGCTCGCCGCGCTCGTCCGGCAGCAGGGCGGGGAAATCGTGACGGGTGCGCGGGTGACAGCTCTTCACCGCGAATCCGGCTCGGGTGGCTGGCGCGTAACTCACACCGCCGGTGAAACACCCTGCGATTTTCTGGTGACTTGCGCCGGTTTGTACTCGGATCGTGTCGCCGAGCTGGCCGGGCCGAAGCGTGCGGTGCGGATTGTGCCCTTCCGGGGCGAGTATTACTTGATTCGGCCGGAGCGCCAGGGTCTGGTGCGCAACTTGATTTACCCCGTTCCCGATCCTCGCTTTCCTTTTCTGGGCGTCCACTTCACGCGCAGAATTACCGGCGGTATCGAGGCCGGACCGAACGCGGTTCTGGCGTTCGCGCGCGAAGGCTACACCAAGCGCGATGTCGACCTCGCCGAACTTGCCGATACGCTTGCCTTTCCCGGGCTGTGGCGATTTCTCGCGAAATACGGCCGCACATGCTGGGACGAACTCCGGCGCAGCTTCAGCCGCGAACTGTTTTGCCGATCGCTGCAGCGGCTGGTTCCCGAGATCCAGCCGGACGATCTGATTCCCGGCGGATCGGGCGTGCGCGCGCAAGCGATGTCTCCAGAAGGCTCGCTGGTGGACGATTTTCACTTCATACAGGACCGTCGCGAACTCCATGTGGTGAATGCGCCCAGCCCCGCGGCTACTTGCTCACTCGCGATCGGCGAGGAGATCGCAGGGACGGTGGCGGCGAATCTCGAAGAATAGGCCTCGATACAATAGAGACCATGACCACGCCGGCCGCATGGGCGCCCCAGCAAGTGGTTGAGCGATTCTTCCAGTTTTCTCTCCTGGGAATGCTCGCATCGGGATACTTCGCCGTGTTGGGGTCGGGTTTCCTGGACTGGCCGACGGCGATCCTCATGCTGGCGGCCCTATGCATCCGCGCACTGATGATCGTGGGAATCGTCACGCTGGAAATCCCCGGACGATTCGTTGCGGCCCTGACGGTGCTGTACATCGGCTTCTATCCGGTCGACTACTACTACATTTCTAAAGGATTCCTGCCGGCGGCCGTCCACCTGATCTTCTTTCTGGGCTCGGTGAAAATCCTGACCGCGAAAACACTGCGCGATTTTACATTCGTCAAAGTGATCGCCGCGATGGCGCTGCTGTCGGCTGCGGTGTTGTCGGTTTCGCTGACTTTCTTCGCCTTTCTGGCTGTGTTCCTGCTGTTCACTATCGCCACTCTCTCGAGCGGCGAGGTGGTGCGCGCCACGCACCTGTTCCTGTCCGCCGGTCAGACCCGCCGGTCGCTTTCGCGCAGCGGGCTGCGGGCGTTTCCGCGGCGTCTGGGCATGCTCTCCCTCGGATTATTCGCGGGAATCCTGCTGCTTACGGGCGGCGTGTTCTTCGTGCTTCCGCGTACCGCACGCGCCGCGTTCCAGCGATTCGTTCCGGAGCGCTATCACCTGCCCGGATTCTCCAACGAAGTCACCTTGGGAGAAATCGGCGAGATCAAGCAGAGCAGCACGCCGGTGATGCACGTCTACTCGCAGGGCGATGGATTCCTGGCCGTCCGGTGGAGAGGCGCCGCCCTCACCCATTTCGACGGCAAGCGCTGGTTCAACCTTCCGGCGGTGGAAGAGCGCCTGCGTCCGGAAGGCCGCCGCGTGGTGTTGCATCAGGGGCCGGACACGCAGCCGCGCCGCAGGATCGATTACGAGGTCCGCCTCAGCGACATCGCTTCCAACGTTCTGTTCGTCGCGGGCACGCCCGAGAGCATGATCATCGATGTCCCGGTGGTTTCACGTTCGTCCTCTGGAACACTGAGTGTGCCTCGAATCAACGTTGCGGGTTTGCGCTACGCGGTTTCCAGTCTCCTGGACGATGAAACTTCCTCTTCCGCGCAACTGTCGCCTGAGGCGCGGGTCGAAGCGCTGGCGCTGCCGCCGCTCGATGAAAGAATTCCCCGGCTCGCGCTCGAAATGACCGCGGGTCTGTCGGCTCCCGACGAAAAAGCGCGCGCGCTCGAACGCCGTCTGCGGCACGACTACGGCTATACCCTCGAGCTGCTCCCGGCTCCCGTCGCCGATCCACTGGCAACGTTTCTGTTTGTACGCAAGAAAGGGCACTGCGAGTATTTCGCGTCCGCCATGGCCGTCATGCTCAGGACCCAGGGAATCCCGGCGCGCGTGGTGACCGGTTTCCTGGGCGGCGTCTACAATCCGATGACCGGCTGGCAGGTGGTACGCGCATCCGATGCGCATAGCTGGGTGGAGGCGTGGCTGCCGCGGCGCGGGTGGGTGACCTTCGATCCGACGCCGCCCGATCCGTCGCCGCCTTCGGCCAGCTTGTGGACTCGCGCCGGGCTGGTCCTGGACGCGGCCGATCAGTTTTGGCAGGACTGGGTTGTGGGCTACGATTTCGAACGCCAGCTTGCGCTGGCTGCGCGCATGCAGGACTCCGGCCGTCAGCTCCGCTTCACATGGCTGGGCGATGTGGGCGACGCCGCCAGCGGTGTCGGAACCAGTTTGCGTGCCGCCCGGGCCTATGCGGTTGAGATACTGATCCTGTTTGTGATCGCCGCTTTGGCGATTCTTTACGGTCCCGGTTTGCTTCGCAAGCTGCGCGCCGAGCTTCGGGTTCGGCGGGCGCAACGCGGGGAAGCGCAAGCGTCCGACGCCACTCTGCTGTACGAACGAATGTTGCGCGTGTTGGAGCGTCGCGGTCTGCAGAAGCCGCCGTGGCTCACACCGGCGGAATTCGCGCGTGTGCTTCCTTCCTCCGAGCTCGCCATGCTGGTGGAGGATTTGACCGGCGCTTACAACCAATTTCGTTTCGGCGGCAGGCGAGACGCCGCGCCGCGCATGGTGCGATTGCTGCGGCGCATCGAAACGCTCGAATAACAGTGGACAAATACATAACTGGTGTGGCCGTTCTCATCGGGCTGGCGGTCCTTCGAGTCGTTTCAACATACCCCGTATTGAACGGTACCTACGATGAACCGGTTCACATCGCCTGCGGCATGGAGTGGCTTCAATGGGGCACGTATACCTGTGAGCCGCAGCATCCTCCGCTGGCTCGCATCGCGGTGGCCTTAGGGCCGTTCGTCAGAGGTTTACGCCTGGACGCGAGATTGAATCCACCCGATCAGCGTTCGAGATCCCTCTACGACGAAGGCAATCGGATTCTTTATTCGGAAGACCATTACTGGTCCAACCTGACGTGGGCGCGTCTCGGTACGCTTCCTTTTCTGGTCTTGCTCTGCGTGGTCACATCTGTGTGGGCGCGGCGCTGGTTTAGCGAAGCCGCCGGATTCTGGGCGGTCCTGCTGCTGGTGTGCACCTCGCCGATTTTGGGACACGCCGGCCTGGCGACCAACGACCTCGCTTGTGCGGCCGGCGCGGCGTTCGCCCTGTATCGATTTTTGCGCTGGCTGGAATGGCCCGACCTGGCGCGATGCCTGTGGTGGGGATTTGCCACGGCGATCGCGGTCCTGTGTAAGTTCTCGAACATTCCGTTCCTGGCGGCGTGTTACGCGGTGGGCCTGATCGCCATGAGCCGCGGAGCGTTTTGGAAGCGCTGGCTGGTGCAGATCGGACTGGCGGCGTGCGTCGTCTTTGCGCTGGCGTGGGCCACCTACCGGTTTAGCCTCATTCCGCCGGCGGTATTTTATGGACAGCATCATCCTGTGATCGACGATGCGTTGAGCCGCCGGCCCTGGCTGCACAGTGCGTGGAACTCGGTCATAACCACCCCGCTGCCCTTGTCGGAAGCGACGATGGGGGTGCTGGACGTGTTCGTCCACAACTCCGTCGGCCACGATTCCTATCTGCTCGGCCAGTGGAGCCAGTCCGGATGGTGGTATTTCTTCCCGGTGGTCCTGGCCGTGAAGTCTCCCATCGGACTTCTGGTCCTGGCGATGTGCGGATGGTGGTTCCTTCTTCGCCGCTGGCGCGAGACGGATTGGAAACAAAGCTGGCGGCAAGTCCTGACGATGGTCTTTCCGCTGGCCATCCTGCTGGTATGCATGCTCGGCCGCATCGACCTCGGCGTGCGCCATATACTTCCCGTTTATCCGCTGCTTGCGATCGCCGGGGGGCATGCCGTGGTCACACTGTTCCGGCATTCCCGCTGCGCTGCCATTGTGGCCGCACTCCTGGTCGTGTGGGTCGTCGGCGATTCCGTTCGGACGCATCCGGACTATCTGGCGCACTTCAACGAATTCGCCGACTCGCATCCGGAGAACATCCTGTGTGAATCCGACCTCGATTGGGGCCAGGACCTTAATCGGTTGAGTCAGCGACTAAAGCAACGGGGCATCCAGGATCTTTCCATCGCCTATTTCGGGACCATGCCACTGGAGAAAGCCGATCTTGGTCACTTCGAACTGCTTTCTCCCACGCAGATTACACGCGGTTATGTCGCGGTGAGTCTTCATCGCCTGAACATGGATTACCGGAAGGACGGCTCCTTCGCGTGGCTGAAGGCTTACCAGCCCATCGAGCGGATCGGGAAGTCGATCGATCTTTTCTACATCGCACCGTGAGATGACGATCCCATGGTGAACAAATACACGATCGGCGTGGCTGTGCTGATCGCGATCGGCATCGCCAGGATCGCGGCAACCTACACGGTCTTCAATGGCGCCTACGATGAGCCGTTTCACATCGCCAATGGCATGGAATGGCTGCAGCAGGGAACGTTTACCAATCAATATCGCCATCCGCCGCTGGCCGGCATCGTCACCGCGCTCGGACCATTTGTGGACGGCCTGCGGTCTCCCCGCCGCTGGAATCCGTCCGTGCAGGGGGAATCGGTCATCTTCGAAGAAGGCAACGAGATTCTCTACTCGAAGAACGACTATTGGTCGGGATTGACGCTGGCCAGGATCGGGACGCTGCCATTTTTTGTGCTCGCCTGCGTGATGACCTTTTTGTGGTCGCGGCGCTGGTTTTGTAACGGGATCAGCGAGGCTGCGGGGTTCTGGGCCGTGCTTCTGCTGATTTGCGCATCGCCGATTCTGGGGCACTCCGGTCTGGCGACCAACGACGTCGCCTGTGCGGCCACCGCAGCATTCGCGCTGTATCGGTTTCTGCGCTGGCTGGAGCAGCCGGATACACCGCGATGGCTGTGGTGGGGATTCGCAACCGCGCTCGCGGTGATGTGCAAGTATTCGAACATCCCGTTTCTGGGCGCCTGCTATCTGGCGGGATTCGCGCTCGCACCGCTGGGTCCCCTTCGGCGGCGAGCGGCGCAGGCAGGTCTGGCGGCGTGCGTGGCGCTCTTCCTGATGTGGGCCACCTACCGCTTCACTTTGATTCCGCTTGCCACGGTCTACGGACCGCACCCGCGCGTCGACGCCATTCTGAGTAGCCGGCCGCTTCTGCGCAGTATTTGGAACGCGGTGATGGCGACCCCGCTGCCGCTGACTCAGACCATCCTGGGCGTGCGCGATCTCTATCGTCACAATGCGCTCGGCATCGACATGTACCTGCTGGGACATTGGAGCCAGTCGGGCTGGTGGTATTTCTTCCCGGTGGTTCTCGCGGTGAAGACTCCCATCGGCATGCTCCTCCTTGCGATCCTGGGGTGCGGATTCATTCTGCGCCGCTGGCGCAACGCACATTTTGAGCAAGGCTGGCAGCAGGTGGTCACCGCGGCTTTCCCGATCGTGATCCTGCTGGTGTGCATGACAGCCCGCATCGATCTGGGCGTGCGTCACATTCTTCCGATCTATCCCCTACTCGCGGTCGTCGGGGGCTACGCCGTGATCGTGTTGTTCCGGCATTCGCGATTCACCGCAGCGGCGGCCGCGCTTCTGCTCGCGTGGGTCGTCGTCGACTCCTGGCGAGCCCACCCGGATTATTTAGCGCACTTCAACGAATTCGCCGGATCGCATCCCGAGACGATCCTATGCGAATCCGATCTCGATTGGGGGCAAGATCTGCATCGGCTGAGTGAACGGCTGAAGCAGCGCGGCGTCCAGGAGTTTTCCATCGCCTATTTCGGCACGGCATTGCTGCACAAAGCCGGTCTTCCTCACTATGAGCCGCTGTCGCCCACGCAGCCCTCGCGCGGATATATCGCCGTCAGCCTTCACCACTTGAACATCGATTACAAGAAGGACGGCTCCTTCGCGTGGCTGAAATCGTATACTCCAGTGGAGCGGATCGGGAAGTCCATCGATCTTTTCTACATTCCATGACCTCTCCGGCATCCGAATCGAGCGTTCGTGAACAACGCGGGTGGTATCTGTATGACTGGGCGAACTCGCCGTACTTTACCTCTGTGCTGGCGGTGTTTCTGGGGCCGTATCTCACCGCGCTCGCCAAGGCCGCCGCGGATGCCAACGGATTCATTCACCCGTTCGGCATTCCCGTGGATGCGCGCAGTCTGTATCCCTACCTGATCAGCATTTCGGTGGCGGGGCAGGTGTTCTTTCTTCCGGTCGTCGGCGCCATCGCGGATTACGGACATCGCAAAAAGGAACTATTGGGGCTGACAGCGTTTCTGGGAGCCGCGGCGACCGTCGCGATGTTCTTCATCCAAGGCGCGAATTACATGTTGGGGGCGGTTCTGCTGATCGTTTCCAACATCAGTTTCGGTGCGTCGATCGTGGTGTACAACTCGTTCCTGCCGGAGATTGCTCCGCCGGAACAGCGCGATGCGGTTTCTTCGCGCGGTTGGGCGCTGGGATACGCGGGCGGGGGCGTGCTGCTGGCCCTCAATCTCCTGCTGCTCTTCCGGGCTGACAAGCTGGGAATTTCTGAGGCATTCGCGGTGCGCATCAGCCTGGCGTCGGCGGGAGCCTGGTGCATGGTCTTCACGATCCCGGTTTTGCTGGCCTTGCGAAATCGCGCACCCGCGCGCGTTCCTCCGCCGGGTCAGAACCGGGTCGCGATCGCGTTCCGCCAACTGGCGCACACGCTGCAGGACACGCGCCGTTATCCGCAGACATTGCTGTTTCTCGTCGCGTACCTGATCTACAACGACGCCATCCAGACCGTTCTGGCGGTGGCGGGCCAATTCGGCAGCGACGGCCTGGGAATGCCGATCTCTCAAGTGACGACCGCCTTCCTGATGGCGCAGTTCGTCGGGATCTTCGGAGCGATCGGGTTTGGCCGGCTGGCCGCACGGATCGGGACCAAGCTCGCCATCGCCGCCACCCTCGCCATCTGGTCCGCGATCCTGGTCTACATTTACGGTTTCGTGAACACATCCGCCCAATTCTTCCTGGTGACGGCGGGAGTGGCGATCGTGATGGGAGGCAGCCAGGCCCTGAGCCGGTCGCTGTTCGCTCAACTGGTGCCCAAGGGCAAGGAAGCCGAGTACTTCAGCATCTACGAAATCAGCGACAAAGGCACCAGTTGGCTGGGACCGGCGTTCTATGGGCTCGCGCTGCAGTGGACCGGGAGCTACCGCGCCGCGATCCTGTCGCTGATCGTTTTCTTCGTCACCGGGCTGGCGATTCTCTCGCGCGTAAACGTCGAAAAAGGAGAACGTGATGTCGAGGGCCGGCCATGGCCGGCCCCTACCGCGCTGTAGGGGCGAGGCATGCCTCGCCCGGAACCTTTAGTGAATTACCGGCGCAGAATCCAACTCACTAGCCAGTCGAGCGTCGAACGACTGAATAATTTCGCCGTTGCGATTTAGCATGCCGGCGTAGCGGGCGTTGTTGCTGCTCGCGCCGTTCAGGATGATCGTGACACCCCTTCGCGGGTACCACAGGCGCCGGTAGCCGCCCGGTCCGATTCGCGATTCGAGCCAGCGGTCGCTCGAGGGAGCGCCTAATTTCTTCACCACCGAATCGTAGTCGTCGCGCGCGCTTAGATTCGGTATACGGAGCGATCCCGAAGTCCAGCCGAAACCCGGTCCCAGATGCGCGTCGCGGACCACGAAGATCACCGCGAGGCACGCCAGGAAGCCCGCCGCGATCGATCCGCGCAGCACGCGCCGGAAACGCGATTCGCTATCGGGTTCGGCCCGGATCGCGACGACACCCGCCGGCCGTGGATACAGCGTCGGCCGCAGGCTTGCCCGGCTGAAATCGTTCACGGCGCGAGGCATTTCGAGTACCACCCGCCGATGCGGAAGAACCACACCCTCTCGGTATTCCAGTTCCTTGATCAACCCCACAATGCGATAGGGCGCTTCAATAGAGGAAACTTCGCCCACGAAGCGGCGTGGAATGCAGATCTCTTCCGAAGTTTTAGCGTTCGCGACCACAATGTCGGTCCAACTGGCGCGGCGCAGGATCCACTCGTTGTGCTGCACGCCCACAATGGCCGGGAAGAAGGAAAAGCGGCCGTGGCGCAATTCAGCCAGACCGGCGGCGATGATCGGCATCGACACTAGTATTTATTGTAGTCCCGGCGGCTACAATGGTGGCGGTGCGCTCCCGGCTTCTGCTATCGCTGGTATTTCCGCTCTTGCTCGCCGCCCAGAACGCGACGCGTCTTGAGTACACATGTCCCGCCGCCGACGTCGACAAATTCGGCTTGACGTGTTCCGAGGACGAGCCCTGCGACGTGTTTCTGGAATTGGTGTCGGCTGAGGGAGTGGGATCCACCATTTTCGCGGCGGGAAACCTGCACACGGTGACCACCACGCTCTACGGTGTTTTGCTGATGAGCGGGGACGGCGGCAAAACCTGGACGGAGCCGACCCCCCGCATCGAAGGCGCTGCACTGGACCAGGTTCAGTTCCCCGATTTCCAGCATGGCTGGACCAGCGGCGTGATGGAGGAACCGCTGGCGCGCGATCCGTTCTTCCTGGTCACTACGGATGGCGGCAAGACTTGGCGCAGCCGGCCGCTCTTCAATGAGACTCACTACGGCTCGATCCAGCAGTTCTGGTTCGATTCGGTGAAAACGGGACAACTGATTCTGGAGCGCTCCCAAGGGTCCGCGTCGGTGTACGAGACTTACGAAACCGTGAACGGCGGCGACATCTGGACAATCCAGGAAGCCGGCGCCAAGAGTCCGAAGCTGGCGAAAGCTCCCGCCCGGGAGAGCGCCACGTGGCGAATTCGAACGGACGCCGCGAGTAAGACCAATCGCATCGAACGGCGGACCTCGGGAGGAGGCTGGGAGAACATTGCGAGCTTCGCCGTGCGTGCGGGAGTATGCAAGTGAAACCAGCCAGCGGAATCGAGCTGGAATTGTTCCGGCACCTGCTGGTTTCGATCGCCGAAGAGATGGGCGTGGTGCTGCGCAAGACCTCCTATTCCGCCAACATCAAAGAGCGCCGCGATTATTCCTGCGCCGTCTACGATGCGCGTGGCGACGCCGTTGCCATGGGCGATCACATGCCCGTTCATCTAGGCGCCATGCCGCTGTCGGTGCGCGCCGCGATGGATGCATTCGATCTGCAGCCGGGCGATGTGGCGCTGGTCAACGATCCGTTTCGGGGCGGAACGCACTTGCCCGACATCACGGCAGTGGCGCCCGTCTTTACGCATGCGTCCACGCGCGGCCGGAAGCCCGCGTTCTATCTCGCGAACCGGGCGCATCATGCCGATGTGGGCGGGATGAGTCCCGGGTCCATGCCTCTGGCGCGCGAAATCTTTCAGGAGGGCATCCGCATTCCGCCGGTGCTGATCCGGCGGCGGGGCGAGATCGATCGGGCATTGCTCGATCTGCTGCTGGCCAACGTCCGCACGCCGGTCGAGCGCGAAGGCGACCTGATGGCGCAAATCGCAGCGATTCACCGCGGCGAGATGCGGCTGCGCGAACTGGTCGCCAGTCAAGGCGAAGCGCGCGTCACGCGCAACATGCGCGAGATCCAGGATTACAGCGCACGCATGATGCAGGCCGCGATCCGCAAACTGCCGCGCGGCGTGTATCGCTTTGAAGATTGCCTGGATAATGACGGCATTACGCCGGCGCCGGTCTGGATCCGGGTCGCGGTGACCATCGCCAACGGCCGCGCCGGGGTGGATTTCTCCGCTTCGGACCCGCAAGTCCAGGGATCGGTCAACGCGAACTTCGCGGTGACCCTGGCCGCGACGATGTATGTGTTCCGGTGCTTAATCGAGGACGATGTTCCGTTCACCGCGGGGATTCTGCGTCCCATCCGTGTGATCGCTCCCCAAGGCTCCGTGGTCAACGCGCTGCCGCCTGCTGCGATGGCCGCGGGCAACGTCGAAACGTCGCAGCGAATTACCGATGTTTTGCTGGGCGCGCTCGCGCAAGCGGCTCCGGAGCGGATTCCGGCGGCGAGCAGCGGCACCATGAACAACTTGAGCTTCGGCGGAGGATCGGCAAAAAACCGCTTTGCGTATTACGAAACCATCGCGGGGGGCATGGGAGCGTCCGCCCGTGCCGATGGCGCGAGCGCGATTCACACGCACATGACCAATAGCTGGAACACTCCCATTGAAGCGTTCGAGCATCAGTTTCCTCTGCGCATCGCCGGCTATCGCGTGCGGCGTGGATCGGGTGGAACGGGAGCGCACCGCGGCGGTGACGGGATCGTCCGCGAATTCGAATTTCTGGCTCCTGCCGAGGTCACGCTGCTGTCCGATCGTCGCGAGCGCGGCCCCTGGGGACTGGCCGGCGGCGGGTCGGGCAAGCCTGGACGCAATACCCTGCTCAGATCGGGGCGTTCTCAGAAACTGCCTGCGAAAACCCGTTTCGAGGCCCAGTCCGGTGACGTTTTACGGATCGAAACCCCCGGCGGCGGAGGGTGGGGAGCGGTCACGCCAACGGCGCGTTAATTTCCGCCGAGCGATTTTGAAACCTGGGCGCGATACTCTTCCGCCTTGGCCATGACCGCCTTGTCATCGATGGTGAGCATGTGCCGGTTGCCGACAATGATGCGGCCGTTCACCATCACGTCTCCCACATCCGACGATTTGAGCGCATAGACCAGTTGCGAATAGACGTTGTACAAGGGCGCGGCATTCGGCGCGTTCAGCCGGACGCTGATGATGTCGGCCCGCTTTCCCGCTTCCAGCGATCCTATTTGGTCGCCCATCCTTAAAGCCTGCGCACCCAGGATGGTCGCCATGTCGAACGCTTTTTCCGCCGGAAGTGCGGTCGGATCTCCCGACGTTACTTTCTGCAGCTTGGCGGCTAGATCCATCTCTTCGAACATATCCACGTCATTATTGGACCCCGCGACGCCGTCGGTTCCCAGGCCAACTGGAATGCCGATTTGCAGCATCTTCAGCACCGGTGCGACGCCGCTCGCGAGCATCATATTGCTGGATGGGCAGTGCGCGATGCCGGTTCCGGCGGCTCGCAGCAAGCCGAAGTCTTCGGGAGCGAGCCACACGGCGTGCGCGGCCAGAGTCCAGCCTTGCAGCACGCCCAGATCGCTCAGGGCTTTGACGGGCGATTTCTTGCGCTTCTGCATCGCTTCGTCGAACTCGGTCTTGGTCTCGGCGACATGGATGATCAGAGGCTTGCCGTAACGGTCGGCTAGAGTGCGCGCGGCTTGCAGGGTCTCATCGGAAGTGGTGTAGATGGCGTGCGGCGCCACCGCCGGCACGATGAGCGCGTCGTCGGCGTAGGTTTTGAGAAATGATTCGGCTCCTGCCAGTGCGGCCTCGGGAGTTTTGTAATCCGGGGCGGGGAAGCCGATCACGGTCTGCCCGAGCACGCCTCGCATGCCCGCCTTCTTGGTTTCCTCCGCTACCGTGTCCTCGAAGTAGTACATGTCCGCGAACGTAGTGGTGCCGGAAAGGGCCATTTCGAGGAGTCCCAGGCGCGTGCCCCAGCGCACGAACTCGCGATCCACATTCTTCGCCTCGGCGGGGAAGATGTACTTTTCGAGCCAATCCTGGAGCTTCAGATCGTTCGCCACGCCCCGGAACAGCGACATGGCCGCGTGCGTATGCGTGTTGATCAGGCCGGGCGCGAGAATCGCGTTGGGCTGCTCGATGCGATAGGTCGCGAAATATTTTGCGTCGATTTCGGCGCGCGGCCCGACGTCCACGATCCGATCGTTCAGAACGGCAATCGCGCCGTTGTCGATCACGCGGCGCTGCGCGTCCTCGGTGACTACGTAGCGCGCGCTCCAGATGAGGTCGATGGGGCGGCCGGCCGGTTGTTGCTGGGACAGGAGCACCCAGCAGCACAGCAATGCGACCGCGGGGATGCGGGTAAGGCGGCCCAAGCCCCTAGAGTAACGCGTTCACCAGCCGCTCGAACTCGACCGGAGTCACCAGGTGGAAGCGGATCTCGAGTGAGGTGAAGGCTCGCAGGGCCTGGGTGGTTGCGGGGCCGGGAGCCTCGGGAGACGCGACAAACAGGTTCTGCTCCGCGATCCGAAACGGGAGCACCTGCCACTGTCGGATGGCGTGTTCCGGCAGCGCGTGGACCACGGGCCACGGCACGGCCGCCGGTTCGATCTGTGCGATGGGCAAGCCCTGCTGAAAACTGAGCGCCTGATACAGCGCTTCGATTTCCAGTTTGTGCGCGTCCACCAAATACTCGCCCAGGCGCATTCCCTCGGTTCGTTCGGCGAGCGCGGCCGTCAATTCCGCCGCCGCGATCGCGCCCGAGCTGACCAGGATCTCGCCGAGCTTGCGTTTTTGCGCGAGCAGAGCCGCACGCGCCGGGTAGGCGTGTTCGGTCTTGAGCCATTTGAGGGGCTTCCCCCGCAGGCGGGCCCAGGTGAATCGCGCCACGGCCTGCATCGTCGCCGCGGTATTCAGCGCGTTCGCGTAGACGGCGCGCACGGGAACTCCCAAGGAAAAAATGAATCCATAAATGCGGCCGACGCACAAAGCCCGGATGCCGAGGCGGACGATCTGCAGAGCCATAGTGGCAGTTGCCAGGCGGGCCTGCAAAGGCGACACGCGCATCCACATCGACGTGGCCATTCCGTATACGAACACAACGTTGGCCGCCAGACTGAGCGGGTTTGCGATCAGACCCTTGCGATCGCGCCACAGCCAATAGACTTCCCCCGGTTTGCCGGACCATCCGAACCTCTGCCAGCCTTGCAGGGCGATGCCGGTAACCCAGCGCGTCCTTTGCCGCAATGCGGCATTCCAACTGGCCGGGAAGAACTCGCGCGTGACTACGAAGTCGCGTCCGCCGCTCGAACTTTTGGAAATCGGAACGAACGCCTGCGAGCATCCCAGGCGGAAAAGCCGCAGACCGTTCTCGTAGTCTTCCGTCAGCGCTTCCGGCTCAAACAGACGATTGGACGAGGCCTTCGCCAGCCGCTCCAGCGCGTCCCGCCGGTACCCTGTCCCCACGCCGCAGCTCGGCACGAAACCGCCCAGGGCCGGACGCACCGTCATATCGCGCGAATGATTCTCCGCGAACTCGTCGCAATATACGCCATGAGTCACCTGATACAGCGGAGTCGCCAGCGCCAGCACGGGAGTCTGGACGAAGTCGTACCGGGCGGCATAATAGTTGATCCAGCGCAGCTCTTCGGGATGAATCAAATCCTCGGCGTCGTGGAGCAAAACGACATCGAAAACCTCGCCGCGGCTCTCTTCGAGCAGCAGGAGGTGCTGATAGATCCAGTTCAGGCAGTCGGCCTTGGAGGTGGGGCCGGGATGCGGGCATAGCGCGAGATGGACCTGCGGAAAGCGTTCCGCCACCGTTCGCACCGCCGCCTGCGTTTCGGCGTCGTTGGGATAGCATCCCGCGAAGAAATGATATTCGGGATAGCGGATGGCGGCAAGATTGTGTTCGAGCATGCGTGCGATTACCCGATGCTCGTGCCACAGAGGCACGAAGATGGCGATGCGCTGCTGCGGGGCGTTTTCTAACTGGCGGGGACCCGGCGGGAATAAACTCGCGGCCGGGCGCAGCGCGGACTTAAGCCAGCCCCAGGCCCACGCCAGATCCACCACCAGGTCGTCCAGGCCGCTGATCAGAATAGCTATGGCCAGAGGCGCAAGGATGGCGAGAACCAGATGGTCGATACTGGCGTAAATCGCCGGATACACCGTCACTTAAGTACAGTGGCTGGATCGCTGCTCTAATCTCAGGCCGGATCGGTCAGGCGTGGTGATTCAGGGGGCCGGTACCCGATCCCAGCCCGGGCGCGGTTCGGATCGCCTCGGTAATGAACTTCTTGGCTGTTGCGATCGCGTCGCGGAGCTCGGAACCTTTTGCTAATTCCGCAGTGATCGCGGCCGAGTACGTGCATCCGGTCCCGTGGGTGTGCTGCGTGGCGATACGAGGCGCGGAAAACAGGTGAAAGCCGTGCCCGGGCTCGAACAGCACGTCCACGGCCTCCTCTGCATCCAGGTGTCCGCCTTTGATCAGGACGTTTTTCGCGCCCAGCGATGCGAGCTTTTCAGCCGCCTTCCGCATGGTCGCGATGTTGGTCACGGGAAATCCCGCCAGCGCAGCGGCTTCTGCCAGGTTCGGCGTGAGTAGAAATGCACGCGGGATCAGGCACGCGGCCGCGGCACGTTGCGCTTCCTCAGTCATGAGCGCTGCGCCGTGCTTGCTGATCATGACCGGGTCGATCACCAGCGGGAACGTGAAGTTTTGCGCGGCCGCCGCGACAGCCTCGACCACCGTCCGGTTTCCCAAGGCCCCGATCTTGGCGGCGTGCGGCGGAATATCGCAGCAGACCGCGTGAATCTGCCCCAGAATCAGATCCGGCGCCATCACTTCAACGCGCGTAATACCCTGGGTATTCTGGACCGTGATCAGCGTAACTACGGCTTCGCCATACACGCCCAGCCGGTGAAACGTCTTCAGATCGGCCTGAATGCCGGCGCCGCCGCTGGGATCCGAACCGGCGATCGAAAGTGCGATGCGCGTCCTGGACCATGTTGTCACCTCCCCAGTGTAGTCGTCACTGGAAGATCAGGTGCTGTGATTTGACGCCCGCGGAATTGGTCAACTGCACATCCACGCTGCCGATTCCCGAAGTATCTCCCGTGACCGGAAAACTCACCCGCACCTGGAACGCGCTGCCGCCCTTGGCCTGGGTGAAAAAAGTTCGAAAATCCTGGGTGAAGTCGGCGCGAATCGCCCCTGGCTGGATCGCCTGTCCGGCAATATCTGAAAACGTAAATGTCATGGCTCCCGCCGAGTAGGTGTTGTCGAACCCCGTCACCTGGATATCCAGGTCGCCGGTCCGCTGCGTGGCGATTGCCGAGTCGATCGAAAGGGCGGAGGGCGGGATGGTGAGGATGGTGGTAGGATCGCCCGCGATCGGAACTCCCGTGAGCGTGAATCGGATCCGCCCCGAAGTGGTCCCCGTCTGGAACATGGCCGACGTTTGCCCGCCGATCGAAATGAGCGTGCTGCCCTGGGTGATGGAAAACGGCAGCGAGCGCGTACCGGTCGCCAGGAACACAACCGCCGGGTCGTCGGTCACAATCGTGGTGTCCGGTACGAATGCCAGGTTGACGGAGCCCGATGCGGAGGATGTGGCCGCAGTGGGAAGCCGCATGGTCAAGCGCCGCTGTTGAGAGCTCTGAACCGATCCGGAGTCGAATTCGAGCAAGGGCGTCGGGAGCGGCGTGTTGAACGCCGTACCTCTCAGGCCGTAGGTGCGCGTTTCGATGGCTAGCGAACCGGTGTAGACGGCCGCCGTGCCCGGTGTGAAATTGACCACGAACGTGATCGCGCTGCCCGCCGGGATCGTAAACGGAGCGGAAGGTCCCATGGATATCTGAAAAGCCGCACCCGTCGCTTTGAAGGTCGAGATGGTCATGTCCTGCGTTCCCGGATTTTGAAGAGAGAAGTTGCACAAACGCAGTTGACCCGCCTGCACCAGGCCGAAATCGACGGAGGGCGGATTCAGGGAGCCGGTGCAGGCCGGAAAAACCGTAAGCACCGGACCCACCACCACTGCAGCGATCACGATCGCGCTGATGCTGTTGATATCGCTGTCTATGCGCAGGTTGGCAGGATAGAGCGGCGCAACCGTGGACTGGGTGAAACTCAGCAGGGTGTCCTGCACGCTTCCGGGAGCGATCGGGAAGGGTAAGGTTGGCCGATCGAGCGAATATCCGACTCCGTCCACGAAAAAATAGTTGATGTTCGCCGTGGTGGCTCCAATATTGCGTACCCGGATGCGGACGCTGGCAGTATCCCCGGCCGCCACCTTTCCCAGGTTGAGCACAGCGCCAACCGGTGTTTCGGCGCCATTGGCGACCGTGAACAACGCGATCTGTGCCTGCATCGCCAGCGGGAGCAGGAACGCAAGTAGAATCGCGCGTGTCATGGCGTCGTTCCCGGCAGAAGGAACAGACTCTCCCGTCCGTTCTCGGTGCGAAGTACGTAAATCGCGCCACCAATATGGACAGCCGCGTAGTGCGGACCCATTGCATCGATGCTTCCCGCGCCCGCTAATTGGAACCGGGCTTCGGTGGCGTCCGGATGACGCACTACGATTTCGTCAGCCGTGGCGAACAAGACGCCATCCGGGAGAAGCGTGACTGGCCCCGTCGCATCGGCAAGCGAATCCACCATGGAACCGTCCGGATGAACGATCCAGACGTGGCCGTCTTGGCGCACGGCGATTTCGATTTCGCCATCGCGGCGCAGGACCGACAGAACCTCTCCATCCACGGCCCAGTCCAGCGGGTCCAAAGCGTCGTCATGCCATCGTGCGAAGGTGTGCGTCATCGGAAAAAATACGATCGCGTCGTCGGCGGTTACTCCGAAAATTGCTGGACCCGGCGGTGCGTTGGTTTCGCCGGTCGGAGAGAGGATCTTCGTATCGGTCTTGACCAGGCATAGCCGTTCGGAGCACGCTGCCGAAAGAGCCCCCGACACTCCGGGAGGCCCCCACCAAAAACTTCCTGCCACGCCTTGAACGGACCTGAGCGATCCCGATGAATCGACGATCGTGCCGATAACGGGAACTTCGATGCCGGACTGGGCAAACGCGCATCCGGCGCACAAGATGATACCCAAAGTGTGTCTCATGGTTTCCCGATGATGATGCTGGGAGTCCCGATCTTTGGCGCATTCACGCTCGCCGCGGCGCCGACCGAGGGAGTGCCGCGGCTGGAGACCGCCGCCACGCCCACGAACGCACCTGCCGCGATGCCGACTCCGATCCAGATCCTTTTATGCTTGCGCCATCCGCCTGCGGCTGCTGTTCGCGGCTCAGGCGAAGCTAGGGTGTTCGAAAGGTAAAGCCCGCACACCGTTCCGGCGCGAGCCTGGCCTTTGGCGGCCGTGATGCGGACCTCCAGCGGCCCCGTCACTCGATTCCACTGCATGCCCCAGACGTTAGCGCGCCCGTCCGCACCGGTGGCGACGACATCCGTTTTGTTCCCCGAGGAAAATGTTCCGGTCGGCCCGTCATCCGGTAGCCTGAAGACCACGGATGCGCTGTCCACCGGTTTCCCGGTTTCATCCGTCACCTGAACCGTCACGCCGCGCGTGGCTCGCGAGCCAATGGGGTAGACCGCGCCCTCTCCCTCCACAATTCGGATCAGCAAAATATCGGGATCGCTTTGCGCCGCGAGCGGCAGTTGAACGAGGACGACGAGTAGTACGAGGACTACGGAAATCCTAACCACGAGAGTAAGTGGCGGGATGGGAGAAATACTCTCAGGGTGAGTTACCGCCGCACTTCATGGGAGTAAGGCCGAGGTTCGCGAATCGGATGTACAGCTCGGGGCGGCAGTTGCGCCTCCAGAAATAGTTTTGCCACAGCTTGGAATCCTCGACGCGAACATATGCCCAATGCAAAGGGCGGTCGGTATAAAAGAGCCAGATCCTGCCGTGAAAATCGCGGGGGATCTTGGCGTCCAGATCGCGCTGGATTTTCTCGGGCGTCGAAACATCCACGCCGGCGGGTCTGCCACGGGGGCAGCACGGCCATCCCGTGTCTCCATAAATCACCGGTTTGGCCTTCCAACCCTGCATCGCCGTATACAGCAGGAAGCCTTCGCGCAGCGACGGGTGCACCAGGACCAGATCGGAGGGCCCCACGTTCTTGCGGAGATATCGCACCGCGCCGGACATATCCTCTTCAGGCTGGAAGCGGCCTTCGTGGAGCTGTTTGCGCACGCCCAGGAACATCACCACGGCCGCCGCCAGAATGATGGCCGCATCCATGTTTCTGCGTCGCCATTTCAAGAATGTGACGAGATCCTCAGTGTTCATCGCAAGCAGCAGCAAAAAGCAAGGCCGCACGAACAACCGGGTCCGGGGACTCGCCGGATACCAACCCAATAGTTCGCTGGCGAATAGCAGCACACACGGCGTCAAGAGCAGGATCGACGTTCGATCGCGCTGATCTGCATAAAGAGAGACCGCGATGCGTACGGCCACCACCGCGCAAAACGCAACGGCTGCGATCATTCCGGGCGTTAGCCGGTTCTGCGGGTCGCTCATCCAATATTGGTGCAGTGCGGGCGTGTAGTTCGGCTGGACGAAGAACCAATACAGGACCGCCAGCACGACTCCCGAGACCCCCGCGAGGGCGATCGCGCGGCGTCGATCGCCTAGACCGACCACCACGATCAATCCCGGCAGCAGAAACACCGTCGGATACGACAATGTCATCGCCCCGACCGTCAGTGCCAGCATGATGTAGAACTGCTTCCGCTCCGGCTTTTGGAGATAAGCAATCGCGGCCCACAGAACCAGACTCGTCGCGGCGACTTCTCCGCCGTACTGCTTGAACGACCGAAAGTATTCGACCACCGTCGGATGAAACGCGAGGGTCGCGGTCGCCAGCACCGCAAACGAGGGCGAAACTACCTTCCGGGCTGTGGCAAGCATCGCGGCTACCGCCACCAGCGAGAGCAATAACGGGACGCTTCGCAGTGCCACGGTAGACAATCCGAATGCACCAACGGCGGCCCGGGCCAGCAGAAGGAACAGGGGCGGACTGGTCTGTAACCAATTGGGATAGTAGAACATCCCGCCCAGAGTCGGGGCGTTTACCGAGTTCGCGACCCAGGCTTCATCGAGCCACAGGCTGCGCTCGATCCCATACAAACCCAGCACCAGTGTGAGCGCCAGCAGCGCTACGGTTGCAAGCCTCCCTGTCAGCACTGCTAGCAAGTATCCCGCAAGGCGTGTTTAAATGGTTAAAAGTCCAATGCCAGATATGGGGTTTAGGTTGCGGCGGAGCGCCCGGTCATTCGCGCTCCGGTTGCGCGAGTTACGCATGATCGCCTGGGGGGCGATGTCGACGCGCCATCCCATCATGGCGCACATCATTCCCATCCGCCGTTGCAATCTATCCTGCACATACTGCAACGAATACGACGACTTCTCAAAGCCCGTGCCGACGGAGACCGTTATCGCGCGGATCAACCATCTGGCCGACCTGGGCACGGTGATCGTCACACTCTCCGGCGGCGAGCCTCTGCTCCATCCCGACCTTGACGACGTCATTCGGGCCATGCGCCGCCGCGGACTGATTGCCGGGATGATCACCAATGGCTACCTGCTGACGCCGGATCGCGTGCAGCGCCTGAATCGTGCCGGCCTCGATTGGATGCAGATCTCCATCGACAACGTCATGCCCGACGACGTTTCGAAAAAGAGCCTCAAGGTGCTCGACAAGAAGCTGCAGGTGCTGGCCGAGCACGCCCTGTTCCGCGTCAACATCAATTCAGTAGTCGGCGGTGGGATTCACAATCCCGAAGATGCCCTGGTGGTCGGCCGGCGCGCGGTGGAGCTCGGGTTCCAGGCGACCGTCGGCATCATCCACGATGGCGACGGCCAGCTTCGCCCCTTGAGCGATCGCGAGCGCGGCGTGTATCACGAGATGAAAGCCATGGAGAACCGCGGCTTCGCCCGGTTCAGCTATTTCCAGGACGCCATCGCCCAAGGCAAGCCCAACGATTGGAAGTGCCGCGCCGGATCGCGCTACATGTACATCTGCGAGGACGGACTGGTGCACTATTGCTCGCAGCAGCGCGGCTATCCGGCCAAGCCACTGGACCAGTACAGCCAGGACGACCTGGACCGCGAATATCTCACCGAAAAGTCCTGCGCGCCGTACTGCACGGTAAGCTGCGTGCACTACGTCTCGTACTTCGATTTCTGGCGCGGCAAGCAGACGCTGAAGTCCGACATGCCCGCCGAGAACAGCCAGCCGCTGGTTAAGATTCAGGGCGCGGACTAGCCTAAATCCAAAGCCTTACGAGCGCCTAAGGCTATTCTTTTGTAACAGTTTCATTTACCCAAGCATCGGGTTGACATGATCACTCGATTTAAAACCGCCGGGACGGCGTTGGCTTTGGCGGCGCTCCTGGTTGGTTGCAGCAAGAGTTCAGAGCAATCGACGGCGACCGGATCAACACCCTCCTCGCAATCTACGCCCGCGCAGGCCGATGCTCCGCTCCCACCCAAGCTGTCTTCGGTGACCGTCGGCGCCGGCACGCCGATCAAGGTTCGAACCGAAACCACGCTTTCGACCAAAACCACCAAGACTGGCGAGGCATTCACCGCCACTTTGGCCGAGCCGATCGTAGTCGATGGACAAGTCGTCGCGCCGCGTGGGTCGCAGGTCGAAGGACTCGTAGTGGATTCCGATCCCGGCGGCCGGGTCAAAGGCGTGGCGACGATTTCGGTCCGGCTGACGCGGCTTCGCGTGGGCGGCCGTAACATCGAGATCCAGACCGGAACCGTGGGGCGTCGTGCCCGCACCACCAAGCGCAAGGACGCCGCGGAAGTCGGCATTGGAGCCGGTATCGGGGCAGCGATCGGAGCAATCGCCGGCGGGGGCCAAGGTGCGGCTATCGGAGCAGCAAGCGGCGGGGCGGCTGGCACGGGATTGGTCCTGGCGACTCATGGCGACCCCGCTGTTATCGGGGCCGAGAGTGTGCTCACGTTCAAGCTGACCGCAGCGGTGACGGTAGAACCGAGCTAAAAAGATCGCTGCGTTCAGGCGGCACCTCAAGTCTTGCCACCTGAGGCTATGGTTCGTCATACCCGTTTATCCTAAGAATCATAGATTGCATGGATTTATGGGAGAAAGTTCTAGTAAAGTCATCGCGATACGCGCTATTCTTAGATTGGAAGGTGGCGTGCATCCCACTCCGCCGGAGAAGTGTTCCTCGGGGGTATGCGGGAACTACGGCAACAGCTAACGAACGCTCTGCTGATGATCATCACCGTGGCGGTGGTGATCGCCGCGGCGCTTAATTTCCAGCAGCAGAGCAAATACCACACGCCTGACGATGGGGTCACCTGGGTGGACCGCCAGTCCGGGGACCAGACTGTTCCTGTAGCCACCTACATCTCGCCCGGAAGCCCCGCCGAGAAAGCGGGCATCCACGTAGGCGACAGCCTGATCTCCATCGACGGCCTGAAGATCAATCGCGCGGAGGAGGCGGCGGAGGTTCTCTTTCGGCTAGGCTCCTGGCACAAGGCCGAGTACAAGATCTTGCAAAACGGCACGGAAGTGCCGGCGGCCGTGATCGTCGGCGAAGTCACGCGCGATTCGACGCTCTATTATCAGTACGCCGTCGGCGTGATGTACCTCGGAATCGGACTGTTCGTCTATTTCCGCCGCGGAAGCGCCCCTCGAGCGCTGCACTTTTTCCTGCTGTGTCTGGCATCGTTTGTGTTGTCGACCTTCCACTACACCGGAAAGCTGAACAACTTCGACAAAGTGATCTACCTGGGCAATGTTGCGGCCTGGTTCCTGGCACCGACGCTGTTCCTGCATTTCTGCTTCAGCTTTCCCGACAGCCAGACATGGATTCGCCGCCGGGGAGCGGCCGTGCTGGTGTATCTGCCCGGGCTGGCGCTGCTGGCGGTGCAGTCGGGGTTCATCTTCGGATGGTTGCGAACCGCGGCGCCGTTGATCGAGATGCGCTGGCTGCTCGACCGGATGTGGCTGGGCTTCCTGGTGGCGATGTATCTGGCCGGAGGAGCGGTGCTGGCGTTCCAGATGCGCCGTGCGAGCGACCCTATCGTCCGGCGGCAGCTCACCTGGCTGCGCAACGGCGCGCTGCTGGGCATCATCCCCTTCGCGCTGATCTACGCCGTGCCGTACATGTTCGGCGTGGCTCCGAACCAGGCCATGAATCTGGCCGTGCTCTCTCTGCCGTTGATCCCGCTGACCTGGGCCTACGCGATTCTACGCTACCGGCTGATGGACGTGGACGTGATTTTCCAGCAGGGCTATGCCTACACGCTGGCCACGTTGTGCGTGCTGGCGATCTTCTATGGCCTGATCTTTTCGGTCAGCGGAGCCGTGGAGCTGAACGGCGCGGCCATGGTGGTGATGATCCTGATCGCGGCGTTCGTATTTCAGCCGATCCGGAAATGGGTCCAGGAGCAGCTCGACCGCTACTTCTACAAGGACCGCTACGACTACCGCCGCACGCTGATCGAGTTCGCACGCGAGCTGGGATCGCCCACGGACCTGCATGTCATGCTCGAAACGGTCTCGGACCGGCTGATACGCACGCTGGGGATTCGCTATGTCGCGTTTTTCATCTGGGATGACGCGGAGAGCCGCTTCCAGCTGGAGCTGGCCTTCAATCGCAGCGGCAAGCAGACCGATCATGTTCCCTACGGACTGGACTTAAGCTTCCTGAGCCCGAATCCCAAGAAGCCTTATTTGTTCTTCGAGCGCACCCGGAATCTGTTGGACGTAGTCTCCCACGAGTGGCCCACCGGGGTCCGCCGCTCCATCGCCGAACTGGAGCTGACCTACTATCTGCCGTGCTCGGCGCGCGGCCGGACCATCGCGTACCTGGGTGTGAGCCGCACCGAATCCCACGATTTCCTGTCCAGCGAAGATGTCGAACTGCTGATGACGCTTTCCGGTTATGTGGGCATCGCCATCGACAACGCCAAGCTGTATGAATCCCTGCAGCGCAAGGCCGATGAATACGAAAGGCTCAAGGAGTTC
The DNA here is from genome assembly GCA_036003585.1 of Bryobacteraceae bacterium. Taxonomy (GTDB): domain Bacteria; phylum Acidobacteriota; class Terriglobia; order Bryobacterales; family Bryobacteraceae; genus Palsa-187. Next base: position 44,879 of record DASYSG010000032.1, on the reverse strand, counting down.
TCGGAGAACATTGTCGAGTCCATCCACGTCGGCATTCTGGCGGCCGATCTGGAAGATCGCGTGGAGAGCTGGAATTCGCAGGTGGAGAAACTGACAGGCATCTTGCGCCAGGATGCGGTTGGGCGCAAGCTCCGCGAACTCCTGCCGGAAGACCTGTGCGATCAGTTGGAAGTGTCGCGCGATGACGCGGGTGTTCAGAACATTTACCAATACATGATGCGGGATCACCAAGCCACGTTGAATATTGCCGCGGCGCCGCTGATTTCGCGCGAAGGCGAGCGCATCGGCCGGCTGATCATCCTGGATGACGTGACCGATCGTGCCGAGCTGGAGCGCAGGCTGATGCAGGCGGACAAGCTCAGCTCCATCGGACTGCTGGCGGCGGGCGTGGCGCACGAAGTCAACACTCCCCTCGCGGTGATTTCGACCTACGCGCAGATGCTGGCCAAGCAGATTTCGGGCGATGAACAGAAGGCTCCGCTGCTCGAAAAAATCGCCCGGCAGACTTTCCGGGCCAGTGAGATCGTCAATTCGCTGCTCAATTTCTCGCGCACCTCGCCCACTGAATTCGTTCCGCTGGATTTAAACAAGGTGCTGCGGGAGACGCTCACACTGGTCGAGCATCAGTTCGCGAAGAGTTCGGTGAAAGCGGATCTTGCCTTCGACGAGAACATTCCCTTGATTAAGGGGAGTCCCGGCAAGTTGCAGCAGGTATTCCTGAACCTGTTCCTCAACGCCCGCGATGCGATGGAATCCGGCGGCTCGCTGCGCATTGAGACCGAGCGCTGGAACGGCGCGGTTCGCGTCAAGGTGCGCGACACCGGTGCGGGCATCGCACCCGAGAATCTGGCGCGTATCTTCGATCCTTTCTTCACCACCAAGGGAGCGCGCAAGGGAACCGGTCTGGGGCTTTCCGTCAGCTACGGGATCGTGCGCGAGCATGGCGGCAATATCGAAGTGCAAAGCCAGGTGGGACACGGTACGCAGTTCGTGCTCACGTTCCCGGTGAGCTCGGCAGGGCGGCTTGCACCCCCGCCGGCCAAGCGCGAGACTCCCACTGTGGCCGCCGTTCCCGCCGCCTCCGCGCCCGCCGCGGCGATGTCCGCGACGCCTATGGCCCGTAGCGAAGTCCCGAGTTCTGTTCCGTCCCCGGTTGCCGGAAGGTCTGATACCGTCATCTACTAAATGGCCGATACCGTCGCCAATTTTCCTCCCGACGTGCTGACGGGTGACGCCGCCCGCGGGCGAATCCTGGTCATCGATGACGAGCCCGATATCCGCGACAGCCTGGAAGCGCTCCTTTCGAGCGAAAACTATCGCGTGGAACTGGCGGGCAACGCCACCGAGGGCTTGAAGCGCCTGGAAGACTCGGCTTACGATCTGGTCCTGCTGGATCTCATGATGCCCGACAAAAGCGGGATGCAGGTGCTCGAAGAAGTCCGGCAGCGCGATCGTGAGACACCCGTCTTCATGATCACCGCATATGGCTCGGTGGAAGTGGCGGTGGAGGCGTTAAAGCGCGGCGCCAATGACTATTTCCCCAAGCCCTGGGACAACGAAAAGCTGCTGATCGAGATCGATCACATGATCGCCAAGCGGCGGCTGGAGCGGGAAAACACCGAGCTCAAGCGCGCGCTGAGGCAGCGCTACAGCTTCCCCAATATCGTCGGGAAAAGCGAGCGGATGCTCAAGATTCTCGACCTGGTGGGGCAGGTGGCAGCCAGCCGGGCTACGATCCTGATCACCGGCGAGACTGGAACCGGGAAGGAGCTGATCGCGAACGCGATCCATGCGCACTCGGCGCGCGCTGAGCATCCCTTTGTTCCCGTTCACTCCGGGTCCGTTCCCCCGGATCTGCTGGAATCGGCTCTGTTCGGCCACGTTCGCGGCGCGTTTACCGGAGCGCTGGCCGCGCGCAAGGGCTACTTCGAAGTGGCCCATCAGGGGACCATTTTTTTCGACGAGATCGGGACCATTTCGCTCGAAACCCAGACCAAGCTGCTGCGCGTGATCCAGGAGCGCGAGTTCATGCCGCTGGGCTCGGCCGAAACCATCCGCGTGGACGTGCGGATCGTGGCCGCGACCAACGCCGATCTCAAGAAGTTCGTCGAAGAAGGTAAGTTCCGCGAGGATCTGTACTACCGGCTGAACGTCATCAATCTCGCTCTGCCGCCGCTGCGCGACCGCAAGGAAGACATTCCCGCGCTGGTGGAACACTTCTTCAACAAATACTGCCGCGAGAACGAAAAGTTCCTGTTTGATCAAGGTGCCGAGCACAACAAATCACGCCTGTACTTCGAGCCGGACGCCATGCAGATCCTGATGGACCACGCCTGGCCTGGGAACGTCCGGGAACTGGAGAACGTGGTGGAGCGAGCGGTCGTGCTGGCCTCGCAAGCCAACGTGCCCGTGGATGTTCTTCCCGAACATCTTCTCGAAGCCCGCGGCCTGCGCATCCGCCGCGACGAAAGCGGCAAGCTCCCGGCCGACGCTTCGTTGTTCGAGATCGTCGCCGACTACGAGCGCCGCAAGATCATGGAACAACTGGAAGCATCCGACTGGAGCCAGACCTCCGCGGCGGAAGCTTTGCGGATTCCTCTTTCCACGCTGAATCAAAAGATCAAGCGGCTGAACATCGAGATCCGGAAACGTACGCCGGGGTAGCGAAAAGGGGACAGGTCTTTGTTCCGATGTATTTGATGGGTTCTGAACCGTCGGACCGGTCCCCTTTTCGCTCGACCTAGCTACCACTCCCCTGGGACTACGCGGCAGTGCTCGGGGCGCGGCTGCCGATACATATAGACCCAAGCCTGCAACGCCTCGCCGGTGTCTAGCGTTGCGCGATGCAGCTCGCGGCGATAATGCTCTTCATATTCATCCAGCGCTTTCAGTGTTTTAGAGGCCTGACGGAGTTTGTACAGCTCGCCGATTACGAGCTCATCCGGGTTTCGCGAGGGGCGCATCCCGGGGTACCAGCGTATGCGGTATAACCGCCCTGGCATATGCGCGCGGCCGAGCAGTCTTGCTTCGCGTTGCAGCTGCCGGGCGTAGCGATTCTGAAAGCTACTCTTCAAAGTCCCGTAGACGAACAGATAAGGGCGACTTGACACTGCGATAACCCTAATCCTATCATGGGGTTTGCTGGGCGAATCGTTCGTAAACGGGTGAATCGGGGAGGGCGGCTTTGATTAAACTGGACATCATCAATGAGGTAGTCAACCGGACCGGCATCACCAAGACCAAGGCCGAGATGGCTGTGGAAACCGTGTTCGAAAGCATGAAGCGCGCTCTCGGCCGTGGCGAGCGCATCGAACTGCGTGGCTTTGGGATATTCAACGTGCGTCCGCGCAAGACCGGGATTGGCCGCAACCCGCGCACCGGCGCCGAAGTCGCGATTCCTCCGGGCAAAGCCGTTCGGTTTAAGCCCGGCAAGGAGCTGCAGACGCTCCAGTAGCCGTCTGCGGGCTCTGTGTCGACAAACGGTCCTCCGTATCTGCCACCGTTCCGGATGACGGAGTCCTCTCCCGAAGCCGGCTTGTACGCGTTCGCCGAGGAGTTTCGCCCCCGGCCGCGCCACCGCTATTGGCTGCACGGGTTGCTGCTGTTAGCGACCCTGCTCAGCACCACCATCGTGGGCGCCGGGATGGCCCGGACCTTTGCCCAAAATCGCCCCATCGATTTCGGCGAGAGCCTCACCGGATATCTCCAGATGTGGCAGGACCCGTCCTATTTGCTGCCCGGCTTGCCTTTCTCGCTGACGCTGCTGACCATCTTGCTGGCGCACGAGTTCGGACATTATCTGACTGCCCGATATTACCTGGTGGACGCAACGCTGCCGTTCTTCATCCCGTTTCCCAGTCTGATCGGCACCATGGGGGCTTTTATCCGGATACGCTCGGCGATATTGTCCAAGCGCGTGCTTTTCGACATCGGGATAGCCGGCCCGCTGGCAGGCTTCGTCGCGCTGGTGTCGCCGCTGATCGCCGGCGTAGCTCTTTCGAAGGTCGTGCCGGGCATTGGGCACAGCGGTGATCTCATATTTGGCACGCCGCTGATTATAAGACTGATGGAGTGGGTACGATTCCCCGGGGTGCCGCTACAGGACATCTACCTTCACCCGGTGGCACGTGCGGCCTGGGTGGGGTTGCTGGCGACGGCGTTGAATCTCCTGCCGATCGGACAATTGGATGGAGGCCACATCTTATACGCGATCCTGGGCGAGCGAACCCGGTTTCTTTCCCGTGTGTTCATCTTCATCCTGGTGCTGATGGGCATGTTTATCGCCTATAGCTGGCTGTTCTGGGCGGCGCTATTGTTTTTCTTCGGGATGCGGCACCCCGCGATTGTCGATCCCCATCCTCTAGGCCGTTTTCGGACTCGCCTGGCGGGTGCGGCGGTGGCGATCTTCATTCTCTCTTTCACTGCGGCGCCGGTTCACGCGTTGCCCTAAAAGCCGCCGCCGTGAAGATTTCCGCCACCATCATCACCTACAACGAAGAGCGCAACCTGCCGCGCGCCATCGAAAGCCTGCGCTGCGCCGACGAAATCCTGGTGGTGGATAGCGGATCCACGGACCGGACGGTGGAGATCGCCGAAAAGCTGGGAGCTCGCGTGATGGAAAGCCCCTGGCCGGGCTACGCCAAGCAGAAGAACCTGGCCGCGGAGAACGCGTCGCATGACTGGATTCTTGCGCTCGACGCCGACGAATCGCTGAGTGAAGCTCTGGAGGGCGAGATCTGGCGGCTCAAGAAAAACGGGCCGGAGTTCGATGGCTATACTATGCCGCGCATGGCGCAGTACCTGGGGCGATGGATTCATCACTCGGGTTGGTATCCCGATCGAAAGGTCCGGCTGTACAATCGCCGGAAGGCCAGGTGGCAAGGCGAATTCGTGCATGAATCGGTGAAAGTGGACGGCCGGATCGGGCACTTCGAATCGAATTTGTTGCACTTTACCTGCGACTCGCTGTCCGAGCATCTCAAAGTAATGGATCGCTACACGACCCTGGCGGCGGAGCAGCTGCTCGCGGTCGGCGAAAAACCCACCTGGGGACGTCTTATCTTTGAGCCGCCCTGGACGTTCTTCCAGACCTACGTCCTCAAGGCGGGATTTCTGGATGGAGTGGAAGGGTTGGCGATCGCCAATATGGCGGCGCTTTATAATTTCGTCAAGTATGCGAAAGCCCGGTTTATGTCGCCGGGCAGGGAGTAAGGCATGTTGGAAGCTGTGCTGGCGGGCCTCGCGGGATTGCTGATCGGGAGCTTCCTGAACGTGTGTATCTACCGCCTGCCGCGCGACCTTTCGGTGGTCCGGCCGCGTTCGCATTGTCCTGGGTGCGAAAAGCAGATTAGCTGGTACGACAACCTTCCCGTGGTGAGCTATGTGTTGCTCGGAGGCCGGTGCCGCCACTGCCGCGAGCGGATTCCGCTGCGTTATCCGGTGGTGGAACTGGCCACCGCGGCGGCGTTCGCATTGTGCGTGGCGATGCTGGGATTCGGCTGGCCCGCGGCGAAATTTGCGGCGCTAAGCGCGATCCTGATCACGCTGATCGCCACGGACCTGGAAGAACGCATCCTGCCCGACGAATTTACGCTGGGCGGAACGGTGCTGGGAATCGCGTTGTCGGGCGTGGTCCGGCTGGAGCCGGGGATCGCGACTTTTCTGGTGTGGGGCGCCGTAGGCACCCGTTGGGCATCCGTGATCGAGTCGCTAACGGGAGCGCTCCTGGCGTCCGGCTTGATCTGGGGATTCGCCTGGCTCTATGGCAAAATCCGCCAGCGGGATGTGCTGGGGCTGGGCGACGTCAAAATGATCGCTATGCTGGGGGCGTTTCTAGGATTGGAAGAAGCTCTCTTTATTCTGTGCGTAGCCGGCTTCGTCGGTTCGTTGGTGGGAGTGATCTATATTGTGGCCGCCAAGAAGGACTGGTCCACTTACGAATTGCCCTACGGCAGCTTCATCGGCGCCGCGGGCCTGGCGATCGCGCTGTGGGCTCACGTGCTGAGAGCCCGCTAGCCGCGCGGCGGCAAATTCTTGTAAGAAAGTCCCCGCCCGAGCGACTATCTATACATAGAACCCAATCTCAAGCAAGACGAGCTATTCCAGGAGGCGGCCGCCGGCTATGGCGCGGCGCTGGACCGCTTGGCGAGCGCCTACGAGGCGAATCCCGAGGAACGTCGCGATCTGCTCCAGGATATTCACGTGGGGCTCTGGCGAAGTTTTATCGCTTTCGACGGCCGGTGTTCCCTTCGAACCTGGGTGTATCGCGTGGCCCACAACATAGCCACGTCCCACGTGATCCGGCAGAAGCGTAAGAACAGCGTGCTGGTGACGCTGGAAGCCATCGAGGCGATGCCGGCGGATGTTCACGGCGCCGGAGCTGAGGATCAGCGACTGAACATGGAGCGGCTCATGGCGCTGATCCAGCGCCTTAAACCGTTGGATCGGCAAATGACGCTGCTGTATCTGGAAGGCATGGACGCAGCCTCGATTGGAGAGGTGATGGGAATTTCGGCGGGAAATGTGGCGACCAAGATTCACCGCATCAAGAACATTCTGGCTCGCCGCTTTCATGGAGGTGAACGCGATGCCGAATGACATAAGAAGCGTCTGGCAAAGCCAGACGAAGAAGCCATCCAACATATCCTTGGAACTGATTCGTCGAAAAGCCCGCCGGCTTGAGGAAACGACGCACCAACGGGTTGTGTCGACCTATGTTGCCGCGCTCATCATTGTCGTGATTGCTTCGTACATTTTCTGGCAGCTTGACGAAATGTTTTTCCGGATGGGTGCTTGTGCCTTGATCCTTGTGGCCCTGAGCCTGATACACCGGGCTCGTAAGGCAGGTTCGCCCGTGCGATTGCCGTTAAATGCAACGCTCAGCGTGAGCCTGGATTTTTATCGGCAGGAACTCGAGAGCCAGATCTCCTACTTGCGCGCCGGACGCAATACAATCTGGCCAGTTCTCCTTAGCGCAGCATTGTTTCTGACCCCCTTTGTCAGGGGAGCGATGGGGAAGCCGGGGATGCGCGGATTTGACTCGCGGGAATCGATGTACTTGTTGTTAGGTCTGGTGCCATTACTTCCAGTGATGATGATTTTGCTAGTTTCGGTTTTCGTCGCGGAGGGGCGAAAAATGAGGGCAGTTCAAAAGGAAATAGATGAACTAGATAAGTTTACGGGCGCAACAAGACCTTAAGCACACCTTTCCTTGCGGCGGCCGCGAAGGCTTCAGGGGCGCGGTCGATCGGAAATTCCTCGGAGATCATGCTTCCGACGTTCACTTTACCGGAAGACAGCAACGGCAGGGCCGCTTCGAATCGCCCGCAGCGCGACCCGACCAGAGTGATCTCGTTGACGATCGCCGGGGCCGTGTCGATCGACACCAGTCCATGCACTGTGGACTTCATGATGACGGTCCCACGCGGGATGCACATCGAAACGGCGGCTCGCAGGCCCTCGGATGATCCAGTTGCGTCGACGACGAACGGCCACGCCGCGACAGGTAGTTTCTTCGGGACGATTTCGGTTGTTACCCCGGCGGGCTCGACCAGTCGCATTTTTTCTTTATGCCGGCCAAAGAGATGCACCCGCGCGCCCTTGGCCTGAAGCACCTGCGCGACGAGAAGGCCGAGTTTTCCATCGCCCAGCACGGCCGCGCGCTCGCCTTTGGGAATCTTCACCTGATCGAGAATCTCGCACGCGGCTGCAATAGGCTCGATAAAAACCGCGTGTTCCGTTGGAATCGACGCGGGCACCCGATGCAGGTTGCGCACCGGCAGCGTCAGGAACTCGCGAAACGCGCCAGGGTGCTTGACGATACCCAGAACCGTGCGCGTCGGGCAGTGGCGACCCAGACCACGCTTGCACCAGTCGCATGTTCCACAGGCGAGATTGATCTCGCCGACTACCCGTCTCCCCACCCACGATTTGTCGGCAGCTTCCACGACCTCGCCCACGAATTCGTGGCCCGGCGTCCCCGAGAATCCATAGTATCCGCGCTGAAGTTCCAGATCGGTGGAGCAGATTCCGGCGGCGAGCAGGCGAATCCGCGCGAATCCTTCGGGAACACGTGGCAAAGGCACCCGCCGCAGGTGGACACGGCCAGATTCCAGATGAACAGCTAGCATCGTTTAAAGTTAAGAGATATGGCTTCAGCAACGCAAACCGCCGCGGCGGAGCTGGTGTGTTTCAACGAAGGATGCCGCGCGCGGTACGCGATCACCGAGGTTTTGTACAACTGCCCGAAGTGCGGCGGGCTCGTGGAGGCCACCTACGGTGACCCTCTCGGAGATCCGGAATACCTAAAGAAACTCTTTCGCGAACGGCGCACCAGTAACGCTCCATTGGACCAGAGCGGCGTCTGGCGATATCGCGAGTTGTTTCCGTTTCTGGACGATCTCAGGCACGTCGTCACTCTGAGGGAAGGGAACACGCCGCTGCTGGACGGGCCGATCGCGGCGAAGTATGGCGGACTCGATAGGATCACTTTTAAGCACCAAGGATTCAACCCGACCGGATCGTTTAAGGACAACGGCATGACCTGCGGGACTTCTCAGGCGCGCCGGCTGGGCATGCGCCGCGTTGCCTGCGTGTCGACCGGCAACACTTCCGCTTCGATGGCGGCCTACGCGGCGGCGGCCGGGCTTGGGGCGCTCATTTTTCTTCCCCATGGGAACATTTCGTTCGGCAAGCTCGCGCAGGCACTCGAATACGGCGCGAAGACCTTGCAAGTGGAAGCGAACTTCGATCAGATTCTGGCTTTGGTCCGCGTGCTCGCCGAACGCCTGGGGATCTATCTGCTGAATTCGATGAATCCGTTTCGCATCGAAGGGCAGAAAGCCATTATGTTCGAGATGCTCGATCAGCTCGACTGGCGCGTGCCGGATTGGGTGGTGCTGCCGGGCGGGAATCTGGGCAACACCTCGGCGTTCGGCAAAGGTCTGCGCGAAGCCAAGTCGGCGGGTCTCATCGACAAACTGCCGCGGCTCGCCGTAATCCAGGCAGAGGGCTCGGCTCCCTTTTACGAACTTTGGACGCGCGAGGTCAGCGGGAAGGGCGGAGGTTTATGCCCCGTCTCGAAGCCCGAAACGCTCGCGACCGCGATCCGCATCGGCGATCCCGTGTCGTGGCCCAAGGCGCTGCACGAGGTCCGCACATCGGGCGGCACGGTCGAAAAAGTCACCGAGCAGGAAATCGCGGACGCCAAGGCGCAGATCGGACTGTGCGGCATCGGCTGCGAGCCCGCGTCGGCGGCAACACTGGCGGGCATTCGCAAACTCACCACGAGCGGCATCATCGATCGCGGCGCGGATGTGGTCGCGGTCCTCACCGGAAATTTGTTAAAGGATCCCGATTACATTTATCGCTACCACACCGGCCAGCTCGAAGCGCCGGGTGGTGTGAAGATTCAGCCGGCCTTCGGCAATAAACCGCTGGTCGTCCCGAACGATCCGGATAAGATTGCCGAATTGCTCCGATAAACGCCTGGTGGCCAAAGTTATACTGGAGGACGTGAGCGGGATAAATCCATGACACAGCCGCACGAACCTTCTGATCTGGTCACCATTCGCCAATTCGGCAACCTAGCCGAGGCACTGATGGCAAAAGGCTGCTTGGATTCCGCAGGGATCGAATGCTTTCTGGCGGACGCCAATATGGCCTGGCTCGACTCGCCTGTTGTTCGTGGAATGCGCCTGCAAGTCAGCCAGGATGACGCCGAAACCGCGATCGCAGTTCTCGAGTCCGCACGCGCGGATTCCGAACCCTAGACGTACGGATCGGTTGAGGAAGAATTCCCCGTTTCATCCAACAATTCCCGAAGCTCTTTTTCCGGTGCCGGAAGCCCGGCGCAATGAAAAAATGCCCGGTCTTGAGAAAGACTCCCGATAGCGCCCCCACTACCGCGGCGAGCCATAGCACCGGGCCGAGTTTATTGATGAGGGTGACGATTCCACCCGATAACCAAGTCACCGGTTGCGCGGTCGCGCCAGCATCGTATCGGGAAGCTACTGCGTCCACAACTCCCATTCTAAGGGGAATCGCCTGAATGGAGAATCGGCGCCTTTGCTGGATATGTCGAACGAAATTGCCTGAGTTATCCTAAAACGAGATGTCCGACACTCCAGTTCTCGACTTGGAGGAGAACCCGCCTAAGACGCGACATCAGTGGGCTGTGTTGCTGTTCGTGGTCCCGATCAGCATGGCGATATTGCTCGCGCCGCTTTATGCGGGAATGATCACCACAAGTGCGCCGCCCTTCAACGGATTGCTTTGGATTCCAGCTATCTACGTGGCTATCGCGATCCATGAAATTGGCCATCTGTTCGCGGGCAAGCTGGTTGGCATGGATCCCGGCGGTATTTCCGTGGGCGGATTTCGTTTCTTTAAGTCTGGCGAGCGTTGGGTCTTTCGGTTTGACGGTCAGTGGATCGGTGGTTTCGCCAAACCACTTCTGACACGAGGCGACTTCCGGCGCGCCCCGCAAGCATGGATGGTCGCTGGTGGGCCGATCGCTTCGCTTGTATTCTTGGCAGCTTGTTCCATCGCTGTTGTCGAATTTGGAGGCGGCACTTGGGATTGGATCGGGACTTTGTTCTGGGGCGCCACGATTTCGTTGGCTTCGCTGATTCCGTATTCGGGCGGGGGACTGAAGTCCGATGCGTCCCTGCTTTGGCAGTTGCTCAAACATCCCGGCGAGTCGCGCCGCTGGATCGCGTTGCTGGCTCTTCAAACTGAGGAAACCAAGGGCGCGCTGCCGCGCGAATGGGATTCCGAACTGATGAAGGAAGCCCTAAGTGTGGAAGAATCGCAGCCACACTTTACCTACGCCCAACTATGGGCGTTTTATCGAAGCGCCGATCAACGCGATACGCCGGCCGCGCTGCGGCACCTCGAAAACGCTTTGGTGTCCGCATCGCGGAGCGGGAACAAGAGGCTGCGCGCGGCTTGTTTTCTGGAGGCGGCGGCTGCGACTGCCCACGAACGGAATAACGCCGGCGGCGCGCGAATCTGGCTCGAGCGTTCCCGTAAATTGCACAAACCGCAGTCGACGGCCGGTGTAGAGGCCGAGATCGCGATGGCGGAGGGACGCTACGAAGATGCAATTCGCCACTGGGGAGGGGCGCGAGACTTTATCGTGAAAAGGCGCCTAGACTCCGGTCTCGCTCGTTTCGCCAAGGAGAGAATTGCCGAGCGCGAGAGCGAGTGTCGTGCGGCTATTAGCCGTGCAGAGACTGCCGGTTCGTTCGCTCGATTGGAGGACTACGCTGGCGCCGCTCTCCCGAAACAAGCTCGGCCGTTTCCCTGGTTGACCATTGCCGCGATTGCCATTGCCGGAATCGCGATCCTGGCTGTCCTCGCATTAAGGTAGGCGTCGCGTCCAATTCCACAAAGCACCCCCGCTATCATGGAAACTGGTGAGGAAACAGTATGACGTGATCATTGTCGGCGGCGGCCACAACGGACTGGTCACCGCGGCGTATCTGGCGCGGGCCGGCCGGAGCGTACTGGTTCTGGAGTCGCGAGAGCTGGTCGGCGGCTGCGCCGTCACCGAAGAAATCTGGCCCGGATATCGCGTATCCACCGCCTCCTACCTCGCGAGCCTGATGCAGGAAAAGGTCGTCCGCGATCTGGAGCTGGAACGCTTCGGCTATCGCGTCGACGCCAAGGATCCGGCTTTCTTTTCGCCCTTTCCCGACGGCACCCACCTGTTTATGTGGCAGGATCGCGCCAAAACGCTGGCCGAGATCGCCAAGTTTTCCGAGCGCGACGCGCAGGCGTATCCCAAGTACGAAGATCACCTCGAACGTCTGGCCGTGGTCGCCGAATCTCTGCTGCTCACCACACCGCCCAACTTCCCGCCGTTCGGCGCCGGCGACTTCATCGACTATATAAAACTGCTCGGGAGATTAAGAGGACTCTCGAAGATCGAGATCGTCGGCCTGGTGAAGATTTTCACCCAGAGCGCTTCTGAGTTTTTGGACGAGTGGTTCGAATCCGAACAACTCAAAGTGACTCTTGCCACCGACGGCGTGATCGGAGCCAACGGCGGTCCGCGCTCGCCCGGAACGGCGTACATTCTCCTGCATCACTGCATGGGAGGCGTCAACGGCCATCGCGGATTGTGGGGATTCGTGCGCGGAGGTATGGGTACGGTTTCCAACGCCATTGCCGATTCCGCCCGCAGTCGCGGCGTTGTCATCCGCACCAGTGCACCCGTCGAGAAGATTCTGGTTCGCGACAGCCATGTTCAAGGCGTCGTCCTGCAAGGTGGGGAGGAAATTCGCGCCTCGATCGTCGCCAGCAATCTGGATCCGCGGCGGACGTTTCTGCAACTGATGGACCCGGGCGATCTGCCCGCGGACTTCCGGGACGGAATTCGCAAGTTCCGATCCGAGGGAACATCGCTCAAGATGAATCTCGCCCTTCGTGGCGTGCCCGAGTTCACCGCACTGTCAGGAAACCCCGGTCCTCAGCACCGCGCGACCATGCACATCTGTCCTTCGGTCGAATATATCGAACGAGCCTGGGACGACGCCAAGTACGGAAAACCTTCACGCTCGCCGCTGATCGAGATGACCATGCCGACCATGTACGATCCGTCGCTCGCACCGCCCGGCCATCACATCATGGGAATCTTCTTGCAGTACGCCCCGTACACCCTTCGCGGGACCACATGGGAGCAGGAACGCGAGCCCTATGCGGAGCGGATTCTCGATGTGATCGAGGAATACTGCCCCAACATCCGGTCCATCGTGGTGGAGCGCCAGACGCTCTCGCCGTACGATCTGGAGCAGCGTTTCGGCATCACCGGCGGCAACATTTTCCATGGCGAGATGAGCCTGGACCAGATGTTCGTACTCCGGCCCCTGGCGGGGTGGGCTCGTTACCGTACACCGGTGCAAGGGTTGTACTTGTGCGGCTCGGGCGCGCATCCCGGAGGTGGCGTGATGGGCGCGCCGGGACACAACGCGGCCCGCGAAATCCTCAAAGACCGCTAATTTCCACTAAAGCTGCGGCCCCTCATCTGCCGAATGGAGTATAGTAACTATAGTTAACTATGGGGATGAAACCACGGCTAGCGGGCCCGGCCTCGCTGCCCGAGGTGCACGGTAGCGTGCACACCGCGTGGCCCACGGCCTTCCGCCGTATGTTTGCCTTCGCCGGACCAGCCTACCTGGTCAGCGTCGGCTACATGGACCCCGGCAATTGGGCGACCGACCTTGAAGGCGGCGCGCGCTTCGGCTACCAGCTCCTGTGGGTTCTGGTGTTGTCAAACGCGATGGCGATCCTGCTCCAGACGCTTTCCGCCCGCCTCGGCATCGTCTCCGGACGCGATCTGGCTCAAGCCTGCCGCGAAGCTTATCCGCGCGCGGTTTCGTACTCCCTCTGGTTCCTGTGTGAAATCGCCATCGCCGCCTGCGATCTGGCGGAAGTATTGGGCGCGGCCATCGGCCTGAACCTTCTATTCCACATTCCTCTGACCGCGGGCGTTCTGCTCACCGCCCTGGATACGATCCTGGTTCTCTGGCTGACGCGCTACGGCATCCGCCTGGTGGAGGCGATCATACTTTCTCTGGTCCTGATCGTCACGGGATGCTTTTTGGTCGAACTATGGTTCGCCAAGCCCCTGTTTGACGACGTCGCCTCGGGACTTGTCCCGCGCCTGAACGATGCGAGCCTTTACATCGCGATCGGCATGCTGGGCGCGACTGTGATGCCGCACAATCTCTACCTGCATTCCGCACTGGTGCAAACTCGCCGCATCGGTAAAACGTCCTCGGAAAAAGCTGTCGCCTGCCGTTACAATTTCATCGACTCCTTCGTTGCGCTGAACGGAGCTCTGATCGTCAATGCCGCCATCCTGGTGATGGCCGCAGCGGTATTTTTCAGGAGCGGAACAGTGGTCACGGAGATTCAACAGGCCCACCAACTCCTGGCTCCGCTGCTGGGAACCGCCCTCGCCAGCGGACTCTTTGCCATTGCATTGCTGGCGAGCGGCCAATCTTCCACACTCACCGGAACCTACGCCGGGCAGATCGTGATGGAAGGATTTCTGAACCTGCGTGTGCGGCCATGGCTGCGGCGTCTCATCACGCGCTCGGTCGCGATCATACCCGCGGTCATCACGGTTTCCACCAGCGGCGATCAGGGCACGTACCGCCTGCTCATTCTGAGCCAGGTGATCCTGAGCATGCAGCTCCCCTTTGCGATTATTCCCCTGGTCCGCTTCACCAGCGACCGCAGCCGTATGGGTGAGTTCGCCAACCGCACCTGGGTCACTGGTCTGGCGTGGAGCACCGCCGTGCTCATTATTGTTCTGAATTTCCGCCTGGCCGCCGATTCGATCGTTCCCTGGGTCTCGGAGGGACCGTGGCGAGCCGCGTTCGTCGTCCCGATCGTACTGGGCATCGTGGTTCTGCTCGGCTGGGTCACGTTCGCGCGTCCGCGTCCCCAAGCTGTTGCGGCCCGCCATCCGGGTGCCGCCGTGGCCACCGATCTTCCGGGCCTCAAGTACCGGTCTATCCTGGTTCCGCTGGATCATTCCGATCGCGATCGTGCTGCGGTCGCCCACGCCGCCGCCATGGCGCGTTTGCACGGCGCAACCATTCACTTGCTGCACGTCGAAGAAGGAGCCACCAGCCAGTTGTTCGGACCAATTGCATCCACGGCCGAAGTCTCTTCAGGTCAGCAATACCTGGAAGACATCGTCAGTTCACTCAAATCCACGGGCCTGGAAGCCGACCTCAGGATCGCCCACGGGCGCAGCCCGCGATCGGAGATCATACGCGCGGCCCGCGAACTTCAGCCCGACCTGGTGGTGATGGGAGCGCACGGCCACACCGGTCTGAAAGATCTGATTTTCGGAACCACGATTGACGGTGTTCGCCACGCAGTCTCCGCGGCGGTTCTGGTGGTTGCCGAGCCTCCGGCTCCCGCGGCTTAGCGAGCCTTAACGCTCCCCGGCGATCCAGGGCTGGATGTACGTAGGACAGTTGATCAGCTCGATCTCATCCCTGGTCTGCTGCGTCAGAAAGTCGATGCTGGCGCGGTCGGCCAGGGTGATTTCTCCCAGGTCGAGCAGGACGCGGCGGGTTCGCTGCCGGCGCGCGCGTTCAATCGCTCTGCGGAGTTCGCCCAGCGCGTTAGCATGCATCCTGCCGGTCAGGGTTAACCTGACATTGCCGGATGCGTCCGGCTTGGTATCGATTTTCAGCATCCCCGTTCCCTCCACTATGCCCCTTTCAAGACCCCGCTTCGACTCCCAATAAGTCCACTAAACAGTTGGCCAAACGGCATACCATGCTGTCAGCTATCCTGACAGCGTGACCGCTGCGCATTTCCGTGAGGTCGGCCGAGAAGTCCGAAACGCCGGGCGTAACTTTTTGCGCTTCCCGGCGGATTACTCCAGCGAGACATGAGCCTGGACGACGATGACCGAGAGCGAGTGGAAGCCGCGCAACGCGATCCGGCGTGCTTCGACGAGCTCTATGAGCGCAATTTTCATCGCGTCTACGCCTATGTAATTCGCCGCGTCGGAGACCGGAGCCAGGCCGAGGATCTGACCGCCGAAGTATTTCGCGAGGCCTTGGCCGGGATCGGCAAGTTCGAATGGCGCGGGGTTCCCTTTATCGCCTGGCTTCTGCGGATCGCCTCGCGGGCCATCGCCGATCACTGGCGGCGCAGCGGACGCGAATCGGGGAATCCCGCGCTTGATACGGACCGGCCCGCTCCGGAAGAGATCGAACGAAGCGCCATGCTGTTTCAACTGGTAGACCGGCTTCCGGAAGCCCAGTTCCGCGTCATCCATATGCGTTTTGTGGAACAGAAAAGCATCCGTGAGATTGCCGGCGAGCTCGGCCGCAGCGAGGGCGCCGTGAAGCAGCTACAGCTCCGGGCGATCGAGAATCTTCGGGCTCAAATGGAGGGTGCTCATGCCTGAAGACGCGCTCGATCAATTCATCAATGCAATGCTGGCCGGCGAGCAGCCAGCAGCCGATCCTGAGCTCGCACCCCTGGCGCAGATTGTCGCCAGACTGCGCGATCTGCCCGACGAAGGCTTCCAGAAACGCTTGAAATCAGACCTGCAAAGGAGAGCAACTATGCCCGCATCTACTGTGACGCCGGTTCGTGAGGGTTTCCATACCATCACCCCTTTCATTGCCGTTCCCAACGCACCGGAACTGATCGACTTCTTGAAACGCACCTTTGATGCTCAGGAAACGTCACGACACCCGCACGGAGAGGGGTTCATGGCGTCCGTAAAAGTCGACGATACCGATCTCCTCATCATGGGCAATCCGAGCCTGGCCGGCCAGCAGCGGATTGGGGCTTTTCACGTCTATGTTCCCGACTGCGACGCCACCTACAACCGCGCCCTGGAAGCCGGAGCCACGTCCCTGGGCGCACCCTCGGACCACAGCTACGGCGAACGGGCCGGATATGTGAAAGACACCGCCGGCAACCAGTGGTACATTGCGACGCATCTCGGAGCCACCCCCGCGCTCGAGAATCTATGGAACGTTTCACCGTTTGCGCATCCCAGCAGTGTGCGCAAATACATCGATTTTCTGACCAGGGTCATGGGCGCGAAAGAACTGGCTGTCCACGAACATGGCGGTAAAGTGATGTACGCCGCGGCTCAGATCGGCGATGCCGTACTGGAGATGGGCGAATCGCCCAACCCCTTGCCGAGCGGGTTTTATTTGTTTGTCGAGGATTGCGATGCCGTGTACCAACGCGCGCTCGAAGCTGGTGCGACGTCGCTATGGCCGCCCGCAGACCAACAATACGGCGACCGCACCGCCGGACTCGTGGATCCCTTCGGTTACCAGTGGATCGCGGCCACGCGAATCAAGGGCGGGGCAGGTTAAAAGTCGAGGTGCAGGATTCCACGTTCCAGGGCGATCGTCACCGCATGCGTTCGGTCCGATGCATCCAGCTTCGCCAGGATGTTCTGGATGTGCATCTTGATGGTCCCGCTGGCCGTGCCGAGCTGGTGGGCGATCTCCTTGTTCGCCATCCCTTTGGCCACAAAGCGTAAGACTTCCACTTCGCGCGGCGTCAGAGCCATCTGCGGGAAATATTCGCTGAGGCGCTCGGCTACTTCCGCGGGCATCAGCCGTTTTCCCGCGTGCACCGTGCGTATGGCGCGCAGCACCTCGGTGTGCACCATCTCCTTCAGGATGTAACCGCGCACCCCGGCTTCGATGGCGCGATAAATATCCTGATCGCCGTCGTAGCTGGTCAGCGCGATGATCTTGGTCTCCGGGGCCTCGGCGCGAATCATGCGGGTGGCCTCGATTCCGTTCATCTCCGGCATCCGCAGGTCCATTAGCACGACGTCGGGGCGCAGCTTGCGGAACTGCTCCACGGCTTCCTGCCCGCTGCCGGCCTCTCCCACCAGGATCACGTCGGTCTCATTCGCCAGGATGGAGGCGATGCCTTTTCGCACCAGCGGATGATCGTCGGCGCACAGGACGCGTATCGGCGTGGTAGCCGTTTGGGGAATTGTCGGAGTCATTGCAATGTCTCAACTTTCTCGACTTTTTCCGGCGCCGTTGTCCGGCCCGCCGGCAGGTGTACCGTAACCGTTGTGCCATGCCCGGGCTCGCTCAGCAGTTGCAGATTCGCGCCGATCTGCGTGGCTCGCTCCTTCATGCCGATAATTCCGTAGTGGCCCGGACGCAAAGCCGCGCCGTCTTTCCCCAGCCCCGAACCGTCGTCATGCACGCTGAGCCGCAGCGCTTCGGCTGTCGACTCCAGCGCCACCTCAATGTTTCGAGCCCCGGAATGCTTCACGGAATTGGAGATCGCCTCGCTGGCGATTCGCAGGAGATTGTATTCCACATCCGCCGGCAGTTTGCGCGCGACTTTCCCTAATTTGAGTTTGAGTCGGACGTCCTTGGTGTCGGTGATCTCGCGAGCCGCCGAACCTATGGCCGCCGCCAGACCTGATTCGGCGTCGTGCCCGGCGCGAAGGCCCGCCACGGACTGGCGCGTTTCGCGCAGACAAGTCGCCGCATCGCGAATGATATCTTCGAGCGTTTCCCGCTCCTGCGGGGAGCGCAAGCGGCCCGCCAGCGCCTGCATCGCCATGGTGATGCCGGAGAAGCCCTGGATGAGCGTATCGTGCAGTTCGCGCGCGATACGGCTGCGCTCGGCCAGGATCAGCTCATACCGTAGGCGCAGGCGGCGAATGCGCAACTGGTACAGCAGCCGCCCCAGCGCGGCGATCGCCAGGGCTGCCAAGGGCCAAAACCACACCCGCTGATAGAAATGAGGAGCCAGGGAGAACGCCATAGTGGCGCCTTGCTCGTTACACACATTGTCGGCATTGCACGCCGTTACCCGAAACCGGAAGGAGCCGGGCGGCAGGTTGGTGTAAAACGCCTCGCGGCGATTACCCGCATCGATCCAGTCCCGGTCGAATCCCTCCAGCATGTAGCGGAAGCGCAAGCGAGGCGGCAGATAATACGCCAATCCCGTGTAGTTGAACTCCATGTTTTTCTGCCCCGGAGGCAGTTGACCGATCTGCTCCGGCGATTCGCTGCGGCCGTTGACGATGGGGTTTTCGATCACCACCGGCGGCGCCGTGGTTTCACGCTGCCAGTGGTTGGGATCGAGCATCAGCAAGCCGCGAATGGTGGAGAACCACAGGTGTCCGTCGCGAGTCCTGGATAGCACCGGCGCAACGCCCGCTTGCCCTTCGATGACGCGCTGCGCGTCCATGGGAGTATAGGGCGCGCTCGTCACCTTCTTGATGGTCCCGGCCGCGAACTGGCGCAGCTCGCCGCGCGGCACCGAGAAGACTCCCCGGCTGCAAGCCATCCACAGGCGATCCTGATCGTCGCGCACGATCCCATAAATCTCCCCGTCGAACAGTCCATCGCGAGTCAGGAAGCCGCTGATCTGCGAGCCATCGAGCATACGCAGGCCGCCGCCATTCAGCCCCATCCACAGGATGCCGTCAGCGTCGCGATACAGCGTGTTCACCGGCCGGATCGGGCTTCCGTTAAACTTAATTTCGCGAAATCCTTCCGCTGCGGCTTGGTACACGCCGCGCTCCGTGGCCATCACGAGGCGTCCTTCGCGGTCTTCCGACAAGGCGATAACGGATTCGGATGGCGCGCCTGGAGCAGCCTCGAAGCGGCCGCCTCGCAATACCGCCAGCCCTTTTTCCGTCCCCGCCCACAGGACGCCCGCCCGATCCTGATACAGCGTCCGTATCGCGCTTCCCGGCAAGCCGCGCTGGAGGTTATAAGTTTCGACGACGCGTCCGCCCCGCAACTGGTTCAGGCCGTTTTGCGTGCCCGCCCACAGCGATCCGTCGCGGTCCTCGGCCAGCGATAAGATCGTATTCGACGCCAGCCCATCGCGCGTGGTCAAAGACCGGAATTCCTGTCCGTCGAACTGCGCCAGCCCGCGATCCAGGGTGCCGGCCCATACGGCTCCCGTATGGTCTTCGAGCACCGGACCAGCCTCGTTGCTGGGAAGCCCCTCACTCGCGGTATAAGGCACGCCGCGCCCGTCCACGAACTGGTTCAAGCCGCGCTTGGTTCCCACCCACAGCGTTCCTTCGCGATCTTCGAATATCGCCATGGCGGTGCTCTGCGACAATCCGTCTTGCGGGCGGAAACTATCCAGACTGCCGTCGCGCAGCCGGCTGAAACCGTTGCGGGTGCCGATCCACACTGCGCCCCCCGAGGCGTCCGCCAGGGAAAATATAAAATCGTCCGCCAGGCCGTCTTTCACGGTGAACAGACGCTGCTCGTTCCCGCGATCGTCGCGTCGTATGCGGATCAGCCCGTCGCTGGTTCCTACCCAGACGGTATCGCCCGCGCACAGCAACGCCCGCACGGACGAAGATCCCGGAATTCCCTGGAGCGGCCGGGAACTGAACCGGCCGTTATTTTCAACTGCCACGCGGGCGCCGTCGCCTCCTACCCACAGACGGCCGCTCGCGTCCCGGCAAGCTGCGCGCACATTCTCATTCTCGGTGGCCGCATCGTCCACCACCTGAAACCGGGAATCGTCGCGCGTAAGGTCCATGCGAGCCAGACCATTGTCGGTGCATACCCACAAAACGCCGTCGCGTCCCGGCACCAGGCACTGAATCGCATTGGAGGGAAGCCCCTGGGCCGTCGTGTATTGATTCACGCCGCCGGCCCCGAGCCGGTAAATCCCGGATTCGTTGGAGCCGACCCACAGCCGTCCCTGTGGATCTTCCATCGCGGCCCTGGCCCATAGGTTCGGCGGCGCTCCTGGAATAATGTCCTCGGCGTCCTGGAAACGTACTCCGTCGAAGCGCACCAGGCCCGTTTGCGTCGCCAGCCACAGGTAACCTTGGCGGGTCTGAAAAATATCGAGGATACCGCCCGCCGGTAAACCTTGCTGCGTCTGCCAGATCCGGTGAACGTACTGCGTAAGCTTACGGCTCGGATCGAGCCCGAACGCAGTCCTGGGCCAGCCGAACGCCGCCAGCAGCAGAAGGACGGCCGCCGGACTGACTCGCCGCAACACCTTCGGGTACATTTGCTTTTATCTTAGCCCGCCCGGCAGACGATCGGATCGCCGGCGCCGGCTGGTCCTTAAAACATCACACCGAAGCCCGCGGATATTTCGGTCTGTCGCAGCCAGCCTTCTCTCAGATAGGGCAGGGAGAAGGGCTTGGGAGTGGTGTATTGGCGGACATCCACGCGCACACCGAAGAGCGAAGTGATGCGCATCTTGACGCCGCCACCGTAGTTGAATCCGAACTTGTTGTCCCCGCCGCCCTGGGTCGCTGAGGATCCCGGAGGCACATAGTTGGCGAACATCACGCCTCCCGTGGCGAAGGGCCGGATCCGCGTGCCTTCCGGAGTTGCATATAAGAGGAAGTTGTAACCGCCCTGGTGGATCGCCATGCCTTGCTCTACGCCGCCAGAATTCAATTTGGTCCGGCTATAGGCGTACTGCACCTCGTGACCGAAATGGCTGTCGTTGTTGAGATCCATTCGAAAACTGAAGCGGAAACCGTCCTCTAACTGGAAATCGTTTTTCGTGCCACCCTGTTCCGCCGGTGAAAAGCTTCCGAGCCCCTTGTTCGATATCAGCGACTGACCGCCGTTAAACCACGCTTCGAAGAATTGCCCCCAGGCGGAACCGGCACACGCCAGGAACAGTACCACGACAAGTTTTCTCATAAACGTTCAGATGCCCCTGATCGGAAAGTAGTTACTACTATTCAAAGGGTACCGTGATCTCTCCCTCCAGGTATTTTACAGCCCTGCCACCGATCCCGACGCGTTCGCCCCGGTCCTCGCACCACAATTCGCCTCCGCGCCGCGAAATCTGCCGCGCGAAAAGCTTCTTTTTGCCGAGCCTTCGCGACCAGTAGGGGATCAGGGTGGTGTGCGCGCTGCCGGTCACCGGATCCTCCGGAATGCCGGCGCGCGGCGCAAAGAAGCGCGAGACGAAATCGCAATCCTTCCCCGGAGCCGTAACGATCACCCCGCGGCAATCCACCGCCAGGAGCTTGCTCATATCCGGAGCCAGCGCTCGAACCTGGTCTTCCGTCTCGAACACGCAGAAGCAATCGCCTGTCCGCAGGAATTCCGCCGGCCGGGCGCCCAGAGCCTCGAACAGAACCGGGTCCTCCGCACTTTCCGCCGGATAGCGTGAAGGGAAATCTAGAACGTAAAGATCGCCCTCCCGCAAGACCGTCAATTCACCGCTGCGCGAATCGAACATAACCTTGAGCTCCCCGGTCTCCCGCCGGAGCTCCTGAATCACGTAAGCGGCCGCGAGGGTGGCGTGTCCGCACAAGTCGACCTCCATCACCGGCGTGAACCAGCGCAGACGATAACGGCCGTTCTCGCGGATATAGTACGCGGTCTCGGCCAGGTTGTTCTCCGCCGCGATGGCCTGCAGCGTCTCGTCCGGGAGCCATCGGTCCAAGGGACAAACCGCGGCGGGATTTCCGCGAAAGGGCGCGCCGGCGAAGGCGTCCACCTGGAAAATCGGAATCGGCACGCTCAATTCCCTTGTCTGGTTTGAAGAATCTTCAAGGTACGTTCGAGCTGCTGGATCCGCTCCGCCTGCTGAGCGTTGGATTGCTTGAGGCGCCCTATTTCAGCTTCCAGATCGTCGCGACGCTGCTGCAGAGTCTTTAACTCGTCGTCGTTGGCTTTCGCCGGAGGCGGTCCGAGAAAGCGCGATGCTTCCTGCACTTTCGCTCCGTCCGGCTCATCCACGATCATGCGTACTTGAATGTCCCCGGTATCGCGCTTATAAGCGAACTTTCCCGCGGCCAGGTCCTGGGGCTTCAGCGGAATGGTCCGGGTTTGCGGTCCATCGGCGATCTCAAGCGTGGCGCTGACCGCCTTGGACACCGGGGGCGATTGGCCGTTCCACTGAATATCCAGCTGACCCTCCCGTTCGAGCACGCTCAACGCCAGGCTTTCATTCGTCCCGCCGGTTACAAAGTAGCGCGCGCCTGTAACCGCCAGCCCCGCGATGACGATCACGGCTGCCGCCAGCCCGATCCAATTCCTGCCCGACTTGGTCTTCCTGGATGGGTCCATGCCGGAGTCGACCGGCTCCCAGGCAGAAGGAGCAACATCTTTAACCGCGGCCGGCTCGCCAAAAAGCGACGTCAGACCGGATGAAGTCGATGCCCTGGGTGAAGTCGATATGCCATCGGGCGCCGGCGCGCGCGGCGGCGGATTCGGAGCGGCCTCCTGAGCAGGCTCCGGAGCAGGCACAGCGGCCGGGCGAGGCGCGCGTGGGGCGTTGCGCGCTTCCGCTGGGCGTTCGGCAGGTGTTGGGCGGTCGCCAAACGATCCCCGGTGCTCGAAAGCGGCCGCCAGCCGGTCCGGAAAGTTGAACTCCTGGTAGCTTTGGCTGGGGTTGACCGTTCCGCCGGGCTCCCGCACAAAGAAGCCGGCTCGCATGTTTCCAC
Source organism: Bryobacteraceae bacterium (assembly GCA_036003585.1). Taxonomy (GTDB): domain Bacteria; phylum Acidobacteriota; class Terriglobia; order Bryobacterales; family Bryobacteraceae; genus Palsa-187. The sequence continues at coordinate 21,937 of DASYSG010000032.1, read as the reverse complement.
CCCGGCTCGGCCGGACGACCAGAGTCACCTGCCACGGCTTAGCGAAAAAGCTGGAAAAGACGTCCTGGTCGGATTCGGTAAGGACGATTTCCGTGCGAGTGTGCGAAACGTACCAGCCGACGCATTCCAGGTCGTCCAGCCGCGAATCCGATTGATCCTGGCGAATCTGCTCGTGCAAGGCCGCGCGATCCCGCTCGGAAAGGCGGAACGTCGGACCCGAGGCGTGTTCGCAGGCCGCCGGACGAATCGCCATGATCCGCACGGTTTGCCCTTCATGCACTCCGTAGAGAAGACCGCCTACCTCGATACCGCCCCGCGAAAGCTTCTGGAAGCCCTCGGCGACTTCGCGCCGGATCTCCTCTATGACTACCAGTGAATACTCGATGGACAGCGGGCTTGCCGCGGCGGTCCAGGTCCCGAACGTCGCATCGCTCATGAGAAGGCCAATTTTTCCCGGTACCTCGAGTTAAACCTCAACAAGTCTGGTTTGATTGTAGCGCCGCCGCTTCCGGCAGCCGTGATTCCAGCGCGCCTCCGAACTAAGCGGAAGCTGCTCCGCCGGCTGCCGCCCGTGCGGCTGAGAGCGCGGCTTCGTAGTCGGGATGATCGGCCACTTCCTTGACATACTCCACGTGGCGGATCACGTTGTTTTTGTCCACGACGAAGATCGCGCGGCTCATGATGCGAAGGTCCTTGATCAGCGTCCCGTAAGCCTGGCCGAACGACCCGTCGCGGTGGTCGGAAACCATCTTGACGTGGTCCACCCCGTAGGCTCCGCACCAGCGTTTTTGGGCGAAGGGAAGATCCATGCTGATGGTATATATCTTCACGTCAGGCAGCTTGCCGGCTTCTTCATTGAACCGCTTGGTCTGCGCATCGCACACCGGTGTATCGAGCGAAGGAACGACGCTGAAAATCCGCACGCCGCTTCCCGTTCCCGCCAGATTGACGTCTTTGAGTGAATCGTCGACCGCCTTGAAATCCGGCGCCTTTTCGCCCGGCTTCAACGCCGGACCCAGCACCGTCAGCGGGTTTCCTCTAAGTGTTGTTGCTCCTGGTCTCTCCATAGACTTCTATTGTAATAACTCCGCAAGCGCGCGGGGCTCGGCGATGGGAAGCTTGCATGCGTAGTTCTCGCAAACATAAGCAGTGGCGCGATCGTCAATTTCGGGCATGGGCGTTGGCGCTTCCGAGGCTTGCATGACCACTGCGTTAGGTAAAAAGCGCTTACGGATCTCGGCCAGCATCCCTTTCTGCCGGTCACGAGGTCCCGCCAGGACAATCTCCATCGGCTTGCCCATGGCGAACATCTGCGCCACTAGCATCTGCGGCAAGCCTGCTCCGCCCGCCAGCATCCGGCCCGAGAATCCCTCGAGGGCTCGCTCCGCCGTGGTGCGGAAATCGCTCCTCCCCGTGATGCGCGCCAGCCGCAGCAGCGCCAGAGCCATGACGGAATTCCCCGAAGGCTCCGCTCCGTCGTAATCGTCCTTGAGACGCAGCAGCAGATCGCTCTGATTGGCCGGCGAGCTGAAGAATCCGCCCCCTTCTTTATCCTCAAACAGACGCAGGGCGCGTTCCGCGAGCCGCGCGGCCCACGTCAGATCGGCCGGGTCAAAGGCGGTTTCATACAGATCGATCAATGCGTTGATCAGCGCTGCGTAATCGTCCAGGAAAGCCTCAATGGCCGCCTCGCCTTCGCGGTAGCGGCGCAGTAGAGTTGAATCAGCCTCACGCCATAAGTAACCATGGAGGAAATTGCGGCCATCGTGCGCCGCCTGCGCATAGCGTGGCTCGTCAAGTATTTGGGCTCCCTTGGCGAACGCCGAAATCATCATGCCGTTCCAGCCGCTGAGGATTTTGTCGTCGAGGTGCGGACGAGGACGCCGCGAGCGAGCTTCGAGCAGCTTCGTAATGGCCCGCGCATTCGATTCGTCCGCTACATCCTCGGCCTGATAAAGAATATTTCGTCCGGTAAACTCGCCGTGCGGATCTTCCTGCACGTTCCCATTAAGCTTCACGCCGAACCGCCGGCAGAACACGGCTGCGTCGCGCTCGCCGAGGACATCCAGAATCTCCTGATAGCTCCAGATGTAGAACGCGCCCTCACTCTTGTCTTTTGGCCGCGCCGGATCCGCCGCGCTATCGGCGTCCTCGGCCGAATAGAAACCTCCGCCTGGGTGGCCCAGGTCGCGCAACACATATTCGAAAATGTCCCGGGCAACATCGGCATACTGCGCGTCGCCGGTGATCTGGTACGCCTCCAGATACGAAATTGCGAGCTGCGCCTGGTCGTACAGCATCTTTTCGAAGTGCGGAACGAACCAGTTTTCGTCCACCGAATAGCGGTGAAACCCGCCGCCCAGCTGATCGTGCATGCCGCCCCTGGCCATCGCGCGCAGAGTCACCAGCACCATGTCTCGCGCTTCTTCGTTCTTCGTGAGCGCTCCGTACCGCAGCAGGAAATTGAGCACGCTCGGACGTGGAAATTTGGGCGCCGATCCGAATCCGCCCAGCCGCGCGTCAAACGATCTGCGGAACGCATAGAACGCGGAATCGAGCGCGTTCTGCCCGACCTGGCCGCGGCCTCCGGCGTTTTGCTGGCTATATTCGAGCAGTTGTTCGACCACGTGTGCGCCGGATTCCTCGATTTTGGCGCGGTCCTCGCGCCAGGCTTGCGCGAGCCTCTGGAGAATGGCCCCGAATCCGGGCCGCCCGTAGCGCGTGTCCGGCGGAAAATACGTGCCGCCGAAAAACGGTTTGCCCTCCGGCGTCAGCCATACCGACATGGGCCATCCGCCGCTGCCTGTGGACGCCTGCACGAATAGCATATACACGCGGTCGAGATCGGGGCGCTCTTCCCGGTCGACTTTCACCGGCACGAAGTGCTCATTCAAGACCTTCGCGACGTCCTCGTTCTCGAACGATTCGCGCTCCATCACGTGGCACCAATGACAGGTGGAATACCCGATCGAGAGAAAAATCGGCTTGTCCTCCTGGCGGGCCTTGTCGAGCGCCGCTTGGCCCCACGGATACCAATCCACGGGATTATGCGCGTGCTGGAGTAAGTACGGACTCTTTTCGTGAAGAAGACGGTTGGAGAACACTCACTCGATTATGACAGCGGGACGGGCTTTCCCATCTGCCATCTAAATTCGCCTAGATGAGCGAGCACTCGATGTTATTGACTTCCGTCGCAAACACGTCGAGAAGGGCCTTGTTCCCGATCACCTCGGCCACCGCAGCAGGCAGAGCGTCCGCCGCCAGTTGCCGGTGACCGCCGCATGCGCCGAACCCGATGTGCTCCGCGACCAGGCATCCGAGCTGCACCGCATTCGCCACCTTGCCGCCCACGTTCGGCCAGTGGTGTAGCGAGGCCGCATCCTGGAGGGCTTCCGGAAGGCCCCACGATTCCAGAATGAGCCCGCCAAGCTCGGCGTGGTCGATTCCATACGCACTGCGCTCACTCTGCTGCAGGTCCAGGCCGTTGGTAACAGAATCGTTCACCAGCCGGACATAGTCCTGCGCGCCATGCTCGAACAACGCCAGTTGTCCGACTCCGTGGAGCAGGCCGGCCGTATACGCGTGGTCGATGGGCGTTCCGGAAGTCTGTTCCGCAATGAGTGCGGTCGCCACATTGTGCCGCCACCAGGCTTTCATAAACGAGGACGTGCGGTTCGGCATGCCCCGCCACAGGGCTGCCGTCACGGCCATTTGAGTCAGCCGGTCCAGGCCCACGATGGCGATCGCATGCAGAACGGACTGGATCTCCTGCCTGCGCGCGTACAGACCGGAGTTCGCCAGGCGCAAAGTCTCGCCAGAGAGGGCTGGATCCAGTGCGATGAGCTTCGCAACTTCTTTAAACGAAACGTTTTGATCGGCCACTAAGGCCATCAGACGGATGGCGACCGGCGAAAAAGCCGGCAGGCGCTTGATCAGCTTGCGGGCAACTGCCCCGGCAGGGGTAACTACAGTAGACAGGGATCCCACCAGACCCTTATCGCCAAAACCGGTGGAGAGTTGAGCGTTTTTTCGGCTTTCGGCCACCCTCGCACGCGTGCGACAATATCTCCATCCGATGGCCCGGTCTTCACGATTCCCGGTTTGCACGATGCTCGCCGCTGCGGCCGTGCTCCGTGGGCAAACCCCGAACCCCCTTAGTACCGAAGTGAAATGGTCCTACGGCGTGATCAGGAATAACTTGCTGAAGCTGGCCGAGAAGATGCCCGCCGAAAATTACGCCTTCCGCCCTACTCCGGATGTCGAAACCTTTGGCCGCCGCGTGGCCCACATCGCCGAGGCGAATATGAGTGTCTGTACCGGCCTGAATGGCGAACGCAAGTCGCTCGGGGCCGCATCCAAAACCTCCAAGGACGATCTGGTCGCGGCTCTTAAGCAGTCCTTCGCCGCCTGCGATGCCGTCTTCGACGCGCTCACGGATGTGACGGCCAGGGAGATGGTCAGTTCACGCCTCGGAGGACCTTTCCCGCCGGATCCGAACCGCTCCAGGCTTGCGACACTGTATAACCTGGTGCGGCACTCCAATGAGATGTACGGCTACATGGCCGTCTACCTGCGCCTCAAGGGCATCGTTCCACCCACCAGCGCGCCCGAATAGGCGCTGGCTGCTCCGCCTAATCGCCCTATCGCGATAATGGATTCAGGGACCCGTCGTTGCTCTTAAGATTGAAGAAGCTGCTGGACCGGCTCCGGCAAAATGAGAATCAGCTCACCATCGTTCTGAGCCTGATGATTGGCGCCCTGGTGGGCCTGGTGATCGTGGCATTCATTCTCCTCACGGGCCGCCTGGCGGCGCGCATGTACCCGCCGGACGGAGCCGGCTGGCACCGAATTCTATTGCCCACTCTGGGCTCGCTGGTCACTGGATATCTGTTGTGGCGATACTTCCCGCTCGCGCGCGGCAGCGGCATTCCACAGACCAAATTTGCCCTCTTCGTGAACGAGGGCCGAATCTCATTCCGCACCGTCCTCGGAAAGTTTTTCTGCTGCTCGGCATCATTGGCGAGCGGTATCGCATTAGGGCGCGAAGGTCCATCGGCGCACATAGGCGCCGGACTGGCATCGGTGATCGCGCGCAGGCTGGGGCTCAGCCAGGAGCGCGTGAAAGCGCTGGTTCCCGTAGGCTGCTCGGCCGCCCTGGCCGCGGCGTTTAACACCCCCATCGCCGGGGTGCTGTTTTCACTCGAAGAGGTCATGGGCGATCTGCACGCCTCGGTGTTAGGGACTGCTGTGTTGAGCTCGGCTACCTCCTGGATGGTTCTGCACCTGGTCCTGGGTGACGATCCCCTGTTTCATGTATCCGGCTACAAGCTGGTTCACCCATCGGAATTGGGTATCTACGCGGTGCTCGGCGTCGTAGGCGGCGTCGGATCGGTCGCCTTTGTGAAACTCCTGCTCGGGCTTCGCTTATGGTTCATGCGTCTACCCAAATGGAGCGTCTGGTTGCAGCCGGCGATCGGCGGACTGTCCGTGGGCGTGATGGGTTACTTCGTACCTGAAGTGATGGGAGTCGGTTACAACTACGTCGAAAAAGTGCTGAACGGCGATATGGTCCTAAAGATCGTAGCTTTGCTGGCGATCTTGAAAATAGTCGCCACCGCCGTCTCTTATTCCTCCGGAAACGCGGGCGGCATCTTCGGCCCCAGTCTCTTCATAGGAGCCATGATGGGGGCTGCCGTGGGCAGCGTCGCGCATCACTTTCTGCCGGGCTACACGGCCGGACCCGGGGCATACGCTCTGGTCGGGATGGGGACTGCGTTCGCTGGAATCGTCCGCACGCCCATGACTTCCGTCATCATGATCTTCGAAATGACGCGCGACTACACCATCATCGTGCCGCTCATGATCTCGAACCTGATCGCGTTCTTCATTTCGCAGAGACTTCAGAGAGAACCGATTTACGAAGCGCTGGCGCAGCAGGACGGCGTACACCTGCCCACCGCCGAATCCCGATCCGATCACGGCCGGCTGCGGGTGGCTCAGGTGATGCGAGCCGCTCCCTTGGTTCTCGCTCCTGAGATGAGCGTGAGCTCGGCAATGGCTCAGATATCGGGCGATCGGCTAGTCGGCACTCCGCTGGACGCGTGGCCCGTCGCGGAAGGGCGCGAGCTGCAGGGCATGATTCAGGAGTCCCAGCTCAAGGAGGCTGCCTCCAAAGGAGATGCCGTCAAAACCATTGGCGAAATCGCCAACCTGGGGCTTCATCATCACGGCGATGCCCAAGATTTTCCGCATGTCCACTCCGACCACACCCTGAGTGTGGCCTTGGAGAGGATGGGCACAACCAAACTCCACGTGCTGCCCGTCGTGAGCCGGGCAAATGTGCGGCATTTGCTCGGGATCGTCGTCCTGGGCGATGTGCTTGAGGCATACGGCGTCGGCCGTCTGTCCACCACTCAGGAGTACGCGGAATAAATGCCACAGCAGCGCCTGGCTACCGGCACATCCTTCATCGGTACGTTCGTCCTGATGTCCATTGCGTTAGCCGCTCTCTTTGTGATCGATACGTTTTTGGCAAGGATCGAGCGGGCCGAGGATCGGGCTGGAGCCATGCGGCTCCTCGCGGAAGGCCATCGACTGATGCAGGACGGTCATTATGCGGAAGCCGCCGAACGATTCAAGGATGCGGTTGCTGTCGAGCGCGACAATCGCGACTACCGCCTCGCGCTCGCGGAAGCGCTCCTGGCGGCGAAGAGCTTCCCGGAAGCCGAGAGCACGCTGAATGAACTTCTCCAGCGGGATTCAACCGATGGCGATGCCAATCTGATGATGGCTCGCGTCATGGTCGGGGAGATGAGGATTCCCGAAGGCGTTTCGTTCTATCACCGCGCGATTTACGGCCGTTGGAACACGAATGCCGCTCAGAATCGCTTACGGGTGCGCTATGAGCTGATCGATCTGCTCGCCCGGCAGAATGACAAAGAGGAACTTCTGGCGGAGCTGTTGCCGCTCCAGGAGGAAGCGCCGGACGACGTTAAGACTAGAAAACGGATCGGCCAATTGTTCCTTTCCGCTGGATCCTCGGCCCGCGCCGCCGACGTTTTTCAGGGAATCTTGCGCCGTGATCCCCAGGACCCGGATGTATATGCCGGACTCGGCGAAGCCGAGTTCGCGCGGGGCAACTATCCAGCGGCGAGGTCCAACTTTCTCGAGGCATCGCGGCTGAAACCGGGCGATAAGGCCGTCGAAGACAATATCCGTAAGCGGCTGGAACTGTCCGAACAGATCATGACTTTGGATCCTACGCGCCGGGGTCTGCCGGCAAATGAGCGATACCGCCGCAGTCTTAAACTCGTCGCGTTAGCCCTGGATGAAATAAATCGGTGTCTTCCAACGCCCGCTCTTCCGTCGGCTCAGGACGTTCTCGACGCGGCGAGTAAAGCGCTGAAAGCCCGGCTCGTCGAATCGCGCCAGAACGCTGTTACCGACGCCAATCTGGATCTGGCGGAACAGCTTTGGCAGATCCGAAGTAAGCACTGCGGATCGGCGGTCCCGGCGTCCGGAGATGCGCTGCCTCTAGTTCTGGCGAAGATCGATCAATAGGCTTCGGGCCGGTTCTCCGGAGCGAACGGCGGGGGCGGGCACACAGGACGGCCATAAAAATCGTACAGCCGATTTTCCGCGTCCCGATTCACCGCGCTGGTCGCGTCGAAATCCGGTCTGATCTCCAGTTCCTCGGCCGTCAGGTTCATCCACGCTGCTTTGCCCGGCCACGAGATCGTTCGGATGGATTCCGGCGCCACGATCACGGACCGCTGCGGAGGCTGCCCCAATCCAATCACAACGTGATGCATACCCCAAAGCGTGTCCTCGATAATGAAGTCCTCGAGGCTTCCGATCTCGCCGTCTGCGTTGTGGATGCTGTATCCCAGCACTTCGCGCACACTTCTTAAATGCGATCCGGGCGACTTCAGCCCGGTGCGGCGCTGCCGTGAGATCGGCAAATCGCTGGTGACCGGCGGACTTGTGTGAATCTGTTCGCGTGACAGGAGCACGGGAAGCCGCTTGGTTTCCCAGTCCGGTGGTCCCGCCGCGAACGGGTTCACCAGGACCTGGCCCTTGTCCGGTCCGGTTCCGGTATTCACCACCAGATAGTCGACGATCCAGCTTTCATCGTCGAACAGAAAATCCTGGACTCGCCCTGCATCGCCGTCCGTGGCGGCGATGTGGTAGTCGAGCATAATGTAGAGACTTCGTAACATACACAAACTCCTTGTGACCGTGGAGAAGCAGCTTGGCCACCATGTCCGAAGTCAGATGCCAGGATGTTTAACTCCGGTAAGAACCTCCACCCAGTTGGACGTGCTCTGAGGGCTTTTCGATTCCTTACGAAAGGCGATCAAGGCGCGGGTTCGATCTTCAAAAGAGCGCCAGCGTCTTCATCCGTCAGGAGATACAGCAGCCCGTCGGGACCCTGGCGAACCTCGCGGATTCGCTGGTGGAGTTCGGTGAGCATGCTTTCGCGCCGCAGTTCTTCGGTCTTGGCGTTGAAGACGATCCGCTCCAGGTGCCCGGTACCCGGAATTTCTCCCGTGCGCATGCCGCCCACGAAGGCATTGTTTTTCCATGCAGGGAAGCGATCCCCGGTATAGATGGCCATGCCCGCGACGGCGATCGATGGCACCCAGAACACGATAGGCTGTTCGATCCCTTCGCGCCAGGGAACGTCCGATACCCGGGGTCCTTCATAGGTCCGGCCATAACTCGCCACCGGCCAGCCGTAATTCCGGCCCGGCAGGATGATGTTGATTTCGTCGCCGCCATTCGGACCGTTTTCGTTATTCCACAGCGCCCCCGTAACCGGATGGACGATGAGCCCCAGCGTATTGCGATGTCCCATCGAGTAGATCTCGGGCTTGTACCCGGCGCGCCCCACGAACGGATTGTCGGGCGGGACCGTGCCATCGTCGCGCAGCCGCAGGATCTTTCCGCGGTGGCTTTTGGGATCCTGCGACGCATCGCTATTGGAGGCTCCGTTCGACACGTAGATCATGCCGTCCCGGCCAAAAACAATGCGCGAGTTGTACCCGTTGGCCGCCTCCGGCAGCCAGTCCGCCACGAAGATATCGCGGACGCCGGTCAGGGCGCCGTTCTCCAGCCGTCCCCGAGCCAGCGCGGTCGCGATGGTTTTATTCGGACCCGGCTTGTTGTAAGTAAGGTAGACCAGCTGGTTCTGGGCAAACTTGGGATGGAGCGCAACATCCATCAGGCCTGAATTTCCGATCAGCCGCACCGCCGGCACACCGCTGATCGGCTTCGCATCGAGCTTGCCGTCGCGCACTATGCGTAAACGCCCCGGACGCTCCGTCAGCAGCATGCTTCCGTCGGGAAGAAACGCCAGGCTCCAGGGATGTTCCAGGCCCTTCGCGACCACCGACACCCGGATCTTGTGCTGCTCGGCCGTATCGAAGACGAACGGCCCGTTTCCCAGGGGCGGCACCGGCACGCCGATCGTCGCCTGTTGGGCGATCGCCACCGTCGCCGCAGCCGCCGCTAACAAACTGATGAAGGAGTATCCCAGCACGCCCAGCCGCATGGCTCGAAAGTATCACTGACCGTATCCCCGCGCAAGCTGAGGCCGGTTCTGGGCCGGTGGTATCCTGAAGTCGGATGTATCTGCGGTTTTCCCTGCTTTTCCTGGGAAGCGTTTTCCTGTACGGACAAGCTTCTCCCCCCAGCCCTAGTCTAGCCCCTCGTTCCCGAGTCGATCAGGCCAAGGACGCGATCGCTGCTGCACGCGATGCCGAACTGCTCAACGCGCCCGTCTCCACGAACGATTTGACCGAGGAGCTGGCCGCGCAGCTTCTACAAGCCGCTCAACGCCAGGTGGATCGCGCCAAGACGAAGCTGGACGCAGCGCGCGCCATGGTCGAGGCCGGGCTCACGCCGCAGCGGAGTCTGGATGATCCTGCCGGGGAATTGTCGCAGGCGCAGTCCACCTACGAACTGACCGTCTCGCGTACGAAGCTGGTGCAGCAGGTGGCTGAAATGGCTCTCTTGGAAGCGCAAGCGGAGCAAGCCGCCGCGCAAGTTATTCCTCCGGGGTCCAATGGGGACCTGGGGTCGGTTCTGCCGGTAATGGAGAAGTTTGCGGGCGGCGGCTCGTTTACCCACAGCGATTTCGAGCACGTGAAGCAGGCTTTTGAGCATCAATTCCACACCGCGCTGCCCGTCAGCGCCGATGGCGAAACCGCAGTGCACGCGGCTCTGGGCTTCGATCACCGCAATCGAGTGGACGTGGCTCTCCTGCCGGACGCGCCCGAGGGAGTCTGGCTGCGCCATTATCTGGAGGCGAGCGCCATCCCCTATTACGCGTTCCGGAGTTCCGTTCCCGGAAAAGCGACCGGGGCGCACATCCACATCGGACCCCCAAGCGGGCGGCTTCAGGCAACAGTTCATAGTTATAAAACAAGGCCCGAAGGAAGCTAAGAAACTTAATCGCCGGGGGCACGTCTGTTGAAGTAGGGCCACGTAGGTCAGACCCCAATCCTCCGAGTGGTTTGCCTTTTCCCGGAAGTCTCTTTTTCGAAAGAGTTCGTGCTTTCTCTTTCACTCTTCCGGGCTGGCCCGCACTTGGAGACGGCTGAGCGCGGAACGCTTGCAGGTGGAACGGAGGGGAGGTTTTTCTCCCCTCCCTGGGTTACTTTAGCTAACTAGCTTTCGTCGCCGCGCCCACAGCAAACCGGCAACACCGATGCCGACCAGCCCTATGCTCGCAGGCTCCGGAACGCCGCTCTCGATCGGAACGCCGCCGATTGTGGCGCCGTCAAACGCCAGCCCGGAGTCGAAAAGTGTGTCGTCCCAGTTCGTAACCCCAAACAAGAGTTTGTAATTGCCGGCCGCCGCGATCTTATATTGGGACTGAATCCAGCCTGTGTAACCGCATCCGGCGTCAAAGCAACCTCCCGACGACCCACCGAGCGGAGACCAAGCCGGCCCGCCACCGATGATGGCGCTCGATGAGGGAACCAGAGTCGAATCATCGGCAGGCAAACCAACACCTGGGGACGTATTTCCGGATGGCTCGGTCCTCGCAGTGAACAGCCACGCCACGTGCGTGCCCGTGCCGGTCTGCAACTCCGCCCACGAGTAGTCCGCGAATCCCGCCCCGTCCGAAGTGACGTAGTTGAAGTAGAAATTCAATTGGTCGCCAGCATTCGAACCAAAAACGGATGTGGTAAAGGTTGAGCCGTTCGTTCCTCCGACACTCGAAATCTCGCCTCCGCCAGACACTCCTCCGTTTGTCGTGACGTACTGATAGGTGGAGTTTCCGGCGGGCGAAAGAGTCACAACACCGTTTGCGCCCAGAGCGCCGCAAGTACCTAGACAAGTATCGGCGAGGGCGCTTACGGGAGCAAGAGCCGCCGCCATTAGACTTAAAACCACGGTACAGCTTTTCATTATGTATTCCTCCTCCGAACGTAGGACTACTTAACTTCTCGATAGGGTATAGATCCAAACTCCTGGTCGGCGTTACAAAAATGAATGTTTTTAAAGATCGTTAAGTACTAGGAGTCCTTAAATCTGTTGCTTTGGGTAGGACAAATCCTATTTCGCGCGTTCACACGAATCGGAACGCCCTGGGTACGGGCGGGATTATTGAAGAAGATTAGGCGAACGGACCATTAGCGGGGACCGCGCAGAATGGAAGTGCCCCTAGTGGAAGGCCACCTGCGCCGGACTGCGTAAGATCGCTGGCTGGTTGAATTCTTTGGTGCGGATAAGAGGACTTGAACCTCCACTCCCTTGCGAGAACTAGAACCTGAATCTAGCGCGTCTGCCAATTCCGCCATATCCGCACATGAGGTAGGCACTCCCATTCTCCGGGACGCGAGGCAGGTGTGTCAAACTCCGGCGCTCAAAAAGTAAAGTCGGAATGCGGCTGCCGCTCGCTCATGGCGCAGCGCATGGGGGGGTTACAATCGCTCCTTCGTCATGTGGACCGAGTCCTTTTCGTTTTCCTGGCAGATGAACTCCATCAGTTGGAACCCGGGACGCCAGGACACGGTATTGCTGGCGGTCCACGGTTTCGAGTACGCGCCCGGATCGTCGATGGTGACTTCGTATTTGAGCGTGAGCGCATCGGTGCGGGTGTAGCGCTCGATCAGATGCGCCTGCGTGGTCTGCGGATGGCCCGCCTGATCGAGCCAGGCTTTGCCGTTGAACCCCACCACATCGACGACTAAAGTGTCCTTTTCATAGCGGCCTACGGCATCGCCCAGCCATGCTGGTTTCGCATCCTTGGAATGCTCCAGATTCGCGCGGAGGGGGACGCTTCGCCACAGGTAGTTGTCGCCTTCGAACAGAAAGATGACGTGCGTAGGCGTCTGGACCATCTCGAAGGCATAAGGATCGAACATGTAGCGCGGCACGCCCACCGGCAGGCACTGCGCTTCGGGATCGTCCTTGGAATTGCTGGTCACGCGCTGGTTGAACAGCTCCAGTGCCGCAGGAAGAAACGGCACGTCCACTTTCACGTCGGCGCTCTTTACGCCCTTCCACTTCGTCTCGGCGATGTTCCCGGAGAAGCCCGGATACCATGCGCCCTTGCCTCCAAAATCGGGAAGGCCGTTGGCGAGGCGCGGCATGGGACCTGCCTTCGCTTTGGTGGCTTGTTTGGCTGCGCCCGTCCCCTGCGTTGCGCCGATGTCGAACGCACCAGGATCGGGAGCAGTTTGCTGGGCGACCAGAGTTGTCAGGAAGACCGCGACGCTAATCGCGAGTGACCGCATAGCAGAAGCTATGATATCCCGGAATGGATTCGTCGTCCTGACGGATCTCGAGCACGCGGCCGCCGCCGCGCTCCAGCAGCTCGACCACTTGCTTGCGATCCATGCCGTTCATGTACATCGGGCGCGGTACGGACCAAAGAGCTCTCCACCTGCCCAGATGAGATCGCCACGAAACGGGCTTGCTGGGGTACTGGAACAGCAGCAGCCCTCCCGGCGCGAGCACGCGCAAGAACTCCCGCATGTACCGCCGCGCGTAAAGAGCCCGAACGTGCTGCAGCGTGATCCACGAATAGACCATGTCGATCGAGGCGTCCTCGAATTCGCCGAGATTCGCGGCGGGATTGCACCGGTATTCGACGCGCGAGCCCTTGCGATTATGCTGCCGCGCCAGTTCGATCATCTTCGGGGATATATCAACTCCGTAAACGTGATCAAAGTGATCCGCCAGCGCCTGGCTCAGCCGTCCGATACCGCATCCGAAGTCGAGTGCTGAGCTGCGCGCTACGGGCTTCCCCCATGCCGCGGCTTGTTCCATGACGCTGCTGATATCGCGAACTCCGGTGGCGAAGAACTCGTCCACATTCCATCGGCCCCCTGCTTTCGCGGGATCGGTAAGGATCGCCCACATGGGATCGGAGTGCGCCTGTCGGTCCCAGTAACGTTGAACCTCGCTTAGCTTCATTGCGGACGGTGATACGTCTGCTCCCCGGCCGTCACGGCCAGCTGCAACCGGTTCTGGGGCGTCGGCAGAGGACAGGTGGCGTAGTCGGTGAACATGCACGGCGGATTCTCGGCCTTGTTGAAGTCCATCTCGACGAATCCGTCTTTGGGGAAGGGCGTGTAGAGGAACCGCGACGCTCCGTAGGTGGTCTTTCCGCTGGTCAGGTCGCGAAAGACGAACCACAGGTCGTCATCTTCCTTCACCGCCTCCATCTTGTAATCGCGGCCGCCGCGAGTGAAGGTCACGTAGCCCGGCGACTCGTCCTTCTCCTTCACGCCCACCTCGGTGTCGAAGCTTACCTGATGCGGCGAGGGAATGAACTTTGCCCTGATGTTCCATGACGGATCCACCGGATACCAGCGCAGTCCCGCGAACTTCTTGCGCGCCTCGCTGTCGTTGTCTTTCACGCGCACGCCGAACTTGGTTTCCCGCTCGATGACGAAGAACTTCACGCGCCCCAGGGCCAGACGGTCATACTGCTCCGTGACATCGGTTTTCAGGTCCATTTCCTTGAGCTGGACTCCGCCGGCCGGTTTGAAGTGGGCTTTGCCCTTCGAGAGGGTAATGGTTCCGACCCGGGCAGGCAGAGAAGAAGGTAGCGGCGCATCCGCGTTCGGATCCGAGCCCACGGTATTCACGCCTTCGTGCAGCCAATGCAGCCCGACCACTGTCAGCCAGCCATCGTCGGCCTTGAGCTTGGCTTCGCGTTCGGCGCGCCATTGAGCGATTTGCCGCTGATAGGTGGAATCGGCGCCGATCAGGGTGATCGCGGCAAAGGCTAGACCAGCTCTGCGCATCCTTCTATCTTATGCGCTATGTTAGCAGGCATGTACGTCCTCCCACGCCGTGGATTCCTGTTCGCGGCGGCCACCACGCTTGTCACGCGGCTGAGCGGACAACAGCCTTCGCGGGAGTCGCTGATCGACGACGTGGTGACCGCGAATCATATCCTGGCCGCGCTGGAGATCGTCGACGCCTTCGGCCACGTGAGCATTCGCACCGGACCGGGCGCGGGCCGCTACCTGATCTCCCGATCGCTGGCGCCCGCGCAGGTAACGGCGGCTGATGTGATGGAGCTGGATCTCGACAGCAAATCCGTCGTTGTCGCAGGGGTCGGCGATAAGCGCGCGGTCTACCGCGAGCGCTTCATTCACGGCGAGATCTATCGCGTGCGCCCCGACGTGATGTCCATCGTGCATTGCCACGCGCCGGCGCTGATCCCTTTCGGTATTACGAAAATCCCTCTGCGTCCGGTGTATCACAACAGTTCGTTTGTGGGCGAAGGCATCCCCGTATTCGAAATCCGCGAAGCGGGCGGCGACACCGACATGCTGGTGGAGAAACCTGAACTCGGCCGGGCCTTGGCGAAGACCCTCGGCAATAAGCCGGCGGTGCTGATGCGCGGCCACGGAGCCGTAATCGTCGGCAAGACTGTCATCGAGGCGGTGGCCCGGAGCGTATATCTCGAAGAGAACGCCCGCGTGCAGGCGCAAGCCATGGCGATGGGCCAGCGTGTCACTTATCTGGACGAAGGCGAGGTCAAGAAGCGCTCCGAGGATCCCGATCCGTACGGCCGCGCCTGGGACCTGTGGAAGCGCCAGGCCGCAACGCAGGGCAGCCGATAGCTCGACCTTGCTAACCTGAAAACTTCCATGGAAATCACCAAGATCATTGGTCGCGAGATTCTAGATTCTCGCGGCAACCCCACCGTCGAAGCCGATGTCTGGCTCGCCGACGGCAGCATGGGGCGCGCGGCGGTTCCGTCCGGCGCGTCCACGGGCGAGCACGAAGCCGTCGAGCTGCGGGACGGCGATAAGTCGCGCTATCTCGGCAAAGGCACCCACAACGCCGTCAAGAATATCGCGCAGCACATCGCGCCCGCGCTGCTTGGCGCGGATGCCGAAAGGCAAGCTCAGATCGATCGGCTGATGCTCTCGCTGGATGGCACGCCCAACAAATCCCGGTTGGGCGCGAACGCGATCCTGGCCGTGTCGATGGCGGTAGCGCGCGCGTCGGCGGTGTCGCAGCAGACTCCGCTGTATCGATATTTAGGTGGAGTGAACGCCTGCCTGCTGCCGGTGCCGATGATGAACATCCTCAACGGCGGGGCGCACGCGGACAACAGCGTGGATCCCCAGGAATTCATGATCGTGCCCTATGGTGCGGACCGGTTCTCGGAAGCCTTGCGCTGGGGCGCGGAGGTGTTTCACACGCTCAAGGGCGTGCTCAAGAAGCGCGGCTATTCGACGTCCGTCGGCGACGAGGGCGGCTTCGCCCCCAATCTCAAGTCGAATGAAGAGGCTCTCGAAGTGGTAATCGAAGCGATCACGCTCGCTGGATATGCGCCCGGCGATCAAATCGGCATTGCGCTCGATCCTGCGGCCAGCGAGTTCTACGACCAGGACAAGAAGAAATACATCTTCAAGAAATCCGATAAGAGCGAGCGAACCTCTCAGCAGATGGCCGAGTTCTATGCGAATTGGGTCCGCCAGTATCCGATCGTATCCATCGAAGACGGCATGGCTGAAGACGATTGGGACGGCTGGAAAATGATCACCGGTATGCTGGGCAAGAAGATCCAGTTGGTGGGCGACGATCTGTTCGTTACCAACTCGACGCGCCTGCAAATGGGCATCGACCGCGGTATCGCCAATTCGATTCTGGTCAAGGTGAACCAGATCGGCACGCTGACCGAGACGCTGGAAGCCATGAAGCTGGCCACCGACGCGGGTTATACCTCGGTCATCTCGCACCGCTCCGGTGAAACTGAAGACACGTTTATCGCGGATCTGGCCGTGGCTACCGGCGCGGGGCAAATCAAGACCGGCTCCGCCAGCCGGACCGACCGGATCGCCAAATACAACCAGCTTCTGCGCATCGAAGAGGATCTCGGATCGTCCGCACGCTATGCGGGCCGTAAGGCATTTCGTCAATGATGTCGGGCAGACCTTTGATCCTGACGATTCTGGATGGCTGGGGCTATTCACCTGCAATGGAAGGCAATGCCATTGCGGCCGCACGCAAGCCCAACTACGACGCACTGTTGCGCGACTATCCCAACACGGTGGTCCAAACGTCGGGACCATTTGTTGGGCTGCCTAACGGGCAGATGGGAAATAGCGAAGTGGGGCACCTGAACATCGGCTCCGGCCGCATCATCCACATGGACGTCACACGCGTCGACCTAATGATCGCTTCCGGCGATCTGTATCGCGATCCGACGCTGCTTGCCGCCATGCATCACGCACGCGGGCGAAGGCTTCATCTGATGGGCCTGCTCAGCGACGGCGGCGTGCATTCGATGAATACCCACTTGTACGCCCTGCTTGAGATGGCCAAACGCGAGAGCGTCGCCGACGTGGCGATTCACTGCTTTATGGATGGCCGTGACACCGCGCCGGAAAGCGGTGCTGGCTATCTCGAAGCGTTGCAGCGCGAGATCCGCCGCATCGGCGTGGGCCGGATCGCCACGGTGGTCGGCCGGTATTACGCGATGGATCGCGATAAACGCTGGGAGCGGATCGAGCGTGCCAAAGAAGCCATGGTCAGCGGTTTGGGCGAGAAAGCCACCGATCCGGTTGCCGCTGCGAAGCGCTCTTACGAGCACGGCGTCACCGATGAGTTCATCGAGCCTGTCACGATCGTGGATGCGCGCAACGAGCCCGTCGGGCTGATCCGCGAAGGTGACGCATGTGTGTTCTTCAACTATCGTGCCGATCGGGGACGTGAGATGACCCAGGCGCTGATCGAATCGAACCTGAAGTTACACTTCACGACCATGACGCAGTACGATAAGGCTCTCCCGGTTCCGTTCGTGCTGACCCGTGAGCATCCCAATAACATCCTGGCGAACGTCATGGCAGCAGAGCACTGGAAGAACCTGCGCGTCGCCGAGACCGAAAAGTATGCGCACGTCACGTACTTTTTCAACGGCGGTAATGAGAAGCCGTATTCGGGCGAGGAGCGAGAGCTGGTTCCTTCGCCTAGGGTCGCGACGTATGATCTGAAGCCCGAAATGAGCGCCGAGGGAATCACCGAAGTAGTGATCAGGGCTACGGAAAGCAGAGCCTTCGACATCATTGTGATGAATTTTGCCAATGCCGATATGGTGGGGCACTCGGGGAAGATGGAGCCGACGGTCCGCGCGGTCGAGGTCGTCGACGGCTGCCTGGGCCGGATCTATTCAACACTTCGAAGAGCTGGTGGGCGATGGATTATCACGGCCGATCATGGCAACGCCGAAACGATGATCGATCCGGTTACCAAGGGTCCGCACACGTATCACACGACGAACCCGGTCCCGTTTATCGTGGTGGATGAGGAGAAGCGTCCGCTCCGTGCTGGTGGCGCGCTACAGGATATCGCTCCGACGGTGCTTGGAATGCTGCACGTCGCACAGCCCAAGGAAATGACGGGTCGCGATCTGCGGACGAAGTAGCTATTCGAACATATCCGTGGGCGTCAGTTGGAACCTTAGTTCGGGTATCCGCAGAGTAGACACTTCGACTAGTTCCGTATTCCAGATATACATACGCTTGGAATGAGGATCCACTAACCAAACGTTGGTAACGCCCCAGGCGCGATACTCTGCGAGCTTCTCGCGCATTTTGGTCATCTTGTCATCGAGGGATAGGACTTCAATGGCAACCAGCGGCGGAGTGTCGGGTATACGTCCTTGCGGCTCCGTCGGATAAAACACAGAGACGTCCGGGATCCGATATAGCCCTGGGCGAACCCGCAGCCGCAGTTCCGGACACACAAATACAGGGAAAGCTTTGCGGAGGGCGCTTAGCAGCACAATTAGTAGCCCTTGAGTTTTCGAATGTAGGTAATCAGGCAACGAGCGCTCCACGAGCTCACCATCCTGATACTCCTTATCAAGATCCGGGAAGGAGGTCCGCAGGTATTCCTCGACGGGAAGCGCTGCCTTGGATTCCATGCTCAAAGGATAGCCTACTGCCGCTCGAGCTTCTGGATCACTTCCAGTACCACCGTCCCCACGATCTCCAGGCTCTGGGCGCTCAGTTTGTCCATGGTGTCTTCGTCGGTGTGCCAGGGCTCGTAATCGAAATCGATGAGGTCGATCGCCGGGATGCCGGCCTTGATGAAGGGGATGTGATCATCTTCAGTCGCACGGGTATTTCGGGTGAAATACGCCGCGTAGCCGAGCTCCGATGCGGTGGTCCATACCAGCCGGTTCAATGCCGCGTTTCCGTTGGTCTCCTGATCGATATCCAAATGCTTGTCGCCGATCATGTCGACGTTGATCAGCCCCTTGATCTTCAAAGCAGTACCGTCCTTGGACCAGCGTTGGGCCAGGTGCCGGCTGCCGTACAGGTTATCGTCGCCCGCCCACTCTGGACGTACGGCTTCCTCACCGTCCAGCCACACTAGATAAACGTCGTCCGTGCGCGGCTGGCCTGCCAGCACGCGAGCAAGCTCCAATAAAAGTCCTGTGGACGATCCACCATCACTTGCGCCGACGAATTTCCGGCCGGGAAACAGCTTGGTGTCGAAATGCCCGGTAACGACTACAGTTTTTCCACTTTTACCGGGGAACTTCGCAAGGATGTTCTTCATCGCGATGGGACCCTTGGGCGTCTGCGCGGTGAACGCGTCTTCGGTGACCTGGCACTTGCACGTCTTGAGCTGGGCGAGGATATAAGCTTGCAATTGGCGATTCGCCTCCGAGCCCGACGGCCGCGGGCCGAAGGCGACCGCATGGCGAGTGAACTCCAGTGCCGAAGCGCCGGAAACACCCGCTCCAAAACACGCGGTCGATAGAAGTGCGATCACGAAGGCTTGCGCGCGGAACATATATATCCCAGTGTAAAAGACCGGTCTTTATCCAGGGGGTCGAGCAGCGGCAGCATGAGCGCGGGCGGCGCGAAAAATATGGCCGCGACGAAAACCAGCGGCCCGGGAAAAAATTGCAAGGCGTTCAGCAGACGCCGCGAGATTAGCCGGAAGATTCCACCGACGGGCTGAATCGAAATGTCGGTAAATCCGGCTTGCCGCAGCAAGCGATCGAGGGCGAAGCGAGTGAATCGGCCGTAGTCGTGAGGCTGCTGGTGTTCTTCCCATTGCAGCGGCGCGACCAGCAGGAGGCGGCCATTGGGCGCGAGCACGCGGCCTAATTCGCAGATCACCAGCTCGGGGTTCAGTACGTGCTCCAGCGTGACGATGTTGATGGCCGCGTCGAACGTGCGGTTGGAGAAGGGAAGCGTCTCCAGATCGCCCAGGACGTCGAGCTTCGAGTAGTCCCAAGCTTTATCGCCTACCGCCAGGTCCAGCCCGCAGTATCGCTGTGCCGCGAAGTAATGTTTGTGAGCGGTCTCGCCTGCTCCCGCATCCAGCATGCGAATCCCTCGCGGCAGAGATTCAGCGAAATTAGCGACCGCGTCCTCGATGGCTGCCTCGAAGTGCATTACGTACCGACCCAGTGAATCTGGCAGTAGATTTCGTAAGGTCTCGTAGATCACGTTTTTTTGCGGGCTTCGATCATGATGGTCGACCCGGCGCGGCACACAGCTTCAAGAAGAGTGAAGGGCGCCGATGCGGCCATCAGAGCTGTGTACACCAGGTCTTTCCACAGCCGCTGCCGCGCCGTTTCGGCGATCTGCCGGATGCGCCGCGCCATGGGATCGAGCTTGGGCGCGAGGCTGGTGGCTAATCCGGCAGGATTATCGCGCAGCGAAAAATGCTTGTGCCGCAGCACTTCGAATCCGCAGCTCTCGAGCAGCCGGTCCAGATCGGAGGCGCGGAAATCCGTAAGGTGACGAGGGACATCGATACCGGCCCAGCGTTCGCCCAGCAGCAGGAATTGCCAGCAGGCAGCGTTAGGAACCTGCACGATCAATCGTCCCTCAGGTTGCAGAAGTTCGTGAGCGGCGCGGAGGTAACTTCCGGGATCGTAAAGGTGTTCCAGGACGTGGAACATGGTGACGGCGGCGCAACTGCCTCGCGCGAAGGGTGCCTGCGTAAGGTTCCCGCACACCGCGGGGACACCGGCGCGCCACCAGGCCGCATGGGCCGCATCCATTGAAAAATCGAGACCGGCTATGGGACCGGTGCGTTCGACAGCGCCGCGTTCGGCGAGCATTTGCAGGAACAACCCGCCTCCGCAGCCGGCATCGGCGATGATCCCCTTGGCCTCGGATTCGCGTAAGGCTCTTTCGACGAACTGCAGGTGATCGCGCAATACAAATCGGCGATACCACTGCTCCATTCGATCGACCGTCGCCGGCTCAGGGACGTACCAATAGTCAGTCGGATAATACTGCTGGAGCTCGTTGGGTGCCGGCTTGGGGTGCAGGCGAATCAAGCGGCAGGACGTACACTCAACGACTTGAAACATCCGGTCGGTGGTGCTGTACAGGCGGTCGGTTGCCGCAAACAGTTCCCGAATTTCGGTGTGACCACAAGCCACGCACAATTCTTCGGAGGGGTGATTCAATTGGCCGATTCGGAAAGCTCCCGCAGGCCGATCCGGTTGGCCAGCAGCAGCCGGCGGATTTGCCGTCCGGTCAGTCTGCGCTTCTCGCGCAACGCTCGGCGCTTGCGGAGCGTGGCTGGAATCCGGGGGAACGCTTCCGCCATTCCCCGCAAGAGGGCCGTCGCCGCCGTGAACTTCCCTCCCATTCCCGGATAGTGGCGCAGCTCCCCCCGATTGCGGACGGCTGCCCACATCCCCGCCACGATCCTCGCCAATAGGAAGGCTCCGTTCGCCCACAGCAGACTCCAAGGAAACAGTTTCACTGCCAGCAGAATGCGATTGCGTTCAATCAGCGTCAACCGGCGGGCGGATCCGAGCCCCAAGGTGGCGCCCCGGTGATGCCGCACCACCGCGTCGGAGGTATACAAACATCGCCAGCCGGCCCAGCGGGCCCTAAGGCCCAGTTCGGCGTCATCGGCATATGCGAAAAAATCCTCGTCAAAACCGCCAACGTCCTCTAGCATCGCACGCCGGTACATGGCGGCGCAGCCATCCGGCCACAGGACCTCTTCGGTGCGATCGAACTGGCCGTGGTCGGTTTGGCCGGACCCTCGGCCCCGATTTTGTCCGTCGGGAAACATGAGGTGGCCGCACTTATCGATCCGCGTAGGATCTTCCCAAACCAGGACTTTGGAGGCAGCCATGCCGATGTCCTCAGCCTCCCGGATGACGCGTTCAAGAGCTGCTAGCCAGCCAGGTTCGGCTTCCGCATCGTTGTTGAGCAGAGCTACCATTTCGGCATCTGTGGAAAACATCCCCTGGTTGTTGGCCGCGCAGAAGCCCATATTGGTCGAGTTGACGGTGAGCTTCAACGGCACCGGGTAGGTCTTCGCCATTTCTTCGACCAGCTCAGGGGAACCATCCCTGGAGCCGTTGTCGACCACAACCACCTCGAAGGAGCCGTGAGTCTGGCGACTCAGGGATGTGAGGCACGCTTGAAGAAGCTCCTTCCGATTCCAATTGACGACGACC